>NZ_CP026993.1:0-1200000 GCF_013407145.1 Nitrosopumilus cobalaminigenes
CTTTTTCTTTAATTTTTTTTAATAGAAAATCTAAAACTAACTAAAAATAATTAATTACAAACTAAACTACTATTACTATTCTATTCTATACTCTCTTAATTCAGATATGATTGTGTTAGTGTTGACAGGAAACAAAGGTGTGTGAGTATGTCTGATCCGATAGATGATTTACTAGATGCTGCAGAATCAGGAAAATCGATTATAAAAAATCGTGATATTCTTCATTTTACATACATTCCAGATATTATTCTTCATAGAAAAACTGAACAAGAACAAGTCACCCAATCTCTACTACCAATTCTAAAAAAATCAAGACCGTCAAATCTTCTAGTATATGGTAAACCAGGAACCGGGAAAACCTTGGTAGTTAAAAAAGTACTTTCAAAAATCCAAGAAAGGGTAGAAAAATCAAATTTTCCAATTAAACTTGTATATTCAAATTCCAAAGAAGAGACCACATTATACGGATTATTGGTCAGTTTAGGCAGGCAATTAGACCTAAAAGAGAAGGAATTACCCACAACCGGACTCGCAATCAGCGAAGTCTTCAAAAGACTACTAAACAAAATTGATGAGGGAAAACTTAATGCAATTTTTGTAATTGATGAAATTGATTATCTGGCTCAACTAGTAGCAAAAACAGGAAAGGATATTCTATACCAATTAACCCGAGCAAATGAACGTCTTACCCAAGGCTCTCTTACTTTGGTAGGAATATCAAACGACCTAACATTCAAAGAAAAATTGGATCCTCGTGTAATTAGCAGTTTAGGGGAAGAAGAGATTGTCTTTACCAATTATGATGTTGAACAAATTAAAAAAATTCTTGAAGAAAGAATCAATGAATCATTTATTGAAAATTCAGTACAAGAACCAGCCCTAAATCTCATTGCCGCACTTGCTGGCGGAGAACATGGGGATGCCCGTAGAGCTATCGATTTACTTCGGGTAGCAGGGGAACTTGCAGAACGGCAACAATCCGACAAAGTTACAATTGACCATGTCCGAGAAGCCTCTCAAAAAATGGAAGAAAATAAAGAGGAAAAATCCCTCAAATCATTCCCACTTCATGAGAAATTGGTACTTATCGCAATAATGAAGGCAAATGGGTCCTCCACAGGCGAAATTTATTCTTTATACAAAAATCTCTGTAAGACAGTTGGAAAAGATGAGCTTACCCAAAGAAGAATCACTCAAATGCTTAGTGAAATAGAATTATCTGGATTAATCTCTGGAAGACTAATCCATCAAGGAATTCATGGAAGGACAAAAAAATTCAAACTAACAATATCATCTGAAATGATAAAAAAAACATTCAAAGAAGATCTAACTTTGCAAGACATTGTCTAAATTAGAACTATAATTTTGATGGAAAACTTGGAAAGTTTTCAAATTTACCATAATAGCAATACCTGGATTTGGAGTCATTCCAACACTTGCCTGAAATGGTGTTTGTTTTTGCCAAGAGCCAGAGTTTACCAATAAAATTCCCTTGTACATATCCAATTGTGCTCTATGAACATGACCTACATGGAAGATGTCTGGAATGTCTTGAATTACCAAAAGATCCTCCATTTCAGGCGCGATTGGGGTTTGACTGCCATAAATTGGACTAAGATGTCGTGCTCTAAGTAGGTGTTTCATTACATTTGTTGGATGATCATAACTCAGACCTGGTGTGGTCTTTACAATATCATCTATACTTTGACCGTGAAACATTGAAACAATCACACCATTTAATGAAACCACAGAAGGATTACCTACCATTATCACATTTTCCCTTTCCCATAAACCAGAATTGTATTTTTTAGGAATTGCTGGTTGTGGTAGGGCTCTTCTTCCAGGATCGTGGTTTCCAGGCATTATGATGATTTTGACATTCTTTGGAATTTTATCAATCAAATCTTCTGCTTTTTTTAATTGCTCCTGAATTGTCTGACAAACCAATTCTTTATTCTGGTTGGGGTAAATTCCTACTCCATCTACCACATCTCCACCAATTAGGACAAATCGTATTCTTCTAGCAACTGGGTCCGGACTAGATATCCATGATACAAAATCTGAGAATTCTTCCTCCATGAAATACTTGCTTCCAATATGAAGATCAGAAAGAAACACGGCATATGCCTCACTCTCTGATTTGTTCTTTGCCTGTTCTGGAAGATCTGGCAAAACTAAATCTTTAATGATATATCCTGAATTTTTTGCTGAACCTATTCTTGCCATTACAAACTGGTCTAGCAGAAGAGTTCCTGCGGTTTTCTGCAATTCCTCATCAAAAATTATGCCCTCAAAGGAGCCTGAAGGGTCCTCAAGAACAATCTTTGTTATATTTCTCTCAGAATTCCTTGTGGTAACTAATCCACATACATACAAGTCATCTTCAATTTTTGCATTTTTCAATGATGCTGCAGATTTGAGCATCTTTGATTCGGGCCTATCTGAGATAATTCGTTTAAGTTTGTTAAATCGACTTGAAAATAATGCATTGTATCCTTTGACTCCCTCTCCTGATGTGATCTTGTTAGTTGGATCAGACAATACCTTAACTTCACTTTGTAAAGATGAATCCTCCTTAATTCCAAGATATGTCTCTAAATCATCTTGATTAATTTGAAATAATTTTTGTTTTGTTTTTTCTCTAACAATTTCCTTGATGATTTTTTCAAGTTTTCTTACATCTACATTTTCTAAGATTTTAAAAGCATCTGGATGGATCTGAAACCCCTTGTTTAATGCATAGTTTAATGCAAAGGTGAGTTCCTTTTTCATATCCAAAAATATCATCTGGTTTAATTAAATCTGCGCCTACACCAACCCTCAAATATTGTTCATGAGGTATCGCAATGTGAATAAAATTAGAATAATCACATTTTTTGTATTTCTAGGACTTTTTGCAGCAGCATATCAAATTGGCTCAATGTCAAATGTCACTGAGGAAGAAGCAAATGCCTTCATGGCAGAATTTGAAGAACTAGTTTTAGATATTGATGCATTTGGAATATTCACTCATAATTTGACTTTAGCATTACCAATGTTTATTCCAGGATTTGGTGTTGCATGGGGACTATTCTCTGCATGGTCTACGGGCTTTGCATTTGCATCTATTGCACTAACTGCACCACAAATTGCTGAAATACATCCCCTTTCGATTCTTTTCTTATCTCCATTTGGATTAATGGAGCTTGTTGCATACTCTTTAGGAATTTCTAGGAGTTTTATTTTGATTAGAGCAGTAGTTAAAAAAATAGATTTGATGCCATTACTCAAACCAACTCTTATAGAAATTGGAATTGTAACTGGACTTTTGTTAGCTGGAGGATATCTGGAATTTTACATGATCGAATTAGCTCAAGAACAAGGGTTGATGAACATGCCTGGATTCGAATAGTTGTTTTACCTATGGATTTGCCTAATCAGTCTAAAATAATTTAGTAGCAAATTATAAACCAAATTAGACGAGAAATTAACCATGAGGGCAGCCATTACATTACTAGCTTTACTTGTAGTTTCATCAGGATATTTTGTAAATGAGGCATTTGCAGAAATTTCTGAAAATCAAGCATTCCTTTTAGAGGGTTCGGGCTTTGCAGTAACTGAAGAAATTATCAGAATATCTGAAATTGATTTAGGTTTATCTTCACAAGATCAACGTGGAAGTACGATTAACTTTCAAACAGAAGATGGATTTATCACATTAGATAATGAAGAATTCCTAATTTCTAATTTAGAAGGGAAATTTTTACGTGAAGGAAAATATATTAGAATTAATGGTGAAATCGAAAGTTCAAGTGGATTTGATACATCAATTAGCTTTTTTGGAAGACTAGTTAGTGAAAGTAAAGATGCAGCAGTTTACGGATTTACAGGTAGAATAACAACCTCAGATGATACTTACAAAGTAATTTACACTACAAAACTATCCAGTTTAACTAAAATAGATTCTGTTTCATCAGAATCTGTAACATCTGATGAAACCATAATTCACATTCTCAAATATTCCTCAACTCAAGGAATTTCTAATAATGCAGCTCCTGGACAGCAATCAAGTTCTACAAGATTAGGATTTTTCTCTCATGATAGAATTTCAGTAGAACCTGGCTCTTCAATTATAATAGTAAATAATGATTTAGTTTCTCATAGTATTATTAGTGGAAAAGAAAACTATGGGGATCGGCATAATCCATTTACTCCAGATGATAGAATAGTTACAGGTGCAGTTGAGCCAGGAGATTCTGTTGTAATTACATTTGATGATGCAGGATTCTACAGATTGTATGATCCTGATTACCCATGGATGAAGATTGTAGCCTATGTATTTCCAGCCTCAGACAGTCTAGTATTAGGTAAAGGACAAAACCTCGGAAACTAGTTTTCCCATTGCCATCTATAATTCATGTATGAATCAAGACTGACCTGATTAAACACCATTACAGACAAGTCAGAAAATTCTTTTCCTTCCAATTCTTTCACTGTTCCCTCAAAACTAGTTTCATTCTCAGTAGTAATTGCCTCAAAAACATGAACTTTCATTTTTTCTGTTTTAAAATTATGCTCTCGAAGATAAACTGCAATCTCTGAAGGCATGAAGTGTTTGTCTGGTTGTTTAGGCCAAGGTCTTGGAACCAAAACCACACTAAAACCATCAATGAGTGCCTTTTGCAATTCCAATTTTTTATCTTCAATTGGTGTTGTAACGTGCATTGTAATCACCTTAGATTTATCCAGAGGAACTTTAGCTCTTGATGCTGCAACTTGAATTGAACTAATTCCTGGTACAATTTCCACTTCACCAAAAATTTCTATTAATCTATCTACTACTTCCGATTCTGAAAAATTTACATCTCCGGTAAATGGTATTACTAAAGTTCTATCGCCAAGCTCGGGAAGAATTTTTTGGTAAGAGTCTTCTTGATCATTCATAGTAATTTCATAGATTTCTTTTCCTACAATCAATTCTTCAATTGTTTTTAGAGTATACTTGTAACCTATAACAACATCACAATTCTGAACTATTTCTTTAACAATTTCTGTCACATATTTTGGAGAACCAGGCCCAACACCTACAGCATATACTTTCAAGTTTACTTCGTAAATTTTTGCCTGTCTTTAATATATTGCACAAAAGGCTCCCAATCCACTTTCATGTATTTTGTAGGCTCTTTTGCAGGATATTTTACCCAATCTTGGGCTATTGAATATTGAAATTTCTCATCTTTTCCATCTTTTTGATACTCTAATTGTAATGAACTTCCCCAATCTTTTTCTGTAAAACTTATACTTGAAATATCATCAAAACCCAACTCAACATTTCTCTCATCTTCACAATCATTCATCAAATCTTCTTCATTATACCCATCATGACGAATCATTGTATTTTTTGATTTGATAAAATTAATCACTTGTCTTTGAGTAATTGCTTTCCACCAATTCATCTTGGATTCAGTTTTATGAACAAACATCAAATGCTTGTCTGTTAATACTAACATGCCTTCTTTTCCACCAATTGAAAAGAACTTTTTAGATTCTCTCCACACTGAAACTAAATGTGCCTGAATCTTTTCTTCAGGTTCCATATTCGTAGAATTATTAGACTTTGTTAAAAACTAATACAATTAGCTTTTAAGTGAGCACCCATGGAAAAAATTATTGAATAAAATATTTTTGATATTATCAGCTTCATTACTTTTAATTGGTTTAGGAAATACTGCATTTGCTCAATTTGATGACAAATTAGTAGTGTTAGAAACAGAACAGGGAACTATTGTAATTGAATTCTTTTTTGAGGATGCACCAAACCATGTTGAGAATTTCATTAGCTTAACTGAATCTGGATTTTATGACGGAGTTTTATTTCATAGAATTATTCCTGGATTTATGATTCAGGGTGGAGATCCTAACACAATTGATGGTGATCCTAGTACATGGGGAACAGGTGGACCAACCACAAGCGTAGATGCTGAATTTAACACAATAAAACACAATCGTGGAATAGTCTCAATGGCAAGATCTGCTGATCCAAACAGTGGAGGTTCACAATTTTTCATTGTTCATGCTGATTCAAATTTTCTAGATGAACAATATACTGTATTTGGTAGAATTGTAACCCAAGAAAGTTTTGAGACACTTGATAAAATTGCATCAGTAGATACTGCATCTCAAGACAGGCCACAAGATCCTGAACAAGTAAAAATCACAAAAGCTACAACAATTAATCGCTCTGAAATTTCTAATCTACTTGAATTAGATGCACCAATTCGTACTGAATCTATTATAACACCAACATCTTCAACTGTTAATCAACAATTTGAAAGCACTGAACATGAAATAGGATTTAGTGTTCCTGAAGGATGGTTATTACAAACTCCAGATAAAACACAAGCAAATGCACCTGATGTTGTAGCAGTTGGACCTAAAACAGGATCAATGAATCCTGTAATCTCTTTAACAGTACAAGAAACTGGTGATAGGACATTAGATGATCTAATTGCTGAAAAACTTGAAACAATCAAACCTGTAATTGAAGCAGGAAATCTCAAAGTAAGTTCACAGAAAAAAACTATCATTAATGGATATGAGGCATATGTTACTGAAGCTCAAGGATATTTTTCATCTAATGGAGAAAATTTCAATGTACGATTCAAAGAAGTAATGATTTATGATACTGAAAAATTCTATACTCTAGCTTACAGTAATGGATTAGGCGATTTCAAATCCCAACTTTCAAGTTTTGAAGAGACACTTGATTCTTTTGAGATATTAACTGAGGGTTCATCTAATGGTGATTCTACAGATGAGTCATCAACTGAAGAAGGCGGTGGATGTCTAATTGCAACTGCAACATTTGGTTCAGAGCTTGCACCACAAGTTCAACAACTCAGAGAGCTTAGAGATAATACAATTTTATCAACAGCATCTGGAACTGCCTTTATGAGTGGATTTAACCAATTCTATTACTCATTTTCTCCTGTAATTGCTGATATGGAACGTGAACATCCTCTCTTCAAAGAATTTGTAAAACTTTCACTTACTCCAATGTTATCTTCATTATCAATTCTAAATCATGCTGAAATTGATTCTGAGGAAGAAATGTTATCTTATGGTATTGGAATCATTTTGATGAATGTTGGAATGTATTTTGTAGCACCTGTAATAATTATCTATAAAATTAGAAAATAATTTTTTTTACCAAACATCATCTACTTCATCAAGAAGCTTGTATTCTTTTTCTGTTTCACGTTTCATTAGTTTTAGTCTAGAGATATCTCTATCAAAGAACAAATCTATTACCCAATCAAGGAATACACGTGTTTTTTTATCAAACGTTGTAATTTTTGATAGGTATACATTCCTCCAAATTAACCAAGCCCAAAATCCAGAAATATTCATACCCAAAAAGGTGGCAATTCCTGATCTTTTTCCAATGATTGCCATTTGGCCTTTAGAATGATAAACAAATTTTTCTTTTGTAGAATTTTTAATTAATGAAATTAAATTTTTAGCTGCAGTTTTTGCTTGAGCCTCTGCAATTTGAGCAGTAGGTGGCAATGGTCTTTGTGTTTCAGGATCTATATGTAATGCACAATCACCAATAGCAAATACTCCAGGGAAATCTGTAACCTCTAAGTAATCATTTACAATGAGTTTTCCTTTCTCCGTTTTGAACATTGATCTTTTAATGGTATTAACTGGAGTAACTCCTGCAGTCCAGATCAATGTTTTTGTCATTACAGAATCAATTTCAGATGTATCGATTGAATCTTTTAGATGTTCATCTAATGATTTTGTAGTAACTTCATTTCCATCAAAACTAGTTACAGCAGTTTTTAGTCTAATGTCAATTCCTCTTTCTACCATCTTTTCTTTAGCAAAGTCTGCTAGTTTTGCATTAAATCCTGGTAAAATCATACCTAATGCCTCTAGAACAATTACTTTGAGATCTTCTTTGAGAATTGTAGGATAATGTTTTCTTGCATCCAATAAAAGATCCATTAATTCACCAGCAGTTTCAATTCCTGCAAATCCTCCTCCAACAACTACAAAATTTAAAAAACTTTTTCGAAGTATTGGATTTGTTTCATTTTCTGCTTGTTCTAGCATATCGATAACTCTATTCCTTAACACAACAGCATCATTGAGTGTCTTCATTGTGTATGCATTTTTTTCAACATCTGCCATTCCAAAAAAGTTAGTTTCACTACCTAATGCAACAACTAGAAAATCATAATGAATTGAGATGCTTCTTTTATCTCCTGTTCCCCATAGCGTAACTAGTTTTCCATAAGGATCAATGTTTTTGATTCTGCCCTCATAAAATTTTGTTTTTTTACAAATAGTTCTAATTGGTAAAACAATATGTCTTGTTTCAATCATTCCAGAAGCTACCTGTGGCAACATTGGTGTAAATAATAGAAAATTATCCTCACTTACCATTACTAGTTCAATTTCAGGATTATTGCCAAATTCTTTTTCTAATTGCCTGGCACATTCTACTCCAGCAAATCCTCCTCCCAAAATCACTATTTTTTTCTTATTTCTGGCCAATCGTGTCCTTTCCACAAATGGGGTGAATATATGCTATAAGAATAATTTTCAGTAAATTCACTACTATGCTTAAGTTCTCATAATATCTGAATGTAAAATATCATAAGCCCTAGAAGAATCCCTTTCATTTAGAATAATTGTGATATTATCCTGACTGAAAAATGCGTTTACCAATTCTACTCCATTTGCGTGTAATACTTCGGCTACATAGGATACTACATCTGATTGATTTTGTGCATTGGGGATTGAAATTCTGATTTTTGCAAGACCAGTACTAAACATATCATCATTTTCTGGAACATTACTGAAAATCTGTCTAATATCATCCATATCTTCAGCTAGAAATCTAAACGAATCAGATAGTCTGAAAAAATCATAATTGTTAGTTACCTTAGAGAATTTATCTAAAATTACCATTGGATCCATTTCATTTGAATCCTTAATTGAAAACTTTACATCCATTATTCCATCAGTCAAAGCCAATCTTGCATTTTTCAAAACTGATTCATCTTTGACTTCATCCTTGATTTCAAATGAATCTGCATATCTTTTGATTGCAACAACTACGGTATTGAGATTAACTGAATTTCCTAGAATTTTTTCAATCTCGGGTTGAATCTTTACTGCCAGCGCTGTATAGTTGATCAAATCCATCTTCATGCAATCATAAATTGAACGATTCCTCGTGATGATTTCTCGTACAACTTCTGGTATGGACATGTTTGTAGTCCTCATTAAGATTATTATATTATGTCAGTTATAATAGGATTATGTAAGAAATCAAAGAAATACACATAATCTTTATATAATGTCATATACATTACATACTATAGGTGAATATGACAATGTTCTTTGATAGTGAATTTGATAGAATCTTCAAACGAATGTCAAACTCTTTTTTCAATATAGATGACATTTTTGAGGAATTCAAGGGAAATGGTTCTGAATCTGGCCCATTTTATTACGGTTATACAATGACCGTTGGTCCTGATGGAAAACCTGTTGTAAAGGAGTATGGAAATGTTAAACCAGGCCTTTTGCCAACTTCTGATAAACGAGAACCACTAGTTGACACAATTGTCGACGATAAAGAAAAGGTAGTAAAGCTCATAGCTGAAATGCCAGGAGTTGAAAAATCTGATGTCAAAATTGTTGTTGAAAACAAGATAGTAGATCTTTCAGCAGAACATGATGATAAAAAATATCATGTCAAAGTTCCTGTACAACATAACGTTGACGAAAACTCTGTAAAAGCTTCATACAAAAATGGAGTTTTAGAAATCGTCTTCAAATTAGTTGAAGAGGAAAAACCAAAAGGCAAAACGGTGGAGGTTGAATAAACCCCTCTCTTTATTTTTGAGGAAATGATATGAGTGAAATAACTTTAAAAGTTGAAGAGAGTCCGCAACAACATGTTGGAAGAGGTAGAGCTATAGTTGATCCTAAAATTATTGAAGATCAAAAATGGAATACAGGACAAATATTAGAACTAACATTCAATAAAAAAACACATGTAAAACTTTGGCCCGGTGCAACTGAAGAATATGGTTCAGGTATTATCAAAATAGATGGAATGACAAGACAAAATATTGGAGCTGGAATTGGTGATAAAATTTCACTAAAAACAGTTGAAGCTGTAAATGCTGAACAAATTATTTTGTCACCAACTGAAAAGATTGCTGCAGAAGGATTGCAAGAATACATGATTTACAATTACCTTAATCATGTGTTTACAACAGGGGATTCAATATCTCTTAACACCCAGATGGGCGGAAGAGTTCAATTTGTTGTTACAAGCACAAAACCATCTAAACCAGTTTTGGTTACAGAAAACACTGTATTCAAGCTTGGTGCAATGACTAAAGCAGTTGATTCATCATATCCAAGAATCACATATGATGAACTTGGAGGCCTAAAAAACGAGGTTCAGAAAATTCGTGAAATGGTAGAATTACCCATGAGACATCCTGAATTATTTGATAAAATAGGCGTGGAAGCACCAAAAGGAGTACTTTTGTATGGTCCTCCAGGTACTGGTAAAACCCTACTGGCAAAAGCAGTAGCTGGCGAAACAAATGCTCACTTTATCTCCCTAAGTGGTCCTGAAATCATGGGCAAACATTATGGAGAAAGTGAAGAGAGAATCAGAGAAATCTTTACCCAAGCTGAAGAAAATTCTCCTAGCATAATTTTCATTGATGAGATTGATTCAATCGCTCCAAAAAGAGATGAAGTTTCAGGTGAGCTAGAGAAAAGAATTGTTTCACAATTACTTACTCTAATGGATGGAATGAAGTCTAGAGGTAAAGTTGTTGTAATTGCAGCTACTAACAGACCAGACTCAATTGATCCAGCACTTCGAAGACCAGGCAGATTTGATAGAGAAATTGAAATTGGAATTCCTGATGATGAAGGAAGATTAGACATTCTTTCAATTCATACACGTGGTATGCCAATTGATAAGAAAGTAGATCTAAAACAAATCTCAAAAACTACCCATGGATTTGTAGGAGCTGATTTGGAAATCTTATCTAAAGAGGCTGCAATGAAATCACTTCGTAGAATTCTTCCTGAGATTGACTATGATGAAGAAAAAATTTCATCAGAGATACTTGAAAAAATCCAAATCACAAGTGAAGACTTTAGAGATGCACTAAAAGAAGTCAGCCCTAGTGCACTAAGAGAAGTACAAGTCCAAGTTCCAAACGTAAGTTGGGATGACGTTGGTGGTTTAGATGAATTAAAGGAAGAACTCAAAGAAGCTGTTGAATGGCCAATTAAATACAAGGACGCATATGATTATGTTGATGTAGAATCTCCAAAGGGAATTTTACTTCATGGTCCTCCAGGAACTGGTAAAACACTGATAGCAAAGGCTCTAGCAAAAATGACAGAGTCTAATTTTATCAGTATCAAAGGTCCTGAACTACTTTCAAAATGGGTAGGTGAATCTGAAAAAGGTGTCAGAGAAATATTCAGAAAAGCACGACAAGCAGCTCCATGTATCATATTCTTAGATGAAGTTGATGCACTCGTTCCAAGAAGAGGAAGTGGAGGCTCTGATTCACATGTTACAGAAAATGTAGTGTCTCAAATCCTTACAGAAATTGATGGATTAGAAGAACTAAACAACGTCTTGATAATTGGTGCAACAAACCGATTAGATATTGTAGATGAGGCTCTTCTCAGACCAGGAAGATTTGATAGAATCATCAAAGTTCCAAATCCTGATGAAAAAGGAAGACAGCACATCTTTGAGATTCATACAAAGAGTAAACCTCTTGGAAGTGATGTTAAAATCTCAGAAATTGTAAAGTTAACTGATGACTTTAGTGGTGCTGAGATTGCAGCAGTCGCAAACAGAGCAGCAATTACTGCTTTGAAGAGATATGTTTCTGGCAAATCAGAAAACGTCAAAGAGATCAAAATTACTCAGAAAGATCTAGTTGACGCTGTGGAAAAGGTAAAGCCTCGAAAGAAAGAGGCACCTATACCTCAATCCATAAAATAGTCTAAATACTAAGAAAAATGAGAAATAACCATGAAACTCTATCTTGACTTTGAACCCTGCAAAGAGTGCAACGAAATGATGACAGGGTTAAGTAGTCCTGAAATGTTATTTGCTGATGACAAAACTAGAGCAGACGAGTCTGCAAAGTTTCTCAGACATTTAACATACAATCACAACGAAGTGGTTCAAGCTGTAATGGAGGATCTTCCAAAACAAAAAAGAGATCAAGAGCCTGATTTCTATAAGTAACCCTTTTTCATTCTTAGAAATTAATAATCATATTCATATACAAAAATGTCATAAACTCTTTGTGAAATTATAACATGAAATCTAGTCTCATTTTTGGCATGATTGCTATACTCGTATCTGTTAGTCTTGTACAAATTTCATTAGCATTTGAAACTGAACAAGAACCAGAACCTCCACAAATTCCACAACCTAGTCCAGCTCCAGAACCAATTAGAATGCCAGATCCTGCACCCGCACCAGATCCTTTTCCAGAAGAAACTGATTCAGAAAAAGTGAAACGACTAACTGAAGAAAATAATAATCTAAAAGATCAAAACTCTAATCTACAAAGTCAAATATCTTCATTAAAAAATGAGAAGCTAAGATTACAAGCAGAAATTTCTGAACTAAATGATTCTATACAAAGTCTTAAAGAAATCACATTGGAACAAATTCATGTAATTATGGAGTTGGCAAATCAGCTTAAAGAAATAATTTATGAAAAAATATTTGCTCCTACAATAAAATTGTAGGATTATCTACTCAATTAGCTTTAGTGTCTTCTTAATCAAGACTGCTCTGTTTCTAATAGTAACATCACTTACTCCAGATTCTACTGCAAACTTTTTTTGGCTAATTTTCTCGCCATTCATAATACATGAAATGTATAATGATGCAGCAGCTTGTGCTACTGGGTGTTTTCCTGCAGTAATCTGTTCTTTTTCAGAGCGTGCTAGTATCTCAAATGCATCTCGCTTTGTCTTTTCTTTTAGATTCATGTTGTTTGAGATCTTTGAGATAAACGAAGCAGTATCGTACTGATTAAGATTCAATTCAAGCTTTTTGATTATGGTTCTCAAATCTCTAGAGAGTATTCTTCTTTCAACATTTCCAGCCTTTGCAATATCATCCAATGTTCTTGGAATGTTGTTTTCCCTACAGGCTGCATATAACGAGGCTGAAATCAAGGAATTCATTGTTCTTCCTCTAGTTAGCTTTGCGCTAACTGCCTTTCTGTAAATGTAGGCTGCATTTTCTACAACATTATTTGGGATTCCTAGTTTTGTTTTCATTCCATGAAGCATTGTGAAAGCCTTGCTTAAACTTGCAGTTTTTCTTGATTTGCTTCGTTGATCCCAAGTTCGTAGTCTATTGAATTCATATTTTGTTTTACTAGATAATGAATTTCCAGAAGAATCTTTATTCGTACCAATCACAGTTGAAAGTCCTTTGTCATGCATTGTTAGTGATGTAGCAGGACCTGTTCTTGCTAGTTTCATAAAGTCTTCAGAGTTGTAACCGTTGTTTTCATATGATGCGTCAGCCATATTTTGCAATAGGATAAGACCGCAACCCCCACAAACAATTTCTCCTCTTTCAGAATCTGTTATTGCAGGGTAGGTTTTGCAAGTATCTAGTTGACACTTGACATCATAATCGTTTGAATAATTTTCTACCACTATCAACTACTGTAGGCGATTATAAAATAAAAATAATATGATTCAGGTAATTTTGTATACAAAACTAAACTTTACAAACGAAAAATTCCTATTTTTTTGATAAAATAAAATTCTTGTTTCCAATACAACACACATTGTAATAAATGTTAAAAATGAAAATAATTTTTTGTAAGAAAATATCTATTTCTTAATTGATTCTAAAGAATGTCCACGATTTGTAATCATTTGAGTAACTGCTTCAACAGTATAATCAATTCCATGTTCTTCTTCAAAATGATTTCTTAATTTTTCAATGAGACCTATAGTTTTTTCTTCATCTAGAATGTAATCACATTCAAAACCATAATCTTCACATCTTAATTTTAATGTCATTCAGTGTGGCAAAAATATTGAACCTATAAAAACTATAGACACATCTTTCTTCATCTATACAAAATTAGGCACAAATTAAGCCTAATTACACTCCAAATAGCACTAATACTCTCAAATTGTCTCTATTGAGTAGATGAAAGGGCTAGAGTTTGTTTTTCTTGCAGCAGGTTCAGTACTAGGTGCATTTCTAAGATACAAAGTAACTGAATCACCTTTGCTTTTCAATACATTACCACTTAATGTTTTGATAGTTAACATACTAGGAGCATTTATTCTCGGAGCATTCATTGTTTTGTCTCAACATTGGCAAATCGATGGAAGATATTCTCTATTTGCAGCTGTAGGATTTTGTGGTTCACTTACTACAATGTCGTCATTTGCACTTGATTCTACTAATCTTTTAGAGAACCATCATTATGGCACACTAGCTATTAACCTTCTTGCAAATGTTGGATTATCCATTGCTGCACTAATTGGTGGAAAGTCATTAATGAGTGCAGTTGTTAATAATTAATAGAAATGGTCTATTCATATCAAGTTGTAAAGTTTCAAACAATTTCTTTTGTACAAGGAAATCACTGGTCTCAATCAGTTGGAGATAAAGGAATTCTTTACAAATCACTTAAAGATCCCTATTCAAAACTAATTGTTCAATCATCAAATGGTTCAAAAAAATTATACCATGTTCCAAAAGACAGAACTGTCGTAGTAACAAATGATACAATTCATTTTCTAGGAGAATTGGCTTAATTATTTAAAAAACTGATCAACTTGATCTCTATACTTTAGAGCAATTTTTCCAAAATCAGTAAAGTCATCTGCAGTTGGATATTTCATTTTCATTGCAAATTGATTTACAAATACAGACAACGCACTTCCAATAATTAGGTTGTAAACTCCATCTGCAATATTATTAGAGTACGGAAATGCTACTCTGATAAATGGCAAGTATGTCTCAGTCTGTGAAATCATTAATTTGATATGCTTTTCAACAAATTCTTCCACGTCTGCAGGAATTGCCATAACTATACTTGTATTGATTTCATATAAGTAGAACTTTAATTCTTAGGCATGATTTTTTATCTTACAATTTGGGCCATGTACTTTTCTTTACCTTTTCTACTTCTTGGAAGACATCTTAATTGTCTATTACAACATGGGCAGATTATCCCTTCGTACTCTACAAATACTTCACAATAATTACATCTTTTTTGCCCTGCAGCATACCTACCAATTTCTGTTGGTTTTATTGCCTTGTATTTTTTGCATTCACCTATACAATAAGTCATGAAATAGTGTAAAATTATCCAAAGATAAAACCTATGATTGCACTGCACTCACTTTTTCAATTTTAAATAAAATGAAATTGAATTTATATCAGTATTTTTACATTTCATTATTGCTTGAATTAGATAAAAAAGTATTTGGAAAAATTACAACAAAAGAAATTATTGGTGCTGATCCACCTGCAATTCCAGATAGTAAAAATAATTTTGAAAATGAACTTGTAACCTTGCTTGAGGAGTTAAAATCTACCCCAAAAATGAATCTTGAAAAACTCTTAGATGATCAAAAAGCTGCTGAAGCTCATGTGAATAGTAGACCTGGTGCTATGGCCTTGGCTCAAGACAAAATTCAACTCTTCAATGAGTACAATGAGAAATATATCCTCTCAATTAAAGAAAAATTAAATTCCTAATTTTGACAATTTTTCCTGTTTTCATGCCTAATTTTTATAAAAAAAGTTGATGATTCATAAATACCAAACAGCATAAAATTCCAGAATCATCCATGGTTAGCAAAACAAAAGAAATGTGTCCACGATGTGCTCAAGGAAAGTTAGTTACTGACAATGAGTCTGGAGAAATGTTCTGCTCTAAATGTGGATTTGTTATTACTGAAAAACTCCAAGAAGCAGGTCCTGAATGGCGTTCCTTTACACAAGATGAAGGTGGCAACAAAGCAAGAGCCGGTGCACCAACATCACTAACAATGCATGACATGGGTCTTGCAACCATTATCAATCCTATAAACAAAGATGCATCAGGAAGACCACTTTCAGCATCTATGAAAAGTACAATTGAGAGATTAAGAACTTGGGATAGCAGAAGTCAGGTTCATGAACCTGTTGATAGAAATTTCAGACAAGCATTTAGTGAATTAAACAGATTAAAAGACAAACTAGCAATTTCTGATTCTGTAATTGAAAAAGCAGCTTACATTTACAGAAAAGCTCTTGAAAAAGGACTGGTTAGAGGTCGCTCCATTTCAGCATTAATGGCATCAGCACTTTATGCAGCTTGTAGAGATACTTCAACTCCAAGAAATCTAAAGGATGTAGAACAAGCAGCAAACATCAAAAGAAAAGACATTGCAAGATGTTATCGATTATTAGTTAAAGAATTGGATTTGAAAATGCCTGTAACTGATTCTGTGCAATGTGTTGCAAGAATTGCAAGTAGAATTGGGATTGCTGAGAAAACAAAACGATATGCAACCAAAGTTTTGAAAATGGCACAAGAAAACGAGGTATCTGCAGGAAAAGATCCAATGGGTCTAGCAGCTGCAGCATTGTACTTGTCATGTGTAAAAAATGGTGAGGATAAAACTCAGCGTGATATCGCAGAGGCTGCAAATGTTACTGAAGTAACCATTAGAAATAGGTACAAAGGTCTCAAAGAATCACTAGAGTTGTAAATCAATCACTCATTATTTGAAAAAGAATCTTCAAAACAAATTCTACAACAGGCACAAGATTTTTTAAAATTGCCTAGTTCTGCCTAGTTTTATTTTTTAAATTCTTCATCTTTTGAATCATCTTCAGGTTTCACAAATCCACCTTCGATATTATCATCTATAGGAACATCAGATAGTTTTTCAACTACTATCGAGCCCTCATCTTTTGAATCATCTTCAGGTTTCACAAATCCACCTTCAACAGATTCTGGTGGAGGAATTTTCTTGGATTTTCCTAATCCGATTGTTGTAATTATCACTGATGACAAAATAATAAAGAAAATTAGCTGAGGATATGCTTCAGCATTAGGCAATCCCATAGTAATTGGGTATGTTGCAAGTACTGCAGCTGCTAATCCTCTGGGAATCATAGAATTTGTTACAGCTCTATCCAAAAGTGAAAATCTTTTTGTTAATGTGATCTTTCCAACTAATATTCTTCCATAGTAAACAACAATTGTAATCAAAACTCCAAATATTAGATACTCTATTTGTCCAAAACTTGCCATCAATCCTACAAATACAAAGAAGAATGATCTTACCAAAAATGTCAGTTGATTGTGTGTCGGATCATCAAGCTCAATTTTAGGTAGTTTGAATCTGAGAACTTTTGCTAGGTGACTCTTGTTCCCAATCATTAAACCAAATACTAGTGCAGTTAATGCTCCTGATTCTCCAAATGAATTGGCCAAGAAGAATAAAACAAACAAAACTCCTAATGTAAGCATATAGGCGTGTTGAGCATTTCCAAGTTTTGTAGAAACATACATCCAAGGAATTCCAACTCCAAATCCTAGTACAAGACCAACTACAACTGCTCGTCCTATGGTTTCTTGTAAAGTTTGAATATCAAAATGTCCTGCTAATACTGCTTCAAATAAAATGAATGCAACTATAGTTGCTAGAATGTCAGTAAGTGCAGATTCAAAACTCAGCATTGATTTTGTTTCTTCTGAAATTTTGACATTTCTAACTAAACCAAATACAATTGCTGAACTGCTTCCACCAACTATAGATCCTAAAAGAATACTTTCCAACCATAACCATCCTAATGCAAAATGTGCAGCAAGAGTAATCATTACAACTGATAAAATAAAACCTAGAACTGCAAGTGTCACTGAAAAATGTGCAGTTTTGATTACATGTTTAATGTCGAGATTTAATCCACCATCAAACATTATAATAATTAGTGCAAGAGCTGCAAAATATGGAACAACTTGAATTACAGCTTCTGGCTGGATTAAACCAAAAACCGGTCCAATAACTACACCTAAAATCATTAAAAATGCTACATCTGGAATACCTGTTTTTTTAAAGAATGCCTCACCTGCTACCCCCAGAAAAATAACTACACCTGCTGCAAGTAAAATCACATGAGCTTCAGCAATTGGTCCGTTATGATTTGATAATGTCCCAATAGAATTTTGTAACTCTGCAAATTTATCAAAAATTATACTTGGATCAAAATTTGATATTGGAACTATATCTCCTATTTGTCCAGTAAATAAATTCAAAATTGATAATATTATGAGATCCATTTATGACTGAATGTAAATTCATCTGGATAAAAGTTAAACTCGATTATTTTAATAATTCTAGGCTCTTTACTGATTTTTAAATAACATAATTGAGACTAGAAATCATGAGTGCTACAAATCAATTACGTGCAGATCATGATCAAGTTAGACGTTTAGAAAAAATAGTCTCAAAATGTGCTGCTGAACTATACAAGGGTACTAAAATTCCATTCTCAGATCTAACAAAAATTACCATAGTGATTTCAGAATTTGTTGATACAATTCATCATTCACGAGAAGAAGATTCGTATTTTCCATGTGTTGCAAGCTATGATTCACTCAAAGAAGAAATTCGAAAATTTATGATTGAACATGAGTTTGGACGAAACATTGCAAGACAAATTTCACATCATCTAAAAAGATGGAAGGATGGTGAGGATGCACAAGAACCAGTTTCAAGATATTTGAGAACTTATGCTATTTTTCTAAATGATCATCTCAATAAAGAAAACAAATTCTTTGATGATGCAGAGGCAAATATATTATCAAAAGAAGAAGAAATTGAAATGTATGAACAATACAAATCAGTTTTTGCGATAGTAAAAAAAGTAGAAGAATTAATTGCAGAGATCGATTATTTAGAAAAGCAACCTTGGGCAAAAAACTAACGTAAGCTCTTTATGGGTAATTCAGATATTTTATTCATGAAACCTTTCATTCTTTGGATGACTGGTCTTCCTTGTTCAGGAAAGACCACAATCGTAAAAGATTTGCAAAAAGATATTCCAAATTTGGCAATGCTTGATGGTGATGAACTAAGAGAATGGTTCTCTCCAAAAGATTTCTCAAAAGCTGGACGTGATGAACACAACAAAAAAGTTGCTCATCTAGCAAAGCTTTTGTTAAAACATGGTGTTCCAAGTGCAGTATCTCTTGTTTCTCCATATCTTGAGAATAGAGAAAATGCAAGAAAAATTATCGATGCAGGTGATCAGTTTGCTGAATGTTATGTAAAGTGTTCACTTGAAAAATGTGAAGAAAGAGATGTCAAGGGTATGTATGCCAAAGCAAGAAAAGGGGAAATCAAAGGATTTACAGGAATTGATGATCCATATGAAGCTCCTGAGAAAGCAGATTTGGTAGTAGATACCGAACATGACTCACTTTCAGACAGTGCAAACAAAGTCAAGGACTTCCTCAAAGGAAGAAACCTACTCTAATTTTTTAAATTCTTCAATTATTTTATCATGGATTAATCCATTTGTTACCAAAATTCCATTTTGATGAAATACATCTTTGTTATTGTATGTGATATCATTTCCTAACATGTCAGTCATTTTTCCACCAGCTTCAGAAATTATACAATATGAAGCTGCTGAATCCCACTCTTTCATTTTATTTGTAGTTGTAATGTATGCTTCAGCTTCACCCGAACTTATCTTTCCAACTTTTAATGAACTTCCTATACTTGTAAAATCTTCAACACCTAATTTTTTAATGAATGATTTTTCTTTCTCTGATAAATGATGTCTTGAACCTACAGTTCTGCATTTAGGAATCTCTGAAATTTGTGTTACAGATATTTTCTCCCAGTTATCATTTGAAAATCTAAATGCACCACTTCCTTTTTGGGCAACAAACAATGTTTTTTCAGTTGGCCATCCTATTACTCCAAGAATTGGTTTTTTATTTTTGATTAATGATATCATTACTGTAAATTCTCCAGTTTTGTCAATAAAATCCGAAGTTCCATCTAATGGATCTACAATCCAAATCATCTCCTGAGTCAATCTATTCAGATCATCTTTGTCTTCTTCAGATAGAATTTGATGTGCAGTTTGTGAGAGGATTTTTTTAATAACTTCATTACTTTTTAGATCAGCATCTGTAATCGGCGAATCATCATTTTTAGTAGATGTTTCATAGTCACCATGATAAATCTCTAGAATTGCATCACCTGCTTCTTTTGCAGCCTTGATAGCAATTTCTAACTCTGGAATTTTTCCAGATATAGGGATGTCTTTCAATTGAAATACCTAAGTCGTTAGTTCTGGTTTTAGTGTCCAGGCAACTCCGAGAACAATAAATGGAATTGACATTACTCCTATGATAGCTAATATTGTATTGAATTGTGTTTCTGACACTTCTGGGTTGTTTACTACCCATGGGAGTGGTAATGTGATGACTATCCAAATAATTCCTAAAAGTATGATTAATTTTGCTTTAGATTTTTTATCATTCATCATATTTTCTCTCCTCCGGAGTTGTATTAAATTCATGTGAATTCATTTAATTGATTCTCCTCCATCTACTGTAAGAATTGCACCTGTAGTCCAGGATGCATCATCAGAGGCAAAATACAATACTGCCTTTCCTATCTCTTCAGGTTGTCCGATCCTTCCTAGTGGATGTTCATTATTCATGAATTCTTTATCTTTTTGAGTTTTCAAAAATGGTTTTGTCATATCTGTATCAACTACTCCAGGACAAATGCAATTTACTCTAATCTTATCTTTAGAATATTCTAATGCCCAACATTTTGTTAAGAGGATTAAAGCAGCTTTTGATGCAGAATATGCATCTGCGTTAAATCCTTCATAGGCCTTTAGTCCTGCATCTGATGAAATGTTAATAATTGAACCAAATGTTTTTTGTAAATGAGGAATTGCCTCCTTAGTAAATCTAAACTGTCCTGTAAGATTTACGTCTAGTACTTCATTCCATTCAGCTTCATCAATTTCATGTAATTTTTTAATTTGTGGAAAAACCCCTGCATTATTTACAAGAATATCTAATTTACCAAATTTTTCAATAATTTCTTTTATGACATTTTTTACATCGTTTGAATTCCTAATATCAGCTGGAATTCCAATAGCATTTGGAATTTCTAATACTGCCTTATCTAATCTTTCATTATTTTTTGCAGTGATTACAACTGTAGCTCCATTTTCTGATAAAATTTTTGCAGTTGCAAATCCTATACCTCTACTTCCACCTGAAACTAGTGCAATTTTTCCTGATAATTTCAATAATGTTTAGAGTAAATTTCGTAATTTATAGATCCATTAATCAAAATTAGGCATAAAATATTTCAAGAAATATATTAATTTCTTATAAAATTTAATATTAAATTTTAAATAGTTAAAGTTACTATAGTAATTAATGTCGAAAGATATAATTACTATCGACTAAATATGCGTAACCCCGCAGAACGAAAAAGGTGATCAGACGTTAAACGACTGACAAAGAGAGGAAATCTCTCAGTGTTCTGTAGCAAAGGGGTCTACGCCTTTTTAATTTTCTAAAATATCTACAGATACAGATCCTAATGTTTCTCCATTTGGATTAATGATAATCGAAATTTCTTGTGTTTCAGAGATCATAATATTTTTCTCACCATCATAATCCCATGTATAATATTCTGAAATTCCCGTTTGATGTGGTGTACCTATGCGCTTAAAATCTTCAGAAAAATTAAATGAATTTCCATTTAATGTAATTGATAAAATTTTTGGGCTACTTCCATTTGGAACAAATCTAAAAAAATATTCTCCTTTTTCTATAGTAAATGTCTCAGTATATTCTCCGTTAATGTAAAGTTCAGGATCTGCCAATGTCACATGAAATTGTATGTTCTTTTTTTCAGCAGATTCTTCAAATGAAAAACTTGTGAATACAATCGCTAAAATAACTACTATTGGAACAATTATGATTTTTTTATTCACTGAAATAAGCATAAAATTCCATTATAAAAGTAAATTCCATAATATCAATACGCTTATGTCCATAATCTTAGAAAAATTTGTAAATGAGTTTTAATTGTAAACGATGCAATTCAGTTATTCAAACAGGGAGTGAATCAACATGTGAAAATTGTAAAGTTCAATTAGATTTACTAGAGCAAGAGCTAGTTGTAAATGAGCAAAGAATCAAAAAATTAGAAGAACATAAAAATTCTGAATTGAAAAACCCCAAATCTACAAATCCTGAAACAAGCTTGGAAACAATGAAACGAATAGAACATAACTTACAACTTGAATACAAAAAACGTGATGGAATAATCAAAATGATAAATTCTAATGACTCGTTCTAAATAATTCTAATTCAGTTGGTAATTCTTTTTCTAATTGTATTTTCTTTCTATTGGATTTAATATCCTAATTTTTCAGGAAGGGATTCCTGATATAGTCAATTTTAGTTAGTAATTTTTTATGTCCTGTGAACCATTCTTTACACCGGAAATTAAGTACATATTCTAGAATCAAACTCATGCCTAGTTTATCCAATAAATGGTCACAGCAACCAAAGCCTGGTATTACTGAAAAAATTAATGATACAATCAAGCCTAAAGGTGCTTTAAAACCACGAGTACAGGAAGGCATTAAAAAATTACAATTACAAATCAAAAAATTAGATACAATGTTAACAAACTTGCAAGAACGTGATGGAAAATTATTCCAAAGAATAGTAGAAGCAACACAAAAACATGATAATCAAACAGCCAAAGTTCTTGGCAATGAACTAGCCGAAGTAAGAAAAGTTACAAAAATTTTGAGTAGTGCTAGAATAGCATTAGAACAAATCGAATTAAGATTAACCACATGTAGTGATCTTGGAGATACTGTAGTAGCAATTATGCCAACAATGGGATTAATGAAGAATCTCAAATCATCTCTTGGAAAAATTATGCCAGGAGCAGAACAAGAAATTGGTCAAATGGCAGAAATGCTTGGAGGCTTTATGACAGAAAGTTTCTCAGGAGATGCAGCATTTGGTATGGATGAAACCACAAATGCAGAATCTGAAAGTATCTTAAAAGAAGCTGCTGCTGTTGCTGAAACTTCTGCTGGTCAAATGTTCCCTTCAGTTCCTACTGATAGTCAAGAAGCTGCCACAAACAAATTTCTTTAATTAAAAATTTTATTCATTTAAGGAATCTCTAGATTCTTTAATTTTTCTAACCCTGCTACCTTCGTCGTCAATAACTCTATCAACACCAGAAAGTTTGTCTCTTAAAGAATTGATAATTGTGCCTACTTCATCTGCTTCATTCTCTACTCGTTTTCTCTTATTGGCAAGTTCTTCAATTCCTCTATTCTCTTCTTCAATATACTCACTAACTTTCTGAAGCTTTTCTTTGAGATTTTTAATATCTACAGATTCTTCTTCAATATCTTTTTCAAGTAATGTTCTCTTTTCTTTGAGATTCTTAATCATTAAACCGACATAATCTATTGCTTCTTCCAACTTTGCTCGTTTTCCCATTAATTCTCCAATACCAATTTGACTGGTTGATTCTGTTACAGAGCTAGTTTCTTCAACATTCTCGTTTCTTCCTTCTACCATTTCTCCACCTTCATCTTTGAATTTATCAAACATTTTATGATTTACTTTTCAAAATGGGAATAAAAAGTTACATTGCATCTCAAAGCTGACCTTGTGAATGATTTTTAGTCAATTAAAGAAAAAATGGTGATTTCTCACCGAATTGAATTTTTGAATTCTTGGTTAGAACCAATAGATTTTTCTGGATTTATGACCGATTCTCCAATTTGGAGTAATCTGATGTTTTGAGCCGTCTCAGGATTTTTTATTATCGAATTCATAAATGAAATTGCAAATACGTTTTGTTCATCAGTTTCTGCAATTTTTCCAGAAAATACGATTTTGAAGCTTAGATCCTCATTGGAGACATCTTGTATGGAAATTTCCCATAGATTTTCACCAATTTTTGATGCTTTTCCATCAAATAGAATAATCCCTGATTGATACGTCTTGAAATTTACGTATGCCCATGACATTTGACCTTCAAATGATAGAATTCTCTTCAAATCTGCCTCCGTGGTCTCTTCAGGAAGGGCATATTGACGGACTTCTAGCTTTCCATCAACCACTTTTTCTGTAAGAATTCCTCTAAGTTCTCCATTTTCTTCTTGATTACTCTCATTATCAGCAAATGAGTAGTTTACAGATAGTGGTGAAGCACCTAGCATCAAGAGGATGACTATTGCTCCAATAATTCTGATCTGGGATTTTACCATGACAAGATAATGTTGAATTGATAGATTAGGAACGGCTAGAAATCGTCCTGTTCTTTATATACCAAATTTCAGCAAAAACAGCAATAATTGAGAAAAATTGCTCCATTTTCTACAAAATGTCTCAAAAGAAGATTTTTTTGGAAAAATGACGTTTTTTGAAATTTATTTTCACGCATGATTTTCTTCCAAAATTTTGAAAATGATCAAAAATTAGGTATTTTTTTTGGTGAAACTGGCGTTCCGCTTTGCGTTCCGCTTTGAAGTTTCAAAATGTTCCTCATAAACTACATTGTTGTATACTAGAGCATGTCAAAACAACAATACAGGTCCGAAATGGGCATTATGGGTGATATCTTAGACGTAACCGCTGATGGCGGCCGTGGTGGAGTCATTGTATCTGCAATCTCTCGCAAAGCCAACCTATCTCACTATGCAGTACTAGACAAATGTGAGAAACTGGTAGAAGCAGGCTTAGTCGAATCCGTCAAAAACGACAGAAATAGAGTCTTTTTGATAACTGAAAAAGGACTTCAGTTTTTCCAGGAATTCAAGAGATTTCAGGGACTAGTCGAAAGCATGAATCTAAGGTATTGAGCCAATGTATCCAGAAATCGTACCAATTCATAGGAAAGAGTCTCTTCGAGAAGATGGAATGCTTTTTGTAAGGACTGAGGGTATCCTCGAAACAATGGTTAAGGCACCTTTGATAATTGCTGGCTTAATGGTTGTTGCATTAACGATGCCTCTTCAGACCTCATTCAGTTCTACTCGTATGCTTGATCTAACCCTCTATTCAGATGGTTCAGCACATATTTCTGCTCAACTAGATGCGGATCCTTTAGACCCTGATTTTGAAGTAAGTCTATTTGGTCCGTCTATTGATAATTTTGTTGCAGTTGGGGAAAATGGCTTTTTACTATCTAGTGAAATAATTGATGGTACAGCAACAATTGATACTTTTGGTTCTTCATCTATTACAATTGATTACGATATTCATGATTTAATTTCTAAAGAAGGAAGAGTTTGGACTTTTACCCTAGACTCTCCAACTGATTATTCATTATTGATGCCTCCTAATTCTATTATTGTTGGAATGGATGCTCTTCCATCAAATATGGATTTGGTTAATGATCAGACACAACTCGATTTGAGTTCTGGTTTATCAGAAATTAATTATATTTTTAGTACAACAACTACACCACCAACAACTACACCACCAACAACTACACCACCAACAACTACACCACCAACAACTACACCAGTACAACCAACAAATGACGTCGTAACATATGCTCTAATTGGTGCACCTGTTGCAGCAGCAATTGCTGGAGCAGTAATTATGATTAAACGAAAACAAACAAAATCTTCACCAGTTATTCAAACTGAAGTTACTACAGAGTCTCAAACTAAAACTGATTCTAGTGACACTGAAACTATTTTTAATTTAAGACCAGAAATGCGTGAAGATGATAAAGAAATTATTAAATTTATTTCTGCAAATGGTGGAGAAGCTTTAGAAAGTGATTTAAGAAAAAAATTCTTACAACCTAGAACTACTATGTGGAGAGCAGTAAAACGCCTTGAAAGACAAGGAGTAATTGAAATCTCTAAAAAGGACTTGCAAAATTTAGTCAAACTAAAAAAAGATTTGGAGGAAGAGGAATGAAATCCATTACAACTTTTGCTTTATTGATTTTAGTTGCTAGTATGGCCCTTGGAGGTATGACTAGTAATGTATCTGCTGCAGAAGATCCTGCAATCCTTCTCAAAATTGCTAAACGTGCACAAGAACAAATCAATAATCAAATCTCTGTTGATTCATCAGATAAAGTAAAGAGATTGTTTGAAGAAGGAACTCAACAAGTAGATGCATTAGAAAAATCACTTAGAAGTGATGATGTTAGTTCAGCAAAGGAGCATTTCCTTTCTGCAATGAAAATTTTCAAAGAAATTTCTAGACACCTGACATCTTCAAATAGTGTTTCAGATGCAGCACCTCAAGCAGAATCAGCTTCAGTTAGAGATACTGTAAGAGATCCATCAAATGATCTTCAAAGATTACAAGTTTATGTAGAGAGCCTCAAAACAATTGCAAAAAAACATGATGCATCAATTAACTTTTCTGAATTAGATGAATCATTCAAACAAGCAAGACAACAAATCAGTGAACATCAATTTGCTCAGGCAATAGATACTATTCATGAAATTAAAGAAACCATAGTAGAAATCAACAAAGAACTTCGTGAAAAAGCATCCAAACAAGAATCTCAAAGAGCTAAAGAATATGCTCAAAAATATTTGGAACAACTAGATAGATTAATTGAAAATGCCAAAAAACAAGGAGTTTCAGATGAAATTATTGAAAGACTAGAGTCTGCCAGAGAAAATCTGTCATCAACTGATAATCCACGACAAATTATTGAAGAAATTAGAAAAATAATGTCCCTAAAGGATCAATTTGATCTTACCAAACATGATAGACTAGAGTCTAGAATCTTACAAGTTGAAAAAACACTGTCTAGAATATCTCAAGTAGATGGAGTGGATCCTGAGGATATATCTGATGCAAGAGATACCCTTCAAAACATCAAACAAAATTTGAGTGATGGAGAATTTGAAACTGCAAATGAACTTTTAAGAGATCTAGCAAAGCAATTGGCAGAAATTAAAAATTCTCTCTAATTGATTATCATAAAATTCATATACATTTTCTAATCAGCAATGAGCATGGCCTCTAAAGCAATTACAGTCGGTGTAGGAATTCCTATGATAATTGTTGGCGCTTTAATGGCATGGTTATGGGCTCCAATTGAAGGAGATCTACAAAATCAAATCGAACTTGTAGGAAGTACTATTGGAATCTTAGGTATAATATTTTTCATTTCTGGTTTGTTCTATACAAAAGAACCGGTAATGCATTAGAAACTCATTGAATAAATAATGAAAAAAATTACGATTATTACTTGAAAGTCAGATTATTTGAAATATTTACGTCAGTTGAAGGTGAAGGGATTCTTTATGGAACAAAGACTCTTTTTGTGAGACTAGCAGGATGTCCGTTTACTTGTTTTTATTGTGATACAAAAGAATCTCTCCCTCTTGATTCAGGAACAGAATATTCTATTGATGATGCTAACCAGCTTATTGATTCTAATTTAAAAAATCAAACTTACAAAGTCAATTTTACAGGTGGTGATCCATTAATTCAACACGAAGCAGTTGCATTACTTGCAAAACATATTCAAGATAAAAAAATTCCAACATATCTTGAATCATCATGTTTTGATATTGATAGATTTAACCACGTTTTACCTTTTATCGATATTGTTAAAATTGAATTCAAAACAAAGGATTCAGATTTTGTTGATTCAAAACACTATGAAAAATTAATCGGTCACACAATGAAATGTCTAGAATCATCTGTAAAATCAAAGAAAACAACATACATCAAGGTAGTAGTAAGTTCAAAAACTCAACCTAATGAATTTGCAAATTTAGTAAAAGAAATTTTCAATATTGTATCCAAAGATGATATTGATGGATTTATCATTCAGCCTACATATGGAATTTCAGAACCATCATTAGATCTGTTATTGGAATTATACGATTTAGTATATCCTCACTACATTGATGTTAAGGTAGTACCACAATTACACAAATTCATTGGGGCTCCATAAAATTAGCACCTGCCTAATAATCTGCTTAGGTTCAAATACTAGAAAAATTCTGTGAGATCATAAAATGGATGAAGAACGTGTAAAAAAACTTGTTAGAGAATTAATCATAGAAGTTGGAGAAGATCCTACACGTGAAGGTTTACGCGAAACTCCAGAAAGAATTGCAAATATGTACAAAGAAATCTTTGGTGGGTATGATTCTGATTCAGAATTATCTGTACAATTCTCAGAAGATTCTGACGTAGTTATTGCACGTGATATTCAATTTTATTCAATGTGTGAACACCATATGTTACCATTTTTTGGAAAAATCCACATTGCTTATTCACCAAATGGTAGAGTATTTGGTATTTCAAAACTTGTTAGATTAGTTGAAAAATATTCAAAAAGACTTCAAATCCAAGAACGATTAACCAAAAATATTGCTGATGAACTACATTCTCAAGGAGTAAAGGGTGTTGTAGTTTTGGCTGATGCTGAACATCTTTGTATGAAAATGCGTGGTGTCAAAAACGATGCAAAACTTTCTTCATCTGCATTTCGAGGAATCTATGAAAATAAAGAGGAAAAAGCAGGAATAATGTCACTAATTAGACAACGTGGCTCAGATTTGTCCTTTTAGACAATACTGAAAAATTAAATAATCAATATTTTTCATCACAATCATGGGAGCAAATCCGTACATACACATTCCAAAGGAATCATTTCCGAACTGGATATGGTATACAATTGAATGTGTTATAGTGATTGCATTAGGCATGCTAATTTCTAGAGAAATTACTGATTCTATTGAAGGACTTGCACCAGATACACAAAATTATATCTTTATGGGAATTGTTGGTCTCATCTTTTTAATTTGGTACATTGGTATTAGAGGAATAATTCTAAAAAAGAAAATTCTAAAGAACAGCTACTAGAATTATTTTAGATATTTTGTTTTATCTGTAATTCCAGCTTTTTCAAATGCAATTTTTCTATTATTGCAAGATTCACAAACTCCACAATGATATTTTTTGTTTGAATAACAACTCCATGTCTTGAATATGGAATCTCCCAAAACTTTGATTCCTGCTTTCAACAAATCACTTTTTGATAAACCCTTACGATATGGAGACCAAATTTCTATATTTTTTCTCAACTTTGATTTAATTCCATCAATTTCTCCTTGATTAAATGCAGTTTCTAGTTTTTTCGCAAAAGCTGGTCTGCAATCAGGATAATGTCTGTCTCCCGTATGAGCGCCATACACTACTAGTGATGCATTTAATGTAAAAGCCCAAGCTGATGCAATTGATAGAAAAACTGCATTTCTAATTGGTACTACAATAGAATATTCAAACTTGCTTGGAATTTTTCTCTTAGAACTTGTTAAAACGTTAGAATTTCCGTACAATTCTTTCATAAACCCAATATCAACAATTCTATGTTGTTTTAATCCTAATTTCTTTGCAAAGGATTTAGCAGCTGCAATCTCGCTATTTGCCTTTTGTCCGTATGAAAATGTAATTCCATACAACTCATATTTTGATTTCAAATAAGATACAGCGCAAACAGAATCAATCCCTCCACTAAAAACAATGACTGCTTTCTTCATTTTCTATTTTCTCTTATCTGCTGCACCCTTGCTAGGTTTACAAATTACTGTTTGACATTTTGTATTTTTAGATGCGAAACCTCTTGACATGGCCAAACTAATTTTTTTCAAATCAGATGTACTTTTTGAAAATGCTATGACTGATGGACCTGCACCACTAATGGTAACTCCTAATGCACCAGCTTTAATGGCATTTTCTTTAACTTTAGAAAATCCTGGTATCATATGCTTTCTAGCTGGTTCAACAATTACATCTCTAATTGAATTTCCTATCAATTCAGGATCTTTCTTCATAAATCCTGCTACTATTGCTGAAGCATTTGATAAATTCAAAATACTGTCAGTTAATTTGATGTTTTTTGGAATAACTCCTCTTGATACTTTGGTTTTTTTCTTTGGAACATCAATAGTTGGTACTGCAACACACATCCTGAGATTTGCTGGTGGTTCAATTCTAATTACATCCAAGGGGTTGGTTCTCACTATAACAAAACCACCTAAAACAGAAGCTGCAACATTATCATAATGAACTGTTCCTGCACTAGCTTTTTCCCCAGAACCTGCAAATTCTACCAAAGAATTTCCATCCAGTTTTAATCCAAATAATTTATCAAATGCAACTGCAGTTGCAGCAGCTGATGCTGCACTACTTCCCATTCCAAATCCTGCAGGAATTCCTTTTTTGATTTTAATTTCCACTCCTTGTTTTATTTTGAATTCCTTTTTCATATTCTTTACAACTAATCCTGCTGTATTTTTTTCAGGATCTGTAGGTATGTTGTCTTCAGTAACTATTTTGATTCCATTTTTTATTTTAGTTAGTGTAACTGTATCATAAAATGCATCTACTGCCAACCCAAACACATCAAAGCCTGGACCTAGATTTGCGGTTGATGAAGGTGCCTTTGCAGTAACTTTTGATACCATCTAATCTTCTACCTCCTCACCCAAATTAAGAATTCTGCTCATTGCACCTTCTAGATTCACAAAACCATCCCCTGTCACATTTGATATTGGAATTAGCCCTTGTGCAAATCCCCCTAAATTTAGCCCTCGTAAAATATTTGTAGTTAGTGCGTAAGTATCACCATCTGTTTCTTTAGCAATTGCATTCTCCAAAGTTTTCAAATTTGTAGACCACTGTAAAATATCTTTTAATTTGTCACCAATTAGATCTGATTTTGTCAGAACATTGATTGTTGGTAAATTCAATCGTAATCTTATTGATGTTGCAAGTAATGCAATTGAAACAAAATTTACTGGTGTATTAATTAAAACACCATCAAAAAGAAATATGCTTGTCTTTTCTTCTGATGTCAGATTTTCTATAATGAATCGTCCACTAGAACGATATGCAAATAATTCAATTTGTCCAGGTGTATCTACAATAAGATAATCAGGATTTACTTTGTTTACATCATTTTGAATCTCATCTATTTTTGATGCAATCAAATCATTTGCCATCACCATAGCACCATTTGGACCTAAATCATATTGTTGCATTATTGATACATAATCTACGTAATCTCTAACATCAACATCACAAGTATATGCTAAATTTTCTACACCTGGATCTAAATTCAAAACTGCAGCAAATGCCCCGTTTTTTGTATAATATTCATGAAGCTTTGATGAAAGCAATGATTTTCCTGAACCTGCAGTACCTGAAACAAAAATTGTTTTCAATCCGTCTAATTTTCTTTATTTGCTTATATTTCAAACTAGCTTGGTTTTGAGATTATAATCTCTGAAATTTCCATAATGGTATTGTAAATGATAGAAAAATTCCACCTGGTCTTTAACTAATTGATTTGTATACCATTTGTGAGCCAAACTACATTTGAAAAAGAAGATCATTTGAAAGACTTGGTAGTTAAATTACTCAAAGATAGAAATCTTTCAGATTATGATATGCTGGATAATCTTTTTGAAGAAATTAAACTAGAACTCCAAAATCACGACAAACCCCAAGATTCTCTATGATTTCTATGCCTATTTTTAGGCACAAATTTTTCCTGACTGAAAATTTACTCAACTTTCATATTTGATTCCTCAAAAAAATCATCAAATGAACTGGAGAATAGTTGCCATTCCTATTACATTAATTCCAATTTTCATAATTGCGATTCAATTTGATATTCAAGTTGAAGATATACTTGCAATTGGATTATTTCCATTTGTTGGCGCAATAGTTGCCATGATGATTAAACTGGTTCTTCAGGGTGTCAAATTTGCATACATTACAAGAAAATATCTTGGAAATTTTGATTCATTCTTCAAACTAGTAGGAGTTCGAGTTGGTAGTGAATTTATCAAATTTACAACTCCTATGTTTATTGGTGCAGAATTTGTTGTAATTTACTATCTTCATAAAAAAGGTGCAAAACCTGCAAAATCTGCATGGATTGCAATAATGGATATTGTAACTGAAGTATTTGCAGCAGGTTTGCTTTCTATTATGGCAGGAATTATTGCATTACTCAGTGGTGCATATGTTGTAGCAACAGTAATTTTAGCTACCAGTATTGTAATTACTTCATTATGGATGGTCATGTTCTTCCTTTCCTCAAAACATACATTCCAAGTCCCTAAAGTTTTAGGAAATCTTGCAACACGATTTGGAAAAGAAAAAGGCACAAAAGCTATTGAGAAAACAAACACATGGATGGAAGAAGTATGTACTATGAGTAGAGAAAACCTAAAAACTTCTGAATCTAAAAAAATCTTTGTCGTTTCATTTTTGTTTTCGTTAGCATCTTGGGCGTTTTATGGAATATCATTTATGATTATTGCAATGGGAACTGACTTTGCAATTTCTGCATTTGATTCTATTATGGCAGTTATGGGTGCAAATGCAATTGGGAATTTACCAATTACTATAGGAGGATCTGGTCTTGCAGAATTTGGAATCATTGCATATTTGAATAATTTAGATCCATTTGCATTTGAAATTACTGAAGGAGTTGTAGGCTGGGATGCAGTAATTGGTTGGAGAATTGCAACATACTATGTTCCAATTGTGATTACGTGGCTACTTTTGGTAAAATTAGCCTTGAGCAGGATTCCAAAATCACAATCTTCATAGAAACCACTTTATCTTAATCTGATTTTTTTTAATTGTGGATTTTAAAAATAAAGTTGTTCTCATAACAGGCGCATCATCAGGAATTGGCAAAGAATCTGCAATAGAGTTTGCAAAAAAAGGAGCAAACATTGTCCTAGTTTCAAGAACTAAAGAAAAGCTTGAACAAGTTGCAAACGAATTAAAAAAATTCAATGTTACTACACTCACTTGTCAATGTGATGTATCAAAAAAAGATCAAGTAAAAGAAATGTCAAAAACAGTTTTAGAGAAATTTAATTCAGTTGATATTTTAGTAAATAATGCCGGTTTTGCAATCTATGGCTCTGTATCTGATTTGAGCATTGATGATATAGAATCACAAATGGAGACAAATTATTTTGGAATGATTTACTGTGTCAAAAATTTTCTTCCTACAATGATTGAAAAAAGATCAGGTCACATTGTCAATGTAGCATCAGTGGCTGCAAGTTTTGGTTTACCTGGAATTGCTTCATACTGCGCATCAAAATTTGCAATGTTGGGATTCTCAGAAGGACTAAAACATGAATTAAAAAATACAGGAGTTGGAATCACAGTTGTTAGTCCTATTATGGTTAGGACAAATTTCTTTGAGCATCCATCATTTGAAAAAATGCCAAAATTTTCTCCAACCTCACTTAGTTCTAAAACTGTTGCAAAAGCAATTCTAAAAGCAGCAAATTCTCCTAGATTGGAAATCATAGTTCCATCTGTAGTTAGAGGTGCAGTTTGGTTCAAAAACACATTTCCATTTTTAATCAATCCAATTATGGGTAAAGCTTTCAAAAAACAATTAGATTCTATGAAAAAAGATTAATCTTCTTCTGAATCATCAGCTGCAGATTCACCACTTGAGCCTACATCTAACAATTCTAAAGATTTTAAATTAAATTGATAAATTGCTTTCATATCAATTTCTTTTTCTTTTTCAAGAAACTCTGATACTTTTTTACTCAATGGAGCTTTATGTTGATCGAACACAAATTCGTAAACTTCACCTTTTAGTAAATCATCCATTTTGATATCTTTTGCAACATCCATAGTTACTATATGTCGTCCATCCTCTACTGCATCATACAACTGGGCATCAAGCTTGTTATCTTCATAATAGAATTCTAAAATGTATCCTTGTTTCTTTAGCTCTTCAGGTTTCTTAAATTTAGCATTTTGAATTTCGTCCGTAACCCATTCAGGAATTTCATCTTCTTTCTTTTTTACCATGGTAAATCTACTCTGCAGTTTCTGCTTTTTCTTTTTTACTTTTTGACCACCATTCAAGATAGTCATCGTGTTTATCATCACGTGTTCTTTCTTTTTGATTTAACTTGAATCTGATATCTGATACTTCTTCTCTTGTAGCATACAAGCCACATCGTTTACAAATGAAATGTCTTCTATTCTTCTCATCCATTTTCATTGGAATGTCAATTTCATCAAATAATTTGAATAAAGCGTCTCTACTTCTGTCCTCTTCTTCAGGAAAATCTTCTATGTATTTTGCTTCTATCTTCTTTTTTGCTCGTGATGTACATTCAGGACAGTTAGGCACTGATGATTTGGCTTAATTTTTTCCATAAAAGCGTTCCCACAATCTGAACTGATCGATGTTGCCCGACACGCGGATTTTTTCATCATCCCTTTCGGTCCGTTCGCCCATCGAAATCCCGCGTGCCAGACGAACAAAATCATCAAAATAATGTATTATCTCTTTTCTTCTATAGTTTGAGCAGCAATTTTTGCTGAATTTTCTGCTCCATTAGGAACAAAGTTCTTTGAGAATTCTTTCAAACTATCCTGAAATTCTTCATAATTTTCCTTAATTTTGGATATACCTTGAGTCACTTGATTAGTTTTAATCGCTAATACTCCCAGGCTCTTTTCTTCTGCCCATCTGATGTTGTTTGTATGCTCATCATAAATTGGAATTCCGATTATTGGCTTTGATTTTCCACCCATAATTTCTCCCATGACTGTATGAGATCCATTTACAACTGCATATTTGCATAAATTCAAAATTGTATCTTTTTCTTGTTCAGAGAGAAAACCAATATCAATTTGAATCCAATCAATATTTTTCTCAAAAGCATCTTTAATTGAATAATTTTTTCCATCTTTTCCAATTACTGAATCTATTTCAGGATTATTTCTTGCATGGGAAATGATTCTTTTTTCATTTTTCATTTCATCTTGATGAAATACTTCTTCGTATCTTTGACCTGTACCATCGTTGGTTGATTTGTTTCCTGTTCGCATCCAATATCCAAATTCATTACCTTTTACTAATTTTTCAAGGACTGATTCATTTTCTCTTTTGATTTCTTTACTATTTGTAAAATGCCCAACATAAGTTATTTTTTCTTGTACTTCTTTAATGAAATTCAAATTATATTCACACATTGTATATGGTGGTGGAGAATCTGCAACAAGGATTTTTGATGCTTTTGCAATTTGTTTTGCAACAAAGATTAGTGATGGATAAAGATACGATCTTGAATTATACAACTTAGGTCTAAATTGATTTGTTACAAACAAACTAGGAATGTTTCTATTCTTTGCTAGAATGTTTGAACCCATATCACCATCATTAATTACCAAATCAAATTTTTCTTTATTGTAGAGTTTTCTTTCTTCTCTAAGATAATTTGCAATCTGTCTAACTAGTGGGGGATTTTTTGATATTGGTAGTAACAAATTCATCAAAGACATTGATACACTAGGACCGAATTTCCCATCAATTGGAGTTGGCATCAAAATTTCATGAATTTTCTCTTTTTGATCAGGGAATTTTTTTAATAATTTTTCATAAACATGATCTTTACTTGAAAAATGAACTTCAAAGTCTTCTTTGATATGATCCCCCAAAATCTCATTTAGCCTCATCATTCGTGAATAATGTCCACTTCCCCATGGGTAGATGAATTCTCCTATTTTGAGCACAATATGAAACCAAATATGCTGTTTAAATTCTCAGTGATTCTCTAAAGAATCTAAAATATCATGTACATTGTTCGGACCAATCTGAATTGTGATCTTTTTCTTAGTTTTAAGGGCAGATTCTACTTCTTTTTTTGCGTATGAAGGAATTTCATTTGATGTGACAGTAACCATTTTTTCCAATTTTTTCATATTTCTTTCCAATCCGATCTCTTTAGCTTCATCAAATAAAGCAGAATCTACGCCAGCTAATGGAAGAATAGGTATTTTCTTTTTTCCAAATACTTGTTTTACAGAATTATCGATAAATTCAGATGAAAAAACAAGTGGCGATAGCGCTAATGATACACGTTTTGTAGGATATTGTAATAAAATCTCTAAAATAGAATTTACATAAATTAAATAATTTTTAATTCCATTTGGATTAATTTTCAGATGTAAAAATTCAATTTCAACTTTATCTTGTACCAATCTTGGAATTATTTGATTAATTATTTTTGCAAGATTCATTAATTCTGATTTTTGTCTATAGCATACAATTATTTTTGTTTCATTACCTTGTTTGATGGTCTCAAAACAAGATACTGCAGAGATTTCATCATATACAGCACAAATAGTTTTTTCATTTTGTACTTGATATGGTATTCCACCTTTACCTTCATCTGAAAAAATACAGATGTATGCATTATTTTTTGTAAGATATGTGTAAAGTAATTTGTCAAAATCTTCATCTGTACCAGGATGAGCACCCAAACTTGATTTCTTTTCTATAATATTTGATGTTGCAGCAATTTCTACATCTTTTGTAACAAATCCTTTTGAAGTACCTTCTACCCTAACCAAAAATTTTTCTCCCTTTAAGAGTAAATTACCACCTATGGATGTTATCTCAGAGATAATATTTTGGAAATCATTTTTTATCAATCTTGCAATAGCGACTTTTTCAATTCCAAAAAGTAAATTGATTGCAGATGATGCAAAGACAGGATCATTTGCATGTACTAAAATTATATCACCATCACGTTTGACTGATTCGAATTCTTGATTCTTTGTCTTGAGAATTTTTTTGATATTTGTAATTAATTGTGGGATTTTATTTTTTGAAAATATTGTTGGGAAAACTACAACATATGATATTTCATCCATATTTTCTATTTTGAATTATACTTGTTTATAATTTAGGATAAAACTTCGGGTAATCAATATAAAACAAATAATCTAACTCTATTTGTGACAAAATTCACCCAAGAACAAGTAGATGAACTAAACTCAAAAATTAAAACCACTGAGGAAGCATTACAATGGGTTTCAGAAAATCTTCACCCAAAAGTTGCAAAAGCATCTAGCTTTGGTGCTGAAGATGCAGTTGTAATGGATATTATGTTAAAAATTAATCCTGAATTTCGATTTTTTACTCTAGATACAGGACGATTGCCACAAGAGACCTATGACATTATAGATATTGTCAGCAAAAAATACAATATTTCAATCGAAGTCTTATTTCCTGATACTAAAGAAGTTGAGGAAATGGTTCGGGATAAAGGAATGAATCTATTCTATGATAGTATTGAAAATAGAAAACTATGTTGTGATATTCGTAAAGTTCACCCAATGAACAAAATGTTGAGTACCTTAGATGGTTGGATTACTGGTTTAAGACGTGATCAGACCAAAAATCGAGAAAATGTTACTATCTTTCAACTTGATCATGGTCATGGGGGAATTCTAAAAATTAATCCAATTGTTGATTGGACTTGGGATCAAATTCAAGAATATATTAAAAAAAATAATTTGCCGTACAATAGCCTACTTGACAAAGGTTTTCCAAGTATTGGATGTGAACCATGTACTAGAGCAATAAAACCTGGTGAAGACATTCGTGCAGGAAGATGGTGGTGGGAACAAGAAGGCAACAAAGAGTGTGGCCTTCATATAGACCCTTGATAGAGGATTTAACATGTCAGAAAACAGTTCAATCAAACCACATGGTGGAGTACTCGTAAACAGAATTATCAAAACAGATCCTTCAGGATTATTCTCAATTACAATTAGTGAAGATGTTGCAAATGATGTCGAAAACATAGCAGATGGAATTTTTAGTCCTTTGGAGGGATTCCTAGGTAAAGCAGACTTTGAAAGTGTTGTTTCCCGTGGAAGATTATCAAATGATTTAGCTTGGACTATTCCAATTGTACTTGACGTTGATGAAGAAACTGCAACTAAAATGAAAGAAGCTAAAGATGTTTTATTAAAAAATCCAGATGACGTAGGTGTTGCAGTATTACATGTTGATGAAACATTTACTTTTGATAAAGAAAAAGCAGCTCAAGGAGTCTATGGAACTACTGATTCATCACATCCAGGTGTTGCATATACAATGTCAATGAAAGATTTCTTAGTTAGCGGAAAAATTGATTACATTCAAAGACCAAATGATACTGAAATTAGAAAAAATAGATTAACTCCACTTCAAACACGTGAAGCTTTTGCAAAAGCCGGATGGAATACAATTTGTGCCTTCCAAACCAGAAATCCACCACATGTAGCACATGAAATGTTACAAAAAACATCAATTACAACCCGTGATGGCGTATTTGTAAATCCAGTAATTGGCAAGAAAAAATCTGGTGACTTTGTAGATGAAGTGATTGTGAAATGCTATGAAACAATGATAAAATTATACTATCCTGAAAATAGATGTCAACTTGGAACATTACATACTCAAATGAAGTATGCTGGTCCAAAAGAAGCAATACATCATGCAATTATGAGACAAAACTATGGTTGTACACATATCATCATTGGACGTGATCATGCAGGTGTTGGAAAGTTTTATGATCCAATGGCTGCACAAAAAATCTTTGATGACTATCCAGAGTTAGATATTTCTCCAGTATTCTTCCCACCTTTCTTCTATTGTAGGAAATGCCTTACATACACTACTCCAAAAGCTTGTCCGCATGATAATGATGTAAAAGAGCAAATTAGTGGAACTGCACTACGAGAAATGATTCAAAATGGTCAGGCACCATCAGAATTCATTCTAAGACCAGAAGTTGCACAAGTAATTTTGGATCATCCAAAACCATTTGTTGATTAGATTTTTATTCAATCAAATTTGCTCTAGCTTGTGAAGTATCTCTTTGCAATAATTTTACTTTTAGGAGTCTTTGTATCTCCAGCGTTTGCTCAAGAAGAAAAGAACCCATCATTAATCATTGATACATTAGAAATTCCTTCAAATGAATTCAATACAGTATTGCGTGAATCACCAATTAGAATTTTAGATGATGTTCATGCAGTGAGCTGGCAAGTAACTATTGATAATAATTTACTATATGCAAATCCAAGTGGTAATGCTGTATTGAGATTATACGATCAGGCTACACAAGATGAATTCATTGAAGTTGGAATGGGACCAAAACCTGACAACAAGTTTTGGGTTGCAGTTCAAACTCCAAAAGAAGGCTACATTGTTGTTCATAAAGACTTGGACAGAGGCTGGTATCCTGAAGCCAAATCTATCATATCATATACTGATAGAGCAGGACTAACCGTAAACAATGGGGCTAGAATTGTAGTTACCAATTTGGATATAGGCGAATTTGCTGTTCATTCGTATTCAGTTCACGGCATGGAAGGTTCTACTGATCCACCTGCAATAAGTTCTGGAACTATGATTATAGAATTCCTTTCAGGAGATCCTGCAAAGAACATCTTTGCATTGTATCCATTTTACATGGCAGCAGCTGTTGGAGTTTTAGTTGGAGTATTGTTTCTAACTAAGAAGCGTTCTTAGTTTTATAAAATTTACAACTTTTTTTGATTTGACAAACATTACACATTGGTGAGATTGGTTTACAAATATTCTGACCATACATTACAAAAGTATCATTAATGTCAATCCAAAATTCCTTTTTGATTTTTTTCATTAACTCTTGTTCTGTTTCTTCAGGATTTTTTGTTTCAACTAATCCTAATCTATTTGAAATTCTGTGAACATGAATATCAACTGGAATTGCTGGTTGCTCAAATGCATATACTAGAACACAATTTGCAGTTTTTCTTCCAACTCCAGGTAATTGTACCAAAGTATCCAAGTCTTCTGGAACTTTACCTTTGTATTTTTTATCAATAATTTTTGCAACTTCAATTATTCTTTTAGATTTAACATGAAAGAATCCAATTGATTTTATTATTTTTTCAACATCTTTAACTTTTGCAGCAGCTAATTGTTTTGGATTTTTGTATTTGGAAAATAATTCTTTGACTGCTTTTGCAGTAGCTTCGTCTTTTGTTCTTGCAGAAAGTATAGTTCCAATTAAGATACTAAATGGTCCAGTTTCAGCCTTATGTAACTCTCTTAATGCAGTCATTCTTGGTGGTTTGACTGCATCCATTGTTTTTGTCATTCCAGAAAGAATTTTTTGCATTTCTAATTGAAAAACTGCGTACAAGTATTATAACTGTAATAACAAACGCATTCTATTGGAATTAACTAAAGATGAAGAATCTGCACTAAAAGGTGAACAAGGTGAAATTATGCAAATGGCATATAGAATTCTTGTTGCAACTGGTGAGGCAACTGATGCTGAAAAACTAGTTCCAATCGAATGGGCTCATCTTTCAGGTGTAAATTATAACACCATTGGTGATGCTGGAGAAGAATTTCTATCTAGTATTAGTAAAGATGCACGTGTCAAAGTAAAAACAACTCTGAATCCAATGGGATTCGATATTGACAATGTAAAAAATTATGGACTAGATGAGAATTTTATTTCAAAACAACTATCCATTAGAAATTCATATGAAACAATGGGGGTAATTCCTTCATTTTCATGTATTCCTTATGAAATATTTGATATTCCAAAAGATGGAACACAAGTTGCTTTTGCAGAAAGTAATGCAGCAATTCATGCAAATTCTTATGATAATCTAAAAACAAACAAAGAAAGTGCATTTAGTGCACTTGCAAGTGCAATTGTTGGTAAAAGTCCATACTCTTCATTGAGAAAAGAAGACAATCCAAATATCACAATTAGAATGAAAGTAAAAAATCCAAATGAATTGACATATGGAATGTTAGGATTTTTTGCAGGGAAAATTGGTGATACATCTGTAAATATTTCTGGTCTCAACGAGATGGATAAACGTCAAACCAAAGCAATGTGTGGGGGAATGGGCACTTCTGGAACTTGTGCAAAATTTATCTTTGGAGAAGGGGATTCTGATTGTGAAAAAATTGATTTTGATGAAAAAGAGATACAAAATGTTCACGATGAGTTGAATACAGCAGAAAAAGGTGACATTATCACGCTTGGTAGTCCTCAACTAGGCTTGGATGAAATATCTGATCTTGCAGGGAAACTAAAGGGTAGATCATTTCAGAAAAGATGTATGGTGTTTATGCCAAGAACTGTAAAGGATCAATCAACAAAAATCGGATACACTACAGAACTTGAACGTGCAGGATGTGAAATTCTTTCTGACTGTTGTACATGCTTGTCTCCATTAATTAGTAAAGACAATGTTGATGCTGTTACAACAAATAGTATCAAAGGTGCATTTTATCTGAAAAATTCTAATGGTGTAGATGTTAATTTAAAATCATTATCACAAATAGTTGAAGATGAGACACGATGAAAAAAATTCTAGTATCAGGTAAAGTAGAAGGAATTGTTTTAAAATCTGAAAATCCTATCAACTTTCTAGGTACAGTCGATAAAAAGACTGGAATTATCAGTGATCAAAATCATGACTTGTACCAAAAATCACTCAAAGATACTGTTCTTGTTTTTCCATCAGGTGTAGGAAGTAGTGTGGGCGCATACACAATTTATTCAATAAAATCAAATGAATCCGCTCCTCTTGCAATGATTTGTAAAAAAGCAGATCTTACAGTAGCTACAGGATGTGCTTTAGCAAATATTCCATTAATAACAATTAGTGATGAAGAATTCGCTTTAATTAAAAATGAAATGAAGATTTCATTTGATACTGATTCTAATCTACTTGATTATTCTTAGAGTTTGTAAAAATCATTCCAACCCCTATTGCCATAAACACAACTAATGGAATGTATCTGTATGGCATTACTGTTATTCCAGTTACATAATACAAAATTGGTTGACTAATTAACATGACAATAATGCCAACAAAAAGAATTTCGATATTTTTTGTTATTATCCCTTTTTTAGTTGCCAAAATAATCAATGTAGGGAAAAATAATAACAAAATTAATCCATCAAACCTTAATGCTCCATTTAGTTCATTGAATCCCAAAACAAATTTTTGTTCATCAAAAACTAAATTTTGAGCTGATGGGATTAAATTTAACAAAAATGCAATTAAAATTAAAATTATCAGTGCTGAATATGATATGATTAGAATTTTTTTATCAAACTTGGAAGAATCTCTTTTGTATATTGCAAATAAATTGATTGGTAAAAATACAATTGCTAATGGTTTTGAAAGCATAGAAAGAATAAATGATAAATGGGATCCAATTGTTTTTTTAAATACTAAATAAAATGATAGGAAATAAAACACTGTCCAGAAATTTTCATACGTAGCTGTGGTATCAAAAATCAAAAATAAGTTACTTTGTAACAATATGCCTACAGCAATAATGGCTGAAATTCGTTTCTTTGTTAATTCCAGCGTAATAGCATAAGTAACTAAAAGTAATCCTATACTTGCTATGAAAGGAAGAACTCGTACATTATCAAAGATACTAATTGATAATTCCAGAAGAGTAAATCTAATTGTTGTAGATATTGAAAGACCTTCTGAATTAAACAAATAATCTGTTAATTCATTTTGATCCAAACCTAATTTTACTGCACTATAATCCCCCAGTTCAAATTCTTCTCTTGATAGTTCATCTATTGAAAAAATAACATAAAAGAAAATTAATGATGTTATTATTAAAAGTGATATTTTTTGAGAAACATCTTTCCTAATAATTAAATCAATTATTTTGTAAATTGATATTGGTAATTTTTTTAATTTGTATAAAATTAAAAATGAAATAAATACTATGTTTGAAATAATTAACATTAAACCAGAATTCCCTAATTCAAATAATTCAATATCATCATGAGGAATATCTATAGTACTTTCTATAATTAAAAATGGAAAAATCATTGGAACAAAACTAACTAAAGAGACTGTAATACATGTAATAAAAATAAATTTAGAAATAATTTGATGACTTTGCAACTTTTTCATTTTATAATATACTCATTAAATATCCTGTAGAATAAAAATAAAAATAAAGAAGGATGTAGTTCCTTAACTTCCGTCAATTGTAACAGTCCACTCGATAGTCAAATCATCGTTTTCACCGAGTGAGATTGCAGCAAATTCTTGAATTGCTAATGCATCTTGGTTTGCTGCACCGTTCATTAAAGCGGCTTCATCAATAGATGCACTGACGTTTAGAAAGTCTGCAGTAACTGTAACTGAAGCACCTTGATCAGTAGCTGCAGCAACAAAAGATCCTACAGTACCACCTGTTGATGTTACTATGTTACCTAGAGCAGTTGTGGTTTCAGTTGGACTTCCTGATTGAGAATCACCAATATGTACAGTGGTGAATGCGCCATCAGGATTTGTACATCCACTAAAGGTTACTCCAAAGGTATCATCAATCAAACAATCGTCTCCTGCATTAATAACTACATTATCTGTTTGTCTGTATGCTATAATTTCACCATCTTCGTTTGTAGCAGTTAGAGTCAAGTGACCCATAATTCCTGCTGTACTTTTCATGGAATTAGCTGTATCTGAACTATCCATAAAAGCTAAGTTGGCTGTAAGAGCGCCACCAACGATGATGGCTCCTATTACTATAGCGAGTTGAAGTTGCATTGTTAATGATTTATACAAAAATTATATGAATATAGTGGATCATTTTCTTTGATAAAAGCTCCAAAATGGCATAAATTATAGAATTATGGGGATTTTGCATTAACAGAATCTGATAGTTCTAAAGTGAAACTTTGTCCCTCATCAGATACCTCATCAACAACATCTTCTTCTACTATTTCAACATCTTCTAAAATCTCTGATGTTTCACTATCATTTGTTAATGCAACATCATTATTTGAATAAGTAGCACCGACTCCAATTATTATAGCAATAATTATGATAATTGGAATTACAATTATTTTCGATGCCATTTCATTATTTAGATTAATTTATAGAATTTAAGCATATTGTAAATAGAAAAAATAATTAAACAAAAAGAATGAACTGTTCGTCCTAACCAGTCTACTCAAAAGTAGAAGTAGAGGATTGTGACGAAAGTCCAGTTGAAGATGGTACAGATGGGAATTTATCTCCTATCTGTTGCTCAGCTACTGCGGATGCTTCTTGAAGAATCTTTTCGGTTTCTTCACTTGAAACATCAGACTCCATACTAAATGAGTCTCCTGCAAGTGAATCCATCATCAGTCCATTAAGTGTCTGGGTCATACTATTCAATTCTGAATCAGCTTCTGGCATGAATCTTCCTAGCGATGACTTCAATCCCTTCATTGTAGACATTGCTGGTCCAATTGCTACCATAGCATCACCAAGATCATGAATAGTTGTCAGTCTTAGTTGGACTTGTTCTAATGACATTCTTGCGTTGCCGAGCATCTTTGTAACTTTACGAATTTCAGCTAATTCGTTGGACAAAACTCTACTTGTGCTAGTATCATGTTGTTGCATTGCAGTCACGACTCTCTGAAAGAGTTGCGCATCTCTTTCGTGCAGTTTACCTAACATAGAGTCCATTTTTGATATTTGGACTTGTAGTTTGTTTACTGCTTGTTGAATTCGTGGTTTTAATGCACCTTGAGGTTTTACTGCATCACGTAGTTTGCCAGTTACGCTTTGGGTCTCCTGTCGAGCCCAAGTACTATCGAAGTTTGGCATGATGAAGAATTCAGGAATTTAGTCTTAATCAACGGTGTAAATTTAGATAAGTTTTAGATAAAATTTAGCTAACAAACAATACCTGTGTTTTTATCATATTCCTTGTGACTAAAATTGTAGTTTTTGATTCTGGTCTAGGCTCACTATCAATAATCAAAGCAATCCAAAAAATATCAAAGTCAGAAATAATCTATTTTGCAGATCAGGAAAATTATCCATATGGAAAAAAATCTCAGGCTCAATTATCTAAAATAATCCAAAACTCAATTATGTTGATAGAAGAAAAATTCTTTCCAGATTTCATAGTTGTAGCCTCAAATACGCCTAGTCTAATGTTAAATGTAACAACAAAGAAAATTTTTGATGTAAAACCACCATTGCAAGATGCTAAAAAAAAATCTAAAACAAAACAAATTGGAATTTTAGCAACAAAGAGTGCAATTAACAGTAAAGGTTTAACTCAATATATAAAAGAAAATAACTTCTCAAAAAAATTTAATATTTTGAAAATTAATGGATCAGAACTTGTTGATCTAGTAGAATCTGGAAAATTTATTTCAAACAAAAAATATTGTAATAAAATAATTAAAAAAGTTCTTGAACACCGATTATCTCAAAATAATATAGATGTGGTAACTCTTTCAAGTACACATTTACCATTTTTAAAATCATTACTAAAAAAACAATATCCAAAAATTAATTTCATTGATCCAGCTGATATAATTGCTACAAAGATTTATCTAAAAATAAAAAATAAACAATCTAAAAAAAATTCATTGAAAATTTTTGTTACGGGAGATATAAAGAAATTTCAAACAAAATTAAATAAAATTGGTATTAAAAAGAAAGTTAATTCTTTGTCTTCTTAGCTTTTCTATAACCATGACTAAATTTTTTGTCATATAGTTTAGAGTATTCATATGTTTCAGGATCAATTACATCACTAATTATTACAATTGCAGTTCTTGTAATTTTTTCTTCTTTAATTTTTTTTGCAATATCACCTAATGTCCCTTTAATTATTTTTTGATCTTTCCAACTAGCTCTATACACAACTGCAACTGGTGTAGATTTTTTGTAACCCCCTGCAATTGCTTCTGTAACTAAATTAGAAATCAACTGAATACTAAGATAAAAAATTAATGTTGCTTTATGTTTTGCAAGCTCTGAAATTTTTTCACGTTTAGGAACTTTGGTTCTTGATTCTGCCCTGGTAACAATAATTGTTTGTGTAACTCCAGGAAGTGTTAATTGCATTCCAAGTGCTGCAGCTGAGGCTAAAAATGCAGTAACTCCAGGGACAACTGTAGATTTGATTCCTTTTTTTTCAAGATTATCAATCTGTTCTTTAATTGCACCATAAATTGAAGGATCACCGTCATGTAATCTCACAACAAGTTTGTCTTTTTTTGCATTTTTGTAAAGTAGATCAAAAATTTCTTCTCTAACTAATTTAGCTGCATCATGTAACTTTCCTTTTTTACAAAGCTTCAAAATTGGTTCAGGAATTAAAGAACCTGAATATACTACAACATCTGCTTTCTGAATTAATTTTTTAGCTTTAACAGTAATTAGTTCTGGATCACCTGGACCGCATCCAACAAAAAAAACGTTAGACACGTTTAACCACCAAGATTGAGAAGTATTTTGTAGTTAACGATTCATCATTTACTTCACCCAAAGTCATTTTACGAATAATTTCATTTTCTGTTCCTAGATCTTGTCCAATAGCAAAAATTGAATCATCGGGAAATCCAGATTCTTTTAAAACTTCAATTACCTTGTCAAAATATCTTCCATCTTTAAGAAATATCATAGATTCTGAATTTTTTGCAATTTCTTTTACACTTGATAAATCATAACAAGATGGAATGATAGCAACTTTTTCTGCACCTTCAGCAATACTTACTCCGACTTTGGATGCAAATGTAAACATGGATACAATTCCAGGAATTACACTAATGTTCATGTCAGGGTAATTTTCTGTTAGATCTTTGTGCATGTATATCCAAGTACTATACAAGAAAGGATCACCTACTGTAAGGTAAACAACATTTTTTCCAGTCAATACTGTTTCAGCCATTATTTTGGCATTTTTTTTCCATGTATCTTCAAGAACATCTTTATCTTTAGTCATTGGAAAAATTAGTTTTACAATCTCTTGATTCTTTGATTTATCAATAATTGGTGAAACAACAGCAAATGCAATGCTAGGTCTATCCTCTTTGGATGCTGGACACATTATGATATCTGCATTCTGAATTGCCTTTACAGCCTTGACAGTTAATAGATCAACATCTCCTGGACCTACTCCTATTCCAATTAATCCAGGCATGAAAAGTATGGTTTTCTCCCTAATTAAAAATCTAGATTAGACTTTAGTTGCAGATATGATGGTTACAGGGTTTCTTGCAAGCATCATGGTACCTGTACTAGTCTTTCTACTCTTAGAAATGGTTACTTGGGTGATATCGACAGATTCAAACTGTAATTTGTCTAATACTTGTAAGACAGAATAAAGTGTCTCAATCAATATTATTCCAATAACAATTCTTCCACCGGATTTTAGTTTATTCTCAGCTAGTTCTACTATATCTCTAGTATCTCCACCAGTTCCACCAATAAAAATAGTATCTGCTTCCTCAAGCTCTAAAATTTTTTCTTTGGCATTTCCATGAATAAGTGAAATATTAGACACACCAAATTTTTGCATATTCTTTTTTGTTAGTTCAATAGCATTGATATCATAATCAACTGCCAAAACTTTACCAGATGATTCTATTTGTAATGCAGCTTCAATAGAAATAGAACCACTACCACATCCGATATCATAAACAGTTTGGCCTGGTTTTAATCTAGCCTTGCTAATTTGAACAACTCTTACTTCTTCTTTAGTAATAGGAACTTTTTCTGCTCTTTCAAATTCTTCATCAGGTATCCCAAGTGTTTTAAAATTCCACATTTAGTAAAACCACTTTATTATTTTTAAATCAGATATTAATTCCACTAGAAACACTTCCTAAATGGGTTAATGTATAACTCACAATCCACGAAAACAAGTAGAGGAAAACATAGCTACCAATAGCTTGTGTAACAACTTTTTTTCTATCAGATGAAGGTAATTGCATTTTCATTCCTTTTGCAACTATTACAGTTGCAAAGAAAATTCCAATCATAAATCCAATTGATGCCCACCTTCTATCTTCACCTTCAATATCTTCAAAGATGAAAGTAGCTGAAGTTCCTGCAATTACAGCTAAAGCTACACGCATCCAAAATAATTTATTTAATTTTCTATCTTTTTCACTTTTCTCAGCAACACTTACTGGCGGATCACCTGAAGGCGTTTCTGGTACAGGTTCAGTATTTTCAGTTTCTGGAGCCTCAACTGGAATATCCTCTACAGATTCTTTTTTTGAAGCATTTGGATCAATTGTAGGTTCAGATTTTTTCTTTTTGAATTTTGCCAAGTAAATTTCTAGCGTGACTCAAGCAGACCAAGTTTAATATCTTTGGCCAATGTTTGTGCATATCAAAGCAAGAGTATAATTTTAGACAAAATTCATGATGATTATGGCTTTAGCAGGGATTGAATTGCGATATTTAGTAGACAATATTTCAAAACAAGTTGAAGGATACTACGTCAGTAACATTTACGGAATTTCAAAAGACAGCATTTTGTTCAAACTCCATCATACAGAAAAAAGTGATCTCTTCATGATGATATCAACTTCTGGTGTTTGGTTAACTACAGTAAAAATAGATCAAATGGAACCAAACAGATTACTCAAAAGATTACGAAGTGATCTTCTTCGTTTAAAATTAAAGAAAATTGAACAAATCGGGGCAGAAAGAATTGCATATTTTACATTTGAGGGATTTGGAAAAGAGTTTGTTTTAGTTGGGGAATTTTTTGGAGATGGTAACATTTTACTCTGCAATAATGAAATGAAAATTTTAGCGTTACAGCATTCAATAGATGTCAGACATAGAAAACTAAGTGTTGGATTAGAATATGTTCAACCACCAAGTGGAGGTCTTGACATTTTTAATATTAAAGAATCTGATTTTGATGAATTAAAAATTACAGATTTAGTTGCTGCAAAATGGTTTGGTAGAACATTAGGTTTGCCAAAAAAATATGTTGAAGCAGTTTTTGAAATTGCAGAAGTTGATGGTAAAAAAATTGGAAATTTACTAAATGAAGATGAAAGAAGGAAAATTTTTGAGACGGTAAAGAAAATAGTTTCAGATGTTGTATCAGGAAATCATGATGCTGTTATTGTTAGAAATGAAAAAATAGAAGTTCTACCTGTTAAATTAGGAAAGTTAGAAGGAGAAGTAACACCTGCAAATAGTTTCATTGAGGGATTAGATACAGTATTTACTGAAAATATTATCAAAAAAGGAAAATTAGTACAATCAACTGGTTCTGATAAAAAAATTAAGGAACTACAAACACAAATTTCAGAACAAGAAAAAGCTATTGAAACTGTAAAAGAGAGATCAAAAAATATCACAACCGTTGCAAATTCACTTTTTGAAATGGTATCAAAGGGGATTTTTTCAATTGAGGATACTTCTGCTCAAGAAATATTGGCATCTAATAATGCAAAATTAATCAGTGAAAAAGGAATTCCATTAATTGTTGTTCAAGATGAAAAAATTAAGATTAACACTCAATCTCCCTTACAATCAATTGCATCCGTATTATTCAATGAAGCAAAAAAACAATCAGGTGCAATAACTTCAATTCAAGCAATTAAAGAGAAGACAGAGAAAAAGTTAGAAAAATTCCAGAGTAAAACAGATGCTGAAAAAGATTTGATAGTAGTTTCAGAAATTAGAAAAAAGAATTGGTATGAAAGGTACAGATGGTTCTTTACAACTGATGGATATCTTACCATAGGTGGAAGGGATGCTGCATCAAATTCTGCAGTAATTAGAAAACATTTAGATAAAAATGACAAAGTTTTTCATGGTGATATTTTTGGTTCTCCATTTTTTATTTTAAAAGATGCTGAAACAGCACCTGATTCTAGTATGAGTGAAATTGCACATGCAACTGTTTGTTTTAGTAGAGCATGGAGAGAAGGATTGTATGGTGTAAGTGCATATTGGGTTCATCCAGATCAAGTGAAAAAATCAGCACCAAGTGGAGAATTCCTTCCAAAAGGTTCCTTTACTATTGAAGGACAAAGAAATTTTATCAAATCAGAAACACTCCGATTAGCTGTAGGAATTATGCCTATAGATGATGATTATGTATTAACTTGCGGTCCTCCTGAACCAATCAAAAAAAATTCTCTTTGTTATGCAATTATTGAACCACATGGGTTAGAGATGGCAGAAGCTGCTAAAAAAATTAGATTAGAATTTTTAAAAATGTTTGAAGACATTACAAGAAAAATAAACATTGATGAATTTGTGCGTGCATTACCTGCTGGAAAAAGTCAAATCATTAAAATAGAAATTGGTAATTCACAAAAAGGAAATCTTATTGACCTGGAAGAAGAATAGCTATCTCATAAGTTACATTATCACCATTTTTAGCAATCCAACCGTTTAATTCAACTTCTATAACTGGTAATACATTATCACCAAACTGCATTTCTGCATAGAAGACACCATTGAATTGATTTCGTTTCATAACAACACTGTCACCATATTTACCTACAATACGTTTTTCACCATCATAATCAATAACATCTAATTCACCAAAATCTCTTAGCAAAGTGTATCCTAACGGTAAATGCACCTTAATTGTGTCTCCTTTTTTATAATCAACCAAGTTTCCATTACTATCTCTGATGATAATAATGGCATAACCGTTTTCTGATTCATCAATCCAACTCATATTTCTTACAATTTTTTTGGTATTTTGAAATGCAATATCATTTGTTGGATCTATTGTAAGTGATTTGTAAAATGCTTCAAATGACTCTACAATTTTTTGTTGTTTAATTAGAGCTATCCCTTTATTGTTTAATGCTTTAGTATTATTTTCATCAAGCAATAATACACTGTCAAAATTATTGAGCGCATTTTCATATAATTCTAATTCAATAAAAATACCTCCTTTGTTATTGAGCGCATTAACATTTTCTGGATCTATTTCTAAAATTTGATTAACATAAATTAATGCCTCATCAAATTTTTCTTCATTTATTTTTTCAAGTATCTTTTGTTCAAGAGATATAATATCATCTTCATTACTTGCTGATATTTCTAAATATGAAATTGGAAGAATCATTATAGATGCAAGTAAAATTATCAAATACTTCAAGATGTTCTATTTACAACAATGCATTAATTAAATAATTGTATGAATTTCTAATTCGTATGAATAAATTAGTATTTTTTATTTCACTATTGGTCCTATTGAATTTTCCAACTTCCTTTGCTGAACCAAATGAAATTCTAATTACCTTTTCAGATACAATGGAGCAAGTAGAATTTGATGGTAAATGGACATTTGGTTCTGAATGGAAGGCGTCTAGTTTAGAAACATTTGGAGTAAATAAAATTCGAATGGCACATCAAGGTGACTTCATTTATGTTATGATTAATCAGTTATCAGATACAACGTATAACAAAGGATCTGACAAGGCGATGATTTGTTTTGATACTATAAATGATAAATCTGTAGTTCCTAATGAAGACGATTATTGTTTTATTGCAATTCTAGAGGGAAAATCTGTTTTTACTTTACAGGGAGGATCTCCATTCCCATTTACAAGCTACTATAACAAAATTATTAATCATGATGATTTACTTGCGATAGGTACAATGTCTGATGGAAATGATCGATATTCAAAAATTCCGCACACAACTTACGAATTCAAAATTCCAATCGAAATTTTTGGACGAAATAATGTTTATGGATTTTATTTAGAGACTTTTGATGCAAGTAACGGTCAATCATATAGTTGGCCTGAAGTAATTAACAAAACAAACTCAATTAAAATTCCTCCACCTAATTTATGGGGAGAAATTATTTCTATAGATAAATCTCTTCCAGAATTCCCTTTGCCCTTTGTAGTTTTTACAATAATGTTTCTATCTGTGATTATTCTGTCAAAAAAACTGAATTATGGACGCTTAAGAATTAATATTCATTGAATTTTTGTGAGATAAAATGTATTCTGAAACTAATTTAATTGAAAATAAGAAAAAAGTTTCAATCATTCTGCCAACTTATAATGAATCACAAAATATTATCCAAATTTTAAAATCAATTGAAGAGCACTTACCAAAAAATTTCAAGGCAGAAACAATTGTAGTAGATGATAATTCCCCAGACGGAACTGGAAAAATTGTAGACGACTATCTAAATTTTAAAAAAATTGCTAATAACACTATTGATATCATTCATAGAACAACAAAAAGTGGATTAGCATCTGCAATTCTAAAAGGAATTCAACATGCAACTGGTGAAATAATTGTTGTAATGGATAGTGATTTCTCTCATCCACCACAAATTATTCCAAAAATGTTAGAATCTTTAAAAAAATATCATAGTGATATTGTAATTGCATCAAGATATGCAAAAGGAGGTTCCATAGAACAATGGACTCTAAAAAGAAAACTAATGAGTAAACTTGCAACAAAAATTGCTAAATCTAGTTTGAATGTATCTGCCAAAGATCCAATGTCTGGATTTTTCTTGTTTAAAAAAAATCTATTACATGATTTAAAATTCGATGGCATTGGTTACAAACTTTTGTTAGAGATATTAGTAAAAACTAAAGGAGCTAAAATAACTGAAGTTCCATATACATTCACTAACAGAAAATTTGGTTCAAGTAAATTAGGACTTGATGTAATTTTTAATTATGGTAAATCTGTCTTTAAATTATATCGTTATGGAAAAACAATTGAAAGTCAAGAACCAAGAAAATCAATTCGTTTTATTTCCAAGGCTGCTCGTTTTTACACCGTTGGATTATCTGGATTTGTTGTAAATTATTTAGTATCACTATTACTTGCAGGAAATATTCCCGAACTTTGGTTTGTTCATGCAAATATTTATGGTATTGCAGCTTCTATGACAACAAATTTTTTCCTAAACAAGTTTTGGACTTTTGAAGATAGAAGCTTAAAACCTAAAAAAATTATTGTGCAATTCTTAAAGTTTATTGGATTTAGTTCACTTGGTGCATTGTTACAATTAGGAATAGTCTTTTCATTAATTGATCAATACGAAATTAGTTTTCCAGTTGCATTGTTTATTGGAGTTTTATCTGCAGCTTTTGGAAATTTTATTTTAAACAAAAAATTAACTTTCAAAGAAAAAACCTGGGATTAATTTTTTAATAATTTTTTAGAAAATTTTCTTCAAAATTACAGTTTTTTCTAATTGCCACTTTGGATCTATGATCCATGGTAATTTCCATCGTGGAATCTTGATCTTAGTCGTATTTCCTTTCCCCTCTTATCGTTTCAACCCTCATTTTTTACATGACAGAAAAAAATCGATATTGCAAATTTTTGTTGTTTTTTGTAATTATTGGTATCACATTTTCTTTTCCTTCATCTTTTGCAATAGAAACTAACCAAGAGTTTTCATTAGAAAACCAAAACAATGTTTTAGAAAATTTTGAAAATAACGAAATTCAAATTCAACATGTTTTAAAATTACAAGAATCAATTAGTGTTGCACAAAACAAACAAAATTATGATAAATTAAATTCCCCAGCTGAAAAAATTGGAGTCATAAAACTTTCTGAAAATATTTCAGTTGATTCAAATGATTATGATTATCCAACAATCATTAATGTTAAACATCAATCAGATAAACAAACAACAAAAGAAAGAATTTACAATTCAGAGAAATTTAAATTTGATTCAAAGTTAATTGATTTTCTTGATAATTCTATTTTAATCCCACATGACAATATTTCATCAAATATAATTGAAATTTTTTCAAATGATAAATTAAATCTTGAAATACAAAAAGCTCATAATATTTTCTTTGATGATGTCGATCTATCTAATATTTATAATAATTTACAAGATCCGACTTTATCAATTTCTGAATTCACTGGAAATATTCAATCCCAAACTTTAGAAATTATCTCCGATGTTTCTGATCCTAACAATCCTACAACATTTTTGTTGTTGGCTCCTCTTGCTGGAGTAGTATTAATTTTCAATGAAAAAAATAATTTTAAATTAAAAATTTCTAGACAAACACAATCATCTGCATTAGCTTTCTTAATTTTATTTTCAGCTGTCAGTATACCACTTTCTATTTCAGATAATTATTGGGGATCACAACTTGCTTTTGCTGAAACAAATTCTACAAATAATGAATTATTGTCAATGCAAAATGTTACAGAATCTGTTGATGATATAATTTCTGAAACAATTCAAGATAGTTTTATTGAATCAACAAACACTACATCATTCCAATTCATTAACATGACAGCTCCATCTACAACTGAATCTACAACTGAATCAACTGAGCCTGTTAGTTCAATTAACATAGAATCTATTCCAACTGATTCCTTTTTCATTGGTGATTACATTGTAATTCGAACCAACATTGCAGAAAATTATGAGCCTGTACATACTGATTCAGCCTCTATCAGTGATTCTATTCTATTTTTCACAAATGGAACAAAATCCGCATTTGATTTCACAAAAGATTCTCTTTCAACATTTTCTATCAGTGATTCAATTGTATTTTTCACAAATGGAACTCTAGTTGAGCCTGAAAGTGTTCCTGCTGAAATAATTTCCATCATTAATGAGCCTGTACATACTGATTCAGCCTCATTATCTGATTCTATCAGCCTATTTGTCACAAATAATCTTCCTGAGGCCGATATTACACTACTAACTGATGAAACAAATTCTAATCAAACATCTGTTAGCCTCAATGGCAATGATGATTATATCCAGTTCTCAAACTCAACCGTAACTGATGTTGTATCAGAACTAACTATTTCAGGCTGGGTAAATCCTGATTATTCACAGGGATCACAAGAATTCACAGTAATCAGTAAAGAAAATCAATTTGCACTATCAATTAACAACATCATCACGCCTGAACAAATTGCCAAATTCTCTATCTTTGATGGAATTTCTTGGAGTTCTGTTGAATCATCAGAGCAAATAGGCGAAAACTGGACTCACCTTGCTGCCACATTCAATGGAACCCAAATTCAGATATACGTTAATGGTAAATTATCCGCATCTCAAACTCTACCTGGGCAGGTTACTCTTGTAAATGGTTCACTAACTACTGCCTCTATTGAGACCATTTCTTCTGATTCTGATATCTTAATTGGTGGATATTTGTATTCAAGCAAAGGCAATGGTACAGTCTCAAACGAGTTTGCAGGCCAAATTGACAACATTTCGTTATATGATGAGCAACTAAATGAAGAACAAATCTCATCAATCTACGCAGAAAATCATGATTATTACAACTCCATGCCTGGAGATGAATTAGATTTAGATGCTATTCTCAAGGAAATCATTGCAATCCAGACTAATTCTACTCAGTATAAGCAAATTTTATCCGACTCAGCCTCAATCTCTGATAAAATAGTCGTAATCTCAAATGGTACCTACTATTCCAGTGAGCCTAAAAATATCTCAAATGGTTGACTCAGCCTCAATCTCTGATAAAATAGTCGTAATCTCAAATGGTACCTACTATTCCAGTGAGCCTGGAGTCACAACTATTCTAGGAAATACTGCATATATGGCAGATTCAGCCTCAATCTCTGATAAAATTCTATTAATTACTCAGCAAGAAGCAATTATGCCTAGCATTCTAGGTGAGGATTTGCTAGTTTCCCCAGTAATTTCAGGCTCAGGCACAAATTTCATGATTAACCAGGATGCCATCTTTGAGTTTGAATTCTACGATGAAAATGATGCATTACTAGTGGAATTAGCAGAATTAGAATACACAGCCTCAGTTTTGACTGGTGAGACTCTAATTTCATCAGTCGAGATCGCTCCAGTCGATACCAACTCTACTACAGTCGAGATCGCTCCAGTCGACACCAACTCTACTACAGTCGAGATCGCTCCAGTCGACACCAACTCTACTACAGTCGAGATCGCTCCAGTCGACACCAACTCTACTACAGTCGAGATCGCTCCAGTCGACACCAACTCTACTAATCCAATTTCTAATTTTGTTGGAATGTTGTTTGGTTTGAAATTGGTACAATTTGCAGATGCCAAAAAGATGAGTTCTGATGAAAAAATAGATTATGATCTTGCCACTGCAAAATCAAAAATTTCTGATATCAAATCAAAGATTGCAGATCAAAAAGAATTCAAAATTAGATAATGAAGATAATAAAGAAAACAAAAAGGAACTCAAAGAGAACAAACAACTAAAGAAAGAGCTAAAGAAAGAACTTAAAGAAATAAAGAAAGATCTAAAGAAAGAACTCAAAGAAATCAAAAAGATTGCAAAACAAATGCAAAAATCTGAGAAAAAATCTCAATCTGACAAACTAGAAATTCCTTAGCAATTGTAAATCAATTTAGTGACATTGCAGTTAATGCAACACAAAAACAAACATGGAAAGGATTACAAATTGAAATTAAAACAGAGTTTTACAATGCAAATGGAAATCTTACATCAATAGACTCTGAAATTACAAAATCAAGAGCAGGTCTCTATGATATAAAATTATTAGCTACTGATATGATGAAACCAGGTTCATATACAATGAAGACAACATTGATTGTTGATGGACAAGAATTTGTATCTGAAAATGAATTTTCATGGGGATTAGTATCTGTAAATACTGAACGTTCTATTTATCCAATTTATGAAGAAGATGTAGTAGTTGAAATTGTAGTTCTTAATGGAACCGGTGTACCTGTTTGTGATGCACCAATTACAATGAAAATTACTGATCCAAATGAATCAATTACTACACTAACTTCTGATGATGGAATTAGTCCAGGTAAATGTGGTTTATACTATTCAAATTATGAAACTGCAACAACTGTTGGTAATTATACAATTGATATTGAAGCTGAAACAGAAAATGGATTAGTTGATTTTTCTACATACTTTTTAGTTCAAAACAACTTTGATTATGACATTTTACGTTCAACTGATAGTGTAATTGATCCTTTCTTTAAATCAAATGAAATTGAAGTTGATTTAGAAATTATTTCTTATGTAGGAAATAACCCTCTTACAATTAGAGAATATGTTCCATCATTTTTCGAAATTGAAACTGAAGGTACTGTTGAAATTATAGGTGATAAAAAAGTAATTTCATGGGTGATTATTCCTAATAATGAAGGTGAAACAGGAAACTTTGGTTATGAGTATTCAGTTCCATTGATATCACCACAACTCTATGCACTTGGAAAAATTGAGATTGAACAAGATGGAGTTCCACTATTTATCGAAGGAAGAAACTGGTATGTCGCAATAGATCCATTTACTATTGAAACTAACATTGCTGCTGAAGAAGATAGACATTCTAATACTGGTATGGGTAATGTTGTAATCAATTCTACACATGTTTATTCATTTTATGCTGATGACAGTGACGATGCATTTTATAGAATCTCTGAGGATAGAGGACAAACATGGGAATCTGAAGTCAGACTTGATGTAGGTGGTGGTACACATAATAAAATTGAAGTTTGGTATGAACCATGGACTCCTGGTCGTACAAATGAAATCATTCACATTGTACTTTTAGAAATGGGCTCTGCTGAGACTCTAGAATACATAGAGTTTGATCCACATGCTCCTGATGCTGATTATACTCCAACAAATACTGCCGGAGCTTCCGGCATTGATTGTACCTCTGCATGTTTTGGAGGTTTAGGAAATGCTAATGATGCATCTATCACTGTTTCATCAAATGGAATAATCTATGTAGCAACTGTTGATGCTACAGTTCCTGCAACAGGTGTAACTAATGTAATGCAATGTGATTCTGTAAATGATGATTGTATGAATGAAGATAATTGGGCTACTGCTGGAACTAGTACAGAACCATGGAATGATAGTGAAAACGGAAATGATTCTGTAACATTACTTCCACTAACTGGAGGAGATGGTGAAGAAATAATGATTATTCGTCATGATCATGGAAATGCAAATAATGTTGAAGAACAAATTTGGGATGATGGTGCTTGGTCTGGAACTTGGACACAGCTTCCTGGTGGTAATAGTGGTGGCGCTGATTGTGATGATACTGGTACTTACAGACATCATAATGGTGGAATTGTTAATCCAAACACCAACGAAATTTGGTTTTATTGTATTGATAATCCTCTAAATTCAGGAAGTGACATGAGATTTTGGAGTCATGATGGTACAATTACTACTGGCGAAGCTGCCTCTGATAATATTGGAGGTTGGACACAATTAACAGACATTCAAGAAGGTTCATCAGGTGATAAAACTGATTTGTCTTTGGGTATTGATCTTGATACAGATACGATTTATGCTGCCTGGCTTCAAGGATCTTCTGACACTTCAACTCATCTATGGAAGGCCGAATATGATCAAGCTGGTGACACATGGAGTACTCCTGAACAATTAACTACTGTAGCAGCACAATATTCTGGCATTAGACTAACTATGGCATCCAATCACTTTTTGTATGCTAGCTATATTCAAGTTGCATCTCCTGAGGATATGTTCGGACATTGGATCTTCCAGAGAATCTACTTGACTGATTCAATTGAAGTCACAACTGTTCAAAATAGAAGAGTAATAATTCAAAAGAGTGATTCTATAGATCTTTCTGACTTTATTCCACAAAAGATAGTCAATTTAGAAAAATTAGATATTACTAATTTGTCTGATTCTATAGTAAAAATCGTTACTTTAGAAAAATCTGATTCACTTCAAGTTACTGATTCTATTGATAAAATAGTTACAAAAGAAGTGTCAGAGACAATTGATGTATTTGATTCAATAATAAAATCTGTCAATATTGAAAAATCAGACTCTATCAATGTTTTGGATACTATTGCTAAAGTTCTAACTATTGAAAAATCTGATTCACTTGCAATTTCTGATTCTATCAGAAAGATACTCATCAAACAAGTGTCAGAGACAATTGATGTATTTGATTCAATAATAAAATCTGTCAATATTGAAAAATCAGACTCTATCAACATTACAGATGATATTGCTAAAGTATTTTCTACCTCTTTTACTGATGCAATTTCTATCTCTGACTCTATCAGAAAAATACTTGTAAAATCACTTGATGATTCAATTATTCTTGTTGAAAATATTGCTACTGAAGCATTATTCAATTTATCCTTAAATGACTCTATACAAGTTGTCGATGACACTAGTACTGAAGCATCCATCACACAATCTCTATCTGATTCTATCTCAGTAACTGACAACCTAGTTACTTCCAAAGTAATTGTTCAAACCCTTTCTGATTCTATCTCAGTAACTGACGCAATCAACACTGAAGCATCCATCACACAATCTCTATCTGATACTATCTCAGTAACTGACGCAATCAACACTGAAGCATCCATCACACAATCTCTATCTGATACTATCTCAGTAACTGACAACTTGATCTCATCTGCAGTCATCACTCAAACCCTCAATGATAACATCTCAGTAACTGACAACCTAGTTAGCACCAAAGTCATCACACAATCTCTATCTGATAACATCTCAGTAACTGACAACCTAGTTAGCACCAAAGTCATCACACAATCTCTTTCTGATGCTATCTCAGTAACTGACGCAATCAACACTGAAGCATCCATCACACAATCTCTATCTGATAACATCTCAGTAACTGACAACTTGATCTCATCTGCAGTCATCACTCAAACCCTCAACGATAACATCTCAGTAACTGACAACCTAGTTAGCACCAAAGTCATCACACAATCTCTATCTGATAACATCTCAGTAACTGACAACCTAGTTAGCACCAAAGTCATCACACAATCTCTTTCTGATGCTATCTCAGTAACTGACGCAATCAACACTGAAGCATCCATCACACAATCTCTATCTGATAACATCTCAGTAACTGACAACTTGATCTCATCTGCAGTCATCACTCAAACCCTCAACGATAACATCTCAGTAACTGACAACCTAGTTAGCACCAAAGTCATCACACAATCTCTATCTGATAACATCTCAGTAACTGACAACCTAGTTAGCACCAAAGTCATCACACAATCTCTTTCTGATGCTATCTCAGTAACTGACGCAATCAACACTGAAGCATCCATCACACAATCTCTATCTGATAACATCTCAGTAACTGACAACTTGATCTCATCTGCAGTCATCACTCAAACCCTCAACGATAACATCTCAGTAACTGACAACCTAGTTAGCACCAAAGTCATCACACAATCTCTATCTGATACTATCTCAGTAACTGACAACCTAGTTAGCACCAAAGTCATCACACAATCTCTATCTGATACTATCTCAGTAACTGACGCAATCAACACTGAAGCATCCATCACACAATCTCTATCTGATAACATCTCAGTAACTGACAACTTGATCTCATCTGCAGTCATCACTCAAACCCTCAACGATAACATCTCAGTAACTGACGCAATCAACACTGAAGCATCCATCACACAATCTCTATCTGATAACATCTCAGTAACTGACAACTTGATCTCATCTGCAGTCATCACTCAAACCCTCAACGATAACATCTCAGTAACTGACGCAATCAACACTGAAGCATCCATCACACAATCTCTATCTGATACTATCTCAGTAACTGACAACTTGATCTCATCTGCAGTCATCACTCAAACCCTCAATGATAACATCTCAGTAACTGACGCAATCAACACTGAAGCATCCATCACACAATCTCTATCTGATAACATCTCAGTAACTGACGCAATCAACACTGAAGCATCCATCACTCAAACCCTCAACGATAACATCTCAGTAACTGACGCAATCAACACTGAAGCATCCATCACACAATCTCTATCTGATAACATCTCAGTAACTGACAACTTGATCTCATCTGCAGTCATCACTCAAACCCTCAACGATAACATCTCAGTAACTGACAACCTAGTTAGCACCAAAGTCATCACACAATCTCTATCTGATTCTATCTCAGTAACTGACAACCTAGTTACCACCAAATCTATCACTCAAACCCTCAACGATACTATCTCAGTAACTGACAACCTAGTTACCACCAAATCTATCACACAATCTCTATCTGATAACATCTCAGTAACTGACAACTTGATCTCATCTGCAGTCATCACTCAAACCCTCAACGATAACATCTCAGTAACTGACGCAATCAACACTGAAGCATCCATCACACAATCTCTATCTGATAACATCTCAGTAACTGACAACCTAGTTACCACCAAATCTCTCACTCAAACCCTCAACGATAACATCTCAGTAACTGACGCAATCAACACTGAAGCATCCATCACACAATCTCTATCTGATAACATCTCAGTAACTGACAACTTGATCTCATCTGCAGTCATCACTCAAACCCTCAACGATAACATCTCAGTAACTGACGCAATCAACACTGAAGCATCCATCACACAATCTCTATCTGATAACATCTCAGTAACTGACGCAATCAACACTGAAGCATCCATCACTCAAACCCTCAACGATAACATCTCAGTAACTGACGCAATCAACACTGAAGCATCCATCACACAATCTCTATCTGATAACATCTCAGTAACTGACAACTTGATCTCATCTGCAGTCATCACTCAAACCCTCAACGATAACATCTCAGTAACTGACAACCTAGTTAGCACCAAAGTCATCACACAATCTCTATCTGATTCTATCTCAGTAACTGACAACCTAGTTACCACCAAATCTATCACTCAAACCCTCAACGATACTATCTCAGTAACTGACAACCTAGTTACCACCAAATCTATCACACAATCTCTATCTGATAACATCTCAGTAACTGACAACTTGATCTCATCTGCAGTCATCACTCAAACCCTCAACGATAACATCTCAGTAACTGACGCAATCAACACTGAAGCATCCATCACACAATCTCTATCTGATAACATCTCAGTAACTGACAACCTAGTTACCACCAAATCTCTCACTCAAACCCTCAACGATAACATCTCAGTAACTGACGCAATCAACACTGAAGCATCCATCACACAATCTCTATCTGATACTATCTCAGTAACTGACAACTTGATCTCATCTGCAGTCATCACTCAAACCCTCAATGATAACATCTCAGTAACTGACGCAATCAACACTGAAGCATCCATCACACAATCTCTATCTGATACTATCTCAGTAACTGACGCTATTGTAAACAGTAAATTCTTCATCAAGACCTTATCTGATAACATCTCAGTAACTGACGCAATCAACACTGAAGCATCAAAGACTCAATCTCTATCTGATAACATCTCAGTAACTGACGCTATTGATACAACTTCACAACAAACTATCATTCTATCTGATAACATCTCAGTAACTGACGCAATCAACACTGAAGCATCCATCACACAATCTCTATCTGATACTATCTCAGTAACTGACGCTATTGTAAACAGTAAATTCTTCATCAAGACCTTATCTGATAACATCTCAGTAACTGACGCAATCAACACTGAAGCATCAAAGACTCAATCTCTATCTGATAACATCTCAGTAACTGACGCTATTGATACAACTTCACAACAAACTATCATTCTATCTGATAACATCTCAGTAACTGACGCAATCAACACTGAAGCATCCATCACACAATCTCTATCTGATACTATCTCAGTAACTGACGCTATTGTAAACAGTAAATTCTTCATCAAGACCTTATCTGATAACATCTCAGTAACTGACGCAATCAACACTGAAGCATCAAAGACTCAATCTCTATCTGATAACATCTCAGTAACTGACGCTATTGATACAACTTCACAACAAACTATCATTCTATCTGATAACATCTCAGTAACTGACTCTATTGCTTTTAGAGGTGAATTTAGTATTGAAGCAAGATCTGATGCAACTACATTACAAAGTGGTGCAGTATACCTTATTTCACCAAGTCCATTTACTGGTACAGGAACATTATCTATTACAGATGGTGATGGCAATGACTCTGATGCAACTGCAGGAATTATAGCAGTTAGCAACGCTAGATTTGGCGATTATGATGTTGAAATGACTACTGTTCCTGCAACTTTCAATGTTACAGTTAATGCTACATCTGTTTCTATCTGGAATGCAGATGCAACACCATTAGTCACATTCACCTTAATTTCACAAGCAGCAGTTGTGATCAATTTGGATCCATTAATTGTCACAACTGCTCCAATACTCAATGCAACACATTCAACAACACTATCCAATGCCAATGCTAAACTTGTCAACCAAACAGAATCTTCAATTACTACAACAGATGGTTTACCTGAAATAGTTGGTGTTGGAAAGAACAACACTTCAGGAATTACTTCTGCAACAACTAAACAGTCTAACATCAAGTTTGTAAAGGATACAACTACGGGTTCTACCGGTAAATCCCTTCAACAATCATTTGGAATGCCAAAATATAACATGGCAAAAGATAAGGATCTTACCGTTATGTTGCCAGCAATGGTCACAAAGGAATCTACAACAAGACAGGTGATTGCCACTCCGCTATATGATAAAGTAACCCCTGGACAGAGAATGATTGTTCCTATCGAGTCTTCTCTTATTCCATCATTTGGAGGTGTATCAAAACTTGATATCACATCAAAATCAACTGCATCATCCACTGGAACATTTAGCAATGACTGGATTGTAATTGAAGTCGATGATGATTTAATCAACACTCCTACACTTGCAAGCAGTGGAATCACAAATGAATTGGAATTATTCATCGATGTAAAATATCGCCATGAAGAGGACACGCTTGGTTTCAACTGGGGTGATGCAAACAACTATGAATCAGATCCAAAACTTACAGTACTTGTTCCAATCCCCACTGATTCTAATATTATCACACTTGAGAACGGCTGTGCAGATGTTCAAGTACACACACTAGTTGGTGAAACATGGTCTGCAGGAATTGATAGAGTACTATCCAATGTTCCATCTACTGACAATTCAGGATTCTGTGAGGTTGAAATAGAGTCAGATCATTATTCCAAGAAATCAGTTTCATCCAGAAGATCTGCATCATCTAGTTCTGGCTCCTCTGATGGTGGAAGTGGAAATAATGGTGGTGGCAGAACCGGTGTCAGTACTGGATATAGTGGTGGCTTTGGTGGCTTCCTTTCAACCCCACTTGCAATCAACGAGATTTACTATGACAAATGTGTCGACAACATGGCAAAGATAATAGTATCAAGTGATGCAGATGCCCCACCAACTGTTAGGGTATCTACTGCAAAGTCCGGAGTTGTAATTGCAACACTATCTGAGGTTCAACCATATGCAAAACTCAATGAATTCTCATCTTTGGATAGATACGTCTATGAGATTCCAATATCATCAGATGAATCATTCTTGATGATTGTGGCAACTGAAGAGAAAGGATCTACAACAAACACAGTACAAGCATCTGTCAAACTATTATCCTGTGAAGGTACAACAGTAATTGTTCCACTTCCAGATGTACCATTACCAGAAACACCTGAGGATGCTCCAAGAATCTTTGACACTAAACTATCCATTGAAAATGGAACCACATATGATGTGAAAGAATCTGAATTCCTATACATCGATGGACAAGACATGTCAGTTTCAGCAATCATTGATAGTGTTGTACAACCACAACGTGTAGAGATTAGAACAATCTCCATGGGCCAGACAGTTGACCAGTATGTTGCAATCAAGATGGATGTAACACCATTGCTAGTATCTAACTCAACTTACGTCGTATCAGGAACAATTCCATCATATCTAATGGCAGAACCCGGAATGACATACTGGATGCACATTACAGATGAGGATGACTCACAATCAGAATCAATACATTACAACATTGGTGTAAAACCAACTGAATCATCTACAGTACGTGTTGAAGTAGACATGCCAACAATCAAAGCATCAGGTACTATAGTCAAACCAGAATTCTACATATTCAATGACGATGTACCATCATACGGAATCGTATCACTATTAGTTGATGGTAAGGTTGTATCAAAACAATCACAATTGTTTGGAACTGGACAGACACATGTAATCTTCAACTGGAATGTCCCACAAGCAGATGGTTACATAGACTATGAGGTACAAGGAATGGTTGAATTGTACGATAACACATTTGCAACTGCATCCTCTGTACTTGCAACACATCCAAAGACTATCACAGTTACAGGTGAACAAATGCCAGAACTACAAGTGATACAAAGAGACGGAACAATACTTGCAGATCCTGCATTGGTATATGCATCAAATGCAGATGATACATTACGATTTACTGTAACTGATCCTGCAGGACAATGTATCATTGGTGCTGGAGAAGAATGTCTTGTAAATGATAGTACAAGGGACAATCGCGGTGGATTAGAAAGTGTACCATACGGTGATCAAATACTCAGAGTTAGATATTCAGGAGCTGACAATTCACTAGAAAGATTCTCAATTACATCAATTGATCCAATTGTTGGACAATGGAATGTAACATTGGAATCCGATGACGGCTTTGTACAACAAGCACATGCATCAGATGACACAACAGTCAAGATAAAGTACAGATATCACAGTGAGACAATGACTGTAAAATCTGGATAATACATGGAATTTTGAGCATGTTTTTTGTCGTTTTGTAAAATTACAAGAAATTCTATTTTCCAGATTTGGGATATTTGCCTTTGCCTTTTATTCCTGAAACAGACAATATAGTATATGCAAAGTAAGGTTGTACTGTTTACACTAGTATTTGGTGCAATTATTTTTGGAGTCTCAGGGTTGATTCCTTCTGCTCATGCAGCTCAACTTCAACTAAATGAAGAAAATTGTACTGATTTGGAAGGATTGTGGAGTACTAGTCCTCTTACCTGTTCAATTCCAGATGGTGTAGAAGCAGAGATTGGACTTGAAGAAGATGAAGAAACAGCTAACATTCTAATCATTTCTGGATTTACTACTTTGAACATTGAAGAAGGTGCGGTTCTAACTGTTTCAGGAGGAATTGAAAATTTAGGAACTATAAATCTTAGTGGAGAAATGTCTGTTGAAGAAGATGCAGGAATTTTAAATCAAGGCACTTTTAATATTTTAGAAACAGGACAATTTGATAATTACTTTGAGTTTAGTGGTTCAGGGGATGTAAACAACTCTGGTATACTAAACAATAATGATGATGGAGAATTCACAATTAGTGGTTTAATCAATAATTTTAATACAATTAATGTCAACGATGGTACATTATCAACAGATAATATTTTTTCAAATGATATTGATGGTATCATAAACAATTATGGAAGAATTGATGTAACAACATTAGTAAATGATGGAGAATTAAATAATAAAATTCCAAGTGCTTTTATTAACATTGCAGGAAGTGATACTGAACCTGCATTATTAACAACAACTTCAGGTTCTACGTTTTCTAACTCCGGAACGTTAGATATAGATCCTTCAGGACAATTTATTCATGAAGGTGGATTTTCTAGTTCTCTTACTTCAATAGTCAAATTAGGAGGATTAATCATTAATGATGCTCTATTTACAAACAATGGCTTTCTTGAAATAAAATTTTCAGGAGAACTTCGAAATCTTAGTACTTTTGTAAATGAAGGTACAATGACTTTAACATCTGATGAAGCTCAAATTGCAACTTTTGATGGAACTGATGGAATTATTCTTACAAATAATAATAAAATAAAGAATGAATGTGGTTTGATCCTTGGAAACTGGGAAGGTACAGTTCCTGAGGATCTTTGTGGATTTGAATTAACAATAATTTCACCTAATGTTGGTAGTATTGAATCTGATTTTTCACCTACAACATTTACTGGTGTTGGTCAAGATAGAAACGCCACTGGTTTTCCTGTAGGTGCATCAAACGAAATCGAGTGGTTATCAAATCATGAAGGAATTATAGGCACTGGTTCTCCGCTTATTTACCAATTAACACATCTGGGAACACATCAAATTACTGCATCTGTTTTAGATGAAAATAACAACTTAATCACATCCACTGTGAGCATTCTTGTTTCTCAAGTAGACAATGATGGAGATGGAGAAGTGGTTCAAACAGATTGTGATGATCAGGATCCAAATAACTTCCACGGAAATCCTGAAGTCTTTGATGGTCAAGATAATGATTGTGATGATCAAGTAGATGAAGGATTTAGTGATGAAGACATGGATGGATTTGATTCATCTGTTGATTGTAATGATGATCCATTAAATAATGGATCTGTAATGTTCCCAGGAAATCCTGAAGTTATTGATGGTCTAGATAATGATTGTGTTGGTGGAATTCCAGATAATGAACTTGATACAGATGGTGATTTCCAAATCCCATCCTTAGATTATAATGAATTGACTTGGCTTGGAGATCCATCTGTCACTAGCGGAGGAGATTGTGATGATGGAGATGTTTATGGTGCTACAAGATATTTGGGAAATACTGAGATTGTTGATGGTATACCAAATGATTGTATTGATGGATTACCAGACAATGAAACAGATGATGATAGTGATGGTTACATTGAGGGTATATTTGATGTAACCTTAGCAGAATTTCAAGAAATTTGGCCACTTGTAGAAGGTGATCAAGACTGTGCTGATAATAATGCTGCAAGAAGTCCAGGATTACCTGAGATAGATGGAGATGGAATTGACAATGATTGTGATGGTGTTGTTGACGTTGGTATTACTGACTTTGATGAAGATGGATATCATACTGATGGTTCTGGATTAGGATTTGATTGTAAAGATGATGATTCAACTGTATTTACAGGAGCAACAGAGATAGTTGATGGTTTAGACAATGATTGTGATGGTTTACTAATAGACGAAGAGATTGACCATGATGGTGATGGATACATCTCTGGCATATTTGATCCTCTTGGTGGATGGGATGGATCTTTACAAGTTTTAGGAGAGGCTGATTGTAATGATATTCCAATTGAAGGACTAAACATTTGGCCTGGAGCACCAGAACAACTTAATGGAATAGATGATGATTGTGATGGAATAATTCCATTAAATGAATTAGATGGTGATGCTGATGGCTCTTTTGCTGACTTGGATTGTGATGATAATGATCCTAAACGTTCACCAAACTTTGAAGAAATCGTAGATGGAATTGATAATGATTGTGATGATGTACTACCTTCAAACGAAATTGATGATGATGGAGATAATTTCATAGATGGAACATTTGACATTAATGGTTGGTTTGGAATTCCTGAAGATGCAGGAGACAACGACTGTGATGATACTAACATTACAATGTTCCCTGGTAATTTAGAAATTCTTGATGGATTTGACAATGATTGTGATACTATTCTTTTAGATGAAGAAATTGACAATGATGGTGATGGTCAAGCAGAATATCTAGGCGATTGTGATGATGATGATAAATTCAATTATTTAGGAAATGATGAACGTGATGATGGTAAAGACAATGATTGTGATGGAGAAATTGATGAAGGATTTGATTTAGATGGTGATGGTTTCACTGCTGGTAATGGGGATTGTCTAGATGTAATGGAGACAGATCCTTTGAATCCCTTCTTTGGAGCAAATCCTGTTACAGTATACATGGGTGCATTAGAACTTCCAGATACATATGACAATGATTGTAATGGATTCATAGATGATCTTAATGACAAATTCACAACTCCAGAACTCCAAGAAAATCTTGATGACAAAATCATAAGGGATTATGAAAAACAAGCAGAGAAATTAGAAAAAGAAATTAAAAAGTTGGAATATGAAAATAGAAAACTAGACAAATATGCAGACAAGTATGAAGCAAGAGCAGAACAAGCTTTAGAAGGTGACACTAGAAAGGCAGCATATTACCAGGCAAAATCAGACAGATATGAAGACAAAGCAAATGACGCCCTTGAAGATGGTAAAGAAAGTAAAGCCGCCAAATATCAAAAAACTTCTGATTATTTCCAAGCAAAAGCTGACAGAGCACTAGAGGGTAATCCAGAAAAGGCAACAAAGTATCAGGCAAAAGCCGATGAACTTAGAGCAGAAATTTCTAGTAATGAATCACTAATTGAAATGTATGGAAAGGAAATACTTGTAATTAACATGTCCATAGGCACAATTTCTGTTGATTGGTCACAGACTATTGTATTTACTTATGATAATCTAACTGATGAAACATTTGATGATATCTTAGATGACATCAAAGACAATCTAAAAGAAATTGAAAAATTAGAGGAAAAAGCAGCAAAAGAACAAGAAAAAATTGATAAAGAAATAGCAAAAGGCAATCTCGAAAAAGCTGCAGAACATGAACAACACAAACTTCAAGCACTAGAAGAAATTGAAATACTGGAAGATCTTAACACTGTTCTCAAATGTGCAATAGACTTTACTGAAGAAATGTTATTAGAAGAGGTTGAATTCTCAATCAAAATTAATAGAGACTCTGATGATGCAGAGGAAGGAAATGATTCAGATAATCCTCTAGATATGAAACTAAAAAGTAGTGATCTTGATTTAGTAGAAGAATCTGAATATGTAGGATTACGATTCAATGATATTCCTCTTGTGCAAGGGCAAATAATCAAGAGTGCATACATCCAATTTACATCTGAAGACAAAGATAGTGGCAATTCTGTAGTAACAATTTATGGTCAAGACATAGATGATGCCCCAACATTTACAAATTCTGATGGAGGTATTTCATCTAGAACACTAACAAGTGCATCTGTCACATGGAATATACCAGATTGGGATGATAATAAATCAAAATCTGATCAACGAACATCTGATATTACATCAATCTTAGAAGAAATTGTAAACAGACCAAATTGGTCTGAAGACAATTCAATGGTATTCATAATTACTGATGGTCAAGGTAGTGATAGAGATGCATACACTTATGATGAAAAGTCATCAAAAGCTGCAGTATTACACATTACAACATTATCTGATGATAAAGATGATGATGATTAGAAGTTAATTTTTTGAAAATTTAGTTTTAAAATTTATGGAAATGCAATAAATTCAGAAATTATAGAATCTAATTCAGAAATTTTTATTCTGCTTTGTTCCATAGAATCTCTTTTTCTAATTGTTACAGTTTCATCTTCTAATGTTTGATGATCTACAGTTACTGCAAATGGTGCCCCAATCTCATCTAGTCTTCTATAACGTCTGCCAATAGCACCAGAATGATCTAAAAATGCATCACATTTTCTTTTAATTTGAAGATAAATCTCATCTGTTTTCTCTTTGAGACCGTCTTTTTTGACTAAAGATAATATCCCTACATGCATAGGAGCAAGATATGGCTTTAATGATAGAACAATTCTTTCATGTTCTTTATCATCTTGCAAACTATGTTCCAAAATTGTGTACAAACTTCTATCAATTCCCATTGATATCTCAAATACATGCGGTAATACCTTCTCGTCCTCATCCATAATCTCAAATTTTTGTTTACTTTTTGTTGCATGACTGGTCAAATCATAATCAGATCTGTAATTACAGGCAACAAGTTCTAACCATCCAATTGTAGTTTCAACTTCAAAATCAAATGCAACTTCAGCATAGAATGCTTTTTCTTTATCACCAAGTTTTCTAAACCTGCTTTTTGAAATATCAATACCAGTTTTTTCATAAAATTCAGTTAGTATTCCTAAATAATATGCAACAAACTTGTTTGGAACAACACCTGATTCTACTGCCTCTTTACATGTCATGGAGACCGGTTCAGAATCTGTTTGAACTCTAATTGTCACATTTTCAATCTCTGAAAACTTTTCCATCTCAGTTAGTTTGTTTGGATTACAAAATACTTCGATTTCTGCCTGATAAAATTCTCTTAAACGAAGAAGACTCTGTCTGGGAGCTATTTCATTTCTAAAACTCTTTCCTACTTGAGCAATTCCTAAAGGAAGTTTACCTCTCATAGTTTTGTATAGTCTAGGAAAATCTACAAAGATTGATTGACATGTTTCAGGTCGTAGATATGCCTCTTCTTCTTCTGGACCAATACCAACTTTAAACATCATATTGAAATTTTTAGTTTTATCAAAATCACCCTTACATTTTGGACATTTGATATTATTTTGTGCTATTGCATTATCAAATTCTTCCAAATCTGCACTTTCAGGAATTTCTATCTGTGTAAGTTCTGCAATAGTTCTATCTGCTCTAAAAGTTGAATTACATTTTGTACATTTGATTATTGGATCTGCAAAATTTCCCAAGTGCCCTGAAGCTTCAAAAACTGATTTTGACATTATTTGTGAACCATCAATTTCAAGCATTCCATCTCTTCTGATTAGTTCTCTTCTCCATAACTCAAGAAATTTATTTTTCAAACTGACTCCTGATGGACCATATTCCCAAAATCCAGCCTGAGCATCAGCATATACTTCACAACTAGGAAAGTAAAACCCACGCTCAAGTGCTAGTTTCATTACTGCTTCATAGTCCATTAAAACATCAATTCACCCATGAAATAAATTTCTACGCAAATTCCTTCGCTATTTTGACATTTTCAAAGTCATCCCGGTCATCATCAATTGGAGTCTCTAAAATTATAGGAATTTTTTTCTTATTTGCAAACTTTACTACAGCTGAAATTCCTTTTTCTCCGATACCTCCTAATCCTAAATGATAGTGTCTATCAAGATTGCACCCTAGTTCACCTCTTGCATCATTTAGATGAAGAATTTTCAAATTATCTATTCCTACATGTTTATCAAACTGTGAAAAAGTATTCTTTACATCCTTATCTGTTCTTAAATCATATCCTGCAACAAATGCATGACAAGTATCTAAACAAACGCCAAATTTCTTTGCAGGTTTTAGTTGTTTGAAAATTTCTCCCAACTGTTCAAATTCAGAACCAATAGAATTTTTCTGTCCTGCAGTATTTTCTAATAGTATCATTACATCATTTTTTGCTTTTCCAGCTTTTGTCAAACCTTCGACTAGTTTTTTAATTCCAGCTTCATCTCCAGTTCCTAGATGACTACCAAGATGAGTTACTAAATATGGAATCCCTAATTGTGCACATCTTTCAGATTCACCAATTAATGTTTTAACAGATTTTTCAAACCCATCTTCTTTTGGTGTTGCAAGATTTGGCAAATATGGCATATGTGCACATGTTGCAAATCGATCAATTTTACTTGCCTTTAGTTTTGATTTAAAATTATCAATGTCTTCTTTGGTCAAATCTTTTGCATGCCAACCTCTTGGATTTCTTGTAAAAATTTGAAATGCAGAACATTCTCTTTCAACAGCATTATCTACAGATTTATCAATTGAACCAGAAATTGAAACATGACATCCTACTTGCATAACCAGTATTCCTTAAAACATAATTTAAACCAGAGTCAAAATTCAAAAATCAGATTTTTAAGTAAACTCAGTAAATTACTTTCATGCTTGAACTTGGACAAGATGAAATTGCAAAATACCCCTTTTTGGCTGATGCTGGTCAATATCTTAAAGATCAGGGCTTTTCACTTGAACAGTTTGGTTCAGATCCTGACCTAAAGCACCTAATTGAGAAGGCATATGAGCGAATTAGAGTCGCAGCAGATGGTAAAATCTACAAATCTGATCTGGATGGAGATCATGTATCTAAAGAAGCTGCTTTACCAAGAGAAGTTTTTTCTTTTCTTTTAGCAATTGTTCTATTGAAGCTTAGTGGCATGCATACTCTAATCAAAAGATTTGCTTTAGCTGAGGCAAGACGAGCTGAAAAATATTTAGAAAAAGATCTTGCAAATATTTCAGATGAATCTAAAAATCAACTTGCAATTAGAGTAATAGACGATCTTTTTTCAGTTCAAGTAGAAAAATTAGATGATTTCTTTGTTATTCCTGTTTCTAATTATCTAAAACACTCTATTAATTTTCATGAAAGAGAATGGAAATTAATTAACCGTCATGTAGAAAATGGACAAGTCTATCTTTCTCCACACGAAACTGTTAGATTGATAAGAAAAGAATTAGGAACATACATCAATTCGAAAATTGTTAATGCAAGAACTCCTACAATGATTCCAGGTTTTGAAGATTCAGTAAACAAATTGGTTTCATTATCTAAAAAATTTGTAACCTATACTGTAACTACTGGAGAATATCCTCCATGCATAAAACATGCAATAGAAGTTCTTGAAAAGGGTGAAAACCTTCCTCATTCTGGAAGATTTATGCTTGCAACATTTCTTTTATCAAAAGGACAATCTGTTCAACAAATTGCTCCCTTGTTCAAAAATGCACCTGATTATAACGAACGTGTAACACTTTATCAATTAAATCATTTAGCAGGCACATCTGGTGCTGGAACACAATACTCTTGTCCATCTTGTGAGAAATTAAAAACACAAGATCTATGCTTTGCAACATCTGAATGTGATAACATTATCAATCCATTACAATTTGGAAGGAAGAAAAAATAATGCAAGAAACTGATATACAATTTCTAGAAAATTCTTTTAAAAAATACTATTTTGATCATTTTGATCAAATCAAAGTACCTGAAAGAACCTCTGAACGTGAATTTGGCTATCAAAAATTCAATTCAGGAATGACTCGACATCTTGCCATTAAAGATGATAAAGAATTACATCTAATGCTAATACAAAATATTCCTTCAGACGTTTATTGTTCTAATGCATACTATACATTTCCAAATTTACCAATGAATGAAAAAGATTGGAAAGAAGCAGATCTTATTTTTGATATTGATGCGAAAGATCTTAATTTGCCATGTAGAGAAAGTCATACAGTTTCAATTTGTAACGAATGTAATGAAGTATCAAAAAATTCTTCCCAATGTACAAAATGTAATTCCACAAAATTAGAAAAAAAATCTTTACCTTGTAATAATTGCATTAATGCATCTAAAACAGAAGTTACAAAGCTATCTGAAGTTTTAATTGATGATCTTGCAGTATCAAAAGAAAATATCCATGTTTATTTTTCAGGAAATGAAGGATTTCATGTTTATGTATATGATTCACAATTTCAAGAAATTGGCTCTAGAGAAAGATCAGAGTTAACAGATTACATTTCATTTCGTGGAATCATACCTGAATCTTTTGGAATGAAAAAAATTAAACCAAATAGAGCATCATTTCCTGATTTTGAAGATAAAGGTTGGAGAGGAAGATTTTCAAAATATATTTTTGGATCAAAATCTAAACGCTCAAAAATAATTACAGAATTACTGGCAAATGGTTATTCATCTTTCCAAAAAACTCTAGATGATGCATCTGATAATATTGGTGTAAAAATTGATCCAAATGTAACTATGGATATTCATAGAATTTTTAGATTACCTGGATCTATAAACAGTAAGAGTGGACTTGCAAAAATTCAATGCAATGATTTAGAAAAATTTGATCCATACATCGAAGCATCTTTTCTTAGTGATGAAACTGTAGAAATTTTAGCAAATTGTCCAATAGAATTCAAATTAAAAAATAAAAAATTTGGTCCATACAATAACGAAAAAATTACCATTCCAACATTTGCTGCAGCCTATATGATTTGTAAAAAACTTGCTAGAATAGCTTGATTTTACCGGTAAGACATTAATTTACCAAATCTCAAGAAAATTTAGTTTTGTATAGCGCCTCTACTGATAAGCAAGCTCCTCCTCCTGATGCTGGAAAATACATCAGATTGGGTATTGTAGCCATAATCGGAATAGTGATTTTCACTATGGTTGGTAATCAGGCAGTTATTTTATCAATGAATTTCACAGAATTTGGCGATCAATTCACAAAACCTCTTTACTATACACTAGTTTCGACAATTATTCTTTCAGCGATTGCTCTAGTTCGAGTAAACATTGCAGGAAGATCTTCAATTTTCTGGTATGCCATTAGTACAGGAATTGGATTTTTAGGAAGTGGAGGACAACAACCTATCTCAAATACTTTGAAAAGTTTTAGAGATTACAAATTATCCTCTGCTCAATTTGTAATTTGGCAAATCACAAAGATTTTGCTTTTTGGAGCTTTCTTTGCAAATATTATGTTTGGATTTGCAGCAATGTCATTTATAGATGGAAATACTTTGGGAATAGAAAACTTACCATCATTATTTTCTCTACCATTTGTAACTCCTGAGAATAATCCAAACTATGCAGCTGAAAATGTAGTTCCAATGATTCCCGCTTTAGTAATTTTGATTCCCCCATTACTTGCAGCTATAGGACTTCGTTTAGTATTGTATGTTGGAATTCATAGAATAATTCATGTCATTACTTCCTTTATGCAAGATTCCAATGAAGGTAAACCACGATATCTAAACTATGTATCAACAATTGAAGGAATTATTGGTATTGGTGTAATTTGGGCTGGTATCAATCTCTTCTTTACAGATCAAATTGATTATAACACAAGATATGTTATTGGTGGTACACTTGTTATTGGTTTTGCTTTAATTGCATTTTCGCTAGTTGATAGAATTCGTGCTCGTGTACTAACTCATATGTTTAAGAGAGATGTTTACATCAGATTTTTAACAATTATAGCAATTGCAATTATTATTGCAGGATTTGTATCAGTAAACAACAGTATTGCCGATGCAAAGAAAATTGAATATTTGGGACCATATACTGCACAACAAATTGGTGTAAATCGTTATCTTGGTGAGCTAAATAACGTTCAAGAAAATATTCATGATGTACAACTAACTTCTGTTTCTGCAAACAATATCAAAAATTATGTAAAGCAAAATTCTGATGTACTTGATGTAATTCGAGTATGGGATTGGGAGGCTGCTTTTGCTAAATTAAAGCCAGAGATAGGTCTAATTCCGTATGTAGACTTTGAAGATAATGATATTCTTCGATTTAACAATACATTGTATTGGACTGCTTCAATGAAGCCAATTTTACCAACATCTGTTAGTCTTGAAAATAGATGGTACAATGAGCATCTTGTATATACACATGTTCCAGATGGATTTCTCACTTTAGAGGCTACTGATGGTCAGATTGTTGATAGTAGTGAATTTTTCAAACAAAGAGAAATTTACTATGGTGAAGGTGGATTGTTTGAACAAACCTGGTCAGGTTATCCAAACTCAAGAGGTGATAATAGTGCTGAACTTGGTGGCGTATCGTATTCTGGTTTAGGTGGATTGGATGTATCACCACCACTTAGTTGGATTTTTGAGCCAAACTTTTTGCTTTCATTTCCAGGTGAATCAGTTCACATTATGAGATACAAAGATGTACATGATAGAATGGAAACACTATATCCTTATTTCCTCTATGATTTGTTTGGAAAAGAATTAGATTCCCTTCCTGTAACTGATGGTGAAAATTCTTACTGGTTAATTCCATTAATTATTGGATTTGATACAGGTGATGTTCCTTGGTCTGTTGGTAATCCGTACTTACGTTTAGTAGGTTATGCATTAGTTGATTCCTACAATGGCGATATTCAATTACTGAAAACTGGTGATGATTTCTTTACTGAAATGTTTGCTAGTCAATACTCTGAACAATTCCAACCTATGCCACAATGGTTAGAAGAACAAATTAGATATCCCGTTGAATTATTTAATTGGAAAACAGAGATGTATAATATTTACCACGTAACAAACGTTGAAACTTTTATTCAAGCTAACGAATTTTATGAAATTCCACGTGGTCTTGATACCTATTATGTAGAAGCAAAACCTCCTGGATTTGATCAAACAGAATTTGTTGGATTACTTTCGTTGGAATTAAGAGGTTCTCAAGGTAGAAACCTTGCTGGATATATGGTAGTTGAAAATGATCTTACAAATCTAGGAAACTTGCAATTCTATGAAGTTCCATTAAATTCTACGACTAAATTGATAGGTCCTACCGCAGTGCGAGAAGCATTAGATAGAGATCCTGAATTTGCTCAATTAAAGACCCTTTTGAGAAATCCAAGAATTGGTGATAATATTCTATACCGTGTTGGTGATCATGATATCTACTTTATTCCTGTATACACTGCAGGTGCTGGTGGAGTAGTTGCTCAATTAGGAACTATTGCAGCAGTAGGAGCTGCATTCAATGGCGAATACTTTGTTGGATTAGGTGAAACACAAGAAGAAGCATTTGAAGCATACTTGAAGAAAGTTTCTGGTGTAGCATCTACTACTACTACTGCAGATGATGATTATGTAGAATTGATTCGAAGTGATAGAATTGATATAATTAAGTCTGTATTTGAAACAAATGGTATTTCTGTTTCTGAACCAACATCTATTCAGATCCCATTATCATTTAATGAAGGGGAATTGTTCTTCTTTACTGAAAGTGATCGTGCAGATACTGAAGACTTCTTAAATAAATTCATAGATGACTTTGTAAAACCAAGAACTGACAGAGTCTTCATGTGGCAAGAAGATACTAATCTTAACATTGGAACTGTATTAGTAAAAGATGAACTTCCTGAGATACACTATATCTCTATAGAGGTTGGCAACTAATTGCTACTTGTTGTTGATAATGGTTCTATTTACACAAAAAATTTAACCAATTTTCTTACAGAAAAAAATATTTCTTTTGAACAACAAACCCCTCACTCATTAAATTTAGATTCAATATCAAAATATGACTCATTCATTCTTTCTGGAAGAAGAAGAAATGAAAAAAAGATTAATAAAATTAATTCCAAAATTATCAAACACTCCATTAATAATAATAACAAACTGCTTGGAATTTGCTATGGTGCAGAAATTTTAGCACTATCTTTAGGGGGAACAATTCGAAAATCTCCATCTCTTCAAAAAGGAAATGAATCTATACAAATTCTAATGGATAATTCCATTTGCGATGGCTCAATAGAAGTTTTTGAGAGTCATGGCTATGAAATTTCCAAATTACCTAGAGAACTAGTACCGATTGCTAAATCAAAAAACTGTAAATTTGAAATAATTCAATATAAAAAAAAGCCAATTTTTGGAACTCAGTTTCACCCTGAAATGAGTAAAGATGGAAATGATTTGATAGAAAAATTTTGTTTGCTCTGATTGATTTTAATAACTCTCAAAATTTCTTTAATTTATGGACGAAGAAAATCATGAATTACTTTTACCCCTTGTTGAAGAAGAAAATATTTGCCTCCCATTACCAATAAACGTCGTATCAAAATACTGGAATATTGATTTACCTATGGCAGAAGCCATAGATTCAGCAAAAAAATATTCTGGATTTGATGGTAGTATACTGATTGAAGGAATTGAAACTGCAGAAAGACATGGTTTAACATGTAAAATAGTTCATTCATCACTAACTGAATTAAAAAAAATTATAGATCTTGGAATTCCACCCATTGTAATTCTTCCTGGAATTCCTGAAATCACTCAACATGCATCTGTAATTACTGGTTATGATGAGAATGAAAAAACAATTTTACATTATATTCAGACCGGGAATAAAGAAGGAGAACAACAAGAAGGTGCAATTCCCCAAGATATTTTTGAGAAAGAATGGTCTGAAGAAGGAAAATTACTAATTATTTTAGCTCCATCTGATATTCTTTCATCAATACAACTTGAAAATGATGTAAATAAAAAATCGAATCGCTTATGCTTAATTTCTGAAAAACAAAATATTTTAAAAAATACTACCGAAGCCCTAGAATCTTTAAAACAAGCAGTAGAACTTGATGGAAATAACTCTACTGCATTAAATCTGTTAGGTGCAATGCTAAATGCAGGAAATTCTCCTGACTGTATCAAATATTATGAAAAATGTTTACAAATCAACGGTAAATCATATCTTACTTTTAATGGTCTGGGAAATTTTTATCTAAAAACAAACCAATTTGAAAAAGCAGAAAATTACTATACAAAAGCAATAGAAATTAACCCAAAACGTTCTGCAAAAATTTACAAAAATCGTGCTTATCTTAGAGAAAAACAAAATAATTATTCTGGTGCGAAAGAAGATTTGAAAAATTATTTAAAATATTACCCAAAAGCCCCTGATAGAGGAATAATAGAACAAGCAATTAGAGAACTTTAATGCGGAGTGCGGGATTTGAACCCGCGGCCTTCAGCTTGGGAAGCTGACGTCATACCAGACTAAACTAACTCCGCCTAGAAGAAATTCATTAACTATGATTAAATATCTTAATTGACAATTCAAAATATGGATGCAAGATGTCCTGAATGTGAGAAAGTTGCAATATTAGATGATGATGTAACAAATGTAAAATGTCCTCATTGTAATTTTGAAGCAGATTATGAAACTTATCTTGAAATCATGAAAGATCAGGCAATCAATATGTCGTCTGAATATATTCCAGACAGACCTGGAATTTAATTACCAATAACTTCCTTTATCTGAGCAATCTAAATGAGCTCCACAGTTTGGGCAAAACATATGACAAGCTTGCATGTCAACCATTTTTTTATCACATCTTGGACATCTGATCTCTTCTACCATGCCTATCTCAATTAATCTTAATTTAAAAATAATGTCCAAAGGTTAATTAGTCGTTCAACTTTTTTTTGGAATAATTGGCAAACTTCAAACTTACCATCTCTGACATTAAAGGAAAATCTATTTCAAAAGAACTCAAAGATAGTGATGCTAATCCTTTGTTAGGATTACAGCTAGGGAATGAAACTGATGCATCAATTGTTGGATTAACTGGAAAATTAAAACTTATGGGAGGAAGTGACAAATCTGGCGTTCCTATGAGAAATGATGTTCATGGTGCAGCAAGAAAAAAAGTTTTGCTTTCTAAAGGAGTTGGATTACAAGATGCAGAAGCTGGACAAAGAAAAAGAAAGTTAATGCGAGGAAATACTGTATCCGAAGAAATCTATCAAGTAAATTGTAAATTTGATGGAGAATTACCAGTAGAAGCTCCTGCTGAAGATGCAGCAGAAGAAAAAACTGAAGATAAAAAAGAATAACTTAACATATACCGATTTAACTTTTTGACTCATGCATTGGAGAGAAACTCTTCCTGATTGGTACATTAAAAAATATGGCTATCAACCATGTGTTAACATTGGAACTGCAGGTCATGTTGATCATGGAAAAACTACTCTTATTCAGGCCTTAACTGGTTCTTGGACTAGTGTACATAGTCAAGAACTAAAACGTGGAATCACAATTCGTGTTGGTTATTCTGATGCTGCTTTTTACAAGTGCAAAAAATGTGAAGAACCATTAGGATATTCTACAACTCCAAAGTGTAATAATTGTGGAAAAGAAAGTGAATTATCTAGAGTTGTTAGTTTTGTAGATAGTCCTGGACACGAAAGTCTTATGGCAAATATGCTTTCAGGTTCTGCTTTAATGGATGGGGCTTTACTATTAGTAGCAGCAAATGAGAAAGTACCCAAACCACAAACTAAAGAACACCTTTTAGCTCTTCAAACTCTTGGAATTCAACAAATAGTCGTTGTTCAAAATAAAGTCGATTTACTTTCTTACAAAGAAGCTTTAGTAAATTACCAAGAAATTACAAAATTTGTTAAAGGAAGTCATGGTGCAAAAGCTCCAATTATTCCAATATCTGCACAATCTGGATTAAACATTGACGCGTTAATTGGAGCAATCGAATCATCAATCAAAACACCTGAAAGAGATGAAAAAGCAGATACAGTAATGCATGTTTTACGTTCTTTTGATGTAAACAAACCTGGAATAAAATTAAAAGATATCAAAGGTGGTGTAATTGGAGGAAGTTTAACTCAAGGAGTTTTTAATGTTGGTGATGAAATTGAGATTAAACCAGGAATTTTGAATGAAAAGAAAAAGACTTACGAACCACTTCTAACTGAAATTACTTCATTAGGAACTGCGGCAGGTATTGTTGAATCTGTAAAACCTGGCGGTCTAGTTGCTATTGGAACAAAGTTAGATCCTGCTATGACTAGAAGTGATTCTTTTATTGGTTCAGTAATTGGAAAACCTGGTACACTACCTGAAAATTCTACTTTACTAAAATTAGAAGTAAATTTGTTTGATTCTGCTGTAGGTGTTACTGAAGATATCAAAGTTCTACCAATAAAATCTGGTGAATTACTTCGACTAAACATTGGTACTGCTCCTATATTAGGCAAGGTTACTAAAGTAAAATCAAAGAATATAGAAATTGAATTAAGGAGACCAGCATGCATCTTTGAAGGTGGCAACGTAGCAATTAGTAGAAGAATTGCTGAAAGATGGAGATTGATTGGTGCAGGAATAGTTGGTTGACGTAATCTGTGACACAAATTTTTTAATCCATTTAGCCACAAATAGAATCAAAAATTTAGATAAATTGGATGTAGAAATAGGTCAAATCACTTTTGTTGTTCCTGAAGTTGTAAAAAATGAATTATTAGAATTAGAAAAAAAACCTGAAAAAAAACAAGACATTGAATCAACTTTAAATTATATAAAAAATTGGAAAAAAATTCCAATTTTTGGTTCTTTTGCAGATAAAGAAATACTTGATTATGTTAAAGATAACCGAGTAATTGTAGCAACAATGGATAAAGAGCTAAAAAAATTGATTAAAAATAATGGAAGCTCAATAATGTCTTTTTCAAATAACAAAATAGTTTTAGAATCTTAGAAATATTTAACTTTAAGATGTTCTATTAAATGATATGACTTTTTATCTAGAAAGTAAAGCATTTGAAAATGGTGGAACTATTCCAAAAAAATATGGATATAAACATGGAAACATTAGTCCTCATCTAAAAATTAATAATATTCCTAATAATACAGTCTCACTTGCATTGATAATGGATGATCCTGATGCAATGGGTGCAGTAGGAAAAATATGGGTTCATTGGGTTGTGTGGAATATTGATCCTACAAATTCTGAATTTATTGAAAATTCTATTCCACAAAATTGTATAGAAGGACAAACAGATTTTGGTGAGAATGGATATGGTGGACCTGCCCCTCCTGATAAAGAACATACGTATTTTTTCAAGTTATATGCATTAGATCAAAAATTAGATATTAAGAATGGTTCAACTAAACAAGAAATTGAATCTGCAATGGAAAATCATATTATTGAAGAAACAATTCTTAAAGGAAAATATGCTCCATAATTGTAATTTTTTTAATATATTTTATACAAAGAGTAATAAGCAAAGTTTTTAGAAAAATATCAATTGTTAGCAAATACTAAACTTATTTCAATAGGTAATTTTGATTTAAAATTAAACCATCTTCTAATTATTGGAATTTTATCTTTATCCTTCACAATTTCATTTCTTCTTCGTGCTCAACCTGCTGAATATGGATTTGAATTAAATGAATTTGATCCATTTTTCAATTATCGAGCTACTCAGTATATTGTTGATAATGGAATAACTGAGTATTTTGAATGGAATGATGGACTTAGCTGGTATCCTCATGGTAGAGACGTATCAGCTACTTCTCAAGTTATTCTTCATATGACTGGGGCTCTAACGTATACTATTTTTGGAGGAGGATCAGATCTATATGATTTTACTATCTTATTCCCTGTTATTTTTTCATCTTTATCTGCAATTGTAATATTTGCATTAGTTAGAGTAATTGGCGGTACTACTGCAGGACTTTTCTCAGCGCTTCTTTTCTCAGTTTCTATTCCAATTTTAATTCGTAGTCCTATTGGATGGTTCAAATCTGAACCATTGGGGTTATTTTTTAGTCTTTTAGCAGTATATCTTCTATTAAGTGGAATAAACTCTTCAAATAAAAAAATTGCAATTTTAAAATTAATTGGTGCTGGAATTTTTACTACTTTTTCAATTTCAGCATGGGGAGGAAATCAATTTTTTATCATTCCAATTGGCATTTTCTTTATTGCTTTACCTTTTTTGAGAGCAGATCATAAATTCATCATTTGGGCTATTCCAATCTATACAATTTCCACTATTTTAGTTTCATTGGGTTTTGAACGAGTTAGCTCTGGATTTATTTTTGGTTTAGGTGGAATCTCATTAATCATTCCTACATTCTTTTTGGTTTCTTGTATACTTATTCAAAATAGAAGTTCTAAACATAAAATTCGAAATGGATTATTATTTCTACTTGGAATTTTAATTATATCGTCTAGTTTACTAATACTAAATTCTGAATTTTTACCTCTACCAAGTCATAGATATCTTAATGCTTTAAATCCATTTTTGACAACTACAGATCCATTAGTTGATTCAGTATCAGAACATGCTACTACTACTATAGCACAATCCTTTTTGTTCCATTCTGTTTTGATGATTTTTTCAGGAATAGGCATTTGGTTATTATTCAAAAATATCCAAATACAAAATTCGAATTTCATTAAAAATGACATGTTGGCATTTTCATTAATTTTAGGAGTCGTAGGGGTTTATGTAAGCGCTACATTTGTTAGACTTGAAGTATTTGCTTCAGTTTCAATCATCCTCTTATCTTCTTTGGGTTTAACCATGTTAACTAAAGAAATATTCAAAAATAAACCAAAATCAAAAAAACCTATAGGAAAATTTATTCAATTACCCTTTACTGCAGGAATTATTATTCTACTACTCGTTCCTATGATATATCCAGTGGGTTCTGAACCTCATTCAATTACAAATCTCCCACCTACAATTATGAATGGTGGAGCTGGATATCAAATTTCTACAAATGATTGGTTAGATACATTGAGTTGGATCAAAAACAATACTCCACAGGATTCTGTTTTTGCTTCATGGTGGGATTATGGATATTGGATTTCAACAATGGGAGAAAGAGCATCATTATCAGATAATTCTACAGTAAATACAAAGATAATTCAAAATATTGCTGAAATGTTATTGAGTGATCCTGACACTGCTTGGAATACTCTTAACGACATGCAGGCAGACTATGTTTTGATATTTGTAGCTGGAGAAAAATTGAATCTCAACACACCTACTTCATTTTACACTCTAAATGGTGGTGGTGATGAATCAAAAAAAGTCTGGTTTATGAAAATTGCAGGACATGACACTTCAAAATACTTACATCCTGATGGAACTAGTGGAACAGAATATTTTTGGAATGAAACTTTACTTGGAAAAATGATGCCTTTTTCTATTGTTGGCTATGTTAATCCTAATGATTTGAATCAACAATCTTTAACATTTAGACCTGGAATGATGGGAATTTATGAAAAAGACATCAAATATCCTTCTGATGGTGATGGACCATTAAAATTAGTATATGCATCATCTGGATTTACAGAAGAAAAATCTGGACCTATGCTTGGTGTTTTTGTTTATGAGGTAAACAAAGATTACAAATCTACATCTTAGGAATATCTTTCAGCTAATCTATATCTCATATATTTATCATCAGGTGAAAACTTTGCTGGATGAACAGAAACTGTTTCTTCACTGCATTTAGGACATTTTTCTTTTAAAGTATAATGATGGCACTTGGTACATTTCCTGAGTAAAAATCTCATTTTAATTCTCTCTTGTTTTCTTTGAATCTTCTCTTGTAAAACTAAATGTTCCTTTTTTCTTTTGAATATTAGTTTGAATTTCTTCAACAATAGGTTTTAGTAATTTTTCAGCTGATTTGAAATCCTCTGAAGTAATTGAAAGTCTGTATTTTGGTGCTCCAAGATAAGTAATATCAACAGTAGAATCTTTTTTGATAATATCTAGCAAAGTTTTTTTAATAATTTCAACCCCATCGGATTTATTACTTGTAATTTCCATAATTCCTCTAATTTCTACAGAAGGAAGTTTAATTTTTGAGCATATGTCTTCAATAACAGTAGATGTTTTTTTTGCGATTTTCAAGTCTTTTACAGATTCAATTCCATTTCTACCAATGGAGATGAATGCATCATAAACAGAATCAAATTTTGAATAAATACTATCTTCCAATTTTTCAATTTCCTCATCTGTTAATTTTGCTTTTTCTTGAACATTTTGAAGTAGAGTTTTTCCTTTTTCAAATTTCTTAACTTCTTTTAGCTTTTGCTTTTTTTGATCTTTTGATACCTGTTTTAATGAAAGATCTATATCTCCACGTTGAGCATTTACTTTTTTTACAAGAAGTACTTTTTTCTCCCCGTCTTTAACAAATCTATTAACTGATCTAATCCAACCTGGAGCAATTTCTGAAATATGCAAAAATCCTTGAATATCATCATATTCATCTAGAGTAACATATGCTCCATGATCCATTACTTTGGTAACTGTTGCAAGAACGATTTCACCCTGTTCAGGCATTTCTTGGATTTCAGTAGACATTTCTTCTAAAACCCTATTATGCGTAAATTAATGTTTGCTGGTTAGAAATCAATTCCTTCTTTTGCTTTGATTCCTTGTTGAAATGGATGTTTTATCTCTCTCATTTCTGTAACTAGATCTGCAATTTCAATAACTTCATCTTTAGCATAATTACCTGTTAGTACCAAATCAACCCCTTTTGGTTTAGATTTGATCATTTTTACAACATCATTAACTGAAATTAAATTAAGATTTACGGCATAGTTTATCTCATCTAAAATAACAATATCATAGTTTCCTGATTGAATTTTTTCATTACTTATCCTAATTGCTTCTTTAGCTACTTGTTCATGATCTTCTTTTGGACTTTTATCATCAATTATTCCAACAAATCCTTTTCCTACTGCAACCATTTCAAATTCAGGTTCAAGTCTCTTTGATGAATCCATTTCACCATAATGCCATGATCCTTTGATAAATTGAATCATACAAGTTTTCTTTTCATATCCTGTTGCACGTAATGCAATCCCTAACGCTGCTGTTGTTTTTCCTTTACCCTTTCCAGTATAAACAATGGTTAAACCGTCTTTTTCCATAAATCACATCTAATGAGTCTCACTAAAAACATTGAGGATTTTCAGAAATCTATCAATTTAAATAAAAAATGGTTCTAGTCATGCAATTGAGAATTCCTAGAATTGTTATTGCAGGTGCTACTAGTGGAGTAGGAAAAACATCAATTACTTGCTCTATAATTTATGGTTTACAAAAAAAGGGTTTTACTGTTCAACCATTTAAAGTTGGACCGGATTATATCGATCCTGGTTATCTATCAAGTATTTCAAAACATGAAACTTTCAACTTGGATGCATGGTTGATGGGTGAGAAACAACTTTTGAATAGTTTTCTTTTAAATTCAAAATCTAGTATTTCTGTTATAGAGGGTGTCATGGGATATTATGACGGATTTGGTGGTGATTCAAACTATGCTAGCACTCATCATGTGGCTTCATTAACCAAGTCTAATGTGATACTAGTTCTTGACGCAAGTAAAACTTCACGTTCCATTGCCGCAACTGCTCTAGGATTTTTAAAATTTCATAGAAATTCTCGTATATCTGGAATAATTCTTAACAAAATAGGCAGTAAAAAACATGAACTTCTATGTAGAAGTGCACTAGAAAAAAACAAAATTCCGATTATTGGTATTATTCCAAAAGATCCTTTATTGAATATGCCTTCAAGGCATCTTGGATTAATTTCAACATTAGAAAACAAAGTTCTTAAGAAACAAATTAAAAAAATCTCTAAAATAATTTCAGAAAATCTCGATATAAATCAAATTATAAAAATTGCAAAAAATTCTTCTGATCTTCCTAAACAAACGAAACCCAAATACAAGAAAACAAAAACAACTATTGCTGTTGCACTTGATACTTCATTTAATTTCTATTATCAAGATAATTTAGAAGCATTACGCCGTGAAGGTGCAAAATTAAAATTCTTTAGTCCTGTTAAAGATAAAAAAATTCCTAAATGTGATGGTCTATACATTGGTGGTGGTTTTCCTGAAGTTTTAGGTAATTCCCTTGAAAAAAACCAAATTATGAAAAAATCAATAAAAAAATTGTCTGAAGATAATCTTCCTATTTATGCTGAGTGTGGGGGATTGATGTATTTGACAAAATCTATTTTATCTGAAAACAAAAAATACAAAATGATTGGACTATTTGATGCTGAAACAAAAATGACAAATAAAATGAGACTGAATTATACTAAAGGTAAGATTATTTCAAAAAATACTATTGCAGAAAAATTACATAATTTTCAAGGACATGAATTTCACTACTCTCATTTAGATTCTGTTTCATCTGATTCAAAATTTGCTTATGCTTTAGAAATAGGTGAGGGGATTAAGACACATCAAGATGGACTAATTCAAGATAATACTATGGCCTCATATGGTCATCTGTATTTTGATAGTTCAAATTATGCAGAAATTTTTGTTAAAAATTGTATAAAATCTTCAAAGAGATGATTCTGCTCTAATTAGTTTGAAAATTGCATTAATTGTAGCAGATACTGAAGAACTTCCTCCTTTACGACCAAGATTTGTGATAAATGGGGTCTCTTCCAATCTTGCTAATTCTTCTTTTGATTCAGCAGCACAGATGAATCCAACTGGAATTCCAATAATTAAGGCAGGTTTTACGATACCTTCTTTGACCATTTGGATTACTTCTTGTAATGCAGTAGGTGCATTACCAATAGCCACAACACCTCCATCAATATCTGAAATTGCTGCTCTCATAGATACTTGTGAGCGTGTTTTTCCTTCTTTTTTTGCTAATTCCATGATTTCAGGTTTTGAAATATTACAAATTACATCATTCCCAAAATCTTTTGGATTTTGTTTGTTCATTCCTCCAATCACTCCGTTAACATCAACAACGATACTACAGCCATTTTTCAAAGCCTTCATTCCACTTTCAATTGCATCTTTATGAAAAATTAACTTGTTCTTATCTGCAAAATCAAAATCTGCAGTTGAATGGATAATTCTTCTAACTATTGGCCATTCTTTTTCATTAAATTCATGTGAACCAATCTCATCTTCAATCATTTGCATGCTTGCATCCTCAATTGATTGACCTTTCTTAGTTTGCATCTTCTACCTCTTTTGCTCTCTCTAATATCAAATCTATCATTTTCTGATCTGTTCCTATATGTTTTGTAATGCATGCTTTTTCTATAGATGATTTTTCAAGTGCTGGTATCAAATCATTGTTAATATCAGTTTTAACATGTGCACCCTCATGAAGAAAATAAAAAACAATTACCAATACTTTGGGATTGTCTTTTTCACATTTCTTAATCCCTTCAAAAATATCAGGTTGTTCTATTTCTAGCCAACATCTACTAACATTTCTGTATGAATCTGTTAATTCATTTACAATGTAATCTAATGATCTTTGTGCATTAGGATCTTTACTACCGTGTCCAATAATCATTACATCTACTTCATTATTTGAAAGTGTAATTTTATTTTCTTCTAGTGTTGTAGATATTCTATTTTCAACAACATCTACCAAAGTTTTATGCATACTCATTTGTTTTGTAACAACAAATTTTACTTTGGTATCTTTTTGATACTTCATTACTTCACTAACTGCAATTTTCACTTTTTTACCTGGATACAAAAAATATGGAACTATAGTAAGAGAATCAATATCTTGTTTTAGAGATTTAGGAATACCATCTTCGATATATGGTGGTTCTACCTCTAGAAAACAAAAATCAGTAAAAACATAGTCACCTTTTGCCTTAATTCCTTTACAAATCACATCTAATTCTTCAGATGCTTCTCTTTCTCTACTTCCTCTATCAATCAACAATAATCCTCGTTTCAATTCATAATCCTCGCTATAGCTATAGTCAAATTTGGTGGGAATTTCTGCTTTTCTACTATTAATTGACCTTCAGATACTTTGATAGCAGCAGCTTCTGAAACACTTGCAGTTCCTTCAAAGGCTTTTACAGTTTCAGAAGGATTTGGAGCTGAAATTTCTGCCAAATCTTCTCTATTTACATACTCTACTGGTATTCTCATTTCTTTTCCAAGATCAATTAGTCCTTGTACGTCCTCTGGTTTTTTTATTGATACTAGTTTTGCAATTGATTTTGAACTTAGTTTAAATTTCTCCAAACAAAATTCAATTCCCTCTCTAATGGTTTCTTTTGTAGTATCCCAATGCAGTCCAATTCCAATGACCAAGCTAGGAGGACGATATATTACGGATTCATTAATTATTTCATCCTCAATTAATTTATCAGAAATTATAAGATTAGCTTTGGAATTTGATTTTTTTAAATCATCCATTTTTTCATAAATTATAACGTTTTTTGGTAATTTTTTATACCAATTTCTATTCCCTGCTTCTTGAAATACTCCTATTGGTTCTTCATTTACCATATGTGCACTAATTTTTGTTACAGTAGAATCATCATCTATTTTCCAATTAAATTCCCTTCCGACTAGGTCTACTGCAATTGTTTTGTTTACATCAGCTGCTGTGGTAATTACAGATAAAGCTCCTAGTTTTTCTGCAATCTCTTCAGTAAGCTCATTTGCTCCTCCTATATGTCCAGATAAAACACTGATTACAAAATTTGTTTTATCATCTATCACAATTACTGCAGGATCTGTTTTTTTATCTTTCAGATATGGAGCAATTAATCTAATTACTGCACCTAATGAAAAAATACAGATTAACGCATTATTATTTTTAAAAAGTTCAACAATTTTTTCTGTTGTAGGCTCAGAATACCAGGTAATTCCTGTTACTTCAGTTGTTAATTTTGATGGAGCAAATACACTCCAATCTGGAAATAGTTTTTTTAGATTTTCTCCAATTTTTACACCATTTTTAGTAATAGCAAGAACTGACGTTTTTTCCATAATCAAAATCTTTTAACTTTAATAAAATACCTTACTCTTGGGATTTCCTAGCTAAAATATTTCCTTCAAAATCAAATAATACCACATCAATTGGAACTTTTTCTTCAGAATGTTTTCTCATATGCTTATACGTCTCACTGCAAATCAAGTCAAAAAATCCCACAATCTTATTTTTTTGAATAATTTCTGAAACATGTCTAGCTGTATTTGCTTTTTTAATTTCTTGAATTACACCTTCATTAGCATTACATTTTTGCGCTAATTCCGCTAGAAAACTCATATCTACTTTAGATCCTTTAACATGAGTTTGTTTAACACCTGCTGCCATTTTTGCTAACTTTCCAATGAAACCAACAACATATGCTCTTTTGATATTTTTTCTACCACATTGTTGAATTGCATATCCTGAAAAATCACCTATTTGTACAAAACAATGTTCTGGCAAATCCACTAGTTTCTTTGCAAAATCTTCACTTCTTCCACCCGTTGTCAATACTACTGTATCATTACCAGCTGCAATTGCTACATCCAAATTTTGTCTAATTGATGCTGCATACGCTGCAGTAGAAAATGGAATAACAATTCCACTAGTTCCCAAAATTGAAATCCCATTTATAATCCCTAATCTTGGATTATCTGTTTTAGGTCCTAACTCTTTTCCTTTAGGAACTGAAATAACTACTCTGATTCCTTTTTTTAAAAGAATTTCTTCGCCAATTTCTCTTAAATTTTCACTAATCATTTTTTTAGGAACTGGATTGATTGCAGGCTTGTTAATTTCCAAACCTAATCCTGGTTTGGTTACTATACCTACTCCCTCACCCCCATCAATTTCAATTTCATTTATTTTTTCAATAAATGATAATTCTACAATAATTTCTGCTCCGTGAGTAACATCAGGATCATCTCCTCCATTTTTGATAACAGAACATTTTGCTCTATCAGATCCAAACTCACATGAGTAAATTGGAATTGAAACATAGGATCTTTTTGGTAGTAAAATATCCACATCCTCGATTTTTTTTTGATTAATAATTGATAATAGTGCAGCTTTTGATGCAGCCGTCGCAGAACTTCCTGTAGTATAACCAGTCTTTAATTTTGTCTTTTCTTCTTCCACGATATTGGTATTCATTTTGTAGTATTAACTCTTATTTCATATTTTTTGAAAATTCTTCAAATAGATTTAAAATTAAAATAAACTTGGTTCTATTATGGTTAAATCTTTGAAGGTTGTTGTTACAGGAGCTAGTGGTTTTATTGCAAAAAACCTTCGAAAATATTTATCAGAAAAAAATATTGAATTAGTCTCAATATCTAGAAAAGATTTTAAGAATTTTAATTCTGAAACTAAAATCATCTCAAAGAATTACAAAGAAAATAATTTATTTAAAAAAATTCAAAATTCAGATGCACTAATTCATCTTGTTGGAATTGGGAAACAATCTGTAAATACTGATTATGATATGATAAATACTGATTTAACAAGACATATTGTAAATCTAAGTAAAAAAGCTAATATTAAAAAAATTATTTTTCTAAGTGGTTTAGGCGTATCTGCAAATACCTCGTTAGGATACTTTATTTCAAAATATAATGCAGAAAAACAAATTATAGATTCAGGTTTAGATTATACAATTTTTAGGCCTTCTTACATTGTTGGAAAAGATGATTTATTATCAAAAAATCTGAAAAAACAAATTAAATCGGGAGAAATTATAATTCCAGGATCTGGAACTTACTCAATTCAGCCAATTCATATCTCTGATGTTGTCAAAGTTCTTTTTGAATCTGTCTCTGAATTGAGATTTAATAATAAAATCTTTGATCTTGTTGGTCCTGATTATATTACATATGAAAATTATGTTAAACTCTTTTCTAAAGGAACTAAAACTAGAATCAAAAAAATTAATCTTGAAGAAGCATATCATAATGCAATAGTGAATTCAAAATCTAGTTTTGGAATTGATGATCTCAATATTCTAATTGGAAATTTTAAAGGAAACCACAAAAAATTATCTCAAATATCTAAAATAAATTTTCAATCTGTATTGAGTTTTCTATAATCCGGCAGATTGTTTTAATATTTCAGATTTGTTTGTTTTTTCCCATGAAAATTCTGGTTCATTTCGTCCAAAATGACCATAGGCTGCAGTTTTTTTGTAAATAGGTCTCTTCAAATCTAGTTGTGAAATAATTCCTGATGGTTTCATATCGAAATTCTTTCTGACTAACTCTTCAATTTGATTTTCAGGAATTTTGTTTGTTCCAAATGTATTGACATATAGTGATACAGGTTCTGCAACTCCAATTGCATAAGCAAGTTGAACTTCACATCTGTCTGCTAATCCTGCTGCAACTAGATTTTTTGCTATATATCTACACATGTAACATGCAGATCTGTCAACTTTTGATGGATCTTTTCCTGAAAAAGCTCCACCACCATGTCTTCCAAATCCACCATAACTATCAACAATAATTTTTCTTCCAGTTAATCCTGCATCTCCATGTGGTCCACCAATCACAAATTTACCTGTAGGGTTAATGTGAATTTTAATATCATCATTCCAAAGATTTCCTAATACTGGTTTGATTACTTTGTCTATAATTTCTCTTGAAATTTCTTCTTGAGAAATGTTTGGTGCATGTTGTGTTGATATTACAACTGTCTCAATTTTTGTAGGTTTGTTATCTTCATATCTTACAGAAACTTGTGATTTGCCGTCTGGTCTAACCCATGGCAAAGATTGATCTCTTCTTACTTGTGATAATTTTTGAATTAGTTTATGTGCCAATAAAATTGGCATTGGCATCAATTCTTCAGTTTCATTTGATGCATATCCAAACATCAAACCTTGATCACCTGCACCTTGCTCCTTTCCTTCAGCGGCAGTTACTCCTTGACTAATATCTGGACTTTGTGAATGAAGCTTCAAATCAACTTTACATGTGTCTCCATCAAACATCAAATCTTTGTTATCGTATCCTATTTCTCTGATAGTTTTTCTAACTAATTCTTCTTGAGCCTTTTGATCAAAAACTGCTTTTGATGTAACTTCTCCTGATACTACAACATAATCTGTAGTAACCATTGTTTCAACTGCAACTCTGGAATCTGGATCCTGTTTAAGATATTCATCTAAGAATGCATCAGAAATATTATCACATATTTTGTCTGGATGACCTTCTGTTACTGATTCAGAAGTAAAGAGAAAATTATTGGTCATAAAACCACATCACTGTAACTAGAGTTCGTTTTCTAGTTTGATAAATAATACATTATTGCCTCTTACGATTACCCTGCCATAATTTGCAATGGTTTTACCGTCATGAAGCTCTTCAGCATCAGTCATAATCAAATTCATGTAAGAATCTACATTGTCCATTTTTCCTTTGTACTCTACTTCGTTCTTCAGTCTTACAGTAACTTTCTTCTTTGTACTTTTTTGAAGGGTTGTTAGAGGTCTTTTTGCACTATTTGATTGGGACACTAATTGTTCACTTGTTTTGCAACTTTAGTCTCTAGCATAAAAGCCTTACCTCCTTTGTGAATATTGAAATTCCTTAAATTTTTTCTTCTTTTTCTAATAATTATACAAATGATCTCAACAGGTTTACAAAAATTAGACCAATTCTTGTCAGGAGGAATTCCAGATAGTGTTATTGTAGATATTTTTGGTGAAAATGGAACTGGTAAAACACTGCTATTATTACAATTATTAATAAATTCAATAAAAAATGGTGGAAATGTTTTGTATTTGGATACAACAGGAGGATTCAGACCTGAAAGAATCATAGAAATTCAAAAAGAATCTGAAATTGAAATTAACTTACTTGAAAAAATAACTGTATCTAGAATTACAAATACTTCAGAACAAATCAAATCGGTTAACAACATTATATCAAATAATTTTTCTTTAATAGTAATTGATAACATTACGGATTTATTTTCTTATGAATATCAAAATGATGAATCAACTTTTAAAAAAAATTCATTATTTATGAAATATATGCATAATTTATCAAATTTTGCTATTACAAAAAAAATTCCAATAATTATTACAAATATGATTAGAACAAGTGATGGTAAAGAAATTGAAAATATGCAAAATGCAATTGATCCTTTCACACATATCAAAATTCATCTTACTAAAAATTCATCAAAATTTCATGGTCAAATCTATTGGGCATTAAAAAAAGAAAATTTTTCATATACCATTAACAAAAAAGGCCTTTCTGACACTACTGAAGATTTTTAATGGTCTACTCTTAGGTAAAACAATGGCAGGAATTTTTGATTCAATACCAATTATCACTGTAGTTTTATTTGCACTAGGCTTAATTGGTGTAATTGTTTATGAAAGATCACGATCAAACAATCCCGTCGAATCTACCTCTTGATTCATTATTTGGAAAATTCGGATTTTCTAAACTAACTGAGATTCAGAAAAAAGCATCACCAATAATTTTACAAAAAAAAGATTGTCTTGTTATTGCTCCAACAGGTTCTGGAAAAACAGAATGTTCAGTAATTCCGATTTTCTCTTTGTTAAAAAATTCTAAACAATCTGGAAAAATTAAAACCCTTTACATCACACCTTTACGAGCCTTAAATCGTGACGTGTTTCGAAGAATTACAAATTATGCACATGAAAATCAACTGACGATTAAAATTCGACATGGAGATACTAGCCAAAAAGATAGAAAAAAAATAACTGAAAATCCTCCTGATGTTTTAATCACAACTCCTGAAACTTTGGTAATTCTATTAACACAGGTAAAAATGCTCAATGCATTATCTGATTTAGAATGGATTGTAATAGATGAAGTACATGAATTATTATCTAGTGAGCGAGGTTCTCAATTATCATTAAGTGTTGAAAGATTGGAATTAAATTCAAAATACTCACTTACAAAAGTTGGATTATCTGCAACTGTAGGAAATTTTGATGAGGCAGGAAAATTTGTCGTAGGAACTAAAAGAAAATGTCAGATAATCAGAGATACATCAGTTAGGAAATATGATGTAGAAATCAAGTATGTTGAAGGAACAATTTCAGATGTTGCAGAAAAAATAATTGAATATGTGCTAGAATTAAAGTTAGATTCTCCAATACTTCTCTTTACAAATACCAGAGGAGAGGCTGAATTTTTAGCATCAGTTTTAAAACAAAAATCTTCTGTTCCAATAGAACTACATCATGGTTCTCTCTCAAAAGAAGTTAGAGAAGAGACAGAACAAACTTTGCGTGAAGGCAAACATGGTATCGTAGTATGTACCTCTTCCTTGGAATTAGGATTAGATATTGGCTCAGTTGAATTGGTGATTCATTATGGTTCTCCAAGACAAGTATCAAAATTTGTTCAAAGAATAGGTAGAAGTAAACATAATCGTGATGAATCAGCTCAGGGTTTAATTATTACAAATAACCCTGATGATGAGTTTGAAGCACAAGCAATTCTTGATCGTATTCAAGAAGGCTCCATTGAAGAACAAAAAATTCATGATGGATCTCTAGATGTTTTAGCTCATCATTTAGTTGGACTATCTATGCAAATTGGTGAAATTACAGTTGAACAAGCTTTTGAATTAGTGACAAAGGCATATTCATTTAGAAATTTAAAAATTGAAGATCTCATAGATGTATTAGATTTACTTGATTCAAACTATCTAATTTTTTTTGATAGAACAAAAATGACTTATTGGAAAAAAGGCGGTTCTTTCAAATATTATTTTGAAAATCTTTCCACAATACCTGATATTCTTAAATTCAAAGTTTTTGATAGTGTTGGAAAAAAAATCATTGGGTCTTTAGATCAAAGATTTGTAGGAGATCATGGAGATTCAGGAAATATTTTTGTGCTGAAAGGTTCACAATGGAGAATTCTAAATGTTGATGAAAAATCATTCAGTGTAAATGTTGAACCTTTCAGGGGAGGAGGAATTACAGTACCTTATTGGGAAGGAGAAAGTATACCTATTGACTATAAAACAGCACGTAAAGTAGGAAATTTCCGTAGTAAAGTAAAGAATGGAAATTTTACTTTAACAAATAATATAATTGAAAAATTAAATTTTGATAAAATTCCTGATGAAAATAATCTTGTTATTGAATCAAATAGATCTCAAGGTTCAATTGTAATTCATTCTTGTCTTGGTACTAAGATCAATTCTACTTTATCCACATTACTATCTTCAATACTATCATCTATGTTAGGTTCAATTGTTGATTCTCGTTCTGATGGTTACAGAATTGTTTTATCATCTAATTCTAGAATTTCAGAAAAACTTTTCATAGAAGTTATTAAAGATGATTATGATTTACAATCTGTTGTTAGTGCTTCTTTAACTGGAACTCATAATGTCAATTGGAAAACATGGTGTGTTGCAAAAAAATTTGGAGTTGTAGGACGTGGAGCAATATATGAAAGAAAATCTGCCAGATTTTTATATGAACGATACTCCAAAACAGCACTTGTCCATGAAGCACTACGAGAATTATTTCATGATAAATATGATCTTAAAAATTCTGAAAAAATTCTGAAAAAAATCAAAGAAGATGAAATTCATCTCACTTGGTTAGAAGTTGATCAATATTCTAAATTAGCTCTGCCAATTTTAGATCATACTGCAAAATATTATTCTTCACCTGCAAATCTTGACAAAGGTATTCTTGATCTTGTTAAAGCTAGATTAGAAAAAACAAAACATCGTCTGATTTGTGCTCGATGTGGAAAATGGGAACGTGTTTTTCAAACATCTGAGGTAAAAAATTTACTCGTTTGTCCATATTGTAAAGCAAGGCAAATTACTGCAACATACTATTCTGATTATGATTTACCTAAAATTATTAGAAAAAAACATGATGGGAAAAGATTAACTGCAGATGAAAAACACAAGTATGATCGTGCCTGGAAAGTTGCATCATTAGTAGAAAATTTTGGAAAAATTGCTATTACTGTAATTTCTGGATATGGTGTTGGTGCTGATACTGCAGCAAGAATCTTAAGAAATATGGTAGATGAAGAACATTTGTTTAAACAAATCTATGAAGCAGAAAGACAATATGTAGTAACTAGAGGTTTTTGGGATTCTTAGTTTTTCTTTGTAATTTTAGAGAATGGAGTAACAAATAATTCTATTCTACCTTCTAGTCCAGCCTTTGCATTTAACCCTGTAATGGAAATAATTTCTCCTAATTCACACTTATCAATAATTCTTGCTTGATTTCTCCAACCTTTTACCCAAATTTGCCCTGTATCATCTTCTACAAACATTTCTGAAAGTGCTATTGATTCTCCAGATTTTGTTTGAACCTCACGTCTTTGAGGAACTTTCAATACGATTGCTTCAATACAATAACTAGAGTCAACTTTGATATCGTTAATTTTTGTTCTAAGTTGAGATAAAGATGGAATTGATTCATCATTATCTAATTTCCTTACAAAGGAATTTTCATCTAGTGTGATTGAATTACCATAAACTTTTGATGGCATGCATTCTATTACGTCTCCCTCTACACAAATACTAGTTGAATTTGAAAAGTCACTAATGTTGAATAAATTCTTTTTATTATCTACAGCCATTATCATATTTTTACCGTTTTCTGATGGTGATATGGAGATAATTCTAGTGATTATTGGTTCTGCTTCTTTTCCTCCTTCAATTTCTACAATTGTTGCATCATTTCCGTGAATTTCTAGTCCTTGATTTCCTGATTTTACTCTAACACCAAGCAATCTTACTTTGGCTGATTGTGAAATCATGTTTGGAATGGTGGATTCATCTTTACCCCATAATACTACTCTCATACCACTTCCATCTTTTCCCTTTAGTCTCATTCTTAGTGCTTTTCCAGGCATGCCACGAGAATTCGTAAATTCCATTCCACTAATTACACCATCAATAGTTCCTGAAATTACTAAATCTTTTTGTCCTTCTTGAGATTCACTCACATCTTTTGTAATGGTGTCTATTGTTGGAATTTCACTTGTTGTATCAGTAGTTTCTATATTTGATCCAGAACCAATATTTATTGTTGGAGAACCATCAAGATCTGATTTAACATAAGCTTTAATGATTTTAATTAAATCTCCTGGTTTTAGATTTTCAACTCCTGGGAGATTTGCTTTTTCATCCCATAATTTCACACTAGCTGTAGAATTTGTATCATACACAGTCATTGTCCGAAGATAAAACGGAGAACCATCTTTTCTAGAAAATTGTTTTGCAGGTGATAAATTTAGAACTCTTGTTTCTAATGAAATTTCTTTTGCTCCTGCATATAGATCCTTTAAACTAATTTCTAGTTTTTGTGGTTCTGACAATGCAATTCCGTAATCAGATGCAATTAAGAACAATGCTCCCTGATCAGTCAAATACCCAGCACCAATTTTTTCCTTTTTCTGTTTTATTTGTTCTTCAAGATCTGCTTTAGTTAATTCTGGTTTTTGTTCTAGAAATTTATTGATAAGATCTTCAAATTCTGACAATTCAATTTTGTTAAACTTGTTCTATTAATAAAAATTTCATTCTCTTGATAATGTCATTTTATAAAAAAATGATCGCTTTATCAGAATTTTCTTGTATATTCAAAAAATGAGATTATTGTAATATTCAATTTCTACATGTTTTTTCTTGATTAGTTCAATTCTTTTCGCATTTATCTCACTAACTAAATTAATAGGAAGATCGCAGTTTTGTTATGTCATGCATTGAAGTGAACCATCTTTCAAAATTATATGGTTCAGTTCGTGCAGTAGATGATCTAGTATTATCAGTAAAATCTGGACAAGTTTTTGGATTTTTAGGACCTAATGGTGCAGGTAAATCTACCACCATCAAACTTCTCACTACTCTGATTCCACCATCAAGTGGTTCATTATCCATTCTGGGTGTTGATGCAGTCTCAAATCCACTTCAAATTCGTCATAAAATTGGTGTAGTCTTACAACAACCTAGCTATGAGCCTACATTATCTGTTGAAAAATCCCTTGAGAAATATGGAATGATGTGGAATGTACCAAAAATTGAGCGTAAAAAAAGAATGGAGCAACTATTGAAAGATTTTGATCTAGTTGAAATTCGTAAAAAAAGAAATGAAGACCTATCAATTGGTCAAAGAAGACGAGTTCAAGTTGCACGAGAATTTATGCATGATATGGAATTATTATTTTTAGATGAACCCACTGTAGGATTAGATCCAAGTGCTAGAAGAAAATTATTAGATTATTTAAAAAATAAAGTAAAAACTGGTTTAACAATTTTTTACACTACACACATTCTTTCTGAAGCAGAATATCTTTGTGATCAAATTGCTATTATTGATAAAGGTAAAATTGTAACAGTCAATTCTCCTGATGCTTTAAAAAATAGATTTGGAAAAGAAAAAACTATTAAAATTCATTTATTAGAAAAGCAATCCAATGTTCCTTCACTTTTATCTGGAATATCTGATTGCAAAATTGATTTTAAAACTGGAACCAATATTATAATTCATTCAGAACAATCCGAATTGGTTTTGTTACAAGTTTTAAAAATACTTAATGATAATAAAATTGAGATAGAGGATCTATCAGCCGTACCAACAAATCTTGAAGAGATATTCTTAAACATGGTGAGAGAAAATGCATCCAATAATTAGATTAGTAAATAGAAATCTTACGATTTCTCTCAATCCTGGATTTTTAATTTGGCAAATAATTTTTCCTTTAATTTACATTTTTGTTGCAGGATTTGCTTATGCACCATTAATCAATGCAGTACCATTTGGAAATAAAGATCTTGATTATCCGGCATTTTTAGCTTCAGGTATGATTGGATTTAATATTATGAATAGTACTCTGATTTCTGGAATTATAATTTGGAATGATAGAAAACATGGAATGTTTGAACAAATTATGTCTGGTCCTTTCACTAGAAGTCATTATATTCTAAGTAATATTTGCACAATAGGAATTATTGGTTTAGTTAGTGCAACGCTAATAGCAGTAGTAGGATACCCTGTATTTTTCGAATCTGTGGAATTTTCTCTAGTAACAATACCCATAATCATTTTTGGAGCCATCACTGGATCAGTACTTTTTGGTTCATTAGCCTCAATTATTTCCACTAGATTACGCTCAAGTGAAGGATTTAATGTAATTATTAACACCGTTTTTCTTTTCTTTGCTTTTGTTAGTACGGCATTTTATCCAGCAGGCGGTGCACCTGAACCATTACGAACAGCATTTTATCTAAATCCATTAACATATCTTGTTGACGTAATAAGGGCTGGAATTTTTGGAACTATTACTGAATTTATAATTTTAGAAATGATTATTCTTGTAGTTATAGCATCTATATTATTTGTAATTGCATCTAGACTTTTAACTAAATTAGATTTTTAGAATTTAAAATTATTTTTTAAATTTTTCATACATTTCATTAATTTTTTTAATCATATCTATATTTTCATAGTCTATCAAATTTAGATTAGGAATTACGCAATGCCCTCCAATAATTCCAGGATACATTTTGGGTCTATTGCCTAAATTTTCATGAATTTCATCTGCAAATTTCCACATCTCATCAAAATCAATGTTTTCTTTTTCACAAATCATTTTTGTTATTTGTGCATAATTGATCAACCATCCATAATAGGTTGTATCCACTAATATTTTTGCCAATTCTGCAGTTTTTGTTGTTGACATCCAATCTATTTTTTCAAATCTATTTTCTAAATCAATTTTTATTTTAGGATCAATATTTTTTTCATCTGAAGAAATAAATTTTGTATATTTTTTAATATCGTCTAAAAATCTTTTATGTACTCCTCGAACTGGAGAATATAAAACCAAAACTTTAGATTTCTCTTGAATCATTTTTGTAGTTCCGGGCTTTACTGTTGAATGTACCAACACAACTTTTAATCCCTCAATCTTATTGATCCAATTTATTGTAATATCTACAAACTCTGATAATTCTCCTGGTAAACAAACATGTAGATATTCTGGATTTTCAATTTTTTCATTTTCTGAATAATTTTTGCATTTAGAAGAATCTACATCAATTCCTATGCTGTCAAAATTCTTTTCTTCAAGAAGGTGAAATAATGTTTCTCCCACTTCTCCCATTCCTAAAATAATGTCAGTCATTATGCCTAATTTCAGAAAAACCCCCTATGATATATTCGTGTTACAAAATCATATTTTATTAAAAAAGTAGCCCGGCCCAGACTCGAACTGGGGTCAAAGGCTTCAAAGGCCTCTATGCTTGACCGCTACACTACCGGGCTGCTAAATCGAGCACTTTCATTCCCTTAATGAACTTTTTATTTGAATTTGGCTCATAAATCAAAAATTCACTATTCTTTAATTGTTTGAATTAATTTTTGAATAGGGTCTTCCATCTGTTTTCTAATAGTTTCTGCTCTTTTATGACTCTGATTATTATTTGATTCAAAAATTTTCTTTATGTGTCTTGAAATATTATTTGGATTTGTTTCTCTTTTAACTAGGGATTTTTTTACTAAGAAATTTTCAATTATGTTTGGAACGGCATCATACGAAATTGTTGGAATTCCCATTAATGCAGATTCTGCAGTCATTGTTCCACCAGATCCAATAAAAACATCTGTATTGCTTAACAAATGTTTTCCATCATATGACATTTTCACAATTTTTACTTTCTTGCCAATTATTTTTTGTAAATTCTCAATTTGCTTTGTATATCTTCCCAAGACTACAATATTTTCATTTGTAAAATCCATTCCAATTTTTTTGATTATGGGAATAATTTTACTAGATTTAGATGTATATGATGCTTCTTCTTCTTCTACCCTTATCAGAATATTCTTTTTAGAATTATTTTTAAATGGTAATTTTGCATCTTGATTAACTTTCCTCTGTATGGTAACTACAGCATCAATTGCTTTGTATTGAATAATATTTTTTTCATCAATTCCATATGTTGTAAATTCTTTTTTTGATATTACTTGTGGAATTAACAATTTTTGAATTAATGGTAGCGTTAATCGCATTACTGCGTTAGCATGTGGAGAATCACAAAATGCTATATGTTTAATTCCTAACCCAAAAGATATTCTTGCTGCCTCTGGAGAACAAAAACTAATAGCAATATCAGGTGAAAATGTCTTAATTTTTTTAGACAATTTTTCCATTCTGTCAATACTGGCTTTGAGTTTACTTTTCTTATCTCCACCACCATGCTTTCCGACAAAAATAAGGTCTAAACCACGTATTTTGGCTAATTTTGAAACTTCTTCATAATCTCGTGAAGTACACAAAAGATCGTATTTTTTACCTAATTTTTCAATTATTGGTTCAGAAAACAATAATTGTTTTGGTGTTAGAATATCTATCCAGATTTTCAAGTAATTTCCTAATTATGGTAAGTTCAATAAGTTTTTCTTAGTCTAATACTAGCTGTAAATGTAATGGGGGGAGCAAAAGTTGTTGTTTATGGACTTAGTACAGAAGGATATGCTATTGCATCTCAAATGGCAATCAAAGGTGCAGATGTATACATTATAGATGAATCAACACCATCAGCAATTTCTCTAAAAGCTGAAATTGCTAAAACATATCCGAATGTTTCTTCTCTAAAAGAAGATGAACCCTTGTTAGCAATGGAGCCCATAGATGTGGCAATTTCAAAAGCACAATACCTTTTCTTTACTCCACGAATTAGAAAAACCGGACAAGACATCAAAACTGAAATTCATTCAAAATTCAAGGATGCAGTTTCTTCGATGAAAAAGAATAGCTCTGTTATTTTTACACTTCCTACTGGATTTGGAGGTAACAATGAAAATATTTCATTACTCGAACATGTTACTGGTCTTCAGACTGGAAAACATATTTCATATTTTTATTATCCATTAGAAGACCTCAATGAACAACCAAAAATTATAGGATCATTTAATGGAAAAGAAGATTCTACATTATCAGAACTCCTAACAGTAGGTAAAAAAGAGAAAAAATTTGTAGCTATTTCATCATCTGAGCATTTCCATGCAATTGATGTTTTATCTAGATTTTCTAGTCTGTGTAGTGTTTTAGAGGTGTGTAAATATGCTCAAGATGAAGTAACCAAAAATGATCTTTCATCTGATGATTTTCAGGAAATCTTTCTAGACAATATGGTTAGTGGTTTATTTGATTTGAAATCTTTAGGCTCTTCTTTTGAAGGTGCAAATTCATTGATGTATCTAATTAATGGAAGTGTCAAAGGAATTGATGGATACATCAAACGACTAATAGATGAAATTCGTTCAACTCTAAAGAAAAATGATCTCAAAGCAAGTAGAACAAAGATTGCATTATCTTGGACACTTGATCAACATGCAATGCGTGGAGATAAAATTGAGATGTTACAAAATTTAACTTCAAGACTACGAGATTACATTGGTGATGTAGAGGCTTATGAAGATCCTAACTTTGATTTATTCCATAGTGATAAAACTACCATAGTAGTAGCTTGTTCGCAATCTGATTTTGAAAATATAGAAAAGACTAAACAAGATTCTGATCTGATTATTGTCAAAGCCAATCCTTTATGTGAAACAATCAATAATAGTATAAATTAGCTAAATTACTATTTTTGTTGAATTGTCTAGTGAATCTAATTCTGATGAAATTCCAGTTGATGTAATTTCTGAAAAAGATACTGAAAATAATTCTCCTAAAATAGAACCAGAATCTGATGTAGAAAAAATATCTAAATTGTTAGATTTGGAAAAACAAAAATCATCTGAATATGAAGAAAAATTAAAACTTGTATTAGCCGATTTCCAAAATCTTAGCAGAAAAACTCAAACTGATATTGAAAGTGGCATTAATTCAAAAATAAATGAATTCACATTAGATTTTTTAAAAATTTATGATGATTTTGTTAGAGCAAAAGAAGTTCTTTCTGACAGTAAAATTAATTCAGAAGGCTTGGATTCAATTTTGAAAAACATGGATGCTTTATTGAAAAAATATCATATTCGACCTATAGATGCATTAGGAGAGATTTTTAATCCCAATTTCCATGAGGCTATATCAATAATTAATGATCCTGATTTAGATGATGACACAATTACAAAAGAGATCAGGAAGGGATATATTTCTCATGAGAGAGTTATAAGACCTACACTAGTAGAAATTTCAAAAAAAGGATGATGATAAAATATGGCTAAAATTATTGGTATTGATTTAGGAACAAGTAACTCTGCAGCAGCGGTAGTAATGGGTGGAAAACCCACAATTATTCCAGCAGCAGAAGGGGCAACAGTTGGTGGCAAAGCATTTCCCTCAGTAGTAGCTTTTTCCAAAGATGGTGACCTTCTGGTAGGTGAGCCTGCACGTAGACAAGCAGTTACAAATCCAGATAGTACTATTGTTGCTGCTAAACGAAAAATGGGTTCAGATCATACTTTTAAAATTCTAGATAAAGAATACAAACCTCAACAAATTTCGGCATTCATCCTTCAAAAAATTAAAAAAGATGCTGAAGCATTCGTTGGAGAACCAGTTCAAAAAGCTGTAATTACAGTTCCTGCGTATTTTGATGATAATCAGCGTCAAGCAACTAAAGATGCTGGAACAATTGCAGGACTTGATGTTGTTAGAATAATCAATGAGCCAACAGCAGCATCTTTGGCATTTGGATTAGACAAAGCAAAAGAAGACATGAAAATTCTCGTCTTTGATTTTGGTGGTGGTACCTTAGATGTAACTATTATGGAAATGGGTGGGGGCGTATTTGAAGTTCTAAGTACTTCTGGTGATACTCAACTTGGTGGTACAGATATGGATAAAGTGTTAATTGATTATGTTGTTGATGAATTCAAGAAAAAAGAGGGTGTTGATCTTTCTCAAGATTCAACTGCAATGACTAGAATTAGAGAAGCTGCTGAAAAAGCAAAAATTGAATTATCTACTGTTATGGAAACCGATATCAATTTACCATTTATCTCTCATGATCCATCATCTGGCGCAAAAAATTTAGAATTAAGAATTACAAGAGCAAAACTAGATGAACTAATTGGACCTATTGTAGAGCGATGTAAGCCTTCAGTACTCAAAGCCTTGGAAGATGCAAAACTCTCAAATTCCAATATTAATAAAATTGTCATGGTTGGTGGACCAACAAGAATTCCATTAGTCAAAAAATTTGTTAGTGATCTAATTGGTCAAGAATCTGAATCAGGTGTAGATCCTATGGAGGCTGTAGCAATGGGAGCGGCCATTCAGGCAGGAATTATTGCTGGAGATGTGAGTAGTGATATTGTTTTACTTGATGTTACTCCTCTAACATTGGGAATTGAAACTTTAGGTGGAGTTAGAGAACCATTAATTGAGAGAAATACTACAATCCCGACCTCAAAGGGTAAAGTTTTCACAACTGCAGCTGATAATCAAACTGCAGTTACTATTCATGTTGTACAAGGTGAAAGACCTATGGCAACTGATAATGTTTCATTAGGAAGTTTCAATCTTACAGATTTACCACCTGCTCCAAGGGGCGTTCCTCAAATTGAAGTAAAATTTGACATTGATGCAAATGGAATTATTAATGTCACAGCAAAGGATCTTGGAACTCAAAAAGAAGCAAAAATCACTATAGAATCTAACTCTAAATTATCTCCAGAGGAAATTGAAAAATTGAAAGAAGATGCAGAAAAATTCTCTGATGAAGATAAATTAAAGAAAGAAAAAATTGATTTAAAGAACGAAGCAGAAAGTTACATCTACACTACAGAAAAATTAGTTAACCATGATCTTAAAGATAAAATTTCACAAGAACAAGGTATCAAAATTACTGACGCCGTAAAAGAAGTTAAAGAAGTTTTAGATAAAGAAGCCGAAGAATTGAAACCTAAACTTGAAGCATTGCAAGCATTGGTAAATGAAGTTACAACAGAACTTTACAAAAATGCTTCACCTCCACCCGGTGCAGATGGACAACAGGGTGCAGATGGACAACAGGGTGCAGATGGACAACAGGGTGCAGATGGACAACAGGGTGCAGAAGAAACATCTGAATCATCTAAAACTGATGAAACAAAAACTAACTGAGATTCCAATTCAATCATTTATAGTATAATTATGATTAAGGTATGATTCATGGCTGCAAAACGAGATTATTATGAAGTTTTAGGTGTTACAAAAACATCTTCACCAGATGAAATTAAACAACAGTATAGAAAATTAGCCTTAAAATTTCACCCTGATCGAAATCAATCTGCAGAAGCCGGAGAACATTTCAAAGAAATTTCTGAAGCATATGCTGTAATCTCAGATCCTGAAAAAAAACAAATCTATGATCAACATGGACATGCAGGTGTTGATGGCAGATATTCAACTGATGATATCTTTCAAGGTGCACAAGGCGGAGGATTTGATTCTATTTTTGAATCAATTTTTGGTCGTGGTGGGGGCGGAGGATTTGGATTTAATCAACAACGAGGTTCTGATATTCTATATCAAACTTCGGTAACTTTAGAAGATGTTCTTCATGGTAAAAAAGTAGAAATTAATTTACAAAAACAAATCCAATGTGATATTTGTAATGGTTCTGGTGCTAAACCTGGTACCAACAAAAAAACCTGTGGAACATGTAATGGTCAAGGACAAGTTAGACAAACTCGAAATATGGGATTTGCATCTTTTGTAACTGCTGCACCATGTTCTGCATGTAGAGGACAGGGCTCCATAATTGAAACTCCTTGTAATGAATGTAAAGGACAAGGAAAGAAAAAAGGATCAAAGACAGTTTCATTTGATATTCCTCCTGGAATTGATTCAGGTGACTATACAGTACCTGGTGAAGGAAATGAGATTCCTGATGGTGAAAATGGTGATCTAATAGTTAGAGTAAATGTTCAACCTCACTCTAAATTTAATAGAGATGGAAAAGATATTTTCTATGATCATGATGTTTCAATGATTGATGCTGCATTAGGATGTGAAATAATTGTTCCAACCTTGGAAGGAACAGAAAAAATTAAAGTTGATTCTGGTAGTCAACCCAATACCATAATCAAACTAAAAGGAAAAGGAGTTACGCACATTAACTATAGAGGAAAAGGAGATCAATTTGTCAGAATTGTGGTTAATGTACCTAAAAAACTCAATAAACATCAAAAAAATCTTTTAGATGAATTTCGAAAAACAAGTGACTAAAATGAAAATTGCATTAGACGTAGACGGTGTACTTGCAGATGTCATAATATCATGGCTAAATTTTAGTAATTCAATAAGACCAAAAATTGCCAAACATCAAATTACAAATTGGGAATTTTGGAAAGAATTCCAAATAGATCCTTTTGATTTTTATGCTGAACTTAGTTCATGTTGGAAAGATTGGATGTCAATACCTACAACAGAAACAAATCTTTCATCAATAACAAAATCTCTTTCTAGTCTTGCTCAAGTGGATATTGTAACTGCTAGGGAACGTTCTACTGATTCTTTTGTCAAATCTTGGTTAGATCATCATAACATATCTTATGACAATTATGTTTCAGTTATTGACGGTCCAATGAAAGCCAATTTAGATTATGATGTATTTATTGATGATTCCCCTCTTAATGCAGAAAAATTTCTTAAAAATAATAAAAAAGTAATTTTGTATTCACAACCTTGGAATCAACATGTTTCTGAAAATCAAATCCATCGAGTTTCAAATCTTTCTGAAGCAGTTGAAAAAATAAAAATTAGTTAATCTTTTTCAAATTTTCTAATATTGACTTGATGACCATTTCTAATATGTGTAGAATGTGTAGTGTTTACTAATTCACCAACTTTTTCTTCACTGTAAAATTTTGTATTGTATCGTCCTAGTATTTTTTTACAGTTTGAACAATATACTTCTCTAAATTCCATTTTATCTCTTGATTAATTTTTTGTAGTTGTTTTCAAGTATAATAAAGAAACTTATTCTAGATTTCAAATTTTTTCAATGCGGGAGTCACCCAGCCTGGTCAACGGTGTAAGGTTCAGATCCTTATCTTCTAGGAGTTCGTGGGTTCAAATCCCACTTCCCGCACCAATTTATTTCAGATTTTGTATTTTCTTTTTGATATATTTTAAAAGAAGATTATTGATTATTTCACCAGAAGCTTTACCCCTTAATTCTTTCATAGCAATTCCCATTAATGGTCCCACTGCTCTTTCTTTTTGATTTTTAATGATCTCTTCATTTTTCTCTACAATTTCTTCAATGATTTTTTCTAGATCATCTTTGTTTACAGATTGAATTGATGCATTCTTCATAGCTTCTTCAATAGTTTTTGATTTTCCAGCCATTATATTTTCAAATACTATTTCAATAGATTCTTTGGCAATTTTTCCCGCTTCCAATAACTGAAATGATTTCATTATCTCTTCATTTTTTAATAAATTAGAATCTAGACCACTTCTTTCCAAATTTGTAATTGAAGAACAAAGAACTGATGCAACAAATGTTGGATTTATGTTAATCTTTTCAATAATCTTTTCAAATAATCCAATATATCGTGAATCAAAAATTTGCTCTGCAAGTTGAGGATTAATTTTGTATTTAGTTTCTAATCCTTTTATCGAATCATCCCATGATTTTGGTATGTTTTTTTCAGCTTCTAATAGTTCTTCTTTTGTAATAATTATTGGAGGTATGTCTGTTTCAGGATACATTCTTGCAGCACCTGGTCTAGGTCTGAGAAATTTTGTTTCCCCTGCTTGAGTAGCTAGTCTAGTATCTATTGGAATGCCGTGATCTTTGATATGCTCTATTCTTAAAATAATTTGATCTACAATTGTATTGATTTTTTCTTGTGGTGATGCTAGAATCAAAAATGCATCATTTTCTTTTATTTCTGAATATTTCTTTAATTCTTCCAAATCTGACTCTTCAATTCCATAATTAGGAAGTTCATCTGAATGAAACACACCACCAATTCCAAAAAATCTCACTAGTTCTGCTACTTCCCTACCTAATCTAATGCCTTCATATGGTGAAAATCCAAACATTCCAGCCATATTTTTAAAAGATATGGCAATTATTTTTTGATTTTTCTTTATTGCATTTTGAATTATTTTTGATTTACATTTTGAAAATAATTCTGTAATGTCTTTTTTATCATCTTTAGAAAAATTCCAATTACTCTCTTGAATTTTTTTTGAGATTTTTAGCAAGCCGTGTTGTCTTTTAGCTTCATATTCCACAACTTTTTCTAATTGATCTAATTGTTGTACCCCTTTCACTTCAATTACAACACCCCCTCCATCTTTAATTGAAACATTGACATCTTGCCTGATTGATCCTAAACCTCTTTTCACTTGTTTTGTACTTCTCAAAATCCTTCCTAATGACAATGCAATTTTTTTGATTTCTGTTAATTCTACTTCAAAAGGATCTGTTGCAATTTCAACTAGTGGAACACCTAAACGCTCCAATCCAAATTTCCTTATTGAACCTTCTTCACCTAAAATTTTAGCAGCATCTTCTTCAAGACAGATTGATTGAATGCCTATCTTGATGTCCCCTGCATTATAAAATCCACCTTGTGAAATTAGCATGGTACGTTGAAATCCTGTTGTATTGGAACCATCAATTACTGTTTTCCTCATAGGGTAAATTTCACTAAAAATATTTGATTTTAACGCTGAAGAAATTATTAATGTAATTTTTCTTGCATCTTCATCCAATTCATGTGGTGGTTCTTCATCTTGTTCTACTAAACAACTACTTTCATGATTTGCATAATACATTATTGTTTTAGATTTTGTACTTTCAAACAATGCTGCAGGATCAAATTCTCCTAACTCACTTTTAGATGCACGTAATTTCCTTTGAAATTTGATTGAATATTCATCTGATTCAATAGGCATACAATTACAGAATAATTTTTTATTTGTTGCAAGCTGTTGGTGAATTTCTAAACCTACTTTGACGCCTACATTATTAATTGAAAATTCTTCCATATTGATTCCCACTTATTTTGAAAATTCACATGCAATTCTATTAAGCATAATTTCTTTAATCTCATCATGATTTTCAGTATTCCCAGTAACCCACATGGCTTTTACCAATGCAATTTCAGGTATCATGTTTTCTAGGGGGATTATGCCTAAATCAAGTAAATCTCTACCACTTTCATAAACTGTCATTCTAACTCTGCCATCTATACACTGTGAAGTCATTCCCATAAAGATGCCTTTTTCATTTGCCATTTTTACCATTGAATACATGTTTTCTCCAATGTGTCCGAGACCTGTCCCTTCAAAAATTATTGCTTTATAGTTTGAATCTATAATGTGTTTTAACAAAGATGGATCATATCCTGGATGATATTTTACTAATGCAACTTTTTCATTAATTTTTATTTTAGGTTCAAATTTTTTGTCTGTAAAAAAATCTGTTTTCATATTATTATGAATTTCATTATTTACAATTAAAAATGCAGGATCATCTCCAACTGTTTGAAAAGCTCCTCTTTTACTTGTGTGATTTTTCCTTACTCTAGTGCCTATATGACATGCAATCGTTTCATCGTTTTCATCTTGATGCATTGCTATGAAAATACCATTTGTTTTACATTCCGTTAAAAATTTTGTAGCTCCAATTAGATTCAGCGCTGCATCTGATGATGCACGATCTGAAGATCTTTGTGAACCTACTAACACAATTGGGATCGGAAATCCAGCTAATGAAAAAGAAAGATATGATGATGTATAATGCATAGTATCTGTACCATGAGCAATAATAATTCCTGAATACTCTGATTTAGAATATTGATTAATCTCTTCAGCAATTTTTAACCAATGCATAGGCATAATATTTTCTGAATATTCAGAAAACAAAACTTTTGCATCTATGTTTGCAATTTTTGCAAGTTCAGGAACGGAAGAATTCAATTCTTCAGCAGTTAATACTGGTGTAACAGCACCTGTTCTATAATCAATTTTACTAGCTATTGTACCTCCCGTTGATAATAATAGAATATTTGGTAGATGTTCATTTTTTTCTACCTTTTCATTTTTCTCTACAATTTTTTCTGTAGATGGATTTTTCTCTACTTTTTCAATCTTGGAAATCTCCAAACCAATATTGTATCCACTCTTTAATTTCAGAACAATGTGTTTGTCATCACTGTGTTCATATCTTGGCATAATTATGCCTGAATAAGTAATATCAGCTAAAATTTTTACTGAATCTCCAATTGAAATATTATTTGTTTTAAGAAATTCTAAAGAGTTTCCATCATATCCAGTATATTCTGACATTTATGAGGATTAGATTTGTTATTTTATTAAAACTACCTGTAATAGGAAGCAACTAGTTTTTCGCCCATCTTGAGGTCTTTTTGTTCTCTTACTTTCTTTACTGCTTCCTCAAAGTGTTTCATAGTTACTTTAGCATCAACATCCTTTTTCTCGATATCCTTTACATCTGGATTTTTATCTAAAAATTCGTGAATTACTAAAGATACTGCAGTATTTGCAATAGATGCTGTATCTGCTCCACTAAGTCCATCAGTTAGTTCTGATAGCTTCTCGAAGTCTACATGTGTAGGATCACTTTCATCACTAATGGTTGGAATCTTTTCAGCGTTAATTTTCAAGATACTCTTTCTACTTTCTTTGTCTGGAAGTGGAATCTGAATAATTTTATCAAATCTTCCTGGTCTTAATAATGCAGGATCAATCATATCTGCTCTGTTTGTTGCTGCTAATACTATGACACCGTGCATATTCTCCATACCATCCAATTCTGTTAATAATTGACTTACAACTCTTTCAGTAACTGCTGTTTCTCCACCAGCTCCTCTAATTGGAGCAATAGAATCAATTTCATCAAAGAATACAACACATGGTGCGGACTGTCGTGCACGTTTGAAAATTTCTCTAATTCCTCGTTCTGATTCTCCCACCCATTTTGATAATAGTTCAGGGCCTCTTACAGAAACAAAGTTTGCTTCACTTTGAGTGGCAACAGCTTTTGCAAGTAGAGTTTTACCAGTACCACTTGGACCATGTAGTAATATTCCTCTTGGCATGCTGTGTCCTAGTTTATCGTATAGACCTGGATATTTCATAGGCCATTCTACAGCTTCTTGTAATTCTCGTTTAACATCTTCTAATCCTCCAACATCATCCCATTTTACATCTGGATTTTCAATGAAAACTTCTCGCATACCTGATGGTGTTACTTCAATCAAGGCTTTCTGGAAGTCTTCATGATTTACAATTAATTTATCTAAAGTTTCAGGAGGTAATTTCTCTTCTTCTAAATTCAAAACTGGTAATAGTCTCCTCAAGCATTTCATTGCAGCTTCTTTACAGAGATATTCTAAATCTGCGCCAACATATCCATGACTGACTGCTGATATTTTTTCCATGTTTACATCTTCTGATAATGGCATATTTCTACTGTGAATTGCAAGAATGTCTTTTCTTCCTTTTTTATCTGGAACTTTAATCTCTATTTCTCTATCAAATCTTCCTGGTCTTCTAAGTGCAGGATCAATTGCATTAGGTCTATTTGTTGCAGAAATTACAATTACTTTACCTCTTGCTTCCAATCCATCCATTAATGATAACATTTGAGAAACAACTCTTCTTTCAACTTCTCCTGTAACTTCCTCTCTTTTTGGAGCAATAGAATCAATTTCATCTACAAAGATTATTGATGGTGCTTTCTCTCTTGCCTCTTTGAAAATTTCTCTTAATCTTGCTTCACTTTCACCGTAGAACTTACTCATAATCTCTGGACCTGAAATACTGATAAAATGTGCATTACTTTCATTTGCAACAGCTTTTGCAAGTAGAGTTTTACCAGTACCTGGTGGACCGTATAACAAAACACCTTTTGGAGCTTCAATTCCTAATTTTTCAAAAATTTCTGGATGTCTTAATGGAAGTTCAATCATCTCTCTTACTTTTTTAATTTCATTTGAAATTCCACCAATGTCTTCATAGGTTACTTGTGGAACTCCACGTAATGTTTCACCCTTCTCTGCAATATGGAAAACAGTTTTTTGAGTAACTAATACTGCATCAGCTGCTGGATTTACTCCAATTACTTGAAAAGTTAAACGTCCACCAAAGTATGGAACCATTACATTATCACCTTTGATCAAAGGCACACTTTCTAAAGCATCTGCAAGATATCTTTCATCAATTGGTGGAATTGCTTCTAATGGAGCAACCACTACTTTTTCTGCAGCCACTGCTTTTATTTTTCTAACTGAAATTGTATCGCCTATTGCAATTCCTGAATTATTTCGTCCAAGTCCGTCAATTCTGATTATTCCCTTTCCTTCATCTGAAGGATAGAGTGGAAGACATTTTGCTACTGTTCTTCTTTTACCTTTAATTTCAATAACATCTCCTGTAGATGCATTTAGTGTATCCATAGAGTCATAATCGATTCTTGCTACTCCTCTCCCAACATCTCTTGTATATGCTTCAAGAACTTTGAGAGATAATGCATTTTGACTCATACTCATTGGCCTCAATTCTAATTTTTATACCTTTGTGGTAATTTCAATAACTTACAGCATGACTACCACAAGCTTAAAATTCTCTTTAGGTCGGAAATCAACAACTTGGGTAAGAGACCATTAGTACGAAGACGAGGCCGTGGAGGCAATCAATTTAGATCTACATCTACTGGTAAAGTAGGCAAAAAAGCCAATTATCCGCGTTTTCCACTATCTGAGCAACATACAGGAGAAATTATAGATCTTGTACACGAACGTGGTAGAGAAGCTCCATTATCTAAAATTAGATTTGAAGATGGTTCTGTTTCATTTGTACCTGCAGTTTTAGGAACTTCAGTTGGTACTACTTTACAATTTGGATTAAAATCAACAATTGAAAAAGGAAATGTCATTAGTGTTCAAAACATTCCTGATGGTACAATTGTATGTAATATTGAAAAGCACTTTGGAGATGGTGGTGCTATTGTCAAGTCTGCAGGTACTGATGCAACTATTTTCTCCCATGGAGATGATGGTGTTACAGTTAAACTCCCTTCTGGTAAATTTGCAACTTTAAATCCAAAAAATAGAGCCATGATTGGTACTCTTGCTGGCGGTGGTGCTACTGAACGACATTTTATGAGTGCAGGTAACAAATGGCGTAGTTTCAAAGCTAAAGGAAAGAAATATCCAATTGTTAGAGGTGTTGCTCAAGCAGCATATGTACACCCACACGGTGGTGGTCGTCATCAACACGTTGGACAAAGTTCTACTGTTTCACGAGATGCTCCTCCAGGTGCTAAAGTAGGTAGTATTGCTGCAAGAAAGACTGGTAGAGCTAGAATTAAAGAAAGAAAGTAGTTTTTACTTTAACCTAAAATTGATTAATAGCTCAATGAAATATTGTTGTAGTGTCGGATCAACGTGTTAGACTTTTTGTAACTGGGAAGGTACAGGGTGTTTTTTTCCGTCAAACACTAAAAGTTATGGCAAAGAAAAATGATGTTTTTGGTTGGGTAAAAAATCTCAAGGATGGTAGAGTTGAAGCTGTTTTAGAAGGAGATGAGGAGAAAATTAGCAGACTAATTGAATGGGCCCATGGAGGTCCAGCCAATGCAAGAGTTGAAGATGTGGAGATTCGTAATGAAAAATTTTCTGGAGAATTCTCAAAATTTGATGTATTATACTAGTGAATTTCCTCAAATGCATTTTTTATGATTTGAGTAAATTCTGAAATTTCTTGATCCTTTTTAATCTGAATTATTTGAATAGGATCTTTTCTGCTTTTTTGAATTTTTATAATCACTCCCTCTCTATCGGGTTCTACATCTACAAACCATCTGAATGTCATTGATTTACAAAAAACTACTCTATGCATTCTAACATCTTCTATCACTTTGTCTCCTAATGAGAAGCAAAATTCTCTAATCGAATCAAATAACGGTAATACCGAACCTGGAATTTGTTTCTTAAAGTCTTCATAATTTCTTTTATTTCCAAATGAAATCTTTCCTTCCATGAGGTTGAAAATTTGATTTTAATTATAAAGGTAGTAGATCTGCTGGCTCCAGTCTAGACGAATAGCCCCATTTCAAGGCGTACAAGATCCGCCACGTTGACGAGGAAGCGTGGATGCTCCACCTTAGGATTGCTCCCTCCCGGACCTCATCCCTTTCGATGGTTCGGTCTTAGAAGTTATCCCTTCGGATATTTCTAGTCCTGCAACCACCCGCCTCGGCGTGATTTCATTTCCGCACACCAAGCGGGAATTACCCTTCTAGAGATTTACCCAACAGTTGCTGATCTCTGCATATAGCCGGTTTCAGAATAGGGCACGGCTGGCACCCTGATCCTACCTACTACCATTTTTCCTAAGAAAGTATGTTATATTTGCATTAGGTTTGATTTTCTTTTAGTTTTAAAACTACACTACACACTGAGCATACATTTCCTGTACAATCATTTCCGCATTTTTCACATTTTGTTTTTTCTTTAGTGTTTGAATTCTTTACAACTTGTGACACTTTGAGAATTGATTGATACAAGTTATTTTTAATTCCACTATGTTGATTTTCTAATGAATTCAAAAATTCACGAATTTCTGTTCGAATTCCTTCACTCATGTGAGGACATGGTTCTGATTGAAATGGCATATCATTTGTAAATGCATAAAAAACTATTTCAGATTCATAAATCTCACAAAACGGTTTTATTTTTCTTAAAGAATTTGCAGAAGTATCCGGATCCATCCAACCAATCTTTGTTGTATCACCTGAAAGCATGTTTATCACAAATGTTTGTAACGTATCGTCTAAATTATGCCCTGTTGCAATTACATTAGCACCAATATCATTAGCGGCATAATCTATTGCTCTTCTTCTTAATGTTCCACAAATTGAACATGATGAAGTTTTTTCACTTTCTCGTAAATCTAATGCTTCATCAAGTGTTAATTCAAAAAGATCTTTGTAAGAATATACTTTATGTTCTACATTAAGATCTTTACAAAACTTTTCAACAATTTCTAATGCCTCATTTCTATATCCTGGAATTCCTTCATCAATTGTGATTGCTATTATTTTAAAACTATGAGTTAATGCCATTTCATTAATAATTTTTAATAATGCCAGAGAATCTTTTCCTCCGGAAACTGCAACAGCTACTAATTCATTATGCTTAATCATATTATATTTTGAAATAGTTTTTGCAGTTTTTCTTACAATAGATCTTGAAAAACACTGTGAACATAGCTTTTCACCTGAATATTTTCTAGTATATGCTGCAGGATTTTCACATCTGTCACAATTCATGAAATTATCTTGTTTTTTTCATTAATGATTCTTTAGGTATTTTCTAGATTGTAAACCAGCCAGATTTCAAATATGATAAGGCAATGTTGAGGCCAAATAGTACAAATGTGAATGCATAGATTCCCCACATTGCAATATTGACTGACTTGTCTGAAATTCTCTTATCAATTATTGTATGAATGAATTTACCTCCATCCAAAATCGGTAAAGGAAGCATGTTGATAATACCGATGAAAAATGAGATCATCCAAAGCCATAACAAGAACATTGAAAGATTTGGATCATTCCATTCAATGAAATTCATTACAGGTTTGTAAGCAAATGTGTTGTCTCTCATAATTCCAATTAATCCTCTTTCAGGATCTTCTGGTGCAGGCATAATCTCTACACCAAAATTCAATGGTTGACCATCTCTAATTACAGAAACACTTGCGGTATCTCCTGGACTCAGAGCTGGAAAGTCAACTGGACTCAATATCGGTATATCATTAATTGATGTGATGATGTCATTAGCAAGTAATCCTGCTTGTTCTGCACCAGAGTTTTCAATAATTGAAAGGATCAATACTCCATCTGGAAGTTCATAAAATGCACTTAGGAGTGGCTCAGGTAAAACCATTGCAAAAAATGGATTTGTTAACAAAATAGCACCTAAAACAAATGCAAATAAAACATTTGATGTAGCACCTGCACCAATTACTCTTAATTTTGATATCTTTTTAGCTTTTTCAAATTCCTCTTCATCTGGTTCAACAAATCCTGCAAACATTGCAATGAATATTGCAAAACCACCTGTTTTGATTTTGATTTTTTCTAAGGCAGCTACTATACCATGTGCTCCTTCATGAATAACTAGTACGATAGGAATTGACAGTAAAAAGTATGTAATTGATGATGCTGATGTTAATGTGACTCCTGGAATTAGTACAGTCAATTCTGAGAATTCTGATTGTGCTACAAAAAAGTTTGAAACATTGTTTAACAAAAACCAAAATGCAAAGGCCATCATAATAAAACCTGCAATTACACTTGTATCTGCAAATACTCTAATGCCTCTTCTAGTTCGACTTAACAATTTTAAGAGAACTTCATTTACTCCCTTGTTTTTGTATACTAGACTGTATGCTTTAATTTCAAAACCATATTTCTCAAATTTGAGAGCTTTTGCAACAACTACAATAACCACCCAAGCCATCAAGACATAGATTATCGAATTTTGAGTAATAAAATCAAGTTCCAAACTAATTGTTAATTTTTTAAGGTACGGACATTTATCGTTTACTATGAAACCAGTAATAATTATCTCAACATATCCTAATAAAAAATCAATTTCAAAAATTGCAAATGAACTTGTAAAAAATAAAACAGTAGCATGTGTCAATATTTCTAAAATTTCTTCAATTTACTCTTGGAAAGGAAAAATTGAAAATTCTTCTGAATATCTTGCCATTTTCAAAACCATTAACAAAAATAAGACAAAGTTGAAAAAGAAAATCAAAGAAACTCATCCTTATGATGTTCCTGAAATAGCTGAAATTGACGTCACCTCTATTGATAAATCATATCTGAAATGGTTAGTAGAATCTACAAACTAAGATTCTATAGCATATCGTAACAAAGAAACTATTCCACCCAGCCCTGATACTCTAAGTCCAATATCTGTAGATGAATCGACACTGTAAATCTTGACTCCCTTTGTTTCAGCATCATTTAGAAAATCCATTACTCCTTGTTCATCATTTTCTTGAATTACTTTATCAGAAAATACCATTGATTCAACTGCTCCCATTTGATTGGCATTGATTGTTTCATTATATCCCATAGTGAATTTCCTGCTTGTTTTATTTGCTAAAATCATTACTTGATCTATTATTGATGAGGCTTTGGCTAATTTACTATCTGACATTATTTCTTGCATTGATTGAGATTTTGTAAATGTGTAAATTCCATCTTCTCCTCCAGAATCAATTCCATCTACAACTTGAATTTTATATTTTTGAAGTTTTTGTGATTTCTCTATGAAATTTGCAAACCTTTTCTTTGTTTCACCTGGACCAAAAATCACTATAGTGTCTCCTTCTTTGAAAATAGTTGATACTGCTTGTTGAACTTGTTCAAAGAATTTCTCAATCTTGAAATTTGTTTTGTATCTTTTTCCACCAGAACCCGAATAGATATTTGGCATAAATTCTAAATGTGTACCTCTTAGTCTTGCAATTCCACTATCACTAGTATCAATTGCAACTAGTACAAAACTAACTTGATTATTACTTGATTCTAAAAGTTTTTTTTCAATTGGCAACCATTTTTTCTTTGAAATAGTAATTCCATCATTTAATTTTAAAATAAAAGAATGATGGGAACCATGTGGAACTGATTCATTACTTGATTCAGAAATTGTGCCTCCTACTCTTAATCTATCTAGAACATCATCAAGTGAAATTTTTTCAACTGTTAATGCAATTCTAACTTTGATTCGTTCTCCTTTGTCTGGTCTTGAATAATCTTTATCTTGTTTTAGAACTCTTGTAGTATCTCCAATCACTTTATCATTCTCTTTGATAATTCGACGTAAATTCAAAAGATCTTCAGAATCTTCTGGTATGACCGAGATTGAATTTTCATCTATTTCTTTTGTAATCATAATGTTATTCTATTTAACAAAAAGAAAATAGTTTAACTTGTTGGTTCTTCTGTTTTAGTTTCTTCAGATTTCTTTTTTAGATAATTTTCAACCCATTCTATAGTAAGAACCCCTGATTCAGACAGATTTGTAAGAGAATTAGCTGATGCGTCTCCAGAAACTTTACCGTTGTTTCTTTTAATCTGTCTCCACTTCAAAGATGTATTTCCACTTTTTGAATTATAGATTATTCCTAAAACATCTTTTGCATTAACAAACGTAATATCTCTAATTTTTTTTAGTGTAACCTTATCTGCTGCCTCAACATAAATGGCTCCTAGACTATCTTCTCTTTCTGCAAAAACCTCTGAATCTTCCAAATATGCTCTTGGAGCATAAGACATGCAAGTACTAGTAATTACAAATCTTCTAAAACTTTCCAATGAGGCTGGAGTGTCTATTGTAACCATTTGGAATGATTGAACTATTTGCCATTTATCAAGCTTCTTGAAAGATTCAATAGGAATTTGCTTGAAATATGGCTTGCAGACCATGATGTACCTATCCCTCTGATCAATGATGAGGATCTTGAGTTCTGAGCCTGCATTAGGATTTTAATTAATGATGATTGATAGAAAAACATGAAATCTTTAACTGAATATTTGACTTTTGAAGTAAAGACTAGACGAGCATTTGTAAACATTACATCTGATGTAAGAAAATTAGTAACAAAAAGTAAAATCCAAGAAGGACTTTGTCTTGTAAATGCAATGCATATCACTGCAAGTATTTTCATAAATGATAATGAAGGTGGATTGCTTCATGATTATGAAAAATGGTTAGAAGAATTGGCTCCACATGCACCAACGACACACTATGATCATAACAATACAGGTGAGGATAATGCAGATGCCCATCTAAAACGACAAATAATGGGAAGAGAAGTTGTAGTTGCAATAACTAATGGCGAATTAGATTTTGGACCATGGGAAGAAATTTTCTATGGAGAATTTGATGGAAAACGACCAAAAAGAGTTTTAGTTAAAATTATTGGCGAGTAATTATCCGAAGTCTGCATCACGTTTTTGACTTTGTGATTCATTCTTTCTTGCAGCATCTCTGAATTCATCATTATGATTTTGAGGCCCATGTCCACATTTTACACATGCAATTTTGAATCCATCCTCATTTTTTTCATAAGTTTCGCAGCCACAGAAACATGCCATGATTGAATATAATTTCTAAGATGATATATCTTTTGGGTTGAGTTCAACTTATGTTGATTTACAACATTCGCCCATTGGAATTTCATGATCATGTGGACATTTTCTTGGATGTTTTAGCATTACACAAAGTGCATCTGTAAATTGTTTGTTCATGTGATGTTCAATTCCACAAACCATTTCCTCATCAATTTCTACCTTGAGTGCACTATCCATTAGAACCTCCAATAATCTACTATTTCTCATCATACTTGCTCCTATTCTCTCACCATCTTCAGTAAGTCTTACTCCTGCTTTATTGTAATTTACAAGATTTTTCAAATTTAATTTCTTTAGCATCTGAACTACACTTGGTTGTCTAACATTGAGCATTTTTGCAATGGTGCTAATTTTTACATCTTCCCCCCTTTCTTTAATATGCCAAATTGCTTTGAGATACATCTCTACATGTTCAGCTTCTGCAGTACCTACAAAGAGAGTCTCTTGATCATCATTTAATGCGTCCATACTACACCTTCTTGGAATCTTTTAATAAATATTCAAAGTATTGACGTGCAAATCCTGCCAATCCCGCATGATCTGCCCAAATTGCTACAACTTCAGAAGAATTTACGCCTCCAATTTCAGGCCCTAGTAGAATTACTACGTATCTTTTATCAGAAATTATTCCACCTCCAAACAATCCTTTCTTGATTGTTACAGTGGCAACTCTTTTGATTGCCTTGATTGATTCTTTATCCATTTTGTCTGATGTAAGAATTGTAATATCTACTCCCTTATCATGAAGTGATCTTAGTTTTGGTAATGCTTGCTTAACAAGATCTACTCCAGCTTCGGGCAATGCAATCATTACTTCATTTCTACATGTCTCTACCATTTCTAAAATTTTAGCTGCAATGTTTGCTGCACCAGATAATACCCATATGTCCGGCCTTTCACTTGTTCCACTTTTTTCATACAAAGGAACTAATTCATTTAAAATTACATTTTGATTCTGCGAAAAATCAGTTTCCATTTTTTGTTTTGTAGTTTCAAGACCTGTTGAAGGTGATTTTGCAAAATATTTTGTTGGCCTTGAATCATCTGAACCAATCCACCCTTTTTCTTCTAGAGTTCCTAAAACTTCATAAATTTTTGAGTAAGGAACTCCTGATTTCTGACTGAGATCTGATGCTGTTAATTCTCCTGACTTTAACAAAGCTGAAAACGTTCTAATTTCGTAACTGGTAAGACCAATTTTCTCTAATGCTTTTCTTGTTTTATCGGAAATGCTCATCTGCGATCTAATCGATCAGTTTTGATATTTAAATCAGGTATGCCTACCTCCTAAATTCCACACGGGGGCTAGTAGGAAATGGATTATATACCATCTTTGAAAAATCTTCAATATAGGTATGGCATTAATTCAGATATCCAATCAATCAACTAAAAATTTAGGTAAAAAATCTACAATTAGATTCACTCAAAGTATCTGTCCAGACTGTAACATGATTTTGGATGCTGAGGTCTTTGAGCGAGATAATCAAGTGTTTATGTCAAAAGTTTGTCCAACTCACGGTGAATGTGAGGAATTATACTTTGGTTCTTATGAAATGTACAAGAAATTCAGTACATACTGGATGGATGGTAAAGGTGCTCATTCTCCAAATGTAATGATTGACAAATGTTCATGTCCAAACAACTGTGGATTGTGCTCAAATCACTTGTCTCATAGTGGATTAGCAAACATGATTGTAACTAACAGATGTGATTTAACATGCTGGTATTGTTTCTTTTATGTAAAGAAAGGCCTTGAAGGTGCTTACATGTATGAACCAGATCATACACAAGTTAGAGGAATGATGAAAACTCTCAGAGCTGAGAGACCAATTCCAGGAAACTCTATGCAAATTACTGGTGGTGAACCAATGCTTAGAGAAGATATTGCTGATGTTATCAAAATTATGAAAGAAGAAGGTGTTGACCATATTCAAATGAATACAAATGGTATCCGACACGCAATGGATCCAGAAGCTGCAAGAGAAGTAAGACTTGCTGGATGTAACAACTTGTATCTTTCCTTTGACGGTGTAACTGCAAGAACAAATCCAAAGAATCACTGGGAAATCCCATATGCACTTGACAGTTGCAGAAAAACAGGTACTACTGTAGTATTTGTCCCAACAGTAATCAAATCAATTAATGACCACGAACTAGGTGGAATTATCAGATATGCTCAAAAGAATATGGATGTAGTTCATGCTGTAAACTTCCAACCAGTATCATTAACTGGAAGAATGGGTAAATCTGAACGTGAAAAATATAGAATCACAGTTCCTGATTGTGTTCAAAGAATTGAAGAACAAACTAATGGTGAAGTAACTGTTGATGATTGGTTCCCAGTCCCAAGTTGTATGCCACTAACTAATGTAATTGAAGCATTCTCAAGCAAACCAAAATACGAATTATCCATTCACTTTGCTTGTGGTGCAGGGACATACATTTTTGAAGATGCAGACACAAAGAAGTTTGTTCCATTAACAAAATTCTGTGACATTCAAGGAATGTTAGAATTATTTGAAGATAAAGCAGAAGAAATTCGTTCTGGTAAAAACAAGTACTTTACAATGCTTGAAGTTGTTAGAAAACTCAAAGGCTTTGTTGATACAAAGAAACAACCAGCAGGGTTAGATTTAGCAAAGATGTTTGGTAATATTCTAATGAAGAGATCATTTGATTCAGTTGGTTCATGGCACGTCAAAGGATTATTCCTTGGTATGATGCACTTTCAAGACAAGTACAATGAAGACCTTGAAAGATTACAAAGATGTGATATTCACTATGTAACTCCAGACCTTAGAATAGTTCCATTCTGTGCATTTAATGTAATTCCAGAATGGTATAGAGATAGAATTCAAAAGAAATACTCTATCACTGTAGAGGAATGGGAAGAAAGAGAAGGTGTTAAACTTGAAGATGGTCTTTACAGAGGTCTTATGAGACGTGGAGCAGGTGATGAACTTGCTGCTGGCTGTGCAAAGAGTCAGATGTTCCATGATGCTGCTCAAGCAACAATGTAATAGAATTTTTTAATCCAAGACCTTAAAAAGTCTGCAACTAATTTTATTTTGTGAAATTTCTTTTTATTTCGCCTAGATATTCTGGTGGAATTGGTGGACATGCTGCAATGCTTGCACACCAATTAGAAAATTTTGGGCATAGTGTTACAAAAATGGAAACACCTCACATTCCAATTAAAAATCTAAAAAATCCAAGTTTTGCAATTTTAGGTGCATTAAAAGGAATAATGAATAGACAAAATTATGATATAGTTCATGCATTCAATATACCATCGGGATTTGCAATGCATTATTCAAAGGGACAGAAAAAAATTCTATCTGCCCATGGAGTTTACAGTGACCAAGTAAAAGTATTGCATTCATCAACAACTAGTAAAATTGCAACTAGTGCAGAATCAAGAGTTTTCAAATGGGCTGATAAATTAACTACTGATTCACAAATAACTAAGAAAGAATACAAAAAAAAATTCAACCTTGATTTAGAATATCTGCCATCTCCAATAGATACTGAAATGTTTAAAAAAATTCCAGAAGTTAAAAAAATTACAAATCAAGTTGCATATGTAGGTCGAGATAGTTTTGAAAAAGGAATTGATATACTAAAAAGTATAGAATCAAAAATAAATGGAAATGTGGTATATTGTGTAGACAAACCTTGGGATGAAACTATGAAAATTCTTAAATCTTCAAGACTACTAGTAGTTCCTTCTAGAATGGAAAGTCTTCCAACTGTTATAAAAGAAGCATTTTATCTAAAAATACCCGTCATTGCATCTTCTGTAGGTGGAATTCCAGAATTAGTTACACATAATGAGACTGGAATATTAACAGAATCTGAAAATCCTCAATTATTACTAAAAAATATTAATGAATTATTGATTGATGAATCACTTCAACAAAAATTATCATCTAATGCATATGATTTTGTAATCAAACATTTTACTTGGAAAAAAATCCTTCCAAAATATCTTAATTTTTATGAAAACTTATTAAAAAATTGAACATTTAATTAAAAAATATTTTTAATCCTTCTTCTAAACCTATTTTTGCTTTCCAATTTAATTTCTTATTTGTATTTGTAAGATCTGCTAAACTGTTTTTCACATCTCCTTCTAATGCATCGATATGAATTATTTTTAGATCTTGATTTGAAATTGTAATTAAAATTTCTGCCAAATGATTAATTGAAGTTGGAACATTTGTTCCTATATTATAAAATCCAAAATTCACATCTGAATCCATTGCAAGTATATTTGCATATGCAACATCTTCTACATGAACAAAATCTCTAATTTGTTCACCATCTCCAAAAATTTTCAGTGATTCATTATTTTTTATATTATGTAGGAATTTTGTAATTACTCCTGCATATGAAATAGTTTGGCCTTTTCCATAAATATTGAAATATCTTAATCCAATAACTTTGACATCCAGTTCTGCATATTTTTCAGCTAATAATTCTGATTGGTATTTTGTATCTCCATAAGGATTAATTGGTTTTCTTGGAGAATCTTCTTTGATTGGAATTGTTTCAGTGTCTCCATAAACACTTGAACTACTTGCAAAAACAACTTTGATTTCAAATTCTTTGGCGATTTTTAGAATATTTTCAGTTCCCACTAGATTTACATCAAAATATTCATCTCTTTTAGTGAATGACTCTTGAACTACTGTTAGAGCTGCTTCATGAAAAATACCGTCAACATTTTTACAAATTTCTCTTAATTTATCAAAATTGCGAATATCAATCTCATGAAATTCAATCTTATCTAGAATATCCTCAAGATTGCTCTTTCTCCCAGAATGTAAGTTATCAATCACTTTAACAGAATGATTATTTTTAATTAATTGACGTACGATATTATTCCCAATAAAACCTGCCCCTCCAGTTACTACATATTCCATTCTTGATGTGTGAAATATGACATCTTTAAGTTTTGAGCAAAATTGAATCAAAAACCTAAATAAAGAATAACAAAATCTTAACATAAATTAATAAAAATGTGAATGATATGAACAAAAAAATTTTTGATAGAAATATTGATGATGTTAAAAAATCAATTAAATCAGCTGAAATTTCAGTCTGTGTAATTGGGATTGGTAGAATTGGTCTACCTACTGCACTATCTTTTGCAAAATCAGGATTATTGACTACGGGATTGGATATTAACACTAGTTTAGTTGAAAAAATAAATTCTGGGGATTTTCCTTTAAAGGACGAACCAAAATATGATATAATTTTTGATGAGGTTTTAAAAAATAAAACATTTCATGCAACAACCCAAGCTAATGAAATTATTCCAAAATCTGATGTTATATTATTATCATTACCTACACCTATGAATGAAAACAACATTCCTGATTATTCTGCTTTGAAATCTGTTGCAAATCAACTTCACAGTCTAATGACGCCTGGTACATTAGTTGTAGTTGAAAGTACTATTGAACCAGGTTTTTTGGAAAATGAATTAATTCCTATAATTGATGGAAATGATGAACGATTAGAATCTGGAATTAATTATGGAATAGGAGTTTGTCCTGAAACTGCAAATCCTGGTGAAATAATCACAGATTTTGAAAAATTACCTAGACTTGTAGGTGGAATAAATAAAAAATCAGCTGATATTATTACTGAAATATATCATCATGTATTCCCTGTACAACTCATTCCAATGCCTAATTGTAAGACTGCAAATGCTGTTAAACTTACAACAAATGTTTTTCGTGATATCAATATTGCATTCATAAATGAACTATCTATTTTATTTGAAAAACTTGGGATAGATACTAACACTGTTTTGGAAGCAGCAAAAACAAAATATAATTTCCAAGTCCATTATCCTGGCGCTGGTGTGGGAGGACCATGTCTACCCATAAACTCGTACCAATTTTTAAATTCTGGAAAACAATTTGACGATGATCTATTGACAATAATCAAAGCTAGTAGAAAACGAAATGAAAGTATGCCCCATTATGTTATAGACATGATAAATGAAACTTTATCTCAAAATGGAAAATTATTAAAAAATTGTTCATTATTGATAATGGGGGTATCATACAAACCCAATGTGAAAGATATACAATTGACACCCGCAGAAATTATAATAAATAAATTAAAAGATCAAGGAGCAATACTCAAAATCTATGATCCATATTTTAAATCCTCAACTGTGTTTGGAATAGAAACTGAAAACAATTTGGAAGATGCATTACATAAAGTAGATGCAGTGATTTTACTTACAGCTCATAAAGAATTTTTAAAAATTGAACCCTCTTTTTTAAAATCAACTATGAAAAGTCCTATAGTAATTGATACTAGAGGTGTTTTTGATGTTTCTGCTGCAAAAGAAGCTGGTCTAATTATTAGGAGCCTTGGACGAAAATTCTAAGGTTTCATTCGATTCTAAATCAGTTCAAGAGATTCTTACTTTAAGATATGATACTACACAAATTCCCAAATTACAAAAACTAACTTCAAAACAATTCATACAACAAAATGAAAAAGTTTCAATTGATAAAATTGAAAAATTAATCTCTGATGAAATTATTTCTAAAATTAATCCTGAAAAAACAAAATTATCTTTAGCACTAAGTGGAGGTATTGATTCTACACTAGTTTTGGCATTAATCAGAAAACAGTTTCCAAAAATTCCTATTGAAACTATCTCCATAAAATTTGCTGATAGTAATGATGAATCAATAATTGCAAGTAAAACTGCAGAACATTTTGAAACAAATCACTCAATAATTTACCTTGAAAACTTTTTACAAGAATTACCCAAAGCGATTTATATTTCAGAAAAACCTTTTTGGGATTTACATTGGTATTATGTTGTAAAAAAATCAAATTCTTTTTCAAATTGTCTAGCTTCTGGTGATGGAGGAGATGAACTCTTTGGAGGCTATTCTTTTAGATATTCAAAATTCTTAACTTTAGTAAATCAAACTTCGTCACCTGTTGAAAAAGTTAAAGCGTATCTTCAATGTCATGAACGTGATAGAGTACCTGATCAAGAAAATATTTTTAAAGAAAAATTAAAATTCTCGTGGAATTCAATTTATAATATTCTTTTACCTTATTTTGATAACACATTGTCTCTTTTAGATCAAGTATTTTTAGCAGATTATAATGGAAAACTTCTTTACAATTTCAGTCCAATCAATTCAAAACTCCATAAATATTTTAAAATTGATTCTCTCACGCCTATATTGTCAAATAATATGATAAATTATTCAACACAAATATCTTCTAACCAAAAATATAATCAAAAAAATAATATTGGTAAAATACCATTGAGAACACTTTTGAAAAATTTAGATGCAGAAAAATTTGTTAGTCCTACAAAACTTGGATTTTCAATTAATACATTAAATTTATGGAAAACTTTTGGTCAAAGAATATCTAAATCATATCTAACAGAAGCAAGAATTGTCCAAGATGGACTAATTAATGATGATTGGATAAAAAAATATCTCAATTCTACAAACTTGAATGTGAATTATGTAAACAAATTTTTAGGTTTACTGGCATTTGAGATATGGTATAGGCTTTTCATTACAAAAGAAATGAAATCTCATGAACAACTAACTTAAGATTGATTTTCAAGAATTTTTTTTAAATTTGCTGCAGTTTCTTTAGCTACTACATCCCAAGTAAATTTGGATTCAACAAATCCCCTACCTTTCTCTCCCATTTGTTTTGCTTTTTCTTTATTTTTACTCAAAAAAGATATTTTTTCTATCCATTGTTCAAAATTACCTTTTTCTATTAAATATCCAGTTTCATTTTCCTGCATTGATTCTGGAATTCCTCCAATTTTTGTAGCTAAGACAGGTTTTTTCATTAAAGCTGCCTCTTGGCTTGTCATTCCTAGAGTATCAAATCCACTAATTAATGCGTAAATATCTACACTCATCAAAAACTCTCTTACTTGTTTTGGATGCGATAGTCTTCCTAACCAATGAAAATTCTCATACTTGTTTAATCTTGTTAAAACTTCATCCCTGAATGGACCATCCCCTGCCCAATAGAAAGTAATTTCAGGCATTTTTTCTAAAATTTCTGTTAAGATGAACATTTCTTTTGTTTTACCCCAAATTATGGCATCTTGTAATAATCCCACACTTGGATGTTGTATTTTCATTTGTTCAGTAGGATACCAAAGTGATGGATTTATCCCTTGATACATAGTTTCAAGAATTTTTTTTGGAAATTGTTTCCTAACAATTTTTTTTAAATTATTAGATAAAGGTAGAATCGCAATTGATTTTTCTAAACATTCTTTTCCAATTTTATTTTTATACCATAATGCAATTCTCCTATGTGGAGTTTTGTATGTTGTTTCTTTTGCCCATTTAAGTTCAGACCAATAATCTCCTCGTAAATGAACAACCAATGGGATTTTAGCTTTTAATGTTGCTAGTCCAAAATGTGATGAAGGGTTATCGATTAAAACTAAATCTGGTTTAAAATCTGAAATTAATTCATCAAATTTCTTTCTAGTTTGAAACCAATCTGATACTTTTTTACTTGGAAATCCTGCATAAATTTCTCTATCGTGAACCACTTTACATTCAATGTCATATTTAGAAATGGCTCTGGAAAATTCTTGCAAATGAAATAACTTACTTTTAGAACCGCCTACAAGTAATTTCAAATCATTTTAAAGAAATTTGTTTCAATTAAAAGGATTTAGGATGAATAAATTTAATTCTGAATCTCATTTTATTATGTATACATCACAAATCCTACATATTAGGAGATATACAAAAATCATATAATCGGATCAAAATGAATCAACCAAAAAAAATTACTTTGAATGCTTATAGGAAAATTTTACGTCAATTTAGCTTTGGTTGGGGTATTTCAAAATATTGGCCATTTAGGAAAATCCTAAAACAAATTGAGTCATCATTCATTGAAAGTTCTGTTAAACTTCAAGATCACGTAATGTATTTGGATCAAAATGATAATCTTGGATTATCCATAAATCCTGTATATGGTGAATCTGATACAAAAATCGTAAAGCAAATTATCAAACCAGGTGATGTTGTAATGGATATTGGTGCAAATATAGGATATTTTACATTAATTTTTGCAAAACTTGTAGAAAATTCTGGAAAAGTATTTTCTTTTGAACCTGAATTTAAAAATTTTAAAATATTAAAAAAAAATATTGAAGTTAATGGTTACTCTAATGTTGTTTTAGAGCAAAAAATTGTATCTAACAATGATGGACAAACAACATTATACATTTCAGACAAGGCAGGCAGTCATAGAATACACCAACCTGATAATTATGTTGAATCAATTGATATTGACTGTATTTCATTAGATAACTATGCTCAACGAAATTCTATAAAGAAAATTGATTTTATAAAAATTGATGTAGAAGGTGCTGAATTTAATGTACTACAAGGATTACAAAAAATAATAAATTCAAATAAAAATATCACCTTGCTAGTAGAATTTAGTCCAAATCAAATTAAAAGCTGTGGAATAAAACCCACAGATATGATAAATTTCCTAAAAGAAAATAATTTTAAAATTTATTTTACACAGATTCAAAATAATCAAACTCAATTAGTTGAATTTGAAAAAATTTCTACATTGAAAAATTATGAAAATAAAACAATTAATCTGTTGTGTAGTAGATTATCATTAAATAACATGTTCTAATTTTATTAAACTAATTTTTTCCCTGTAAATATCTATGTGCAATAAATGAATAACATGCACCACAACTTATTCCAACTACAAAAGATATTGCAACACCATTAATCCCATACATTGAACCTAAAGTGATTATTCCAAGAATTTGTACTAAAACAGTAGTAGTTGTACTTAATACAATGTGTCTGTTATTTTCTTTAGCCCAAAATTTTGGATAATAAAATACGCTGTTTATTGTTGTTGGAATAATAGCCCAACTGACTATCCTAATTATTTCCTCGGCTATTTCAAATTTTGGCATAATATATGATATAACTAATGGACCAATTGTTGATCCTAGTACTCCTATTACAACTGAAATTAAAATAATAATTTTTTTGAGCTTTACATTATCATTTCCTGTAGCTTCTTGAGGAACAATATATTTTTGAATTACAGTGGGCAAAATACTCATCAAAGTAAAAAATTGTAATGCTAATGAATAATTTCCTAAAATTGCAAAACCTAAGAGGGGTGCAATTATTAATTTGTCTATTGATGAATACGCAGTTCCAGAAATATTTAATGCAAAATTATTTAAAATAAATTTCTTTTTTTCTACTAATAATTTAAAATCTATTTTATTTTCTTTAAATCTCTTGATTAATTCTATTACTAAAGGAAAATATGATAATGATATTCCTAAAAGTATTCCTGATTCTTCAAAAATATAATAAAACCCAATTCCAAAAATTACCATTAAAATTTTTTGAAGAATAACATATTTGGAATATGTACTGTAAAGCTTTCTTCCAAGGAGATCAGATATTACTAGTGTCAAAATAATATATCCTAAAACAATTAGACTCAATCCTAAATCGGCAAAAAAGAAAAATACAGAAACTGCTGCTACAAATCCTGCAATCGATGTCAATAAAAATAATGTTGATTGAAGTTCAATCTTTTTTGCAGAATAAACCATAAGGGTATAATTTGATCCAAATAACGAAAGTCCGGATGCTAATGCGGCTATGGATAAAAGATAAGTAATTTCCCCATAATCTTCAGGGCCTATTGTTGCTGCAATATACAACCAAAAAATTGCTGCTATACCTGCAGATAAAATATCTGCAACACCAATTGATGATATATCAAAAATTTTCTTCTTCCATTTACTCATATAATTTTAAAATCTATTTTTCGTTGTTTAAAGACTTGTAATCTATCTCAAAAACTTTAACGTGATAAACAAAGTTATCGTCCTTTGAATCATATACTTTTTTTAGATATGAGTATTTTGTTTCGTCAATAAATGATTCTTTTAAAAATCCCTCTCTTTCAAAATTTCCATCAACTATAACATGGGTTAAACCTTTATCTTCTGAATTTAAAATAAATTCCTTCATAGAATTATAATTATCAGTTGGAATCAAAATTAATTCAAAATTAATTTCTGAATAAAGAGTTGGCCATTGTTTTATTGTTTGAACTGAACTAATATAGGATGTTTCTGGATTTAACACGTTTATTCCATTAGTGATATTAGAAATTTTTCCCATTATTTCAAATGATTCTCTTTCATGTTCATAATCTATTTTTTTATAATCATAAAATAAAACAGATGATATTATTATTAACACAATAATTGATATCACAAAAATATTTGATTTTGAATTTTTACCAATTATTCTTTGAATTGTAATTACAGCTAATACTGAAAACATTGGTAATAATACATAGAGATACCTTGTGTCTAATGCTGGTAGGACATAGGCATAAAATGCAGGAATAGACATCATTCCTATAGAAAGAATTATTGATAGATTTTCAATCGTTCGTTTCTTGAAAATTAATAATATTCCTAAGGGAAGAAAAATTATAAAATTAGGGATCATTATCCAAATAAAATATTTTATAAATATTTCAAATCCTGAAAATATCTTATTTTCATTATCTGTAGAAACTTCTTTTGTAGAAAATAATTGTTCAGCACTATTTATGCTTCTGAGAAACACTCCATCATTTTCTGTAATATCATATTTGTATACAGATAATGGTAAGATGACTAAAACAAAAATACTAGTGATTAAAATATATTTTAAAATTATTTTATATTTTTCATTTCTAAATTTGATAAAAAATAAAATAGACAACACAACAAAAAATACAATTCCTTCTCCTCTTACCAAAGTTGCAAATGCTACAAGTATAAAAGAAAAATATACCCATTTTTTATTGGCATAGAGAAATACAGTTAAACTTGATACTATTAATAAAAAGTAAAGCGGGTCAGTTATGCCTAAAAAAGAATTAATCATTAATCTTGGTTCAAAAGCAATTAATGCTGCACCAATAATTGCAAATTCCCTTTTGACAAATTTTTTACATAAAAAATAAACTGGAACTGTTATTCCTATTGAGAGAGTGACTGAAAGTAATCTCTGTAGTGTCATTAATGCCTGAGCATCTTTTCCATCAAATACTGAAAAAAATACACTAACAAATATTGACCATCCATTATTTCTTGGAGTCCAATCAGATGGTAATTTCCCTAATTCTGATATGTCAGTACTATACCAAAAATAGTATAGAGCATCAGAATTAAGAGGAATTTCAAATGGAAAGTAATAAAATCTGATGATAAACGCTAATGCTAAAATTCCAAGAAGAATTATGGTATATTTTGAAATTTTAGGCATGATTTTTGAATTTTCATCATAATTTTCATGATTTTCCTGCATGTTTACTAACTCTAACAACTGACGTTTAAATAATAATTAGAATGAAAAGATTTGTCGTAAATGAAATATAAGCAAATTCTCTTAACAAGACCTCCTACTGGATCAAATGCATTACAAGGAGGTTCAGATGCTGATCCTCACCCTCAACCCCCATTAGGCTTAGCATATCTTGCTGGAGTACTAGATAGATTACCTGATGTTAATGTTTTAGATATTTTGGATGGAAATTTTTCTGAAAATTATGTTTACGATGTAACAATGGCAGTAAAAAAACATAATCCTGACTTAGTTGGATTTAGTGCATTCACCCCATTTGCAAATCCAGCTTTAGAAGCAGCTGAGGCAGTTAAGAAAGTCAATTCAAATATCTTGACTGTTTTAGGAGGACCACATGCAGTCTTAGCTGACATTACATTACAGAAGTGTCCCTCTTTGGATATTATTTCATATGATGAGAGTGAAGGACAAATTGAAGAAATAGTTTTAGGCCATCCACTTGAAGATATACCTGGACTATTCATTCGAAAAGACGGTAAAACAATTCCAACAAAACCACGTTCTTACATAAAAAATATGGATGATTTACCATATCCTGCATATGATAAATTACCTCATTTTCCTGATGGTTATCATCCACATCCACCAAAAAGTACTGGTAAAAAATGGTGTAGTATAATGTGGAGTAGGGGATGCCCTTTCTTTTGCAATTACTGTAATAGAGAAAATAGCTTTGGTTTGCAATTTCGAAATCAATCACCTGAATACGTAGTTGATCATATCAAATATCTTCATTCAGAATATGGTATAGAGGAACTGACATTTTATGACGATGTAATGTCTCTCAATAGAAAAGCTACAATGAAACTTTTGGATGCTATGACACCTGAAAATCTTGGGTTTAATTTAGTGTGGGATGCTGAAACACGAGTTGATTTAGTAGATCAAGAAATGCTTTTTGCAATGAAAAAAGCAGGATGTAGAATGATGTCTTATGGAATTGAACATGGTGAATTTATTCATGAGATTAAAGGAGGAACTGCTACTTTAGAGCAAGCTGAAAATGCTGTAAAATGGACACATAATGCAAAAATTGAAACTGTTGGATATTTTATGATCGGTTTACCTAAAGAAACTCCTGAGACAATTCGTAAAACAATAGATTTTGCAAAAAAACTAAACTGTACTTATGCACAATTTGCAATAACTATGCCATTCCCTGGAAATAAGTTATACGATGAGGCAGTAAAGTCAGGTTTAATCCAGTTAGATGACACTTGGGATAAATTCGTATATTCTGGTATTGGTACTGGCGGTGTCCAAGCACCTGTACTTACAACACAAACACTATCTGCTGATGATTTAGCAATGTGGGCCAAAAAGGCATATCATGAATATTACTTTAGACCTTCATACATATTTCAAAAAATGTTAAAAATTAGATCATTAGATGATCTTAAAATGTACTATAATGGCTATAGAATGCTTAAAAAAGATACAGCGTGATTTAATTTGAAAATCGCTGTTGGACTTCCTGCATATAATGAAGAAAAAAATATTGCCTCAATAATTACAAAATTAGAAAAAATTGCAGATATTGTAATTGTATGTGATGATGGCTCTTCAGATTTAACAGGTAAAATTGCAACAAAAATGGGTGCTATGGTAATCACTCATGAAAAAAATAAAGGATATGGTGCAGCAATTAGATCATTATTTTTAAAATCAAAAGATCTTGATGTTGATATTTTAGTTACATTTGATGCAGATGGTCAACATAGTATTGATGATATTTCCAAAGTTATCCAACCAATTATTGATAAAAAATCTGATCTAGTAATTGGATCGAGATTTCTTGATGAAAGCAAAGATGATATTCCATCATATAGAAAAACTGGAATACAAATTATTACAAAATTAACAAACACTACATTAAAAGAAAAAATTAAAGATTCTCAAAGTGGTTTCAGAGCATACAGTAAAGATGTTTTATCAAAAATACTTCCTTCCGATAGCGGTATGGGGGTTTCTAGTGAATTACTTATCAAAGCAAGTAATAATGACTTTAAAATTGCTGAAATTCCAATTAAAATCTCATATGAAGGTGATACATCAACACATCATCCAGTTTCTCATGGAATGTCAGTAACTCTAAGTACTCTAAAATTCATTTCTATAGAGCATCCTCTAAAATTTTATGGAATTCCTGGATTGGCCTTCTTATTTATTGGATTATTTTTTACAGTTTGGACTTTACAACTTTTTTCTGAGACTCGAGAGATTATAACAAATATTTCATTATTGGCAATTGGAACTATAATTTTTGGAACCATGCTGTTCATGACTTCCATAATCTTGTATTCTATTGTTAATTTGGTTAGAGAGAGAAATTAAATATCCTAAGTAAAATCTTGATTAATTATGAATATTTTAATAATTCATGAAATAGATTGGATAAACAAAGTAATTTTTGAACCTCATCATTTAGCTGAACTATTTTCTATGCAAGATAACCATGTTTTTGTAATTGATTGTAGGGATCCTACTCCAAAAAAATTCTTTAGTTCACTACATACTGAAATAATTCCAAATTTTCATAGGGTATATGATGATGGAAAAATCACTTTAATCAGACCTCCATCAATTAGCATAAAGGGATTAAATAGATTCAGTTATTTTTTTAATTGTAAAAACATCATTCGAAATACAATTCTTGAAAATAATATTGATGTGGTTTTACTTTATGGTACTGCTACAAATGGAGTTCAAACTATTGAGGCTGCTAGTGAATTAAACATACCCGTGTTCTATAGACTTCTTGATATTACACATAGTTTAGTTAAAACTCCAATTGTTAGACAATTAGCAAAAAAATATGAGAAAAAAGTAATCAGAAAATCAACTAAAGTATTGCCAATTATTCCTGATCTCAAACGATATGCACTTGAAATGGATGCCGTTGAATCTAACACTGAAGTCTTTCCTTTGGGTATTAATAGAAAATTATTCAAAAAATTACCCAAGAATGAAAAAATATTACATGAATTAGGATTTGATTCAGCAGATAAAATTATTCTTTTTATAGGAACACTTTTTGAATTTTCAGGATTAGAAAAAATAATTAAAAATTTTAATCTTATTTTAGAACAAAATCCGAATACTAAACTGCTGATTGTAGGAGGTGGCTATCTATTTGATCGTCTTGAATCGTTGATAAAGAAAAATCATTTAGAGTCAAATGTAAAGATGACTGGGTTTTTACCACAACAAATTTTAGCTGAATATTTATCGCTTGCAAATATTTGTATTCAACCATTTGAAACTAATTATATAACAAATAGAATTTTGCCTAGTAAAATATTGGAATATTTTGCATGCGGTAAACCCGTATTGTCTACACCCTTAGAAGGTACTGTGGAGATTTTACCTGATCAAAGTTTTGGAATTGTTTATGCGACAGAGGATAAATTTGTTGAAAGCCTTTCTGAATTATTATTTGATGAAAAAAAATTAAATGAATTAGGACAACATGGATATGATTATGTTATTAAAAACCACGATTGGAATATCTTATCAAAGATATTGATTGAAAAATTTCAGTCTGCTATATCATAAATTAATAATTATGCAACCCACTTGAGTTTTTTCATTAATATTTTCAATTCTTCAGTATTTAGATGAGGAATTGTACCTGATCCATACTCAATAAATTTTGTGGATTTTTTAACAAAACTATTATCAATTTCATTTTCTCGTTTAATAACAAAATGATCCTTTTTTTCTTCAACATGTCGCATTTCTTCTTCTGATACTAACACTTCGTCAATTTTTTCTCCTGCTCGAATTCCAATATACTCTAATGGATAATTCTTTTTTCCAGTTTTTAATTCTGCATATGCACGTGCTAAACTAATCATTTTTGTTGCAGGTGCTTTTTTAACAAAAATTTCTCCACCTTTACTATTTTTCAAAGAATAAAAAACTAAATCAATTGCTTGACTTAATGTTAGCATAAATCTTGTCATATCTTGATGAGTAATTGGCAAGGGTTTATTCTGATCCAATCGTTTATCCCATAAAGGAATAACACTACCTCTGCTTCCTAAGACATTTCCATATCTTACACAACAAAAAATTGTTTTATCTTTGGTGATTTCATCTGAAAGAATTAATTTTTCTTGTAATGCTTTTGTCATTCCCATTGCATTAACTGGCTTAACTGCTTTATCAGTACTTACTGCAATTACATTTTTTACTTTTTGTGCAACTGCAGCAGTTACTACGTTAAAAGCTCCTGTGATATTCGTTTTAACAGCTTCATATGGGTGTGCTTCAACTGATGGAACTTGTTTCAATGCAGCAGCATGAAAAATAATATCAATTCCTTTTGTTACTGAAAAAATCCGTTCATAATCCCTTACATCACCTATTACAAATTGAATTTTCTTTAAAATAGGATTATCTAATAATTCTTGTTTCAAATTATGTTGTTTGTCTTCATCTCTGCTAAAAATTCTAATTGATTTTGGTTTGTATCGCATCAATTCTGTAATCATTTGATGCCCAAAACTACCCGTTCCACCAGTAATCAAAATATTTTTGTTATTTAGAACTGATGAATAATCCAAAGTCAGATTTACCTCTTATCTTAATTTAATAAGTTTAATCATAAAAATACCTTTTAATTCATCTGAAATATCTGGAAATCATGAAAGTAATGTCTATTTCTGGTACACGTCCTGAAATAATTAAACAAAGTAGAATTTATGCAAAATTAGATGAAAATTTTGATCATGTAATGGTATTTACAAATCAAAACTATACTCCAGAACTAAGTGATATTTTCTTTTCAGATTTAGGAGTTAGAAAGCCTGATTATAATTTAAAAATTAACACAGATGGATTTGGTTCTGAGGTTGCAGATATAATTTCTAAAACAGAACAAGTCATGATCAAAGAAAAACCTGACGTTTTAGTATTATTAGGTGATGTAAATAGTGGATTATCTGCAATCTCTGCTGCTCATTTGGGAATAAAAATTGTACATCTTGAAGCTGGAATGAGATCATATGACAAAAGAATGCCTGAAGAAAAAAACAGAGTGTTAATAGATCATATTGCAACTGTAAATTTACCATATATTCAATATTGTAGAGAAAATTTGATTAGAGAAAACATTCATCCTGCAAGTATCTATGTAGTAGGTAATCCTATCTTTGAAGTGATAAATTATTATTTACCAAAAATTGAAGCAAGTACAATTCTAAAAAAATTAAAACTTGACTCTAATGAATTTGTTTTAGTAACAGCACATCGTAGTGAAAATGTAGATAATCCAAAAACACTAAAAAATATTTTGCAAGGCCTAGATCAAATAAATAAACAACTAGGAAAAAGAATCATTTATCCAATGCATCCAAGGACAAAAAGTAAATTAAAAAAGAAAGATATTCCAAAATCTATTGAAATTATTAAGCCATTAGGGTTTTTTGACTTTTCTAAATTAGAACAAAATGCTTTTTGTTACGTAACTGATTCTGGAACACTTCCTGAGGATGCATTAATTTACAAAAAACCATGCGTAATTATTAGAGAAAGTTCTGAAAGACCAGAATTTATTGAGGCTGGGTGTAATATTTTGTCAGGTTTAGATCCTAAAAATATTGTAGAATCTGTAAAAACAATTACGTCTGCAGTAATTGATTGGAAATGGGATAATTCATTAGGCGATGGTAAAACCTCGTCCAAGGTTGTAAATATTATCAAAGGTAAATTAATTAGAATACCATCAAAGTTTTAGTATTAATTTAGGTAGAATATGCTGTAGTTAAATGACAGTTCTAATCACTGGTGGAGAAAATTCTTTATCGTTAGAATTAAAAAAAATCTATAGTAATGCCTTAATTCCTACTAAAGAATTAGATTTATCAAACAAAGCAAATATTGAATCATTTTTTAAAAAAAACAAATTTGATACAATTATTCATAATGAATCTTTGTTAAATGTAAGATTATGTGAAGATGAAAAAGAACTTGCATTAAAAGTAAATGTAACCCACACAAAAAATCTAGTTGATGTACTTCAAAATAAAAATTGTAATATACAATTTCTACACATTAGTACTCCATGTATTTTTGATGGCTTTGATGGAATGTATGCCGAATCCTCCCCTGCAAAACCTGTAAATTTTTATGGTCAAACAAGATTAATGGCTGAAAAAGAAGTTTCAAAATTATCGAATTATTCAATTTTGAGAACAAACTATGTTAGTAAAGAAAAATGGCCATACCCCAAAGCATTTTCAGACAGATTTGGAACATACCTCTTTCCAAAACAAGTAGCACAAGGAATCTATGATATTCAAACAGATGGAAAAAAAGGGATTATTCACATTGTAGGTGATAGAAAAATATCTATGTTTGAATTAGCAAAAATAATGACTCCTGAAATTCAATCAATGACTATTGATGACTATTTTGGTCCTCCATTAACTATGGATATGAGTTTAGATTCAAAAAAATGGAAAAAATATACAATTTCTATTGAATAATTATTTTTGGTTCAAATATTTTAGATATTCTTGATATGAACGGCTATTATTATCAATATTTTAAATAAACTGATTTTTCATTTTATACTTTAATTATGAATTATTCGTGTTTCAAATTGAATTGATAATATTTTTCAAATAAATGATTAATTATACATAGTAATCTTAGAAGATTAAATGAAAATTTTGATTGTATCGAGCTATTTTGGAAATGTTTTAGGTGGAGCACTAAATTTTGTTAAAGATTTGTATTTTGAATTAGAATCTAGGAATCATTTAGTGACTTTAATGTTGGATGATAGATACAAAAAATTATTTTCTGAACAAGAATTCAATATTATCTGGTATTCTTCCAAAGAGATTACTGCTTATTCCCCTTCTCTGTCATTCTTAAAACAACTTTCTAGAATAGATGTGGATGTAATTCATCTGAATGGATATATGTCATTTCAAACAGATTTTGGTTCATTTATTGGGTTTTTAAGAAAAATTCCTTTAGTAATTACTCCTCATGGTTCTCTTTTGGGATATGATTATTTGTACGATTCATCAAAATCTAAAATTCCTTACCATATACATGATATCTTAACTATGAAATTACCTACAAAATTTGCTAAATATGTAATTGCAACAAGTAAAGCTGAATTTGATGATTGTAAAAAATTTGGAATATCAAAAAATAAAATAAAACTAATACCTTTATCGTTCACTCTCAAAAATATTAACATCTCAGAAAAAGTATCTTTTAACACAAAAAATATTCTCTTCGTTGGTAGAATAGTACCATTAAAAAATCTTGATAAATTAATAAAATCTATTGCAATTTTGAAAAAAGATTTTCCTAATATCAAATTTACAATTGTAGGTGATGAAATAAAAGGTAGATTATTAGGAGATGTTGGTTACAAAAAACAATTAGAAATTTTAATAACTAAATTAAATTTAGATGAAAATATTAATTTTGTAGGATGGACTACTGATAATGCATTATGGGAATATTATAGTAAGTCTGATTTATTTTTGTTTGGTTCTACATATGAAAATTTTGGTAGACCACTTTTAGAAGCAGCCTTCTTTAGAATTCCATTGGTTTCAACAAATGTGGGTGTAGCTAGAGATTTGATTGGAGACGATCAAGGTGGAATCATTTTAAAAAATCTAGATGAACAATATGTCTCTGATAATATAAAGGAGTTATTAACAAATGAGAAAAAATATCAAAAAGCATCAAAACATGTTAAATCATCTGCAAATAATTTTTCAATAAAAAATGTATGTGATAAATATGAAAAAATTTTTCAGGAAGTTATAAAAAATTGAGTAATATTCGAGTTACGTATTCAGGACTAATATCACTAGTCCTTGGAATAGTTAGTGTTCTTCTAGGATTGATCTTTATGCTAATTGTCACAAGAACCCTAAATCCATTAGAATATGGAACCTGGGGTTTGATTAGTGGAATAGTTCTATATGCTTCAATTATAGAACCTATGATTTCATATTGGGCTATTCGTGAAACGGCAAGAAATGTTGATTCTGGTAAAACAGCTGTTTCGTCAAGTTTACTTATTTCCTTAGGTGGAATCGCGATCTATCTTGTCTCTGCATATCTTGTAAGTGGTAAAACTGATGCTAATCAGGATGTCATTCTTATGGGAACTATTTTGATACCTTTGATTTTTCTTAATAGAGTTCTCACTTCAATATCATTTGGATGGAAACCTCAATCAGCATCATTTGGGCAATTATGTTTTGCACTTATTGAAATTCCAGTTGTATTACTTCTAGTATATTTTTTACAATTGGGAACTGTAGGTGTAATATTTACAGTTGCAATTGCATATTCTGCAAGCATAATTTTTTATCTAATTTATTCTAGGGAAAAATTAAGAAATAATATTAAAAAAGAATTCCTCAAAAAATGGTTTAAATTATCTTGGATTGCATTATATCCTGCAATAGGGCTAACTGCATTATTTTTAGATGTCACAATATTCTCAATTATTACAGGTTCAGTTATTGGGATTGCTTTTTGGACAGCATCTTTAGTAATTACAAATATCATTACTAATTCTGGATTAATTTCTAGAGCTGTATATCCTAAACTCCTTCAAGGAAATGGTCATGAATTTCTATCTGATAATTTACGTCATCTATTTTATTTTTCAATTTTGTTCACATTTTTATCAATCACGTTTGCAAAACCTGCATTATTTGCTTTGAATCCAACTTATGTTGTTGCAGTACCAATAGTCATAATTTTATCAATACAGATATTTTTGTATACCATTAGTGGAAATCTTCAAACTTTTATTACTGGAATTGAAAAAGTAGATGAAAATATCAACTCTACATTTAAAGATTATTTAAAAAGTAAATTATTTCATATTCCAACTATTACAATAATTCAATCAATTCTATATTTAGCTTCTTTAACAATTGTTTTATTTGTAATGAACAGTACCACTGATTCCCAATTAGATTTAGTAATTTATTGGGCAATTGTTTCTTTATCTATTCAAGTACCAATTAGTATTATTACTTTTATTTTAATTAAAAAACACTTTACAGTAAAATTTGATCTTAAGAGTATTTTCAAGTATTTGTTTGGTGGATTGATTTCATTAATTATAACAAATTTTCTTTTAGAGTTATTTTTAGTATATAATGTTGAATTAATTGAGTTTCTTCCAAACGTCATAATTTATTTATTTATTGGAATTTCAATATATTTTGGAATTACGTATTTAATTGATAATAAAACAAGAAAACTTTTTGAATCTATATTTCGAGCAGTATTAAATAAAAATTATTAAATTTAGTTTGACAATTTTTGTTTTATTGCATTTATTGTATTAAATCCTATTCCTATTGGGCCCCAACAATTTAACCATATGAAATTATGAATATTTTTAACAAAATTCTTTTTCCCAACATTCTTCCAACACCATAGAGTAAATGATGAATGAGGAAAAATTACTTCAAAAAATCTAATTTCTTTTTGTCTAAAATATTCATCCCATATCCCATGAGAAGAAACACCTTTTGTGTATCTATGTAATAATACTTCATCAATTACATGCAAATCCCCATGTTTAAGAAATTCCAAAGTAAATGCCAAATCCCATACTGAAATACGGTCTTTTACAAGACTATTTTTTAATGCATCAGTTCTAAAAACTGAATATAATCCAAGAGCGGATGGCTTTTTTAAATATATTTTAATTTTTTTTGCATAATCACCAGATGCTGGATATGGTCCAAATGGCCTAAAATGTCGTCTCATTTTTTTATACATCGTTGAAAATATTCCATCATCTGGATCATTTTGAAATTCTTCAATTTTTGGGCCATATCTTTCAATTTTACTTACGCTTGCAACAACATTTTTCATTGTATCTAAAATCTTAATATTTTTCTCTAAAAAATCTGATTCCCAAATGTCATCTGCTGCAGCCCAGACAAAATATTTTCCACAAGCTTTTTCTGCCACAAATTTATGATTCCAAACCCAACCCATGTTTTTTGATTGTTTTATTTTTTTTATTCTCTTATCTTTAATTGCATGTTCTTCACATATTTCAAATGTATTATCAGTTGAACCATTGTCCGAAATTATTATTTCAAAATCTGTAAATGTTTGTTCATAAATATTTGTAAGTCTTTTTTTCATAAATGTGGATTCATTATATACTGGCATACCAATTGTTAACTTTGGGTTTTCAATTTCTGTCAATGTATGTAACCTCCTTAATTCTTCTAGTTATAATGCATTAATTTTTTTCTTTTACTTAAAAATGTAAATTAACTAATTCTATTTTTTATCTTTTAACATTTGCTGAATTCCTTCTTTTACTCCTTTTGGAGAAAATCCTATATCCTCTACTAATTTCCGATTTGAAAGATTTGCATTACTTCTTTTAACTGCCAAATCCAATGAATCTGATGTAATTGGTTCTAACAATTTTTTGTCTAATCCAAATAATTCTGATGTAATTAACCCCCACTCAAATCTATTGATAAAATCTGTGCCTACTACATGATAAATCCCATTTTTTTCATTTTCAAGTAATTTTTCTAGTGCAATAGCTATGTCAGGCACATAAGTTGGATTGTTATACCAATCTGTTATTTCACGTAAGGTTTTCTTTTCTTTTAATGTGTCTACTAATCTTAAAACTGAATTAGTGTGCTGCCAGGTTTCTATCCAACAATATGGTTGATCAGTTCTCAAAATCAGATATGGCACACCTGATTTTTCAATTAGTTTTTCGCCTTCTAATTTTGTAATACCATATTGTGAAATTGGAGATGGAGCATCGTTTTCTACATATTCATCTTTTTCACCATTAAATACAAGTGGTGTTGAAATAAACACTATCTTACTATTAGTAATTTTACATCCCTCTATGACATTTTTTGTCCCTTCTACATTTATCATATTTGCAAGATTTTTGTCTGTTTCACACAAATCTACGCTTACTAGGGCTGTATTATGAACAACTACATCTGGATTTATTTTACGAATCAAATTAATTGTATTCTCTCTTTCTAAAATATCCAACTGATGGATAGTACCAAAAGGAATTTTATGTGTCAAATATGTCATTTCGACAGTATTTTTGTTGCAAAAATGATCATGAATTTTAGTTCCTATCATACCACTTCCACCTACAATAAGCATTTTCATCTGAATTCATTTTTTAAAAATATCATATGAATCATAAACCTTTTGGAATGTATTTTTAATAATTTATCACGTAAGAAATAATTAGCAAATAAAAAAAATATTTTCATGATTTACGCATCAACAAATTGTTTAAAAAACCCAAAAAATGTAATTAAAGTTTTAGAAATTTATGAAAAATCTGGAATTGAAAATGTTGAATTAGGCTCAGTTCATTCATATTTTGATATTAAACTCTTAAAAAATTTCTCTTTTAATTTTTTAATTCATAATTATTTCCCTCCTCCAAAAAAACCCTTTACATTTAATTTAGCTTCTCAGAAAAAATTAATCCGTACCAAAAGTATATCTCTTGCAAAAAAAGCCATTGATCTTTGTTGTACTTTAGAAAGTCCTCTTTACACATTTCATCCAGGGTTTACTGTTGATCCACCTGATATCGGAAAACCTTTTCCCAAAACAAATATCGCAGATAGGAAAAAGTCTTTGTTTACCTATGTTGAATCTGTAGAAGAAATATCAAGATATGCAAATGAACGTGGGATAAAAATTGCAATGGAGCCTAGTGTTGTTCAAAAATTCAATTTAATTGATGGTAGAAATGAATTGCTCTTGTTTGCTGATTATCCTGAAATTAAATTATTTTTTAAATATCTCCATAGAACTGATGTTGGATTATTATTAGACTTGGGTCATGCAACAGTTTCTGCATATTGGTTAAATTATGATAAAGATGATTTTGTAAAAAAATGCAAAAAAAGAGTTAGTGCAATACATGTAAGTAATAATAACGGATTACAAGATCAACACAAAAGTTTAACACCTAATTGTTGGCAAATTTTAAAACTTAAAGAATTTAAACATGTGCCAATTATTCTAGAAACAATGAATCTAACTGTTGAACAAATAAAATCTAATATTAATTTGGTATCTCAGAAAATACATGATACATAAATTATTTTTAAGAAATAGTTGAAATGATAACGATTAATATTTAGATTAGTGATGTAGTTTCAATATATTGTCTAGATTTGGCACAATAAAGGAAATCTTTGAATTATTTATTCATAGAAGAAAATTCCATATGTTTCCAATTATCATATTACTAATTGTATTAATTGGAGTGACAGCTCTTGCACAATCTGGTTTAGTGGCATTCATTTATCCGATATGAATTCCTCATCTCCAAGATTCAAATCATTAGCAGTTACAGCTGGATTATCGTTTTGGTTTTTTATAATAATATCTTCTATTGGAATATTTTCAATTGAATTATTAATTTCATTTATTGGATTTGTTTTGCTTGTTACGCAGATCTTTGCAAATAAAATCTCTAAAGGATTAGATGTTCTTGCAATTATCAATACAAAAATTTTTCTTGGATTATTATTTGTAACAGTGATTTCAATATATGGTATATTTTTTAGAATTTTACAAATTGATTTATTGCGATTAAAAAAACAATCTGACTCTTATTGGTTAGATGTAGAAGAAACAAAATTTAGCAGGATTAGGAAACAATACTGATGTATAATCTTGGAATTTCTTGCTATTATCATGATTCAGCAGCTGCATTGCTTAAAGATGGACATGTTATTGCTGCAGTAGAAGAAGAAAGATTTTCTAGAAAGAAATTTGATGATGATTTTCCTAAACACGCTATTGAATGGTGTTTAAATGAGGCTAAAATTAAACCAAATGAGATAAACTCAATAGCATTTTATGATAAACCTATCTTAAAATTTGAAAGATTATTAGATAATTATATTGCAGTTGCACCTCGTGGATTATCTAGCTTTTTAGATGTCATTCCAAAATGGCTTCACAAAAGATTATGGATTAAAAATGAAATTAAGAAATCATTAAATGGTTTTAACGGTGAGATAATTTTTCCTGATCATCATATGTCACATGCAGCACATGCATTTTATACTTCACCATTTGAAGAGTCGGCAATTCTTACAATTGATGGCGTTGGTGAATGGAGTACTACGTCATTTGGTCATGCTAAAAACAATTCAATTAAACTTACAAATGATGTTCGTTGGCCACATTCACTTGGATTATTTTATTCTGCATTTACATATTTCCTTGGATTTAAAGTAAATGAAGGCGAATACAAATTAATGGGATTATCATCATATGGAGTTCCCAAATATTATGATTTAATTTTAGATAATCTTATTGATGTGAAAGATGATGGTAGCATACATTTGAACATGGAATATTTTGCATTTACGTACGATAAAGTAATGATAAATAAAAAATTTTCAGAATTATTTGGTATTTCACCAAAAACAAGGGATGAAAAAACATTACAAATTCATTTTGATATTGGAGCAAGTGCACAAAAAGTTCTAGAGGATGTAATATTAAAAATTGTAAATCATATTTACAAAAAAACTAATATGAAAAATCTTTGTTTCGGTGGAGGCGTAGCTCTTAATGGAGTTGCAAATTATAAATTACTTAAAGAAGGACCATTTGAAAATATCCATATTCCCCCATCTCCTGGCGATGCAGGTAGTGCTGTAGGAGCTGCACAATATTTGTATCACATATGTCATAACAACCCCAAAATTCATTTTGAGGATCAGACTCAATTAATTCATGAAAATGTTTACGTTGGACCTTCATTTGGAAATGAAGAAATTCTAGATTTTCTAGATTCTGAAAAAATTGATTATGAATATTATGAAAGAGACTCCTTACTGAAAAAAACTGCAAAATTGATTTCTGAAGGAAATATCGTAGGCTGGTATCAGGGAAAAATGGAATGGGGTCCTAGGGCTCTCGGAAATAGGAGTATTTTAGCAGATCCTAGGCGGGAAGACATGAAAGATATTCTAAATGCAAAAATCAAGCATCGTGAATCATTTAGACCATTTGCACCATCAATTTTAGAAGAATATTCTTCAGAATATTTTGAAATGGATATCCCAAGTCCGTATATGTTGATGGTGTCTCCTGTTAAAAAACCAAATAAAATTCCTGCTGTTACACATGTTGATGGTACAGGTAGATTACAAACTGTTTCAAGAAAAACAAATTCACTATACTATGATTTAATCAATGAATTTTATAATATAACTGAGGTACCTGTAATAATTAATACATCCATGAATGTTATGGGAGAACCTATAGTAAATACTCCTAAACATGCATATTCTATGATATTAAAAACAGATATGGACTATTTAGTAATGGGAAATTATCTAGTAGGGAGAAAATAATTTCAAATGTCTGTACAAGTATCATATAAAAAACAATTTGTTTTGGGATTTATGTTACTAATGGTGTTATTAGTTGTAATTGAGGGTGTTGTTAGAACTTATGAATATTTTGAACCTGGTTGTAAATATATTGGCCAAGAAGCATTAAATGATGTAGACATACAAATGCAAAAAGCAATTTGTAGAGACACAAATAATTTAATATATTCTGAAACGCCAATTTTACATTTCTACCCTAATCAGGATTTACCTACAATTCATATCAATTCATTTGGTTTTAGAGGTGATGAAATTACACAAAACAAATCTGATAATGTATATAGGATTTTTGTTATAGGTGGTTCTACAACATTTGGTGCTGCCTCACTTTCTGACAATACTACAATACCTGGATATTTACAGCAAATGTTTGATAAAGAAAATTTAGAAATTAATGTTGAAGTAATTAATGCTGGAATTGGAAGTGCATATTCTTTTACAGAGTCATTTTACATTCAAGACAGACTTGTTAATTTTGATCCTGATCTTTTAATTATATATGATGGTGGAAATGATGCTTATGATAGGCATTTAGATTCGTCACTCAACACAAATTCTAATCCATTTATTGAATCTGGAAAGACTCTGTTAAAACTATCTGGGTATAGAACTCCTTTCTTTGTTTTAGGTGCTGCTTTTTATCAAGAACCTGAACCTGCTCCTATTAATGATGAAATTAAATCACAAATTGTGTCTTTGTGGAAAAACAGATGGACTGAAATATGTGATTTAGGTCAAAATGAAAATTTTTCTACTTTACTTACTGTTCAGCCTATATTAGGCACGGGCAACAAAGTACTCTCCACTGACGAAAAAGAACTAGCACCCAATGATAAATTTGGATTTGGTACAATAGAGATTTTGGAAGGTATGGGTAATTCACTTGATGATCTTAGTCAAAGATGTGATGCTACAGCAGATTTACGAAATATATTTGATCATGTTCAAGAACCGATTTATTATGATTATATCCACATCTCTGACTATGGACATGAAATTGTTGCTGAACGTCTATTTGAATTGTCATTACCTTTAGTTTTAGATGATATTCAAGAGCAATGATTTATCTATTCCATTTTAATTTATGAATAAATAACAATGACAGACATTGTATCACAAGATATAGAATGGGTAATTAAAGATCTTCAAAAATTTTCAAATAAACTAGAAGGCAAGAATATTCTAATAGTTGGTGGCAAGGGATTTTTAGGTACATACTTTGTTAAAATTTTACAAACATTAAACAAATCATTTACAAAACCATGCAAAATCATTGTTTTAGATAATCTAATTACTGCTAAACACAAAGAAACTTTTGATGATTCAAATACTAAATTTATAGAACAAGATATATCTAAAAAATTTGATATTGAAGATGATTTAGATTTTATTATTCATTCTGCAAGTATTGCTTCACCAATAGTCTATAGAAAATTTCCACTAAAAACAATTGATGTAAACTATCAAGGAACTCGCAATCTTTTGGAATTGGCACGTCAAAAAAATATTGAAGGTATGCTATTACTTAGTAGTAGTGAAGTTTATGGGGATCCTGCAATAGTTCCTACTCCTGAATCTTATTGGGGGCATGTTTCTTGTACTGGTCCACGTGCGTGTTATGATGAATCAAAACGTTTAGCAGAAACAGTTGCAATACTATATAGTCAATTATACAATGTCCCAATTAAAATTGCAAGACCGTTTAATGTTTATGGTCCATATCTAAATTTGGAGGATGGAAGAATAATTCCTGATTTTATAAAAAATTCCCTTGATCATTCTGAAATTATTATTCATAGTGATGGAACTCCAACTAGAAGTTTTTGTTATGTAACTGATGCAATGAAAGCCTTTTTCAAAATCTTACTTCTTCCTCCAGGCGGTTCAATTTTTAATGTAGGTAATGATGAGGAAATTTCTGTACACGGTGTAGCTGAAACAATAAAAAAAATTATCAATCCCTCGATCAAAATTAAAATTCAAAAAAGCTCTGACCCTAACTATGTAATAGATAATCCTCAACGAAGATGCCCAAATCTTGAATATATTACAAATACACTTGATTTTATTCCAGAAATCAGTTTACAACAAGGTATTGAACGTATTTACAGTTGGTATAAGGTGAATTCAAATTGAATTTAGGTGTAATTGGTGCTGGATATGTGGGATTAACTACTGGCATATGTTTATCGTCTTTAGGTCATAAAATTACTATCTATGATTTAGTTGATGAAAAAATCAAATTAATATCTGAAAAAAAATTACCGTTTTATGAAAAAGATTTAGAAGAATTACTTGACAAAACAATTTCTTCTCAAAATTTAATCCCCACATCTAATATTGATGAAATGATAAAAAACACTGATGGTTGTTTTATTTGTGTAGGAACTCCTTCTCAACAAAATAATTCAATTGATCTCTCTCAAGTTTTAAGTTCAATTAAATTAGTATGTGAACATCTAAAAAAATTACAAAAAAATGATTATGTAATAATGATTAGAAGTACTATTGTTCCCTCAAGTACAAAATCTCATATTCTTCCTATGGTAAATCAAATTTTAGATAACTCTTCATATGGTTTGTGTTTGATCCCTGAATTTTTACGAGAGGGTGAGGCTGTTTCTGATTTTATGAATCCTGATAAAATAGTCATTGGCAGCATTAATTTAAAAAGTGAAGTTTTTGCAAAAAAAATCTTTGAATCTTTTAATCAAGCTACCATTTTAACTACTAATCCTGAAACTGCTGAGATGATAAAATATGCTAATAATGCATTTTTTTCAATGTTAATATCATTCTCTAACGAAATTGCAAATATTGCAGAAAAAACTACTGGAATTGATACGTTTGAAGTTTTACGTGCATTAGTAGAAGATAAAAGAATCACAACTAAAATTCAAGATCAAAAAATTAAACCTGGTTTAGAATCATATTTACTACCTGGATGTGGATTTGGTGGAAGTTGTTTTCCTAAAGATGTAAGAGCAATTTTACAATATGCATCTGCTAAAAATGTCAATACCCCTTTGTTGAATGCTGTAATGGAAATAAATGATGAAAGACCTTCTTTAATCATATCATTAGCTGAAAAACTTCTCCTCTCCCTAAAAAATAAACATGTAACAATATTGGGATTAACATTCAAACCTGATACTGATGACATTCGTTCTTCCCCTGCATTTGAAGCTATACGATTATTGAATGATAAAGAAGCAAAAGTTTTTGCATATGATCCAAATCTTAGTAATGATTCATCTAAAAACAAATTTACGTCCTTCACATTATGTTCTACCTTAGAATCCTCCATTGAAAATTCTGATTTAGTTATTTTATTTACAAAATGGAATGAATTCAAAAATTTAGATCAAAATATTCTTGACAAATTCATGAATTCCCCTCTATTGATTGATGGCAGAGGATTTCTTGATTCATCAAAATTTGATGAAAATGTATATCATAAAATTGGTTTCACAAAATAATTTATTATGTTGATGGATTTCTCCATAATGATTGTTGAGAAACCATTTTCAATGTCTTAGTTCTACCAATTAAACTATCCCCATACATCTCTGATGTGTCTTGTACAATCTTAAATTGTTCTTTAGTCAAATTAAATGACATTTCTATTGGCGCTTTAAGTTTACACTCTGATATTTTTAATGTATTTGATTTATCAGCTAACCATTTTGTGATATCGTGTTTGAAAGAAAATTTTGGATTTGTATTCATACGATCATTACCTAGTGGATTATGAGATGTTCCTCTACAATAATTTGCAACATCATTAAATTCTTCTGATATTTCTTGAGATGATGATCCTGAATTTTCTAATAATTCTTTTGCAATACTAATTACATATTCAGTCCAATCATCCATGCATTTGGATAGTACATATGCATGATAGTATTGCATTACATTGATACCTTCTTCACCATCAACATATTTTTGATATTCTTTATCATCTTGAATTTTTTGTTGAATTTCTTCAGGGGAATCGTACAATTCACCAATAGTAGAATTTTTAAATTTTTCAAAAGCTTCTTTAACTTTAGGTGGAGCATTATTTACTTGATTAACCATTTGATGAAATATTTCAATCACATCAACTTCCTTCTCTCTGAGAAATTTATTCATTGAATCATAAACAATTCCTTTATTGGTCATCCATAAGGTAAATCCTATCATTCTTAATTCCAAATATTCTTCAAATGTCATATCCTTTGAACCGACTATCACTTCTTCAATTTCACAAACCTTTTTCCCATTATTTAGAACAGTAAAATCTCTTGGAAGCATTCTAAACTTTGTTTCAAATTTCCATTTTTTTCTTTGTTCTGGCATTGCCATTTCAGAGCCATCCAATAACATACAAGTATGAACTACAATGTCATCCATTCTAGCTTCAACTAATTTCCTTAGAGTGTCTAGATGTTGTTCATATTTTTCCCCTGGAAGTCCAAGAATTACTTCTGCTGTAGTTAGTAAGTCATATTCTTTAATCACTGGTGCTAATCCAATCATTTTATCTACACTGATATTTTGTCTTTTAATATTAGTCAAAACTTGTTCATCCATTGATTGGACTGACATAGAAAGTGCCATAGTTCCATTTAGACGTCTAATGGACTGAATGATTTTCTCTTTTTGATTTTTACCTGTAGTTGAAAGAATTTTATGTGGATAATCATATTTTTCTTGTGTTTCTGCAATTATATTACATGTATCAAGATCTCCTGGAATCATTCCAAAATTTAAATCACTAATGAATAAACTATGAGTGTTACTAGGAACTTTTTTTGCAATGTATAATATTTCACTTCTAACTCTTTCTTTACTAAATTTATTAACTAAATTCACAGCTTCTTTACCATCAGTACAAAATGTGCATGTAAATGGACATCCTCTGTTTGTTTGAAGCATTGGAACTAATTTTCCGTCAAAAAATTTATCTAATAATCCTGTTGTATATGGAGAAGGAATTTCATCTAGGTTCTTTATTCTAATTTCAGGAATAGTGTATTCTAACTTGTTTTCTAAATTCCTAATTAAACATCCATCTATGGGTTTTCTCAATACTTCTTCTCTGATTTTTTTGACTTGACTACTTAATGCTCGTTCAATAATGTTTGAAAAACCAACTTCGCCATCTATAGGAACATAGATATCTACATCAGGTGCATCATCCATAAATTTTTTTTGTGAAGGAAAATCTATAGGAAAATTGGGACCCCCCCAAATCGTTAAAGCGTTAGGTTCATTTTTTTTAAATATTGAAAATATTTCTTTACTCACATTATGTGACCAACAATAATTACTTAAACCTAAAATTGATGGGGGATGTTTCTGTAAAGCTTTCTGCAAATCGTCTATGTACTTGAATAATGTTATTTCGATTTTATTCCCAAATCGTTTGTAACAATAACTTGCAATTAATGCAATATTGAGAGGCATTGATTCAGTTGAAACAGCTACTGTGTCATAAGTAAGATCTCCTAAGTAGATTTTCAAAGGTTTATCCATATTTACTCATATTTTCATTTATCTTTTAAACCCTTTTTCCTCTAAATTTTTTTATTACGATTAGAACAAATATCTACTACCATTTCTTCCATGGTGGATTGTCATTGTTCCATAATTCTTCTAAATTATTTTTATCTCTTAAGGTATCTAATGGGTGCCAAAATCCTTCATGTTTGTAAGCTGATATTTGCTTTTCTTGTGCCATTTTTTCTAGAGGATCTCTTTCCCAAATTGTTGAGTCATCTGTGATATAATCAAAAATAGTTGGTTCTAAAACAAAAAATCCTCCATTTATCCAATTTCCATCACCATCTGGTTTCTCATTAAATTTTTCCACTATGTTTTCATTAATCTTTAATGATCCAAATCGTCCTGGTGGTTTTACAGCTGTAATTGTTGCATGTTTTTTATTATTTTTATGAAATTCTATTGAATTTTTTATGTTTAGATCACTTAATCCATCACCATATGTAAAACAAAATGTTTCATCATCAAGAAAGTTTTTTACTTTCTTTAATCTGCCTCCCGTCATCGTATTAATCCCTGTATCAACTAGTGTTACTTTCCATGGTTCAGCATGTTTTTGATGTACTTCCATTGAATTATTTTTAATATCAAATGTTACATCAGACATGTGCAAAAAATAATTTGCAAAATATTCTTTTATCATGTATCCTTTGTATCCACAACAAATAACAAAATCATGGATGTCATAAGATGAATACATTTTCATAATATGCCATAAAACCGGCATACCTCCAATTTCAATGAGAGGTTTTGGTTTCAAATCTGTTTCTTCACTTATTCTAGTTCCTAACCCTCCTGCTAAAATGACTACTTTCATAAATTATCCCAGATTTTTTCATACTTAAGGTTTCTATTATTATTTCATCAAAAAATATTCTTTTTGAATAATTTTATTTCTTTTTTAACCAATCTGTAAGAATCATTAATTGGGATGTAACTCCTAAAAATTGTAAAAGAACAAAATGATCAAAGTTTTTTAGGAAATTTTTTGTGTCTAAATTCTTTATACACCATATAGTAAATGCAGACCAAGGGAAAATTACATCTCTTAATGTAATTTGGTCTCTATGATAATATTCCAAAATACCAATTGCGGTTCCACCTACACTGTAATAATCTATCATAAACTCATCAATTACATTCAATTTTCCATATTTTAGGAGGTTCATCATCATTGGTAAACAAAAATTCCACGAGTCTAATTCTAAACATTTTTTTAATATTTTTGTTCTATATATTGCCCAAATACTTCGATCATCTCTTATTTTTAAAAAAGTTCTGATTCTTTTATCATATGAATCCGAAACTATGGGATATACGCCAAATGGTCTAAAGAACCTACGAAATTTTTTATACATTTTTGTTTTAATAGAATCTTCTTTTTTAGATTTGAATTCTTCAATATGTGGTCCATGTCTTCGTACTTTTCCCATACTTCCCACTACATCTTCATTTGAATCAAGCACAGCTATATTCTTCTCTAAAAAATCAGAAGACCAAATATCATCTACCCCTGCCCAAACAAAATATTTTGAATTGGCATTTTGTAAAATGTAATTAAAACTCCATACTAACCCCATACGTTTTTCTTGAACTATCAACTCAATTCTAGGATCTTTTTCTGCAAATTCTTTACAGATTTCTACTGTTTTATCTGTACCAGGATCAACATCAATTATTAATTTAAAATCAGAATATGTCTGAGAAAGTATGTTTTCTAATCTTTTACGAATGAATTGTTCTCCATTATATACGGGTAAGCCAACAATTAGTTTCCTTTTATTCATAAATTTTGATATTCTTGCTATCAAATATTTTATACTATAAACCAAAAAATCTAATTTTTAATCGGGATGTCTAATAAATACACATAATATTTTAAATTAAACCTAAATTCATCTATATTCAAGACTAAATTATGATCAAAGTAAGTTCCGCTCAGTTCAATTATCAATATGAAGACCAAATTCATTTTCCATATAGTATAGCAATGATTGTAGGCTATGTAAAGACTAAAGAGGACCTTAAAAATAATTTTGATTTCCAAAAAACATTTGTTTTTAGAGAAAAAGTGGATGAATACATAAAACAATGTGTTGATTCTGACATTCTTCTTTGTTCATGTTATGTATGGAATTGGGATATCACAAATTATTTAGCAAAAAAAGTTAAAGAACTTAATCCAAAATGCTTGATTATTTTTGGTGGTCCACATGTTCCAGAAGATACAACAGATTTCTTTGATAATCATCCTTATGTAGATATTTTAGCTCATGGAGAAGGAGAATATATTTTAGAAAATTTACTACGTACATATATTACTGATAAAAATTATTTGAATGTAAAGGGAATAACTACTAAAGATTTCTCAACTCCTGATCAAGAAAGAATTAATGATTTAGATTCTATTCCATCTCCATATACTACCAATCTTGTTTGGGATTTAGTTGAAAAAGTTCCCGGTGTTACATGGATTTGTTCATGGGAGACAAATAGAGGATGTCCATACATGTGTACTTTTTGTGATTGGGGAAGTGCAACTTTTACAAAACTCAGAAAATTTTCTGATGAAAGATTGTATAAAGACATTGAATGGTTTGGAGAAAATAAAATTCCTTTTGTTGATTGTTGTGATGCAAATTTTGGAATTTTTCAAGAAAGAGATCTTAAAATTGCTAGAAAAATGAAAGAAATGGCTTTAGAAAAAGGTCATTTAGAAAAAATGGCTGTATCGTGGGCAAAAAATTCATCTGAAAAAATCATTCCAATAGCTAAAGAACTAAGAGATGGTGGAATTTTAGGTGCTGTCACATTGGCTGTTCAATCATTGGATGATGATGTTTTAGAAATTATCAAACGCGCAAATATCAAATTTACTGAATTTTCTGAACTCTCTGCTACATTTAGAGAACATGAAGTTCCTACTTATTCAGAAGTAATACGTGGATTACCTGGAGAAACAGTAGAAACTTTCAAGAAAGGTTTAGAAATCCTCTCAAGCACCAAAATTGGAACTGTAAATATTTACCACTGTATGATTTTGCCTAATGCTCCAATGAATCATCCTGCATATGTTGAAAAATTCAAAATTAAAAAAACACGTTCTCCTGTAATGTTACAACATTCCTCTATTCATAAACGAGCACTTCCAGAATATGAATACATTGTAACTGAAACTAGTTCTTACACTTTAGATGATTTAAAAATCATGTATGATTATTCTTGGGCATTTTCTACTTTACAAAAATTTGGCCTTTTAGAACATATTTCAAATTTCTATAAACGTACAAACAAATTAAAATTCATGGAATTTTACGAATTATTTTTCAAATTTTGTGAGAAATATCCTAACTCAGTGTTTGCACATGAATTCCAATTGGTAAAAAAATATAGAGATAATGGATATGCAGGTAATGGTTGGGATCATCATGATCCAAAACTAGGTGATATTCTTTGGCCAATGACAGAAGCAAGCTGGCTGAGAATGGCTTATCATAAGGATAAATTATATGAATCTGTAACTGATCTGGTTTCTTTCATAGAAGATGAGATGAATTTTAAAACTTCTCAAAACATTCTTGATGATTTAATCAAATTCCAAATCTTTGTGCAAAATACTAGAGATGATCAAATTGAAATAAAGAGTGAGAAATTTCAATTTAATTGGAAAAATTTCTTTGCTGATTATGAACCTCTTTCTGCAAGTAACAAACACTATTTTTACAGTAATCCTGTAATAGAATCAGATCCAATTAAATGGAGTTACAAAGTTGCTTGGTATGGTAGACGTTCAGAAAAATACAAGTGTCATGCTGAACATTTAAAAGAAAAAAGTGATCAAATTACTGATTCTGTATTAACTGAAAAAATTGTTGCCAAACAAAAATAAACAAATGGTGAATCTAATCAATTATTGTGAATGAATCAAAACTTGACAAACTAAACATTGGCTTACCCGTATATAATGGAGAACAATTCATTCGTAAAAGATTAGAAAACATACTTTCTCAGACATATTCTGATTTTAAATTAATAATTGATGTTGATCCTGGTACAGATAAAACAGTAGAAATCTGTAAAGAATTTGCAGAAAAAGATCCTAGAATTGAGTTGATAGTTCAAGAAAAACGTATGGGATGGATGTGGAGTTTTAATTTTGTGTTCAAACAAGCAAATTCAAAATATTTTGTTTGGGCAGGGGTAGATGATATTTGGTCTTCTGATTTTTTAGAGAAGAATATAGCTGTGCTTGATTCAAATGAAGATGTAGTAGGCTCTCAAGGATTAATTTCTCATTATGGTCCATGGGGAGATGAATTTGAATCTAAATCTGATGATTCTATCATGGTTAAATTTTACAAAAAATTTCGACGTTCTTTTAGACCTTTTGTAAATTCTGGAGCTAGTGGTACATTTGAACAACGTGTTAAAATAATTTTAAGAAAAACAGCTTACTATCATGTATATGGAGTATTTAGAACAAATTCACTTTACAAAAAAACTGTACGTGAATTTTTTTGTTGGGATTGGGCAACAGTTCTTACAATTTTAAAAAAAGGCAATTTTCACTTAATTGATGAAGTGTTAATTGAACTAAATACGAGTGGTGCTTCAGATCCTTCAATTACTCTATTCACTCAACTAAAAACTCAAAAAGCACATAAGAATGAATATCTATTACCATATTCTAGTTTTACAATATGGTGCGCAAAAAATTTGGGCATGAAGATTTTTTTTAAAAATCTTGATTATTTCTTATGGTTAAACTGTATATTGGGTGTATCATCAATATTAATTTCAATTATGAGTTCTATTAAGAAAAATTAATTCTGTTTTACATTTACACTTTCATGTAAAATTCTATCATCGATCAATCCTGTTTCTAATGCATTTGCAATTTGATCAATTGATTCTTTTGCGCTATGTATTGGCTTGTAACCTAATTCATTTGTAACTTTATCAAAATTAACTTTATAATTTCTAGGATCTTTTACAGCTTGAGTTTCCTCAATAATCACATTAAATCTTTCAGCAATCATTTGAGCAAGTTGCACTTTTTGGAAATTTTGATCATTTGAACCTACATTGAAGACATCTTTTTTCTTTATTGAATCGCTTTTTGACAAAACTAACATGATGCCTCTTGCAATATCATCAACATGTACCATTGGTCTCCATGACTGAGCACCAAAAACATAGATTTTTGCTTTAGTCCAAGCGTCTCTAATTAATTCGTGTAATAATAAATCAAAACGTATTCTTGCAGCCATACCGTATGCCGTAGCAAATCTCAAAACTGTACAAGGTAAATCAGGCAATTCATTTAGTAGAATTTTTTCAGAATCTACTTTTGTTTCAGCATATAATGAAATTGGTTGTAATTCTCCATCTTCTTTTATCATTTCTCCAGTCTCATTTAATCCATAATTACTACAAGTTGATGTGAATACAAATCTCTTAATTCCATTTTTTTCACAGGCTCTTGCTAATCTGATATTGCTATCAAAATTGATTTCTTTTGCTTCTTTAGGAAATTTTTTACAGATAGGTTCACCGACAAGTGCTGTTAAATTTACAACATAATCTACTCCTTTGAGTAGTTGATCAAAATCAAATGTTCTGACATCTCCCTTAACAAATTCAAATCTTTCAGGAAAATTAAAAAAAGAAAATACTGAATCTCCTCCATAAGAGAGATTGTCAAAAACTTTAATTTTAAAATCTGTTTCTTTTAAAAGTCTGAATACTAATGCTGATCCAATATATCCTGCTCCACCACAAATTAACACTGTTTCAGATGACATGATTCGAATTTTTAGAAACCTGTTAAGAACTTTTCGTAGTTGTTTAACATTAATCTAATTTAGAGCATGTGCAAATTTTTTAATTTCTGAACAGACTCTAATAATATCATCATCAGTCAAAAATGCTGATGATGGAAGCCATACTCCACGTTGTGACATTTCTATGGTGTTTGTGAAATCGCCTTTCAAGTTTGAATATGGAGTTAATTCATGAATTGGTGGGTAAAACATTCTGCTTCCAATTCCTGCCTCTTGTAAATGATCAATGAGATCATCTCTAATTTTTTGATTAGGTAACAAAATATCATTAAACCATGGAATAACATCATTTAGATCAGTTTCAAGAAATTCAATTTGATTAATTCCCTTTAATTCTTCTTTGAAAATTGTATACATTCTCTTCTTATGTTCAATTCTTTGAGGAAGCTTTCTCATTTGGGCAACACCGACTGCTGCTTGAAATTCTGTAAATTTGAAATTATATCCCATAGTTACATGATCAAAAGCATTTTTCATATTGTGTTTTTTATCAACATCTCTTCCAAAATCTTTGATCATACGAATTTTTTCATAGAGTTCTGAGTTATCAGTTACAAGAACTCCTCCTTGACCTGCAGTAATTATTTTAGGTGTACTTAATGAAAAAATCCCAATATCACTGAAATATCCCATATGTTTGCCTTGATAAAATGAACCTATTGTATGACATGCATCCTCCACAACAAACATGTTATTTTTTTTCGCAATTTCTTGCAAAGCTATCAAATCAGGTGCTCTACCATTAAAATCAACTGGCATCACTCCTTTTGTTTTTGAAGTAATTAGTTGCTCGGTTTTCTTTAAATCTAATCCAAGATCTTTTTTGTTAATATCCACTAATGATACTTTCCCTCCGGCTAAATCAACAGAATTTGGTGATGCTACAAACGTTAAATCTGGAACGATTACTTCATCATTCTGTTCTAAACCTAATGCTTTGAGTGCAAGAAATAATGCAGTGGTTCCACTGGTAGTTACTACTGCGTATTTTCTACCTACAAATTCTGCAAATTGTTTTTCAAGCTCTCTGGTTTTTTTTGCTTCAGTAAACCATCCTGAATCAATTACATCCATGAGCTCTTTTTTTTCTTCTTCTCCTAAATATGGCTCAAATTGATTAATCCTTTCCACGATAAAATTTCCTAATGATCTAAGAATTTAAACCTACATTTTTACAATGGAATCTATTTTCATTTGCTTCAATGATTCTGATACTGACATGGGCTTTGTATGAAGAATTTTAGAAATTTTGTCTATTTCTAAACCTCCATTTTTTGGCCTTTTAGCTTTCCAATTAAATTCAGATATTGAAATTGATTCCAACAACTTTTCATCAAATTTAAACTCTTTAGCTAGTGCTTTTGCAAATTCTAATCTACTCATGATATCTGATCCAGAAACATGATAAATCCCACTGAGTTTTTTTTCTGCAAGTTCTAAAAGAATCTCGGCAATATTATCATTATATGATGGTGATACAATTTGATCTTTTATCACATCTAATTTTTCACCTTGTGATAGTTTAGATATTAACAATGTTGCTAAATTAAGTTTATTTTTGCTCCAACCAAACAACATTGCTGTTCTTGCCACACAAAATGAATTGTTTATTTGAAGTGTAATTTTTTCTGATTCTAACTTTGACTCTCCATACTTTGAAATTGGATTTGGAATACTTTCTTCTTGATATTTACCTGTAATACCATCAAAAACATACTCTGTTGATATTTGTATAAAATGAATTTTAAAATTATTACAAATTTCTGCTAAGTTTTTTACCCCCATCACATTAGTTTGATTTGCTTCAATTGGATTTATTTCACAATATTCTGGGTTTGTAATTGCAGATGTATTTATGACAACATCTGGTTTAAATTCATCGACAAATTTTTTCACATCATTATATTTTCTAATATCTAATACTGTTGAATTATTTATTGAATCTTTACTAAATACAGTGGTGATTAGTTTGTGTTTAGTTTTTAAATGTAAAAATCCTTCTCCTAGTAATCCACTAGCTCCAATTATTGCAATTTTCATAAATCTCTTCTAAAGAATCAACATAAAACTCTTCATCAAATTTTTATTTTAAACTTACAAAATATTTACTCTATTAATATCTGGATTATCTGGATCATATTCTTGTGGTGAACATTCTACTAAAATTGATTCTTCTTCAGCAATTGTTACAAATGCTATTCCTTTTGGGATAAATAACATTGAACCTTGAATCATGTCATTTTGTTTTTGTTCATTTGTTTTCATATCTTTTGTGGTTACCTTCACTTTTCCTACTGCTAAGAAAAAATACTGATCCATATTTTTTCTAAATTGATTTCCTCGTTTTGCATTTTTTGTAAATGTGGTAACTACTACATGTCTGATTTCTTTATTGTTTAATACTTCAAAAAAAAGTCCACGTTCATCTTCTAAAAGTGGTTTTAATTGTTCAAAGGAATTCATTTCTTTTTACTCTGTTTTAGGACGGTACTTTGGTGTTGTGTTCTAAAAGTAGATCTTGATTAACTGAACCTTTAGGATTATGCATTTTAGTGTACCAATCTATGGTCTTTCTTAGTCCATCTTCTAATGAAACTTTTGGTTCCCATCCGAGAACATTTTTTGCTTCTGTATTATCTAATGCTCTACTTAATGCACCTGCAGGTTTTGTTGTATCAAATTCAAATTTTGAAGGACTCCATCCCATCACTTTACATATCATTTTTACAACATCTGTTACTGTATATCTACGACCTGTTCCCAGATTGAATGGTGTGCCATCAGTAATTTTTTGAGCTGCTAAAATACATCCATCTACTATGTCTGATACATAAGTGAAATCTCGTTCTTGATTTCCATCGCCCCAAATAACATATGGATCCATTTTTTCAAGTGCTTTGTAGATCCACGCAATTATTGCATGAGTTTCATTTTCTCTAGGACCATATGCAGTAACAAATCTCAAAACATTTGCTTTTAATCCATACTGTTTTACAAATGACAATAACTGAATTTCTGAATTAAGTTTTCCCCAACCATATTCTATATCTGCACTCATATATCCATCTAGATTTTTAGGATTTGAATCTGATTCTTTTAATTTGTAGTCAGATCCAATTTTTTCTTGTAGTTCAGTTGGATATACACACGCAGTACTTGCAAAAGAAACATTTTGAACATTTGCTTCAGTACATGCCTGAAAAACATGATGATCAATTGAGGCATTTGAACAAACATCTGCTGGATGTGTTGTAATAAAACCTCTGCCGCCATGAACTGCTGCTAAATGAAAAACATAGTCTTTCTCTTTAAACATCTGCTTCAGATCTTCTTTTGTAGTGTATTCTAAATCATGTTTAATGAAATTAATTTTTTCTTTTGATTGTGAAAGATTTTTTAATGTTCCACTTGACAAATCATCTACTACTGTTACTTTTGAACCTAAACTAACTAATTTATCGACTAGATGACTGCCAATAAAACTTGCACCGCCTGTAACTAACACATTTTGTTCTTTCCACTTAGATTCAAGACTCAATGTTAACTTGATCTAAAGATACTATAATTAAGCATTTCACTTTTGTCATGTATGGCATTTTGTGACTAATACTAGTATAGAATTATATTTTTATTCGATATTTTGCTTAATAAAATTAATAGAATGAATTGGTGTAGGATCTGTTTTTGTTAGAATTGCTTTATAGATAGAAGTATAGTCAAGTTGATAAATTAACGAAACCATTTTTGATAAAATATCTCCTTTAACTGAATTAATTTCCCAATAATCTATTTTATTTTTTTTGAAATATTTTTTAATAACTCTCCATCGTTCTTTTGTTTTAATGTAATCTTTTTCTCCTTGAATTAAAATGGGTTGTATGGTAGAATTTTTTTCCCATGCAACAATTCCATTATGACAAGATTCTATTATGTCCTCTGTAATCACATGAAGTTTTGCATTTTCTTGTAATGAATTTTTAAATCTTATTGATGGAGATTCCAACCCCCATGGGTAATAAATTAAAGGACTTTTTTTTATCCAATATGCTAAATTAAGAGAAGGATTTGAATTTGATAAATTTGATGTAGCAATTTTTTTATTAATTTTTTTTAATGTTTCAATTGATCTTATGATTTCTTTTTTGTTGATAGGTAAAATTGGTTCTAATACATTTAACATTGTATATAATGTACCTGCAAACGATGCTCTTGGAGTGTGAATAAAGGGAACAGATCTATGTTCAATTTTATTTTTTCTACAAAATTCCTTTATTTTTCCACCACTTGAAAATGCAACTATTTTACATTTTTTCTTTTTTGCATCACGAAGAATAGATAATGTTTCAACAGTATTTCCAGAAATACTAATAGGAATTACTAATGTATTATTATCAACAGTATGTGGCAAATGATATCCCTTTACAACATCAACATAGATCTTTGTTTTTGAAAAAATGGAATAAAAGACATCTGAAATATGACCAGAACCCCCCATTCCTGCAAAAACAATATGTTTAATTCCTTTATAATGAATTTTCTCACATTTTTTTTTAAATGCCACATCTGAAATATTAGGCCAACTATCATATGCTTGATACATTTGATTCTTATCAATTTTTTTTATTGTATCTAACTTTAACAATATTTTGAAGATCTTAGACTTTAATAAAATAGTTAGTAATACAAAGAATAATTTTCCTCAACACATTTGTTTGATTTTTAAAGAAGAAAATATTCCATTACTAATGTGAATGATACCAAAGATTTGATTGATTCATCCCTCAGAACAGTAGAGTGGAAAAATAATAAAGTCATAATGATTGAACAAACAAAGCTTCCAAATGAATTGATTTTTGTAGAATATGATGATTTTAATCAAGTTGCTAATGCCATCAAAACTTTGATAGTTAGAGGTGCTCCAGCAATTGGAGTATCTGGAGCATTTGGATTGGGCTTAGCTGCTTTACAAAGTAAGGCAACAACAAAAGAAGAAATATTATCTGATTTGGAAAAAGCAAGAAAAATTCTTTTTGCAACAAGACCAACTGCAGTAAATCTGGGTTGGGGATTGGAAAAAATAATGAATGTTGCAAAGACTGGGGAAACAGCTGAACAAATCAGAGAACTTGTAATTTCAACTGCAAAAAAAATGGCAGATGAAGATATTGAAATAAACAAAGCTATGGGAAAGAACGGATCTGTCCTCTTTGATGATAATGATACTATAATGACTCATTGTAATGCAGGTGCATTAGCAACTGTTGCATATGGAACTGCTTTAGGTGTTATTAGAGCAACTAGAGAAAGTGGAAAAAATGTTAAAGTTATTGCAACTGAGACTAGACCAATACAACAAGGTTCACGATTGACAGCATTTGAATTAAAACATGATGGCTTTGATGTTAGTTTAGTTCCTGATACTGCTGTAGGATATTCAATGGCAAATAGATTGGTGAATAAAGTTGTAGTTGGAGCAGATAGAATTGTAAAAACTGGTCATGTATTCAACAAAATTGGAACTTATCAGGTAGCAACAATGGCAAAACAACATGGAATTCCATTTTATGTAGCTGCTCCATTATCTACAATTGACTTAGAAACAAAGGCTGATGATGTAATTATTGAGATGAGAAAAGGTTCTGAAGTAACTGGAATTGGTGAGAAAAAGACTGCTCCTGATGATATTGGCGTAATTAATCCTGCGTTTGATATGACTCCTCCTGAACTAATTTCTGGTATTATTACGGAAAAAGGTGTGGCTACTGCACCATATGAAGAATCTATTCCAAAATTATTTCAAGCTAATAATTAGAAAGTTTTTATTGTTTTTCAAACTGCCGTTTACAATATGAGTACAGTTTCTCCGCAAGCAATTGAGGATTCGCTCAAACAATGTATGGATCCTGAAGTTCCACTAAACATTGTAGAAATGGGATTAATCTATGGAATTGATGTGACAGAAAATAATGATGTTAATATTAAAATGACAATGACTACTCAAGGTTGTCCATTACATGAGACTTTAGTTGAAGATGCTACAAGATTTGCAAAAAAAGTTCCTGGAGTAAATAATGTAAAAATAGACATTGTATGGGAGCCTGCATGGTCAATGGATAAAATGACGGAAGAAGGAAAATTAAAAATTAAAAATATGGGAGCTGCAATGAATACTCCAGCTCCGATTAATTATGAAACCGCATTACCACAAGGAGTTGGAAAACTAGTCCAACAAGAAGATGGTTCTATGGTATTAGCAAATGAACATGAACAAGGATTTATGGTTAATCAAGCAATTGTTGACTTTTGGAAATCTTGTAATGGTCAACGTAAAGTAACAGATCTAGTTGAAGTATTTGCTCAACAAACTGGATTACAAAGAAAACAAGTAGAAAAAGAAGTAATGCAATTATTACAACAACTCCGTGAAGGAGGATTAATTGCAATTGCTGGTCAACCAGACACACCAAATGTTGAATTTAAAAAATAGTTTTAGAAAATATAATTTGAATTTGCACCATCAAAATTAATTGTAACTCCTGATAGATATTTTATTTTATTTTCAACAATTGATTTTACAAAGTTCCCAATTTCCTCAGGTTCTCCAAGTCTTTTCATAGGTAGTGTTTTTTCAAATTCTTTAACATCTTCTATTAATTCTTGAGTTCTATCAGTGTTGATTGGTCCTGGAGCAATGTTTACACAACTAATATTTTTCTCAGCATATTCTTTACTCAATACTTTGAAAACTTCAGCAAATGCAGCACGATATGCTGATGAAATTATTAATTTTGTATTTGGTTCTTTAATTACACTAGAACTAATCAAAAATATGTATCCTCCATCATTTATGTGGATATTTTGTAAAATTGTGACAAACCCTAAAAATAATTGATTATGGTATAATTTCCAATCCTCTTCAGTAATAGTTGAGAATGGTTTTGGAGCAGGCCCACCTGTGTTTAAAACAAGAATATCTGTTTGTGAATTTTTTTCTAAAAATTTTTTTACACTCTGCAAATATGATGTATCAATATCCTTTTTTGATGCTGCAAAAACATCAATATCTATTGTTTTAAGCGATTCTGAAATCGCTTTACCTATACCTCGTGAACCTCCAAGAACAATTGCCCTAGTCATATAATTTTTAAAATAAACTTGATAATTAAATTTCTTTAATTTCTGTAATTGTTCCTAATACTGAATCCATTTGAACAATTGCTTTTTTCTCATCCCATCCTAGCGCAACATACCAATCGCCAGCATCGTCATGATATTTTGTTTCTAGAGTTTTGATATCCTCAGGTTTTACATCATATTTTTTTGCAATTCCTGAAATTCCTAATACAATGGCATCTTTTTCCTTTTCTAGACGTCTCTTCATTAATCCTATTCCTGGACTCATGATTTTTGTATAATTCATCATCTAATATAGTTAATTCATAAAATTAGCCATGTAGTCGAATTTTTCAAATTGAAATCCTTACCATATTTCAAATAGTCCTCTAATGGTGTAGAAACAAAATGAAATTAATTCAAAGACTTTCCAATTCAACTATTGCGAAATCTAGTACGCTTGTTTCACTAGTTTCAATTTTAGCAGTAATTGGTCCTATAGTAATCGTTTCAGCAGGATTTTGGGATGCAATTTCTCATCTTCAAAAAGAACCAGAATTTTTCTGGAGTCCATCCCACATTGTAGTGTACTTTGGTGTTTCAATGACTACATGTGCTGCAATTATGGGCAGTATGTTAATAATTCGAAAATCAGTTAAAGGCTCGCTAAAAACAGGAATCAAACTAGTAATTGTAGGATCTATATTACAAATAGTTTCAGGCTTTGGTGATTCGCTATCCCATGATCTATTTGGAATTGATGGATTAATTTCATGGTCTCATCAACCGCTTGAGTTAGGTTTAGTGCTTGCATCATTGGGTGCAGTTTTAATTTTAAAAAATAGAGAGCATACAAAACTCAAAATATTTCTTCCTTTCTCCATAATTGCATTTTTGTTTTTTACAACTTGGTTGATTTTTAATTTAGTTTTAATTTTTGGACACACAATCCAATGTATCCAAATCTACGAGATATTCTCTTCAGGTTGTTCTATATTATAATTTTTAATTTTCAAATACGATATTATCATCATTACAATTGCACCAACTAAAATCAAAATACCTGATGGGTACATTTTTTGCGAATTTGTATTTCCAAATTCTATTTGCATATCAATTGAATTCTTTGCAATATTTGTAATTTTTATTGTATATTCACCATCTTCAATAAAATCAAAATATGCTACTGACATTTTTGTTTGAACCATTTGTTCCTGAATTATATTTTCTTTAGGATCTAATATTTGAACAAATATCTCCTCTCCGCTAAATTCAGGCATGTATAATTTGAAATATCCTATATCTGCACCAAAAAATTCTGATTTTGTTTCAAATGAATTTGATTCTTTTAGAATAATTGAATCGTATTTTTTTTCAGTTTCATCAAAAATGAATGCAGTCCAAACCATACCTACTATCACTAATACTAATCCGATCTTGAATGGTGATATTTTCATTTTCATCATGCTGAGAAATTATTTGCTTAATAAGATAATCTAAAGGGCTCGGAGGGCTTCGATCCCTCGACCTAGCGGTTCGAAGCCGCTCGCACTATCCAGACTGTGCAACGAGTCCAAACAAGTAAGATTTTAACGGGTGTAAATATCTGTCTAGATACTTTGAAGGTATCTAAAAAAGTAGTTGGAGTAGAATATGCAATTAGAGATATTGTTCTAGCTGCCCGAAAAGTAGAACAAAAAGGCATGCAAGTTGATTATCTCAACATTGGTGATCCTGTTCAGTTTGGATTTCAACCTCCTGATAATGTAAAACAAGCTTTGATTAATGCAATTAACAACGGTGATAATTTCTATTCTACATCTGAAGGTCTTTTGGAATTAAGAGAAGAAATAGCTAAAAAAGAAAATGCTAAAGGACTCTCAATTACGGCTGATGATATTTTAATCACTAATGGTGTCTCTGAAGGACTCGACATGGTGATCTCTTCAATTGTTGAAGAAGGTGATGAAGTATTGCTACCCGGGCCTTACTATCCTCCATACGCTTCATATGTTAGACTACACGGAGGAGTTCCTGTAGAATTTGCTGTAGACTTGAACAATTCAACTCCTGACATTGATGATATAAAATCAAAAATTACTTCAAAAACTGTAGCCATTTGTTTAATCAGTCCAAATAACCCCACTGGAGTTGTATTTAATGAAAAAGCACTCAAAGAACTCGTTGACATTGCAAATCAACATAATCTCTACATAATCTGTGATGAGATTTATGATCAAATAGTATTTGATGATAAATTTATTGGAATTGGAAAAGTTGCTGGTGATTCACCAGTTATTGTTCTTAATGGTTTTTCTAAAGTTCACTTGATGTCTGGTTGGAGAATTGGCTACATTGCATTTAATCAATCTCCACAACTAGCTGAATTGCGAGAACATCTCCCAAAACTTGCAAGAGTTAGAATTGCAACCAGTCTTCCAGTACAATATGCAGCTTTAGAATCTCTTCGTGGGCCACAAGATTACATTAATGACTTTGTTTCAGAAATGAAAAAACATAGAGATTTTGTTATTAAACGATTAAATGAAATGCCTGGATTATCTTGTTCTAATCCTAAAGGATCATTTTATGCATTTCCAAAAATTGAAGATAATAGATTTGGAACTGATAAAGAATTTGTCACAAAATTATTAGAACAAAAAGGTGTACTCACTGTTCACGGTTCTGGATTTGGGGAACAATATGGAAGTGGACATTTTAGACTTGTATATCTACCAGATCTTAAAATATTAGATTCGGCAATGAATAAAATCCAAGAATTTGTTAGTCAGTAATTCCAAACTGTAAATTTTTCAGGAACAACTTCTATTATACAATCAGTATCCTCTAGTAATTCTTTTGCTGATTTATTCTCCAATGATTTGAAATATCTTAAAAGAATCTTTTTTGCAATAGTTTTGACTTTGTTATTCTCTAAAATCAAATTAGCTTTTCCTTGTACTTGAACACCGTAAATATTTGGAGCATTAATTCCTACATCAACACAACAAGAAACTTGATTATTTTTCTTTACATTTTTTGCTTTTAGAGTTTTAGTGTTTGTCCCAATGTAGAATTTTTTACTACTATACCTATACCATACAGGCACAATATGTGGGGTTTTGTTTTTACCAACTGTTGCTAATCGTAATACTTTTTGTTCTTTTAGGAAGTCATCTCTTTTGTTCATGTTTTCTAAATCCTAATGCTATCATAAAAATCCCAAAGCCTAGCATTGCAACTGAAACTTTTTCATTTGTAAATTCACCATTAAACATAAAGTCTTGCACAAATTCTATTCCCCATATCAATAATTGTTGAATGAGGACTATTCCGCCCATCACACAAAAAAGTACACCAATGGCTGTAAACCAATTTCGACCTCGTCGATAATACTCGTGACTCATGATAAATGAAAATGTAGGCTTAGATAATTTTGATACCTGGATTCTTTATCTTATTTCTTATCATTGCATTTAGTAGCAATGGAGTTGACATTTCTGCAAGATATGATAATTCAATTGGTCCCAAGTAAATTGATCGTAGTCCTTTGATTTCATCAATCAATCCATTTACCACTGCAACTGATTCTTTATCATCTCCACACACAAAAATATCATAATCTAATTCTAGTGTTGGATTTACCAATTTCTTTTCAGAAATTACATGAAATGCTGAAACAAGTTTTGATTTATCTTTCATATGTTCTGAAACAAGTTTGTATGAAAATGGTTTGTTGTCTTTAATTGAAATACATTCGAATCCAACATCTGTTTTAGTCATTGGAACAATTGGTGATACAACAACACAAGTATCTTTTACTTCTGATAATATTCCTGAACATACTGAATCAATATTTTCATATGGAATAGATAAAATCAAAACATCGCTTTCTTTTGCTACTGAAACATTATCGGTTCCAGAAATTGATCCTTTAATTTCTCCAAATGCTTCTTTTGCAAGATTAGTATATTCTACAGCTGATTCGGATGCTCGTCCAGCATCTCTAGAGCCAATAATTACGTCATAATTTTGTGACCATCTTAAAGCAAATCCTTTGCCCATTCCGCCTGTTCCTCCAATTATTCCAACTTTCATGATTATCTATCTGACAATGTTATTATTATCTCTATTTGAAAATCGATCAAATTGGGTCAGATCATCTTTCTTAGACATGGACAAGCAAAAAATAATACTGATAGAATACTTGCTGGAAGAACTGAAGGAGTACCATTAACTGAAACTGGTATTAAACAAGCAGAACATACAGCAGAATTACTTGAACACATGAATGTTTCAGCAATTTACTCTAGTCCAATTCAACGAGCAAAACATACTGCAGAAATTGTTGGGAAACATAATTCAATTGATGTAACAGTTGATGAGAGATTAATTGAACTTGATATGGGAAAGTTCACTGGAATGCCATATGATGAGATTTTTACCAGTCATGGTAATGTCTTTATGAAATTCTATAATGGGGAATTGGAAATTGCTCACAATGGTGTAGAGACTTTTGATCAAGTCAAAAAACGAGTTTTAGGAATAGTCGATCATGTGACTGAAAATCATCCAGATGAAAATGTTGTACTCGTAACTCACATGGATCCAATCAAGGCAATGCTTTCAACAATTGTGGACTTGTCACCTGTCAATCTCTTTGAGTTGATTATAGCAAATGCATCTCTAAACATCTTTAGAGAAAAAGAACAAAAATTCTCCCTATCCGGACTTAATGTAATGCATCCATCCAGATTCGATCAAGGTTGGTAGCTAATAATCTTGAAAACCCTTAAATAGAAATTATAGGCCACGTCATTCAATCGCTATGAAGAAATTCGTCGGATTATTCTTAGTATTGGGAGTTTTAATGATAGTCCCAGCTATAGACTTAGCATTTGCTGCAGGTGATGAACCTGGAGAATATCTTGATCGTAGAGTGGTTATTTGGAATTTATTTTATAGATTAATGACAGTCGGATTTACTGTAGGTGCAGTAGTATCTGGAACAATTATTTGGCAATGTTGGAGATTCAGAGAATCTCATCCTAAAGCTAAACCAACTCCATATGAGGGCACGGACTGGTAATAATGGGTGGACACTCTAACTGGCCTGAATGGATTTACATCGGAGTTGTTGTAGCATTGATGTGTTGGGTTGGAGCAGAAGCTTGGGAAGCAGAAAGACTTGTAGAACATGTTCCAGAAGATGCTGAAACAATAATTGTAACAGGACAACAGTGGTTCTGGACTTTTGAGCATGAAGATGGTACTAAAGAAATTGGTGAATTACATGTTGAAGTTGGCAAGGCTTACAAATTTGAAATTCATTCTAAAGACGTAAACCATGCTTTTAACATTCACGATTATGTTGTTTTGATGGATGCAATTCCTGGTAGAGTAAACACTGTATGGTTTGCTCCAACTGATGCTGGAGAACATGACATTCAATGCAGAGAGTACTGTGGATTGATTCACTATAATATGCGTGGAACACTAATTGTGGAGGAGCCAAAGGCTTGACAACGCTTTTATCACAACTTTCAATGGTTCAGACTGAGGAGATAATCTAATGGTTCTAGAATTACAAAAACCACGTCCAATTTGGCAAATAATGTTTTCAACACATCACACTGATGTTGGTTTACTTTACTTAATTTCATCACTAGCATTCTTGTTCTTGGGTGGAACCTTGGCACTTGCAATTAGAGCAGAGTTGTTCTTACCAGGTGCACAAATTATTGCTGATGCAATGACCTTTAACAGAATTTTCACAGTTCACGGAACGACATTAATTTTCTTGTTTATCATTCCATTTGCATCTGCAGTTGGTAACTACTATGTTCCAATAATGGTCAGGTACAAAGACATGGCATATCCAAAACTTAATGCCATTGCATTTTGGATGATACCTCCAGCAGGCGCACTCATCTGGTTAGGCTTTGCAGACTTTACTTGGTATGCAACACCACCATATTCAATCATCAGTGCTCCAGGTCCAGCTGCTGACATGTGGATATTTGGACTAAAGATTTTGGGTATTTCATCTGTACTTGGTGCAATCAATTTTGTAGTAACAATTCTCAAGTGTAAACATCCTGACATGTCTATTGGACAAGTCCCATTGTTAGCATGGTCATTCTTATCATCATCATTAATTATTCTCGTTGCAATTCCAACATTTGCAGCAGCACTATTGATGCTGTTAACTGACAGACTTGGTGTAAGTGGATTTTTCAATCCAGCCATGGGTGGAGATCCAATCGCATATGCACACTTGTTCTGGTTTACATTCCATCCTGAAGTGTACGTATTGGTAATTCCAGCAATCGGTATGATGTATGAAATCATTCCAAGATTTTCTAGAAAACCAATTTACAGTTACAACTCTGGCGTCTTTGCATTTGTCTTGTTATCTATTGTTGGTTTCTCATCATGGGCACACCACATGTATGCAACCGGAATGTCATTTACTGAAAAAACTGTATTTATGGTAGGAACTCTTGCAGCAGTTCCAGCATCCGCAATGCATGTCTTCAACTTTGTAGCAACAATGTGGAATGGAAGAATCAAATTCTCAACCCCAATGATGTGGGCAGTTGGTGGAATTGCATTATTCTTCTCTGCAGGTGCAGGTGGAGTTGCAAACGCTGCTATGCCATTAGACTTTACAACACACGATACATACTGGGTAGTTGGACACTTCCATCTCTTTGTGATGGGAACAATTGCATTTGGTTCAATTGGTTTCCTATACTACATGTTCCCATATGTAACAGGAAGAATGTATAATGAAACAATGGGTAAAATCCATTTCATAATGTCCTTTGTTGGTACAGTTCTAGTATTCTTTACGCAACACGTACTTGGCTTGTATGGAATGCCAAGAAGAATTTTCGATTATCCGCCAATCCCAGAATGGATTGCTATGAACCAAATTGCAACAGTAGGTGCAATGGTTATTGGTGTCAGTATGGCAATCTTCCTAGCAAATATGATTTACAGTTCAGGAAAGGGACAACTTGCAAATACCGAAGACCCATTTGGTGTCGGTGGCAAGTACTATTATCCATTTGAGGCAAAGAACCCATCACATTAGGAGATATATGAAATGAGTTACGATAATTCCCAAGTTTACAGAACCACTCCAGCAAGAACTGGAAAAATGATGATAATCATGTTAGGAATCTGCATTGTAGGTGGAGCAATCTTCTTTTCAATGTGGGACTATTGGATATCCGAACCAGCCCCAGTTGTAGCAATGATGGCAGGTGGAGATGATCATGGTGCAGCAGCAGTACACACTGGTGCCACTATAATGTCAACTCTCTCGTTTATCGAATCATCTGACTTTAGGACTTTGGCTTTTAACGCATTACCAGGAGAACCTGATAACAATCCAACAATCAATATGGCAGTTGGAGACAAAGTTGTCTTTGATGTTGTCAATGACGGAAAATCATTTCATTCATTTGGTGTCACTCTTGATGATGAAGGCTTTGGAGGTATTATTCCAGGAAGTGAAGTTGCAACTGCATCAAACCCTCTAAAACCAGGTGAAAGTGGTTCTTCAGAATTTATTGCAGGTGAAGATGGAATTTATTATTATATTTGTACAGTTCCTGGCCACAGAGAACAAGGAATGGTAGGTAAAATCATTGTAGGTGATGCTTCAGTTGAAGAAGAAGTAATGGAGGCCGTACCAGAACCAGAGGTAATGGAAGAAGTAGCACCAGAACCAGAGGTAATGGAAGAAGTTACAGCACCAGAACCCGTAGCATATGATGGACCAATTTCTCTCCCAGATGGCTCCGGAGTTCCAGGATGTGAGGCAACAAATGAATGCTATATTCCATATCACGTAACAGTTTCAGCCGGTGAAGAAATTATTTGGTCAAATGATGATACAGCAGCTCACACAGTAACCAGTGGATCCCCTGGAGCCCCTGATGGACTCTTTGATAGTAGTCTGTTTATGGCAGGTGGTACTTTTTCAGTCACATTAGATGAATCAGGAGATTATCCTTACTTTTGTATGGTACATCCTTGGATGACTGGTATAGTTACAGTTAACTAGATACGAAAAATTTTGGCTATACAATATCTTGCATTAACAACAATGATTATTTTATATTCATTGATGTTTATTGGTGGGTATATTTCTGCTGCAGGACTGGGATTGACTTGTCCTGAGTGGCCTTTATGTCCAAATGGAATAATGCCTTCTGAAGAATATCTAATTGAATGGATTCATAGAACGATTGCTGCAACCACTGGAGTCTTGATAATTGCAACTATGGTTGCAAGTTTGATTAACAAGAACTCTGACTTAAAAATAAAAATTACAAGCTCTCTTGCAACTGCATTAGTAATTACACAAATTACACTAGGCGCCTTAGTAATTGATACAAAACTACATGCTGTATTAGTTGCAATTCATTTGGGAATTGGAATTTGGTTATTTGCTATGGTGTTGTTAACTACTCTATTTGCATTTAGAATTTCAAAGTCTTCTAAATCTATCACTGCTTAGATTTTTTTAATATTTTTGGTAGATATATGTACAACATTACTCCCAAAAATACAAAAGCACCCGTAGTAATTGCACTAATGAATAAAAATCCAAATGGGCTTTGTGTTCCCATGTTGAAAGTATAAGTCAAAATTCCATCTGAACCTTCCATGTCATACAAATCCACCTTAACAACATGATTTCCTATATTTCTCCAAACATAGTCAAAATCCCAATGGGAGCCATCCACTGATGTTGGAGGAATTGCATCTACTTGCTGCTCATTGTAATATACTCTAATTCCCATAGTAAAATCCTCAACTTCGTCATAGTCAAATCCCCTTGTGACTTTTATTAGAAATTGTGATGGTTCATCAATTTGTGGAAATTCTGGTGCTGTGGCCACTTGAACTCTATACCCGCCTATTGATTGCTCAGCAGAATTGAACATTGAATGCCCATATGCTGTACCAAGTCCAGAAAATGATGCAAAAATCAAAATAAAGATCAAAAAGGCTGATCGCGTAGTTGCCATCCATTATCCTAAATGAGAAGGATGAATATATTGTAAGTCAAATCCTATAGGAAAATCTTCAAAACCTTTAAATCCTTATTGGCAAGAATCTCAATCGTTGACCCTCGTAACAAAATCAATCGATATCAAAACACCTGTAGAGAATGTTTTCACCTACTTTGCAAGACCAGAACATGTTTCTGATCAAATCAAAAATGACGCAGTAGGTATGACAGTCGTTCCTATGGACATCAAAGAAGGAATGGGTGTAGGTACAACCTTTAGAATTATCGGTGACTTTAGCGGTAAACGTTTAGAGTGGGATTGTGAGACAACTGAATTCATTAGAAATGAAAAAATTACTGCCAAACAAATTGAAGGTCCTTTCAAATCTTGGCAAATTACTAACGAATTCAAAGCATTAGGTAATAATCTTACAAGAGTAACCATGTCAGTAGATTATGATATGCCATTTGGTCCTTTAGGAGCAATCTTGGATAAAGCAAAATTTGCAAAATCTGCTGAAAAAGGAATGGAAACAGCTCTATACAACGTTAGAGGATTACTAGAAGGAAATGGTTCAATTCCAGTGTACATTACACTAGATGCATACCAAAAACTCCTAGCCGAAAAGAAAAAGATGAACGATGTTCCAGTTTCAACTGCACTTACAGCAATCATTGAAAAGTACAATGAAATTGAAGCAGAAGCACAAAACTAAATTTTCATTTATTTTAAAATCTTAAGATTAATAACAACTCTAGGCATATCTATTTCGGTGGGTCTATGGCGCAGCCAGGTAGCGCACCGGACTCTTAATCCGGTTGTCAAGGGTCCGAATCCCTTTAGACCCGCTTTTAACTTAATTTCAAAAATTATTCTTCTACTTTGATTTCTGTATACTTTTTTGCTAGAGCAAGTAATTCATCTACTCCTAACGGTTTTGAAATTACTTTGATTAATCCCTCTTTGATTGCTTCTTGACTTTTTGGTTCAAATTCTGAAAATCCTGTAACAATCACGACATTTGCATTTGTATCAATTGTTTTGATTTGTTTGAAAGCTTGATAACCATCTAGTATTGGCATATCTCCATCCATTATTACTAAAGATGGTTTACAGTCAATGAATTTTTGAACTCCTTCTTCTCCATTCATTGCAGTTTCTACATTAAATTCATGTAATTCCAAAATCTCCTTGTAAATTCCAATTAAATCTACATCATCTTCTACTACTAGTACTATTCTACCCATGCCCAGAATAGTATTCTCATACTTTACTATTAAACACTACGTAATTCCAAATTATGACATATGCCAAATTAATTATAGATTTTGTCAATGCATTTTAAGGAAAAATGCAATTGAAATCACTAGAAAACGTATATTCTATTAAAATTGGAAATAATATGAAGTTAAGAGGATTATTGAAATGAGTCAAAAAGATACAATTTCCACATCATTACTGGAAAATCCAAAAAAAATTGTCATTAGTTTGATTCTTGTATTGTTGAGTATTACGTTAATTTATCAAACAAGACCTTTTCTAGACGACTCTCAATTTTCTTTGATAGCTATTCCAGCATATGCTATTTTTCCAGGAGTAGTCACTTTGTATGCATCTATTCTTGCTATTAAATTACATAAGCAGAAAAATTTTGAATCAAAAGGATATGCAATGTTTGCTGTAGCAGCAGCATTTTGGTTTATTGCAGAACAAATTTGGCAACTATATGATCATGTATGGGAGGGTGAACCATTTCCATCTGAGGCAGATATTTTTTACGTTGCATCTTATCCTCTAATTACTGCGTTTCTTTTCCTATCGTTAAAACCTGTGATAAAAAAAGTTCCTAGAAATGTTTGGTTATTTGCAATAGGACTGGCATTTTCATTATTGGTTCCTTCTGTGTTAGCTGCATATGATGACATGTTTGAAGAAGATGCATTTCCTACTATTATTGCTCTTACATATCCTGTTCTAAGTGCAATTGTTTTGGTTCCTGCAATCGTAGGTATACTGTTTCTTGCAAAACAAGGAGCAAGTCTTTCTTGGATGTTGATTTTATTTGGTTTTATAATATATGGAGTTTCAGATATTTTCTTCCTCTTTGCTGAACTTGACGGTGCATATTATGACGGACATCCAGTTGACTTGATGTATCTTTATAGTTACACTCTGATCATTTTTGCTTTTCATGTTAGATTGAAAATTGCAAATTTACCTACATCAGAAAATAGAACTATATTTTTTACTGAAAGTATCAAATTTGAAACAATTAGTAAATTTGGAATTCCATTAACTGTTGCTATTGTCAGTATGATTATACTCATCTCTATTGTTCACTCTATTTTTATAGAAACAGATGATCAAACGTCCACTCAAAACATAATGTTGGGTGTTGTAGCAATGTTAGCTGTATTTGCAGCAATTGTAATTACTATTAACAAAAATCTTTCACGCCTAGTAAAAATGAGAACTAATGAGCTAGTAGAACAACGGGATAATCTTGAAAATCTTGTTGAAGAAAAAACCCATGAAATTCTCAAATCTGAAAGATTGTCTGCAATTGGTGAATTATCTGGTCGTCTTGCACATGACTTGAGAAATCCCCTTTCTGTAATGAAAATGTCCATTGACTTAATCAAGCAAAGTCCAGCAGATTCTAAAATATCTGATGCTAATGTAACTAAACGAATTGATTTGATAGAAAAGAGTATTGATAGAATATCTCATCAAGTTGATGATGTTTTAGGATATGTCAGAAACTCTCCACTAAACTTGGTAAATGTGTCATTAGTTGAACTTGTTCAAAGCTCTCTAGATAAAGTAAATATTCCAAAAGATGTGCAAGTTAAAATTTCTAAAAAAGATGTTCATATTGATTGTGATGCAGTAAAACTCGATGCTGTATTTATCAATCTTATAATAAATTCAATTCAGGCAATGCATGAAGGAGGAAAAATTGACATTGTCATAAGTGATCAAGATAATGTTGCAATTTTGAAATTTGTTGATTCTGGGGATGGAATTCCAGATGAAAACATAGAAAAAATCTTTGAACCATTATTTACAACTAAACAAAAGGGCACTGGATTGGGTTTGGCAAGTTGTAAAAACATTATAGAGCAGCATCAAGGAGAAATCTCAGTTTCAAATAATCCAACAACATTTACTATCATATTGCCAAAAATATTATCTGTACAAAACATAAAACTACAATCAAAATAAAACTAGAGTTTTTTCAGTAGAGTGAATCTAGGCTTGTCAGGTTCAATATCTTCATGCATGTCGACATTACTGACAAATTTTACCTTGTAATCAAGCCATTTCTTTTGCATGTTTCTAAACTTTTGATTTTCATCGATCTGCTTTTCTTCTTCATTGAATTTTTCACAATTCATAATCCATCTTTTAGAAACTCTAAACATCTCTGCTACTCCTTTTTCTACCGCATCATCATCTAAATAATTCATCAATCCATGAGTAAAAACAAAATCTATTGATGAATCCTCAAAAGGAAGTTTGGTGATGTCGCCTTTTTTAAAATTTGCAATTGTTGTTTTTTCTTTAGCAATTTTTAATGCTTTATCATTTAGATCAATTCCTTGAATTTGAAATGTATCTGGAAATAGTCTTAAATCAATTCCTGTACCACAGCCTACTTCTAATACACTTGTGCAACGTAATGAAATTGCTAAATCTCTTACAAATTTTGAAAATTCTTCGTTATATCGTGCTTCATTTTCATCTGAATACTTATTCCAGAATTCTTTATTGTAATTCATAGACATTTTCAAACAAAGCTGTATTTGAGATTAATTGTTAATGTTGACACTTGCAAGGGATAAGTTTTGTATCAAATGTACAATCATGCGGTCCATCTGATTTTCCCTGAGTTGGAATCTCTTTCATACAATCATCATGACGACCTTTTCTACAAAACCAGCAAATTTCTTGGGTATCGCCAGTAGCACAAGAATCCATAATTTCTATTCTATATTGTGGGTAAAAAACTTCATGGAATTTAGATAAATGTTAACCAAGGCAAGAATCTTTCATCTTTGCCCATGACTACATCTGTAAATGATTTTTGTAGTGCTTTTGTAATCGTACCCATTTTACCACTGCCAATCTTAACTTTATCAATCTGAGTAACTGATTTTACTTCTGCAGCAGTTCCTGTCATAAAGATTTCATCAGCGTTATACAGATCATCACGTTCCAGATCACGTTCAATTACAAATCCACCATTTTCTTCAATTATTTGAATAATGGCATCTCTGGTAATTCCTTCTAATCCTCCTGCTGAAAGTGGGGGAGTTTGAATTATGTCATCTTTAATTATGAAAATATTCTCAGCACTACCTTCTGCTACTTTACCATTTGAATTTAACATGATGGCTTCATCATATCCATTTTCTAATGCTTCCATTCTTGCAAGAGCAGCATTTGCATAGTTTGATGCAGCTTTTGCTTGCATTGGTTGAGATCTTGAATCAATTTTAGTCCAACTAGACACTTTACATTTTGCTCCAGAAAATTTACCGGCTTTTGATTCCCCCATTTTCCATTCCCAACATGAAATTGAAACATCTACTTTGTTTGTAGTTGGTGTTAATCCCATTGTTCCATATCCATAATATGCTAATGGTCTAATGTAAGATTCTTTGAGTCCGCCTGCTTGAACTGTTTTTATGATTGCATCTGAAATTACTTTTTTTGAAAATTGCATTTTCATAGAATATAATTTTGCAGATTTGAAAAATCTATCAACATGCTCTGGTAATCTGAAAATTGCTGATCCATTTGGAGTATCATAGCATCTAATTCCCTCAAATATTGATGTTGAATAATGTAATGCATGAGTTAATACGTGAACTTTGGCATCTTTGAATGGAACCAATTTTCCATTCATCCATATTTTACCAATCTCTTTCATAGGAGAGCAAAAAATCCATGCTAATTTAAAGAATTATCTTTTGAAGAATATTTGGCATATCTGAAACTACATATCTGATAAAGAGTAAATTATGGTATGGAGTGGACTATGGGCTTTGCAGGAATTGCATGCCTCGTAGTAGGTTTGGTTGGTCAGGCTTTTGAAATGAGAAAAATTCGTTTGACTACATACAAAGATGAGGATTTAGGCTCAGCCAATATTTTCATGAATAAGAAAAATTTCAAGTGGTATGCTTTACTTGGTATTGGAATTGTTTTGTGGTACGCAGCTGAGCGTATGTGAATGGATCTATATAGATCAGGTCTAAATACTAGAAATTGCAACATATAGTATCGCGTGTTTTGGGTAACGCCGGACTAACTCTAGATAAAGGTCCAAGAATAAACCCATGATGGCGGTTTACAGGAGAAATCCCGTAACGCCACTTTTACATTAAATAAAATTAATTTTTGAAATTTCTTGGTGTATTGCTCTGATTGCTTTTGTAATGTTATCTTGTGTATCTTCTACAACAATAATTATTCTTGAAGTTTCTTCCTGTGCATCCATGTTTAAAATATTTAATCCTGATTCACCAATCTTTGCACTAGTTCTAGAAGCTACTTGTTGAACTCTCCACATTTCATCACCAATTAATGTAATTACTCCTCTGTTGTATGTAATAGTTGCAAGTGAATCAAATCCTAAAAGATACTTTTCATTTCGTTTAACATATTCTCCATCCAAAAATAATATTCTAGAAAATTCTATTCCATCTTTTGTAAATGGAGATAAAATGATAAATTCACTATAATGTTTGTCTTTTTCTAATGATGTTAACAGCTTTTGAATTGCACTAGTTTCAATTCTAAAAATAGCACAATTCTCTTTTCCTGTTACTATTTTAATTGGATGTCCTTTCTGTTCATCTAGATTTCTTTTAATTGTAGTAATTTTTTCTGGATTTTTCATATTTGTTATAGTGATTGGCATGTCTACTCCGTTTTCTACAATTTCTTTAATTGCTATAGGATCTAAAATTTTCATTCCAAACATTCCTGCTAATCTTGCTTCATTGTATGATAGTTGTATGATCTCTCTCAAGTCAGAATCTACAATTTTTGGATCGGCAGAAACTACAGAACTATCTTTCTCAAAATCAATATTTGTTTCATATTTTTTATGAAATAATATTCCTAGATCAGCTGCGGTTCTATCTGAACCTCCACGCTCATATGTAGTAGTGATCCCATCTACCGTTTTTCCTATGAATCCTCCTATGGTCACTACTTCATTATTGTCTACTAATTCTACAATTTTACCCATTTTTTCTCTGGATTCTGCAGTGAGAAAATTTGTAAATTCTATATTGTGATCAGTAATAATTGGCCAATCATCATATTCTACTGCTTCAGTTTTGATACCATTACTTCTTAGAATATGGTTCATTACATGTGACATCAGTATTTCTCCAGAAAATGCTAATGCTTGAGAACGTACTTCATTGATAAATTCTTTGTTGTTATATGCAGTATCTAAGGCACTTTGTGCTTTTTCTAGATGATAATCTATAGTTTTTTTACAATTTTCTTTGTTATTTTCATCAACAAACTCTAGAATTTTTTGATAAGTTGATTTTACAACATCCAAAGACGGTTTTATCCCATTTTCTGCATTTTTACCCTGCTCTAAAATGACATCCGTCAAAGAACGTTTTTTTTCATTGTGAATTGTTAATGGGGCAGAAAAAACTGTAATTACTTTACAATCTGTTTTCAAATCTGAAATTCTTTGAATAATTTTGGGAATTGTCTCGCCATTAGGACCTAAGGCACTTCCACCAAATTTTGCAACAATTAACTTTGTCAATATACTTTATCAAAATCCAATGGCCATCTATTAAGCATTTGATTGCTAAACCATCAATTTTTGAATAATTTCTGATGCTATTTTAGCACCATCAGTATTTACTTGATTTCTTTTTGTTTCAAGTTTTTCTAAAACTAATTCCTCTAATCTGTTAATATCTTCAAATACAAATCCTTGTTCTTTTGCATTGTCTTCTTGCTCAAAATGACCTTTAATGGGAATGAATATTGAAGGTGTACCATAAGCGTTAGCCTCGTCAATGGTTGATTTTCCTGCTAATGAAATAATTACATCTGCTGCAAAAATTAGTTCATGTAAATTATCTACAAATCCTAAATTTTTTACATTTTTGAATTCTTTATTCACTGCAGGACCTGAAACCAGAACTATTTTTATGTCTTGATTGATTTTAGAAATTACCTCTAATGCTTTTTCTATGAGAAAAACTCCTGCATTGGTTCCTCCTATAGATATGATGATGGTCTTTTTTTCAAAAGAAAATTTTTTTCTTAATTCTTCTCTTGTACTATTTGTTTGTCTAACAATTGGACCTACTCGTTTAATATTATTCTCATCTTTTCCATTTTCAGGAAAAATAACTGTATCGCATTTTTTAATTATTTCCTGCATTGATTTATTCATCTTTTTTTCAATGAATGATGCTATTCCTTTAGTGAAATGAGTTTCTAAAACATCTGTTATTAATACAGTTGGAATTTTCATTTCTTGTGCTATTGTTAATGATGCAAAATCTTCATCACTAATCACTAAATTTGGTTTATCTTTTTGAAGAATTTTTTCTGAAATATTTTTACAATCTCTATAATATTGATAATAATTCCATAACCATTTTGCTGGATTTTTCAATGTTCCATTTTCAATGATAAATGATGGTGGACTGTATACATCTTGGACTTTGTAATCTAGTTTTTTTAGAATTTTTGCAGCTCCGCTTCCTGTGACAAAATTGGTTGAAATATTTTCAAAATTATTTACTATTGCAATATCTCGAGTTACATGACCTAATCCAATTGGACTTGAAAAGAAACTCAAAACATTCATGATTATCTCAATTTATTATCAAATTTCTAGATTTTCTCTTGTCTCAAAGTTTAAATGGATTTTAACAAGGTAGGTTTCTGGGCTCATAGTCCAGGTCGGTTATGACGTCGCCCTTACACGGCGAAGATCCGGGGTTCAAATCCCCGTGGGCCCATTTTATGCCTAATTTCTAACTAAATACGACATTTTAGATTATATTTTAATTAATTTTGAATATAGACAATATGATTCAAAAATTATTTTTGGTTGTTTTTGTATTGCTGATTGCTGTGACATTTTCTCCTGCATATGCACAACATCATTCTGGTTCTCTTGCTCCACCCGTTGATTTTGATGGATTGAAATTATCTTTAATTGCATTACTTACTCCTGAAGATTTTACATTAGATGATTCAGAAAACCCCAATCTTTCAATCAGGCTATTTGATAGTGATACTGACATCAATGTAAAGAGTGTAACATATAGAATTCAAATCTTCTACAAGAATGATCTTGTAGCAAATGAATATTTTTTTGATGAAGATGGAAAATTGGATTTAGAAATAAAACCCAGATCAGAATGTATTCATCAAGATCTTTGGAAATGCACAACGTATTATGGTGAAAAACATCCTATTGCAGGCGGATATTATGCAAGAGGTGATTCAATTCCTGTTATTCAAGGACCTGTATTTGATAAGAATGGTCAATATGAAATCAACGTATCCATTGTAGGAGCAACTAATCCAAAAACTATGACTACCAAAGATTTACTTTTTGAAACATTTGTAGAGATCCCTCAGAAAGAAACATTTTTTGTTAAAACTGCAAATGCACAGGAATTTCCTATCTCTATAAAATCCTACAATAGTGAAACTTCAAATTTCAACTATGATGTTTCACAAGAAAAGATAACTTTTGAAACAACTCCTCAACCAAATGCCCATCAACATCATTCCAATTTCGAACAAGTAATAATTTTAGAAAAAGACTTTGAATCCTTCAAAGACGGATACGCTGTAGATGTATTTGTGGAAGGAACACAACTAAATGATGAATTTATAGAATTTGATGTTTCATCTAGAGATGTCAATATAATTAAAATTGAGATTCCTAATGAAGAATTTCCCTCATTTAATAATGATAATTCCTTAAACGTTGAAATTTCACCTGGAAATTTGATTGAATACAGTGTTTTAGATTTAAAATTTGACAATAATGTCTCAGCAAATGTTTCATGGGATTCAAAATTAGAAACTGGTAAAAATATTCCTTTTACGTTTTCTTTCTTTGATTCTTCGAATAATCCTGCAGAAGAAATCTTATTTGCATATAGTATAATTGATTCATCTGGGAAAGAAATTTGGTCAAATATTGGTTCTGGTGAATCTTACCTTGGTATTTTAGCAAAAAATGGAATGGCTAAAGAATCAATTTTCATTCCTGAAAATGGAAAATATCAATTGAAATTGATTTTAACAGGTCAAAATTATCAAAACTTTGAAAATTTTCTAATTTCTCAAATTGACTTTGAACTTTCTCAATCACAAATGGATAAGAAAGAAACACCTACTGTTCCTGATTGGGTCAAAAAGAATGCAGGTTGGTGGTCTTCTGGTATAATTGGAGATCAAGAATTTGTACAATCACTTCAATTTTTGATCAAGGAAGATATTCTTCTTATTCCAACAACTGACTCCATTACATCTGAATCTCAAGAAATTCCTGATTGGGTCAAAAAGAATGCAGGTTGGTGGTCAGAAGGATTAGTAGCAGATTCTGATTTTGTTGCAGGCATTCAATATCTAATCTCTAGTGGAATTTTGGTAGTCTAATTAAGACTAACAAAAAAGTCTGATTAAAAAATTAACTGGTTGGATTCATTGCAGCAGCTCTTTCCTTAACTTTTTTGTCTATTACCGCATTGACGTATTCACCTTGCTGTGCTTGACAATCTCCAATGTTTACTGCATAGCCATCAAAGGTTTCGGCAATACATCCTGCATCAGTAACAGCTATCACTTCTACTCTTTCAGTATATTCTTCTGGGGCAACATACCACATTAGATAGGCAAAAAGTAAAACAGCTCCTACTAGAATTACTCCGCCAATAATAAAAATAGAATTCCTATTTGATCTATTTTTTGATTCGTTATTTATTGCTGACATGTCTATGTTATGTGAAAATCTAATTAAAAGAAAATGGTTAATTTTCAAAAATGATTTTCAACCAAACAAATCATACTTTGAATCAAAATTAGCCTATTTTACAACAACTTTTACTTTGAAGTCCTCTTGCAATCCACCAAATAGAAAAAATCAAAACTCCAACTGAAATGAATTTTAATTCTAATCCTTGCATTGGAAATAATGATAATCCTCCAACTGCCCCTAAAATTACTGCTAAAGGTGCTGTACATGCAGGGCATCCAGGTGTGAATGCAGCAAATGCTCCTCCTAACACTGCTGAAGAGTTTGATTTGACAGAATTCATCATTTTCATCCTTTTAATTTTAAATGCCATCATTGCAAAATTGATTCCAGCTAATGCTGAGATTGTGATTGTCAATCCAATTGATGTTACAATGTAAAAAGGCATAATCTCCATTGTAGTTTCTAAATGAGATGGAAGCATTGACATTGTCAAAAAGTAGTAGATGATTCCCAAACCTGTCCCACCAATTATTGCGATTGACGCATATCTTTTCGTAGTTAGAACATTTGAAATCAATTGAAATTTACTTGCCAAGTAGGTTAATTCACAATTCATCATATTTTAACTATATTTGATCAACCAAAGATTCTTAGCCATTAATGATGTGCCTACATCATGACTGAATTTTCATCTGAAGAAAAAATCATTCTTGTCCAATATGGGATTAAAAAATATGAAAATGAAGCAACTGTTACTGAAAAACTCAAATCTATTCTATCTGAAAAAGATATTCAGCGAAATATAGACACTCTTCTTGGAACACAAAGAGTTAGACGAATTGGTCCTGAAATTCTTCAAAATAATGAAAGCCACACTGAATTACCAGAACTTCCTGAAAATCTCAAATCTATAATTGATGATCTTTAGTTTGAAAAATTCTTAAACTACTAGAATCAATCATTTCGATATGAACAAAATAATTTTATTCTCTAGCATTTTGACTTTGACTTTTCTTTTGTCTTTTTCCATAGATACTGCTTTTGCACATCCTCATTCAGGCCAAGTTCTAATTAATGACCATACTCATGAATCTCAAACTGAAATTATTCCACTTGGTGGAAATATGGCACTTGAAAAAACATTTGTTACTTTCCATTCTCCTGAAGAAAATTCATTGCCATGGGCATTTGTTGAAGGAAAAATAGCCAATCATGTGGAAGGATATCCGGTAATCATTCAAATTTTTAAAGAAAATGATGCAGTTCATTTTGCTCAAACAGATGTTAATGCAAATGGTAGTTACGAGTACAAGTTTAGAGTATTAAACTCTGAAAATGGTATTTCAAGTAAAATATTTGACGGAGATTATTCAGTTAAAATCTTCAAAGTAGTATATCAATATCAAGAAAACCTAATCTAGAATCCACGTAATCCTTGTGGGCGTACAATCTCTGGATGTTCTTTCATCCATCGTACTTTTTCTAACATTTCTTGTTTATCTTGAGGGAATGTTCCCTTTACTGTGTAAGCATTAGATCCATGATTCACTCTAAATACAATTTCTTCTTTAGTTTCAATTTGATTCACCAAATCATATAGCTCTTCTAAAGATTCATCATCATTAATTCTAACAAATTCTCCTTTATACTTGTCAATGAATTCTTGCTTGATTCCATTTTCTAAATAGAGTGTTAATGCCCCAACATAGTTTGGTGAACATGCACTGAGAACTTCTGCAGTACCTTTAATGTGATCTTTTGAATATTTTTTCCCTCCTAATCCTAAAATTACCATACATGACATTACATATCCAGCTTCTTTTGCCTTGTTTACTGATTTAATGATGGTTTTTGCAATGGCTCCTTTTGTTACTTTTTTTAGAACAACATCTGAACCACTTTCAATTCCTAGATAGAACATGTCTAACCCTGCTTCATTCATCTTTTTTAATTCCTCAGAAGTTTTCTTTAGAATATTCATAGGCATTGCATAACAAGAAATTCTCTCAATATTTTGAAATTTTTCTCTAATGTATTTTACAATTTTAATCATATATTCAGAATCTAGATTTAATGCGTCACCATCTGCAAGAAAAACACGTTTTGTATCTGGTAAATAACCTGCCATCATATCAATTTCATCTTTAACATCTTCCCATGGTCTTTCAGAATATTCTTTTGATCTATACATGTCGCAAAATGAACATTCGTTAAATGAACAACCTAAAGTTACTTGAAAAATTAATGATCTAGCTTCTGATGGCGGTCTGTATAATGGTGCATCATAATTTAACATCATTTTCTTCTTCATTCAAATTTATCTGATTTGTTTTTTATACTTTCTACTTTGTCCCAGAATACCTTTTAGTAGTAAATGGGAAGGAATTTCATAACTTATGGCTAATGATCCAGATGCAAAGAGACTCTTGTGGTTTGTATTTGCAGGTTCACGTGGGGGACTAAATCGCTTAAAAATAATTTCAAAATTAAAGGAAAATCCGTTTAACACAAATCAATTAGCAAAAGAATTTGGACTTGATTACAAGGCAATTCAACATCATATACGAGTATTAGAAAAAAATAACATGATCAGTAAAGTTGGAGAAAAATACAATGTGAACTACTTTATCTCGACTTTTCTAGAAGTCAATATGGAGACATTTGAAGAAATTGAACGAAAATTGGATAAAAGTAAATAAAAGCTCAGGAGTTGTTTTACTCTAAATGGAATCTACTTCTCTAGTCTTATCTATTGTTTCAATTGCAAATATGGGCATACTTGGTATTCTAATCTGTATTTTTGGAAAAATGTATGGAAAAACTAGAGCACAGCTTCCACTAGGCATGATAGTTGTAGCCGGAATGTTGTTTTTACATAATGTTATTGGTGCATTAGCATACTTTTCGATGGAAGAGATTTTCTCCCATGAAATTTTCCCATATATGCTGGGAGTAGGAATTGCCGAACTTGCAGGATTAATTATATTTTTGAAAATTACATTAGACTAATCTTAGTTTATTTGTAACAAATGATCTTCTAAGACGTGTTACAAGAATATCTAAAATTAAACAAAAATGTTCTCATTGCATTTACAGCATCAATAATTATTTCTGCAATTATTGCTCAAGTTTTATCTGATCAAGCTGATTATCTAAATACAACATATACAACAATTGCAGACTATGCAATTTATTTTTCAGTTTTTAGCAGTTTATTTTATTTTGATAATAGAAAAAAATATCGATTAGATTCTGGGAAAACTGATACTGCAAAACTAAAACATGATTTAAAAAAATTAATCACTTCACTGGGAATTGCTGAAGTTGTATATACTGTTGTTAGATGGGCTATGCAATATTATTTCCTTACAATAAACTATGATCCATATCTAGCATCAATTCTATCTCAAGGAATATCTACAATTATTTACATGATAGTGCTAAATCTAACTGTGAAAATTACGAGGTTGTATAAAGATGGGAATTAATATTTACGTTGATGGTTCTGGTGGAACAAATAGTGGATACGGATATTTTGTTAAAGAAACTGGCGAATCATTTTATGAGAAAAAACCTGATTTAACAAACAATCAGGCAGAATATCTAGCAATAATTTCAGCTTTAAACAAGTATGTTGAATCAACAGAAGAAATTACAATTCATAGTGATTCTAAAAATACTGTAAACCAACTAAATCATGAATTTGCAATAAATAATGAAGAATTAAGAAATTTAGCTAGAGAAGCATGGGGAATAATTGGAAAATTTTCAAATTTATCAATTGTTTGGGTTCCTAGAAAAGAGAATTTGGCTGGAAAAATGCTGGGAAGCTAAAAATCAGAGATCAGAAATTTCCGAGAATAACTTTATTATACAAAATCTTTAGATTCAACATACATGGCAGAATCTGTCTTTCTATCACCAAAATCAATTGCAGTAATTGGTGCATCAGATAAGAGAGGAAGTGTTGGTGCAACAATCACATCAAATATCATGAATGGATTCAAAGGAATCGTTTATCCAATTAGTCCATCACGAGATACTGTCTTTTACAAAAAAGCATACAAGAGTGTTTTAGATGTTCCAAAATCAATTGACCTTGCAGTAATTGTTATCAAAAATACATTGGTTGCACCAGTGTTAGAAGAATGTGGAAAGAAAAAAGTCAAAGGCGTTATTATTATCACTGCAGGTTTCAAAGAAGTTGATGAAGAAGGTGCAAAGCGAGAACAAGAAATAAAAGATATTGCTAAAAAATACAAAATCCAAATCATTGGACCAAATTGTCTTGGTGTCATGAATCTTGATCCAAAGACAATGATGAACTCTACTTTTCTAAAAATTACTCCAAAGTCTGGAAAAATTGCACTTGTTTCACAAAGTGGAGCAATCTGTGCTGCACTAGTTGAAGATGCAAGTGCTCAAGGAATTGGTTTCTCTGCAGTAGTTAGTCTTGGAAACAAAGCTGCAATGAGTGAAGTTGATGTTCTTAAAATTCTTGCAAATCACAAACAAACCAAAGTCATTGTAATGTATCTTGAAGACATGGGAGATGGTCAAGAATTCCTCAAAGTTTGTAAAAATATTACTAAAAAACTCAAAAAACCAGTTCTTGTACTCAAATCAGGACGTAGTCCCGAGGGTGCAAAGGCTGCAATGTCTCATACTGGAGCACTGATGGGCTCAGATGAAATCTATGATGCATTACTCAAACAATCCGGTGCAATCAGAGTTGATACCATGGAAGAGCTCTTTGATTATGCAACAGCATTTTCAAAACAACCACTTCCAACAGCAGGTGGTTTAGTTATTGTATCAAATGCAGGTGGTCCTGCAATTATTTCCACTGATGCCTGCTCTAAGGCAGGAATTAGAATGGCTAAAATTGATAGTATTCGTCCAAAGATAGATGAAGTGATTCCTCCTTGGGGAAGCTCTAGAAATCCTGTTGATATTGTAGGTGATGCTGATTTTAACAGATTCCACAATGTCTTAGATAGAGTACTAAAACATCCTAAAGTCGGTTCTGTAATTACAATGTGTACTCCTTCTGGAACTTTGAATTATGATAAACTTGCTGAAGTTGTTGTTTCCATGTCAAAAAAATACAAAAAAACAATGTTAGCAAGTTTGATGGGATTAGATGAAGGTATTACAAATAGAGAAATTTTATCCAAAGGAGATGTTCCTTATTACACATATGCTGAAGGAGCAATTCGAACTTTAGCTGCAATGATAAAGTTTGCAATCTGGGTAAATACCAAAGAAGGAAAAATTACCAAATTCAAAGTAAACAAAGCTAAAGCAAAGAAAATTTTTGACAAGGTCAAAAAAGAGAAAAGACCAAATCTGTTAGAAGAAGAAGGACAAGAAGTTCTCAAAGCATATGGATTACCATTACCAAAAAGTGCACTTGCCAAAAATGAAACTGAAGCAATAAAAATTGCTAAAAAAATTGGTTATCCTGTAGTGATGAAAATTGCATCACCACAAATTATTCACAAGTCTGATGCAGGTGGTGTCAAAGTAAACTTGACAAACGACAATGAAATTAAAGATGCTTTCAAAACAATTATCAAAAATGCCAAAAAATATGACAAAAAGGCTGAGATCAAAGGTGTTTTGATTGTAGAGATGGTAAAAGGTGGCAAAGAACTAATCATAGGCTCAAAACTAGAGCCTGGATTTGGTCCTGTTATCATGCTTGGAATGGGGGGAATTTATGTTGAAGTCCTTAAAGATGTCACATTCAAACTAGCACCAGTAACTGATAAAGAAGCTGATGACATGATTGCATCAATTAAGACTCAAAAATTACTTCAAGGAGTTAGAGGAGAGAAACCATCTGATATTGTAAAATTATCTGAATGTATTCAGAGATTGTCACAATTAGTTTCTGACTTTAAAGAGATCAAAGAATTAGATATGAATCCTGTTCTAGTGATGGAAAAAGGAAAAGGCTGTAAAATTCTTGATGTTAGAATAGGCCTCTGATCGCAATCTATTCGTAAAATTTCTCTTTTGCCAATTTAGAATATTTATACAACATCAAGATGAATAATATTACATGGCTAATGTCTTAAAGACAATTAGAACAGGTGATGACTACATTGAAAGTCTTAGAGGGCGCGATCTCAAAATTTACCTTTTTGGCGAATTAGTAGAAAATTATGTTGATCATCCAATTATTAGACCATCAATTAATGCTGTTGCAGAAACTTATGATCTTGCAGTACGTGAAGAAGCACTAGCTTCTGCTGATTCATCACTTTCTGGATTGAAAGTAAATCGATTTTTACATATTGCTGAAAGTGCAGAAGATTTAGTTTTACAAAATAAAATGCAGAGAAAACTTGGACAAAACACAGGAACATGTTTCCAGAGATGTGTTGGAATGGATGCACTGAACTCTTTGCATTCTACTACGTTTGAAATTGACGAAAAACATGGAACTGATTATCATAAACGATTCTTAGAATTTGTAAAGATGGTTCAAAAAGAAAATTTTGTAATTGGCGGTGCTATGACTGATCCTAAGGGTGATAGAAGCAAAGGTCCTGCAGAACAAGATGACCCTGACTTGTTTACAAGAATTGTAAAGACTGATGAAAATGGTGTCTATGTTTCAGGTGCAAAAGCACATCAAACTGGTTGTATTAACTCTCACTGGATCATCTTAATGCCAACAATCCGACTAACTGAAACCGATAAGGATTGGGCAATTGTTGGAGCAATTCCAGCAGATGCAAAAGGAGTCACTTACATTTACGGTAGACAATCTTGTGATACCAGAAGTATGGAGGAAGGTGACATTGATGATGGTAATGCAAAGTTTGGAGGACAAGAAGCTTTGATAATTTTAGATAATGTGTTTATTCCTTGGGATAAAATATTCATGAATGGTGAATATGAATTTGCATCTATGCTTGTAGAGCGATTTACGTGTTATCATAGACGTAGTTATGTATGCAAAACAGGTCTAGGTGATGTATTAATTGGAGCAGCAGCTACAATTGCAGATTACAACGGTGTTCCTAAAGTTTCTCACATTAAAGATAAAATTATTGAGATGACTCATCTAAATGAAACAATATTTGCTGCAGGTATTGCATCATCCCATCAAGGACAGAAGATGAAGTCTGGTGTATTCCTAAATGATGATATGCTTGCTCAAGTTTGTAAACATAACGTTACACGATTTCCATATGAAATTAGTAGACTAGCACAAGATATTGCAGGTGGATTAGTAGTTACATTACCATCTGAGAAGGACTTTAGACATCCTGAAGCTGGACCACTACTCAAAAAATATCTTGCTGGAAGAAAAGGTGTTGATGTTGAAAACAGAATGAGAATTTTAAGATTAATTGAAAACATGACTTTGGGTAGAAATGCCGTTGGCTATTTAACAGAATCAATGCATGGTGCAGGCTCACCACAAGCTCAAAGAATCCAAATTCAAAGACAAATGCAAGTAGGTTACAAAAAGAATTTAGCCAAAAATCTTGCTGGTATTACAAACGATATTCAAGAACCAAAAGAACCATCTGATTACTTTAAACGAGTATTCAAAACAAAAGATTCTGTTCTTTAAACAAAGAAATTATTTAATTTCTATATGATAGGTTTTTATGAAAATCATTTTTTCATATATTTTAAAACAGCTTGTTATTTTTCTTACTGACAGGACTTTATCTACTAAACATTCTTGTCTTGATCAATGACTTTTTCAAAAACAAACTTTCGAAAACCACTTTTAATACTTCCAGTATTACTTGCAATTGGATTCATGTTTGCAACACCCATGATTTTGGATGTTGCAGCAGCTCCAGGCGGTAATGGTAATGGTAATGGTAATGGTAATGGTAACAACAATGGTGGAAATGATGTTACATCAGTCCCTGATGACGCACTTCTTCCAGATGTGACGCCTGGTGTTCCAAAACATCTTGCAATTCATAATCAACAACAAAATGAATTTTTGAGATTTACTAATGTATGGGCTAATCTTGGTCCTGGAACTCTAGAATTTGAACCATTATTCCCAGATCCTGATGCTGATGAAGGTACAACCCAAGACGCTTTCCAAAATCTATATGATGATGAAGGCAACTTTGGTTTAACTGATCAAAAAATTTGGCATGACACTGTAAGCCAATTCATCTTCCATGAAACTCACAACCATTGGCACATTAATGATGTTGGAGAATTTGCAATTAGAGCATATGATCCAAATAACCCAGATGTTCCAGGTGAAATAGTTGACGAAGCAGCATCTATCAAAGTTGGATTTTGTATTACAAATGTTTTCAAATACGATGGTAGTGAATCCCCAACATCTCAGAGAATCTATTGGGATTGTGAGGTAGGATTACAAGGAATTCAACCAGGTTGGGTTGATCAATACCACCAATCAGTTGAAGGTAATGAAATAGACATTACCAATCTTTCAAATGGAATCTATTTCCTAACACACACATGGAATCCTGCAAATTCATTTGTTGATGCTGATGTATCAAATGATGTAGCTTGGATGAAATTTGAACTCACTGATGAAAACGATGGTAATGGAAATGGTAATGGAAACAATACCGGTAATAGAAAGATAATTGAGATTGAAGGATTTGCTCCTGAATGTCAACCTGATGATTCCACACCTGGAATCTGTGGGGACATCAACAAGAACTCTTAGTTCTTTTTTCTTTTATTTTTTATTTGATAAACTAACATAATTGGAGCTGCTACATACATTCCTAGATTCATCAAAACAACTCCAATTCCATATCCTAACACTTCAGATTCTGATTCTGCATATGACATTAGAGACAATGTTGATAGTAATGGTGTAATTCCAATTTTTACTATCTCTTTGAATATTGGACTCTCTCTTTCCATATCTGCAATATGTGGTGAGAATGAATAGTACAATGAATTGAATCCTGTCATAAATGAGATGCCTGATTCTGTATTCATCAATTGATTATCTCTAATTTCTCTTAACAATTGAACCTGTGGTGCCATCTCTGAGCCATATGTTGCAGTAGCAATAAGACAACCTCCACCTTCAGAATTATCAATTGTTTCTTCTATTGTTGGAAATTCTTTCTCAATAATATTAGATTCAACTTTAGATTCTTCTAGTTCTTTTTGCTGTTGTTGAATTTCTTGTGGAATTTCATTAATGTTTACTGCTTTTGTATCAATTTTACCTTCTTTTGCTTCATTAGCACTTTCTTGAATTTCTAAACCATAATACATTCTACTTTGTTCAATTAATTTTTGATATCTATCTGATCCTGAATACATCCACAAATCATCATTATACAAATTCCCGCATAATCTTGATTCAATTGAATGATGATGATGTTCAAAGAAATCATTTCCAATAAAATTATACAATTGATAGTTTTCTTCACACCACTCAATACCATTTTGTGTTAGGCCTGCAGTATCACGAAATGGAGATTGTGCATATGCCGAACCTACTAATAATAAAATTGAAAAAACAAGCAAATATTTCAATTAGGAAATTTCCTTTTTGCTAGTTGATAAGTGATTCTACTCTTGAAACTAATAATTTCTCAGGATCCTTTTTTAGTAATTTTGACATAATTATACTACCAAGCAAGCAGGACGATCTATTGCTTTTGTATATGGGCATATGTGAACCTGTTTGCCTGAAAAATTAGTATTCTTTATCTTTCTTCTTTAGATCTTCTTTTTCTTTGGATTCTACATCATCAATAGAATCCTCTATTCCTTCAAACGTTTCATCAATTTCTTCTGTTTTTGTTTGATTTTCAGGTTCATCTGTGTCATCTAATTCCTCAACGTCTCCAGTTTTTTCTACATGTTCTGAATATTCTGAATCTTTTTCAATCTTATCAATATCAGATAACTCTTCAATTGTATCGGGATTTACTGAATCTAATGGATCTGTAAATGACAATTCTTTTTCATTCTTTTTCTTCACGAATTGTTTCACAATCATTATTCCTACCACTACTGCAATAATGACATAGTTGATTGGAGGTTTTAGTAATTGAGTAATGTATCCTACTTGAGGAAGCGTATATGCTACTTTTCCAATATACTCTTCTTGTGTAATTGGAAAATCAGTTCCTGGAATTGAGGCTGGATTTGCATCTCCTTTAGTTCTAATTGTTTTGGGATCTTCTTCCATAATAGAGGCAACTCTATGTACAATTACCCTGTCATGATCTGATGGCCGATTAAATACAATAATATCACCTACCTCAATATCTTCAAAAGGCTCGTGACCTGAAACTATCAATACATCATATACTTCTAGAACTGGAATCATACTTCCACTTGCTACAACATAAAATGGATTTTGTGTTCCAAATGCAACTTGCAAGCCAATCCAAATGACTAAAACCCCTACTGCGACAATTATGATGTCTTTAACTACTCCTTTAGGGATTGATCTTTTTGCCAATTACATTCTCGCCTATAGTATCATTGATTAAATTTACTAGCTATCAGATTTTATTTCCACATTCTTCGCAGAATTTGGAACCTTCTTTGTTTACAAATCCACAACTAGAACATTTTCCTGGTTGAGGAGCAGCTTCTGGACTTCCTAAAAGAACAACTTCTCCAATTTTTTTGATGCTATTCCATGGAATACTTCCTTCGGTACCATCTTCTTTAGTAATTACTAAAACCATAGATTGGGTTGAATCAATTCCAACTTGCTTTGCAGTTCCAATTTTATTTGCATTCTCGTCAAATACCATTTTTCCTTCAATTGATGTAACTGATGTTGCAGGACCTGGCTGTGTTACAGTTTCTGGTGTTGCTGCAACTTCTGAAACTTGTTGTGGTGCAACTTCTGGCTGTGGTGCATTTTGAACTTGTGGTTCTAATGGTTTTGCACTTCCAACTTCGCCTGCTTCATCTTCTTTTTTGAAGTCTCTGTATTCTGCAATTGAAGCATTACATGAATTACAAATGTATTGACCTCGTTCTGCAAGAATTAGATTTTCTGCAACTTCTTCGTTTGGATTTTCAAATTCAATCTTTGGAGGACCTTCAAATTCTTTCTCACAAGTATTGCAAAAATGTTTAGTAATTTTATCAGCATCAAGTCTTCCAATTGGTGCCAAAAATAGATCAGGACCGCCCAAGTTACCTTTCATTTGTTGTTCGTCAGTGACAGTAGCCATCACATAACCTCCGGATCCTCGTAATTTTTTAAGTCTAAGTTCTGAACTCATATTTCAGATTTACCAAAACGTCATTTAAGTATATATCAAAATTAATTTTCCAACAAAAAATATGGTGTTAATTCTGGTGAACGTTTTTAGGTACGTGTAATAAAATAATGATAGAATGGCTGTAACACAAATTTCAGATGCAAAATCATGGGAAGTAGATGTCATCAATTCTGACATTCCTGTATTTGTAGACTTTTGGGCCGAATGGTGTGGTCCATGTAGAATGGTAGGTCCAGTAGTTGAAGAACTGGCAGCTGACTATGATGGCAAAGTAAAATTTGTCAAGGTTAACGTTGATGAAGCCAATGAATTGGCATCAAAATACAATGTCTTTAGTATTCCAACTTTAATCCTATTAAACAAAGGTGAAATAGTTAGCCAGCAAGTGGGTGCTGCATCTAAAGAATCATACCAAGGTATGATTGATAGAGCACTCGCATAAATTCAAACACACGTTTTCCTCTTTTTTGATCCTAAAGTAATTAATATTCCAAAAATTGAGTCACAATATGTCATTTGGTGAAGTTGATACACTAAACATGCTCTTTGACAAACTTCAGAGTCTGTTTGATGAATCTCAAGGATACTATGAATCATTTCTAGATACAAACAACATGTACAAGAAAGGCCAAATCAGTGACAAAGAATTCTTCCAAAAATTAGGTGATTACACAGTTGCATATTCTGCTTTAGAATTTCTAGCTATCAAAGTAATTTTTGAATTAAAAAAATCTGTAGGCTCTGGTTCTGGTAATACACAATCTCCAGGTTTGATGCCCGGAATGGGTCAACCAGGAATGATGGCTGGCGGAATGGGTCAACCACCAAGAGCAGGAACTGCAGATAATCCAGTAGGTGGCAGTCCACCCGGAATTGTTTCTGCACAAGAAGCATTTGGAGATGTTGGAACTTTACCATCACCGGATCCATCTTTAATGCCAAGACAAACGGTACCACCACAACAACAAGGTGGAAATGGATGTTCTTCTTGTGGAGCAGCACTTAGAGCTGGTGCAAAATTTTGCACCAAGTGTGGCGCTAAAGCATAAAATCAAAATTTAAAAATAATTTTTAATTATTGAGTTGTTCCGCATTCAGGACAGAATTTTGCAGTTGCTGAAAGACTTGTACCACATTCAGAACAAAACTTTCCATCTGGAATTTGCTCATTGAATGCATTTCCAACTAGTGCTGAACTTTTTACTGCACCTGACGGAACATATGTCTCATCATCAATTAAAACAGGTTCAAAGTCTTGTTCTACCAAATATGTCATCATTCTTGGAATTCCCTTTCCATCCTTTTTTGGATCTGGAACCGAATCTCCTAACCAAAATGCAAATCTCATTAGAGTTAATTCTGGAGTAGAGAATGCTAGAGTATGCTTTGACATGTAATCTTGTGCAGCTTTTTTGCCGTCAAAACCTTCCATGAAGATGGTATTTTCCATTTATGTATAATAGTTTCTGGAAAAGTGGACCGGGAGGGAATCGCACCCTCGACATCCTCGTTGCGAACGAGGCATTATACTCCTAAACCACCGGCCCTCAGAATATTCATTTTCAGTTGTTCTTTTATTCATTTTCTCAACGCATAATAGCCTGAATTGAATAAAATTTGTAGATGACGTATGATACTGTAATTGTCGATTCACACGTTATTCTTCCTCAAGGGATGGTGGAGAAAAATATCCTAATCGATGAGGGAAAAATCGTTGGATTTACAACTGATACGCCTGCATGTGATCATAAAATCAATGGCACAGGACTAGTTTCAATTCCTGGACCAATTGACACACATGTTCACTATGGAGTCTATTCTCCAATTAATCAAGCTGCAAAAACTGAATCTCATGCTGCAGCAATTGGTGGAATTACAACCATGATGCGAATGCTAAGATTAGGTGATCCTTTTTCAAATTCTTTACAATCTCAACTTGATTCAGCATCTGAAAATCATTATGTAGATTATACAATCCATGCTTCAATTTTTACTCCACAACAAATTAACGAGATGAATTTTTGTGTTGAAAAAGGAATTACATCTTTTAAAATTTACATGAATCTTGGAGGTGAAGTCGGTCATGTCTATATGGATATGCCTCCAAACTCTCCAAATCTTGTTGCAGCTGAAGTAAATGTTACTGATGAAATAGTTGAACAAACTGTTAAAGCTGCAGCTGAGCTTGGTTGTCCAGTACTAGTACATGCAGAAGACTATGAATCATGTGGATGTGGAATTAAGATTGCAAAAGAAAAACATCAGGATGGATTATCAGCTTGGTCTTCTAGTCGTTCTCCTGAGTATGAAGCTAAAGCAATCAAAACAGTATCAAAATTTGGTAGAGATTATGATTGTGTAATTTACTTTGTACATATTGGATCAGAGCGTGCACTAAAACAAATTGAAGAAGAAAAAAAACTTGGAACTAAAATTTTTGTCGAGACCTGTCCTCACTATTTGACACTTTCATATGAAAAACAATCAGGATATCTTGCAAAGGTAATGCCTCCAATAAGAACAGAGAATGATCGTAAAGCTGTTTGGAATGCATTATCAAATAACCAAATTGATACAATAGGTACTGATCACGTTGCAAATCAACTCAAACTCAAATTGGGTGGAGATGATGTCTGGGGTGCCCTTGCAGGATTCCCTGGAATAGGCACAGTAATTCCTATTTTACTTAATGATGGAGTAAATCAAAAGAAAATTTCACTTGAGCAGTTTGTACGATTTACTAGCCAAAACGCTGCTCAAATATTTGGAATGTATCCTCAAAAAGGAACCCTTGAGAAAAATTCTGATGCTGATGTTGTAATGATAGATTTGAAGAAAGAAAAAACTGTAACTTCTGATTTGTTTGGTGGATTCTCTGATTATATTGTATATGAGGGACGAAATCTAACAGGATGGCCTGTTAAAACAATTGTTCGCGGTGAATTAATTGCTGAGGATTTTGAAGTGATAGGTAAACTAGGTCATGGTAAACTAGTTGATAGAAAAATTAACTTGTTTTCTAAATAATTAATTTGCAAATTTGGTTTTCTACGATTGCTTTTTAAGAGAAAAACATCAATTGTTCCCATTGAATTCTCAATTTGTATTTCTTTTTGCCATGATTCTAAGCATTGCTATTAGTCCTTCTTTCTTTGAGAATTCATTTGCTCAACAAATGACTCCTCATCAACAGTGGAAGAAATTTGCAGATACTGATATGATGACTTGTAAATCTGGTCATTTGTTGTTACAAAAAAGTAATGGTAATCCTGCATGTGTAATGCCATCTACATATTTGAAATTAATTGATAGAGGATATGGTAATCACAATCAATCATTGATGGATAAAAATCCTGATATGATGACTCATTTGATGAATAGCATGGCATCAAATGAAAAAGTTATGCATCATTGGCATGAAATGTTACAAAAAAATTCTACGATGATGATGCAAACTATGGATAGATGGGTTTTACAAATTAAAGATAATCCTGAATTACTCAAAAATATGTTAGCCCCAATGACCACGGATCCTGAATTACGTGAAAAAATGATTCATACCATGAAAAATCACCCACAAATGGAAAATCATCTTAAATCTCATTCAGCATGGATGGATTCTGTTCATCAGCCAATGACTACTGGAATGGGCCATGGCTCTGATTCAATGATGATGGATGGTGGAATGTGTGGTGGAAAAAGTGATGGAATGAAAAACCATACAAAATCAATGAGCTGTAGTATGGATCATAATGACTCTAAGATGGGTTGTCCAATGTGTGAAAAAATACATGAACAAAGATTAGCAAATTGTCCTTGGTGTCCTGATTACAAACATCATTCAATGAGTTCACATTCAATGAATTCCCATTCTATGACCATGTCAAGTTCTAATAAAATGATGGACATGATTCATCATGTATGGATAAATTCTGAAATGACAAAAGATATGCATGCTATGATGATTGAAGATCCTTCTCATATGGCAATGATGTCTGATCAAATGATGGAACCTATGCTTAATGCAGTAATGGATGATGCTGATTTGAGAGAACAAATGATAGAATTAATGTTAGAACACAAAGACTTCATGAATTCAATCAGACATGACAATCCTGAAACTGAACATTGATCTTTAAAATCGTAAAGTGTTTTGTTTGACAGTTATTGAAAAAAAATATCAAACTGCATTAAATGATTTAATTGCTTATCTAAAAAATTCTAAATTTTTAACTGATAAATATGTAGAAGATGCATTAAGAAAAATTCCAAGACATGAATTTGTTCCAGAATCTGAATTAGATAATGCGTATTACAATGAACCTCTTCAAATCATGAAAAATCAAACAATTTCTCAACCTGGTGTTGTTACAAGAATGACTGAATGGTTAGATGTTAAAGATGGACAAAAAATTCTTGAGATTGGTACAGGTTCTGGTTGGCAAAGTGCAATCCTTTCTTACTTGGTAGGAAAAGGAGATGTTTATTCTGTTGAGCGTCATCCAGAATTAGTAAAATTTGCACAAGAAAATCTAAAAAAATTGAAAATAGATAACGTCCATGTAATTTTATGTGATGGTAGTCTTGGGTATCCTCAAGCATCACCTTATGATAGAATAATAATTACTGCTGCTTGTACTGAAATTCCTTTACCATTACTTGAACAACTACGTGAAAATGGGCTCATTATTGCACCTGTAGGGGATTCTTCTCAGTCATTGGTTTTGTTACAAAAAACCTCTAAAGGAATGCTTGAAATTAAAAGACAATCAAAGTATGTTTTTGTTCCTTTAGTAGGAAAATTTACTGAAAAATAAGATTTTAAAGAATATCAAATTTGCCGTTTTCTTTGGCCTTGTAAATTACATCTGGTTTTCTAAGAAATATTCCTGATTCTAAAACTCCAGTGGTTTGTTTAATTTTTTGAGTAAGAATTTTTGGATTTTTTATTGTTCCAAAATCACAATCCAAAATTATATTCCCATTCTCAGTAAAGAATGGATATCCTCTATCAAGTGAACGAATTTCTGCTTCTCCCCCTAGTTTTTTTATTGATTTAGTAACTGAATTTCTAGCAAGTGGATGGATCTCAACTGGAACTGTTCTGTTGAAATTTTTTACAAACTTTGTTTTGTCTGCCATCACTACAACTTTTTTTGCAAGACTAAACAAAATATTTTCTCTTAGTAATGCACCTCCTCCACCTTTGATTATATATTTTTGTGAATCAATTTGATCTGCTCCGTCATACACAACATCAATGTATTCCACTTGATCTGCTTCTACAAGAGGTATGCCTACTTTTTCTGCAATTAATTTAATTTGTAATGATGTAGGTACTCCTCGTATGTTATACTCCTTTAGTTTGATTAATTTTGCAAGTGATTTTACAAGTGCAGTAGCTGCTCGTCCACTACCTAAACCAATTACATAATCATCTTTTACAAATTTTAGTGCATCACTTGATAATGCCTTAATGGCATCATCGTAGGACAATTACTCTACCTCTGCTTGATCCAGTTTTGATAATACTTTCATGATGTCGCCTTTGATTTTATCTAAATCATCTGCATCATCATCAAAGTCATCATCTAATGTAACTGGTTTTTCTTTGATTGGTTCTGGAAGTGCTTTGTGTTCGGTTATTTTTGCAACTTCTTTGTTAATGTCAGGCTTAACCTCAACTTTGATTTCAGGTTTTGGTGTTACTGATTGAATAATCTCAATTTTGTCTTCAACTTTTGGTTTTGGTTGAATGATTTCTTGCACAATTTCCTCTTTTGGTTTGATTACTTCTGTAGGAATTACTCTTGGTTGAGGCATTGATTTTGTAACTTTCTTTTCTTCTTCAAATAATGGGAATTTTGGTTCCTTCCTTGAAATATTTGTAAGTGTTGTTAATTCAAATGATTGTCTTGATTTAGTTGGGGGAATCTCAATTGGTTCCATTTTACTTTCTTTTGGTTTATCAAAGTTGAATACATTTGAAATCTTTTGTTTTGTTTCTTGTTTTACTTCTGGAACTTTTACCTTTGATGTCTCAACTTTGGCACTTGTCATCTTTGATGATAATTCATACAATCTATCATCTAGTTTCGATAATTTTTGATCCATCAATGTGATCAATCCGTCACCAACTGGACCCAAGTCTGGATGGTTACTTGCTTGTTCAAGTTTTTCTAGTTTAGCTAATACAATTCCTAATTGGTGTTGATACTTTAGTAACAATTTGTCTTTTTGAATTTTAGAAAATTCAGATTCTGCTTGATATAATCTTGAAATAGTTTTAGTTAGAATATCTTTTTCAATTTTTAATGAACTTATTTGACTTTTAATGTGTGAACTGGCACCAAGACTGAGTAATTGATTTTTGTCTCTTGGCATTTTACGTACAGCGGCTGCTGTTGCAACACCTGCTAATGAACTAAGAATTAGAACAATCTCTTGCATCTATGTATACCATTTAATCCAGGAATACTTTCTGCGTTTTGCCTCTGGGAATCCACAACTTGCACATTGGTGGTGACGTTTGTGAAGTGAGTTTTTACCACATCTTCTGCATCTAATGTGAACTTTCTTTTTTGTAAATCCACCCATAGAAGTTGTACCTTTAGTCATTGCAAATCACCTAATTTTGTGCTGGTGGAGGAGATATCATTACGACATTGTCTCCTCTAACTACAATGCTTCCGAGGCTCTTAGAATCGCCTTCAGCAGGAATTTCCTCTGAAGAATCGAGTAGCAGGTTCATGTGTTGGTCAAAACCGAGTAAATTACCTCTTATGGTTTTGTTTCCTTTGAGTTTTATCAATACAACTTGATTGATACTCTCATCCAATACTTTTACTGCCATATCAACGGACATCATTAATCACTTATTGACATGGATATCGAGGCGTTATATTAAATTTCCATTGGTGAAACTATGAGCTATGCCCAGTAAGGCAAGATTGACACCTTTTTCCAAGATTTTTGATGATTTCATCTAAAATCACTTGTCCATCTTTCTTTGTTGCTTTTCTAGGATCCCCCCAAATTCCATTTTTGGTTGCTTTAGGAAAGGACTGATTTGCAAGTTTTCCAATCTTTGTAATTTCTTGTTTTGTCATTCCTTCTGTAATGAGACCTTTTTTTGCTAAATTCATTTTGACATTTTTTGAGATTGCAAGCATAAGTGAAGTTTCTACAAACCCTGCATGATCAAACTCTCTTTCCATAAAATGCCAGTATGACAATGGAAATACTTTGAGTTTATTTTTTGATATTTTTTTGAGTTTTACATCTAGATTTTTGATAGGTTTTAGATTTCCATGATGACCATTAATTATGAAAACTGTTTTGATGTTATTAGATAAGAGTGACATACACAAATCAGTTAGAACTGTTTTTAGTGTTGATTCCCTAACACTCAGATTAAAAAATGGAGCATGCTCAAATGATACACCATAGCTTAGTGTGGGAAGTAAAAGACATCCTAATTTCTCTGATATTTTTTTTGCAACTTCTGTAACAATATCTGAATCAGTTGATATTGGTAAATGAGGTCCATGCTGCTCAATTGAGCCTACGGGAATTATGGCAATTTGTTTTTTCTTTGATAATGTTTTTCTAAGAATAGGATCAAATTGGGTTTTGATTTCTGTCATTTAATTCACTTATTTGATGTGAACTTTTCTCCAGCGAACTTCTAGTTTATTTTCAAGATGCATCTTCATTGCTTTAAGCAATGTGTCTGCTTCTAACTTTTGTCCTTTTGCTTTCATTTTTTCTAACGTGTCATTTGGATCAACTTTGAAAGAGTCTTGGAAAATAATTGGTCCTTGATCCAAGTTTTCCGTTACGTAATGAGATGTTACACCAACAATCTTTGTACCTCTCTCAAATGCTTGTGCATATGCAGAAGCTCCTGGAAATGCTGGAAGTAATGATGGATGAATATTAATAATTCTATTTGGATATCTCCAAACAAAATTTGGACTAAGGATTCTCATATATCTTGCAAGTGAGATTAAATCAATGTTGTATTGTTTACAAACTTGAATAATTTTCTCCTCTGCCTTATCTTGAACCTTGTCTTCAATTGCAACAAAAGGGATTTTTGCTTTTTTTGCAAGTGGTTCTAAAGTTTTTTCGGTACCTATAATTACTGAAATTTTTCCTTTGAGTGATTTTGCATTTGCAAGAATTGTTTCAAGACATAGTGGCTCTTTAGTAACTAATACTGCAATATTCTTCTGTGAATTTGTTTCATGATGTGTACTGACATCCATTTTTTCTTTTTTAGATAGACTTTGAATATCTGAATCAAACTTTTTTACATCAACTGCTTTTGAAAAAGAAACTTCTAGATACATGCCGAAAAGACCTTTGATTACATTTTGATTTACCTTCTCAATGTTTCCACCTTTAGAGAATGCAAAATTCGTAAACGTAGCTACAATTCCTTCTCTGTCTTTACCTACAACTGTGATTCCTACTACTGTCTTTTTCATGACTTTGTTTGCTGAAGATTTTCTCATTATTAATCATTCACAGAAATCAAAATGGTGCGGGAGGTGGGATTTGAACCCACGAAATCCTAAGATATAGGGTCCTAAGCCCTACGCCTTTGACCAGGCTGGGCGACTCCCGCAACGGATTTGCCATTAAACACAAATTTATCTATTATTGCACAGTATTGTGGCGAAATTTTTCGGAACAAATGGAATTCGTGGAGTCTTCGATGAAGATTTTACATTAGAATTTGTTCATGATATGACCCTTGCAATTGGAACATACTTTGGAAAAGGACCTGTATTGATAGGATATGATGGCAGAGAATCAAGTCCTATAATCTGTAAAGTTGTTAGTTCTGCTTTGAATTCTATAGGAATTGATTGTAATGTTGCAGGACTTGTACCCACTCCTTGTCTAGAATATGCAGTAAAGAGTTTGGGATATTCTGGTGGATTGATGATAACTGCATCTCATAATCCTCCACAATACAATGGAATCAAACCTTGTGCAAAAGATGGAGTGGAAATCTCACGTGAAGATGAATTAATCATTGAGGATATCTATTTACAAAAAAATTGGCTCAAGAAATCTGATTCATGGGGAATAACTAGGACTGAAAATACAGCAATTGAGACATATCTGAAAGGAATTATTTCACATGTTGATTCTACACTAATAGAATCAAAACATTTCAAAGTTGTTTTAGATTTAGGTAACGGTGCACAAGCAGTATCTGCCCCTAACTTTTGTGAATTACTTGGATGTGAAACATTCCTTGTAAATCCAAACATTGATGGTACATTTCCAGGACGTGGATCTGAACCTACACCGCAAAACCTTTCTGAACTTTCAAAAACTGTTAAGGAACACAATGCAGATGTGGGAATTGCATTTGATGGTGATGGAGATAGAAGTATTTTTTGTGATAACAATGGAGACATATTGACTGGAGACAAGTCTGCACTAGTACTTACACAACATATTTTGAAAAAAAATCCAAATTCGCTTGTTGTAACTTGTTTGAATTCTGGTTCAAACATTGAAGTTTTAGCTAAACAATTTGAATCAAAAGTAATTAGAACTAAAGTTGGAAGTGTTGAAGTTTCACGAAAAATGGTTCCAACTAATGCACTAATTGGATTTGAAGAAAATGGTGGCTACATGTATGGAAAACATAATCAAGTAAGGGATGGTTGTATGACATTGGCTTTGATGCTTGACTTGCTTGCCACATCTGAAAAACCACTTGCTAATTCAATTAACAGTCTACCTCCTTCATTTACAACTAAAGATAAGATTTCATGTCCTCCAGAAAAAATCCCAAAATTGATCTCTTTACTAAAAGAGGAATATCCAAATTCTGATACTTCTGATGGTATCAAGATTTCAATAGATCTCAAAAATTGGGTAATGATTAGACCTAGTGGAACAGAACCAATTGTCAGAGTATATGCAGAAGCTGAAAGTCAGGAGAAATTAGATACTTTGATGTCTGAATATCTTGAAAAAGTAAGCTCAATAATTTCCAGATAACACTTTTAAAACCAAACCCAGCGATGGATAGAATGGAGAATGAACCCCTAGGGTGACGAAGTATGGGAAAAGCATATTATGTTAAATTTGAGACGCCAGAGGACCTCGTAAATCCTATCTTAGAGGCCGTAAGAGTATCATCTACAAGCGGTAAAGTCAAGAAAGGAACCAACGAAGCAACCAAGGCAATTGAACGTGGTACTAGTAAATTAATTGTAATCGCTGAAGATGTTGAACCACCAGAGGTAGTAGCCCATCTTCCAATTCTATGTGAAGAGCAAGGTGCAGCATATGCATTTGTTCCAAGCAAAGAGGAGTTAGGCAAATCATTAGGTATTGATATTACTTCAGCCGCTGCAGCAATTTTGGATGCAGGTGATGCACAACACATTGTAGACCAAGTTGTATCATCCATCGCTAAAATTAAAGGCGGTAAGACCGAAGAATGAGTCAAAACGCTGAAGAAGTAGTTCAATCTGAAATTATTCAAATTGTTGGTAGAACCGGCATTGCTGGTGAAGTAATTCAAGTTAGAGTTAAAGTTCTTACTGGTAAGGATAAAGGTAGAATTCTTACAAGAAATGTCAAAGGTTCTGTTAGAATGGGAGAAATTCTTATGCTAAGAGAAACAGAGAGAGAAGCAAAGAAAATCAAATAGGTGTTTAGATGAGTCTTTTAGTTAAACCATGTAATTTCTGTGACAGACCCGTAGCAAAAGGATCTGGTACTATGCTTGCAAAAAATGATGGAACCGTGCTATGGTTCTGTTCTGCAAAATGTAAAAAGAATGCACTAGTCTTGAAACGTGATCCAAGAAAATTGAAATGGACTAAAAAATACGTTAAAGGCGGAATTAGAAAGAAATAGAATTGACTGAACAATCTTTATTCATTGTAAAACCTGATGCCGTAGCTAGAAATCTAGTTGGTGAAGTTGTATCCAGATTTGAAAGAAAAGGATTCAAACTTTTAAAATTAAAGATGTTTACATTTACTCAAGCACAAGCAGAGAATTTTTACGGAGTTCACAAAGACAAACCTTTCTTTGGAGAACTAACATCCTTTATCACATCAGGACCTGTTGTTGCTGCGATCATTGAAGGAAATAATGCAATTGCAACTACACGAATAATGATTGGTGCAACAAAATCATTTGAAGCAGATCCTGGCTCCATTAGAGGAGACTTTGGATTGGGATTTAGTGAAAATATTATTCATGCATCAGATTCACAAGAAAGTTTTGATCACGAATCGAGGGTAGCATTTGAGTGATCTGATTTGCAAATTCGTCAGCCCATAGTGGCAGTTCTTGGTCACGTAGACTCTGGAAAAACATCTCTTTTAGATAGAATTCGTGGAACAGGTGTTCAAGGTAGAGAAGCAGGTGGAATTACCCAACATATTGGTGCAAGTTTTCTTCCAACTGAAACTATCAAAGAAATGTGTGGTCCACTATACAAAAAACTAGAACAATCAGAAAATAAGGTTCCTGGAATTTTAGTAATTGATACACCCGGACACGAAGTTTTTACAAATCTACGTTCTCGAGGTGGTTCCGCAGCTGATATTGCAATTTTAGTAGTTGATGTGAATCGTGGATTTCAACCGCAAACAAATGAGAGTTTGAAAATCTTACAAAGCAGAAAAGTTCCCTTTGTTGTTGCACTAAACAAATGTGATCAAATCTCTGGATGGAGAAAATCTGAAACACCTTTCATTACACAGGCAATCAAAGAACAAGATGCATCAATCCAAACAGATTTGGACCAAAAAATCTATGATGTTGTAGGAACTCTATCTATACTCGGATACAAGTCTGAGGCATTTTATCGTGTAGAGGATTTCAAATCTGAAATTGCTATTGTTCCAATTTCTGCACGTTCTGGAGTGGGAGTACCTGAATTACTTAGTGTCTTGGTAGGATTAACACAGCAATATCTGCAGAAAAGACTAGATCAGGACGAGAAAGAACCTCGTGGAATAGTTTTAGAAGTTAAAGATGAAGTTGGATTGGGACAAACAGCTAACGTTATTCTCATTGATGGTTCAATCAAAAAAGAAAATAGTATTGTTGTTGCAAAACGTGATGCTGTAATCGTTACAAAACCCAAGGCATTGCTCTTACCCAAACCTCTTGATGAGATGCGTGATCCACGTGACAAGTTCAAACCGGTTCCACAAATAGATGCAGCAGCTGGATTCAAAATTGCATCCCCTGAACTTGAAGGTGTTCTTCCAGGAAGTACTCTTTATGTTGCAAAAAATACTGAGGAGATTGCAAAATATACTAAATTAATTGAATCTGAAATGAAATCTGTTTTTGTTGATACTGAAACCAATGGAGTTGTCTTGAAATGCGATACTATTGGTTCACTTGAGGCAATAGTTGAGATGCTTAAACGCTCACAAGTCCCTGTTGCCAAAGCAGACATTGGTCCTGTAACTAGACATGATGTAATTGAGGCTAAAGCCATTAAGGAAAATGATAGACATCTCGGAATTGTTTTGGCATTTAATGTCAAGATATTACCTGATGCAAAAGAAGAATCAGAAACAAGTCACATCAAACTCTTTGAAGACAAAGTAATCTATAGTTTAATTGACAACTATAATGCTTGGGTTGAAGAAGATTCTGCTAATGAAGAAGATGCAATGTTTGCAGAACTTACACCAATTTCAAAATTCTCATTCATGAAAGGAATGGTATTTCGAAATAATAATCCTGCAGTATTTGGAGTACGTGTAGATGTTGGAAATCTAAAACACAAAATTCCTTTTATGAATATGAAAGGACGCAAGGTTGGATACATACACCAACTTCAACTAGACAAAAAGACGGTATCAACTGCAAAAACAGGTGATGAGGTTGCATGTTCTGTTAAAGATGTCACAATTGGAAGACAAATTTTTGAAGAAGAAGTATACTATACTTTTCCACCATCACATGAAGCAAAACAAATTCTCAAGAAATTCATGCATAAACTTTCTCCTGAAGAACAAGAAGTGTTTAATGATATAATTAGAATTCAACGAGAAATAGAACCAATATACGGTTACTAGCTTGAATGCTTTTTACAAATCATATGAATTCCAGGTGCTCCTACTGCTCCCATCATTTTATCTACAATTTGGCCTGATTTGAACATGATAAATGTTGGAATTGATTGTACTGCAAATTTCATAGAGATATTTTGATTTTGATCAACATTTACTCTTGCGAATTTTACATTAGGATATTTTTTTGAGAGGCTTTCAAATATTGGATGCATTGATTTGCATGGTCCACACCATTCTGCCCAAAAATCTACCAATGTTGGATTCTCAGCAGAAACTATCTGATCAAAGTTTGAATCATTCAAATCTATAATTCCAGGCTCAATTGTAGGCTCTGGTTTTGGTTTGAGCATTTCATCCATTTTCCTCTGCATAATTTTTGCAATTTCTGGGTCTTCCGACAATGCTCTTAGGGGTTCAATTCTACTAAAAAATCTATGTTGATGACTGTGTCTGCTGTTCATCAAGTGATTTTACTGGAATTGCTTCAAATCTTCTTGATTTACAAATTGGGCATTGATCTATGTATCTTGTGAAACTAACAGAAGTATATGCAATTCCACATTCACCACAAATTCTGAGGTTTCTGCCTAGTTTGCCCATTGTTATTTATGAAAAAGTATTGTGATTAAAACTTAGCTTTCAAAATTATTTACCAAAACTGCCACCATGGCTTTACAGCTGGTTTTTCAACAATTGTACATACTCCATCAATTAATTTCGTTCCAGGACCGCAGATCCCAAATTTCTTTTCTTCAACTTTTGGCTCTTCTAATCCAACTGCTTGGTAAATAGAATCATACTCTGCAAAATTATCGTCAAACCATTTCTTGTAGCTTGCCTCATTGTTGTATCTGTCAACATAACTTTGCGGATCTTTAGTTTCATCCACAAATGATGCTGGAATAAGTAATGGCTCTTCTAATCCAACTGCTTGGTAAATAGAATCATACTCTGCAAAATTATCGTCAAACCATTTCTTGTAGCTTGCCTCATTGTTGTATCTGTCAACATAACTTTGCGGATCTTTAGTTTCATCCACAAATGATGCTAGTCCTAATTCTTTAGGCTGTGGTTCTGGTTCTGGTTGTTGTGAAGTCATAACATCATTTACTATAATTGTTACTGTTTCACGATCTGTCAATCCATCTTTTTTAGCAACCACATCTAGTGAGTATGTTTTTCCACCATCAGTACTTGTTGGAGTCCATGAGAATACTCCAGTATTTGATATGATTTTTGCCCCTGCTGGAGGGTTTTTATCTAGACTAAACACTACATCTTTGACTGAATTATCTAGTAACTTGACTGTAAATAGCAATAATTTACCCTCATCTATGTTCAATTTACCTAATGGACTAATCTGTACATTGGTAGATTTTGGTGTGGCAGAAAATTCATTTGATGGATCACTTGTTCCTACTACGTTAATTGCTGAAACTTTGTACGTGTACTTTGAATTTGTTATGAGATTTGTATGAGAATATGTTCTTACAGTACTTTCTGTATCTGCAACTAATGTTGTGTATGAATTATCATCTCTTTTCACTTCAATTTTGTAACCTGTAATTGCTGAATTTCCGTCTTCTACAGGTGGACTCCATGCTAGGTTAATTTGAGATGATGAAACCACTGATGCAGTTAATTTTATTGGCGGAGATGACTTTGTTATCTGAATCGCAGTTGATGTTATTGGATCATCTACCACATTTACAGAATCCTCTCTAGGTGTAGCTGATGCTGTTGGGGATTCACCTGTAGAACCATATCCAATATTTGCACTAATTGCATATGTGTATGTTTTATCAGTTTGTAAATTTGTAACAATGAATGTTGTAGTTCCTGCATTTGTATTCCCTACAGAATCATCATATACTCCTTCATTAATTTCTCGTAAAATATTGTAACCTGTAATTGATTGTCCAAAAGTTTCAGATGGTGGTAACCAAGAAAGTTTAATTTGACTTGGTGCAATTGCCGTTGCAGTTAATGCAGTTGGTGTTGTAGTATGTTTTGGTTTTTCTGATGTACTAGAATATGAAGCACTTGTTCCTTCTGAATTAATTGAATAAACACGGTATGAATAAGTTTCATCAGAATCTAAACCTTGATGGATAAATGATGTGGTTTTGCTTCCAGTGTTTTGAGTAACTGGAATATAATCATCTGATCCAACTCTATATTCTATTTTATAACCTGTAATCTCTGGTACGTTTTCTGCCATGGTGGGTTCAACCCAAGAAAGAATAATTGATGTTGGAGAAACTGGTGATGCTTTTAGATTATCTGGTTTGTCAGGAAGTAAAACTGCAGGCTCAGAATTAAGATTAAACACTTGAATTCTATCATTATCTGAATCTGCTATCCATAACAAATCATTAGTCATATCTAGTGCAATTCCCATTGGTTGGTCAAATTGTCCATCTCCTGTTCCTGATGTTCCAAACTCTTCAACAAAACATACTCCATCAACCACTTCATCAGTTCCACTAGGACAAGTATTTCCATCAACTATCTCAAACACTTGAATTCTATCATTATCTGTATCTGAAACATAAAGCAGATCATTTACAGAATCATATGCTAATCCTCTTGGTTCATCAAATTCACCGTCATCGTTTCCTGATGTTCCAAACTCTTCAACAAAACATACTCCATCAACCACTTCATCAGTTCCACTAGGACAAGTATTTCCTGAAACTAATTCAAAGATAACAATTCTATCATTTCCTGTATCTGAAACATATAGTATTTCATTTGAATTATCAATTATCATGTTTGTTGGATTTTGAAAATCATCATTCCCATCAAAAGAATCAAATTCAAATAGAAAATCCCCAGTAGAGTCAAAAACTGAAATTGAATCTCTTTCAATATTTGAAACTAGAATTTCTCTTGATGATTCTTGAATAACTATTCCTTTAGCATTTCCTAGATATTCATCTAATCCGCTATCTGATGAACCAAATTTTGATTGAAATTCCCCATCATCATCAAAAACTTGAACTCGTTCATTACCTGAGTCAACTACAAAAAATTCCCCTAATGCATCTCTTGCAATACTTAGTGGCTCATTAAATTGTCCATCTCCATCATCATCTGCACCGTCTGCATTATCATTACAATCTTGAATTGCTGCTATATCACAAAAAGTCCCATACTTGAAATCATAATCCCCATCATCTTCAAAAACACTAATTCTATCATTATTGCTATCTACAACATAGATATTTTTTCCATTTTTATCTAAAATCACATCTGTTGGGTTGTCAAATTCGTCATTTCCTGATCCTGTTGTACCAAATTCAAAGGAAAATTCAGGTTCAGCATATGCAAATTGAATAGATACTAGACAAAGTGTGAATAAAACACTAAAAATCACTTTATTTTTCATTGTATTTCTATTCTGCATGTTTACAATTAAAAAATCAGATAATAAATTTCACTACCTATTAGATCAATTGAGATTTACTATATCTGAAGATTTTTTTAGATTTTGATATATTTTTTAGTCTTGAAAATTATTATTGCTGGAGCTGCTACATACATTCCTAGATTCATCAAAACAACTCCAATTCCATATCCTAACACTTCAGATTCTGATTCTGCATATGACATTAGAGACAATGTTGATAGTAATGGTGTAATTCCAATTTTTACTATCTCTTTGAATATTGGACTCTCTCTTTCCATATCTGCAATATGTGGTGAGAATGAATAGTACAATGAATTGAATCCTGTCATAAATGAGATGCCTGATTCTGTATTCATCAATTGATTATCTCTAATTTCTCTTAACAATTGAACCTGTGGTGCCATCTCTGAGCCATATGTTGCAGTAGCAATAAGACAACCTCCACCTTCAGAATTATCAACAATCACACACATTCCATCAACAAGATCGGTTCCTTCACCACATTCTCCAAATTCTTGTTCTATGGTTTCTGGTTCTTCCAATCCAACTGCTTCGTAAATTGTAATGTCAGGATATGTTTCATCAAACCAATCTTTGTATGTGGTTTCCTTGTTGTATCTATCAATATAGTATTGCGGATCTAGATTTGGATCAACAAATGGTGCTAATACTTTTGGCTCTTCTAATCCAACTGCTTGGTAAATAGAATCATACTCTGCAAAATTATCGTCAAACCATTTCTTGTAGCTTGCCTCATTGTTGTATCTGTCAACATAACTTTGTGGATCTTTAGTTTCATCCACAAATGATGCTGGAATAAGTAATGGTTCTTCCAATCCAACTGCTTGGTAAATAGAATCATACTCTGCAAAATTATCGTCAAACCATTTCTTGTAGCTTGCCTCATTGTTGTATCTGTCAACATAACTTTGTGGATCTTTAGTTTCATCCACAAATGATGCTAGTCCTAATTCTTTAGGCTGTGGTTCTGGTTCTGGCTCTGGCTCAGGTTCTGGAGTTGTTTGAACAGGTGGTGTTGTAGTAACCGGTTTATCAATAACTGTAACTGTGATAGTTTCTCTATCTTCAAGTGGACCTGCATTAACAACAATATCAAAAATATATCCTCCTGCTTGAGTGTCAGTTGGAGTCCAAGAAAATACTCCAGTATCTTTATTGATAGTTGCACCACTTGGATGTTTGTCTAATGAATATTCTTCATCTATAATTTGAGAATCTGTAATACTTGCAGTAAAAGATAATTTTTCATTTTCATCTACTTGTTTATTTCCAATTTCTTTTAGAATTAATTCAAAGTCTGGTAATGTTGATGCAATTCCATTATTATATTCAATTTTAATTACAGTGCCGTTTACAGGTTGTTGATATTCCGTAAAGACTGTAATAATATAGGTTCCTTCACCTCCATTAAACAAATCGTCTGCATTAACTGGAGTAAAAGTAAATTCCCCACCAGTTGAAAATGCGTTTCTAAATAATGTATCACCATTTGGTTTTTTCATTGGGGCTGCTATCATTACACCTCCTTCATCATCCACAGTTCCTGAAATTGTAAATTTATCATCAATTGAAAATGATTCTTTGTCAATAGTTACAGAGGTTACATCTGCATAGACTGGAATTATCATTAAAAGAATTAGTGAAAATACTGAAAATAGTCCTAGATTTGTTCTCATAATAGTAATTTTGTGGTCAAGTCTTTTAAAAAACACGTATAATTTGTTCTAGGGAATTGCAAAGAATTATTCACACAATTCAAAGATCAAGCAAAAATCTCATGTAAACTTCATTGTCTTGTCTAATTTCCATGTCATAAAATGTGGGAGCCTTGATTTCCACTTTGAAATTGTGTTTTTTCACATCTAATGGTTCCCCATATGCAATAGCATTAATTTCGTATCCGTTTTTTTCTTTGATATCAAATTCAATTCTTTTTATTGCGAACCCTTCAGTAATTAGGACAAATGGAATTTCTTCTAACCAACTAAATAAAAGATAACGAAGATCTTTTCCATTAGCAGAAAACTGTTTCTGGTCTTTTTCCTCCACTTTATCCTGATCTAATGTAAGATTGATTTCTGCATCAGCAGCTACTTTGAACGCTTCTTTGAGATCTTTTGCAGTAACTTCTATTATTGCATCTGTTGCATGATCTAAAAACTTGTAACTCAATTGAAAATTTGTAATCTTGCTAATTATTAATTTAGATGGTCTTACTCGGCTTTCTCATCCATTTCTATTATGCCAAACATATTACCTTCAGTGTCTGTACATTGAGCAAACCATCCAACTTTTACAATTGCCATTTTGGGTATTAGCAAATGTCCTCCATTTTCAGTAATTTTTTTAGCATATTCATCTACTGATGGAACTGTAATTGTATTTGTCATTCCCATCTGTCCTGGCATTCTTTTTGACATACCACCATCAATTCCTGGTTCCTCTGTTCCAGTTTTTGCCATCCAATAATCCATTGGACCATCCCATTTCTCAAATTTCCAATCAAACACATCGCCATAGAACTTTTGAGCTCTATCTGGATTATCCACTGGAACATCAAACCATGAGATTCTTGGCATGATTGTATAATTTTTTTACAATATTTAAAAATGAGCTTTTTTCATTTGTAAATTTCACTATTTTAAAATTAGAAAACAACATCATTTGTTACATGAAAGCAACAAGTTTTGATGGAAAAACCATGAACTATGATAATGATTACCCTGATCCTAAATCTGGCGAAGTATTGGTTAGAGTCAATTTAGCTGGAATTTGTGGAACTGATTTAGAAATCTTAGATGGCTACATGGCATATGATGGAATTTTAGGTCATGAGTTTGTTGGAACTGTAGAAAAAGCTGAAAACTCTAATTTAATTGGGAAACGTGTTGTAGGTGAAATTAATGCTGGATGTGGTTCATGTGAGTCTTGCAAAAAAGGGATGGATAGACATTGTCCAAATAGAACTGTTCTTGGAATTTTAAAAAGAAATGGTGCATTTGCTGAATTTCTTTCATTACCAGAAAAAAATCTACATGTAATTCCTGATTCAATTACTGATGAACAAGCTGTATTTGTTGAACCATTAGCTGCTGCTTTTGAAATAAAAGAACAAGTGACATTACAACCACAATGGAGTGTTGCAGTAGTTGGTGATGGGAGACTAGCACAACTAATAATTCAAGTTTTAAAATTAACCTGTCCAAATTTAACATGTTTTGGCAGACATGCTAGTAAGCTTGAAAGTCTAGTAAATAGTGGAATAAAGATAAAAATTGGAATTGAACCCTCTGATGAACAATCCTTTGATTTGGTAGTAGAAGCTACTGGAAGTAATTCTGGATTTGCTGATACTATGAAATTAATTAAACCCCGAGGAACTGTCATTTTAAAATCCACAATTGCATCACGAGAAAATCTTGATCTGACTCCTACGGTAGTTAATGAAATTACTTTGATTGGATCTCGTTGTGGATTATTCAAACCCGCAATTGATGCTTTGGCATCTGGAATTATTTCAGTTGATTCAATGATAGACTCTACTTTTCCTTTAGAAAAATTCTCAGAAGCTATCAAACATGCTAAAAAACCTGATACTTTGAAGGTATTTCTAAAACCTTAAAAAATTACTTTTTTAGTTTTTGGAATTATTGAGTTGATAATTCTGCACTACCAAACAAAACACCAAATGCTTTACACCATACTAATACTTTGTTGTATTTGTTTAGATCACTATTCTCTGGAATCTCATAATTTTGATTTCCATTATTTGCTTTGAGTTCTCCTAAATTGATAAATTCTGATGCATTATCATCTGTAGCCAAGTAAACATACAAGTCTGGCCCATTTGTTGATTTGAAATTTTCTAATCTAAGTATATTTGAATTATCTTCTAATGGAATAGTAAATACATTTCCTTGAGCATCATGAATTCCATCTCCTACTCCTACAAATGTACCTGCATAAGAAACTGGAATTACTTCTTCCATCATCATAGCTTCTTCTTCCATCACAGATTCTTTATCATGCGAAACAATCATGTCATTATTTTTTATTTCTGATTGAATTATTGCACCAGTTGGAATTGATTCATCAATAGTTGATTCTGTAAAATATGGCGATACTGCATACACTGAAACTCCCCCAACAATGATTGCCAAAATTGCAATTCCTACTAATTTATTCATGATTCAATCATAAGATTTTGGTATATAGGAAATATTCCAAATCTTGTCCATATTATTAGGCACAAAAACTTGGAAGGAATCTATTTCTAGTAAGGTAATTTAGTAAGATTTCATTCCCAGAAACAAATGGAACCTTTTGATTCTTTTCTGATTTGGATTGCCGATTTTTTAGGAGATCATCTTTATGAAGGGATTTTCTTAGCTGCCCTTCTTGAAACTATAGTTCCACCAATTCCCACTTTAGCAATATTCCCAACTGCTGGATTTCTTGCATCACAACAAGGTATTACGTTATTTGGATTAATTCCGATGATTATTCTTGGAGCTATTGGTGCAACCATTGGAACATCTGCTATCTATCTAATTGCATTAAAACTCGGTCGTGTGGTTTTACTTCGATATTTGAAATATGTAAAAGTAAATGAAAATAAATTAGAACGAGTTGAAATTTGGTTTGAAAAATATGGTGACAAGGCAGTATTTTTGGGAAGAATGGTTCCAGTAATGAGAGAAATGATTTCTATTCCCGCTGGATTACTTAAAATGAAAATTCCTAAATTTGTAACATATACGTTTGCAGGTTCTCTAGTTTGGTCTTCTGGAACTATTTTGTCTGGATATTATTTTGGTGAAGCAATAGGTCTTAGCACTAGTGGAATAACACCATTGCCTTAAATATCAAAAACACCCTATTTACTGTAACATCCTAATTGTTTGGCTGGATGATAGCAGGAATTCTTCAATACTCCCCTAGTAGTTGAAGAATTTCTGTTTTTAAAAATTACCTAATGTTTTTTGTTTTTTTCTTCCCAAATTAATTCTCTCATTCCAAATTTCATTCTTAAAGAGTTTGCAGTTGCTGGACCAAACCCTTCAAAGTGATTATTTGCCATTACCATTGCTAATGGAATATCATTAATTTCTTGGAGTTTTTTTGCCCAATTTGAAATAAGATTCTCTTTATTTTTGGAAACTTTACCAAATTCTGAATCTGGAATTGAACGATCTCCAATTAATCTCACATAGATGTAATCTGAAGTTATTGGCATGGGGTTGTTTACTCCTGCAACATCATTCCAAACTAGACAGTGCTTATTTTGTTTAAGGTATATTATAGCTTCTTCAGAAAACCATGATTCATGTCTTCCTTCAATAGGGTACAAGAAATTATCTGGAAGTAAATCAAAAAGTTCACCTAGTCTAGGTTTTGCTTCTTCAAAGGATAATGATGGAGGAAGTTGAAGTATTAGTGCCGAAATTTTCTCATGAATCGGAGTTAAAGATGATAAAAATGAAAAAACCTCTGAATTTACCCTATCTAGTTTTTTTTCGTGAGTAATAATTGAAGGAAATTTTGCAGTAAATCTGAAATGTCTAGGCGTGTCAGTATTCCATCGTTTGACAATCTCTTGTGCAGGAATTCTGTAAAATGTTGAATTGATTTCTGTAATCTCAAATATTTGAGAATAATATTTTAGCCATTCTGAATTCTTTAGATTTTTGGGATAAAATGCTCCAGACCATCCTTGATAGCTCCAACCAGTACAGCCGACTTTAATATTCATGGTATATGCTTCATTGTTTTTGCTTTTACAATTAAGGTTAATGATTATAGAAATATTGGAACTTAAGACCAACAACGGTTAGTTGTTTGGTGAGAGCTCCAACTGAATATGATAATGTGAATTTTGTATTTAGAGAATACTGATAACTTCTACGTGCTGGTTATATGCAAAGTTTATTCTGATCTTTTAATGAGAAAACTATCGATTTTGATGATGTTCTTATTTGCAGTATCTACAATACCCGTTTATGCTCAAAATGTTCATTTTGATGAAGATGAAGAAAAAATTAGAGCAGAAATTCTTGAATGTGAGGATAAAATTATGGCAAATGACTCTTTGACTGATGCATCAAAGACTGTTGAAAAAAGAGAATGCTCATCTGAAATTAGGAAAAAATATGCAGAAACTGCGTTAACTTTTGAGCTTCAAGATGAGATGAAAATTAGATTACAAAATCTTCAAAAATGTGAAGATTGGCATTCCCAATACCAATTCTTAGATGAAGTAAACTTTAAGATTCAAAAAAATGTTCAGATGGTGGAAAGTTGTATCTCTTTGTATAATGATCCTTTGTGGACTTATGCAGGAGAAGATAGAATTGAAATATTATCTGATAAACTAGAAACAATTCTTGTAGAAGTTCCAATTAAGACCAATCCTTCAGATGACTTTTTAAAAAATTCTCAATATGAGGTAGATAGAATTTATTCTTTGGAGAAAAAAATTGCAGAATTGGAAGATGAATTACACAACAAAAATCTAATTATTCGTGAACAAATGAATGTAATATCAAATCTTGCAAATACATTAAGAAATGCAATATTTGATGGATTTCAATCAGTATATCCATTTGTTTAGAATTTCAACGAAATAGGAAACGAGGTATAATGGAAGACCTTCTGAATTCTGGATACTTGTACCCTTTTCATGTCTTCCTTTTTCCTATCTGCTCACTTCCTCAAAGTTTACTCTCTGAATTTCAGCAAGTATGACAGTCCTCGTCAATCATAGTTAGATAAAATAAAATTTAAAGAGTTCTAGATAAATTCTTAAAATTTATTTGAAAATTAGACAAATTATATACAAATTTACAAGATCCTGTTGATCTGCTTTATTATTCATTATGACCAATAATTGTTGAAGACAGAACTTTGAATATCCAGACGCAATATCCTATTGTCGTTTTGCATGTCAATGCATACTGCTTGGCTTGTAAAGGATAACCCGCAGAAAACTTCTGTCTTCTATTTTGTTAGTTTTTTTGCTTTTGCAAATACTGCAGACCATTGAGTCCAGCTAAGTCTACCTGTCTGTGTATTTTGCTTTGATGGATGGTATGATGTTAGAATTTTGAATCCATCATATGTGAAGAGTTTGTTGTGACCAAATTTTTCTGGTTTCACTCCATACAATTTACATGCTGCATCATAACCAATTTTACCAAGACACAGAATTACTGTAACATTTTTTAAAATTTCTTTTTCTTGCTGCAAAAAATTAAAACATGTATTCATTTCTTCACGAGTTGGTTTGTTTTGAGGTGGCGCACATCTTACTGCAGCTGTAATGTATGCATTGTGTAAAATTAATCCATCATCAATGGTTTGACTAGTTGGAATAGATGCAAATCCCTGTTTATGCATCACTTTGGCTAGCCAATCTCCTGAGGAATCCCCTGTAAACATCCTGCCGGTTCTAGTTCCTCCGTGGGCTGCTGGAGCCAATCCGACAATTAGCAATTGTGCATTAATATCCCCAAATCCTGATAATGGCCTTCCATAATATTTCTGATCTTTGAATCGTCTAACTTTATTTTTTGCAACCTCTTTAATGTATACTGATAATCTAGGACATTTTTTACAACCAGCAATTTTTTTGTTTAAAGATACAATTGATTTTAAACTAGATTTATTTGTCATGAATCAAACAAGTTTTTTTAGAATATTAAAAGCAGCAACATGTCTTTCCGGGGTAATCCATAATCTTTTGTATATCTTGTAATCAGTTTCTAAAACAATTGCTTTATTTTTTGTAGGTCGTGAAGCATCAAAATGAAACCAGTCTCTAAAATTATTTGATCCTGAAATTCTGAATCTTCCTGAAAACAATCCCATCTTTTTTTCTGAAACTTTTCTGATATGACTGATCATCACATCTTTTTTGCCCCAGGGTAAAACCCATGATTTGAAGCGGATTTTATCCTCAAAAATTGACAAATGCTTGTCCGTATAGAGAGTTTTAGTCATGTTTTAGTAATATCCTCTATAGGCTTTTATGAAAATCTATCATTAAATACTACTTTGTCAAGTGGCAGTTGTCCTCCACGTGGCATTGCAGATTTGGTCTGTTTTCCTACTACCATTAGCATCGATATTACGTAGTTTTCTGGTAGTTTGATAATCTCTGCGACTTTATCAGGATCAAAACCTATCATTGGATTTGAGTCATATCCCATTGCCTTTGCTGTAAGCATTATGGTCTGAGCTGCAATTCCACAAGATCTCATGGCCTCATCTCTTTGCAATTGTTCTTTTCCTTCATAAAATGGCCCCATTGCTGATACTAGGAAATCTTGAGTCTCTTTAGGAGCATTTATCCAGTATTGTAAAGGATTATCTTTCCATGCTTTCAAATCTGCGCAAATGACAATAAGCAATGATGAATCAGTAACTTGAGCTTGATCCCATGCTGCTGCTCTGATTTGTTTTTTAACTTCTGAATCTTTTACAACAACAAATCTCCAGTTTTGCATGTTAAATGAAGTGGGAGATAGTACAGCTAGTGACATTAATTGATTTATTTCATCGTCTGTTAGTTTGTGATTAGGATCATAATGTTTTACAGAACGGCGTTCTTTAATGGCATCAAATGTATCCATACAACTTGATAATTCATTCTACGTAAGTACTTTATGCATGCTTTGAATTTTTATGAATTATGTTCAATAAAATGTGACTCTATGTTGCCACAATTATTTTCATAGTGAATCACAATTCCATGCTCAAGTTTTGTTGTTCCGATATATTTCATATTATATCTTACAATTTTTCTACTTAACAAAATGTGTGTTCAAAAATTACAACTCTAAAAAAATTTGGGAACAGAGTACTAAAAAATAAAATACAAAACATAGTACTCTGAATTTAGTTTCCACTAGGAAACAATCGAGTACTTAGAGAATTTGTTTCCGAATTACTTCGTCAAAGGCGTGTAGATATGCAAACTCTGAATAAATTGTTTCAGTCTGCATTGTATCTGCTGTGTTTAGATCTGGTGCTGTATCATTTGGAATTGATAAAATTTCAGCCTCTACACCTTCTAAAAGCTCTCCAAACTCGTGAACTAGTGAACCTGCTTGATCTTCTGATACCAAATCAGTAAATCCTAGTGCAATAGCTAATAGCATTGCCATCACTATTGTCAGACCAACAGGTTTCTTGTTGACTTGTCTAGTCACAAGAAAAATTTCAAATTATTCTATTTAAGAGAAAAGTAGAAAAGATTCATGACTGTCAGGCGTGAAATTGGATAAAAATGTCTTATTTGTAATAAAAGATCCTCCACTATACTACGATACGCTTTATATTCAAAAAACTCGTAAAATCACAATGAAAAGTACACAACTTCTAAGCGTTGTTTTTTCACTGATTATGTTTACTGGCGTTACTGCTGGAAACACAGCATTTGCTGAATCAGATGATCTCGATGATATTTTAGAAGACTTTTGTGAAATGACACTTGATGAACGTAGCGATACCATATCAAAGTACGATCTAGATGATTATGCAGAAAAACTTGTAATCATCTGTGAAATAGAAGACGATGATGAACGTGAAGAATCATTATGGGATGTCATGGATGCAATTGATCCAGAAATTAGAGATGAACTAGAAGATGAATTAGACGACATTATTGAAGATTTTGAAGACTGTGTTGAAGCTGGATATCCAATTATGGAATCATACCCAGAACAATGCATGACCGATGACGGTACAGTCTTTACAAATACAGACGATGATGACGATGATTACGACGACGATGACAGATACGAAAATGATTTTGATCTTGATGACTTACTAGATGATTATTGTAAACTAAATGACGAAGAAAAACGTCAATTACTTGCAGATCATCCAAGACTTGCACCATTTACAGACAGACTAGCAAATTATTGTGAAATGTCTGAGGATGAACAAGATGCAATCGATGATTTAATCGAAGAGCATGGAGACAAAATCAGAGCTGAACTCAGAGATTATTCTAAAGATTATCGCATGGATTACAAAAAAGACATGAGAGAACATCTAGAGAAATACTGTGAAATGTCCGATGAGGATAGAAGAGCATATGTCGCAGAACATGACAAAGCAGAAGATCACATAGATAAAATGAACAGATATTGTTCACTAGATGAAGATGATAGAATGGATTTCATTGAGGAGCACAGAGATGAATACAAAGCACACATGCAAGATAAGATGCATGATAAAATGTCTGATAAAATGCATGACAAGATGACTGACAAAAAACACATGGACTATGATAGACTATGTGCAATGGCAGAATCTGACCGTGCAGCAGAAATCACTGATGTTGCTAAACTTGATAGAATTTCTAAATGGTGTAAAATGACACCTGAAGAAAGAGAAGACTACAAGAAAGAGCACCATGGTGAAATGAAAGACAAAATGCATGACAAAATCATGGACAAAAAACATGCAATGAAATTATCTGAAAAATCTGACCGAATCAAGGCAATGATCATGGACAAACGTGACATTTCTGATGAGAAACGAGAAGAAATCAAGATGAAATTCATTGAAAAACATGGTGATTTGACTGACGAGAAAAAGTCAGAACTCAAAATGAAGTTCAAAAATCATATGAAACACATGAAACACAATATCTCTGATGAACGTAAATCTGAAATTCATGATAGACTAGCTGAGATGAAAGCCTACAAGGCAGAACTCCGCGCAAACTCATCTGATTTGACTGACGAAGAAAAGCAAGAACTTAGAGAAGAATTCATTGAAAAGGCAAAAGACCTGCAATTAGCATGGATTACTCCACGTACACAAATTGCTGCCGGCATTGATGCTGCAGAAGTTGAATGTCGTGAAGGATTTAGCCTAGTAATGAAAGCATCAAACGGTGTTCCAATGTGTCTTAAAGCAGATACAGCACTTAAGATGATAGATAGAGGAATAGTAGTTCCTGCTAACTAACTTTTTTCTTTTTTATTTTAAATGAATTAATTTTCATATTCTGTATGGTCGCATTTAGGACAATAGTATTCATCTGGAATATTCTTCATATCATTTCCTCGTCTTTTCACTTTCAAAGACATCACATCCATCTCAACATCACATTTTTTACAAATTCTAGTCACAAATTCTTTATGTGAATAACGAACTTAAGCATTAGCTTTTAGTTTTTCAAAAATCTCTTTGTATTCATTAAATTCTATAGCTTCTTCAAATTTCATTATTTGTAATAGATTCCTGACTTCCTCTTTTAATTTTGCAAGCCTTCTAACCGATTGATCATATTCTCTATCTTCCTTGTTTTCCAATAACCCTAATCTTTCTTTAAAAAATTCTATGCGACCAAGCTTGTAATCTATTTCACTTTTCAGAATATCAATTGATTCTGATTTCATTATTTTTTCCTTAAATAATTACCAAATAAACTACATCCCTAATTTTCAGAGAAGAAACTATCCCTGAATTTAATGTTAGAAAAATCAACATTTCTACTATTAATTTTTTATTAATCTATTAAGACTTAATTTCAGAATTTAGTTTTGAGGTTCAAGAATTTCTATTAATTCATACTTTAATGATGAGCCATCTGCTGGAGGATTTTCTATTTGGGATATCATCACATGCAATTTGTATTGTATACCTTCTTGATAATCAAATCCATGTATATTATCGTAAAACATTTCCCACTCTGCATCTTGATTTTCTTTAATCAACATGCATTGTTGAGGGCTAACTCCCACACAATCTTCTAATTTAGAATTAACATACAAAATTTTTGTTTCAGATGATGAATTACATTCTCCAAAATGTTCAACTTCTATTCCATGACATGCTGCATCTTCAACACCACAACTGTAAGTGATTCCATCTTGGCCACAAACAGGATCATAAATAAGACATTGAATTGAACAAGTTTCTGATTCTTGGGGTTTGATGGGTGGATTCAATCTTTGTTCTTCATCAATACGATCATAGCAATCTTGTAGTCCTTCATGTTGACCCATGTATTGTTCTCTACATTCTTGTTCAAGGTACGTTTTTTGTAATAATTGCCATGCAATCTTTTCCCGTTCTTCCTCATCAATGTCTTGATGATTTTGTTGTTCCATTGATGGAATTAAAAAAACTGTAAATGCAATTCCTACAACAATTGAAATTATTATTGCAATAATTATTAGAGTTTTCATTTATTCAACTCTTCAATTTTTGTTTCAAGTTCTTTGATCTTCTTCCTTAATTCAATATTCTCATCTCTTAGAGAATCCCTTTCTCTTGTGAGTATTTCATTAAGATCCATAAAATATACTGCAAAAAATCCAAACTTAAGCCTATTGTAGACATAATATTCAATATTGAAAATTAAATGACGGTTTTTATCAATAGCCTTCTAATGAATCAAGCATGTCTGATGAATCCCTGAATCGAAAATGTGAATTACTTTCAAAAGAACCTGAAATTCGTTTTGCAGGGTTTTTAGACATGATGGGAAACCTTGTTGTAGGTTCATTTTCAGATGGGATTAAACCTCTAAAAAATGAAGATGAACGTAAAAAAATGTTCATTGAAGCAGTATTAAGAATTAGAACTAGGCAAGATTTTGATGACAATCTAGGACCTGTAGAATATGCAGCTGCTAGACGAAAGAATGTGGTAACTTTTACTTTTCTATATGATGATAAAGTTCTCTTTATTTCAGCAGAACCCAATGTGGATATTGATAAGACTGCTCAAAAGATCATGAATTTATGTTCATAATCTAGACGGTATAACCCAACGGTACTTCAATCTAAATTAATCTTAAATTATTCACAACCAATTCCATCTTTATCTCCATCAAATCTATGAGGATCTGGTTGTAATACTGTGAATCTTTTTTGAGAAATATCTCCACAATCTAAATCTGGAGGGATTACTGGGATACAAAAGTCTGGATAAGATGAATCACAATCAGAAATTTCTGAAACTGGTTCTGATTCTATTTCACATCCATATCTCTGAGCCCATGATTTGTCAGCAAACTCACTGGTAATACAAAATTCTGTAGAAATTTCTGCTAGTCCGTTATAGAGTAATGCTGAATTTAGTGATTTCCCTTCACAGAAAACATGTGCAATTAATCTATCATACTGATCATATGGTTGTAAATCATCTTGATCAATTGTAATATGACTTCCTACAGGACACATTTGAGCCGTAAATTCTGTTGCTTTTTCAAATCCAGGTTCATCTTTCTCTGGAGTATCAACTAGAGATAATCTGATTTTGTAGTTTGAGGTATGAATTGTATCGCCATCCACAATTTTAGTAATTAGTTGTGAAATGCATTTAGCTTCTCCTGAACATTTATGAGAATCAAAATCTTGTTTTGATACGACTATTTCATTTTTTAAAATACTTTCAAATTCTTTTTCTCCAACTTCATTTGCTGCAAGACCTGTTTTCTCCCCTGTAACAATGTCTGTTCCAGTTTGTGATTGATACACCAAACCTGCTGCAATAAACAATACAAATGGTACAACAACTAATGCTGCAATAGATATGGGCTTCACATTAATTTATCAAGATTTTTGAACTTAAACATTTGTTGTTACAATCTAACAAACATTTTTCAAATCTGAGTCTTCGTATTTTTCCCAAATATTCATTTTTAACCAACAATCATTACACATGGTTGGTATGTCTTTCATTTCATCAATGGATATAGAATAATTCTGATGACATTTTTTACAAGTAAAATATTCTGTAATTAACTCTGACATGAACAAAATCTGAAATCATTCCCTAAAAGCATCACTACACAATGTGAACTATACTCCAAATGATTGGGATTTTCTTTCACATTTTGGACAATTCAATCCTCTGGTTTCAAGACCACACTTTTTACAATAAACGTCAATCCCTGCTACCTCGCGGGGACTGGTTCTTGAAATTTTGACAATCAAAATAATTACCAGTAAAATACCGATAGCAATTCCAATATATGCTAGTACCATACATTTAGTATCACTTTATTCAATAAAAGTCTCTTTTACACAGTTAACACGTACTGATTTGCCAAAATTTTCTTGATATCATCAATGTATTGTCGCTTTGTACTGCCTACAAATCTCCAACGTAGTTCCATTTCGTCTTCCAATATTTCATATACCAAATCAATATCTTCACCTGCATCAATTTCTCTTTTAGCAATTACCATTAGTTCTTGTAATCTTAGTTTTTTTCTCCACGTGTGGGCACAATCAACCATAATTTTTCTTTGAATTATTGCCTAAAAGGATCACTATCTATTGGAACTATTTTTGATTAAACAGAAATATCTTTTTCTGGAACTAATTTACTGCTTTTTGGAACATCATGAATTTCCAATTTATCTAACTGTTCTAACTGATTTGAAATTAAACTTGAATCTCCAAATGATATCAAAATTCTATCATTATGTATTATTTCATATAGATTAATGTTTGAAAATGATTTTCCATTTATCAAAACCGTCATAGAATTTTTTGAATCAATACAGTTTTGATTTAGATCTGTTTGACCTCTTAACACAATACATTCTGATGTTATCTCTAATCCAAATGATGAAAACAGCATATCTAATGGAACATCAGTTGCATGCTTGTGAATCAAATATGGATTGTTATTTTCAAAATGAATATACTTACTTTGAAGTTGAAATCGTGGATGTGAAAAATCTATCTGGTCCCCATTAACAAAGACTAACAATGCTGCATGTGCATGATCACTTCCAAATTGCCCTACTCTGTAATGTTCCACCATTCTTTCCTCTAATGTCTTAAATGCAGAATTATCCAAAATTTCAGAATCTATTTCACTTTGATTTAGAAAATAATATGCAAAAATCCCCGTAGATACTAAAACAAAGGCTATTCCAAATATTACAAGTGATTTACTCTTTGATTTTGATTCTATTTCCGGTACAAAATATGCAGAATTACTCTCATCCATTCGTCCTGGAAGACTAAAATCAGAATCTTCTTTTGGTAAAACCTTCTCAGTCAAACAACATCCAAAGTAGTTTTATCGTATAAATTTCCATGTCTGAATTTCTATCTATACTCCTCACCACAATCACCAATGACCTCAAACAAATCATTGGCTTTTGCAGAAATACTACTAATTAATGAGATATCTTGTTGGTCTAGCTTTACATTAAAGACTTTGGCGTTATCATCTCTATGTTCAGCAATTCCAAGTCTTGCTCCAATTATTACTCCTGCCACTTGTGGTTTATCTAAAACAAATCTAGTTGCAACATTTGCAATACTGCAATTGTGTTTTTTTGCTATTTCATTTAATGCAGACAATAATTCTTGAAATAACTGCCACCCCCCCCATACATCTATCATGTTTTTGTATTTTTGAAGACTAGATGTAACCAAATCCCCTCTGTGTGGCTCATCTACTTCTAGATATTTCTCAGAGAAGAATCCTCCAAGTAAAGTTCCATAGGATAAAATTTTGATTCCATGTTTTGCAAATAATGATGCCATCAAGTTATCTGGTCTCTGATCTAAAATTGAATACTGAACCTGGTTTGATACAATTTCATATCCTTGTTCTTTCATAATTTTAACGCGTTCTGTATCAAAATTCGTTAATCCAACATGTTTGATTTTATTTTCACTTTGTAATTTTGATAGAACATTTAGTGCATCAAGATAACTTGTATCATTATAATCCCACCAATGAAACTGGAGTAAATCAATACAATCAGTATCCATTTTTTGTAATGATTGCTCAATATAGTGTGTAACAATACTGTTTGACATTGGACCTGGATTTGGAACAAACTTGGTTAATGCCTGGAATTTCTCATGACCTATTTTTCTTTTAAATTCTCCAATTAGTGACTCAGCTGGTCCGTAAATGTCTGCTAGGTCCCAAGTTGTAAATCCCCCACTTTGATATTTTTCCATGTCTGCTATTGCAGAATCCGTTTCAATCTGACCGTGACCACCAGCAACTTGCCACATTCCATTAAGAATTCTACAAATTTCAAGGTCATCTGCAAGAACAGTTTTCTCAATTGACATGTTACAATGCAACTTTCTTCGAAATTATAGTTTACTTGGCTAATATTGAAGAAAACAATCCCCTAATTGTAGAATATTATTTTGGATCTAGTAAAAAGTGCTGAATTATTTGCAAAGAATAAACATGCAGGCCAATTTAGAGCAGATGGAATCACACCATATTCAAAACATCTAGATGATGTAGTCAATAGACTCAAAAGTTTGGGTGTAATTGATGAACAAATTCTTTGTGCTGGATGGTTACATGACACAATAGAAAACACTAAAACAACTTTTGACGATTTGTATGAACAATTTGAAAGTGAAATTACAGTTCTAGTATCATCATTATCTAAAGACCTGAAATTGACTAGAAAAAAAAGAGAACAAGCATATGTTATACAACTCAAGGAAGCATCTTTTAGTGCAAAATTAATCAAATTATGTGATATTTCTGCAAACTTGAGTGATTTGAAAAACTATGAAGCATCAAAATCAAAAAAACTCAGACAAGTTAAACAAAAAAGACATTATCTAAGCATAATCAAAAATGATCTAATGGAAAATCCTCATTATCCATATGTACAATCTCTTTTAGAAAGTGCAAATTTAATTTTCATCAAATATGGTCAAAGACCAATATCCATTAAAGCAAAGTAAAATTAGCCTCAATTTTTTTCAATATTCTTAAATTCATTAATTTTTTAGAAGAAACATGACTGCAAATAAAAATTCAGAAGAATTTCACTTATTAGATCAACTAAACAAAAAATATTTTACAGAACTTGAACATTCAGTTCCTCATATACAACAAACTCTATTTGATTTACAAAATGAATGTTACAAGACCTGGAGAAATGCAGTAACTGCAAATACTTCACTTTACAAAGAATTTCTAAGCACTTCTGGATACAATTTCATGTCTTCAAAAGATGCTAAAGATATTTTTGAAAATATGAGTGAGGAGGGGTTAAAATTTCGATCGTTATGGAACAAGTTTACAATTTCAAACATTGAATCTGTGAAAAACAATGCAAAAACTTGGAATGATAATGCAGATGCCTTTGTAGAGTTGAATAGGAAAATTATGCATTATTGGTTATCAGCATTTAATCAAACAAGAAACTAGTCTAAAATTACTACAGCAATAATTACAACAAGACTTCCAATTATTGCCATAATTGACATTTTACTTTTTTCACTCCATCCATCTTTTATGGTAATTCTCATGATGACGTTCTACAAATTTTCTGTCTTCACTTAAGCCTATTGCCAGTAATCACAGAAATATCTAAATCACAATCAATTGAGAACTAATTATCTTGGAACTACCACGAGGAATGAAAGATTTTGAGAGTGAAGAAAATGCAAATATTGAACACATTAGATCACATTTCAAGAAATTATCAAATTTGTATGGGTTTTCGTTTATGGATCCATCTCCAATTGAATTATTATCTACACTAGAGACGAAATCTGGTCCTGGAATTCGTGATGAGATTTACTATTTCAAAGATAAAGGAGATAGAGAGGTTGCATTACGTTTTGACTTTACCATGGGGCTCACAAGATATGCTGCTTCTCAAAAATCAATGAAACTTCCAGCAAAAATCTCGGCATTTGGTGGAGTGTTTCGATATGATGAACCACAAAAGGGACGATATCGATATTTTCACCAGTGGGATATCGAAGTTTATGGCAAAGCTAGTCTCGAATCAGAAGCCGAAATTATAGAAATAACATCCCGATTATTTGATTCTCTATTACTCAAAGACATCACAATTGATATCAATCATCGTAATCTTGTAGAATCTTATATCAACAAGGTTTTTGATTCTAAAGAACCAGAATTAGTTGCAGATATTTTACGTGCAGTAGATAAAATTACAAAAAAATCACAAGAACAAATTGTAAAAGAATTTCAAGAGAAAGGATATGACACAGAAAAACTAGAAAAAATTCTTGAATTTTCTCAAATCAAAGGAACAATTTCAGAAGTAGAAAATGTGTTTGATACAACACAACTAGAATCATGGGATGAACTCAAAGCATTAATTGATTCATTAGAAAACAGAGGAGTTTCAAATGTTAGAATTAATTTTGGAATCGTTAGAGGATTAGATTACTATTCCGGAATTGTCTTTGAAGTATTTGATAAAAATTCAACACTTGGTGCACTAGCTGGTGGAGGTAGATACGACACATTAACCAAAGCGTTCAATAGAGAAGACATTGGTGCAACTGGAGTTGCTGGGGGTGTTGAAAGAATAATGTTAACCATGCAAGAACAAAAAATAATCCCTGAATCAAATCAAAATAGAGTTGCAGTATTATACATCAATGAAGAAATGCAAAAAGTAGCTCACTCTATTACATCATTACTTAGACTAAATAATATTCCAACTGACATTGATTTGGCAGGACGTAACATGAAAAAACAAATGGATATTGCAACAAATGCAAAACTTGCAATCATAGTTGGACCCCAAGAATTAGAAAATGGAAATGTTGTTCTCAAAGATATGGTAACTGGAACTGAAGGGACTATTTCACTAGAAAAACTAACAGAAGATCCAAAATCTATTCTTAATTTAGAAAAGCTCTAGTTAACATCATAATCTCGGGACCACTAGTCAATGAACCTACCACAACACAATGATTGTTTACCAATATGCCTGATGATACGTACGGAATTCCGTTATTAATCGAACTCTGTTCAATATTTGTGCCTAAAACATTGGCTATTACTTTCATGTCTTCCTCATCAGCTTCCGGATGAATGGCTGCACCTGAATCATTTGCAACAAGAACCACTCCTGTTTGGTTGAATCCAGCTATTTTTTTCTGAATAACTTCAACTCCTAACACATCTGAAATAGTTTGACAATCTTGTTTTGATAACCATGGAGATACAATTGCGCCTTTATCATTTGCACAGATTACATTTCCAAGTGCGTTAAATTTAGTATCTAAAACTCCAACTTCTAAATCAGTTTCAGCTTTCAAATAGTCATATTCATTTTGATAAGCTGTAGTTGGAAGTAAAACTCCTTTGTTATTCATAACAGACAATGCCCCAATTAATCTTGTATTTGCAATTGCAGTATGATGAATTTCAATATCTAGATATTTTGCAAGCTTGTCAGCTTTGGTCTGAGCAAATCCCATTGGAACTAATCCAATACTATCATTTACACTAATGTAAACTCCTAGATTTGGACCCCTATACACATCATACTTGATAATATCCATATCCAGAGAATTGATCCTTGATCGTTATGAACGTAAGGAAATCTTTCGTTCCTAATTGATCGATAATTTACTTGTCTGTTCATTACACAGCTATCTAGCTTTAAATAATAACTCTAAGAAAATTGTATCATGCCAATAGCAGAAAATTTTCCTGAAGGCCTAAAGCCAACTGGAAAAATTAGCCTTGATGATGGAAATTTCCATATCATGTGGGGTCCAGGTAAAACTACAAACACTGATGGTTCAAAAGCTGAAACATTAGCAGATGCAGATGTTGTTGCAGCTTATACAGCAAGAGGTGAAGAACAAGTTCCTCTTGGTGTTAGTGGAACAATGGTTGCAGTTGATTGGGATTCTTGTGTTGCAGATGGTGCTTGCATTGAAGCTTGTCCTGTACAAGTATTCCAATGGTACAGAACCGAAAAAGATATTCCAGCAAAAGATGTTGTTGGTCAAACCTTTGCAGGAACTGGCAGTGATGTAAAAGATGAACGAAAAGATCTAACCGATAAAGCAGATCCAATCCGAGAACATGATTGTATCTGGTGTATGGCATGTGTTTCAGTTTGTCCGCCAGCAGCAATCAAAGTCGATCAGTCAAATGTTGAAAAACATGAAAGTGCTGCAAAAACTTTGTAAATCTGTAATTTAGAACCTAGAAATTTTTAATTTTTATATTATTTTTAAATTTAGTCTCCACTAATTTTATCTAGATTTAAATATTATTTCAAAACATTATTTTTCATGGTAGATCTACAAATACCTGAAGACTTTTGTCACAACGATGTTAAACCAAAAGGACAAACTAACCATTCCGATGGTGAAAATTTCCACTATATTTGGGGTGACGGAAGAACTGATGGTGCAGCATTCTCAAACGAAGATGTAAAAGCAGCCTATGCAGACCGAGGAGAAGAACAAGTTCCTCTTGGAATTCATGGTACTACTGTTGCAGTCGATTGGGATTCATGCGTTGCAGCTGGTTCATGCATGAGTGTATGTCCAGTTCAGACATTCCAATGGTACAGAACCGAAAAGGATATTCCTGCAGACAAAGTTATGGGGGAAACTTTTGATGGTACTGGCTTGACAGAACAAGACGAAAGATTAGATTATACAGACAAATCACAACCAATCAGAGAACACGATTGTACAGTTTGTATGGCTTGTCAAGAAATCTGTCCTGAAGGAGCTATTCGAATTGAATCAGCTAACCAAGAATGGCACGAGAAAGCAGCCGGAACATATGTAATTATGAAATCTGGTTCTGAAAACCCACACGCACACGATTAAAAAGAATTTTTTCTTTTTTCTTATTTTTCTATTTTACCTCAACAGATTTTAACCGCTATTATACAAGATTTTTTGCAGAGGTCGCCTAGCTCGGTAGGGCGCGGGCCTTGAGAGCCTGTGTGCGCAAGCATACGGGGGTTCAAATCCCTCTCTCTGCGTTTTTAATTTTCTATTTTTGCTAGTTCTGCTAACATTGCAGATAATTGAATTTCAGAATTTGCTCCTACTAGAACTCTATAATCATATTTTGCAATTACCTCTAGGATATCAGATAATTTATCATGTTTTGATTTGAACACTGCAGAGTTTAGATATTTTAGAAAATCTGATTCTGACATTCCATAAACTTTGATTAACTCAATCATTTTCTCTCTAGCTTCTGGAACTTTTCCAGAAAGTGCAATTTTTAGAACTTCATCAACATCACTAGTCTTTGTCAATCCAGCTGATGATTTCACATTCTCTTCGGTAATTCCACCAAGACTTGCAGTTGCTTGCAATAAATTAATTGCATGCCTCAAATCCCCTTCTGAATAATCATAAATTGCTTTGAGGCCTTTTTTGTCTGACTTTACCTTTTCTTTTTTGGCAATTTCTTCGAGTCTACCAATTACATCCTCTTCAGGAACTGAAGTGAATTTGAATGTGGCACATCTACTCTGAATTGGATCAATGATTTTTGAAATATTATTTGCTATGAAAATAAACCTACAAATTTTTGCAGTATCTTCTATAATTCTTCTTAATGCAGTTTGTGCATCATTTGTCATTTCATCAGCTTCATCTAATATGATAATCTTGAATGGTACTTCGGCCATTCCAGCAAACCTTGAGAATTTCTTTACTTTCTCTCTGACCATGCCTATTCCTCTTTCGTCTGATGCATTTAGCTCTAATGTGTAGTCTTTAGCGTAATCTCCTAAAATTTGTCTTGCAATACATAATGCGACTGTTGTTTTTCCTACTCCTGCAGAACCTGAAAACATCAAGTGTGGCATATCTGTTGGATCTTTGATTAAAGCCTCTAAACTACCAATAATTTCAGTTTGGTTTACAACTTCAGAAAGTTTCATTGGTCGATATTTTTCTACCCACATACCTGTTGCAGACATGAGTATCAAGGGCTAATTCCCATTAATAAATCCGAATTGGTTATTGTGTAATGCTATATGTTAAAATCAAAATCGTGCATAAACTATGCGCGATCAGCCTGTGATTAATTAGGATCAATTGATCTCACTAAATTGTTAACAGAATTGATCGATCCGGTACTTGAGGGTCCAAATCAGATTAAGTGATCTCAAATGGAAATAGACAAAATAGAAAAAGTACATTCAATAGGATATCGCCTAAAGGATGCTAAGATTACAATAAATCAAGATTTCAAATATAATGTTGCTGGAATGAAAATTGAAGGCACACAAGGTGATACCAATAACATGCCTCAGTGGGTAGGGAAGATTCTCTCTGAAAACAACATAGGAACACTCAATTCCCCCGATATGATCACCCAACTAAAACAAGCATTATCAAAAGAAAAAATGGTTGGTGAATATCAGATTTCCACACTTGATCCTCATTTTTACATCCGATTAAAAGAGTCTATGAAGGAATTAAACAATGACGATTTTGATAAAGTTGAAAGTATGATGTTAGAACTATTTAGAATGAGAAGAGGCAAACTAGTAAAGATTGCAGATTCTATCAAACTAAATTCTGAATTATACAATAAATTAACTGTCGAGGAAAGCATCTTCTATAAAACAATCCATGAAAACAGTGTAGAATTTGAAAAACAGATAAGAGGAGAAAGAAACGAAAATGGCACAAGCTAGTACATTTACAGATTCAGCATTATCTGATAAGGTAAAGGAATTCTTAACAAGATTCAAGGATAGAGATGGCAATTACAAGTATGTAGATGCAATAGATGAGATGATGCCAAAGAATGCAAAATACATCATTGTAGATTACAATGACTTGGTAATTGAACCACAAATTGAAATTATGTTTTCACAAAATCCTGATAGGATATTTGATGCATTTGCTAGAGCAATCAAAGAAGCATTACAAACAAGATTCCCTGAATATGCTGAAAAAATCAAAGATGAAGTACGTGTAAGATTAATCAATTTCCCACTAGAGCGTAGTCTAAGACAAATTAATGCTGAAACAATTGGAAAAATTACCAGTGTTTCAGGAATGGTAGTTCGTGCATCTGAAGTAAAACCACTTGCCAAAGAACTAGTCTTCGTATGTCCTGATGAACATCCAACCAAAGTAATCCAACTAAAAGGAATGGATGTCAAGATTCCTATAGTTTGTGATAATCCATCTTGTAAACATAGAGATTTTGAGCTAAAACCTGAAGCAAGCAAATTTATCGATTTTCAAATTCTAAGATTACAGGAACTTCCTGAAGATTTACCTCCTGGACAATTGCCTCACTATATTGATGTCACAACTAGGCAGGATTTAGTAGATAATTCCAGACCTGGAGACAGAATTATCCTTACTGGTGTAGTGCGAGTGGAACAAGAATCAGTTGCAGGAGTTCAAAGAGGACACAGTGGATTATACCGATTAAGAATTGAAGGAAACAATATCGAATTTTTGAGTGGTAGAGGTTCTAAAACTGATAGAAAAATAGGCAGAGAAGAAATTTCCCCTGAAGAAGAGAAATTAATCAAATCCCTTGCTCAAAGTTCTGATGTATATCAAAGATTGATAGATTCGTTTGCTCCACACATTCAAGGTCAATCATTAATCAAAGAAGCTATTTTATTACTTATTGTAGGTTCCAACCAAAGATTACTTGGTGATGGAAGTAAAATTAGAGGAGACATCAACGTATTTCTTGTAGGAGATCCTGGTACTGCAAAATCTGAAATGCTAAAGTTTTGTGCAAGAATTGCACCAAGAGGTTTGTATACTTCTGGTAGAGGTTCAACAGCTGCTGGTCTTACAGCTGCAGTTGTTAGAGACAAGACAGGAATTATGATGTTAGAAGCTGGTGCAGTTGTACTAGGCGATCAGGGTCTTGTAAGTATAGACGAATTTGATAAAATGAAACCAGAGGACAGAAGTGCATTACACGAAGTTATGGAACAACAATCTGCAAGTATTGCAAAAGGTGGTATTGTTGCTACACTAAATGCAAGAACATCAATTTTAGCTGCAGCAAACCCAATGTATGGAAAATATGACCCTTTCAAAAATATTACAGAAAATGTTAATTTGCCAATCCCATTACTTACAAGATTTGACTTGATCTTTGTTGTAAGAGATATTCCAACTAAAGAAAGAGATATGCAAATTGCAAAACACATCATTAGAAGAAACACTTCGCAAGGTACAGACAAAAAATCTGTTATTGAAGTTGATTTACTAACAAAATATCTTTCATATGCAAAACGTGGAACCCCTGAATTAACTAAAGAGGCTGAAGCCAAAATACTCGATTATTATCTACAAATGAGAAATGTAGAATCTGAAGAAATGATTACAGTTACTCCTAGACAATTAGAAGGAATTGTTAGACTTTCAACTGCTAGAGCAAGATTACTCATGAAAGACAAGGTAGAAGAAGAAGATGCCGAACGTGCAATTTTCCTAATTCAGAGTATGTTGCAAGATGCTGGTGTTGATGTCAATACCGGCAAAGTCGATCTTGGTGTATTACAAGGAAAACCAAGAAGTGAAGTTTCAAAAATGCAATTGTTTATGGATATACTCAAAGGTCTTGAGGGTGATAACAAAGTTCCAGTTGAAGAGAAAACATTTGTCAAAGAACTCGAAAAGAGTGAGAAATTCACAGAAGAAGAGGCAAGAAACTATATCCGAAGAATGCTCAGAGAAGCATCTATTTATGAATCAAAACCCGGTCACTATAACCGAGTATGAATATAGATAAACTAAAACTTCCTGAATCTGCAATTGAATTTCTAAAATCACAAGGTTTTACAAAATTATATCCCCCACAAGCAGATAGCATAAAGTCCGGACTGTTAGATGGAAAAAGCATACTAGTTTCAGCTCCTACTGCAAGTGGAAAAACTTTGATTGCCATGCTTGCAATGCTTAGTTTTCTATCAAAAAACAAGGGTAAGGTAATTTATCTCAGTCCACTAAGAGCATTAGCTGCTGAAAAGTTTACAGAATTTAAAAAATTAGAAAAAATTGCCATAGGAAATAAAATAAAGGTTGCAATATCTACTGGTGATTTTGAAAACATTGAAAAAAATCTAGAGAAAAGTAACGTGTTAATTTTAACAAATGAAAAAATGGATTCCATAATTAGACATGGATCTGAATGGGTTGATGAGATTGGTCTAGTAATTTCTGATGAAGTCCATTTGATTGGTGATGAAAGTAGGGGTCCAACACTTGAGATGATTCTTACACAACTCAAACTCTTAGAAACAAAACCTCAGATTGTAGGTCTTAGTGCAACAATTACAAATTCTGATGAGATTGCAGATTGGCTTGAATGCAAACTGGTAAAAAATGACTGGAGACCAGTCCCACTATCTGAAGGAGTATGTGATGAAGGGCAAGTTACAATGAGTGATGGTAAAACCTTTGAAGTTGAGCGTAGTTTGATGGGCACGCCGATAGATTTAGGCGTACAATCCGTAAGAGAAGGAGGTCAATCCCTGGTATTTGCAGAGACTAGAACCCGTTCAAAATCTCTTGCAACAAAAGCATCTGATACAATATCTAAAATTTTAGAAAAAAAAGAAATTACCGAACTAGAAAAAACATCAAAAAAACTTCTATCTGAAAATGAACATACTGAACTAGTCAAGACATTGGCATCACTGGTAAAAAAAGGAGTTGCGTTTCATCATGCAGGACTAAATCAAAAATGTAGAGAAACAATCGAAACTGAATTTCGTAAAGGAACAATTAAACTATTATCATCAACTCCTACTCTAGCTGCTGGTGTCAATCTTCCTGCAAGACGAGTAGTAATTTCTAATATCAATAGATATAATGCAAAAGTTGGAGCAAATAGACCAATTAGTATTCTAGAATACAAACAACTTTGTGGAAGAGCTGGAAGGCCCCAATACGATGATTTTGGAGAATCAATTATTGTTGGAAATGGAAATACTGAAGATCTTATAGAATATTACATTAATGGAGAACCTGAACCAATTGAATCAAAAATTACAGATGACAAATCTTTGCGTACTCATATTCTAAGTGTCATAGTTACACATCCTGGAATCAAAAAAGAAGAAATTTTAGAATTCTTTTTACAAACATTAGGTGGACTACAATCAAGAAAGCCTACAATAAAATTTGCTATTGATATATCATTACGTTTTCTTTCAAGTAAATTTCTTATAATTAAAAAAGGTGAACGATATGCAGCAACTGAATTTGGTAAAAAGACTTCAATGTTGTATATTGATCCGTTAACTGCAACATACTTTAGCGATTCAATTGAGAATGTCTCTGAAGAAAGAAAACATACGTTTGGATATTTACATCTGATTACAAATTGTGAAGAATTTTTCCCAAAATTTTCACTACGACAAAAAGACTATGAAACTGCAAGTTTAATGATTGAAAACAATTCATCACAGCTATTAGAACCAATTTCAGAGTATGATTGTTCAAGAAGTCTTTTAGCTTTACAGTCATGGATTACTGAATCTACTGAATTATCTCTATCTGACAGCCTTGGAATTGAGTCTGGTGACATGCATAGAATGACTGAGAATGCAAACTGGCTATCTTATTGCCTCAGAGAGATTTCCAAGCACGTAGAGAGAGCAGATTTACTTGAAGAATTAGGTGATTTGAGAAATAGAGTGGTTTATGGAATTAGAGAGGAATTACTTGATTTGGTAAGAGTAAAAGGAATTGGAAGGGTTAGGGCTCGAATTCTCTTTAAACATGGAATTAAGAATCTAGATGATTTGAGGAAAATTCCAGTGAATAAATTAGCAGAAATTGATAAAATTGGTTCAACCATTGCGGATAACATAAAGGCAGAGTTACGAAAGGTTAGATAATTGATTGATTTACTAATTCCTGCAATATTTTCGTGCATTGTAGCATTTGTTGTAGTGTTTGTAATGATTCCACCATTAATCAAAATTTTAGAAAAAAGAAATTTTGCAGTTAAAGACATGAACAAAAAAGAAGATGTTATGGTAGTTAGGCCTGGAGGCCCTGCAATTATTGCAGGGATTATTGCATCAGAAATTGCTCTCTATGCATTTTTACAGATGAATGAAATTCTTGCTATACTCATTACAACCACGGCTGCATTTCTAATTGGATATGTTGATGATAGAAAAGTCATGGGAGGATGGTTCAAACCTGTCGCACTTGCAATAGCTGCAATTCCTATTATTGCACTTGGAACGTATGATAGTAATCTTGCTTTTCCATTATTTGGAACTGTACAAATTCCTGCATTATATCTGGCATTAATTATTTTCATGATTCCAATCACTGGAAATACCATTAATTCTATTGATGTCCTAAATGGTGTTGCCAGTGGGTTTATGGTGATTGCTAGTTTTTCATTATCGATTTGTCTCTTTATTGTACAAAACTATGAGATTGCAATAGTTAGCTTGCCTCTTGGATTTGTATCATTGGCATTTTACAAATATCATAAAATTCCCAGTAGGATTTTCCCTGGAGATTCCGGCGCTCTTACTTTAGGTGCAATGTATGGTGCAATTGCAATTGTTGGTGGTGTGGAAATTATTGCAGCAGTTGCGCTATTACCTGCAGTAATCAACTCATTTTTGTTCCTATCAAGCGTAAAACGGGTTGTAGAACATAGACAAATCAAAGGAAAACCTGTAGATCATACAGAAGATTTCAGATTAAAGGCAACTAATGACAAGAAAGCTCCTGTTACGCTGGTAAGATTAATTCTTGCAGGCGGACCAATGTCTGAAAAACAAGTTGGTTTTGCAATTTTCAAATTAGCAATTTTTTCAGGAGTTTTAGCAGTAATTACTGCATTTATGATGGGAGTGTCACTTTGAAATCTGATCTCTTTGGATTTTTGTTTGCAATGTGGGGATTAATTATTGTTGGAGGTGGAATTGTAGTGACACTTCTTGGACCGATTTCAATTTCTGGATTTGGTGAATTTAATTGGTTTATTGCATCTATGATTAAAGCAGTAATTGCACTAATTCTAGTTGTAGTTTGGATTTTGATTTTATCAAAATTAAAGAATTGGATTTTCAAAAAAGAAATTAAACTCTAACTTTCTTTCCACTGTCTTTGTTTCTTGTCATATTCTTCTCTGGTGTATCTGATAGAAGCTGGTGATCCCATCACAACAGAATTTTCAGGAACATCTCTCGTTACAATCGCACCCATTGCCACTACACTATTTTTTCCAACTGTGACTCCTGCTTTGATTACTGCACGTGCACCAATTATTGCATTGTCTTCAATAGTTACTCCTATCATTTTGTTACACATTGGATAAGGATCATTTGTTAACACTGCAGCTGGACCAATGAAAGCATTCTTTCCAATTCTTGAAAGTGGGGGAATGTATGCTTGACCTTCAATCTTTGTATTTTCTCCAATCTTTACATCATAATCAATATGAACAAGTGAGCCAATCTTGACATTATTTCCAATCTCTACGTTATCTCCAACATATGAAAAATGCCAAATCTGAACATTTTTTCCAATCTTTGCTTTTTCTGAAATAAAATTAGTGACCATTATCTTACAAATGCCATGGGTTTGCCATTGTAATAATTTTTTCAGGTAATTGATCCTTGAATTTTTTCAGAAATTCTATCTCTTGTTTTTTATCTCGTAATTCGTCAGGTAGCATTATTGGAATTTCTTCAATTATTGGGTAGAATCTAGAACATTTTGGGCAAAAAATTACTCCCTCAGATATCACACTGTTTTTTTCCTTAATCTCAAATAATTCTAAAGGATTATTTTTGTCAATTGGACATGCCAATATATCCATCATTGTTTTGTTCATTTTAGATCCAGATAGATAGGAATTCCTTTTTGACTAGATAAAAGTGCAGCTTCAGCAATCTTAGTTACGTTGACTGCTTCTTGTGATTTGACTACTTGTTCATTATTCCCTTCAATAGCTCCTAGAAAGCTTTGAATTTCAAGTAACAATGGTTCTTGTTTTTCATTTTGAACTGTTTCTGACTCTTCATCTTTTTCTATAATTATCTCTTGGCTAATAAAATCAGATGAAATAATTGCATCAGTACATACTGCGTTGAATTTTCTTAATTTTTTCGGTGTTATCCAATTTGATGAAATTATCGCAACTTTGTCATTTTTGTATCCTAGCATAATACTTGCAAAATCTTCATGTTCATGTTTAATTTTCCCAGCTCTTGCAAATACAACTTGTGGCATATCATCAAACAACCAATTTGCAGTATCTATATCATGAACTGATGTATCATAGATTATTCCTACATCTTTGATATGAAGAGGCATTCTGTTTTCTCTGTGAAATTCAAGCATTACCAATTCGCCATATTTTTTATCTTTGACCATTTTTTTCACTACATCAACTGCAGGATTAAATCTCTCAATATATCCACAAGTTAGAATCACTTTGTTTTTGTCTGCTAGTTTTGCAAGATTTTGACCCTCTTCAGATTCGTAGGTCATTGGTTTTTCTACAAATACATGTTTTTTTGCTTCTAACAGTTTTCTTGCAATTGTAGAGTGAGTTGATGTGGGAGTTACAACAAAAGCTCCATCAAAATCTTCTCTGTTTAGTAATTCATCTAGTGATTCATAATGATTAACTGAATACTTTTCTCCATATTCTTTACTTTTTTGAGAATCTGCATCACATACTGCTACTAGCACTCCTAATTGAGATAGAATTCTGGTATGATTTTTCCCCCATCCGCCGGTTCCAATTTGAACAATTTTCATTTAATAAACCTCAGTTAACCAATGAGAATAGTCATCGTTTTTGTTCATTACTATCTCAGTATATTCTTGCATCATCTTTTTTGTAATATCTCCTGGTCTTCCATTCCCAATTTTCTTTGAATCCATTTTGATAATTGGCGTTATCTCAGCTGCAGTACCTGTAAGAAAGATTTCTTCAGAAATGATTAATTCACTTCTAGTAATGTCTCTTTCAATTACATCTAGATCCAAGTCTTTCCCAATTTTGATAATAGCATCACGAGTAATTCCTTCTAGTGCAGATGAAGCAAGTGATGGTGTAACTAACTGACCATTTCTTATAATGAAAATATTTTCACCAGGTGCCTCACTGACATTTCCGTTATGATCAAGCAATATGGCTTCATCAAATCCATTTCTTTTTGCCTCTTGAGTTGCAATAATTGAATTTAGATAATTTCCACCCATTTTTGCCTGTGGCGGTGTTGACATGTCTGAGAATTTTCTCCAAGATACTACCCCTGCAGTAATTCCATTTTTGTTGAATAAATCTCCGAATGGAAATGTAAAGATTGCAACATTGGTAGGTGCTTTTTCAGTTACATGTAGATTAATTCCATAATCTCCAACAAAATAAAATGGTCTGATGTAACAAGATTTTTTTATTTTATTTTTTTTACAAATACCAATGATTGCATTAGTAATTTCATCATCAGAAAAATTTAGTGAAATATTGTAAAATTGCCCCGATCTTCTAAATCGTTTTACATGTTCATCCAATCTAAACACATTGAGATTTTTCCCATTCCAATATGCCCTGATTCCCTCAAAAATTGATGTACCATAATGAATTGCATGTGTGGTTATTGGAACTTGTGCTTTTTCTGTAGGTACATACTTTCCATCAAACCATACGTATTTTGAAAGTGGAAGTCCCATGAAAAAATTCTATCAGATGTGTATTAATCTCTATTTATTTTGAATATCCTTCTTTGGGAAATTTCATTCCTACAATTCTTGTGGTTTGATCTTCTTGATTTGCAAATTCCTTTACTGTCTTCCACTCTTCTTCAATAATTTTTACTATCTCTTCCGGAACATCTTCTTTCCACGTAGATTTTTTTTTCAGTGCTGCATCATACAGTTTTTCTTTTACTGATGTTGCAGACAATGCTTTTCTTTCTCCAATTTTTGGTCTTAGTCTATACATTTTCAACATGTATCCTTCTGCTTTATCACCAGTGTAAGAAAAATAATCCCCTTCAACACCATCAAGTATTTGTTTTCTTAATTTCCATGATTTTCTTCTAACTAAAGGGGGGAGATATTTTTTAAATGGTGCAAGAAATGCATAATCTTCAGTAATTTTGATTGAATCTCCAAAAATGGATTCAAGCATCTTCTTTCTAGTTTCAAAATTAAATGGGAAACTTTTACTGTTTATTTCTCTACCTTCGTCCTTGAATACTACTGGCATTACCTTGACAACGTCTGCTTGTTTTTTCAATTCCTTAATGATTTCTACATGTGCGTTTGTTACTGGGTTTAGATGTGCAAGATAAAGTGCCGTAATCAATTACATCAACTAAATAATTCTCATATTTCAATGATTGATTTTAAAAAAGTTCTATCCGTATGATTCGTATTTAACTTCAAAGCTTCCATCTTCACGTTTATCGTGTTCTGTAACAAAGCCTTTAGGATTCAAAAAGTCCATTACGCCGTCAATGGTTCCTTGCCATCCACAAACATAGAATATTGTATTCTCTTTAGTAATTTTATCACCAATTAATTCCTCTAATGGTGAAAGTCCTCCATCTCTTGGTCTTAGGAATGTTTCAACTCTTCCTACTTGACCTGCCCATGATCTGTTAAACCATTCTTGTGGTCTACTGATTGCAGCTCTGTATCTAAAATTCCATTGATCTTTGCCTTTTGCAATACTCTCGTTTTCAAGATCAGTAAGCAAATCTTTGTAACTTAGTTCATCAACATAACTTGCTCCGTGCAAAACTACGATTTCTCGTTTATCTCCTGAATCATGAAGATGTTGTGCAAAGCTTACGAATGGGGCTAAACCTGTTCCTCCACCAATACAAACAATTCGTCTAGTATCTTTTTCACCATTTGTTAATTCCTCATTAATTAGTAATGCTCTACCTGTTGGTTTCAACCAAAGAATTTCATCCCCTTCTTTTACATTAAAAATTTGTGTGGTTAATCTTCCAGGAAGTGGTTTTCTTACCCATCTGATAACTAATTCAATATAATCTCTATTTTCTGGATGTGATGCAATTGAATATGCTCGTCTTACAATTTTTCCATTTTCTACCGGATTTGGCAATCCCAATGTGATGAATTGACCTGCTTTGTATTCCGGAACAGGACCCTCTTTTGGAACTAATCTAATAATTACAAGATCTTCTTTTAATAATTGAACATAAGTGACAGTTGCTTTGTTATCTACGACCATAACGATTGAATCAGCATTTGCACGGTTAAATATATTGTGTTAATTTCATAACGAGATTATCTTGTAGACCTCTAAACGTTAATAACCAAATTTGAAAAAGATATTTCGATCAGAATTCTGATTATTGGGCCGGTCGTCTAGTCCGGTAGGATATGTGCATGGCATGCATGGGATCGAGGGTTCAAATCCCTTCCGGTCCACTTATTTTTTTATTAAAGAAATCATTTTTTCAATTTCATGATCTTTTTCTTTTAAAATATCTCTGATTTTTTCATCTGAAATTGAAATTTTTAAATCAATTATTGCTTGCAAAGCACTTTTTTTTACTTCCAAATTAGTATCAGATAACCCTTCAAGGAAAATTTCTTTTGCTTCTTGAGCTTTTAGATGTCCTAAAGCTCCTAACGCACATGATCTAACCATAGAGCGTTCATCTTTTGCAAGTTTAATTATTTCAGGAATTGCATCAGTTTCATTTCTATTTGCTAATACTAGTGATGTAAAGCCTCTAATGTTTTTATTCGCAGCATCCAAACTAGTAATTAAAAAATCTGAAATTTTATTTTTATTTAAAATGAGAGAACTAAATGCTTCCCCCCTAACTTCAACATCGTCATCATCTAACTTAGAAATAATTTTTTCTAAAATTTCTGGATTATCGATATTATCTAACGTTTCTAAAATTTTGATTTTTTCTTTACTGCTTCCCAATTCTAAAACTTTTGAAATATTTTCCAAGTTCTGACTAATTTCCTTCTTTCTAGTTAATAATGGTTCAAATTTTTCAAAAATTTTTAATTTAATTAGAAAATCCCCTTTTAGCTTTAAATTATCGTTAAATACCAAAATCTGCATGTCAAATGAAACCAGAGACACCGTATTCATTGGTAAGAAACCATTGATGGCATATGTAACATCAACGCTAATTCAATTGGCAAACTTACCTTCCGTCAACATCAAAGCTAGAGGACTCAGCATTGGACGTGCTGTCGATGTAGCTCAAATCATTGCAAGAAAGACAGAAAATGCAGGCTACTCTATCGGAGAAATAAAAATTGGCTCAGAATCATTAGAGTCACAAGACGGTAGAACAAGAAACGTTTCAACTATAGAAATTGAAGTAAAGAGAAATACAAATTAACTGTACTTTACTTGAAATTTTTTATTTTATTATTTCTTAGATTTTTCGTATTTTTTTTCCATCTTTCTAAACTTTGGAAGTTCAACCAAGTCGTTAAACTGATCAAAATTCACCACTTTTTGTTTGTACTTTGATGTGTTTCCAGTTTTCTTTAATTCTAGTAAAATATTCATTGTTGCAAATGTATTTGCGTATAGAACTGACAATGGATATAGAACAATATTGAATCCCATTCCACTTAATATTTCAGCAGAACTCAATGGTGTAGCTCCACCCTCAATCATATTTGCAACAAGTGGTGCATTGATCTCTTTTCCAATTTTTTTCATTTCATCTATTGATCTTGGAGCTTCAACAAAAACTGCATCAGCACCTGTCTTTTTATTTTGTTTACCCCGTTCAATGGCTTCATCTAATCCTTTAGTTGCTCTAGCATCTGTTCTTGCAACAATGATGAAATCTTTACTTTCTCTAGCATCAATTGCAGCAGATAGTTTCTCTGTATATTCTTCTTGAGAAACTACGTCTTTTCCTTGCATGTGTCCACATCGCTTAGGCCATTTTTGATCCTCTAGGAAAATACCTGATGCTCCTGCTGATTCTAATTCTTTTACTAATTTCCATACGCTTAATGCATTTCCATATCCTGTATCTGAATCTACAATAACTGGAATTGATGCAGCTCTACAAATCCTTCTAGCATTATCTACAGTTTCAGTTGCTCCGATAAATCCATAGTCTGGCATTCCGAATAATGTTGCAGATGTTCCATATCCCGTTTGGAACATTGCATCAAATCCAACTTTTTGAGCAATTTTTGCACCTAGTGCATCATAAACACCTGGAATTACCAGTGGTTTTTTTGATTTTAACATACTCTTCAACTTTTTCATGATTTTGTACTTTTTACGAATTATTTATGATTTTAATCAATACGAATTTTAGAATGAAATAATTTTTAATTATTCGATCTTAATTTCTTTGCCTTTCTTCTTTACGTCTTTTTCTTGAACTTTTTTTAGTTCTGTTTCAAGAAATTGTTTGTATTTCTTTGTCTCTTCTTCAGTCATATTGGCAAAGTTAGAACTAAGAATAGATCCCATAGCAGAAATTTTCTCTAATAGATCTATGGCAACAAATCGTCCTACATTTCCTAGTCTGAACAAAACCTCTAATTGCTTCTTAACAATATCATTTACTTTATCAACATCTTCAGCTGTATCTTTTCCTTTTTTCGTTAACTGATACTTTCCATCTTTAGTTTCTTCAATCAGTCCTTCATCCAGTAATCTTCCTAACAATGGGTAGATTAATCCTGGTGATGGTTTCCAAATGCCGTTGCTTTGCTCAACTGCATAATCTATGATTTCTTTTCCTGTATGAGGAGTTTTTTTTAATAATTCTAAAATGAAATATCTTGAAAATCCTCTAGGAACTGAACTTCCTACTCTTTGAAACCATTCAGAAATCATCACTAGTGATATCACTAGTGATATATTTTAATATTTTGGATCATGCCTGGCAATTACTACATATTTATCTCGCCCAAAACAAGTTTGACTGAAAAATGGTAGATTCTCTTGAATTTGATCTGATTATTTGTGGTTCTGGCCTTGCAGGCTTGAGGGCTGCTATTGCGGCTGCTAAAAAAGGACCTAATCTCAAAATCGGAATTGTTTCTAAAGTCCAAGTGATGCGTTCTCATTCTGTTTCAGCAGAGGGTGGAACTGCAGCTGTTCTCTTTGAGGATGAAGGTGATACAATTGAATCCCATGTTTATGATACTGTGAAAGGAAGTGACTTTCTTGCAGACCAAGATGTTGCAGAAAGATTATGTGTTGAAATGCCACAAGAAATTCATCAATTAGATCATTGGGGAATGCCATGGTCTAGAAGAGATGATGGAAGAATTGATCAAAGAAATTTTGGTGGTTATAGTTTTCCTAGAGCTACTTATGCATCAGACAAAGTTGGTTTCTTTGAAATGCAAACATTGTATGACACTTGTCAAAAATTTGAAAATATTGAATATCTTAACGAATGGTTTGTAACATCAATTGTTCATGATGGAAAACGATTCATGGGAGTTACTGCAATTGAATTGGGTTCTGGAACATTTTACACGATTAAAGGAAAAGCGCTCATCATTGCAACTGGTGGTGCAGGAAGATTATACAGCTTTTCAACTTATGCCCTTTCTTCAACTCCTGATGGATTGGACATGGGGTTACGTGCTGGTATGGCACTCAAAGATATGGAATTTGTACAATTTCATCCAACAGGAATTTTACCATCTGGAATTTTAATTACTGAAGGTGCAAGAGGAGAAGGGGGTTATCTTCTAAACAACAAAGGTGAACGATTTATGAAAACATATGCAGCTGGTAAAATGGAGTTAGCTCCACGTGATATTGTATCGAGATCAATAATGACAGAAATTCAAGAAGGTCGTGGATTTAAACATGAAACTGGTGTAGATTGTATGAAACTTGATTTACGACATCTTGGAGATGAAAAAATTAAAGAAAAATTAGGTGGAATCCGAGAAATCTCAATTAAATTTTCAGGCCAAGATCCTTCCAAGGATTTACTGGATATTAGACCTGTTTGTCATTATATGATGGGAGGGCTTCATACTGATATTGATGGTGCAACGGAAATTCAAGGTGTTTGGGCAGCTGGAGAGGCTGCATGTAATAGTGTTCATGGCTCTAATCGTTTAGGTGCAAATTCTACCTCTGAATGTATTGTTTGGGGAAAAATTACAGGGGAATTGGCAATTGATTATATTCAAAAGAATGAATCTACAAATCCTTGGCCTCATCATTTGGTGGCAGCTGAAGAGAAGAGAATCTATGATGGAATTTTTAGAGGAAATGGAGATGTTAATCCATATGAAGTTAGACAACAACTTACTGACACAATGAATGAAAAAGCATATGTCTACAAAAATGAGAAAAATCTTGTTGAAGGTTTAAAGAAAATTCGAGAACTCAAACAACAAACTTGGAAACATGTTGATGATAAAGCAAAAGAATACAATACAAATTTTGCAAATGTAATGGAACTTGATTCAATGTTTAGAGTAGCAGAAATAGTGTTACTTGGTGCAATTAATAGAAAAGAATCAAGAGGTGCACATGCAAGAACTGATTTCCCAAAACGTGATGACGCCAACTTTTTACATCACACTCTTGCTTATTATGATCCAAACGGACCAATTATGAAAACCCATCCAGTTACAATTACTAAATATCAGCCAGTGGAGAGGAAATACTAGATGCCTAAAGATGATCATAGAGAAGGTATTGGTGGAATGATTAATCCACGTAGATATGGAATTGAACGTGTTGCATATTTGTTAATGAGAATAAGTGGATTGGGATTATTAGCATATTTTATTGGTCATATTTATGAAACAAGTAATATCCTAAGAGGAAAAGTTGGTTGGAATGAATTTATGGCAATGATATCCACCACTGAAGGACATATCATTATGTCCATTGTAATTGCAATGTGTGTATTTCATACTGTAAATGGTGTTAGAGTAATGTTGGGACATGGTGGAGTTGGCGTAGGTACACCTGCAAGACCTGATTATCCATATGATCCTGCATCCCAAAATTATAGACATAAAATAGGAATTTACTCTGCAATGGTTCTTGCAGCCATTGCAATGATGTATGGTATAGCGGTAATGTTTGGTGAATAAAATGAGAGAAAGCACAATTATGAAAATTCACTATGGGACTGCTTTAGCAGCTGTGGCTTTAGTTGCAGTTCATATTTTGATGCGTCTTACAATGAACTATGCTGAGTCTCTAGAATATGAGAATGTACTTGCTAATTACAAATTTATTCCATATGCTATCATGTTAGAACTAATTCTAATTTTATTATCTGTTCATGGATTTAATGGGCTAAGAGTAATCTTACTTGAACTAAAACAAGGAAGAATGTATGAAAAAGCAGTCTCTTATGGATGCCTTGCAGGAATGATTGGATTAATAGCCTACGGCTCAAGAACAATTATTATGACAAACATGGGGATGGTATAGGAATGGCACAAGTTTCTAGTATTTCAAATGAACAATCTCCCACAGCAAAATCTATCATTCTTAAAATTTCAAGATTCAATCCAGAACATGATGAGTCAAGTGGATTCATGGAATTTAATATAAAATATGAAAAATGGACAACTGTTCTAGAGGCTATTCTTGATGTGAAAAAACATTTTGATCATTCTGTTGCAGTTAGATATTCCTGTAGACAAGCTACATGCGGATCTTGTGGAATGATAATAAATGGAAAACCAAAATTAGCATGTTTTACAAAAATTAGTGAATTAGATTCTAATGTTGTTACAGTTGAACCAATGAATAATTTTCCAGTAATTCGTGATTTGGCTGTTAAATTTGAACAATTATTTGATACTCATCAAAAAATTAAACCATATTTGATTCGTGATGATACTGAATTAGTATCTGATGAAAAAGAATTTTTACAATCTCCAGAAGAAGTAGAACAATACATCCAATTTGCAAATTGTATCAAATGTGGTCTATGTAATTCTGCATGTCCTACAATGGCAACTGATTCTTCTTTTGTTGGGCCTCAAGCATTAGCTCAAGCATATCGTTACGTTGCTGATAGTAGAGATAAAGGTAAAGACTCTAGACTAAAAATAATTGATGACTCTCACGGTATTTGGAGATGTCATTTCGCTGGTTCTTGTAGTCAAGTGTGTCCAAAAGGTGTTGATCCTGCAATGGGAATTCAACTACTTAGAGGCTATATGCTAGGTTTTAGAAGTTAACCTAATTTTTTTGGATTAGGACTATTGTTTACTTGGTTGTTGATTTGTTCTGCCATAAAGTGATTTGACACATTCACTTTCACATCTTTCACTCCATCTACTTTCAATAGATTATCGTGAACATCTTGACAAATCTTAAAACCAAACACTGCTGGACAGAACGGACTGGTAAGATGTAAATCAACTTTGACATTACTATCGTTGATATCAACTTCATCAATTAATTCCAATTCCACGATTGATGTGTTAATTTCTGGATCTACAATCTTTGATAGCTCATCAAATATTTTCACTCTCATCAGTTTGATATCTTGGCTCATGTCGTGAAAACCATTGTTGCTATATATAACCATTATAGAACCTTAGGTAATGTATCGTTCTCGTCTTGGTACTGATTTGAGTGATATTACTTTGGATTATGTTTCATCAATTGATGATGATGCTGAAATAGCCATGTATGATATTCTTGGAAGTCAAGCGCATGCTTTGATGCTGTTTCAAAAAAACATTATCACAAAAAATGATGCAAAAAAAATCTTAACTGCTTTAGAGAATTTAAAAAATGAAAAATTTGATGCTTCTTCTGGAGCAGAAGATATTCACGAATTAATTGAAACATTGGTGATAAAGAAAGCTGGAATGGCAAGCGGTGGAAAAATGCATACTGCAAGATCACGAAATGATCAAGTTGTTTTAGATATTAGAATGAAAATTAGAGATGACATCAATATTCTATGTAATTGTCTTTTAGATACAATTGAAGCCTTGGTATCTGTGGCTAAAAATCATCAAAAAACCATCATGCCACTTTACACACATCTTCAACAAGCTCAAGCAGGGCTTTTTTCACATTATCTTTTAGCTCATGCTGATGTTTTAACTCGAGATTTTGAGAGACTGTATAATACGTTTGAACGAATTAACCATAGTCCCCTTGGAGCAGGACCTGTTGGAGGTACAAGTATTCCAATTGACAGACATAGCACAGCAAAGATGTTGGGTTTTGATGGCCTTGTTGAAAATTCTATTGATGCTACAAGTACACGTGATTTTGTAGCAGAGTATGTTGCAATGGTTGCTATTTTAATGACAAATCTTAGTAAGATTTCTGAAGATTTTGTAATTTGGTCTACATCTGAATTTTCTTTCATTGAACTTTCAGATGAATTTACGTCTCCATCAAGTGTAATGCCTCAAAAAAAGAATCCAGATATTTTAGAATTAACAAGAGGTAAAACTGCAGAAATTATTGGAAATCTAACTGCAATTCTAACAACTGTCAAAGGTTTAGCATCTGGATATGGACGTGATTTACAACAAATAAAATCCTCAATTTGGTCTACATCAAAAATTTCTATTAGTGCTTTGTTAATTTTAAAATCAATTCTTCTAACTTTAAAAGTCAATGAAAAACAAATGAAAAAAATAACTGAATCAAGTAATCTTATAGCTTTAGATATTGCTGAGAAATTAGTTCAAGAAGGAATTCCGTTTAGAGTAACACACAAAATCTCTGGAACTTTGGTTCAATTAGCTCATATTTCAAAAAAACCAATATCCAAATTAACTTTGTCAGAAATTAAAAAATCTGTGGCTGGAACTAAAGTTGATCCTAAAATTGTCTCAAAAATTATATCTACAACCACTGTTGTTTCTTCATTAAAAGACAGGACCTCACTGGGTTCTTCAGGATATGATGAACAAAAACGCATGATTTCTGATAGAACTCAAAAAATCAATCAGTATAGAAATGATGTATCTCAAAGAGAAAATAAGATCACTTTGTCAATTAGTGATTTAACAAAACAAATCAACATAATTCTTGAATGAATAAAGTAAAAGAGAGCGGGTCTAAAGGGATTCGGACCCTTGACAACCGGATTAAAAGTCCGGTGCGCTACCTGGCTGCGCCATAGACCCTCGTAAAAAATGCTTTAACTGTATAATTTAGTCTTTTACAAAATCTAATGTTGTGACAGAAACTTTTAATCTGGCAGTTTGACTCAATGAAATTGTGCCCTTGTAGTATAGCCCGGTCTAGAATTCGGCCCTGTCACGGCTGAGACGCGTGTTCAAATCCCGCCGAGGGCGCCATTATTTCTATTTCATTGATAGATGTTCATTTTACATCCGATCAAAATAAAATTCTCAGAAAATATTCTTGAATTAGGATAGTTTGAAGATGAATCTCACAAGAATATTAAAATTCAGGGAATTTTAGTGAAATTTGTTGTCTGAAGAGAAAAAAGAATCTGAAGTCGAAGTAAAACCTACTGAAGATTCAACATCTGAAAAACCATCTTCAGATGAAACTGTAAAAGCAGCTGAAGAAGCAAAAGCAGCTGAAGAAGCAAAAGCAGCTGAAGAAGCAACATTAAAAGCTGAAGCAGCAGCTAAAGCTGTTGAAGAAGCAGAACTTGCAGTAAAGGAGGCTCTTGCAAAAGCTGAAGCAGCTAAAGCTGAAGCAGAAGCAGCAGCTGAAGAAGAATACAAAGCAATAGCAGCTGAAGTAAAAGCAGATGCAGCAGCAAAATCAGATTATACATTTAAGAGACAAGGTGAAGAAATTTTTAGACGAGATATGGGGGAACCTGAATTCTGGTTAGAAAAGGAAGACCGATTCCCAAGACCAATTCTTTCAGCAGATGAACAAGAATCACTTACTAGAATCGCTGAAATTCCACAAGATCAAACTCCTGCATATATTCCTGAACATGTTCTTAGTCCTGAATTTGAAGGTGTTTCAAATTATGAACGTGGTGTTGATTCCTTTTTAGAAGAAACCAAACAAAAACTTGAACAATTAAAAAATAATCCTGATGCAACTGAAAAAGAAATTAAAGAAACTGAAAATGAAATTATTTACTTGGAATCCTTACATGAAAATTTCTATCTTGGAATGAATGTATTTAGAACTGCAAAAGGCGGACGTGACAAAATTAGTGCTTAATGGTGATATGATTGGGTGAAATTAGATTTGATGTATTGAATGCAAGAGTTACATTCAAGAATGTACCTTTACATACGTTATCTAAATTTACTTTCAAAGATGTGAATGCTGCATGTGCAGAATTTAAAAAAATTGATGGTGTTGATGAATGTATTATTATTCAAACTGCAAGTAGAGTTGAAATATTTACAGTAAGTAATGTTGAAATCGATGATTCTCCAGATGCAAGAAGAGTAGAAGGTAAAACACTTGTGTTAAACCAAATTAAAGACACTTGGGTATCTTTATCATCTTTAGAACAAATTGATATAGATCACTTTGATCAAACTCTTGAAGTTTACAAAGGTGATGATGTATATCTACATCTATTACGATTAGCATCTGGATTAGACTCTGTAGTTGTTGGAAAACAAGAAATTTTTGATGAAATAGTTCAATCTCTGTCAAATGCAAAAGATGCTGGTGTATCTGGAAATATTCTCAATAAATTATTTGATAGTGTAATTCGTTTAGCCATTAGAATGAGAGATACTACTGGAATTTCTAAAGATGTAATTTCATTAGGTGATATTGCAGTAAAATTAGTTGATGAAAAAGCCGGTCTTGATTCCAAGAAAAAAGTACTTGTGATAGGAACTGGTGAGCCTGCAGCCATGCTTGCAAAAACTCTAAACAAAAAAGGTATTGCATTTGATGTTACTAGTAGAAGTTTAGACCGTGCAACTGGTTTCACAACAATTCTTGGTGGAACTCCTGTTGATTTTGATGCTGTTTTAGCAGGATTTGATAAATATGATATTATCTTCGTTGCGACAACTTCTGATTATTTTTTAATCACATATGAAAGAATTAGATTGATAATGGAAGAAAAGAAAAAAGGAACTCTTATTCTTGATTTATCAGATCCAAGAACTGTTGATGAAGGAATAACTGCACTACCTGGAATCAAATTGTTGTTCAGAGATCAGATTGCAGAACTTTATGAAGAAAGTGTAAAAGCTAGAGTTGGAATTGTTCCTGCAGTAGAGAAAATCATTGAAAAAGAACTACCTGTTTTATCTGCTAGAATGAAAAGACTAGATGCTTAATTTACTATAATCCTTGTTTTCTTAAGAGAAACTGCATAACGGCTTCTTTAGAATAATCTATTCCGTGTTCGTCATCTGTATGGGCTCTAAAATTATCGATTACTTCTTCCATTTCTCCTTCAGCTACAAAATCACACTCAAATCCATAATCATTACACTTGAGTTTTGCCATAACTTGGTGAAAAATAATCAATATAAAAATCCACAGGTAAGTAATTAGAAATGACATACATTAGAAATTTCTAATTTAAAATGAACTAAAATTAATTGAATTTTCTATCCATATGATTCAAACTTGATCCCGAAACTTCCATCTGGTTTTTTCTCATGTTCAGTTACGAATCCTTTAGGACCAAGATACTCAATCACACCATCAATTGTTCCTTGATATCCACAAATGTAGATGATGGTGTTATCTGGAGTCAATTCCTCACCCACCATTTCTTCCACTGGTGACAATCCAGATTTTTTATCAGGCTTGAAAAATGATTCAACTCTGCCTACATGACCATTCCAAGATCTGTTGAAAAATTCTTTTGGTCTACTAATTGCAGCTCTATATCTGAAATTCCATTTGTCTCTTCCCTTTTTTTCACTTTCTAATTCTAGGTCAGTTAACAATCTCTTGTAACTTAATTCATCAACATAACTTGCGCCATGAAGAACAACTACTTCTCTTTTATCATTGGTATCGTGAAAATGTTTAGCAAATGCAATGAATGGTGCTAGTCCTGTACCTCCCCCAACACAAATCACTCTTCTGTTATCTTTTTGCCCATTAGGTAATTTGTCACTAATTTGTAGTGCAGCTCCTGTTGGATCTCCTAGAGATACTTCATCACCAACACTTAGATAAAATAATTCAGTTGTAACACGACCTGGAAGTGGTTTTCTAACCCATCTAATTACAAATTCAAAATAATCTCTATTTTCTGCATGCGATGCAATAGAATATGCTCTTCTCACAACTTTTTTCTCTGCTGGAATTGGAAGGCCTATTGTCAAAAATTGACCTGTTTTGTATTCTGGCATTCCATTTTCTGGAACCAATCTAATTATCACTAAATCTTCTTTGAGTAACTCCCTATAGACGACCTTTGCTTTCATCTCAGTTACCATACAAGAAGTTTTTTCCCGACTTTGGTTAAATATATTTCTCTTAGCATATACCTTGAAAGATCTATTGAAAATTCAAGAATGCTAAATAAATTATCAAACTATTGGCAAAAATTCAATTTTTTATTCTAAAAACTCATTTATTGATTTGTGACATTATTTCATCTAAAATTTCCTGATTTGCAGCTGCAATAAAAGAAACTCTTGTCTCATAACTAAGATCTGCATCAAGCGGATTCAGATCTGCATCTAATAGCATTCCTCCTGCTTCTTTTACAATTACATAACCTGCAGCAATATCTTGGATTCTGATTTTCCCTCGTAAATCAATAAAAATATCCATTAATCCTTTTGCAAACATTGCCATTTCAAGAGCATTTGCACCAAAATGTCTAGTGTGATTATGATTTTCAAAAATTGGATGTAGTTTATTCATTAATTCAATAGATGAACCAGATGTATTGATTCCAACTATTTTGTAAACTGGATCTTTTTTATGTACTTTGATTTGTTTATTGTTAAAAAATGAACCTTTGTTTTTTGATGCCCAATACATTTCACCATTTGAAAGATTTGTTATTACGCCATCTGTAATTGAGCTAAGTTTGTTTTCAGTTGCAAATGCTAATGAACTACAGAAAAAAGGAACCCCTCTTACTGCATTTGCAGAACCATCAATTGCATCCATAATTACAAATCCTTTTGGTTCATCTGATAATTCAACTCGTCCACATTCTTCACCTAATACTACACATTCAAAATTAATTTCTTTTAGATAATCTAAAACAGTTTTTTCAGCAACCATGTCTATGTTTCTTGAAATATCTCCTCCTGCTCCAACGCCAAAATCTCCTGCTGCATCATCTGTTCCAGCAAGATCCTTTACATTTTCATAAATCCTATTCGAAGCTTCACGAAGAATTTCTATAACTTCCATATTGCCAAACTAGTCATTCGTAATTTAAGTGAAGAAAATATTTCATTTGAAAGCATAAATAACAATAAAGAAGCTAAACGATTGTGAGTGGTAAAGATCAATCTGTAATTAGTAAAGAAGCTTTAATGAGTACAAAACCTGGAAAACAGATCATTAAACAAGCATTGTTCAAATCTAAAGGTTACAAATTATTTAACAAATACAAGGAAGAAACAGAAAAGCAATTTCCTAATTTTGCAGAGAGATTTGCAAAAGGTCTATTAGATGAGATTCAATCCGACACAAATCCTAATGCTACTCAACAAGCTTTTGGAAATGAAGTAGGTTCCACCGAAATTATCCTAAATGCGTCTGAAATTGAGCCTATCAAATCAAAATTAGACAATCTTGAAGTAATGCAAGATAGAGTTAATCGAATTCTAAATTCTAATTTTGTAAAAATGACTTTCCCTGTGTTTAACGGATTATTTGATGCTGCAGCAGAGTATTCTGGAAGAGATGATCCACAACTAAAACAAGATATGGTAGAAGGACATATTCTTGCAATTGATCTTAGTGAACCAATGGATAGAATTGTAGATAAGGATGAAGATTTAGAATTTTTAGATGATTACAAATTAATGAATCCGTACATTCTGAAACTAGCTAGAGATAAAATCTCAAAAGGTGGCGAGCAAGTTCTAAAAGAATTTGAAGCTGGATTTGAAGATGCTAGAATTGGACAATACTTGGACGAGAAATTAAAATCAAAACCAACGGAAATTACTGAAGAGGAAATGACCTTGTCCTACAAAAAATATCGTGCAGTAATGGGAACTGCTGGGAGAAATATGGCTTTGGCAGAAAGACCCTTGGGCGAAATTTTCTATTTGGGTATGGCAAGAGCTGCTGAAGGTGTTGGATGTGGAAATGAAATTGAAGATTCTATTAAAAATGGGTTTGTAAAAATACCTTCGTGGCCACTTTATTATTCATTATTGGCAGATGATGTGAAAAAAGGATTTGATGTTACTTTGGAAAAAAGTAATTTGTATTTACAAGATGCAAGACTTACCCTTGAATTACTACCTGAAAATTTTTCTCATAAAGAATTTTTAGAATTTTTATTTTTGACTGTAGAGCATTACAATCAATATTGGTTCAATAAACTACAAAAAGCCAATAAATGGTCAGAGTATCACTCTAAACTCCCTAAGTGATTACCTTGATGTGGTCTGAAAAATACCGACCTCAGATAATTTCTGACATGGTGGGAAATGAAGAAGCACGAGCAGCAATTACTGAATGGTTTGTCAAATGGAAAAAAGGCACAAAACCATTACTTTTAGTTGGTCCTCCTGGAATTGGAAAAACCACAATTGCATATCTTGTAGCAAAACAATTTGGATATGATATGATTGGGTTAAACGCCAGTGATGTCAGGAGTAAATCTCGAATAAATGAAATTCTTACGCCTGTCTTAGCTAATGTAAGTGTCATGGGAATTCCTATGATTTTTGTCGATGAAGTTGATGGAATTCATGGTCGTGGAGATTATGGTGGTGCTTCTGCACTTGTAGATATTTTAAAAGAACCAACAGTTCCAATTGTTCTGGCTGCAAATAGTGATACTTCTGATAAAATGAAAAGTATCAAAAAAGTTGTGAAAACAATTCAATTCAAAAAAATTCCCCCAAGATTATTGCGTGTATATCTTGAAAATATTTTACAAAAACAAAGTGCAAAACTAAGTCCTGGTTCATTAATTAAAGTAATTGATAAATCAAAAGGAGATATTCGTTCTATGATAAATCTTACACAATCTTTAGTGACTGGATTTAATCCTCAAACTGAAAAAACTTTTGAAAGTATTAATGTCGAAGATGGTGTAAATGCTTTCTTTAAAGCAAAATCTATTGATGAAGCAAGAAGTGTTCTATATTCAATGCAAATTGATCCAAGAGAAAAAATACACGCATTTTATTCCAGTATAATTACAAGCGAATTGGATAATCCTACACTTACAAAATATTTAGAAACAATATCTGAAGCTGACATGCTTTATGGAAGAATAATGAAAACACAAAATTGGAGATTACTTAGATATCTAAATGATATTTTAATTAAATTATATCAAAATGATGACAGAATTAGATATGCACAATACAATTTGTCTTGGCCATTACTAAATAGAATTCGTTGGGATGGTGCAAAAATTAAATCATTATCATCTGTTATGGCACGAAAATTACATTTGTCTTCAAGTTCTTTTGTTTCTATCTGTTTACCATTTGTTTTATTTTGTATCAAAAACAAATCTTTAGAATTAGAATTAGAGGAAACTTATGGTGATATTATTGAAAAGGAGATTGAACTATTACAATGAGCTGGAGAAAAATTCCTATGAAGTTCCCAGGTACCTGTATTGTTTGTAATGAAAAAATACCTGTTAACGAAATTGGCCTTTGGGCCAAAGGGTTAGGTGTTAAACATGAAAAATGTGCCCAGACAAATGAATTACAATGTATTGTATGTGGGGCTTCTGCTGGATGCGCTCAATGTGAATTTCAAGAAAACTGTGATATCCCAAATGTCTCTCAATTGTGTATCTGTAAGAAATGTAGTGAAGAAAAAGATACTTTTGGCTCTTATCAGAAATCCGTGAACAAGAAATTTCCAATTCTTAACACTTGATTTTCTAAAAAAAACATCAATCGTTGATATTTCTTAAAATTTTCATATTTTGATATTCTCAAACTAAATTAATATAGGAAACCATCTTGATTCAGAATACCGTGCATTCTGAAAAGATTGAAGGATATACTAAAAAAAATAATACATCATTACAAGGCGGAGGCCAAGATCGAATCAAGGCTCAGCATGATAAGGGGAAATTAACTGCTCGTGAGAGAATTAATCTTTTGCTTGATGAAGGTACTTTCACCGAAATTGATCCACTAACCACACATCATTATCATGAATATGATATGCAGAAAAAGAAATTCTTTACAGATGGTGTAGTTGGTGGTTATGGGAATGTTGATGGAAGGCAAGTCTTTGTCTTTGCATATGATTTCACAGTACTTGGTGGAACACTAAGTCAGATGGGAGCTAAAAAAATCTGTAAACTAATGGATCATGCTGTTCAAACAGGATGTCCAATTATAGGTGTCATGGATTCTGGTGGAGCTAGAATCCAAGAAGGCATCATGAGTCTTGATGGATTTGCAGATATCTTTTATCATAATCAATTAGCATCTGGTGTAATTCCACAAATTACAGCAAGTATTGGTCCATCAGCAGGTGGTTCTGTATATTCGCCAGCAATGACTGATTTTGTAATTATGGTTGAAAAAGTAGGAACTATGTTTGTCACAGGCCCTGATGTAGTCAAGACTGTATTGGGTGAGGAAATATCTTTTGATGATTTAGGAGGAGCAATGACACATGGTTCCAAAAGTGGTGTGGCCCATTTTGTTGCACAAAATGAATACGAATGTATGGATTATATCAAAAAATTAATTTCATATTTACCTCAAAATAATACTGAAGCACCACCTAAAATTAAAACTGATGATGATCCAAACAGAATGGATCATAACTTGATCAATATCATTCCTGAAAATCCTTTACAACCATATGATATGAAAGAAATCATAAATTCAATTGTTGATGATCATGAATTCTTTGAAGTCCATGAATTGTTTGCTGCAAACATTGTAGTTGGTTTTGGAAGAATGAATGGAAAGGTTGTTGGAATTGTCGCAAACCAACCTATTGTACTTGCTGGTGCACTTGACATTGATTCATCAAACAAAGCAGCACGTTTCATTCGATTCTGTGATTCATTCAATGTTCCAATAATTACTTTAGTTGATACTCCCGGATACATGCCAGGTTCTAATCAAGAACATAACGGTATCATTAGACATGGTAGTAAGTTACTTTATGCATACTGTGAAGCAACTGTTCCAAGAATTACTTTAGTTATTGGAAAGGCATATGGTGGTGCATACATTGCAATGGGAAGTAAAAATCTTAGAACTGACATTAACTATGCATGGCCAACTGCAAGATGTGCTGTTTTGGGTGGAGAAGCAGCTGTAAAAATTATGTATAGAAAAGACCTTGCTGAAGCTGATGATGCTGAAGCATTAAAGAAACAATTAATCGATGAGTTTACAGAAAAGTTCGAAAATCCATACGTTGCAGCATCTCATGGAACTGTAGATAATGTAATTGATCCTGCTGAAACAAGACCGATGTTAATTAAAGCACTTGAAATGCTCGAAAATAAAAGAGCAAAACAATTACCAAGAAAACATGGAAATATCAACCTGTGATTAAAGATGATTGAAAAAGTACTTATCGCAAACAGAGGAGAAATCGCTTTACGTGTTATTAGAACTTGCAAGGCACTAGGAATTAAGACAGTAGCAGTTTATTCTGATGAAGATTACAATTCAATGCATGTTAAACAAGCAACTGAAGCATATCATATTGGAGAAGCAGCTCCTGCAAAATCATATCTTAATCAAGATAAAATTCTTGAAGTGATGCTCAAATCAGGAACTGATGCAGTGCATCCAGGTTATGGTTTCCTTTCAGAAAATGATGACTTTGCAAACCTATGTCAGAAAAATAAAATTAATTTTATTGGCCCTACCGCAGAATCTATGAATCTCTGTGGAGATAAAATGAAATGTAAGGATGCAATGTTAAAGGCAAAAGTCCCAACAGTTCCTGGAAGTCCTGGATTAGTAAAAGATGCAGATGATGCAGAAAAGATTGCAAATGAAATTGGTTATCCTGTAATGCTAAAATCAGTTTATGGTGGTGGAGGTCGTGGAATTAGAATTGTAACTAATGATCAAGAATTACGTGATGGGTTTGAATCTGTTACTGGAGAATCTATTGCAGCTGTCGGTAAATCTGCAATTCTAGTAGAAAAATTCCTAGAAAAAACAAGACACATTGAATATCAATTTGCTAGAGATACCCACGGTAATACTGTTCATATCTTTGAAAGAGAATGTTCCATTCAAAGACGTAACCAAAAATTAATCGAACAAACCCCCTCACCAGTTGTAGATGAAGAGACAAGAGCTCGTGTAGGTGAATCTGTATGTAGAGCTGCTGATGCAGTAGGCTATACAAACATAGGAACTGCAGAATTCTTGAGGGCAGATAACGGAGAATTTTACTTTATTGAAATTAATGCTCGATTACAAGTAGAACATCCAATCACTGAATTTGTATCTGGATTAGACTTAGTTAAATTACAACTAGACATTGCAAATGGTGAACCAATTCCATTCAAACAAAGTGACCTCAAAATGAATGGCTATGCAATTGAGTGTAGGATTAATGCAGAAGATACTTTCTTAGACTTTGCTCCTTCTACAGGTCCTGTTCCTGACGTGACAATTCCTGCAGGACCAAGTGTAAGATGTGACACTTATCTTTACCCTGGATGTACTGTTTCTCCATTCTATGATTCACTAATGGCAAAACTTGTTACTTGGGGTCAAACATTTGAAGAATCACGAACTAGAATGCTTGCAGCACTTAATGACTTTTACATTCAAGGTGTTGAAACTTCAATTCCATTATACAAAACAATACTTGCGTCTGATGAATACAAAAATGGAGATCTTTCAACAGACTTTCTCAAACGTTATGGAATGATTGATAGACTTACTGAAGATCTTAAAAAAGAAAAAGAAGAAAAAAGTGAAGCCGCATTAGCAGCTGCCATTATTCATTCTGAGTACTTTAAGAGCAGAGCACAAAACAGTACTGCCAATAACTCTAATTGGAAATACAAACTGGATTGATGAAAAATGGATTATAAAATACAAGACTTAGAAAAATCATTTGATGGAAAGATTATAGAAAATCTTGGAAACAATGATTATGTAATTAAAATTAATGATAATGAACACAATCTAAAAATCATATCGATGAATTCTAATGGAATTGAATTTATTTTAGATCAAACTTATCATAAAGCTAAATATCTTGAACAATCAACAAATGAAATGAATATTGTAATTGACAATGTTCCTATCATACTTAATTTACATACTCACTTTGATGAAATTGTTTACAAAAATTCAGGTGGAGGTGGTGCAGGTAATGCACAACTAGCTTTGAAGAGTCAGATTCCTGGTAAAGTTGTTTCACTATCAGTTGCAGAAGGTGATGCTGTTAAAAAAGGAGATGTTGTTTGTACATTAGAATCTATGAAAATGCAAGTTGCAGTAAAATCTCACAAAGACGGTGTCATAAAAACAATCAAAATTAAAGAAACAGCAACTGTTGCAAAAGGCGACGTTATTGCAGAAATAGAATAAGTTTTTTATTTTAAGAAATTTTTAATTTCATCATAATTTGGTTCTTTTAGTGGATCTTCTGAGACCCATTTGTAACCAATTTTTCCATCTTCATTAATTATGAAAACAGAACGTTTTGCTGCATTGTAATCTTTTATGTGAAGTAAATCTGGCATTAAAACATCATAATCTCTAATTGTTTTACTTGTATAATCAGCTAACAATGGGAAGTTAAAATTGTGTTTTTCGGCAAATGCTTTGTTTGCAAATGGGCCATCATTGCTGATTGCTACTACTTGCACACCCAGCTTATTCATTTCTTCATAAGAGTCTCTAAATGTACAAAGTTCTACTTCACACACTGGAGAACCAGCTGCTACTATGAATGACAAGACTATTTTTCCGCCTTTAAATTCATCCAAAGTCCTCATCTTTAATTCAGTATCTGCAAGTTCAAAATCTGGGGCATTGTCTCCTACATTTAATGACATGATCGCGATTTGTCGTTATCCTATTAAGTTCTTTACAAAAAATATTTTTTTCAAATTTTGATCCAAAAACGAAACATACCTTTTTATACAAAAATTAGGGTGAAAAGCTAAATTGGTCGGGGAATTAGCGGGCAATTACAGTACCGTTGTATTGATGTTTGCGTTTGGCATAGTAGCTATGGCTCCAGCTTTAGTTATTTCAAGAATGATTTCTCCTAGAAAAAGAAGTAATCCAGTAAAATTTTTGCCAATGGAATGTGGCCAAGTCCCTTCAGGAGAAGGAAGAACGCATTTCATGATGCAATATTATCCGTATATTCTGATGTTTGTAATATTTGATGTAATGGCAATTTTCTTGTATGCATGGGGAAGTGTACTTTTAGAAATTCCAAAAGTAGCAACTTTACCAATGATGGGCTTTTTAGCTATAATGTTTGGTGCAATGGCATTTGCATTATATCAATCTGGGAGAAGAAGGATATGGTAGTTTTTTATATAAATCACATTTACGGGGATAGGAGATAAAATTGCTTAAAGACTTAGTAACACCAGAAAATGCAAATGTCTTTGTAGGAAAATTAGGGGATATTTTAGAAAAAGCAATTGATAAACCATTGGGCTATGCCATTAACTGGGGTAGAATTTGGTCACTCTGGCCTGTCCACATTGAGACAGCTTGTTGCAGTGTAGAATTTGGTGCAGCATCAAGTCCAAGATATGATGTTGAAAGATTTGGTATCATTGAAGCATTTGGTTCACTTAGACAATGTGATCTTGTTGTTGTTCAAGGAACCATTACAAGAAAAATGGCACCACGTCTCAGATTAGTTTATGATCAAATGCCAGAACCAAAATATGTAATTGCTATGGGAGCTTGTGCAATTACTGGAGGATTGTATTTTGATTCATACAATGTACTTCCAGGAATTGATGGAGTAATTCCAGTTGATGTCTATGTTCCAGGTTGCCCACCTAGACCTGAAACTCTTATTCAAGGATGTATGTTATTGCAAGAGAAAATCAAGAGAATGAAGGCTAGGAAGTTTGTATAATGAGTACTGAAACTGAAAATCCTCCTGCAGATGCTAAACCTGAAGTTAAATCTCCGCCTCCAAAACCTGAAACAGCACCTGTTGAGTTACCTGCATTTGAAAAAAGTATTTCTGATAAACTAGTTGAAAAGTTCGGTGATAAAATCGAAGTTGGATTTGTAAAAGAAGATAGAGTTCGAATTAATGTTGGCAGAGAAAATGTTCATGACGTTGCTGAATTCATTCGTGATGGACTAAATTATGACCACGTTGAATCTGTTTCAGGCGTAGATTACCCTCAAGATAATGAAATTGAAGTTGTTTATCATATAGGATCTTACACCGAATCATCATTGGCAAGACAAGTTCTTGTTTTGGCTACTAGAGCTCAGAGAGAAACAAATCCAATTCCTGGAAATGATGCAACTAAACTTCCAACTCTGAGAGATATCTTTTACAGTGTAGAATTTCATGAGAGAGAAGTTTTTGAAATGTTTGGAGTGTTCTTTGAAGGTCATCCTGATAATAGACGATTACTTTTGCCAGAAGATTGGGCAGATTTACCACCACTTAGAAAGGACTTTGCAATAAAGGGAAGATAGAGATGACTTTTACTTTACCTCCAGGATTAGCACTCCAAAAAGTTGATGAGAGAATCATGACTCTTAATGTCGGACCACAACATCCAGGTTCTGGCCACATGAGAATTGTTGTACAAATTGACGGTGACTATATTGTTGCATGTGATCCTGATCCAGGATATGTCCATCGTGGAGAAGAAAAAATGGCAGAGTATAGAAATTACATTACTAATATTCCTCACTTAGAAAGACCTGTAATTCACGATTCATGTAATGTTCTATACCCATATGTTTTGGGAGCTGAAGAACTACTTGGAATTGAAGTTCCTGAACGTGCAAAGTATGTTAGAGTAATTGCATCAGAACTTAACCGATGTATCTACATTATGTACTGGCTTGCAATTTACGGAATCTTTTTGGGACATTCTACAATGTTTATGTGGCCTGCAGGAGACCGTGAACTCTTAATTGATTTAATGGAAAAAATGACTGGTGCAAGAGTAACACATGCACACTTTATTCCAGGTGGAGTTAGAAATGATTTACCACCAAACTTTGAAGATGTTTGTTTAAGACAAGTAAACTATTTTGAGAAACGTATCAAAGAATATGCTGCAGTCTTTTACGATAATCCTATTCTAATTTCAAGAACTCAAGATACTGGTGTTCTATCAAGAGAAGATGCAATTCGATATGGAACAACTGGTTCTGTGCTTCGTGCAAGTGGAGTCGATTATGATCTTAGAGTAAAGGAACCATATGATGTCTATGATGAATTAGACGTCCATACCAATGTAATGAAAGAAGGTGACTCTTATGCAAGATCCAGAATTCCATGGCTTGATATGTTAGAAAGTTGTAATATTATCAGACAAGCATTACAAAAAATGCCAAAGTCCGGCTCTGTTAGAACTAAACTAAAACCAAATCCAAAAACCAAAGGACTTGAATCTGTCTACAAACGTGTAGAATCCGGTAGAGGTTCACTTGGTTGCTATATTGTATCTGATGCTAAAACAGAACCATATAGAGTAAAGTTGAGTGTTCCTTCCTTTAGAAATCTCATTGCTTTACCAAATCTTCTAAAAGGTGAAAAGCTTGGTAACATGCCATCAGTTTACTGGAGTCTAAATTATTGGCCAGTGGAGGCAGACCGATAAATGTCCGTCATTGCACCAAATTTCAAACTAAGTGAGTTTATCAAATCATTACTTGATAATATTTTTTGGATTATCTTCCTTGTAGTTTTAATTGGTCTTCCAGCAATTATGATGATTCTATTTGTAATTGAAATGCCAGTAATTGATGGAGAATTACTTACACCGTTCCTTGCATTTACTTGGATGGCTGATCCTACACGTATTCTTCCAGTTGTTCAAGCATTCATGGCAACTGATATTTTTAGAGTTATGGCATTTCCAGGATTTGGATTTGCTGCATTAATCGCTGCTGGTACTATCTTTATTGAAAGAAAGATGCTTGCAAAATTACAATTAAGAGTTGGACCTTTCTACTGTGGAAAGTTTGAAGGTATTTTACAATTAATGGGAGATGGCTTAAAATTAATCTCAAAAGAAATTATTATTCCAGCAAAAGCTGACAAACCTATTTTCTGGGCAGCACCTGTATTGTTTGTTGCAACTGCAGCAGCATTTGTTGCGTTTATCCCTGTAGCACCTGGTTGGGTTGTTGCAGATGTAGAAATGGGATTACTTGGTGTCTTTGCAGTAATTGGATTTTTCCCAATCGTTACAATTCTTTCAGCATGGTCTGCAAACAGTAAATTCCCATTCATTGGTGGTATCAGAGCATTATTCCAAATGGTCTCATTTGAAATTCCATTAATTTTGTCTTTGTTGGGTGCTGTAATGTTAACTGGTTCTCTTAATTTATCTGAAATTGCAGCTAGTCAATCCAGTTTCCCATGGATTGTATTTTTGCCAATTGGTGCAATAGTATTTTTCATTACTATGTTAGCTGAATTAGAAAGAATTCCATTTGATCTTCCAGAGGCAGAAAGTGAAATTGTAGCTGGATGGCTAACTGAATTATCTGGAATGATGTATGGTCTTGTTCAATTAGGAACTTATCTCAAACTTTATGCGTTTGCAGGATTGTTTGTTGTTATTTTCCTTGGTGGATGGAATGGCCCAATGGTTGTACCTCCATTCCCAGAAGAATTACTTACGGGAGTTGAAATGGGCCCTGTGGTAGTTGGACCTTTCCCTGGATTGCCATTATTTGATCAAGAAATGCTTAATGGCGCACTATGGTTTGTATTGAAAACTGTCGCTGTCATATTCTTCATATTGTTACCTAGAGGTGTATTCCCAAGAATTAGAGTTGACATGTTATTGAATCTTGGATGGACCAAATTAATTGGACTAGCTTTCGTTAACATCTTTATTGCACTTGGCCTGCTTTACGCTGGAGTGCTAGGACCAGGAGGATTACAATAATGGGAACTGCAACTGGAATTATTCGTGCACTTAACTCTGGAATTAAACATATTGCTACTAAACGATTTACCCTTCGATATCCTGAAGAAAAATTAAAGTTTGTAGGTGATGGGTATCAATTTGATCCATCCACTGGTGTTGGTATTGCTGGATTAAAAGGACGCCATATGCTATTCCATGATCACTGTACTGGTTGCCAATTATGTTCAATTGCATGTGAAGGAGTTGCAGAAGCAATTGCAATGGTAAAGGTTCCAGAAGAACAAAAACAAAATAAAAAATCAATTATGCCACAAATCGATTATGGAAAATGTGTTTTTTGTGGTCTTTGTGTTGATGCATGTCCATTTTATGCACTTTACATGACAAATGATTATGAATTATCTTCCTTTTCAAAAGAAGGTCTGATTTACACTCCTGCGCAACTACAGGTAAAACCATATGTTGCACAGGATAGTGAAATCCAAATATCTGATAGAGGTGCAACACATGGCTGATGCTGCGTTTCTTGCACTAGCAGTAATTACAATTGGTTCTGCAATTGCAGCACTTGAAATGAGATCATTGATTTATGGTTCTATTGCTTTGATGGGAACTTTGGGTGGTGTTGCCGGATTCTTTTTCCTACTTGATGCTCCATTTGTTGCATTATTCCAAATAGCAGTTTATGTTGGCTCTATCGCTGTTTTGATTTTGTTTACTGTAATGTTAGTAAAGAGAGAATTAATCTTCAAAAAAATTGAAGACAAACGTAGAAAATTTGCAGGCATTGGTTTGATGCTTATTATTATGATTTCATTAGGTGCAGTGTTCTTAGATTCTGGTATCAAAACAATAACTACTGATGAACCTGCTGCTGACTTTAAAGACATAGGTGTTGACTTTGTAACCTATTATTGGCCTGCATTAATTCTGATGGGATTACTTTTAGCAGGTTCTGTTACTGGAGCATTAGTTTTAGCCAAACGTGAGGATGTGGAGAATGACCAACGAGCTAATTGATTTTACTTTAGTATCTGTTGCCTTACTCGGCATAGGAATCTATGGCCTTGCAGTAAAACGTAATTTTATCCGAATGTTGTTTGCAGTTGAAATTATTATCAATGCAGCAAACTTGAACATTGTTGCTTTTGGCAGATTCTTACCTCATAGTGGTGGCCAAACTATGGCATTGTTCTCCATAGCTATTGCGGCAGCAGAAGTTGCAGTTGGTTTATCATTAATCATTGTCGCTTACCGTATGTATCAGAATGTCGATATTGCAGACTTTAGGAGCTTGAAGGGATAATGGAATACGCATTATTACAGGCAGTTTTCTTACCACTACTCTTGTCTCCGGTAGCTTACATTATTGGAAGAAAAGTAGGACCAACTCCTGCAATGTGGTTTACATTTGCAATTCTATTGTATACTACAATACTTGTAATCAATGCAGCCCTATCTGGTACCGTAGAGGAACACTATCCATGGACTGAACAGTTCGGTGAATTTGGTCTCTTGTTAGATGGATTGGCATCACCATTTGCAATAATGATTTATGTTTTGTCTACCATATTGGCAATTTACTCAAAACCATACATGATTCATAAATTCCATGAGCAGTTTGAAGAAGAACAGAAAATCAACACATCAAGTGGTGGTCAATCATCTGTCATCGAATCATCATCCCTTACGAATTATGTTAATGCAAAATCTGGACTTTACTTTGCACTATACCTTGTCTTTGCAATGGGTATGCTTGGTACAGTTCTTTCAACTAATCTAATTGAATTTTACATCTTCTTTGAAGTAATGCTAATTCCTGGTTTCTTTTTGGTAGCACTTTGGGGTGATGGTCCTAGAAGAAAAATTGGTTTAATGTTCTTGTTCTGGACTCATGCAGGTGCAGTAGTTTTACTATTGGGCTTTTTGATGATTGGACTCACACTTGGAAGCTTTGACTTTGCAGATATCAGAGAATCTGAAATTCCTCCAGATATTGCAATGTATTCTGCAGTTGCAATTGCAATTGGACTTGGAGTTAAACTGGCAGTCTTTATGTTCCATGTTTGGCTACCCTACGTTCACGGTTCAGCACCCACACCAATCAGTGCGCTGTTATCTCCTGCCATGATCGGAATTGGTGCTTATGGTGTTTTCAGATTAATTGTAGAATTCTTACCATTGACATTTGCAGAACTATCAATTTGGTTACACATCTGGGGTCTTGTTACTATGATTTATGGTGGTGCAATGGCTTTGATGCAAGATGATCTAAAACGTTTGCTTGCTTATTCTAGTATTAGTCAGATGGGTTACATCCTGTTTGGTATTGGTTCGATATCTGTACTTGGTCTTGCCGGTGCAGAAATGATGTATGTAACACACGCAATTGGAAAAGGCATTCTGTTTATGATGGCTGGAATTATTATTGTTAAAGTAGGAACTAGAAGCATTTCAAAATTAGGTGGATTGGCAGGAAAGATGCCAATCACTGCAGTATGTGCGGTAATTGGTGCATTAACAATCATGGGAGTTCCACCAACAGGTGGTTTCATGGGCGAATGGCCTCTATTCTTTGGTGCTTTAGAGACTGCTATTGAAGAAGGTTCCACTGTTAGAGCAGTAACATTTGGTTTGGGTCTTGTTGCAACTGCACTTACAATGTCATACATGCTTTGGATGCTAAAACGTGTATTCTTTGGAAAAACTCCTGAACATCTTGAAAAAGTGAAGGAAGGAAGTTGGTACATGACAGCACCAATGATGGTTTTAGCAGGATTCTCAATTGTAGTTGGTATTTATCCAGATATTTTCTTGAAGACAATAATTCCGTACATGAGTGGAGTGTTGGGAGTATAGATTATGGCAACTGAAGCTTTTGGATTACCATTTGAAGTTGGAACACTTAGTGCATGGTTAGTTTGGATTTTACCATTTGCCGCTGCAATGATTATTCCTGGTGTTGGAAAATTATCAAAACATGCAACTGGATATGTTGCAGTTGCTTTTGCTTTAATGAGTGCATTATCTGCTGCCACAATGATTCCTGTAGCTTTGGAAGCACACGAAATGCATCATCAAATTATGTGGATAGAAGCACTTGGTCTTAAAGGCGGTGTTTTAGCAGATCCTCTTTCAATTATAATGGCAAATGTAGTCGGTTGGATTTCCTTCTTGATTATGATTTACAGTACTGGTTACATGAAAGGTGACAAAGACATTACAAGATTCTGGTTCTGGATGATGTTCTTTATTGGTTCAATGCAATTAATTGTATTATCTGACAACTTGTTACAAGTATTCTTTGGATGGGAAGGTGTCGGACTTGCATCTTATGCTTTGATCAGCTTTTGGTATCGTGATAAAAAGAAAGATCATGTTGGTGTTGAAGGTAGAACTGTTCTTGGTATGTTAGATTACTATGCACCAACACATGCCGGTATGAAGGCATTCATCATGACCAAAGTCGGTGATGTGATGATGATTGCAGGTATGCTTTTGATATTCTTGTATGCAGGTACATTTGGATTTAAAGAACTGATGGATTCTACTGATTGGGCAATTGCAATGCAAGCTGAGGGACTATTAGTTCCTGCATTCGTTTTGCTATTTGGTGGTGCTATCGGAAAGTCAGCCCAATTCCCACTAAACGAATGGTTGTTAGAAGCAATGACTGGTCCTACCGCAGTTTCTGCATTGATTCACGCAGCAACAATGGTAAAAGCAGGTGTCTTCTTGGTAGCAAGAATTGGTCCACTTGTGTTTGCATTAGGTGCTGCTGGAATTATGGCAGACCAGTTCTTTGAAATTATTGCTTGGGTTGGTGCAATTACTGCATTATTACTTGCAACACAAGGTATGGTTAATCCTGAAATTAAGAAAGTTCTTGCATATTCTACTGGTTCTCAAATTGGTTACATGATGATGGCATTAGGTGTTGCAGGATTATCTCACCAATATGTTGATGGTTACACTGCAGGATTCTTCCATTTAATTTCTCACGCAATGTTCAAGGCTTCATTATTCATGGCAGCAGGTTCTCTGTTGCATATTGTTGGTTCTAGATTTATGACCGATATGGGAGGTTTGAGAAAACAGATGAAGAAAACTTATGCATTCATGTGGGCTGCAGGTCTTGGCTTGATGGGTGCACCATTTATCACAACAGGTTTCTGGAGTAAGGATGCAATCTTTGCCGCAGTTTATACCTCTGGAAACGAATGGGCAATGCCACTTTACATCATCGCTGTACTAACTGCCGTTATCACTGCATTTTACACAACAAGAATGATTGGAATGGTCTTCTTTGGAAAGAAGAGCAAACATATCGAAAAGATGGAGGAAGAAGGACATCATATTCATGAAGCATCATTATCAATGTGGATTCCATATGGAATTCTTGCAGTACTTACTATTGGAATTGGACTTATTGGATTATCTACAGAACAAGGACTACATCATTTGTTTGAAGAATATCTTGAACACTCCTTTGGAATTCATTCTTCACATGCAGCAGATGAAGCATCAATCTTACCTGAATTCTTACAAGGACTTAATCCAGTTGCACTTGGTTCATCATTAGTAGCATTTGCTACAGGAATAGGACTAGGTTACATATTCTACATTGGAAGATGGGTTGATCCAATCAAGTTTGTTAATTCAAATATTTTCTTTTACTCTCTTCATAAACTCATCTTAAACAGATGGTACCTAAACGCAATAATCTACTGGTGCTTTGTAGTAGCCCCACTATGGTTGGCAAGAGGTGTATTCCGATACTTTGAAAAGACCGCTATCGATTACGGTATGAATGCTGGAGTCCAAAAAGCAGTTGGATGGAGTGCTAAAGTTGTACAAGGAACTCAAACCGGTGTCTCACAATCTTATCTATTCGTATTTGGAGCAGGATTACTATTCGTAGTCTTGATATTGTTGATATAGGAGAAATGATGAAATGTTAGAAATTAGTTCAACTCCATTGGTATTAATTGCAATTTTGGGAACGGTTGGAATTTTACTTCCAATCATTAGCATAGCAAGAAAAGAACAAGGATCAAATTCATTTTATGCAGTCATTGCATTTGCAGCATTAATTGTATCCATGGGATATGTTGGATACCAATTTTATACCGAAAACATTGCTTCTTCTGCATTATTTTCTGAAGACGTAATTGTTGATGATGCATTTGGTGGATTCTTTGCAATTGCAATGCTTATTGTCGCTATTTTCACAACTGTAGGCTCTTTCAATTATATGCGAAAGCATAACTCTCCTGCTGTTTACTATTCACTAATTTTACTTGCCACTATTGGTATGGTGCTAGTTGCCTATTCTACTGATTTGATTATGTTATTTGTTGCATGGGAACTCATGAGTATTCCAACTTACATTTTGGTCGGATACATGAAAAAGAACCCAAGTTCAAATGAAGCCGCTCTAAAATACTTCCTCTTTGGTGCACTATCTTCTGCAATAATTGTTTACGGAATTTCAATCTCTTATGGATTAACAGGTTCTACAAATATTGGAGAAGTCATACAAGGTTATTCAACACTTGATCCTTCTATGTTGCCACTTGCATTACTTTCAGTTGGAATGTTTATTGCAGGATTTGGATTTAAAATGGGACTTGTTCCATTCCATCAATGGTTACCTGATACTTATGAGGGAGCTCCGCCTGCAATCACCGCACTATTAGCTGCTGCAACAAAGAAAGCAGGATTTGCAGCAACAATTAGAATTGTAGTTCTTGGAATGGTAGTTCTAAATCTTGATTGGACGTTGGCACTTGGAATTATTGCAGTTATGACCATGACGATAGGAAATGTTGCGGCAATTATGCAAAAGAACATTTCAAGAATGTTGGCATATTCTAGTATAGCCCATGCAGGATACATTTTGATTGGACTTGCAGTAGCACCACATAGTTCTCTAGGATTACAAGGTTCTTTGTATCAAATTATGAATCACGCAGTCATGAAAGGTGCTGCCTTTATTGCAATTACAGGAATTGTAACCACTCTTGCAGTCACTCACATTGACAAATTAAAAGGACTTGGAAGAAGAATGCCAATTACTGCTTTAGGTTTAGTTATTGCTCTATTTGCACTCGCTGGAGTTCCACCACTTTCTGGATTCTGGAGTAAATTGATGTTATTTGGCAGTGCATTAGATGCATCTTCTGCATTATGGTGGGCACCATGGCTTGCAATTGCTGGTGTCCTTAACAGTGCATTATCTCTTGCATACTATGGTTGGATTACAAGAAAGATGTACTTTGAAGGAGAAACCGAAAAGAGGATTGCAGAACCAAAATCTATTATCGCTGTAATGATCTTCTCGACAATCTTCTTGGTAGGATTTGGTGTTTATCCAGAACCACTACTAAAGTTTGTAGAGTTTGCAACACCAGTAATTAGTTTAGGACTTATGCCTTAAACGAAGTAAATTTAATTAAATTATCTAGATTTATCTTTGCATCACTGTCTGGCACTTTTCTTAAACTAGATCTAGCTTTTTCTGAATATTCTTTTAGTAATTCTTCCATTTTGTTAAAAACATCTCTAGGATCAGAACTTTTCTTAATTAACAAATTGAATAGCTTATCTTCATTTTTCCAATCTAACAAATCATCTCTGATTTGGTATGCAATCCCAAGATTAATTCCATATTCGGATAATGCCTCAATTTGTTCTTCGCTCCCATTTGCAATTATCGCACCTGTTCTAGCTGCAACTTGAAATGCAGTAGCTGTTTTGTATTCAATTACTTTTAGATAATCATCAAATGTAACATCTTCACTAGTTTCTAATCTGCCTTCAATCATTTCTCCTTCACTCATGAGCATTGCAGTTGTAGCCAAATCTTTTGTTATTCTAGCATTGTCTAATCTAGATGATATTGCAAGAATCAACCCCAAAACAAAATCCCCTGTTAACACACTTGTATTGTATCCGTATTTTACATGAAATGGTTCTTTTTGTCTTCTCATGGTTTCTTCATCAATAATATCATCGTGGATAATTGATTCCATGTGGAGAAATTCAACAGCACATGATGCAGATAATACATTTTCATCAATTTTACCCACACTCTCAGCTGCTAAATTCAAAATAATAGGTCTAATTCGCTTCCCACCTTCAAGGGAATATTTTAGAGGTTCAATAAATTCAGATTCAGAATAAATTGCAAGTTCATTGTCCAACGCCTGATCTATTCGTTGAATGTACTTTCCATAGGTTTCAAGCAGAGGATTAATCTCGATATTTTTCCTGTCCAAGATGGGCCTGATCAAAAAACTTTCCCATAAGTAAATAAATCTTGGTGCTCCAGCCGGGATTTGAACCCGGGATCTTTGCCTTGAAAGGGCAAAATGCTTGACCGGTCTACACCACTGGAACCCATGAAAATTCTGCATTATCATCATAAAATCTTTTGTAAACCACAAAGATTTTTTTATTGGCAGTATTGGAGATGAATCATGAATATTATACAGAAAATTGATGAAATGATTGAAGAAAGAAGTTTACTAAAACATCCGTTTTACCAAATGTGGTCTGATGGAAAATTAACACAGGAATCTCTTGCAGGTTATTCAAAAGAATATTTTCAACTTGTAAAATCTGTTCCTTCTTTCATGACTCCAATTATTGCAAAGTCTCCAGAGTCAGTAGTTGGTGAATTAGTTGAAAACCAACAAGAAGAATCTGATCATATTAAACCATGGATTGCTTTTGCTGGAGAACTAGGAATTCCTGAAGATGAATTAATTTCATATTCTGGAACAGCTAAAACACAAAAAGCTGTATCTGATTTGAATCAACTAATGGATACTTTTGATGGAGGGGCATGTGCAATGTATGCCTTTGAAAAAGAAATTCCTAAAATCAGTCAAACAAAACTTGATGGATTGGCTGAATTCTATGGAATGACAAGTAATGAAGCTACAGAATATTTCAAACTTCATACTGAAGCTGACATTAGACATGCTGCATCCTGGAGAAATATCCTTGAAAAATCCTCCGTTGACTCTAGCAACTTAATTGAAATTGCAGACAAATCAATTTCAGCACAAAATTTGTTGCTTGATAGTTGTTACAAAGAATACTGTTAATCTCATAACATTTTATACCTGAGAAAAAATTCCTTTGCTTAGGGCCCGTAACTCAGCTTGGTAGAGTAACCGGCTCATAACCGGTGAGCCAAGGGATCGAAGCCCTTCGGGCCCATTATTTTCAATTAGTTTTAAAATGAGCCCATTCAAAATTATTTGGCCGCAATGAAGAATCAGAGTTATATCTGAATTGATGATTGGAAGGCATTTGACTGAGCTGCCAAAATTTACTTGTTGATTTGTTTTTTCACTTTTTCTAATATGTCTTCGCCAATTAGATTTTGTTCAAACAAGGCTTCTGTGATTTGTAAAATGTTTAGAATTGAATGCATTTTCACTCCTAATTCTAAAAGTGCTTCATCAGCTCCCTCCATTCTATTTACAATAACATATGCGTCTTTTACTGAAATGTTAACTTCTTTTAGAGATTTCACTGCATTTACAACTGAACCTCCTGTTGTAGCTACATCATCAATCATAACGACTTTCATATTGTCGTGGATTTTTCCTTCTACAGACTTTGATGTACCATAATCTTTTGGTTTGCTTCTGACATAGATTAGTGGTTTGACTGTTTCAATTGCTAGTGCAGATGCAATTACTAAACCTCCTGTTGGAACTGAGACAATTGAATCAAAATTATCTAATCCAACATCTTCACCAATCTGATTTTCAAGATATTTTACCATTTTTCTAAATTCAATAGGATAACTTGGTACTAATCTTAAATCTACATAATACGAACTGTGTTTTCCACTTGCTAGTGTAAAATCACCGAATTTTATAATGCCTTTTTGATGCAAAAATGTTGCAAACTCTTTTACAAATTCCATACAAAAGTTAACTACACTGGATTTATTTTGTTTTGTATTGAGTGATAATTATGCCTGAAATTTGGTTAAATTATGGAATTACAGATGTAGTTTTGGATATAAAGGCAGAAAATCTTGAGCAAAAAATTGATTCTGAAGGCAAAATTTTAGATGATTCCGCGATCAATGAAAAACTAAACACTCTTGATTTGTCAAAACCTATGGAACTTGTAGTATTACATAATTCTAAAACTATTCTAAAAATCATCTCTTCCTTGTTTACTCTATGTGAACAAAAATCTAAACCATTCCCAAAAATATTAACTGATAAAAAAATTCTCAATCTGGTAAAGTCTGGATTACCTGAAGGAAGTTCAATCAATGAATTTGATGATGTTGGTATTGAAAACTCTAATCTTGTATTTATGGGAGAGATGGAATTTAATGGATTATTTGGATATGAGACTATTTCTACACGTCTAATCAAAAAATTTGGTCAAGAATCAATGCTTGCAGCATATGCTAAAAGACAAGGAAATATTCCAACTCCAGGACAATATTCTGAAAGTCTAACTGAAGCAAAAAAATTTACTGATAATTTTGAAATTCAAGGAATTGAAATAGTTGCAAATTCAGAAGGCATTTTAGATTTTACCATTGGTCATCCTTCAGAAACAACATCTTCAACAAAAATTTTGGAATCTAATTCTATCAAAGATGTAGGTGAACATAAAACAATGGTGATTAGTACTGGAAAAGATGCAAGTAATGACAACCTTGGAAATTCATTTTCTTCTCTTTGGAATTGCTCTAATGCTATCAAAAAAGATGGTCTTGCTATCTTGGTTGCAGAATGTAAGGGTGGATTAGGATCTGATGCTCTACAACAATACATTGAAGATAGATTAACCATTGAACAATTAAAAAATCCTACCAAGTACATTAACGGAATGGAGGATTTGTTATTCCTCTCTGAAATACAAAAGAAATTCCAAGTTGGCCTAGTTTCAATTTTACCTGAATTTTACGCAAAAAAACTCAACATGGTTTCTATGCAAGGGATAAAATATTCTATGGATTATATTCTCAAAACTCAAGGTGCACGACAAAAAGTTGCAGTAGTAACTGATGGCGCTAGATTATTGTTAAGGTAAAATCCCTGGCAAAAAACTTGATGGCAGTGGTGCACACAAAACTGCTAACACAATTATTCCAATGTATGCAATTTTTCTATTTCTTGATAGTGGTGAGACATCATCTAATGGAGATGCACTAGGATTTCTCGAACTCATGAAGAGAATCAAAAGTGCCATTAACCAATAGTTCAGCAAAACAAGAATTAGCATACTTCCATAGGTTGCATATTTGTGAATCTTTACACCAAGTAATGTTCTTGCCATATGCCCACCATCCAATTGCCATGCTGGAAGTAAATTCAAAAATGTGATCAAAAATCCAATCCACGCGGCAAACATTACGGGAGTTAGAATTACTTCATGACCTGTTCCACCTTTACCAAATAATGCTAAACTAGCACTCATGAGTAAAGGCTCACCTTGATTCCATTCAATTAATTTAGATTCTTCAAATAACCCTGCTGCAATTTCTGGATCTAAAACTGGTGCAGTATATGCGCCATAAATTGAAACTATGACTGCAATTACCAAACCTGCAATAGGACCTGCAATTGCAACATCAAATAAAATTTCTCGATTAATTGTTAATCCTTTTGACTGAATAAATGCACCAAATGTCGGAATGCCAATTACTGGAAGTCCTGGAATAAAATAAGGCCAAGTCGTTTTTAGTCCATGTGCTTTTGCTGCAACAATGTGACCAAGTTCATGAACGCCTAAAATTCCTAATAATGATAGAGTGTAAACTGCTGCCATTTCAAGAGGATCGCCAATCTCTACAATTGAATTTGTACCTGATGTTCTATAGTATCCGTCAATCATTACAAATGAAATAACTATTGCAAACAATATTCTTGGAGTCCATGAAGTACTCATCCATTTTCTTTGTTTTTTTGGAGAAAATTTTTGAATAATTACATAAAGACCCTCATCCTCCATCTTTTCTAATTTACAAACATAACTCATATTTTCTAATTTTCTTGCTAAACTCTCAAACTTTGATTTAAAATCAGTGTCATCTATTTGAAACTCTAGTGAAAATTCAGTTTTTGTAAAGTCACTCACCTGGAAAATCGAATTAACTATAGAAATTATCTCTTCTTGTGAGGGGTCGTCCACTCTTTAAGACTAGATTTTTCCATTAAATGGTCTTTTGGTTTAAAATTAAATATTGACAATATCATATACTATCATGCAAGTAATTCTTCGACAATTGGGGGATTGTAATATTAGAAGAGCAGAACCAAGCGATCTAATCTCTGTCATGGAAATAAATCTAAAAACTCTACCTGAACATTATTCTGATTATTTCTATGAAAGCTTACTTTCTGAACTACCTGAAGCTTTCTTAGTGGCTGAAATTGGAAGAAAACATGTTGGATACATTATGTGTAAAACTGAATTTGGGTTTTCAAATTTTAAGAAATTAGGTTTTGTCAAAAAAGGTCATGTTGTTTCAATTGCGGTAGTTGAAGAACACAGAAAAAAAGGTATTGGAAATGCACTAGTTGAAGAATCAGTTAATGGTGTAAAATTACGAAAATGTGATGAATTCTATTTAGAAGTACGATGTAGTAATACTGAGGCTGTTCGATTATATGAAAAACAAGGATTTGTAATTCGACAACAACTAAACGCCTATTATCGAGATGGCGAAGATGCATATCTTATGGCTATTGAATTACAATAGTTCAAACCAATAAATAACTCACAAAAAATTCCTCGCCATGGACAAACGAAAAGGAATGGGCATTACAATTTTTGTACTTTGTATTGGTGGCTTTTTCCTTTATGCATATTTGTTGATGTTGTCTGAATGGAGTCCAATTGTATTACAATTATCAGTATTGATGATTGCTGGAGGAATTTTGGGAGTAGTTGCATGGATTGGATATGTAATGGCAACAACAAAACCATCCCCTGCTTCAATAACCTCTGACGATTAATTCATTTAGAAATTTTTACATCTACAACTGTTTGATAGTATCTTGGACCAACTGCTCGTACAATTTTTGAATCTAAAATTTCTGATTTTACAGGTGTAACACTAAGATAATGTTCTTCAGAGAGTTTTCCAGCATCTGTTTTTTTATCTGCATGAATATGTGAATAATAATGAATGATCCCTCCATTTTTTGTTGTATCTATTGCAGATTGTAAAAATTCATCAGATCTTTCTGGCAACAACATCAATGTTCTATCTGATTTGTCTATTAATTGCTCTCTAACAATCTCAGAAGCATCACCGTTGATGGAAATTACCTTTCCTGTAAGTTTGTTTAGTTCAATATTGGTCTCACATAATTTTGAAGCCACTGGATTGATATCTAGACTATACACTGTACATTCCTTTTTCTTTGCAGCCATGATGGAAAACATGCCAATTCCCGCAAACATGTTTGTCATTATTTCGCCATTTTGAATCAAATTTGCAATTCTCTCCCTTTCAGTAGATAATCTGGGTGAAAAAAACGCATTTTTTACATCTACCCTGAATCTACATCCAAATTCTTTGTATTCCGTTTCAGTATTGTCTTCCCCCGCAAGAATTTCTAGATCTCGCGTTCTAAAATTCCCCTCTACGGCTGAAGCTTGATAAAACACGCTTCTTACAATTTTTACCTCATCTAACAAGGCTTGTCCTATAATTTTCTTTTTTGAAAGCAAAGAATCTGGAATTCTAACAATAATTATTTCGCCTATCTGGTCAAACGCTGAAATTAATTCATCACTTTCTTTTTCTGTAAGCACATTTTCTAGTGCTTTTTTTAACATTCGAGTCAATGCTTGTAATAGAAGTTTCCAGTTGTTTTTTGATCCTTATCTAATCTACTTTCTAATTTATTTACACGTGGTCTTAGACTTTTTTCATCTCTTCTAAACGACATGTCTAGTGATTTTAGAAATCTGTTCATGGCATCAGCCTTTGGCATTGGTGATGTTGCTTTACCTGCAGCACCCGACTCTCCTTCAAATATTACCATTGTGTCTGAAACTAAATCCATTAATTGTAAATCATGATCAATTATGATTGCGGATTTTCCAAAAGAGCGAACAAATTTTTGTAAGAACTTTGCAACTGCAATTCTATCCTCTACATCCAAAAATGCTGAAGGTTCATCTAATGCATACAAATCAACTTTTTGTAACAGGCATGATGCAACTGCTATTTTTTGAAGTTCTCCTCCGGAAAGATTTTTGATAGATTTATTGTAGAGTTTTTTAATTTTTAATGGATCAAGAATTTGTTCTTCTTCCATACTTCCTTCTACTGGATCTCCATTTGCTTTATCTAGAACTGAAATTACTTCCACGTCAAGATCATTTTGAAGATATTGCGGTTTGTAAGCAATCTTAATTTTTTTATCCACACTACCAGAATCTGGTTTTTCAACACCAGCTATCATTTTCATCATTGTAGTTTTACCTAGTGCATTTGCACCCATTATACCCACAACCTCTCCTTTTCTTACCCTTCCAGGCTCAATTTCTACTGAAAATGAAGGATATTTTTTTACTAATTTTGGATATGAAACAATATCGCTACCTTCTTGGAAAATGTCTGTAGTTGAAGATGATACGTCCATTGAAAATTTCTTATCTCTAAATCTTACATTTTCAGTTGGTAAATATCCATCTAAAAACACATTGATTCCAATTTTGGTTGATAAAATATTTGAAACAATTCCATATGCTGTTGGTTCACCATACAATACCTCTATGTAATCACTTAGAAAATCTAATAATGTTAAATCATGTTCTACTACCATCACACTTTTTCCTATCTTTGCTAAATTTTGTATAACTCGTGCAACTCCTGTTCTTTGAAAAACATCGTTGTAAGATGATGGTTCATCGAAAAAATAAAATTCTGTATCTTTTGATGCAGATGCAGCAACTGCAATTCTTTGTAATTCACCACCACTTAATTCCTTCAAACTCTGTTCCATTGAATTTTCTAATCCTAATTCTTTGATTAGTTCTCTTGAAACTCCTCGTTCATCATATTTGTCAAGAAGTTCTTTTCCGGTACCATCAAATGCTTGAGCAATATGATGGACTTGTTGTGGTTTAATTGATGCACGAATTTGATTTTGTTTAATTTTTTCAAAATGTTGTTTTAATTCAGTTCCACTATAATGTTTTAAAATTTCATCCCATTCAGGAGGATTTTCATATCTGCCCAAATTTGGTTTAAGATTCCCTGACAGAATATTTACAACAGTACTTTTACCCATTCCATTTCTTCCTAATAATCCTACAACTTCACCTTTCTTTGGTGTAGGCAATTTGTAAAGTCTAAATGAGTTCATTCCATATTGATGAATTTTGTCAGTAGCTAATTCACTTGCTAGATTCACAATTGTAATTGCATCAAATGGACATACTTTGACACAAATTCCACAACCATTACAAATGTCTTCATCAATCTGGGCTTTCTTTGACTCTTCGTTGATAGTAACACATTCTGAGCCTGATTTATTGACTGGACAGTATTTGATACACTCTAGGCCACATTTTTGTGGTTGACACAGATCTTGATCTAAAACGGCTACTCTATGAGTCATGTTGTAAACCGGTATTTTCTTTGCTTTATACCTATTTTGAGCATATTTCAAATCTGGCGTTACGTTAATAGATGAGAATTTGACATCAATTTTCAAGCCGGCCATAGCGTTAGGGTGCGACCCAATCCCGTTCCGAACTTGGAAGTCAAACCTGATGTCGCTGTTGTGCTACTAAGATGCGAGAGCTCTTGGGAAGCAACAGTGCTGGCATTTTCTACTTTACAATCAATCTTTTAATATTCAATTAATTGGATTGATGTGAATTAAATGCCTAATTGTAGTGTTTGTGGAGAACTATGTGACAATGATATTAGATTGTTAAATCACATGATGGAAAAACATGGTTGGAGAAATCCAAATGTTGGAACTCCTGATAGAAATAGTCGTGGTTACTAACTCTACAAATTTTGTAAATAATCTAAAATTAATCTTACACCAAAGCCTGTAGCACCTTTTGGATTGTATGATTTTTCTTTTGTAGCTCCCTGCGTCCATGCAACTCCTGCTATATCGATATGTGTCCAAGGTGTTTTTTCAATTGCATTTTTTAAAAATGCAGCAGCAGTAATTGTTCCAGCTGCTCTTCCAATACCTACATTTTTCATATCTGCAACATCTGATTTTATCATATCCATATAGTCTTGATTCAATGGTAGCTCCCAAACTTCTTCAGTTGTTCTTTTAGAAGAATCGTTGATTTTCTTTGTTAGTTTTTCATCATTTGATATAATTGCTGCTACATTGGTTCCAAGTGCTACAATACATGCACCTGTAAGAGTGGCAAAATCAATAATTGCCTTTGGAGAATAATGTTTTTCTCCATATGATAAAGCATCAGCTAAAATCAATCTACCTTCTGCATCTGTATTTAGAATTTCAGCAGTTTTTCCACTGTATAGTTTTATGATATCTCCAGGTCTATATGATTCTCCACCTGGCATATTTTCAACTGAAGGAACAATCCCTACAACATTGATTGGTAACTTTAGTTCAGAAATTGATTTCATTATACCTAGAACTGTACAACCTCCACATTTGTCAAATTTCATTTCATCCATGGCTGCACCAGGTTTTAATGAAATGCCACCTGTGTCAAATGTTACTGCTTTTCCTACAAGAACAGTTGGTTTGTCATTTTTTCTACCACCATTATGTTCAAGAATAATCAATTTTGGGTGATTACTACTTCCTTGACCTACTGCTGATATTCCTCCAAATCCTCTCTTCTTTAATTCAGGCTCTGAAATAATATTACATTTCATTTTATTTTTCTTTGACATACTTTTTGCAAAGTTAGCTAATGTAGTAGGGGTACATTCGTTTGGAGGCAAATTGGCAATATTTTTTGTAAATATTACTCCATCTGCAACAATTTCAGCTGTTTTGATAGCTTTTGAAATTTTATTTGATTTTGAAACAATGATGGTGAGATTTGGTGAAGTTTCTATTTTTTCGGTCTTGAATTTTTCAAATTTGTAGAGAGCCATTTTTGCACCTTCAATGATCTGAGACACTGAAGAAATTGGTTCAATAACAAAACTTGGAGGAGATATAATTGAAAATTCAGATAGTTTTAACTCCCTTGCTTTTTGAGCAATTTTTCCTGAGACAAATCTAATGGTATCTTTTGTTAGATTTTCTTTTTTTCCTATGCCTGCAAGCAGGACTCTTTGTATGGGTTTTCCAGGTATTGGAACTAGACTAAGTTTTCCTAATTTCCCTTCCATATCTTTTAGAGACTGGTTAATTGCCAATGTAGTTTTAGTGTCAAATTTTGGTAATCCTAGAACTTTGTTTGAATTTTCTAATACAAATCCACACAGAAGACTCGTTTTCTTTTTTGTAGAACTTTGAGTTTTAATTTTCATAATGAAATTCTCTTTTTTGAAGTATTATTTAGATTTATTATAGATCTATTGTCTTACTATTCGTAATTAGACTTGCTGATCTTACAAAAACTGCTTTGACTGTTTTGCAATCATACTCACACCCATCATTAATTTTTGACATTGATGATTTTTTTGTTTTTGTAGATAAAATTGATTTTATTAATGGCAGTAAAGCGGCTCTTCCTCCACAAGCTCGTTTTTTATTAATAAACCAAAACATTTCCAATGCCGATTCATCTAAAATGTCATTTCTAATTTTTTCCCCAAATTCTGAATAATGTCCTACCATTGCAATTTTACCTCTAGCAAAAAAATTAATTGCACTTGCAAATTTCATACACAAATAACATTGATTATCAAACAATACGATGGGAAAATTTTCTTTTATTTCCATAACAATACATAGAAACGATCAAATTAAAATTTTACAAACTTAATACCTGAAATCTATTTTGATAATTTATGACATTAATTGTAGATAGTCATGATTCTAGTCATAATAAAACTGGAGAATTCCCTTGTGTTTCATGTCATACTGATTGTTGTAAAGAATATGTGATATTTGTAAATGCTCATGATGTTTACAGATTGTCTAAAGGATTACAAATGGCTCCTGAAAAATTCTTAGAAATTTATGGTGCAAAAGATTATTCTCTTGGAATAAATCTGGAAGAAGGTTTGATTGATCTTGCCTTGAAACAAAAAAATGGTGGATGTCAATTCCTTGAAGAAACCAAAGATGTTTTTAGATGCACAGTTAATGATTTCAAGCCTGGAGTGTGCAAATCATATCCTTTTGCAATGAAAAATGGAAAATTAATTCAGATGGATAAGATAATGTGTCCCGTAGATTGGGATCTTGCCGAATTTGAGAAAATGATGGTAACTCATCTTAAAAAAGATGAATTTGAGTGGAAGTTCTATGATGAACTTGTTAAGGAATGGAATGCAAAACATGGGGAAAAAAAGTCTCTGTCTGAGTTTTTGAAATTTATGTTGGATAAAGTAGAATCTTCTTTATTCTCTTGAGAATTTGATTTGTATTTTTAAGATCTCACACGTTATAATTTTCAAATTTGCTCTTTTCTTTAGAAGTAGATTTTTATTCAATTTGTAAGGATGATGTTGCAGATGGGGCTTAACTATTACCAAATTAAGAAAAATATTCTTCGAGCTCGTAAATTGGTAATTAAAGGAACCAATATTGCAGGATCTGGCCATCCTGGAGGTTCATTTTCAATGGCAGAAATTTTGGGATGTTTATTCAACAAATATCTAAAATTTGATCCTAAAAATCCACAATGGGAAGATCGAGATAGATTAGTTTTGTCAAAAGGTCATGCAGCTCCTGGATTATTTTCAAACATGGCTGTTGCAGGATATTTTCCAGAATCTGAAATTGAAACACTAAGAAAATTTGGAAGTAAATTACAAGGTCATCCTGACCTCAAGTGTCCTGGTGTAGAATTTTGTGGAGGCTCTTTGGGTACTGGGTTATCGTACTCCGTTGGAATTGCACTAGCTGCAAAAATTGATTCCAAAGATCATCATGTCTATACAATTATTGGAGATGGAGAGTCTGATGAAGGACAAGTTTGGGAGGCTGCAATGACTGCTTCAAAATACAAAGTAGATAATCTAACTGCATTTTTAGATAGAAATTTCATTCAACAGGATTCATACACTGAAAAAATAATGCCTCTTGATGAAAAATTAGAAGGTGACAATCTATCTGAAATGTGGAAGGATGCATCTCGTTGGAAAACAGGTGACAAATGGAGATCTTTTGGATGGAATGTTATTGAAATCGATGGACACAGGGTTGAACAAATTGATGCAGCTATTGCAAAAGCAAATGCAACAAAAGGAGTACCCACTATGATAATTTCAAGAACAATTAAAGGAAAATCTGTAGAACACATGGAAGATAATCCCCAATGGCATGGAAAAGCTCCTGATAATGATGTTGTTCCAATAATTAATCTTGAATTAGATTCACAATTCATGATATCCCCATCTATCATTGCTGGTGATATGACAAATTTAGAAAATGAAGTTAAGCGATGTGTAACTGGTAGAGCTGATTACATTCATCTTGATGTTATGGATGGACAATTTGTTCCCACAAAAACTTTTGATCATACCAAAATTAAAGAACTTAGACCCCTAACCGTAATTCCATTTGATACTCATTTGATGATTAATGAACCTGTAAAATATGTCAAAGACTACATTGATGCTGGTAGTGATATAATTACAGTTCATGCTGAAGTAACTGATGAATCCAGTTTTGGTGAAATCCATGATTTGTTAAAACAAAATCAAGTCGGTGTTGGATTTTCAATAAATCCTGACACTGAATTACCTGAATGGTCTTACAAATTTTTAGCATCTCTTGATCAATTAATTGTAATGTCTGTAGTACCGGGAAAATCTGGTCAAAAATACATTGAAGAAACTCATACAAAAATGACCAGGTTGAATTCTATTCTAAAAGAACATGATTTTACAGGTTATATTGAGGCTGACGGAGGAGTAAATCTTGAAAATATTGGATCTGTGTTTACTGATGGTGCACGTGCTTTTGTTGGAGGTGGTGCAATTATTGGACAACAAGATGTTAGAGCAGCAATTAGAGATTTTAGAACTGAGGTTTTAAAATCTCGAAGACGAAGTCTACTTGATAAAGCAAATGAATTGGGTGGATCTGAATTAGTAAACAAATGGATTGGTTTGCATGTAGTTGGAGAAAAACAAGAACAACTTAAAAAAATTGCACAGGAGGCAGGATACCTTTGAATGATCCTGTGATGACTGACATGCGTTCAGAATATTCTAAATCATTAATTCAAGTGGGAAAAGATGATCCAAATGTTGTTGTTTTGGGTGCAGATACAACTGACTCTCTAAAAACTTCTGGATTTGGAAAAGAATTTCCTAATAGATTTTTTAATGTGGGAATTGCTGAAGCTAATCTTGTAACTGTTTCAGCAGGATTGGCAGTATCTGGAAAAATTTCATTTGCCAGTACTTATGCGATATTTTTACCTGGACGAGCAGTTGATCAAATTCGAAATAATATTGCTTATCCTTCACCTCCAGGAAAAAAAGGCCTTAATGTAAAACTGGTAACATCTCATGGTGGTCTATCTGTAGGACCTGATGGAGGTTCCCATCAAACTATAGAAGATATTGCAATAATGAGAGTAATTCCAAATTTTCGAGTTTTCATTCCTGCTGACACTGTTGCAGTTTCAAAATTAACTCACTTAATGGCAAGAGAATATGGCCCATTTTACATGAGAATGGCAAGATCTAAAACACCTCTTGTACATTCAGAGTCTCAAGAATTTCAAATTGGAAAAGGAATTACATTGCGAGATGGATCAGATTGCACCATTGCTGCATGTGGCATTACTGTAAGAATGGCTTTGGAAGCTGCTGAATCGTTACAACAAGAAGGAATTTCTTGTAGAGTGTTAGACATGTTCTCGATTAAACCCATTGATGATGAAATTTTAGAAAAAGCTGCAAGAGAGACTGGATGCATTGTAACTACTGAAGAACATAATATTGTAGGTGGAATGGGCTCAGCAGTAGCAGAATCTGTTTCTGAATCTTACCCTGTACCAATTAAGAGAATTGGAGCCCAAGATATGTTTGGAGAATCTGCTCGTGATAATGAAGTTCCACTACTCTTGGAAAAACATGGAATAACATCTTTTAATATGGCAAAACAAGTCAAAGAAATTAGGAGTAAAAAATTATGAAAATTTTTCTAGATACTGCTAATCTTGAATCAATTAGAAAATTTAACGATATGGGATTGCTTGATGGAATTACAACCAATCCCTCATTGATGTCAAAAGAAGGAGGAAATCCTAAAGATGCAATGGAGGAAATTACAAAAATTATCAAAGGCGATGTAAGTTTAGAAGTTGTTAGTACTGAATATTCTGGAATGATGGAAGAAGGTAAACGTCTTCGTCAATATGGAGAAAATGTTGTTGTAAAAGTTCCCATGACTCCAGATGGTCTTAAAGCATGTAAATCACTTTCTTCTGAAGGTATTCCAGTAAATGTTACATTGATCTTTTCTGCAAATCAAGCTTTACTTGCAGCAAAATCTGGTGCAAAATATGTTAGTCCATTTATTGGAAGATTGGATGATGTTGGCCAAGATGGAATGCAATTAATTCAAGAAATTAAAGAAATCTTTTCTAATTATGATTTTGGAACTCAAATTTTGGTTGCTAGTGTACGTCATCCATTACATGTAGTTGATGCAGCAAAAATTGGAGCTGATGTTGTAACTTTACCTCCTGGGGTACTTGATAAGATGATGTTACATCCTTTGACAAAAATTGGTTTGGAAAACTTTCTAGCTGATTGGGACAAGCTAAAATCTGGAAATCCTGACATCAAAATTTAGGTACCATTAAAAAATAAAATTATAAAAATTAAAAATCTAGGCTTTATCTGAACCTTTGTTAGTACTTTTTCTTGAGCTAGTTCCTCTACCTGTACTTCTAGTCATTCCTTCAGTAGAAGGTCTTGCTTTTGGATCTGGCATATCGCCTAGTTTTCTTGAACCAGTTCCACGACCAGTGTGGACCATTCTACCTGCTGATGCTTTTTTTCTTGCTTCTTGGATCTTTCTGAATTCATCTCCAGACCATTTTGAAGCGTCTTCATCAACTTCGATAGTTCCTGTACCTCTACCGGTTCGTATTCTAATTTTCCCCATGTTTAAGGTTAAATTATCTTGTATTTATCTAAGCTTATTTTTTATGAGTAGATCTGGATTTTTAATTTTTAACTACTGATCCAGCCTAATTTTTTGAAATATGTAAACATCATGATTGCAGGTATTGCTGATGCAATGATCACAATAATGAATGTAGTAAATGGTCCTAAAATCATTGAATTACTTCCAATTCCTCCCGGTAAATCAACATTCATTCCATAGAATGTACCAATTACTGTAGATGGTATTGCTAGTGTGAATATTATTGTCAATACTGCAAGGACTTTGTTTGTTTTTTCAGTACTTAACACAAAATCTGTATCTTTGTAAATTTCCATGGTTTCCCTTGACTCTTCCAATGTTTCAATTACTTTGTCAATGTGGTCTATTACGTCATCATAGAATAATGTAAGTTCATCATCTTCACTACCTGAAAATCGTTTTACATTTTTTGCTATTTCCAAGACAAATTTCTTTAATGGATTTGCGATTCTTCTTAATCTATTAATTTCTCTTCTAAGCAATGCAATACTTCTTGCAACTGGTTTTGTTTCATCAAAGACTCTGTCTTCAATTTCATCTAGATTTGCAATAATTTTTCTTGATGTATGTAAAAGATCATCTACTAAAACATCTAAGATTTCGTGTAGTAGCAATCCTGATGATTTTCCTAATAATCTGTTTTTTCTTTGTTGATCTGCATCTGATTTGCAAATATCAACCAATTCTACCAGTGGCTTAAGATCTCCTTGATGTACCGTAACTAGAAAATCTTTTCCTACAAATATTGATAATTGACTATTTTTTGAAATCCCTATTTTTTGAGCTAGTGGAGGAAAATGAAGAATTACAAAGAAGTGGTCATCATAACTATCTAATTTTGGAAGCTCAAATTTAGTCATACAATCTTCAATGTTTAATGCATTGAAATTGTATTTTTCAGCCAATTTTTCAACTTCATTCCTATCTGGATTTTGCAAATCAATCCACACAAATTTCTCTCCTTGAATAGTTTCCATCTTATTTTCAATAGGAATCTCTACTGATTTTCTGTTAGAACGTAGTCTATTTGTGATGAATCCTTTTCTCATGTCGAAGAGTACCCTAATCTAACAAATTTAAAGCGATCGCTATGTTAAACCCAAATTAATTTTATAATTAAATTGAGGCTAATTCAGTTTGAATAAATTATTCATTATACCCACGGGAGAAGATAGTTGACTCCAACCCATACTACTGCAATTGTTGCTGCCATTGCTGCCCACCAAAGACGCATACTAGTTATTCAAATTAGTCAATAATAAATCTACAGCCCAATTTCCAACAAAATCTTAAAGATTATTACAGGATGAACAAATTTCTTTTTTTGTGGCCCTCGTAGTACAGTGGTTAGTATAGAGGATTGTGGATCCTCGGACAGGAGTTCGATTCCCCTCGAGGGCCCTCTATAATTTTAAAAAATTCCGAACTTACTAGATTCCATTTCTTCTTTAATGGCTAGTTTGAATCTAGGTGATTTAGATTCTACATTTTTTGATAACCATGATAAAAATTTTTTATCTGTCCCTTTTCCTTTTAATTTCTCAAAATCTGGACCCATAGTTTCAGCCAATTTTTCAATTAATGATCTGTTTACACTTAATACAAAAAAATGCCAACCAAAGGCAAATTCTGAATCTGTCATCACAAAATCTTCTCCTCCATGAACCATTTCTTCTAAAAGTGATAATTGATGGGTTAATGCCTTGCTAGTTTTATCATAATCTACTGCGGATACATTGACGTTTAATCTACTTTCCATGTCTTATTTACATAAAAACAAAATAAAAGGATTACACAGATTATTCTTTTAATAGATATTCAAAATCAATGTCAAAATGCATCTTCATGATGCTAATGTAAGTTTTAATCGATTCAGGAATTTCATCTCCACACACAACTCCTAATTTTTTTGCATTAATCCAAATCATCAAAGTTTGTATAATTGTCAAAAATCGATCATTTTTGATTTCAGGAGATCCAATAGATTTGGTATACCTTTCTGCAAATTCCCACGCTGTAACAAAATCTACACATTTCACACCAAAAATTGCCAATAACTGTTCTTGCATATTTTGTGCCTTTTTGAAGGGAACTTTGTTGATAATATATGGAAAATCAACTTTGTCTGGAAGACAATCTGGGAGAGGTCCCCAAATTGTAATTATTTTGGTTTCAGGTTTTAGAGTTTCAAACTTTTCTACCATCTTATTGATTACATTTTCATCTGTAAACCAGAACAAAATTACTGAAGCATCTGAAATATCTGATTCTTCTATATTTTGGCAAATTAATTTACCTTTAGAATTATTTTTTTCCAGAACTTTCTTTGCATTTTCTATTTTTTCTGAATTGTTATCAATTCCAATTGCATTTTTTACATCAAATTCGTTAATAGCTATTGAAATTCCCTTTTCATCACCACACCCTAAATGATAAAAAATATCGTCTTTACCTAATTCTGTAAATTTGAAAATTTCTCTAAATGATTTTTCAGGTAACTGAACGTCTTCGCCGCTTAGTAAATTATTTGGCAAAGTTTCCAAATATTCTTCGATTTTCATAATAATGACTACACTTGACGAGAATTTATTCTCTTATGCTTTCTAGTTTTGAAACTGCTTGCCATAATTGTGTCCTAACGTAAGATGGCATGTTTGGATCTTGTGTTACATCATCTAGCAAACTAATGGTGTTGGCAGCTCTAACTGATAATGAATATTCAGGATTATTAAGATCAGCAATTAAATCTGTGATTGATTTTTTAATTGTTTTAGGTGTTGAATTACTTGCTGTAATTTGTTCTAGTGTTTCAATTGCTTCTTTCATTGATTCTTTATTTTGAGTATCGTCAGCCATTTTTAACACATTTTCTTAAAATTTAGAAGTATATAGTTACATCTCTACAAAGACATTGTCTGATTCAACTACAACATTGTATGACGTTAAATCTCGAATTTTTGCTGGGAATTTAACTAATTTCCCAGTCTTACAATCAAATTCTGCTTTGTGCCATCCACAAGTAATTGTACACCCGTCTAGCGTTCCTTCTGATAAACTGGAACCTGAATGAGTACAAGAGTCATCTGTAGCAGAATATTCGCCATCAATATTTGCAACTAAAATATCTCTCCCATCAATTGACACCTTAATCATTTTTCCAGGTGGAATTTCTGATGTTTTTCCAGCTATAATTTTTCCCATTGACATTTTTATCTGATCATTCTTAATAATTTTTTGTATATTATGAATTTGAAAATTAGAAATGCAAATAATTCAGACAAAACTGAAATTCTAAAATTTTGTAAAGATACTTTTTCTTGGGGTGATTATGTAGAGCACGTTTGGGATTATTGGTTGTCTGAAGACCACTTGTTCTTAGCAGAAAAACAATCTTCTGTTGGTATTTGTCATGCATTTTATTCTAAAGATCAAATTTGGATAGAAGGTATTAGAGTAAAATCTAATTTTCGACGTCAAAATATTGCTACAAATCTAGTAAAATTTGCTGAAACTATTGGAAAACAAAAAGATCTATCTATTTCTTACATGCTAATTGATACTGAAAACTCTACATCTCTTTCTATGGCAAATTCTCTAAATTATTATATTTTTCAAACTTGGAATTTTTATTCTCTTGATCCAAAAATTAACTCAAACCATAATGTTACATTTGAAAAATCCATTGACACTCAACTTTATTCTCATTATGTAAAATCTTGGAGATGGCTTCCAATTGATGATAAAACATTGAAATCTTTATGTGATGAAAATAAAATTTTGCAGTCTTCAATTGATGAAAATAACTCCATTGCCATTCTCAGTGATTCTGAACATTTTGATAACACTTTGATTGTTACTTTATTTTCGAAATCTGATGATTCTGCAGTTGAAATCCTGGCATTTCTTCAAAATTTAGGTATTGAAAAAAACTATGAGCGAATTCAAATTTTAACCAAAGAAAAATTACCCTGTTTTGATACTTTAGAGCATAAATTATCCTTTCATTTAATGAAGAAATCCCTAATTTGATTTTACAATTTTAATTGTATTGTTTAATTTTCCCAATTTTTCAATTTCCATTTCCACTTTATCTCCATCTTTCAAAAATACTGCATTTGGTTTGTTTAGCATTACTCCTGCTGGAGTTCCTGTAGAAATAATATCTCCTTTTTCAAGTGTCATTACTTTAGAAATTTTTGAAATGATTTCTGGAATTTTGATGAACATGTTGTTTGATGAAGAATTCTGTCTTAGTTCTCCATTGATTTTGGTTGTCATTTTTAGATTTTGAGGATTTTGAATTTCATCTTTTGTTGTAATCCATGGACCACAAGGTGCAAAAGAATCGAAACTTTTTCCTCTGGTAAATTGTTTATCTTTGAATTGAATATCTCGTGCAGAAACATCATTGAATACCATGTAGCCAAAAATTGCACTGTTTGCATCCTCCACGCTAATATTTTTACAATTTTTACCAATAATCAGGGCTAATTCTATTTCGTAATCTAATTGAGTAACAAAATCAGGACATATGATATCTGAGTCTGTGCTGTTTAATGCAGTACGTGGTTTGATAACAATGGCAGGATCTTCAGGTGCTTGTAATCCCTGCTCTTTTGCATGGTCTATGTAGTTAAATGCCAGACAAATTATTTTGTTTGGGTTTGGTATGGGTGGCAATAATTTGTATTTTGAAATATTTTCCTCAAATGACAAATCATCAATTTTATTTTTGATTTCATCATACCATCCGTCAAAAAGAAAATCTTTTACATTTAGAGGAATTGGCACACCTGTTAAGTAAGTGATTTCATCCTTTGTAGATACTTTATCGCCATTAACAAAACCATATGTCTCATTGTTGTTATGTGATAACCTTGCTATTTTCATTATTGATCACTTATGTGTAAAAATTGCTTGATTTTGTGAATCTTTTCTACAATATCCAAATCTAACAAACTGAATTTCTTCTCCTTCTTTTAATTGTAGATAATGTGGTTCTGTATAAACGTCTAATTCTTCTAAACTGTCTTCATTAAATTCATCTTCATTGAACAAAGTTTTTGGAATTACCATTTTAATTTCATGTGCTGTCTTTTGAGGAACCCATTGTATTTTCACTATGTTTGCTGTTTCGCCATTTTCAACAAAATCTCCTTCTAATTCAATTCCTGCTTTTGTAATGGATACATTTCCTAACCCTAGAAGACGAATTTGTGTTCCTTCTTTGATATTTTGTGCATCATCACCTGAAATGTAGAAATTTCCATCTATCTCGATTTTTCTTTTTCCCATGTCATTAATTGGATGATTTGGAATTTCAACTGATGTCATTGGCATGTTTTGTACTTTGAGTTTTTTTGCATTATTTACCATGAATAATCTAATACTGCTTGCGTCTACAAATTTCCTGTTAAATGCTTCAAGGGAATCAAATGGTGCTAGAGTATTTGCTTTAGTTAAACCCAAAGACATTATGAATTTCCTGATTGCCTCGGGTTTGATTCCCCTTCGCTTTAATGCCTCTAGAGTTGGCAATCTGGGATCATCATACCATGAAACTTTCCCTTCTTCAATCAAAGGCTTGATTATTCTTTTTGAAATGGGCATTCCTTTGAATTCTAGTCGTGAGAAAAACCCCTGTGCCGGCTTTCTCATGTTAAGTGCATCCAAGATTGCATCGATTAGCTCTTTTCTTAGTTCAAATTCCTTAGAACGAAAAGCATGAGTAACTCCATCTATGCTATCTTCAATGGCTACAGCCATATCATAACTTGGCCAAATTCTATATTTCTCTCCTAATGTGTAATGTTTCCCTTCAATAATTCTGAATAAAACTGGATCTCGCATAACTGCGTTATCAGCTTTCATATCTCCACGGAATCTTACTATAGCGTCTCCGGGTTTGAATTTCTCATTCATCTTTTCCCAATTTTTATTATTTTTTTCAATATTTTCAGTGCTGCATTTACAAGCTTTTCTCTCTCTTCTGTTTTTACTAATGTCTTCTCTCTTACAAGTACATACGTAAGCTTTACCTGAATTGATCAATTCATTTCCTTTTTCATAAAACAATTCCATGTCATCTGATGTACTTTTTACCGTATCAAATTCTATGCCTAGCCATTCTAATCCTACTTTAATTGCTGCATGATACTCCATTCTTTCTGCTTCGGGATTTGTATCATCCATTCTTAGAATGAATTTACCGCCATACATCTTTGCATATTCTGAATTAATGATAGCAGCTTTAGCATGACCGATGTGAGGGTATCCATTTGGTTCAGGGGGAAATCTTGTAATGACTTTTCCTTGTTCTGCATCTTTTAGTTTTGGAAGTCCTTCTCTTTCTTCAATTTTTTCTTTAGGTGCTAAAAGTTCTGGAAAGTTTTCTTTGATTTCTTTTTCTTGCGCTTCCGATGTTAATTGATTTACAGATGAAACAATTTCAGAAATCTCTGGTGATATTTCTTTTACTTTACTTCGAAATTCTGGTTTTGTTCCCAAAATTTTTCCTAAAATAATCTTGTCTCTGGTTTCTCCACCATGCTCAAAAGCATTTTGAAGGGCCATTTTCCTAATTTCCTTTCTTAGTTCTTCATCCATGTTAATTCCTCGCTATGTGACTATACACTTCGTTTTACTACAAAATCCAATAGTGAGATTAGCTCTGTTTTGGCAGGACCTGAATATTTTGCTAATGATTTTTCCGCCTTTTCTGCATATTTTAGTGCCTGTTTTCTCACATTTTGTTCAATTCCTAAGGATCTGATGACCTCTACTGATTTGTTTAGGTCCTTTCTTGAAATTTTTGAATTCCCAAATGCTTTTAGAATAATTTTCTTATCATTACCTTTTGCTAATTTGATTGCCATCAAAATTGGAAGTGATTTTTTACCTTCTCTAAGATCATTTCCTACTGGTTTCTTTGTAATTTTTGGATCTCCCATCACTCCAATTAGATCATCTGTTATTTGGAATGCAATTCCTAAGTTCCTTCCAAATGATGACAGATTTGAAATGTCTATTGGTTTATTTGTTGCACAAATTGCTCCCATTGCACAAGAAACATCAAACAATGCAGCGGTTTTTTTACCTATCATAGAAATATATTCAGCTTGAGAAGGAATTTTTTTTTCCTCGGCCATTTTTACATCTAGTAGTTGCCCTTCACAAATATCTACACAAGCTTTTGAAAGTCTAGAAACAAGTTGTGTGGTTGCACTTGCTGATAATTTTGAATCAGTAATCACTTGAAATGCTTTAGAAAATAACACATCTCCAGCAAGGATTGCAATTGGCATGCCAAATTTTTTATGTACAGTTGGTACACCATGTCGCATTTCATCATTATCCATTATGTCATCATGAACTAATGAGAAATTATGTACCATTTCTACAGCACTTGCAGCAGGCATTGCATTGGAAACTTTACCTTTTAAAATTTGACAACTTCTAATAACCATGTATGGTCTGAGTCTTTTCCCACCATTTACAATTAGATGACCTGCTGCATCATAGAGCTTTTTTGGATTGCCCTTTAATTTTGAGTTAAGATACTTGTTTACTGTTTTTGCATTTTGTTCGATTTGTTTAGTTTTTTTCATTTACTAATCTCCATTTATCTTCTGGTAGATGAATTTTGATTGCTTTTTGCAATTCATCATGAACTTCACTATTCATCCATGTAGATAAGACATTTGCATGCTTTTCAAGCATAGATTTGTTTGATTTTTCTAATAATTCAAGTGCAATTAGCATCCATGGACAATAAATTTCTGGATTTGTTTTTAATTCTAAAAGTAATTCTTTGGATGAGATCCATTTTATCTCATCAATTTCTCCTTCAATTTCTTTTAATTCTATAGATTTATCAATAATTCCAATTAATGTTCCACAAATTTCGTTTTCAGAACCTACATCTTTGTAGGGGACATGATATTCAAATTTGTGTAGGTAATCTAAAGTTCCTTCAATTCCTAATTCTTCTGGCATTCTTCTTTCTCCAGATGAAACATAAGTTTCGGATTCTCTTGGATGGCTTGCAAATGTTCCATCCCAATCATTTGGCCATAACATTTTTTCTTTAGCTCTTCGCGTAAGCACCAATCTCCCTTCATTATCAAACAATAATGCGGTAAATGCTCTGTGTAATTTTCCATTTGGTAAATGACATTTTACTTTTTCTTCACGTCCTATTGGATTATCATTTTCATCAACTAAAATTACAAATTCTTCAGACATTTCATTTACCTCTAAACAACGTTCCTTCAAAAGTCCTATTTTTAACCGCTTTCACAATTCTTTCAGGCTTTTTCCCATTTACAAAGAATACGTTTAATCCCATCTTGGCAATTTTTGATGCTTCTTCTACTTTTCTAGTCATTCCTCCTGTAACATCCATTTTATTTTCAGAAATAGTTGGTAATTCGCCTTGTAATTCATAAATCAATTTTTTCGTTTTTAAATCTGAATATAACCCATCTTCATTAAGTGCAAAAATACAAAGTTTAGGTTTTAGTATTTTTGCAAGGTGAGTCATGATTTTATCTCCTGACAAAATGTATGTTTTATTCTGACCATACCACAATGCATCTCCATATGTGACTGGAATCAAGCCTGATTTTGCAATTTTTTCTATCTCTTTAATTTTTTTAGTAATTGGTTTATTTCCAGACATAAAGTCTGTTGGTGGAAGACAGTAAGGATTTAGTTTATTTTTTAACATTGAATCTAAAATTATTTTATTTAATTCAATCATTGAGTTTTTAACAATTGCCACTCCTCTAAGATCATATTTTTCTTCTTTTGTATGCATATCATATTTTACTGACCAATAATGTCCATAGGAGCCTCCTCCATGTACTATGATTATTGGTTCACTAATTTTCTTCAAACTTTTTGAAAGATTCTCAATTGTTTTTTTTCTAGATGATAATGGTTTTTCTTTATTTGTGATTATTGAACCTCCTAATTTTATTAGAATCATATTGTTCAAACTTATCTGATCAATTAAAAAGTATCCAGACCTTTAAAATCAATTTTTACTGAAAAACAATCAATATTCTCATCTTTGAATTGATTCATGGTCTCTTCAAGATTTGATTCATCAGTTAAAGCAAAAACACATCCGCCTCCTCCTGCCCCAGTAATTTTTGTACCAAATGATTTGTTTTGACCTATCTGGACCATTTTTCTTAATTTATCATTTGAAATTCCTATGGTTTCTAAATATTCTTGATTTTTTGTAATTTTGTTTCCTAGTTCACTGATGTTGTTTTCTTTTAATAGTTCTAAAACATCTTCTACTAATTTTGATTCTTTTTTACACAATGTAGAAAATGTATTTTCATTTCTTTCTTTAAACTCCTTTACTCCTTCAACCACTGATTTAGTTGAATGCTCTATCTTTGAATTTGCAATTACTAAATGAAAATTAGGCTCAGATTCTATTTTACTAAATCCATTTTTCTTATCATATTCCATTATTCCTCCATATGTACAAACAGTACAATCTGCACCCGATGTATTTTCAAAAATTGTTTTTTCAGCTTCTATTGCGAGTTCTAAAATTGCTTCTTTAGATATTTTTTTAAACAATCCTGAGATAGCCGCAGCTCCTGCAACACAACAGGCAGATGATGACCCCAATCCTACACCTAATGGAATATCTGATTCTACATTGATTTGAATTCCCCCTTTTTGACTCCTTATCATTTTGTTTGCTAAATAATAGAAAGGCTTTAGAGGTGAATTGATTTCTGTAATTTCCCCCCCTGGTTCTAATTCTAAATTACCTATGTTTGATTTGATTGAAATTTTATTCTCTTCAATTGTTTCTGCAGTTACTGTGATTCTTTTGTTTATTGCACATAGAATTGCTTTAACCCCATACACTACAAAATGTTCGCCAAAAAGAATTACTTTTGCAGGTGCAGAAGCTTTGGATTTCAAAAGAACACTGTAAAATTATGAAAATTATTCGATTTCTTCTTCGGTAATCTTTGTTTCAAAATCATCTATTTCTTCTTTCATTGGTTCATCTTCTTTTAATTCTCCTCTTTCGATTAGAACTTGACGTACCAATAACCAGTAAACTGTTGCAAGAGCTTTTCTTCCTCTATTGTTTGCTGGAATAATTACATCTAGGTTTGATGTAATGTTGTCTGTATTTGCAATTCCGATAATTGGAATACCTGCATTTGTTGCTTCGATAATAGCTTGTTCATCAACTTGTGGGTCTGAAATCAAAACTAATTTTGGTTCAATGTAATATGGTAATGATGGGTTTGTTAGAGTTCCTGGCATAAATCTTCCAAGTAACTTCTTTGAGCCTAAACTTTCACAGAATTTCTCAATTGGGGTTTCTGCATATTGTCTGCCTGAACAAACTATGACATTTTCAGCCCCTAGTCTATTGATGAATTTGGCAGCTGTCTGAATTTTTTCTAATGTGATGTCCAAATCAAGCATGTATAGTCCTTCAGGACTGGCTTTGGTGATGAATGATTTCATGAATTTTGTCTTTACTTGTGTTCCTACCCTAATTCCGGTAGCTAGAACTTTCTTTTTGATGTCCGTTGCTTCAGTTTGTTGGCTCATGACGATTTTAAATCTCTGCCATACCGCGTATTAAATCATGCTCTGATAGTCGTAATAATTCATTGAGTTTTGCCACCCTTTCTCCACCTACGATGCCTACTTTGAGCATTTTTGACTTAGTAGCAAGTCCAATGTGTGATATTTGTGAATCTGTAGATTCACCAGATCTATGTGATGTGATTAACTTGATATTATTTTGAGATGCCTCATCAGCAAATTCTAAAGCATCAAAAAGGCTACCTGCTTGGTTTACTTTTAGGATTGCTGCATTACAGGATTTGCCTTCAATTGCTTTTTTCAAGATATTCTTGTTTGTGACAGTAAGATCATCTCCTGTAACCAATGTGTTAGGGAATTTTTTTGTCAACTCTGACATATCTTCAAATGCTTCTTCATGAACAGCATCTTCAGCATAAATTAATTTGAAATTATCAATAATATTTGCAGCAAAATCTATTTGCTCTCCAGTTGAATTTTCAAATCCTGCTCTATCGTAGATGTATTTTCCTTTCTCTTCATTCCATTGTGTTGATGATGCAAAATCAACTCCCAATGATACTTCTTTTCCTAAAGTAAATCCTAAATTCTCACATGCTTTTGCTGAAATTTCTAATGCTTTTTGATTATCTAATTTTGGTGCCCATCCACCTTCGTCTCCTCTTCCATTTGTAAAGTTAGGATCTTCTTTTTCTAAAACTCGACGTAATTCTTTGTGTACTGATAAATTGGTTTCAATAGATTCTTCGATGGTTTTTGAACCTGTAGCGCAAATTAAAATTTCTTGAATATCTGGAGTACCAGGACCTGCATGTGCTCCTCCTCCCAAAATATTCCCTAATGGATATGGAAATTTGAATGACGATTCTGATGATAATGTCCTAAAGAGTGGTTCGCCTGATGCTTTTGATGCTGATTCCATTGATGCAATTGTAACAGCAAAAGCTAGTGCACCGCCAATTACTGAATAATTTGTAGTTCCATCTATTTCTTTTAGAACGCCATGAATTCCTTTAAGATCTGATGATTCTAATCCGATAAATTTTTGAGAATTTTCTTTTAAAATTCTGAGACTTTGTTCAGGTTTTCCATCCGGAAAACTAACTGCTTCATATTTTCCTACGCTTGCACCAGATGGAGCACATACTCGTCCCAAAAATTGATTATCTGATATAACATCAACTTCTACTGTTTTACTTCCTCTACTATTGTATAGAATACGTCCTTCAATTGAGGATATCTTAGCCAAGTTATTCTAACTCAGATTGAACTTCTTGTTTTCTTCTCTGAATTGCTTCGTAGAACGGAATTACCTGTTGAATTGTTTCTACGGTAGTCAAAAGCATTCTTCTACAACAATATCTTTCAAGACCTAAAGAATCAAGAGTTTTTGTAGGATCTTCTCCTGCTTTAATTTTATTTTGATAATCATCAAATTTATCGGCAATTAATTTTCCACAAGTCAAACATCTAACAGGAATTAACACGAACGAAAAAGTAACCAAGGATTATAAAAACCATGCAAGAAAATTTCTTTGCGGACGTCGCCCAGCCTGGCCAAAGGCGCTAGCTTGAGGGGCTAGTCTCTCAGGAGTTCGTGGGTTCAAATCCCATCGTCCGCACCACTGTTTTAGCTATTTCTCTAATTTTCGTAAAATTTTGATTAATTCTGTTCGTCTTTTTTCTTCAGTAATTACCGATCTTACATCATCTACTAGAATTCTATTTACATCAATTTTCCTTCTTGCTTCTTTGACAACTTTGTCATACATTGAAAAAGTATACAGTTGAAGATACAAACTCTCCATTATTTCAAACATTCTTGTTGCATCCTCAATTTCATCCATTCTAATTTTATCAAATACTTGTCTTTTCAATTCGCCAATACAATCAAGTAATCCTAAGACATATGATTCTGGCATTACTGATAATTTTTTATCTGAAGGGATTTCTTTTTTCTCAACAATTGCGATTAAACATGCGGCTTCTACAAATTCCTGTTCCGGTGTAATTAGATATCTACTTAGTCCTCCTGTTGCCTTTTTCTTGTATTTTTTTAATAATGTCTCTGCTTGTTTTAAGTTATTTTTCCCAGTTGTTAAATCTCCTTTGTGAACAGCGATTATTGATTTGCTGCAAAGAATGATAATTTCTCTTGTGTTTTTTAATAGAAATTCTCTAGCATCTTGAGTCTCTCCTAAATTTTTTGCAATCTTGTTTAATGATGGTTTTACATTCTTTAATGTCATGTTTACCCATCTTTTGAAACTAGGATAAAGCCGTTTGCTAAACTCTTATTTTGGATATTATTTCATAATAGATATGGAAATTACTGTTGATCAAATGTATAATATTGAAAATAAAGGTCATGACATGGGATTTTTGAAAAAATTCATGATGGAAAATGCAGGAGCTGCAGCTGTTAGAAGATTACTTGAAAAAATTGGAAATGCAGAATCAAAAAATATTTTGATTTTTGTAGGATTAGGCAATAATGGTGGCGATGGTTTGGTAATGGCAAGGCATTTGGCAGGATATGGTGCTAAAGTTACAGTAATGCTTCTTGGCAGTCCTGATAAAATAAAGACTGAGGAAAGTAATTGGAATTGGTCAATATTGGAAAAAATGCCTTCTGTAAAGTTAATGTCTGGAGATTCTTTAGAATTTAATTTTAAACCTGATGTTATAATTGATGGAATTTTAGGTACTGGAATCACTGGAGAGATTAGAGAACCATATGCCTCTGCAATAAATTATATCAATGAAACTGATTGTTACAAATTTGCAGTAGATGTTCCATCCGGATTAGATCCGCAAACTGGTGAAACAGCAAATATTTTCACAAAGTGCAACATGACAGTAACTTTTCACAAAATGAAGGAAGGGATTCCTAAACGAAAAGATTTGACTGGTGAATTATATGCTGAAAAAATTGGAATTCCTCCTGAAGCTGAAGAGGGTATACTATGAAAGTTCATCAAATCCAAGTAGGAAATATGCAGAATTTCTCATACATTGTTGAAGATGAAGAAACCAGCGAGTCCATCATAATTGATCCCTCTTGGGATTTGATAGAATTAGAAATGATCATAAAAGAAAATAATCTGAAAATAAAATACATTGTAAATACTCATCACCATTTTGATCATACTTTAGGTAATGAGGCCATGGTTGAATCTACAAAAGCTCCAATAATTCAACATGAAAAATCAGAATTAAAACACGACATTACAGTTAAGGATGGTGATTTTATTGAATTTGGAAATTCAAAATTAAAAGTACTTCACACTCCAGGTCATTCACAAGATAGTATTTGCCTTGTAGGTGATGGGAAAATTTTCTCTGGAGATACACTGTTTGTTGGAAATTGTGGACGAATTGATTTACCTGGTGGTTCGGCCAAAGACCTCTATCATAGCCTTTTTGATGTTTTACATAAATTGGATGAAAATCTAGTCATGTATTCAGGTCATAATTACGGTTCTGCTGAAACCTCTACTCTTGGACAAGAAAAACTCACCAACCATGTAATGCAAAAACGAACTGAACAACAGTTTCTTGATATGATGGGTTAAGGGATTTTAATGGAAAATTTTGAACTCTTTGGAAATATAGATCAAGGACAAAGTTTTCTCGAGTCAATGAAATCTAAAAAATTTCTTTTTTCCTTTGTAATCTCATATACTGAAACATGTGAAATTCCTGGAATTACTTTTGCAGGTGCTGATAAGGACTCTATACAATACACGCCACCAGCAGATGCTGAATATCTTCATTATGGTTATTGCAAATCAATTGATAAAATCCCGATGACTCCTGATGGAAAACCTACTCCTGGATTACTTACAAAGACTGCATTAGAATCTGCAAGTATTTCTCATTTGACAATTAATGCTGGAAGTAAAATTTCACCTCAACTTCCATTTATGGATACTGGTATGACATTTGGAAAAAATATTTCAACAGAAGATGCTATGACTGATTCTCAAGTTTCACATGCTGTTGATTATGGAAGAATCGTTGGTAGAAGTATGGCCTCTTTAACTGATTGTTTAATAATTGGAGAAAGTATTCCTGGCGGTACTACTACAGCATTAGCAGTTTTGAAAGCATTGGGATTTGATGCAAAAGTTAGCTCCAGCATCCCAAATAATCCAATAGAGTTGAAAAATCAAATTGTCAATTCTGCTCTAGAAAGAATAGATTCTGAACACCCTTACAGTATTGTTGCAAAGGTTGGTGATCCTATGATTCCATTTGTTGCAGGAATGTTGAGTTCTGCATCTAGTGTATCAAATGTAATGTTAGCTGGTGGAACTCAAATGGCAGCTGTTTTGGCATTTGCATCAAAAATTGGTTTTAACGAAGAAAATACATCAATTGGAACAACTTCATACATCACTGATGACAAGACTGCAAATTTCACTAGTCTTGTAAAAGAAATTGCTGATATTCCTGCAATTTCAGTAAATCCAGGCTTGAAGAATTCACAATATCCAGGTTTGAAAGCATTTTCTGAAGGATTTGCAAAAGAAGGTGTTGGAGCTGGTGGAAGTATTATTTCTTCAATGATAAAAACTGGAAATAATTCTACAAAATTTTTAGAGATGACTGAAAAAGAATATGACAGATTATTTACTTCACAGTAACTGATTTTGCAAGATTTCTAGGATAATCTGGATCTGCATCTTTTTCCAAAGCTGCATAATATGCCAAAAATTGAATTGGAATTATTTCTGAAATTGGATACAACACTTGATCTATTTTTGGCATTTCAATCCAATAATCATAAACATCACTTTCGATATCAGAAATGCCGATAATTTTTGCACCACGAGCTTTGATTTCTCTTGCACTTGTTAGCGTATCAGCATATGTAGAATCATTTGGATTAAAAATAATTACAAATACATTTGAATCCATTAATGCAAGAGGTCCATGTTTTAATTCTCCTCCTGGGATTCCTTCAGCATGCATGTATGTTAGTTCTTTAAGTTTTAGTGCGGCTTCTATTGCAATTGGATAATTTATCCCTCTACCTAAAATGTAGACATCTGAAACATCTTTTAATTTTGTAGCAATCTGTTGAATATTTTTAGGATTTTCTAATATTTTTACAATTGACTCTGCAAATTTTTCAAAATTAATTGTGATTTTGTCATCACTTAATTTTTGCACAATTTTATACAAAATTACAAGTTGAGATGTGAAACTTTTTGTTGCAGCAACTCCAATTTCAGGCCCACAATTCATTCCTATTACTACGTCTGCTTCTCTTGCAAGTGATGATGTCATCAAATTAACAATAGCTATAATTTTACAATTGGCTTGTTTTCCTATTTTTACTGCTTCTAAAACATCAGCGCTTTCCCCACTTTGAGACATTGCAATTATGATTGAATTTTCTTCAATACTGTCAGGTGCGAATTGAAGTTCACTTGACATGATGGGTTCAGCCTTAATTTTTACATATTTTGAAAAAATCTGCTTTGCAATTAGTGCAGAATTGTAACTAGTTCCACTTCCTGTAATGTAGATATTTTTGGCATGTTTGATGTAATCTGCTGTCTTTTCAATTGCTTCTTGAGTTTTTTCTCCTGCTTTCAATATTGTTTCATGCTGCTCGTAGATTTCCTTTAACGTATAATGTGCATAATCTCCTTTGTAGGCATCTCCAAATTCTTTAGATACTTTTGTTATTCCATATTTTGCATGTTCTCCCTGAAAATCTAAAATTTGAAATTTATTTTCCTCCAAAATTACAAAATTTCCATTTTCTAAATAAATTGCATCATCTGTGAATTCAATAAAACCCAAAACATCACTAGACAAAAAGAAATCATCTTGACCCACTCCTACAATTAGTGGTTCATGAAATCTTGCAGCAGCTAATTGGCCATTTTCAAACATTGCTACAAAGGCGTAATGTCCTTTGATTACTGAAACCGTTTTCAAAATTGTTTCTTTAACATCATTTGTTTCTTCAAAATATTTTTGAAGCAGATTTGCAATGATTTCACTATCTGTTTCACTTTTAAAACGATATCCTTCTTCTTCTAGTTGTTTCTTTAACTCTTCAAAATTTTCAATAATTCCATTATGTACTATAGCAATTTTTCCTGAGTTACTTGGATGTGGATGTGCATTAAAGTCTGTAACTTTTCCATGAGTTGCCCATCTGGTATGCCCAATTCCAATTTTTCCTGGAAGTGAATCAAGTTGAATTTTTGAATTTACTTCATTTACTTTGCCAATTCCTTTTTTTAATTCAATTTGATTCTCAGATTCTGTTGCAACTCCGACACTATCATATCCTCGATATTCCATTCTTTTTAGTCCCTTGACTATGATGGGTGCAGCAAATTCTTTTCCGTAATAACCGATAATTGAACACATTATGATTCTCTTTGATAATTGGGGTTATTTACTGATAAGCCTATTTTTTTGATTATTCTGTTGAAGAACTTTCGCTTTTTGGGGCTTCGGTTGCTTTTTCAGTTGCAGGAGCCTCAGTGTCTTCTTCAGTTGCAGGAGCCTCTACTGGTTCCTCTTTCTTTGTTTTTTCTAACATTTCAGGAATCTTCGATTCTGGTGCAAAATGAACACTATCTTCTTCTTCAACTGTAACGGTGTATGATGGAATATCGATTTTTCTTTCTCCAACCATGATGTGGCCATGAATCACTGCTTGTCTTGCTTGATATGGTGTTTTGAATCCAAGTTTATTTGAAACAATAGTTTGTAATCTTCTTGAAAGCAGATCTGTTGCATTTAGGTTAAGTACATCATCTAATGTGGCATCCTTACTTACCAAACCAATTCTTGCAAGAGAATTCATTAAGATTGGTTCTTTTTCTGCTCTAATTTCTTGTCTCAATGAAAGTAATGATCTAGCTTGTTTTCTTACCCGGGCTAATTCTGTATGTGCTTTCCATAATTCTCTTTTAGTTCTTAATCCAAAAGTTCCGAGAGTTTTTAGCTCTTCCATTTTTAATTCATAATTAAGAGGTCGTTTTGGTTTTTTCCATACTTTACGTGAGTATTTTGGATCTCCCATTCAAAACACCTATTCTTTTTTCTCCGCTGCTGGAGCTGGGGTTTCTGCTGCTGGAGCTGCTGCACCTTCTGCTGGAGCTGCTGCACCTTCTGCTGGAGCTGCTGCTGGAGCGCCTGCTCCTCCTTTCTTAACTGGAGCTGCCATTCCACCTTTGGCTACACCAACTGCACCGCCTTTTCTACCGGTACATCTAGTTCTTTGTCCTCTAACTTTGAGACCACTTAGATGACGATAACCTCTCCAACTTGCAGAGACTCTTTCTCTTTCAATATCGTTTCTTAATGTAAATGGAATATCTGAAGTCAACAAATGCATATCCTTACCAGTTTCAATATCCTTTCTTCTATTGAGGAACCATGTTGGAAATTTGCTAGCAATCGGATCTGTAATTAATTTTTCAATTGCTTGAACATTTTCTTCTGTAAGATTACCGATATTGGAATTTGGATTAATTTTTAGAGTATCAAGAATTGCAGTTGCAAAATTATAGCCAAGACCCTTTATCTGAGTCAATCCGATAATCATTTTCTTCTCTCCTCTGATATCGTTTCCGACTATTCTGACAATGTGTCTATATTCTTGTGCACTCAAGTATTCAAAAATTCAAAGAATCCCCGATAAAAACCATGCTAGGCATCAAATTAAATAATTTTTGAAATGTATGTTGATTTTAATATTAAGTTCATGCCTAATTTTGCCAAATTTTTCAGCTTTATTATCTAAAGTCCTCATCACTTGTCCAGTCATTACCCTGTACATTCCATTGATTACATTTACAGCATTTTTTGATACCTCTTTGAGCGTCAATATCTACACAAAAACAGTGTACTCCCTTTCCAGATGGATCTTTACTACAGAGTTTTTGCATGGTTTTGTGAAGGCATTATTTCTTAATTATCCTATTGGAAGAAATATTCAAAAAGTTATAACTTTCATAATTTTTCATTTAATTATGAATGAGACCTTTGATCGGGAAAAAATTGTTGAATGTATGTTTGATCCAATTACATCTTCAATTTTAGCTGAGCTAGAAAATGGTGAAAAAGAATGTTCATTCTTAGCTGAACAATCATCTATTTCTGAATCTGAAGTACTTGAACGACTTGCATATTTGATTGAACATGGCTTTATTTCAAAAAATTCTGATGATGGAAAATGTGTAATATCTGCCAATTCTGAAAAACTAACTAGTATTGTTGAAGATGGTGGTAACTTTGATGCCACTATCAGTGGCTTAGAAAAAATGGATAGTTATCTAAACTGATTTTTTTCTGTTTTTAATTTCTATTATTCCGGTAACAGCTAATCCTGCCATACCTATTATTAGAATGATTAATGACATGCTAGAAAGAATTATTTTTTTGCCTGCATCTGGAAGTGGACCTATTGCCCCTGCTACATAAATTTCATCATCATCTGAACTCTCAATAACTAATTGATAATTTCCTGTTTCAAATACTTGAAACTCTTGTTCAATAGTTTCCTCATTTATTTTCTGAGAAATTATTTCTATATTTGATGGGTCTAAAATTTTTGCAGAAATTGTATTTTCTTTGAATTCCATAATCTGAACTGCAAAAATTCCTGTCTGTGTAATTTCTTTATCAATGCCTACTGTAACTGTTACAGTTTCAGCCACACTTACTTTTCCATTTCCTTGATTAATCCCTTCTAATGTGATTTGATTTTCTATTACTGAAACAGCTAATCCTGCCACAATCAATAGCCCAAAAATTACTATTACTAATCCTGATTTTTGCATAGATTTAGGCTGACTTTCTTTGTTTTAAACCTAATTTTTGAAAAATCATTAATCTGATACAAGAAAGTTAGATTAGGCTAAAAAAGTTAGCTTAGGGTAACTTTAAATAAAGAATTTTAATTTTCTATATATCTTGAGAATAGGTCGTTCAACTGTAATGATTTTACTACTATCATTAGTTGTTGGATTTTCTGCAGTTGTATTTTTTCCTAGTTTTTCAGATGCTCAATCTGAACCAAAAACGTTTGTTACACATTCTGGTGCCGTAGTCCAAACATCTGGTGAAATAATTGATCCTTTGTATACTGTTTCTACTGTGGAATTTGATCCAGATGAATTTTTGAGGAATTTTGAATATGGAAGAGTGTCCACTTCTGAAAGTGGACAGACAATTAGAGATTATACAATTATTGCTGAAGATGACAGAGTCCAAGAAATTTCACCTGGTATTTCTTTTAATGTTTGGACTTTTAATGGAACTGTTCCAGGTCCAACCATAAGAGCTACTGAAGGAGATATCGTTAGAATCAAATTCATCAACAATGGCTCAAAAGAACACACAATGCATTTTCATGGAATTCATCCTGCTGGAATGGATGGAGTCTTTGAACCTGTAGGGGGTAATGGAGGACAATTTGTATATGAATTTGAAGCAGGACCTGTTGGGGTTCACCCATATCATTGCCATATTATGCCCCTTGAGGAACATATTGTACGTGGTCTTTATGGTGTCTTCATAGTTGATCCAAAAGAGGGGAGACCTGCAGCAGATGAAATGGTGATGGTTCTAAATGGTTTGGATATGGATTTTGATGGGGAAAACAATTTCTATGCTGCAAACACAATTCCTTTTTACTATCAACATCATCCTATCCAAATCAATACTGGTGAATTAATCCGAGTTTACGTAGTCAATATGGTGGAATTTGATCCAATAAACAATTTACATCTTCATGGTAATTTGTACAAGTATTATCCTACGGGAACTGATCTTGTTCCGTCATTTTATACAGATATGATAACTATGTCTCAAACTGAGCGTGGAATTATGGAATTTGAGTATGAATATCCTGGTAAATACCTCTTCCATGCTCACAAGGTAGAGTTCTCAGAGAAAGGATGGGTTGGAATATTTCTTGTAAAAGATAATCCAGACAAATCTATACAGGACATAGAATATGGAACTTAGTGATAAGTCATCTAAAGGAAGAGTCATTGCAAGTGGAGTGATTCCATTTGCTTTTGTAATTTTGATGATGGTGTACATTTTTGGTCCTGGCGCTGATTTGTTAGATTTAGGAATTCCTTTACCTGAAATAACTATTGAAAAAGTTGATTTCGTTGATTCTGAAATTCAAGCAACTGTTAGAAACACAGGACCAATTCCTGTTGAAGTAGCTATGGCAGATGTAAATGATAGAATCCAACCTGCTGCTGTAGAACCTGATAGATTCCTTGAAAGATTTGAGACAACTTTGGTTAGAATTCCATTTGAATGGAATGAGGCAGAACCATACATTATTGGAATAACAATTGAAGATGGAACCAGATTTGAAAAAGAAGTTGAAGCTGCTGCTCCCGCATTAGAACCTAGTTTAGATCTTGCTATCTTTTTTGCAATTATTGGAACTTATGTTGGAATTATTCCTGTGATGATTGGATTATTGTGGCTTCCTTTTATCAAGAAGATAAGCAAACAAAAATTCCATTTCTTTTTAGCATTAACTGCAGGATTATTGCTTTTCTTAGCAATTGATTCTATTGAGGAAGCCATGGAAGTTTCTGATGAAAGCCTGGCAGGAAGCTTCAATGGTGGTTTACTGGTCGCTACTGTAACAATATTGTCTTTTCTTGGATTATACTATTCTGGAAACAAGCTTGTTGAAAGAGCTAGTTCATCAAAACTTTCAAAACCAGTTGCAATAGCACTAATGATTTCTATTGGAATAGGATTGCATAATTTTGGTGAAGGTCTTGCAATCGGTGCAGCAGTTGGATTGGGGTCTGTTGCATTTAGCACGTTTCTGATTGTAGGCTTTGCTTTACACAATACCACTGAAGGAATAGCTATTGCTGCACCAATGTCCAGAGGAAAATTAATGATTGGAAAATTGGCAGCTATGGGAATGATAGCAGGAGCCCCTGCTATTTTTGGTGCGTGGATTGGTGGCTTTTCTTATTCTCCGTTCACTTCGGTGATTTTTCTCTCAATTGGTGCCGGTGCAATATTTCAGGTAATTATTGTGATAATGAAATGGATTAGAGACGAGGGTGACAATAATCTTTCAAGTGCCTCAGTAGCATCTGGTTTTGCAGTAGGAATGTTGGTAATGTATCTAACTAGCATTTTGGTCTAATATGGCTCTGGATGTATGGTGATTACTGAATTATTGATTTCTGCTCTAATAATATGCTCTATTTCTGATGTTAAATCATGAACTTTTTCAATTGACAAATCTTTGTCAAATGAACAATCAATATCTATTTTCAGAATATTCTCAAATTTCAAAGATAATATTCTTCCAATTTTTTTGATGTCTGAATATCTTTCTAATATTGTTTTAATTTTCTCTTCAGTTTCTATATCTTCAATATGGAATTTTTCTGGAACAGTAACAAATGGTTCTAAATGGATTGTGGCATGAGATATTTCTGGAATCTGCTCTTGAATTTTTTGTTCTATAATTTCAGAAATTTTATGAGCTGATAAAAGATTGATTTCTCTATCTACCATTACGTGTAGATTTGAAAACGATTTTCCTTTTGTTTTATGCGTACTGACATTATGAACTCCTTTAACACCCTCTATACTTTTGGCAATTTCTAAAATTTTTGCATCTAGGGGAACATCTTTCCAATTTGGTTCAAAATGAATAGTAGTTGATGCATTTGGGATTTTATTTTTAATATTTTCTTCTACACTGTCACTTATTTCATGGGCTTTATCAAAACTAGTGTCTCCTCTTAAGGAAATGGTGACATCTGCAAAAATTGTATCCCCTGATCTTCTCATAAGAATTGGTCCTGCATTAATTACGCCTTCTGTTGTTACTGAAATCTCTCTAACTTTTTTTACAAGTTCAGGAGATATTACATCAGTCAAATCTAATGCTGTTTTGTATACTAGTTTCACGCTTAGTCCGGCTAACAGAATTCCTAAGATTAATGCTGCAACAAAATCTCCAAAATACAATCCATATGAAACTAAAACAATTCCAATAATTGCAACTAAAGTTGAACCCAAATCCATGAAGGCATGATAAAAATCTGCTTTCAAAGTAGCACCGCCAATTTTTTTGATAGATCTTCTCAAAAGAATAATTCTGAAAAAATCAATTCCAATTGTGTATAATCCACCAATTATGGCAAATAATCCTGGCAAAACACTTGGTGGGGGACTTTGTAATCTGTTGATTGATTCGTAAATGAAATAACAAGCAATCAAAAAAATTGCTATTCCTCCAATCAGTCCTCCAAGAGATTCGATTTTTCCATGCCCATACGTATGCTCAGCATCTGGTGGTTTAATTGCCCATCTTGCAGCTAAAAGTAAAACAAGTGTAACAACACTATCTAGTAATGCATGAATACTATCTGTGATTAATGCTAAACTGTTTGAAATTAAACCAAAAATTAATTCCACCAAAAATGCTGAAAATATAGCTAATAGTGATATCTGTAAAACTCTGGTTCTTTGAACAAACATTTTCCTTCTTTTTGATAATTTGAATCACGTATTACCGTTTTCTAAGAAGCAATCATACGACAACGTTATTTGTGATGAAAATGTGTTTTACGCATATTGGATAGGAAATTTTTTGGTTTAGTGGCTACTTTGTCTATAATGTTACTTTTCACTACTGTTGATGTTGAAGCATCAAGTAATGATAATCTATTCGTCTCAGCTGAAAATTCTAGATTTGACAATAATTTTGCTGGTTCTATGATAATTGAAGTAGTGGTAAATGACCCAAATCTAAAAGACACTGGTGAAGGAAAGGGAGAACCTGATGTGACAATTAATGGAAAATCATTAAGAATGGTTCAGGCAACAGATGGCAATTGGTATGCATATTTTGCAAATGTACAGAAAGCCAAAGAAGCAGATTCTACAGTTGGTTTAGCAGGTGAAGGGTTGGATTTTGGTGTTTTTTGTAGTCGCAATACTGCTTCCTCTATAATTGGAATATCTCTTTCAGACACTGATGGATTTGCAATTCCACGTTCTGCTGTTGGTTCAACTAATGGAAACACATCCTTCTCTGAATGTACTGGATCTCCATCTGGAACAAATGTAAATAATGTTGTTAGAAATGCAAAAGCCATCAACACCAACTCCAATATTCCCTCTGGACAAATTGGATTGGATCCTGATGCTTGGCCATTAATACAACTTTATTCATTTGATAACATTAACATCCAATACAACCCTGGTGGTCAATCACAACAGGTTTCATTAGAATATGATGAAATCCAAAACATATCTTTGAATGTTGACAGAGATCTTTTTCCAAATAATGCAGAAGTTTTCTTGACTGTAAATGATTTTCAATTAAATCAAGACCCAACTGATGAAGATTCTTGGACATTTGATATAGGTTCTACTCCCTCAATATTTTATCAAGCATATGATGATGCAGGAACTAGTTCTGCAAATGGAGGAATTGGTTTAGTTGATTTAGTGCCACATTTAGATAATATTGGTTTTGAAGACAATGGCCAACTTTCAATAAATTTAGGTTCTGTTCTTGAACTTCAATCAAATGATGAGCAACCCAGTACTAGTGTTTCAGATGGCACTATGACATATTCAGAGATTTTAACATTAGTTGAAGTTGGTCCAAATTCTGGAATATTTGATAATGGGGATGATAATGATCAATCTACTTTAGGAATTTTAGATGATGCTCCACGAGGTCAAGCAGGTTCAATTTCTTATAATGATAAATCTATTTCAATTGTAACAGGATCATCATCTGCTTCAGTTGCTTTGGTAAATCCGACATTAACTTTAGGTGATGGATTACAATCTTTGAAACCTGGCACAGAATTTCCACTTGTTCTAGTTGACCCTGATCAAAATATCAATTCAGGTGTACGTGATAACTTGGATGTATTTCGAGATTCTTCAATTATTCCAACTTTGAGAATTGGTTCTCCGATAACTCTTGAAGATGCTTTTGATGTTGATTTCTTCCCTCTCTCTACTGCTTCTCTGACTTTAGGTGATTCAGCAAATTCTGATGTACCTGACTCAAATTCTGCACGCCTGAATATTGACACATCCACCGTCTCAAATGGTGCATTTGAAAAAATCTCGTTAAATATGGGGTTAACAGCATCTGATTTAGATTCCTTCTTTATTGATTCCTCAGTCTCGAATTCTGATGGTACGAACTGGTTAAATTATGATTTCAGATCATTTACTAATGATTTTGGAATTTCAGATTTTTCTGATACAACAATTGAATTATCCTTTGGAACTTTGGGTTCATCATCTATAACAATTGTAGATTCTGGAGATTTAACTTCCTCGCATGGACTAATTCAAATTGACGATACTGATGTACAAGCAATTTCTACAAAAAGCGGAACAGTTTATGTTGTAATCAATTTTGATTCATCAAATGATAGTACTGGAATTGCCACTGTATCAAGTGAAACTAATGATCAACCCATAGTTTTAGATTTCTTTTCATTTGGAATTGTAAATGCTAATGATGTAAATCATTCCATTTACCGTTTTGAACTAGAAGAGACATCTGATAATTCATCTACTTTTGATGGAACTCTGGAATATTCTGTTGCAAATGAATTAAATATTTTAGATTCAGATTTCATTCAAACCATTCGAACAATTGATGATCATATCAAATTCATTATCACTGATAGATTGGTTGATGATGAAGGCATATCAATTTCCTATTCAGATCTTGATGTGTCAGGTGTTTTTACTACAACTTCTACAAAATCTGACATCAATACAAGTTCTGGTGTTTTATCTTCAAATTCACAAACATATCGTTTTGGACAACCTGTAACCATAATTGTAAATGATCCTGATCTAAATTTGAAAAATGATTTAGTTGATATCTATTTCACAGTTAATGATCCTAATTCAGTTAATGTTGATACCGTAGGAAAAGATGGGATTATTTTACTTGAAGTTTTGATTAAAGATATTCGTTACAAACGTTGTACTGTTGATGGAGTCGAGTATGGTGGTTTGGGTGCTAGTGGTTTTTCTCTTGTAGAAACTGGTCCTAGTACAGGCATTTTTGAAGGTGTATTCAAAATGCCCTCTAAAATATGTAACAAATCTGGAACAGCATTGATTTCTTCAGCAGGAGGTAGTCTTGATGCAAAGTACTATGATTCTAGAGATAATTTAGGAAATCCTAATACCTTTAGTTTGTTGAGAAGTTCTACTTCTTCATTTTACAGTGTTCCACAATTAAGTTCCTATGAAATTATAAAACCTGTTTCAAATATTTCTGAAGATATCATTCTATCTGGAAGTCTTGATAACCATAGACGAGGAATTCCTTTGGATGTATTAATTACAACTCCTGATGGTAAGACTCAAAATTTTGCAGCAACAATTTCTAGCAGTGGAAATTATCGTTCAATAATTTCAATAACTGATAAATCTCTAACAGGAATTTATCAAATAGAATTATCTCACAATGATGAATTTGTTAAAACTCTATCATTTGTTGTTATGAATACTTCAATTCCTGAATGGATCAAAAATAATGCCAAATGGTGGTCTTCAAATTCTGTAACTGATTCTGAATTTATTGATGGAATTGAGTATTTGATTGAGGAGGGATTAATTACAATTTTACCTGGAACTCCTATCACAATTTCTGAACAAGAGATTCCTGAATGGATCAAAAATAATGCCAAATGGTGGGCAAATGATCAAATATCTGATGAGGACTTTGTAAAATCAATTCAATACTTGGTCAAAAAAGGTATCATAAGAATATAATCTGGTCAATTTTTGTTTCATTGAAAACATAAATACCTCAACTCATGAATCAAAATGAAAATGAGGCTAACTGGATTCTTAGCATTTGCATTATTATCAATTTCAATTCTATCATATGGCATTAGTGGTGCTGCTTTTGCAACTAGTGATCCCAATCCTGCATTACCTGTATCCACTGATTTAGATATCGTTTCAAATGGTGCATCAGTTGTAATTTCTGGAACTCTTCCTGATTATGATTCATCATCTGGAAAAGGACTCACTTTTCTAATTGTATCTCCTGACAATGCAATTGTGCAAATAGGACAGTTAACTCCAAGTTCTGATGGATCTTTTTCAAAAACTATTGTTGCTGGTGGTCCTCTATGGAAATTATCTGGTGATTACACTGTCAAATTACAATATGGTGCTGATAAATCTGAAGTTATGGTAAATTATGTTGGTGGAGAACAAGTAATTTCTGGCCAACCAGAACCAACCCCTGAACCAGAACCAGAACCAACCCCTGAACCAGAACCAGAACCAGAACCAACCCCTGAACCAGAACCAGAACCAACCCCTGAACCAGAACCAGAACCAACATGTGGTGCAGGAACTGAATTGGTAAATGGAATGTGTCAAGTAATCAAATCAGAACCAGAACCTGACAGTGGATGTTTAATTGCTACAGCAGCATATGGAACTGAATTAGCACCTCAAGTACAATTACTAAGAGAAATTAGAGATAACACATTATTCAGCACAACATCTGGAACATCCTTTATGTTAGGATTTAACACAATATACTATTCATTTGCACCAACTGTTGCTGATTGGGAAAGAGAAAGCCCAATGTTTAAAGAAACAGTCAAGACACTCATCACTCCAATGTTGTCAACATTATCAATAATGTCGCTCGCTGATGAAGGTTCAGAAGTTGAAGTATTGGGACTTGGTATCTCTGTAATTGCTCTCAACTTGGGTATGTATATTGCAGCACCTGCATTGATTGGATTCAAAGTTCATCAACACATCAAAACTAGAAAATAATCTAATAACTCTCTAGGTTATTATACTGAAACACATTATGATTTTTCATGCATATTGAGTACGAAGAATTCGAATCAGTTGAAGATATTCTAATGTATATGGCATCAGCTGCACCTCCAATGAAAAATACAATGCCAATTAATTCATACAAGGGATATGTGTTGTCATTTATTCCACTTAGTCCTTCAACTGGAGAAACATACCTGATGCTTTATGCAAAAGGCTCTCTAGAACCAGGAATTTATGAATTTGATGTTGCATCAAAATCATTCAAAAAAGTCGAAGGTATAGAGAGGGCAGACAAAGTTTACTTTATTTCATTGACACCAAAACGAAACACCATAGCAGACGTTGCTATTGAAAATCTATAATTTCTTTGTTTGAATTTTTGGTGCAGTTACTGATCTGCTTCTTGCATATTTACCTATAATTTCGTCCGGAGTTCTTCCATTGAATAGGTCTTTACATAATCCTCGCAAATATCTCATAATTGCCCAAGTACCTGCTTTGAGAATTCCATACATGAATACTTTCATTGGAGGTCCGTAAGTCTTGTTTCTAAGAATAATTGGAATGATGTCATTAATGACACGTAAATTATTCTCCCAACATTTCCAAAATAGTGTAAATTGTGCTTCATTCAAATTTCCGAAATGCATTGAGTTCTTTTCACTAAAGTCTTGATAAAGTAAAGGTGCTACCAAACCTCTAAAGTCCATTTCTCTAAAGTCACTCATCATATCAATTGTATATTGAATATCATCTGGGGTTTCATCAGGCCATCCAATAATGATGGTTGCAGCTGGGAACCAATGATTTTCATTTAGAATTTTAGCTCCTTCTCTTACAACACTTCCCCATTCTTCAGGTGCAAATGGTTTTGTTTTAACACCAAGATGTTTCTTTACCATGTCTGGTGCCACTGTTTCAATTCCCAAATTAGTTGCAAGCCATCTTCCGGTTCTATCTTGTTCATTAATGTGAGAAATTTGTTGCATCAAAGTAGGATCTGCTGCAACTGCAGAAAATGTCATATGTGTTGTTCCAACAAAATTTGCCCCTAATCCTTTCAATCCTTGCCATAAATCAACAATGGCGTCTCTATTTGGAACAAAATCTCTATTATCACATCCATAAAGTAACATTTCATCAGAATGCAACCATATGGAATCAAATCCATAATCTAGGTTAGTTTTTGCTTCTTGTTGTAATCTTTCTAATGGAAGATCTTTCTTTGATCTTTTGTTTACATCACAAAAGTCACAACCTCTTCCACAACCTCTCATTGCTTCAATTAGCGAATTAATTGTAGGTCCTTCAATAACTGGAATATTTTCAAGATTCCTTACGAAACAATGCATTAGTTCTGGAGCATCATTTTTTTCCAAATCTTGGAATAAATCCACAGCTAACTCATCTGCTTCTCCTACAACTACTGTGTCAATTCCATGAATTTTCATTCTATCTGATTTGGCTAATTCCCATGCACCGTTTCCTCCAACTACTACTTTGAAATCATATTTCTTTTTGAGTTGAATAATACTTGCACACATTTTTTTAAACTTCATTGCAACATACGATAATTTTTCTGGAGACATTGTTGTTGTAACTGGAGCCATTCCTAATGGATCCATTACATTAATTCCTACAACTTTGGTATCTGGCCCAATTGATTTTTGAAGCATTTCAGGATGTGCCATGAAAACATCCTCTCTTTTGTATCCTCCTTGAATCAATGAACTTTCAATTCTCCTCAATCCAACTTGGGCAACTTTAACTTCTCCTGTTATTGGATCCGTTTCTACTGAAGGGCAAAATACTTTATCAAATACCCATTCTGGTAGAACCTCATATGGACCACATGCGATAAACCCATAAAGAAAATTCCCTCGATAATTTGTCATTAAGCTACGATCAGCAGTAAGTACAACACGTTTGCCAGCCAATTACCCAACTTCTTTTAGGTATGTTATATATCATTTACGAGGTAGGCAATTCTAGAATTTTATTTTAAATTATTTTTCTTTATTGCCCTATTAGCAATATTTGCTGCAATCCCCCCTGCTGCAATTCCGTTATCGATATTTACTACAGATAATCCCAAAGAACAACTTTGAAGCATTGATGCCAAAGCCGCTATTCCTTTTTCTCCATACCCATACCCGACTGATGTAGGAATTCCTATGATTGGAATATCTACCAATGTAGAAACTAGAGTTGCCAATGCGCCTTCCATTCCTGCAGCAACTATGATGCAATCTACTTCTTCATTTACCATTTCTTTTAAAATTGGAAAAACTCTCTGAATCCCTGCTACTCCTACATCGTAGCTTGTAATGCATTTACAATTCATTGCCTCACACATCAATCTGGCTTCTTCAGCTACTCCTATGTCTGAAGTACCTGCTGTCATAATTCCAACTTTTCCCCCCTGAAATTTAATTGGTTTATTATAGAGTAATAATGATGATGAATTTTTTCCAGTTTTTATTTTGACTTTTAATCTCTTTGCAAATGCCAATATTTTTGGATAATCGCTTTTCTTAATTCTGGATACAATTACTGAATTTGTTTTTTCCAGAGTTCTTTTTGTAATTTTTTTAATTTCATCTAATTCTTTTGTTTCAGCAAAAATTACTTCTGGAATGCCTCTTCGTTTTCTTCTGTTGAAATCTATTTTTACAAATCCTTCTACTTCTTCAATTGAATATAACGATAGCAACTTTTTTGCATGATTTGTTGAAATTTTTCCTTCCTTAACTGATTCTAGAATTTCATGAATTTCCAATGATAGATTTTCTTTGTTAGTATAAAAAAAGGCTTAGATCTCAATACCTGAAATAGCACTTTTTACACTTTCAACTGCTTTATCAAACACCTGTTTTTCTTCATCATTTAGATCCAACTCTATAATTTTCTCAACTCCTTTTTTACCAATAATTGCTGGAACACCAATTGTAACATCGGAATGACCATATTCTCCATCAAGATATGTTGCAACTGGAATGACTTGTTTTCTATCTCTCACAACTGATTCTAAAATTGCAGAAATTGCATTTCCTGGTGCATGAACTGTGGCACCTTTTAATTCAATTACCTTAGCTGCTACTTGTTTTGTGTTTATTACTAATTCATCAAGTTTCTCTTTTGGAAGAAAAGATGATAATGGAATTCCTGATACTGACGAAAATCTTGGTAGTGGTAACATGTTTTCTCCGTGTTCTCCGATTACTAGAGCTCTTATGGAATCACGAGAGTGACCTGTTGCCTCGTGAATAAATTGTCTAAATCTTGATAAATCTAACATACCTCCCATTCCAAACACTCTGCTTCTATCGAATCCTGAAACTTTGTATGTGATGTAAGCCATTGGATCAAGTGGATTTGTCACCGGAATTATCATAGAGTCATCTGCATATTTTTTCACATTTTCAACCACACTTTTTACAATCGATGCATTAATTTTCAAAAGATCCATTCTTGTCATGCCTGGCTTTCTTCCAGAGCCTGCTACAACTACAACTGCTTTTGAGCCCTTCATATCTGCAAAATCATTTGAACCCTTTACTTCTACATCTATTCCCTGTTCTGAAAGCATATGGTTGATATCCATTGCTTCTCCTTGAGGAAGTCCTTCGGCAACATCTAGTAATAATATTTGATCATCTAATCGTTTTAGTGCTGAAAATAACGCAGCATCTCCGCCTACTTTACCTGAACCAATTATAGTAATCATAGAAATCGGTGTTAATTTTGAATAATTAAATCTAATGAAATTTTCGAAATATTAGTCGAATTTATAAGCATTTTTGATAATTTTTAATCATGGTTATTGTTATTGATCCGCAAATCGCTGGTATATCTGGTGATATGCTTCTTTGCTCCTTAATCGATTTAGGATCTGACAAAAATAAAATTATCAAAGGTATTCAAGAATCTGAAAAATTCCTTCCAGGTTCTACAATAAAGAAAATTGATTTTCAAAAAATTCAAAAACATGGAGTTGAATCCTTACAACTAATTTTAGAACTTGATGAAGATATCCATGAAAGAAAAGGTTCAGAGATCAAAACTGCGATATTGAATTCTGTAAATAAATTAGATCTTTCTGAAAAAGCAAAATTGTTTGCGGAATCTTGTATTGACACATTAATTTCCTCTGAATCCAAAATACATGGAATTCCTGAAGAATCTGTTCATTTTCATGAAGCATCCAGTATTGATACTTTGGTAGATATTGTTGGAATAACATTGGCATTGGAGGATTTGGGGTTATTTGAAGAAAAAATTGTTTGTTTGCCTGTTTCAGTGGGTGGTGGATCTGTATCATTTTCACATGGAACAATGTCAAATCCCGCAAGCGCCATTCTTGAGATTTTCAAAAATTCCAATTTGATAATTAAAGGAAATGATGCAAATGAAGAACTTACAACACCAACTGGAGCCTGTGTTTTAGTAAATTTGGCTCATGAATCAGTAAGATATTACCCTTCAATGAAAATTGAATCTATTGGATATGGTGCTGGACAAAAAGATTTTGAATCTTTTTCCAATGTTTTGAAAATTGTTAGAGGCTCTGAAAACCATTTTGAAGTTGATTCTGTAAAAATACTTGAAACAAATGTAGATGACATTTCAGGAGAAATTTTAGGAAATCTAATTGAGAAAATTATGGAAAAAGGAGCACGAGATGTTTCTATTTACCATGGAATCACAAAGAAAGGAAGACCTACTAATCTTGTATCAGTAATTTGCACTGATGATACTATTGATGAAATAACAGATACGCTGGTTTTGGAAACTGGAACTTTGGGAATTAGAGTTTCTGATTCAAATCGATTTATTGTTCCAAGATCAAATCATAATGTTTCTGTAACTTTAAGCGGTAAACCTTTTCAAGTAAACTACAAAAAATCTTCTTTCAAAGGAAAAACTGATTTTAAAATTGAATTTGATGACTTGAAGACAATTTCTAATGCAATTGATAAATCCATTAAAGAAACTGAAATCTTTTTGAGAAAAGAAATTGAAAAATTGGAGGCAAATAATGACCACTCTTGAAAGTTTAGTTGATTGGTTTGATGACAAAAATAAAGTAATGATTGCACTTTCTGGAGGCGTAGATAGTGCTCTTGTGGCATATGCTGCATTTCAAAAACTAGGAAGTTCTGCCATTGCAGTTACTGCTGATTACAAAACTCTGTCCGCAGAGGAACTTGGTACTGCTAAGCAGATTTGTTCTGAGATAGGTATCAAACAACTTCTTTTGGATTACAGTGAACTTGAAAATGAGGATTTTATAAAAAATAATTCAGATCGATGTTTTCATTGTAGGATGGAATTGGGAGATCATTTGATTCAACTAGCAAAAGAGCACAATGTGAAAGTCATTGTAGATGGAACAAATCTTGATGATTTGGGTGATTATAGGCCTGGAATTGAAGCATTAAAACAAAATGGAATTAGAAGCCCTTTGGTGGAAACTCGTTTTTCAAAACCAAAAATTCGAGAAATTGCCAAAACAATTGGATTATCTGTATATGACAAGCCGTCAAATTCATGTTTGGCATCAAGAATTCCCTGGGGGCAAAGAGTTACTGCAGAAAAATTAACTAGAATTGAATTTGGTGAAACTATTGTAAAACAACTTACAAATGTAAAACAAGTAAGAGTGCGTGATATTGATGGTTCTGCAAAAATTGAAGTTGAGAAACAAATGATATCTAGACTTGATCAAAATGTATTGAAACAAATCACTGAGAAATTAAAGATGATTGGATTTACTTCTGTTGAAGTTGATCAAGAAGGGTATAAACCAGGAAAAATTAATGTGATTGCAGATTGATCTATCTTGACAATGCCGCATCAACTCAAATTCATGAAGATGTTTTAGAATCAATGTTACCTTATCTTAAAGAACAATATGGTAATGCATCATCTATTCATCGATATGGTAGACTAGCTCACAAAGCAATAGAAAAAGCAAGAAAACAAATTGCACAATTAATCAATGCTGATCCTTCAGAAATTTTGTTAACTTCTGGCGGTACTGAATCAAACAATACTGTTCTTAGAGGAATCCCTGTAAGTGACACCTCTAACCAAATTATTACATCCTCAATTGAACATGATGCTATTTTAGAGCCATGCAAAAAACTTTCAGAATCTGGATTGATTGTTGACTATTTACCAGTTGATAAATTTGCAATGATTAATCCATCTGAATTGAAAAATCATCTATCTGAGAATACTTGTCTTGTTTCAATAATGTTTGGAAATAATGAAGTAGGTACTGTACAAAAAATTTCTGAAATTGCTAAAATATGCAATGAACAAAATATTCCATTTCACACTGACGCTGTTCAGGCAGTTGGTAAGATTCCTATTGATGTGAAAGAATTAGGCATAGATTTACTATCAATTTCCTCTCATAAACTACATGGTCCAAAAGGCATAGGTGCATTATTCATCAAAAATGGAATTAAAATTGATCCTGTAATTTTGGGTGGGGGTCAGGAACATGGTTTGCGTTCTGGGACTGAAAATGTTGCTAATATTGTTGGATTTGGTAAGGCATGTGAAATTGCAAAAAACAATTTAGATGAAAATATGGCATATGTTAGTAAACTTCGCAATATTTTAGTTGACAGAGTTTTAGAGGAAATTCCTGAAGTAACTCTTAATGGTGATCCAAAATCTAGATTACCAAATAATGCTCATTTCACATTTCTTGGTGTTAATGGTGAGGATCTTATAATCAAACTAGATGAATATGGAATCGCAGCTTCAACAGGTTCTGCATGTTCTGTTAATACTCAGAGAGCTTCACATGTTTTACAAGCAATGGGATTTTCTCATGAACAAATTACTGGCTCTCTAAGATTAACAATGGGTGTGTTTAACAATGAAAATGAAATTGAACAAACTGTTACATCTCTTAAAAAAATAGTTGAAGAATTAAGATCCTTCTCACCATTCAAAGAAAAATATTCTTTTTCTAAAACCTAAATTTTGATTTGAAGTTTATTTCTAGTAACTATTACTGTGGCCATAATACCAACTATCAAAACTACCATTGCGATTGTACCAAATTCTGGGACTACATATGTGCCAATAATTTCAATATCTGAATCTCCTTGTTCAAAATTAATAGTAATTACTCTGGAATCTGAATTTACAACTGATTCTTGATATGCTACCTCAATACCATCTATTAGGATGATGAAAGTATCATCTTTACCATCTTGTTTTTCAGCCCCTATGAATTCTCTAGGTAGATCTAAAGTTATGGTTCCTTCATCTGTTGCATCAATTTGTACTATGACTGCAAAAATATCGGAATCTACCACCATATTTTTTACAGTACCCCCTTTGATGGTGTACTCTACATCAAAAGTACCATGACTTCCTGCATCAACTTCATAAGGTTCTGTTGTTTCAATGGCTTCTGATTTTGGGGCGTATGAAAATTCTGTCTCTATCTGATGTTCTTGATATGAGGCAACAATGGTGTAATCTCCGGATTTTTTCCACAATGCTCCTTCAGCAAGGAATGTTTTTGTAAAACTTCCATCTTGAGCCACTGTCAACTGTGCAATATCTACTAAATTCCCCTCAGTAAATAATTGTAATATTACAGGCGTTTCCCCTATTACTGTTTTCACATTTCCTGAAACTACTACTGTGTCTCCTTCATCATAATGATTATCATCTGTTTGAACTGAAATTAGAGGTTCTTGTGCAAATACGGTTCCTGTAGTAATTATCAATAATGCAATTAGACTATAAAATATTCTAGAACCCACAAATTTCAAAATACTCGTTTGTATATTTCCTTTACTATTAAAAAATGAAAAAATGAAAAAAGTTGTGTGACTTTTAGTATCTTGGTATAATGCTTAGTCTTGATTTTGCAGATACTGCAATTATTGAGATAATTGCTACTGCTAGAATCATAGCTGCGATTGTACCAAATTCTGGAATCACAAAGGTACCGATTACTTCAATTGTTTCAGCGCCTGCTGGGAACATCACTGTTACTTTGTTTGCAACAATTTCAACATCATCCCATTCTTCTCCGTCAACTAGTACCATGAAGATACCGTCTTGGACTGTTTTTGATGGGGTTATTGTTAATGTTCCATCATCTTCTGCGTTGATGCTAATGACAATCGAATTATCATTAGTATTGAGGGTTGCACTAGTTACCATTCCACCTGAAATGCTAAATGGTACACATTGACCACTTGCAGATAATTCGTTAGAACTACATTGCTTAGCTGGTTTGCTTGGTGTTTGATAATTTGGTGTATATGCAACTCCACCACTTAATTCAACTTTTGCACTGTTACTTTTTTCAGCACTTCCATAGTTTGCTTTAATGGTGTAGGTACCGTCGTATTTCCATATTGCCCCTGCTGTGTTTAGTGTTGTCTCAAAACTTCCATCTTCAGCTACAACTAATTGATCAATTGTAACGATAGAGTTTAGAGGACTAATCACAGTAATTGTAACTGGAAATCCAGATGTGTTTGCTACTTGGCCTTTTACTGTAATCATGTCGCTATGTCCATATTCTGTTTTATCTGTCCAAACAGATACTGGGATGTCTTTAAGCAACATTTTGTTTGCTGCTGCTTTAGCATCCTCCATAGTACATCCTACACATGCTTGTGGTAGATCTGAATGATCTTCCATATGTTCACCACCTTCATGGTGTTCAGCATATGCTGTTGACATGGTTAAAGTACCGACTGCAGTCAATAAGGCTAGTAGTGCGAACGTCGTACGGTTGTTCATCTTGTTGCGATTTGCACCTGTCTCTATTTATGTATATTTAAAAAGAGAAAAAAGTTGTGAACTTAGTATCTTGGAATAATGCTAAGTCTTGATTTTGCAGATACTGCAATTATTGAGATAATTGCTACTGCTAGAATCATAGCTGCGATTGTACCAAATTCTGGTACTACTACTCCGTCTTTGATATCTACTTCAGATGAAGCAGTATATTTTGGATCGTCAAATTGTTTGACACTTACAGTGTAAAATCCATCTTGTTTCCATAATGGTCCTCCTACTGTAATCTTAGCAGCAAACTCTCCATCAAGCATTGGTGATATTTGAGCCACTTTCACCACATTTCCATTTGGTGCAATCACCTTAACTGTGATATCTTGGCTTACTCTATCTGTTTTTCCAGTAACTTCAAACATTGTTGAACCATTCTCGATAATTATTGCATCAAGCATGAGTCCTGTATCTTTTGCAACATTTGTGGTATTTGGTGAGAAAATTCCTGTCTCTAAATTAGATTCAGTTACAGAAGTTCTTTTAGTCATACCATCTGTTACTTCCACAAATACTTTCAAAGTGTACAATGAATTTGCTCCGGTGCCTTGCATTGCTTTGATCTTGTAAAATCCATCTTCAGTCCATGTTGGTCCGACTTTGAATGTTTTCACAAAAATACCTTCTGCGTCTGGTGACACTTGATCAATTGCAACAACATTGCTTCCACTTGGTGATGTTACAGTAAATGTAACATCATTAAGTTTTGAAATTGTTTTACCTGATACAGTTATTGTATCTGAGCCTTTATCGGCTGTAGCGGTAATAGACATTCCAAGAGTTTGAGCAAAAGCATCTTGCTGAATAGAGGTCATTGAAACTATTGACAATACCATAAGAGCTATTGCCATTGATGTTGTAGAACGTTTAAAATTCATCCTATTTTCACCCAACATTATTGTTATTTATGTATATTTAATAGATTTTTGTGATCTAATCTGTGGATTTTAAATTCATTAAAAATAGAAAAAAAGATGAAATTTAGTATCTTGGTATAATACTAAGTTTTGATTTTGCAGATACTGCAATTATTGAGATAATTGCTACTGCTAGAATCATAGCTGCGATTGTACCAAATTCTGGGACTACAAATGTACCGATTATTTCAATCTCTTCAGCCCCTGCTGGGAATGCTATGGTAAGTGTTCTGTCAGTTGATGATGTTGTTTCATCAAAGTCTACTTCTTCTCCATCAATCAAGACGAAAAAGTCGTCATCTCCACCATTAATTGTTGCATCCAACACAGATCTAGGGATTGTGAGGGTAAGTGAACCGTTATCAGTAGCATCAATAGATATGATAAGTGAATTTGCTTCCACATCAGGCATGATACTTAGTAATTTTCCGCCTGTAATTTCATATCCAATCAAATCACTGGAACCTTGAACTGAAACTGTTGTATCAGTTACTTCAGAATCTCCACCAGTTGGTGGAATTACTGTAGATCCTCCGAATTCAAATGATGTTGTTGCTGAACGATTAGGAGTTCCGTATTGAACTGTAATTGTATACATTCCTTCTGCTTTCATTAATGAACCACCAGCTGTAGCTTCAGTACTGAATTTTTTATCAGCACCTACTGTTATTTGTGCAATTGATACCAAGTTTCCATTAGGAGCTTTGATAATTACACTTACTGGAGTTCCTGAATACAGATCTCTTACTTCTCCTGTTACTAGAATTGTTTCACCTTCTGCATACGAAGATTTGTCAGTAGTAACAACAATCGAGCTTTGTATTTGTCCAAATGCTGGTGCCATACCAATACTTACAACTAAGATTGCAGTTAAGGCAAACACCGATAGATGAGCTTTCATCATTTTTACGCCTAAATTTATACTATTTAAGGTTGTGAAAATATTTGTTGACTAAATAGAAAAAAGACTGATTTTCGGCAGACTTCAAATTACATATATATTAACCCGAGCGTGAATTTTTGACAGTTTGTGTGTTTTCATTAGTGTTACATTTAATGTTCGATGTGGGGGTATTCTAAATGGCAACTAAGAAAAATCAAGTACTGGTACCTGATCATGTCTATGTCCCAAAACATGAAATCATTACAAAACAAGAAGCTGAAGAAGTTTTAAAAAAATACAATTGTAAACCAACTGAATTACCATTAATCTTTGTAAACGATCCTGCAATTTTGGGACTTGGTGTAAAACCTGGAGATATGATTAAGATCACTCGAAAAAGTCCAACTGCTGGTGAAAGTCTCTATTATCGATATGTGGTGGAAATCTAAATGGTAGATCCTTCAACTAAAAGATGGCCAGTAATTCAAGACATCTTAAAACGAGAAGGTATTGCTCGTCAACACCTAAACTCTTTTGATGAATTTTTAGAAAGAGGACTACAGAGTATCATTAATGAAGTTGGACAAATTGATATTGAAAATGCAGAATATCCATACAAGATTCAACTTGGTAAAGTAAAACTTCAACAACCAAGAATGATGGAACTAGATGGCTCTATTACACACATTACTCCAGCTGAAGCTAGATTGAGAAATGTTTCTTATTCTGCACCAGTAATGATGGAAGCAAGTGTTGTTGAAGATGGAAAAATCCTAGAATCAAGATTTGTCCATATTGGAGATGTACCAGTAATGGCAAAATCTAATGCATGTATTTTACACAATTTCTCTTCTCAAAAATTAATTGAACATGGTGAAGATCCAAATGATCCTGGTGGTTACTTTATCATCAATGGTTCAGAACGTGTCATCGTTGGATTAGAAGATTTATCATACAACAAAATTATTGTAGATAGAGAAACTGTAGGTGGCAACATTGTTTTCAAAGCCAAAGTATATTCTTCAATTGTAGGTTATCGTGCAAAATTAGAACTCGTCATGAAAAATGATGGATTAATTGTAGCCCGAATTCCTGGTTCTCCTGTAGATATCCCAGTTGTTACTTTGATGAGGGCACTTGGACTAGAATCCGATAGAGAAATCGCATCTGTAGTTTCACTAGTTGATGACATTCAAGATGAATTGGAAGGCTCTTTTGAAAAAGCAGGAGACGTACCAACATCAAAGGATGCCATTGTCTATATCAGTAAAAGAATTGCACCTGGAATGTTAGAGGAATTCCAAATTAAACGTGCTGAGACTTTGCTTGATTGGGGCCTCTTACCTCACTTGGGAAAACATCCTGAAAACAGAAAAGAAAAGGCACAATTCTTGGGTGAAGCAGCTTGTAAATTATTAGAATTAAAACTTGGATGGATTACTCCAGATGACAAAGATCATTATGGAAACAAAGTAATCAAATTCGCAGGACAAATGTTGGCAGATCTTTTCAGAACTGCATTTAGAAATTTGGTTAGAGATATGAAATATCAATTAGAAAGATCTGGTCAAAAACGTGGAATTAATGCAGTTGCTGCAGCAATTCGACCGGGAATCATTACTGATAAACTAAACAATGCTATTGCAACAGGAAACTGGGGAAGAGGTAGAGTAGGTGTTACTCAATTACTTGACAGAACTAACTATCTATCAACAATCAGTCATCTTAGAAGAATCCAATCTCCTCTAAGTAGAACACAGCCAAACTTTGAGGCAAGAGATTTGCATGCAACTCACTTTGGAAGAATTTGTCCAAGTGAAACTCCTGAAGGTTCTAACTGTGGTTTGGTGAAAAACTTGGCACTATCTGGAATTATCTCCGTTAATGTCCCATCTGAAGAAATTGTAGAAAAACTCTATGATCTTGGAACTGTTCATTTCTTTGATGCAAAAGAAGATTTGAAAAAAGACGGAACCAGAATTTTTGTAGATGGTAGATTAATTGGATATGCCAAAGATGGTCAAGAACTAGCAGAATCCCTTAGAGAGTTGAGAAGAAACTCAAAGATTCACCCACACGTCGGAGTATCATTCCATAAATCCGAAATTGAAGGTTCAACAAGAAGACTGTATGTCAATTGTAATGCTGGTAGAGTATTACGTCCATTAATCATTATCAAAGATAACAAGCCATTACTTACTTCAGAATTATTAGATAAAATTTCAAAGAAACTACTCTCATGGACTGACCTCCTGAGAATGGGTGTCTTGGAAATGATTGATGCAAACGAGGAAGAAAATTGTTATGTTACATTAGATGAAAAAGATGCAAAGAAACACACTCACTTGGAAGTATTCCCACCGGCAATTCTTGGTGCAGGCGCTTCTATCATTCCATATCCAGAACACAACCAATCTCCAAGAAATACATACGAATCTGCAATGGCAAAACAGAGTTTAGGATTTTCAACACCTATGATGAATACTAGTACATATGTTAGACAACACTTTATGCTGTATCCTCAAGTTCCAATTGTTAATACAAAAGCAATGAAACTATTAGGTCTAGAAGATAGACCTGCAGGACAAAATTGTGTTGTTGCAGTATTACCATTTGATGGTTACAACATCGAGGATGCTATCGTATTGAGTAAAGCATCTGTTGATAGAGGTCTTGGTAGAACTTTCTTCTTTAGAATTTATGATGCTGAAGCAAAACAATATCCTGGTGGAATGCGTGACAGCTTTGAAATTCCTAATGCTGAAGATAACATTAGAGGTTACAAAGGTGAACGAGCATACAGATTACTTGAAGATGATGGAGTAGTTGCATCAGAAGCCACAGTCAAAGGTGGAGATATTTTGATTGGAAAAACTAGTCCTCCAAGATTTATGGAAGAGTACCGAGAATTCGAATCTTCTGGTCCTTACAGACGAGATACTTCAATTGGTGTAAGACCATCTGAAGCAGGTGTTATTGATACTGTAGTTATGACTCAATCAAACGAAGGTGGAAAAATGTATAAAATTAGAGCCCGTGATATGAGAATTCCAGAAATTGGTGACAAATTTGCATCAAGACACGGACAAAAAGGTGTTCTAGGAATTTTAGCTAAAGCAGAAGACTTGCCATATACTGCAAGTGGAATGTCTCCTGATGTTTTGATTAATCCTCATGCATTCCCTTCAAGAATGACAGTTGGAATGATGATGGAATCTATCTGTGGTAAAGCAGCAGCATTACGTGGAAAAAGATTTGATGGTTCAGCATTTGTCGGAGAGAAAATGCCTGAGGTTAAAGAAGTAATGGATGCACATGGTTTCGAATATTCTGGTAAAGAAATAATGTATGATGGAAGAACTGGAAAAGCATTCCCAGTTGAAGTTTTCATTGGAGTTGTATATTACCAAAAACTTCACCACATGGTTGCAGACAAAATCCATGCAAGAGCACGTGGACAAGTTCAGATGTTAACTAAACAACCAACTGAAGGAAGAGCAAGAGGTGGTGGTTTAAGATTTGGTGAGATGGAAAGAGACTGTTTAATTGCATATGGTGCTTCTATGATTCTTAAAGACAGATTGTTAGACGAGTCTGATAAATCTGATATTTTTGTATGTGAAAGATGTGGACTGGTTGCATATCATGATGTTAAACAAAGAAAATACGTTTGCAGAGTTTGTGGTGATAAAGCCAAAGTATCTTCTGTATCTGTCGCATATGCATTCAAACTACTCTTACAAGAAATGCAAAGTCTTAACGTTGCACCGAGATTGTTAATCAAGGAGAAAATCTAGAGATGTCTGTTCAAGCAATTAAAGCAATTGATGGTATAAGATTCTCTGTATGGTCTCCAACTGAAATTAGAAAATATTCAGTAGCTGAAATCACTGCTCCTGAAACATATGATGAAGACGGAATGCCAGTTCAAGGAGGTCTTATGGATGGTAGACTGGGAACACTTGAGCCTGGACAAAAATGTCTGACCTGTGGAAATACTGCCGCAAGATGTCCTGGACACTTTGGACACATTGAACTTGCAGAACCAATTTTACACATTGCCTTTATTGATAACATCTACAAACTGTTACAATCAACATGTCGTTCTTGTGCAAGACTCAAAGTTCCTCAAGAGGATCTAAACGCATTCCAAAAAATCAAAGATAAACATGCAGCTTACACTGTCGTTTCACAAAAACGAATTCCAGAACAAATTATTGAAAAAGCCAAAAAAGCAAAAGAATGTCCACACTGTGGAAAAACACAATACGAACTAGTCTTTACAAAACCAACTATCTTTGTCGAAAAAACTGAAATTGGTGAGCACAGATTATTGCCAATTACAATTAGAGAAAGATTTTCACAAATTGTAGATGAGGATTTAGAATTATTATCATATGATCCAATCACTGCAAGACCAGAATGGTTTATTCTTCAAGCATTACCTGTTCCACCTGTAACTGTTAGACCTTCAATTATTCTTGAAACTGGAATTAGATCAGAAGATGACTTGACACACAAGATGGTCGATATCATTAGAGTTAATCAGAGATTAAAAGAAAGTAAAGAAGCAGGAACTCCACCATTAATTGTTCAAGATTTAGTTGACCTGTTACAATATCACTCTACAACATATTTCGATAACGAAGTTTCTGGAATTCCACAAGCTCACCACCGTTCTGGACGTCCTCTCAAAACATTAACTCAAAGACTAAAAGGAAAAGAGGGAAGATTTAGAGGATCATTATCTGGAAAGAGAGTTGACTTTTCAAGTAGAACTGTAATTTCACCAGATCCTAATTTGGATTTGTCTGAAGTCGGTGTACCTGAACAAGTAGCCATGAAACTAACCATTCCTGAAATTGTTACAGAATGGAATATTGAGAGGATGAGAAAACTTGTAATTAACGGACCTGAAAAATTCCCAGGTGTAAACTATATCGTTAGACCTGATGGTGTAAAGATTAGATTAGATTTCGTAGAAGACCGTTCTACAATTGCTGAAACCCTTGAAATTGGCTATTTGATTGAAAGACATCTTGCCGACGGTGACATTGTCATGTTTAACAGACAACCATCACTCCACCAGATGTCCATCATGGCTCACTATGTGAGAGTACTTCCAGGTAAAACTTTCAGACTACACCCATCTGTTTGTCCACCATACAACGCAGACTTTGATGGTGATGAGATGAACCTTCACGTCCCTCAAAGTGAGGAAGCAAGAGCAGAAGCAATTCTGTTGATGAGAGTTCAAGATCAATTAATCTCTCCAAGATACGGTGGTCCAATTATTGGAGCACTAAGAGACTTTGTAACTGGTGCATATCTTCTAACTAAAGACGACACTACACTATCTGTTCAGGAATTTTCAAACTATGCAATGCTTGGAGGTTATGCTGATGCACTTCCAAAACCTGGCACTAAAACAAAAGACGGTCCTGCATATACTGGAAAACAACTATTCTCATTATTCCTTCCAAATGATTTCAATTATGTACTTACATCAAAATGGTCTAAAGGAACTAAAGGTCCAGAGAAAGATGTTGTAATTAAAAACGGTGAGCTAATCAGCGGTGTAATTGACAAAACATCAATTGGTGCAGAAGAACCTGAAAGTATCCTACACAGAATTACCAAAGACTATGGAAATGCAGCTGGTAAAACTTTCTTAAACTCTATTCTAATTATGGTAAAACAATTCATCACTCACTATGGTTTCAGTTATGGTTATGGTGACCTCGAAGTTCCAGAGAAGAACGTAGAGAAAATTCTAACTGACATTCAAGAAACTTATGATATTGTTGCTGATTTAACTGACCAATACAAGAAAGGAACTCTCAAACTAACTAGAGGTATGAAAGCAGAAGAAGCTTTAGAGGCTTACATTGTTAATGAATTAGGTAAAGCCAGAGTCAAAGCAGGAGATACTGCTAATGATTCTCTAGATGATAGTAATGCTGGAAAAATTATGGCAACCACTGGTGCCAGAGGTTCAGCACTTAACGTAGGTCAGATGGCAGGTGCCTTGGGCCAACAATCAAGAAGAGGTAACAGAATGAATGATGGTTACAGTAATCGTGCATTAACACACTATCAAGAACATGATAGTAATCCTGATGCCCATGGATTTGTAAAATCAAATTACAGAACTGGTTTAACAGCTTTAGAATTCTTCTTCCACGCAATGGGTGGTCGTGAAGGCCTTGTAGATACTGCAGTCAGAACACAACAGAGTGGTTACATGCAGCGTAGATTGATTAACGCTTTAGAACACATTAGATTAGAATATGATGGAACTGTAAGAGATCCTCACGGACACATTGTTCAATTCCTTTATGGTGAAGATGGAATCGATGTGCAGAAAAGTGATCATGGTGAAGCATTTAACGCAAGTAGATTGGCTGAATCTCAAACCATTATTGATTCTGGAAAGAAAGCAACAAAAGATGAAATTGACACACTTGCTAAAAAATACACAAAGACATTCAATCCTAGATTAACTGAACTTGTAACTGATGCTTTACAAAAATCCAACTTGAGTAAAGCCGGTGTTGAAGCAGTATGTAAGAAGGGACTTTCATTATACAACAAAGCCCAAGTAGAACCTGGTCAAGCAGTAGGAATTGTCACTGCACAATCAATCGGAGAACCTGGTACTCAGATGACTTTGAGAACTTTCCACTTTGCAGGAATTAAAGAGAGAAACGTTACCTTGGGTCTTCCAAGATTAATTGAACTAGTAGATGCTAGAAAGAAGCCTGTCACTCCAACTATGGATATTTACCTTGATGAGGAATCAAAGAAATCTCGAGAAAAAGCAATCGAAGTTGCACGAAATGTATTGCAAACTAAGGTAAGTGCACTAATTGCAGATACTGAAACAGATTATTCTACAAATATCAAACTAATCTTGAGCACTAACAGACTACAAGAAAGAGGATGCTCTATTGCAGAAGTAGAAGCCGCACTTTCATCAAACAAGAAATTCAAGATGGAAACCACAGGCGAATTAATCACATTGAACTTAGTAGATGAGGCAGACACTGCAACTGCAATTGCAATTAGAAACAAAGTTCTCAATACTACTGTTAAAGGAGTTCCAGATGTTGAACGAGTTACACTGGTTCAAAAAGATGATGAATGGGTCATCCAAACAACTGGTTCTAATGTTGCTAAAGTTCTTGAAGTAAAAGGAATCGACAAAAAGAATGTCAGAACAAACAATGTCTTTGAAATTGCAGGAACCTTGGGTATTGAGGCTGCAAGAAATTCATTAATTGATGAACTAAACCATACTTTGGGTGACCAAGGATTAGAAGTTGATAACAGATACATCATGTTGGTATCTGATTTGATGTGTTCTAGAGGATACATGCAACAAATTGGTAGACACGGAATTGCCGGTACCAAAGACAGTGTCCTTGCAAGAGCTGCATTCGAAATTACCGTTCCAACAATTGCACATGCTGCACTTGGTGGAGAAATTGAACAACTCAAAGGCATTACTGAAAATGTTATTGTTGGCAGTAACATTCCAATCGGAAGTGGCACTGTTGACTTATACATGCAAGTAAGCAAGAAAAAATAGAATCAAGTGATAATTATGGCCGATGAAATTTCTACATTAATGAGTAACAGTAAAGACAAAGTTGTCTTACTTCGATTGAGAAATACAAAAACCATTCAAGGTGTACTCAAAGATTTTGACATTCACATGAATCTAACATTAGATGATGCTGAAGATGTCACAGAGGAAAAACACGAAAAACTCGGTAAAATTCTACTCCGAGGAGATAACATTCTTGCAGTTTCTTTACCTGAAGAAGAATCTTAGAAAATTATTCATCAAACATTAAATTCAATCTCTCTTAGAATTTTTAACATGCTGAATTTTATTTTATTGTCATTATTTTTACTACCTGTTTTTGGACAATCAGCTCCTGACTATGATGATCCTTATTCTCCAATTTTTACTGACAAGCCAGTTTACTCATGGACTGACAAAATGAAGATCACAATTATTTCTCCTAGCTGGAATGCTGATAGACATCTAGTTGATTCTATTGGAGATACTAGTGAGCATGCAATTAAAATTTCAACATCTGAGCATTCTCTAGAATCGTATAGATTCACTGAAACAGATGTCAACTCTGGAATTTTTACTGGTGAGGTGATTCTCACTGGTTTTACACATGACGCCGACGGTGATGGTGATTTTGATACTTCGCCAAGAACAATCGGAAATGGACCCACTAGCGGATTTTTACAAGTAGATAGGGATTCCGCAATTACTATTTCATTTGAATTTGCTGATGGTGTAGTATTGGTTGAATCAGTTCCCGTAAGTTGGAATGTGGGCACAATTAATTTCATAGAAGATGTCTTTTTTGTTGAGGATTCAGCAATAATTCGCGTAGTTGATTTAGATATGAATCTCAATCCCGAGGCTCTAGATAATCTACCTATTCAGATTTCTTCTGATTCTGATGTTGCAGGAATTGAAGTAAATGCTGTAGAGACCTCTGAGAGTTCTGGCTCTTTTATTGCAACAATTTCTCTATCTCAAAATTCCGCCTCTAGTGGAAATAGACTTTATTCATTACCTGGAGATGAAATCTTTGCCAAATACGATGACCATACTTTGCCAAAACCATATTCTACATCAGATAATTTAGAAATAGAAACTTCGGCAACAGTTGACTCATCAATTCCCCCAATTGAAAGAATACAAAATTCGCCAATCACTTTCTCTGATGGTTTAGGCAATCCGATGGAATCGTTTTCACAAAATTCCCAGATGCAAATTGTTGGAACAATTGGTAACTATCATGATTTTACGCAAAACTTTGTTTATCTTTTTCAGATAAAAAATGACAAAAACTTTGTAGAATCTCTTTCGTGGGTTAGGGGAGAAATTTCATCTGGTCAAATTTTGGATGTTTCACAATCTTGGATTCCAAATAAATCAGGAAAATACCAAATTGAGACTTTTGTTTGGAATTCAATTAGTGATTCAACTGCCCTATCACCAATAATGTCTACTTTGATAACTGTAAAATGAAAAGAATAATTTCTACGTGATTATTAAATACAAAAATACGTTTCAACCCTTGTGTTAGGAATTGTTTTAGGAATTACCTTAGTGTTAGCCGTATTTTCATCTGTCATTTTTACTGAAGTTTATGCCGATTCATTTGGTGTACACTTTGACCAGGATCTTTACGAACTAGGTGATAATCTTACGATAAATGGTGAAATTTCAGATGTAAGAATGCCAGTAATTGCTATGAGCATCTATGATCCAGATGGACAAATCCTGTCTGCAAACAATTTAGAAATTTCATCTGACAATACTTTTTCTAAAACTGTTTCCCTAGATTCTCCATTTTATGAAAAAACTGGGGAATACATGGTGAAATTAGATTATGGACAGATATCTGAAAATCATTATTTTCTTGTAGATGCGGAACTGTTTGCGCCTGATATTCTAATTGAAGAAGTTGCTGAACCTGAGATTATTCTACTATACACAGAACAAAAACAGTACACTGACAAAGAAACTGTGGAGATAACAGGACTTGTATCCTCAAAAGATTCTCCAACTGTGTTGATTGGAATCTATGATCCATTTGGAATGCCGGCTGGATTTTATTTTGGCACAATTGATTCTAACTTGGAATTTACAACAAGCTTTCTTGTAAAAGACGGCGTTAATTTCAGAGTTGATGGAACATATTCTGTAAAAGCACATTATGGCGAATCTGAAGCAACTTCATTTTTTGATTATTCCAAAGTTATTCCAATTGATGTAGATGATTCCTCAGAAAATCAATCTGATGAAAATGAAACTGTTGATGAAATTGATGAATCTAATGATGATGAATTGAACGATGAAAACCAAAACGATTCAACAGAACAATCCTCTGATGACTCACAAGACAATTCTGTAATTGAATCTAAATCCGTTGAATCTAAACCAATTGAATCTGCAAAAGAAACTAAAAGTGAAATTGTAACCACTGAAAACATTGAAAAGAAAACTTCAATCACAAAGATTGATGATTTGGAAACTAAAACAACTCAAAAAGAAATTCCAACTCCCAAGAAAATAACAAAAGAAAATAATCTTACTGTAGAAGATGTGGAATTGGGAAAACTGTTAAACCAAATTAAATTAGATTGTGATTCTAGTACTTACACTGATACAATTTCATACTATGATGGGATGGGACCTGCATTGTATAGACTGTGTCAATTTGACAGCTCATTGAATTTTTTCAACGAGTCTTTAATTGATTATCCAAACGATGTTGAAATACTTGTCAACAAGGGTTCGACTTTGGGAAAATTAGGCTATTATTCTGAGGCTATATTGTATTATGATCACGCCATCAAAATAGATCCTGGTTTCCTTCCTGCAAAAAATAACAAAGCAAATGCACTTGCAAACTTGGGAAATTTCAATGATGCAGTTTTCTTGTATAATGAAGTTTTGGAACAAAATCCAAATTATCTAACTGCAAGGGAAAATCTTGAAATTGTTTTATCATCTAATTTTGATATCTCTAGAAATGCATCTGAAATGATTGTTGAGAATAATTACAATCCAAATATTTCATCTACTGAAAATATCTCATCATCAAACTCTGAAAAATTAAAACAAACGAATTTTTTTGATGAGGTAGGGATGGCATTTTCAACTTTGGGTTCTCTGTTTGGTTTTCTAAACTAATTTTCAAAAATCACACGCTTGGTTTTTCAATAAACCTATAAAGCCCTGACAAGACGATCGATTTAAGGAAAACACATGAGTAAGATACTTGAAAAATCACTAAAAGATGCCCGTAAAGAAGATAAACTAACAATGGGTGCTAAACAAGTTTTGAACTCCATTAAAAATTCCAAGCTAATTGTATTGTCTCAATCAATTAAAAAAGAAATGTTTGAGCAAATTGAATCAGATGCAAAAAAAGAAAAAATACCTTTAGTCAACTTTCAAGGGACCTCAGTCGCATTAGGCAGACTATGTGGCTTACAATTTAGAATTTCGACAATTTCGTTTACTTCAATCGATGATGCAAGCATCAAATCAATTTTAAAAGATACAGAAGCTGAGGAAAAAAATGATTAACTGTAATTTCTTTAATGAAAGTTTAAATGAGACATTTTTTGTTCGGAGATAAAAAGGAATTCTAATGACACAATCAATTAAACTCACAACTGATCAAATGCGAATGATGTCATTGTTCCAAAATGTTACTGGTGCAACAGCACGTGATTGTGTAGAAGATGAAAAACAAGATAGAGTAATTTTTGTAGTTAATACTGGTAAAATGGGATTAGCAATTGGTAAAGGTGGAATTCATATCAAATCATTACAAAATATTGTTAAAAGAAATGTTGAATTGGTAGAATTTGACGAAGATCCAGCAAAATTCTTGTCTAATTTGCTTAATTCAAAACTGATTTCAGAAGTAAAAATAAATAAACGAGCCGACGGGTCAAAACAGGCAATAGTAATGGTAGACCCAAGAAAGAAAGGAATTGTAGTTGGAAGAGAAGGTAGAAATGCAGAAAAGGCAAGACTACTTGCAAAACGATATTTTGATATTAGCAGTGTATTGATTAACAGTCCTGAACGGGCTACTTTGGAGATGTAAGATATGAGAAAATCACCACTTGGATTATTTGCTGGCAGAGTTTTAACAACTAAAAAGAAAAAACAAAGATGGGCAATCTCTACTTTCAAAAGAAGAAAATTAGGTATTGATAAAAAATCTGATCCTCTTGGAGGAGCACCACAAGGTCGTGGTATTGTTTTAGAAAAAGTTGGTATTGCAGCAAAACAGCCAAACTCTGCTATCAGAAAATGTGTTAGAGTTCAACTAATTAGAAATGGCAAATCAGTAACTGCATTCTTGCCAAGAGACGGTGCAATGAACTTCATTGATGAACACGATGAGGTTACAATTGAAGGAATGGGTGCAACACAAGGTGGTGCAATGGGAGATATTCCTGGAGTTAGATTCAAAGTTTCAAAAGTTAATGGTACATCACTTCATGAACTAGTAATTGGAAAGAAGGAGAAACCAAGGAGATAGACATGGCTGAAACTAAAAATTTACTATTATTTAGAAAATGGGATTTATCCAACATTGAAGTTGTTGATCCTGGATTAAAAACTGCTATTTCATTGAGAAAACAAATCTTACCTTACACTTTTGGTCGTTCTGCATTAAAGAGATTCAATAAAGCTGAAGTTAACATTGTTGAGAGACTAATCAACAAATCAATGCACTTTGGAAAAAAATATGCAAAGAACACTGGTAGAATGACTGGTAAAAAAACTAAATTAATCAACACTGTAAAAACTGCTTTTGAAATTATTGAACTAAAAACAGGACAACATCCTGTACAAGTTTTAGTCAAAGCAATTGAATTTTCTGCTCCAACTGAAGATACTACTAGAATTGTTTATGGTGGTACCACATACCATGTATCAGTAGATGTTGCTCCAATCAGAAGAGTTGACATGGCTTTGAAGTTTATTGCTGATTCAGTTAAAGAGGCAACATTTTCTAATCCTAAACCAATCGAAGAACATTTGGCTGAACAACTAATCCTTGCAGCAAATAATGACTCTAGTTCTCCTTCTGTTAAGAAGAGACATGAGTTGGAAAGAATCGCACAAGCATCAAGATAGTCTTTTTTAGAATTTTAGGTAGCCCGAGGCAGATTCGAACTGCCGTCCCCGCCTATCCACTCTTGAGATCCAGAGGGCAGAATCCTTGACCACTAGACTATCGGGCTACTGAAAGAAATTTTGATGGTTTAGAATATATTCATTTGTTGTAATTATTTTAGTCTGACTTCGTGAATTGCAGTTGCATAATCACATGTTGCTTTTAGTCTCATGTATGGAATCAACTTGTAATGGATAGAGTAAATGTTTCCTTCTTTTCTGATAATTCCTTTTTGCATTAGTGATACTAGTCCTCTTGAAGGTACATGAATTGTAATGTTTTTTTCTTTACAGATTACATCTCGTTTGTCTTGAAATTGTTTTAGTGAAAATGCAACATCATTAACTTCTAAAATTAATGGCCAAACAATTTCGGCCCACACGAATCTTCTATTCTCAGTTGCTGAGGCATACTTTCCTTTTTCACTCAACATTAATAACATCTGCAAATGATGTTATAACTTGATTGTCTCAAAAAGAAATTGAAGAGTCCCTTGACTTACTAGAAAAAGACTGGGATGTTGATCCAATTCTTCGAAAATTTATGTTGGGAAAAATTACCGACGTATCTGACTATCCAATCAAAGTAAAGGATGTAGTCTTTCATGTTCCCTATTTGAATTCTGAAAAAAAATACATTTTATGGAAATGCTATTGGCCTGATTGTCACAATTGTTGTGACAGACAAGGTAGGTTACCGTTAACTTCTGATGATTTGATAACAATCGGCAAGGGCTTGAAATACAATAGACCTTCTGATTTTGTAAAAAATGAAACCCTAACTGTAACGTATCAGGAGCCTGGTCCCTCTGGCCAAATGACTACAATGACTACAATTAATCTGAAAAGAAAAACAGACGAGACAGAAGCTGACGATGGAACTCACATCTCTTGCAGGTTCCTAGATGGTGAAGGTGGGTGCTCTATGCATCCAGACAGACCTGGAGTGTGCTATCTGTATCCATTTTCTAGCTGGCTTGAAAATGAAAAGGGCAAGGCTAGAGTGCATGCAACGTATCAGTTTACAGGTGATTGCCCTGGATTTTACCTGGCTGATTCACTTGATCCAATGAAAGACGAGTTTAAGGATTATTCTAAAACAATCTACGATTACAACATGGCATCAAATAGAACAAATCGTGAAGGGTTTGGTTCTGTAAGTTTTAGCTAAGCCTTTGCAACTTTGAGCAAATCTGAAATTTTAATGTCCATTCCAAATCTGTCTTGATTCTTTTTCATATAGAAAAAGATTGACAAAAAGTCTGGCAATGCCTTGATAAAACTAAAGTCCTTGTGAATTTTTGCTCGAACAAAATTAAACACCTTGGCATAAACCTTGTAGTGTTTTTCAATTGCTTTCTCATATGCTGCAAAGTCATTCATGTTCTCTACAAAAATATCGACACACTGCATTGATGGAATGATTCCCTCCCCTAGTAATGCATAGACAGTACCAATTGATTCTCCAACTCCTACCACCTTACCTGAATAGTATGGCTTGCATCTGTCAGGTGTTGCAAGTCTGATTGGCCTTCCTTTGGTTTTGAGAACCTTACCTCCGTGTTTCTTTAGAAAATCATCAGTTGCCTTGATGTGTTGTTTATTGTAATCACCTGCTCCAATGTGGGCCCATTTCTCACCTAGTGGGAAATACCAGAAATAACCTGACATTCCTGGAAATGGTTCAATGTAAAAGTCATCATATGGAACTCCGTCTTCGTACTCTACCTTGTACTCGTATGTTGGCAAGAAAAAGTCATCTTTCATTTTTGGCAAGTATGCTCTTCCAAATCCTGTGCAATCAACTATCATGTCGTACTCTTTTTCCAAATCTTCAAGCTTTGGAGCTTCGCCGTAGATAATTTTTGAATCTTTGATGAAATCTTTGATTAATGCCAGTTTGTCATATGTGCACATTCCATGCAATCCAATGTCAAACTTTACATCATTGTTCATTTTGACATGCATGTTTTTTCCGTCATGGATTAGAAAATCATTAAAATCTCTGTCTACCTTTTTGCAAAATTCTGTCAGTACTGGCTTGATTGTACCCCATGCGCAAATAGAGTCATGGTTTTCTTCTCTGTTTCTCTCATATCCGATGACTTCATGGTTAGAGTTCTTTAGTCTGGCCATAAGGTATGATCCTGCTACTCCCATTCCCATTACTGCTATCTTCAAGATGTCTTCTTTGAATTTGAGGTGTAATAAATAGACTATCTGAATTTGTTTGGGTCTTTTCTCAATAGTAGGAAAAGATAGTGCCGGTTAAATAAGAAATTCACATTAGTAATATCAGAAAAGGTGAGTCTCTCGTCTGAGTACAATCGTTTCAGACCTTAAGACAAATCGCTGTCATCAGATAACTCTCTAGTTACTGATCTTAAGTGGTAAAGCTGTCATCAGTATCCCTTTGGGTACTGATCTTAAGCTGTAACACCTTTTCATTTCAATTAAATTTGGGGATTTTGTTGCGTTATTTCATGGATACTTTTGAGGCAATTAGAACTAGACGTGCAATCAAGAAATTTGATAGCTCTTACAAAATGTCACCTGAAGATGTCAAGCTATTACAAGAACTAACAATACTATCTCCAACTAGCTACAACCAACAAAACTGGAGATTCGTCTATGTAACTGACCAAGCAGTTAAAGAGAAAATCTCAAAAGCTGCCCGTGATCAGGCCCAGCCAAAAGACGGTTCATTGGTAATTGTTCTTTGTGGAAATCTTGATGCATGGAAAGAAGATCCATTACGTTACTGGAGAAATAATACTCCAGAAAAACAAGAACTTGTGAAGAATTCTCTAGCTAGAAAATATGAGAATCATCCAGAGAATCGCCGCGATGAGGCAATGCGCTCTTGTGGATTTGCAGCTCAAACAATAATGTTAGCAGCAAGACAGATGGGATTGGATTCATGTCCGATGGTTGGCTTTGAGTATGATGAATTAGCTGAGTTGATTAACTTGCCTGAAAACCACATGATCGTAATGATGGTAGTAGTTGGCAAACGGGCTGAAGATGCAGCAGAGCGTGGCGGTCAGTTAGCTTTGGATGAAGTGTTCTTTGAGAATCATTTTTAGAAAACCTGTAATAATAAAAAATTAAGAATCGTTTATTATCGATTATTTCGTAGACTTTTCATGGGTGTGGATGAGGCGATCAAGAAGCTAGAGGTATCTAACCAAGGATTGAAGGTAATTTTAGAGAATCTTGATGAGCAATTAGCTGATATCCGCTCTGATCCGCGTCTTGAAGGACTGGTAGATGACTTGGAGAATCTGTTCTATGCGTATTTAAAAACCTGGATTAAATCAAACACTGAAGTTTTAGATATTTTAAACAAAGAGAAGAAATAGAATTTTCAAACTGTGCCAAACTATGTCCAGAAATATCTCAAGAAGAAATTGAATCGATGAATATTCCTGAAACTAGAAAGACATGGGATGAGCTTGAAACTAACGTTCAGAATTTCTTGGAAATTAATTCAGTGAAACCAATTTCTAATACTCAAAGACCAGAAATGAAATTTTTGATGATGAGGCTAGAACCTAACACTACTGATATTGTTATTCAGATGAGAAAACAAACTATAGAAACATTATTTGAGGAAATTTTAAAGCGAATTCCAATTATTGCTAAATAGTTTAAAATTATTCAATCAAAATTGCAGGTTTGAATGGTCTAGCATGTCTTGCTTTTCCTTTTGGATCATAAATGTCTGAATCATTTTCTGAATATACTGATATCTCTACGCCAAATTCTCTTTTACCGATACTAGATAATTCTGATAACAAAAATTCTTTTTCACCAAACGAATTCGATTCAATCTTCATTGATTTTATTTCCTCTGATTCTGAATGCAAATCCTTGATTGTCTTTTGTACAAAGTCCGGCATTTTTTTTGCATCTGCAGTATCAGGATCTGCCAATAATTCTTTCATTACAACTCCCATGTTGTTTTGTCCACCTACCATTATGCTGAGCACCTTACGATATACTTTAGATTTTAATTCATCTGAATTTACATAGATTACAATTTTCTTTGGAGTAATTTTTGTAACTTTGAGAATGTTTGCAATATCATCCATGGTAGATTTTAGTAAATTCTCTGATTGAATTGCAGTGGAATCTACATCATCTTTAGAAAATGTAGGCCAAGCTGATTTTGAAACAAGTTCTGAATTACCAATCTTTTCCCACATTTCTTCTGCAATATGTGGTGCAAATGGAGATAACATTGCAACTCGTGCAGAATTTATCTTGTACATTATTCCTGCAACATCTTTTCTTTCTTTAGCTTGCACTCGTTTGTTGTACCAGCTCAAATCAGATTCAAATGAAAACAAAATCTCATGCAGTCCTTCCCTCAATCTCATTTTTTCTAAAGATTCTGTAACTGTACCTATCATGCTCTGTAATTTTGATAAAATCCATCTGTCTTCAGCTTTTAACTCTGAAACAGGCTCATTTTTGAGCCTAGAACACTCTTCAAGTAGGGATGCAAGCTTGCTTTGAATTCCTGAAACTGACTCCATGTTAAAATCAGCATCTTGGAGTAGTTCAGCTGATGAAATAATAGCTAATCTAATTGGATCTGCACCGTGGTCTCTAATTGCAGTACGTAATGGGATGATGTTTCCCATACTCTTTGACATTTTAGCACCATCCATCATTACACTTCCATTAACTACAATTTCTTGTGGCCAGAATTTTTTATCAAAGATTGCAACGTGATTTAAGACAAAGAATGACAAGTGGTTTTGAACTAAATCTCGTCCTGAATGTCTTGAATCAACTGGATAGAAATAATTGAATTCTTTTTTTATTGTTTCAATTATATCTTCAGATAACTTTGATGTACTTGCAGCTAGTTCAACATCTCCTTTATCTAACAAAACATAATCAAAGAATTCTCGAGTTAGATTTTCAGGAGTTACTGTTCCATCATTTACAAATCGTGAAATGGTATAGTATGCCATGTAAATGACACTATCAGATAATGATTCTACAATCCAATCTTTATCCCATGGTAACTTTGTTCCCAACCCTTGTTGTCTTGCACAAGCTCGCTCATGCAACCACTCTATCACTTCTTTAAACTCTGTTCTGATATTACTAGGTAGAATGTTCATCTCATCAAAACAATTACGAGCTAGCTCTTTCCATTCTTCATCTCCGTAATTCAAGAACCATTGATTGTTTAACACTTTGACAACACATTCAGCTCCGCATCTACAATGTACTGGAGAATTCTCTAACACTGGGAATTTCTCTAGAACATTATTTTCCTGTAACCATGCTCTGATTTTATCTCGTCCAAACTGAACCTTTTCGTTATTGAATTGACCGCATTTCTCATTTAGCTTGCCATCTGTGAATTCTTTGAGGTATAATTCCTTTGTAGCTTCTTCTAGCTTGGAATCAGTTTGGTCTGAAACTCCTAGTTTTTCACAAATCTGTTTTGCAGGATATACATCGTATCCTTCTGTAACTATGATTGGAATAGGCTCGATTTTTGAGGCTAATTCATGATTTTTAGCCTTCAAATCCATTAATGCCTGGTAATCTTTTGGTGCGTGAGCAGGCACTGACATTACTAATCCTGTACCCATATCAGACTCTACAAAGTCAGCTGGTAACACTGGAATTTCCCGTCCGTCATGGTTTACCGCATTTTGTCCAATAATTTTACTGCCAGGAATTTCTCCAATTACTTTAACTTGTTTTTCAAAGAATTCAATTTTGTGTGCACATTCTTCTGAAATTATCCACGTTTCATCATCAACTGTAACTTTTTTGTAAATTGTATTTGGATTGACCCACAAATTTGTAATTCCAAAAATTGTTTCAGGTCGTAATGTTGTAACTGGGAAAATAAATTCACCTAGCTTGAATTTAATCAAAAAGTTCTTCTCATCAATTTTAGGTTCAACGTCACCCATTGTATCATGTTGGGATACGGGATTCTGATCTTTAGGACACCATCCAACTGGATGACTACCTTGAATGATTCTGCCGTTTTCTTTTAGTGTTGTAATTTGCCATTCGATAAATTTCTGATAACCTGGAACTATAGTGGTGAATTCTCGTCTCCAATCAATTGAATAACCCATCTCAATCATTCCTGATTTTATTTCTTCATGGAAATAATCTGCAATCTTTATTGGTTCAACAAATGTCTTGATTGCCTCTTCAGGAACATGATACACATTTCGTAATCCATCAAGAATTTCTTTTTCTCCTTTCTCAATTCTTTTGGCCATTCCTAACACAGGAGTTCCAGTATAATGGAATCCCATTGGAAACAATACATTGTATCCTTTCATTCGATAAAATCTTGCATGAACATCAGCTAGTGTGTATGTTCTTCCATGTCCAATGTGTTGTGGAGAGTTTGGATACGGATATGCAACTGTAATGAATTTTTTTGGTTTATCATTTGGATTTGTCTCAAAGTCTTTAGATTCTGCCCACTTGTTTCTCCATTTAGTTTCTATTTCATTCCAGTTTATCATAGTATTATCCTAAAATCATTGATTTTGCTTTGGCTATTGCCTGCTCTTTTTTAGATGTGTCTTTTCCTCCCCCCTGAGCAAACTTGGCATCACCACCACCAGAACCGCCCAAAATTGAGGCTATTTCTTTGGCTATTTCACCTGCATTTACGCCTGATTGCTCTCCTGCAAATATTATTACACGAACTGTAGGATCAGCTTCAAAAATTCCACAAAATGCAGCTGCTTCATCTTTGGCAACTAGCTTCTTTCCAAAGTTCTGAATGAAGAAATCATCATAATTTTCACTAGATGTAAAACACAATTTCCCCTTTGTGCTAATTCCATCCGATTCAACTGATTCTCCTGAAATTATCTTCTCTAGTAAAATTGGAATCTGCTCTCTTGCTTTTTCTTTATTTTCTTCTCTTTGTTTCTCCAATTTTTCTTTTGCAATTGCCTCTTCAGCTTGTTTTTTAGATTCTTCTTCTTGGTCTTTTACATATTGGAATGCAGTAGGACCTGAAACAAACTCTATTCTAACTACTCCATCTTGAATTCGTTTAGTCTTTGTAATTTTGATTAGTTCGATATCTCCTGTTTTCTTTACATGTGTTCCACCACAAGCTTCAATGTCTTTATCTTCAATTGATACAATACGTACTGATTTCACTGGAACTACCCCGCCCTGATAAATTCTAAATCCATACTTTTGCTCTGCAGTTCCTCTATCATAGTAATCGATATTCACTGGATAGTTCTCTTTTACCATTTTGTTAGCTGCTTCTTCAATCTGTTTTACTTGTTCATCAGTTAGTGAAGAGTGATGTGTAATGTCTAATCTGGCATGATCATCGTCTTTGAATGCAGAGTGTTGCCAAATCCATGAACCTAATACTCCTCTTGATGATGCATTGATGATGTGGGTACTGGTGTGGTTTTTTGTAATGTTTGCACGACGTGTCTCATCTACTTTACAAGATACCGTTTCTCCTTCTTTTGGTACGCCACCTTCTAGCTTGTGAACGATAATGTTTGCATGTTTATCTACATTAACCACTTTGAATCCTGCAATGCTACCATAGTCAGGTTCCTGTCCTCCACCTCTAGCATAAAATGAAGTTCTATCCAATACCACTTGATCATCAAAGACCTTGATGACTTTGGCATCAAACTCCATTGGGTCATCTTTGTAAAATAGAGTCTCAGTTTCAGGCAACTCTTCTAGTGGAAGTTCTGCAATTGCCTTTTTCTTTTCAGACTGGTGCAAATCAGATAGTTTAGAGTAAAACTGTGAGGGGATTTCAGAAATGGCATCAACTTCTTTGAGATATTCAGGTGTAATGCCATCTGATTCGTAAAGTGTGATGAGTTCATCCACTGATGGTGTGCCTCTCTCGCGAATCTTTTCAGCCTTTTTCTTCATGTGAATTTTAGAATCCTCATACCTTGCAGACTCTAGCTTGAGTATTGCCTTGACGTCTTCTCTTTTCTCATCAAGCTCTGGATAGGTATCCTTGAGATAGTCAATGTGAGTATCTATCAAATCATCAATGTCTAGTTTTAGATTCAATCGGTTTATCGTTCCATTGATTCTTCGCAACATCATTCTCAAGTTGTATCCTCCACCAACGTTTGATGGTAAAGCACCATCAGTAATTGCAAAAATCAAAGTTCTCAAGTGGTCTGCAATTAGATAGACTCCTTCTAGTGGTGTAATCATTTTGTTTAACTGATCATCTGTAATTCCTGCATTTTTCACTGCAAGACGTCTTACTTGATTCAAGTCATCATAATGATCAATCTCTTTTGCAATTTCTGTAAAGTATTTTTTCAAAATATCAGAATCTGAATCAATTCCAATTTTCTCAAATAATTTCCCATTAATTGGACCAAAACAACAGTCATACGCAGTAGGTGTTCCCATGGTAATCCATGCAAATCTCTCCAATCCTGCACCCATGTCTATGACTCGCTGGTCTAATGTAGTGTGTTGTCCTAGTTCTCCTTGGAATTCAGTAAATACTGCATTTCCTAATTCTAATCCTCGAACAAAGTATTCCAGTGATGGCCCAAATGAACCACCACCTGCCCAAACGTCCTCTACAAAGACGACTTCTTCTTTTTTAATTCCAAATTGATTAGTTAGTAATCTAAAATCTAAATCAACACATTCGTCCTTCCAATATCCCCCTAAGTCTGGAACACTGTGTTGTCCTATCATACAGAAACTCGAAAAGTGTCTACCTGTAACTCCTACATTTTCTAAATCTTTGAATCTCAAACAAGTCTGTGGAACAACTAGAGGGTTGGCAGGAAACTCGAAAACAACTTTGCTTCCCATAATTCTTTGAAAGTCAACAACTGATGCAATTGTAAAAAACAAATCATCTCGCCATCTACAAACAACTGGGTATCGACTAACTGACGTGTGATTATTTTTTACAAAAAACTCTTCAACTTGTTTCCATGCTTGAGTATAATCAAATCTTTTTGAAGTAGGAGGCTCACCAATGAACGAATAAGTGTCCAATCCATCATCAGGACACAAATCTCTATCAGCATTTAGAGTCCAAAAGAATCTGCCACATTTGGCACAAGATTTTCTGATAAATCCTTGCTCTTGGAATAATTTGACATTATAGTATTTTTCAGGATCTGCTGAAAATTCTTTTAGAATCTGACTTTTATCCAACGATGAGGCTGCTTGATACCGATATTAAGAATTGTCGATTAATAATACATTAAATACACTATACATCACAATCTATCCATGTTTGGCAAGAAACCAAAGTTGAAAGAAGGTACTCCTGTTTTCTCTATTAAAAAAAATGGTGAATTTAATGACTTTATTTTTGGAATAGTTACTGGTGTTGATGGGAGAAAAGTTGGTGTCAATGGAGTAATAGTAAATCCAGTTGGTTTGAAAAACAAGATTGCTCAAGACAAAACAGGTGAGCGCTCAAGAGAAGTTTTAGAACATCCAACTCCTGACAATGTGGTACTAGCTCTAGTGTATAGAGTTGAACATGAAAATTATGCCGAAGTATTAGATCTTGATGTTGATAAATGTGATATTCTTCCACCAAAAGTTTACTCAATGCTTGATGGATGGATTCGTGAATCATTACCTGAATTTTTCAATACTGTATTGTCATTACCTGAAGGTCCTGAAAGGGATGAGGCAAAACGAGTTTTGAGAAGCAGAAAGGATACTTTGACTGATCCTAATCTTAAACGAACAGTATATGCTGTTTGCAGAAGTTTGAAAATCCTAAACTAAAATTTCAGGCGTAACTTCTCCATAGTTTTATATTATGCCCTAAGAAAATCTCGATACAATGGAATATGTTTACGCTGCTTTACTTCTTCACAAACTAGACAAAGAAGTTAACGAGGCAAACCTCACATCAGTAGTCAAAGCTTCTGGTGCTGACGTTAATGAAGCCCAAGTTAAATCTCTAGTTGCAGCCTTAGCCGATGTTAACATTGATGAGGCAGTTAAAGCCGCCCCAGTAGCAGTTGCAGCAGCCGCACCAGCAGCAGATGCAGCAGCAGATGCACCGGCAAAAGAAGAGAAGAAGAAAGAAGAACCTAAAAACGAAGAAGCAGCCATGGAAGGATTGTCTTCCTTATTTGGCTAATCAACTTTTCTTTTATCAATTTAATTTTGATCTTTATTTTTGTTAATCTTAATTACTCCTAGCTCTCAGTTTGTAGTGATTGGTTGATTTCTCTTTTCCTATAGATGGGTTCATTAGCATTTTGGATTACTTGGGTACGATAGCTTTTGCAGTTACCGGAGCTTCAAAGGCAATTGCACACAAGGCAGATATTTTTGGAATCATCGTACTAGCTACTGTAGTTGGAGTAGGTGGTGGAGTAACCCGTGATGTTATTTTTGGACGATTTCCAACTGCCTTTTCTGATCCAATCTATGTTGGATTGACAGTAGCAGTTGGAGTTGTAATGTTCTTTTTATTTAGAAAACTTCAGAAACGAATGAACATCTGGTTGGTCTTTGATGCAGTTGGTCTTGGAGTCTTTTCAATTTTGGGAGCATCAATTGCATACCAAGTTGTTGGATTGGAATTTCTTCCAATGCTCTTTGGAGGAATGATTACTGCAATTGGTGGCGGAATATTGCGAGATGTCTTTGTTAGAGAAATTCCTATCGTATTTGTAAAAGAAGTGTATGCAATTGCAAGTATCATTGGAATTGTAATATTTTATGCAATGCTGTCATCTGGTGTAGATGTACAGATTGCATCTGTAATTGGAATTGTTGCAGCAACTGGAATCCGATTACTTGCAATGAAGTTTAATTGGAATCTGCCAAAGGTTCGAGAAATTTGAACCATTTTAGGCTCAAAATGGACTGCTTTAGTTTAAGATTCTAAATCTCTGTATCATCATAACCACTATCCTTGCCACAATGAGAACAAGTTCTTTGATTTTGTAGTAATTCTTTTCCACATTTTCTACAGGACTGAGGTTTCACAAAATATCTAGCACATTATTTAATTTAAACAATCTTTTCTAAACAAAAAATTAGAATGGGATGAAATCATCCACAGCTGTGACAATTATCACACCTTTACTGTTGCCACCAATAGATTTCTTTATTGCATCAGATGTGGATTGAACCTTTTCTGAATCTACTATTGTAGCTATTATTTTTCGTGGAAGGTGTGAACTTGTAGCACTTGTTCCTCTACCAGAACGTGTTTGTTCTGTTTCTTTACCTGCACTCTTGACATCATATATTATGGCATCAAGACCAAGTTCTCTCAGGGAACCAACCACTGCATCAGCCTTTTCATTTTTTACTAGTACTGCCAATCTTTTCATTCCACTTGTTTACGCTCAATCATATTTAAGATTGTGAAAATTTGTAAATCGGATGCTCTCAAGAAAATTGTTTACGATATGATCGCCAACAATAAATTCAACAACGTGTTAATTCTAACAAGTGAAAGACCAGTACCATTTTACTAAACGCCTCAGTTTAGTTTCATTTTAAGGTCTTTTGCTTAATTTCTCAAAGTTAACACATTTGATGTGAAACGCTTATCTGAATTGAATTCATGAAATTCTGTTATGGGATTATTTGATAGATTTAGTCGCACATTTGACGAGCATGGATATGATCTAGATGGTTTTGACAAAAATGGGTATGATAAAAAAGGATACGACAAAAATGGGTATGGTAAGGATGGATACAACAAAAACGGATATGACAAAAAGGGATACAACAAAAATGGATTTAACAAAAAAGGATATGACAAAAACGGATATGACAAAAAAGGATTCAAAGACGGGTATGATGAAGATGGATTTGATTTCAAGGGTTACAACAAAGATGGATTTAACAAAAACGGATATGACAAAAAAGGATACAACAAAGACGGTTATGATAATCGGGGTTTTTCTTTAGATGGAATTCACATAGATACAAAAATTGCTTTTGATAATGACGGGTTTAACAAAAAGGGATACAACAAAGATGGTTATGACAAAAACGGATATGACAAAAATGGATATGACAAAAATGGACTTAACAAAATCGGGTTTAGCAAAGACGGGTATGACCTAGAGGGATATGACAAAAAAGGATACGACAAAAATGGTTATGATAAAAATGGATACAATAAAGATGGATTTGATAGTAACGGGTATGATGAAGACGGATTCGATGAAAATGGATTCAATTTAGACGGATTCGATGAAGATGGGTTTGATAGTAACGGGTATGATGGACAAGGATATGATCACTTGGGTTATGACAAAGATGGGTACAACCAAGAAGGATTCAACAAATACAATAAACAGAAAAACGAAGTAAACAGTGATTAAAATAATTTAGATTTTATGCTGGGGTGTAATCTTTTGCTTGGCCTGCAACGCCTTTTGCCTGTGCATCTGCTTTTTGCAAGATTTGCTCTTTAGTTTCATCAGTCATAAATCCAGACTCTATTGACAAAGAGCGGGCATTTCCTGATGCTTTGCTGAGAATTTGTGAGATGTTGTCTGCAGTAATGTATCCTGCCTCGATAGACAATGTTACTGCTTCTTGGTGTGATTGAGCAAAGGCGTTTCTTATCTTCTCAACATCGATAATCATTTCTGCTTCTGCATACTTTAGACCGTCTTCTAATGCTGAGGAAAGTGTAATTCCTGCCTCTACTGGTTTGATATCTAATTTACCTAGAATTGATGCCAATTTTTCATTGATTGCCTCACCCTTTTTCACTGGAGTACTGTCCTTTGCAATCCAAATTGTTCCTTGATCAATTTTTGTTGGAATGCCAGCTTCCTTGAATTCTGTAAGCATTGGACCTGGTGCAATACCTGTATTTTTTGCAGGAACTACAATGTCGATACTTGCAATATCTCCACCTCTTGCTGCCATCATGATTTTGTTTTTGGCAAGAAGAACGTTTAGCTTGAATGGTGACATGTCTGTAAATATGAACATGATCTGGCCCTTGAGTTCGCTAACCATGTCTTTGATTCCTGGAACGTCTAGTGTTTCAAGAGCTTTTGCTGCAACTTTATCTTTAACACAAACAAATTCCACTTGGCCTTTGAGTGTTTTTCTTAATGGTAAAATTTGAGTTGAACGAACCTTTCTCATTTGGATAATTGACATTACTTTGTATTTTTTTGGCAGCTCTGTTAGTTGTTGATACATTTGGGTTTTTCTTTTAGGATAAGCAGTTCTATTTTCATGCATATTTCTTCTTAACCTCTTGTGCTTGTTTTACTGGCTTACCCATTGTAGTTTTAATCAAAATCTTTTTCATGTTTTTCTCACCGTTTGGTAATTTCTTTTCAATTGCATTGAGAACTGTATGTGCGTTAATTACCAAATCTGCATCATCCATTGATACGTCTCCAATTTTGGATGAAATTGATAGTGATGCTCTTGTTCTTACTTTGATACAAGATCTAAATCTTTCTAAGAATGCTTCAATAGATGCATCAAAAGGAACTGGTGTTGGCATTTTTCCTCTTGGACCTAAAAGCTGACCTAATGTTTTACCGACAGTTGGCATGACTTTGGTATCTGCCAAAAAGAAATCATATTTGTTAATGAATTTTCTAGATTCTCTTTTGTTAGCTCCGAATTTCTCTAATTCTTCTGTTCCAATTACAGAATCTGCTTTAGCAGCTTTTGCTTTTTGATTCATATCTCCTGTGGCAATAATACAAACAGTTGCCGGAGAACTTGTTTTTGGAAGTTGAACAACTTCGTTAATTGCAAAGCCTTTCTTTACATCAATATCTTTGAAAGTTATGATTAACTCTACTGATTGTTTGAATTTTCTCTCTTTAGTTGAAGATCTTGCTGCCTGAACCATTTCAGTAAGCTGAGCGTCTGTAATCATTACGAACAATTTTCCAGAAAGCCTACTTAAAATCGTTTAGAGGTTTGTCTTTTTTACCAATCATTTATTTTAAAAAATTACACATTTTTGCTAAATTTATTACAAATACGGTGGAATTTATGCTGAAAACCTACATATATTAAATCAGAACCATGTTTTTCGAATACGTTGCATCGATTTGATGAATTGGATATGAAATTACTTTATGAGTTGACCGCTGATGGCTCTATTTCTGTTCCTACACTATCAAAAAAACTTGGAATTAATGCATCTGTATTGTACAGTAGAATTAAGAGATTGATGAAGAAGAAACTCATCAAGAAATTCACTATTGAAATTGATGATTCTCTTTTAGGAATAGGAGTCAAAGCATCTGTAGGCATTAATCGAGATCCAAAGTTTAAGGATTCAATTCATAAAAAATTCATGGAAACTAATGAGGTTGTTTCTATTTCTGAGGTAACAGGCAGATTTGATATTATGATTAAGGTATATGCAAAGAATTTGGAGGCCCTTCATTCAGTAGTAATTGAAAAAATTGGTAAAATTGAAGGAATTCAGAATACTGAAACATTTGTAGAATTACAAAAAACCGACAAAGAACCTGTTTATCTTACTCAATAATTATTGGAATTTTGCATCCCATTTGCCTTCGTTTACTTCGGCAGTAATTTCTTTTGGAGTCTTTCCTTCTACTTTGACTCCCAATGGAAGACATGTTCCAATGACTGTTTTTGCAACTGACTTTAATGAAGATGCATAAGATTTCTCCAGTTTTGTATTTGCAACTTTAACAATTGAATCCATAGTTACATCGCCAACCCATTCTGTACCTGATGCGCCTGAACCTTTTGTGATTCCTGCTTCTTTCATAATGAGTGCTGCAGCTGATGGAATTCCGACTTCAATTTCATACTTTTTTGAATCAGTATCGACAATTACTGTAACTGGAACTTTCATTCCTTCAAAGTCTTTAGTTTTTTCATTAATTGCATTGATGACTTCCATGATATTGACTCCAAGTGGACCCAATGCTGGACCTAAAGGTGGACCTGCTGATGCTCCTCCGCCTGTTACAAGTGATGATACTTTTTGTTCTCCCATGTTAAATCAAACTCTAAATGAAAATTTAATCCTTCCTAACCCTCAGTTGACATCTTTAGGTAGTTTGCGTCTACTGTGACTGGTAATTGGTATGATGCATCTAACAAAACTACAGTTGCCTCTTCTTTTTCGACATCAATTCTGGTAATTGTTGCCTTCATTCCCTTGAATGGACCGCCTGTAATTTCTACTACATTATCTACTGTTAATTGTGAAACTGTTGATTTCTTGACAAGGTATCCTTCGATATCTTTGAATTCTAATTCTCCTCTTAATTGACCTCTGATGTGTCTGACTCCTTCTACTGCCAAATATGCATCACTAGGATTGATTGCTTCAATTACAACATATCCTTTAAGATCATTTACCCAAAATACTGATTGAATGTTAATTTGATTTGCATTGGCCTTTGCTTCTAATAATCTCATTACCACTTTCTCTTGACCTCCAGTGGTTCTAATTGCAAACAAGTGTGATTTTATTTCCTCTGACAATGTTATCTACCAAACGTAATTACAGAAAAGACAAACTGAATTGTAAAACCGATTAATCCTACACCGGCAATTCCTAACAAAACGAGTCTAAGGTGCTGTTGATACTCATCTTTGTCTGGTTTTTTTGCCATTTTCATGGTGTTGGCCATGTTTTTCAAAGTCTGCCTAGGGTTCATTGCTGGAAATTAATAAGGTGTCCTTATATCTCTTATCTCATGGAATTACTGGTTGCGTATCAAGATGACCCTGCAGGTCACAATATGGCAAAATTTCTTTCAAAAGAAATGAAATTGGACGGTGATGTTTTTCGTGGAAAATATTATGATTTAGTAATTATTCCAACTCCTGCAATTTCTGCTGATTGGTTAGAAGAAAAATATGATTATGATGGATTTGTTTTTCTCTCAAAACATGCGGCTGAATCTGGAGTACTAGCTTTGACTTGTCATAGTACTGGAAATTTCTCCACTGCAAAATTTGGTGGAAATGATAGACAAGTTGCAGTCCCTAAACCTGACCTTCAAAAAATTTATCTTCAGACATTAGAGAAAAACCAGTCACAATTCTCTGATTTTCAAATAACAATAGAGGCAACTCATCATGGGCCTACTGCATTATCCAAACCTTCAATCTTTATTGAAATTGGAACTACTGAAAAACAATGGACTGATGAATCATTATGTAACTCAATAGCAGTACTAGTTCACCAAGTAATGTCTCAGCCTATCCCGGAACATCCAGTCGCTATTTGTTTTGGCGGAACTCACTATCCTTCAAAATTCACAGAAGAATTGCTACATGGCAAATTTGCACTTGGTACAGTTGTTCCAAAACATGCATTAGATGAACTCGATGAAAAATTATTTTCTCATATTCTTGAGCAAAACAGTATGGCAAAAGCTGCTCTTTTGGATTGGAAAGGATTGGGTTCAAACAAACAAAAAGTACTTGACCTTTTAGATTCTACAGATCTTGAGGTAATACATCTTTGAATCTGCAGCAAAAGATTTACAAAAAATTACTTGAAGTTCCTAAAGGAAAAGTCACAACTTATGGGGAACTAGCAAAAGCTGTTGGATTAAAAAATGGCCAAAGAACTGTTGGAAAAATTATGAACAAAAACCCCTATCCTGTAATCATTCCCTGCCATAGAGTTGTAATGTCTACTGGAAAGATTGGTGGATATGCCTATGGAGAACATGTCAAAACTAAGATGCTAAATGATGAAGGAATTGAAATTGAAAATGGAAAAATTGTCGACTCTGAAAATTTAATTTATAGATTCTAATCTTTTCGTTTTTCTCTAATCTCATCCATCAAGAGTCTGAGGTGTGCTTTGTTTCTGACAGTGTTACCACCTACTTTCTTGTATAGTGCCCAGAATTCTGGATTAGTCAAATCTTTTCTGTCTTTTGCAATTTTCAATAATCGTCTTAATGCACGAACCTTTGCAACATAGACTTCTTTCTTACCTACTCTTGCTCCTTTTCTTCCTTGTTTGGAACCTTGAGTTGTACCTCTTTTGTTTTTCTGAGCTTTCTTTTCATGAGCTCTACCTTTTGAAGTACCGGTAAATGATTTAATTTTAATTGTATTTGCTGTAATTAGACTACGAATATTTTCTCTTGTAATTGCATCAGCAATATCATCTAGATGGTCTGTATCGAATCTAATTCTATGAACTCCGACACCAGTTACTCTGGCTGCGAGTCTTTTTTTAGCTTTAAGATTTACTACCACTTGCACTCACTCTCGCATTAAATATTTTGAATTTTTGTTCAATTGCTTTTACAATAATCTCTTTTCTTTTCTTAGTACCAACACTGTGACCGAATCTTACTCCATCTTTCTTTGGGTCTAATTTTTCTAAATCACTCAAATTGTAAACTAGGTTATCTGTAAATCCTGATGGATGCAATCCTCTTGATGCTTTTGGTCCACCATATCCAACTTTTACAAGACCTGGACGGCCTCTGCTTTTTTGTTTTCTTTGGTGGTGATCAATACCTTTTGGTTTTCTCCAATTGGTTTGAAGTCTAACATAACGCCAACTTTCTGGTCTGACAAAGTCTGGATTGTTCTCTTTTACTTCTTGTCTCTTTGCCAGTAGATCTTTGTTGATCGTCATAAGTTTGAGTCTTGAATTTTGGAATAAATACGTTCCTAGACGGGAAGAAAATTTGCTATAAGAAAAAGATAATAAGGAAACTTAGGGCGGATCGAATATCTCATGAACCAGCCTGGGATTGACTATAGTATTTTTGGAGGCATAATCCTCTGACCCAAGTACTTGGTACTGCAGCAACTGAAAAATTCTCATCACAATTAGAAGCCTTTGGAATCAAACCATCCAAAGTCCACAGAAACCTAAGTGTCGATGATATGGTGAAATTGGCAGTTGAACGCAAAGAAGGCGTTGTCAACTCAACAGGCTCACTTTCAGTCAATACTGGAAAATATACTGGCAGATCCCCTGATGATAGATTTATCGTATATGATGATAAAACCCACGATACCATTGATTGGGGACCAATTAACCATCAATTCCCAAGTGGTAAATTTGAAAAACTTTTTGAAAAAATGAAGGACTTTGTTGATAACAAAGAACTTTTTGTCTTTGATGGTTTTGTAGGTGCTGATCCTGATAATCGTTTACCTATCAGAGTAATCAATGATCATGTTTGGCAAAGTATGTTTTCAAGTAATTTATTCATCAAACCTTCTAATGAAGAATTAGAAAAACACGAACCTGAATTTACTATTTTATGTATTAATGATTTTGTAGCAGATCCTGAAATTGATGGAACAAGAACTGATGTCTTTATCCTAATTGATTTGACAAGAAAAATAGTTTTGATTGGTGGAACTGAATATGCTGGTGAAATGAAAAAGTCAATGTTTGGTGTAATGAATTTCTTGTTGCCTGACCGTGGTATTTTCCCAATGCATTGTTCTGCAAATATTGGTGAAAAAGGAGATACTGCATTGTTCTTTGGATTATCTGGTACTGGTAAAACTACCCTTTCAGCAGATCCTAATAGAAAATTAATTGGTGATGATGAACATGGTTGGTCTGATAATGGAACTTTTAATTTTGAAGGTGGATGTTATGCAAAATGTATCAACCTTAGCCAAGAAGCAGAACCTGAAATTTGGAATGCAATCAAACCTGGTGCACTATTGGAAAATGTTGTGTTAAATGATGGTGTTCCAGATTATGATGATAACACATTAACTGAAAATACTCGTGTTGGCTATCCTTTGGATTTCATTCCTGGTGCTGTAATTCCTAGTGTTGGAGGAAATCCTAGAGTCATTGTCTTTTTGACTGCTGATGCTTTGGGAGTATTGCCTCCTGTTTCTCGATTAACAAAAGAAGGTGCAATGTATCATTTCATGTCTGGATATACTAGTAAGTTGGCAGGAACTGAAAGAGGAATCAAAGAGCCAAAATCTGTATTTTCTCAGTGTTTTGGAGCCCCATTCATGCCTAGACCTGCATCAGTTTATGCAAAACTCTTGGGTGAAAAAATCAATCAACACAATACTGTAGTTTACCTAGTTAACACTGGATGGTCTGGTGGCCCATATGGAGTTGGAAAAAGAATCAAAATCAAATACAGCCGTGCAATGGTTACTGCTGCCCTTTCAGGAGCACTTGATATTGTCAAATACAATCATAATGATTTGTTTAATCTAGATATTCCAACTGATGTGGAAGGAGTACCTTCTGAGATTTTAGATCCAAGAAACACTTGGGTTGACAAGGATTCCTATGACATGTCCGCAAAGAAATTAGCTCAGATGTTCGTTGAGAACTTTAAGAAATTTGAAAATGTCTCACCGGAAATAATTGAAGCTGGTCCTAAATATACACAATAGATTATTTTCTTTTAATTATTCCAAATACTGCAATTCCAATTACAACTATGCTGATGATGAGAATTTGTCTCTCTGGAATTTCTAAAATGTTTATTCTATTTTGATTTTCATCCAATGAATTAATTTCAATTACATTATACGCATTTGATGTTGTATCATTGACTCTAATTTTAGCATCAATCCAGTATTCTGCATTTTCATAAACTTGAATTGATGCTTTCTTTTCTGGAGTTGTAGTAATGACACGTTCGTTTCCATCCTTACTGTTTATCACTGAAATTTTTGTAAAACTCCATTCTTCTGGATAATATACATCAAAGGATAGTTTATTATTTTGTTGAACCATAGAAATTGAACCAGGTGAATAATGTAAAATAAACGGAACAACATATTGTATTCCTTGATGATCAATTCTTATCTTCCCTTCATGTTCTCCAAAATTATCCTCTAGTACACTCATTCTAACATTTAGAATATTTTTTTCTAGACGTTCTTCATCAAACTTTATGAATTCTGGTCCATCAAATGTGACATCAAATTCTCCTCCAAATGTTCCATCAACTGTTTTTAGTTTGAAATGTTTTTGGATAACTTTATCATCTGATGATGCAAATCCAACAAAGTTTGGCGGCTCTATGATCAGATTTGCATTATACGCATTTTCAATGTCTAGTCTTCCTGCACCTGCCTCATGGATGGAAAATTCCTGCCCATAGGCATCTGAAACAGGCTTTACCGTAGTCAGTAACAGAGATTTAATTTCATGATGATGAAGATCTGGGTTTTTTTGAAGCAATAGTGCTGCTGCCCCACTCACATGAGGGGCCGCATAACTAGTTCCACTGGTAAAGTTGTATCCTGCATTATTTTGGGTGGTGTTGATGTATGCCCCAGGTGCTACAATTTCTGGCTTTATGTAAAATGGAGAGACTGGTCCTCTGGAACTAAAATGTGCAATAAAGTCTGGATTGTAAAATAATTGTAAAACACCTTCAGTGTCTTCAGTTAATGATTCTTTAATTTCAAGACCTTCTTCTCTGTCAATTGATACTACTGGAATTCGGGGCGAGTATCCTGGCTCTATGAATTCATGAATTAATTCTCCCAAAAAAATCCCGGGAACATTATTGTAAACAATTACAGCTTTTGCACCTGCATTGGCAGCATTTTTTTCTTTAATTGAAAAATACAACAACTGTCCTTCCACATCACTTCCTCGTTCAACAATTACTATTGCATCCTTTACATCCAAATCTTCAAAATCTTCAACTTTTCCATGACCTGCAAAAATTATTTTTTCTTTTAATGGTTCTTCTAATTTTGTAGAACCTACCATTGGAATAACAGTATATGGTTTCTCATCTACGTCTAATGTTGCAACCAAACTTGAAGTCAAATTGTTATAAGTTGCACCAACTGTTACACTTCCAAAATTCCTTCCAGGACTTCCAATTGATTTTAAATTTGGTCCATCGTTTCCAGCTGCTGTAACTACAAAAATCTCTTTTTCTAATGCTTCATTTACTGCACGTTCAATTAGTGCATTAGTTTTGTTAACTCCTAAACTGATGTTGATAATGTCTGCATCATCTTCAATTGCTTTGTGAATTGCTCTGATGATTAAATCTGATGATACTCCTTCACCGTCTTCTGAAACTTTGTAAGCTAAAATCTTGGCCTTTGGTGCTACTCCTGCTTTCTCTCCATCTGCAGCTATTACTCCTGCAACCTGAGTACCATGACCATTATTATCAAGTGGCGGTTGGTTTTCCTGAATGAAATTATACCCTCCGATGACTTTTCCATCAGGTCCCCACCCAAACAAATCTGGATGGTTGTAATCTACACCTGTATCTATTACTGCAATCTTTATTCCTGCTCCATCAATTCCATCAATTCTTGGAATGTCTGTTCCAACATATGGAACACTTCGGTCTAAAAATAATTCAAAGTCATCTTGTGTTTGTAATTGTGAAAAAATCAAAATCCCTGAAAATATCAATACTGAAGAAAGAATTAGTAATGATTTCACAAATTTTCTTATCATTTTAACAAGTAAAAATGAATTGTTTAGTAAACCAATAAATGGAATAAATTCTCAAATGATTTCATGGGAAAATACACTCTTCCTGAAATGCCATATGCTTATGATGCATTAGAACCTCACATTGACGCAAGAACAATGGAGATTCATCACACAAAGCATCATCAAACATACACTGACAAACTAAATGCAGCTCTTGAAACTTGTCCAGCTGAAATTCAAGACAAAGATATTCTTGATATCTTGTCTGATATCAAATCAGTACCAGAAGACAAAAGAGGCGCAATTAATTTCAACGGTGGTGGTTATGATAACCATAGGCTATTCTGGAATAACATGAAAGCAAACGGAGGCGGTGAACCAGGCGGATCAATTGCTGATGCAATCAACGATTCATTTGGGAGCTTCTCTGACTTTAAAGAGAAATTTTCATCTACTACAGCTGTAATTCAAGGCAGTGGTTGGGGATGGTTAGTATACAATCCTTCTACATCAAAGGTTGAATACAAATCAATGCCAAATCAAACTAGTCCAAGAACTGAAGGATTAGTTCCATTGTTAGGCTGTGATGTGTGGGAACATGCATACTATCTCAACTATCAAAACAAAAGACCAGTCTACATTGAAGCCTGGTGGAATGTTGTAAATTGGGATGAAGTAGAATCTAGATTCTCTAAAGCCAAATAAAGATAATTCTTTATTTTTTATTTTATTCATTTATTTTGAATTTGCCATATGATCATGAATCCATTTATAACCATCAGACAGATGTTCGTTGTAAATGAGCGAAGAACAGGCAGAACAACTAATGCAACAAATGCAAATGCTTGAAACGTATTTTTCTGATTTGTCCCAAAGGGAATCAACTTTTGTAAATATTTTAAGAGAAGCAACTGCTTCAATCGAATCTATAAAGTCTCTTGGAAAAAATCCTGAATCTGAAACTCTAGTCCCAATTGGAATGGGCACATACGTTCCTACAAAAATTTCATCAACTTCAAAGATTGTGATGAATATCGGTGCAGGAGTTGCAGTTGAAAAAGATTTCCCTTCTGCAATTAATTATCTTGAAGCAAGAATAAAAGAAATTGAAATTGCATTACAAGATACTGCTGCGAAAAAACAAGATGCAGCTTCTAGGTTAGAGCAAGGAAAAGCACAGATGAATCAAATGATGCAGGCTATGCAACAACCACCACAACCTCCAACTTCAGGATAGACACCATGTTTGATAAACTTCGTAGTGCATTTTCAAATGCAGCGAAAAGTCTTGGTGAAAAAGAACTTAATGAAAAAGACATTGAAGACATTCTTTTTGAATTAGAAATTTCTTTGATGGAATCTGATGTCGCTACTGAAGTTATTGATTCGATAAAATCTGATCTTAAAGAGAAATTGATTGGTTCTAAAGTTGACAAGAATGAAATTGAAAAATTTGTAAAAGACAGTTTGATTTCAAGTATATCTTCACTATTTGATGCTGCTGGAGAATATGATCTCTTTGAAAAAATTAACGAAAAGAAGAAAGATGGACAACCTTTTCTAATTTTATTTGTTGGAATTAACGGAACTGGAAAAACTACTTCTCTTGCTAAAGTTGCACATTTGTTAAAAGAAAAAAAATACTCTGTAGTAATTGCAGCAGCTGATACCTTTAGAGCCGGTGCAATTGAGCAACTGCGTGAGCACACAAATCGTCTTAATCTAAAACTAGTTGCACAAAATTATAATTCAGATCCTGCTGCTGTAGCACGAGATGCAGTATTGTATGCAAAGTCTCACAAAACAGATGTTGTTCTAATTGATACTGCTGGAAGAATGCAAACAAGTGAAAACTTGATGCAACAAATTGCAAAAATTACCAAAGTTGTAAATCCTGACATGAAAATCTTTGTTGGTGATTCTCTAGCTGGAAACGATACTGTTAATCAAGCACGAGAATTTCATGAACATGTAAAGTTTGATGGTTCTATTTTAACAAAAAGCGATGCTGATGCAAGAGGCGGTGCTGCATTATCTATTGTAAAAGTCACTTCTACTCCAGTTCTTTATGTTGGAGTTGGACAAGAATATCCTGATCTAAAACCATTTGATAAGGAACTTTTTCTAGAGACTGTTTTTGGTTCATTAGATAATGTAGATATTGCAAAAACTGAACCAACACCAGAACCTGAACCAACACCAGAACCTGAACCAACACCAGAACCTGAACCAACACCAGAACCTGAACCAACACCTGAACCAACACCAGAACCTGAACCAACACCAGAACCTGAACCAACACCAGAACCTGAACCAACACCAGAACCTGAACCAACACCAGAACCTGAACCAACACCAGAACCTGAACCAACACCAGAACCTGAACCAACACCAGAACCTGAACCAACACCAGAACCTGAACCAACACCAGAACCTGAACCAACACCAGAACCTGAACCAACACCAGAACCTGAACCAACACCAGAACCTGAACCAACACCAGAACCTGAACCAACACCAGAACCTGAACCAACACCAGAACCTGAACCAAAAGTTTCTTCAGATGATCCGTTTGATGGAATCACTGATGATGAGATTGCAACTTATTCTGATTTGTTTGATGTACCTCCACCTGAAAATGATAATGAAGCACTAAAACTCGGTAACAAAATCCGTCAATGGATAAAAGATGGAAAACAAAAACCTGGTGAATCTAAAGTTGAAAATGATGTTGAAGATGAGGCTGATGATGAAGAAGAGATACAAAAACATGATAAAGAAGAACCCAAAAAGAAAAAAGGCAGGTTCGGGTTCTTAAAAAGATGAAACTAAAAACAAAAAATTTACTCACGTTGGGGGAATTATCTTCAAAAGAATTTCTAGGATTAATTGATGAATCTATTAAACTAAAAAAAGAACTCAAAAAAGGTGGAAACAAACCTGTTCTTAAAAACAAAACACTAACAATGATTTTTCAAAAACCATCAACACGAACACGTGTTAGTTTTGAAGTTGGCATGTATCAATTAGGTGGACATGCAGTTAACCTATCATCAAATGATATGCAATTGTCTCGAGGAGAATCTGTAGAGGATACTGCAAAAACTCTTTCACGATACTCTAATTGTATTATGGCACGTGTATATGATCATGAATTATTGGAAACACTATCTGAACATGCAACAATACCTGTGATTAATGGACTCTCTGATACTTTTCATCCGTGTCAAATTTTGGCAGACTTTATGACAATCAAAGAAAAAAAGAAGAAACTCAAGGGACTAAAAATTGCATGGATTGGGGATGGCAATAATGTCTGCAACTCTATGATTTACGGTGCTGCTTTATCTGGAATCAAAATGTCTATTGCAACGCCGAAAGGGTTTGAACCAGACAAAAATGTTGTAAATTCTGCTAAAAAATCAACAGACATTGAATTGACAACTGATCCATTCGTTGCAACTAAAAATGCAGATGTGATAGTTGCAGATACTTTTTCATCTATTCACAATCTTGACAAAAAAAGACTACAAAAATTCTTACCAAAATTCCAAGTTAATGACAAATTAATGGAGTCTGCAAAGAAAGATGCGATCTTTTTGCATTGTCTTCCAGCAAAGCGAGAACAAGAAGTTACATCATCTGTAATTGACGGTCCACAATCTGTTGTTTGGGATGAGGCCGAAAACCGATTACATACTCAGAAAGCTTTGCTAGCTGCTCTGATTCACGCTTAACGTATATAAGAGCAGATTCAAACTCGGTTTCTATAGATGGCCTATTCGAAAATATTAAGACGATTAAGAGAGGAAAAGACCAATTATCGAAAACGTGGAACCATGTTGATGGGTAAACGTGACTTTATCACTGTAAATATTACTAATGAAAATACTCAAGTCCAAATTCTCAAGCCTGGAATGACTGGCGACAAAGTTGTAGCTTCTGCTCATTCTAGAAGTCTGTTGGACAAAGGTTGGAAAGGTTCTAGAAAAAGTATTCCTGCAGCATATCTTACAGGCTATTTGGCTGGTAAGAAAGCATTAGGACAAGGTGCAAAAGATGCAATTCTGTACACTGGAACTAGAAGATATACACAAAGAATGGCAGCTGCTCTGAAAGGAGTAATTGATGCAGGAGTTGAAGTACCTGCAGATGCAGAAACATTCCCAGCTGATGAAAGAATTAACGGTGAACACTTGACGGTAAAAAATGAAGTTTCTAAAATCAAAACTTCCATTGATAGCGAGGTAAAATGATATGAGTCAAACAGCACAATCTAAAGATTCACGAGGCCCACGTGGTAAACCTGCACCTGTTTATGGAAGAGGTCCACCTGGCGGAGCTAAAGATCGTCCAAGAAGACCAAGAAGAGAACCTGAAGAAGAAGTTTGGGTTCCAAAAACAATTTTAGGACAAAAAGTTGCATCTGGAGAAATTTCATCTCTAGAAGAAATTATAGAATTAGGATTAAGAATTCAAGAATCAGGAATTATCAAGAAACTATTACCTGATTTGAAAAGTGAAGTTGTAGATGTTGGAATCATTCAGAAAATGACTTCAAACGGACAATCAACTAGATTCAAAGCAATTGTTGCTGCAGGAAATGAAAATGGTTACTTGGGAATCGGTCAAGGTAAATCTAAACAAATGAGAATTGCAATTGAAAAAGCAACCAGTCAAGCATTCCTTAATGTCCAACCAATCAAAATGGGATGCGGCAGTTGGGAATGCAGATGTGATCAAAAACATTCTGTTCCTTTCAAAGTAAAGGGAAAAGGTGGAAGTGTAACAATTGAAATTATTCCAGGACCACGTGGATTAGGTCTTGTAGCAGGAGGTAAAATTAAACGATTATTGGAATTAGCAGGTCTTAAAGACGCATGGACTACAGCAAAAGGCTCTACTCCTACAATGAATTCCACTTCAAAAGCAGTATTGGATTGTCTTCGATTGACATTCAGTCAGGGTTGATAAAAAATGGCAAATGCATATCTCGTTGTTAGAATTAAAGGTCAAGCAGATTGTCCATACTGGGCAACTCACACAATGATGCTATTGCAATTAGATAAAAAATACCGTGCAACAATTCTTCCTGCAAAAGACAATACAGTTGGAATGCTAAGAAAAGTACAACACTATGTATCTTGGATTGAACTTGATGCATCTTTAGCAAAAGAATTGATTGACAAGAAAGCAAGAAAATCTGGATATCAAAAAATTACTCCTGAAGATCTTAAAACATTAGGATTTGCAAGTACTGATGAATTAGCAACAGCTTTGGCTGATGGAAAAGCAACACTATCAAAATTAAAACCCCTAAAACCTTGGTTTGCATTAGCACCTCCAGTTCATGGTTTCAAAAAAAGTACAAAGAAACTTTATGGACAGAAAGGAGTTCTTGGAGCAAACAAAGAGCTTGACACTATTGTTAGGAGAATGATTTAACATGGCATCTAGATTACGAAAAACAAGACGACTTAGAGGCGGACGACACATGGGATGGGGACAAGTAGGTCAACACCGTGCAAGTGGTCACAAAGGTGGTCTTGGAGTTACTGGTATGAAAAAACATCATAGAAGTACCATGATGAAAGAAGACCCAGACCATTATAACCACACTTTACCTAAAACACCTCACCCAAATATAATCAAAAAATGGACTAGCCTTAGAGATTTAGATGACTTGTTCATGATGTTCGGTAAAGAAGAAGGAGGCAAAAAAATCATAGACCTTGTAAGTGCAGGATATGATAAACTCCTTGGTGGCGGAAAAATCACAAATGCATATTCCGTCAAAGTTGAACAATTTACGGCATCTGCTGAAGAGAAATTAAAAGCAGTTGGGGGAGAAGTGTTAACTGAAAATGGCTGAGGGTACACTAACTACAACCATCAGAAAGATGGTTTTCAAAGCAGAACCATACTTACCCCAAGTTCCTAAACCTAAAAAGAAAATCCCACTTCCAACTAGACTACTTTGGTGTGGAATTGCATTACTAATTTACATGATAATGGGACAAACCCCGTTATTTGGCGCAACAGCACCTCAATTTGATTTCCTAGCCTTTGCTAGAGTTATTTTTGCATCACAACAAGGTACCCTTGTTGAATTAGGGATTGGGCCGATAGTTACAGCTGGTCTCTTGATGCAATTGTTGAGAGGTTCAGACATTCTAAAATTCGATTTCAAAAAACCTGAAGAAAGAGGTATCTTCCAGACTGCTACTAAGATGGTAACATATGTTGTAATTGTTGCAGAATCTATTGTATATGCAGCCGCAGTGTATGGCCCTGGAGTTACTGACGCGTATGTCCTGTATGTGATTATAGGACAGCTGATGGCGGCGTCGATTATTATCATGTTCTTAGACGAATTAATTCAAAAAGGTTGGGGACTTGGCAGTGGAATCAGTCTGTTCATTATGGCAGGTGTAGCTCAACAAATTCTTTGGAGTATGTTCAGTCCGTTACCTGCCGGTGATGGAGGAATGATTGGTATTATTCCATACATTGTACAATCTCTTACTGGTAGTGGAGATATTACGAATATCTTATTCCGCTCTAATCAACTTCCGAGCATCTTTGGATTGTTCCTTACAGCTGGTATTTTGTTAATTCTCGTATTTACACAAGGAATGAAAATTGAAATCCCAATTGTTTCAACAAAATACAGGGGCTTCTCTGCTGTTTATCCAATCAAATTGATGTATGTCTCAAACATTCCAGTCATTTTAGCTTCTGCACTTACTGCAAACGCTGTTTTCATATTCCAAATGCTGTGGGCAAACATGAACCCACGTAACAATAATTTCTTCATGAACTTTATAGCTCAATTTGATCCTACTAGTCCTAACACTCCAATTGGAGGTATCATTTACTATATCACTCCACCAAGAGGTTTGGATGTTGCAGCATTAGATCCAATGCGTGCTGTAGGATATGTTTTGTTTATGATTGGAATTGTAGTTGTATTTGGTAGATTATGGGTAGAGCTTGGTGGTCTTTCACCAAAGAGTGCTGCTCAGAACTTACTTGATGCAGATGTACAAATCCCTGGATTTAGAAGATCAAACAAACCAGTTGAAGCTTTACTAAACAAGTACATTCCATCTGTCACCATTATCGGTTCAATGATTTTGGGTCTATTGGCAGGTGTATCTGATGTACTTGGAGTCTTTGGTTCTGGAATCGGAATTTTGCTTATGGTAGATATTCTCATCAACTATTACACACAATTAGTTAGAGAACAAGTTGAAGTTGTAATGCCGCGTTTGGGTGCTCTACTTGGTAGAAAATAAAAAAGTCGTAATGGTAGGAATACCTGGAGTTGGGAAAACTACCTTGCTATCTAAAATGGCAGAAATTATCAAAGACCATAAAAAAAGTGTCAGCGTTCTAAGTTTTGGATCTTTGATGTTTGAAGTTGCAAAGGAAAATGGTTTGAAAGACAGAGACGAATTAAGAAAATTGCCTGTTTCTGAACAGCAAAAATTACAAAAACTTGCTGCAGAGAAAATTGCCCAACATGACGAAGATGTCGTAATCATTGATACTCATGCCTTTATCAGTTCATCAGAAGGATACTATCCTGGTTTACCTGAACATGTTCTCAAAATTATTCAACCTACAAACTTTGTTTCAGTTTCAGCAAAGCCTGAAGAAATCTATAACAGAAGAATGAGCGATGATACTCGAAATAGAGACAAAATCACCCTTGCTAATATTAAAAAAGAATTAGATGCTCAATCTGGCATGATATCTGCTTGCAGTGTAATTTCAGGCTCTCCTGTGAAGCATATTCTAAATCGTGAGGGAAAGGTTGATGAAGCAGCTGATAAAATCATTAATGCAATAGGACTGTAAAAAATGGACGTTAACTTTATTCTACTTTTCATCGAATCTATACCTCTACAATTTGATATCTTTGGAGGAGAAAGAGCAGCATTAGGAAGTGATGATCCAATTATCAAAGGATTAGTTCTCTCAATGTTTGCAGTAACTGGATTCGGAATTTTATTGAATATTTTCAACTCTGGAGTTAGAAAGAAGATGGTTGACCAAGTAAAACTAAAACGTATTATGAAAGAGACTCGCGGATGGCAAAAAGAAAGAATGGCTGCAATGCGAGCAAAGGACCAAGCAAAGATTGCAGAGTTGGGTAAAAAATCATCTTACATGAACAAAATGTCCATGGAGATGATGCAGATGAATATGAGACCTATGATGATTACTTTTGTTCCATTAATTTTGATATTTTATCTTGTATTACCTGCATTGTTCACTTACACTGTAGCTATATCCCCAATCCCTCTAAATGTAATTCCTGGTGATATGTTCCAACTAACATGTACTGCAGAACAAGCAGCAGATCCTGATCATGTTTGTGAAGTAGAAAATGCTCTTTATCTATGGGCTTGGTATTTCCTTTCATCAATTGCATTTAGTGGTATAATCATGAGACTCACAAAAACCTCAATGGATCTCAGTTGACCAAATCTATTGTAATTTCTGGACCTCCTGCAGTAGGTAAAACAACTGTTGCTAAAGGATTAGCAGAAGAATTTCAATTAAAATATCTCAGTGGGGGAGATGTGCTAAAAGAAATGGCAAATGAACACGGGTTTGATTCTAAGGGTGATGACTGGTGGGATACTGAAGAAGGAATGAAATTCCTTAACCAGCGTGAACAAAATCCTGAATTTGATAAAAAACTAGATGAGAAATTAATTGGTCTTTTCAATCAAGGCGGAATGGTAATCACAAGTTACACTTTACCTTGGCTAATCAAAGATGGAATTAGAATTTGGTTAGAAGGGTCTCATGAGAGTAGTACGAAAAGAATGCAATCACGAGATAGCATGAGTCCTGAAGATGCATATGAAATTACTAAAGCAAGATTTGACAAGAATAAAGCATTGTACAAAAAACTGTATGATTTTGAATTTGGCGAGGACAAGTCTGTTTTTGATTTAATTATAAATACTGATAATTTAACAGCACAACAAGTAATTGATGTTACAAAAGAAACTGTGAGAAAATTACTATGACGCTAAAACAACTTGAAAATCTAATAGAAATTGATCAGGACATTACTGATGATGCTTATGGGACATATTATGATAAAAGAACTATTGAACAATTACTAAACTATGGAATTATTCTTTTAGACAAACCACCAGGCCCTACAAGTCACGAAACTGTGGCATGGACAAAGCGTCTTTTGAAATTACCAAAAATTGGTCACAGTGGAACATTGGACCCACAAGTTTCTGGTGTTTTACCTTTGGGTTTGGGTGAGGCAACAAAAGCATTAGGTGTTTTACTTTATGGTCCAAAAGAATACCATGCACTAGGACGAGTTCATTCACTTCCATCAAAAGAAAAACTAAAAGAAATTGTTGAAATGTTTCAAGGTGAAATTTTCCAAAAACCTCCTCAACGTTCTGCAGTTCTTAGACAAACTAGAACAAGAACAATTTATGAATTAGAAATTATTGAACAAAAAGAAAGGTTGCTCTTAACGAGAATTTTGTGTGAAGCCGGAACTTACATTCGTAAACTCTACTATGATATTGGAGAAATATTGGGCCCTGGTGCAACTATGGTTGAACTTAGACGTAGCAGAGTTGATCAATTCCATGAAAAAGACGGATTGGTGACCTTGCATGAACTTGCAGATGCATTTGCTTTGTGGGAAGAGAAAAAAGATGATAGTAAATTGATGAAAATGATCAAACCAGTTGAATTAGCACTAAGTGAATTAAAATCTGTGGTTGTCCGTGATTCTGCAATTGATGCAATGTGCCATGGTGCACAACTTGCAATTCCTGGAATTTTGAAGATTTCTCAAAATTTGAAAAAGGGAGATATTGTTGGGGTATACTCACAAAAAGGAGAAGCTGTTGCTCTTGCTGAAGCAACAATGTCTGAAGAAGAAATTCGCGATGCCATTAAAGGATATGCTTTTGAAACAAAGAGGATCATTATGGCTCCAAATACATATCCCAAAAAATGGAGAACAAAACCAACTCCTCCAAAGGATTAAAAAATAAAGAAATTATTTTAAAAGAATTGTTAGCAAAAAGCCTCGTACTCTTTATTGGAATTGGTGTGATTGCAGGACTTGGTTTTGGCGTTTATCTGATAGATGTTAAAAATACTAGCCAGCTAATTTTTGTTGAAGGTCCTTCAGTTTCAGTGGTTACAGAAAAATCTGATTTTAAAAAAGGTGAAGAGATAAAAATTCGAATTGTAAATTCTGGAACTATTCCATTGACTTTTTCAGACTCCTCATATGGATTGAGGATTACTGGGTTGTCTGGAATACTCATGTTCACCCCTGCATCTGCACAAGTAATTTCCAATTTAGAACCTGGTGATGAAATCGAATTTTCATGGGATCAAATCAAAAATGATGGTGACACTGCATTGGAAGGCCTTTACAAAATATCTTCTAAAGGAATGGATAATGACGGAAATAATGTAGAAAAATCCACAACGATAACAATCTGGAAGTAATTTCTCCTAAATCCAGTAACATAATTTATAATCGCATTTCATCGAATACATTTGTCGCAAGACTTGTGCCGGGGTCGCCTAGCCTGGTAGGGCGCGCGCCTGGAAATTGTTTAACCATAAAGCGCGTTCTCGCAAGGGAACGGGAGTTCAAATCTCCCTCCCGGCGCCTTTTTACTTTCAATGTTATTTTTCTCTCCAATAATGGTTCAAGCCTTTACGGATTTGAATCCAAAAAATATCACAAAATAAATCCTGTCGCAAGAAGTTAGCTATAAACCTCTAACCATCATAATCAAAAATTAGTATGGGATTTTTTGATACAGAAAAAGGGGTAGAAGAATATGTAAAAATGGCAGAAGGATTTGATGGAACAGAACTAATCAAAATTTTACAAAAATTCCTTCCTGAAAACTCATCTGTATTGGAGATTGGAATGGGTCCTGGAAAAGATTTGGACATGTTGAGTAAAACTTATGCTGTTACAGGCTCTGATAACTCACAAATCTTCTTAGATAGATACAAAAAACAAAATCAAAATGTTGACTTGCTAAAACTCGATGCAGTAACACTTTCAACTGATAGAACATTTGATTGCATTTACTCTAACAAGGTTTTACATCATCTAAAAACTGATGATTTGAAAATATCTCTAAAAAAACAAAAAGAAATTCTTAATCCTAACGGAATCCTGTTTCATTCTTTTTGGAAAGGTGACAAAACTGAGAATATGGAAGGATTGTTGTTTGTTTATTATGAGTTGTATTCATTGAAAGAACTTTTTGAGCCTGATTTTGAAATATTAGAATTGAAAATTTACACTGAGGATCAAAAAGATGACTCTATCTATGCAATTTTGAGAAGAAAATAATCTATTAGGCCCTAAACTAAAACACTAGATAGTTTATAGAATCAAAACAGGACAAGATGCATTCCTAAAAATATTTTCAACCGTACTATGATGATATTGCTTTTCATAGCGAGATGAGATCTTTGTTTGCTTAATTACTATCAAATCTACCTTGTGTTGTTTTGCAAATTCAAGTATTCTAGTGGATGCTAATTCATTTTTTGTAATTTTGGAACTGCATGAAATATTGTATTCTTTAGCAATTTTTTCTAATTTCGAATGCTGTTTTTCTACTATTTTACGCTCTTTTTCAAATTCTTGTTTACTAGTTTTTGTCTTAAAAAATCCAAAGGTATTTCGCTCTTCTAAGCAAGTTATGACGGTAATTTTTGCGTTGTTTAGTGATGCTAATGCTAGGGCTTTTTTGAATGCGGTTTCACTGTTTTTGGTTCCATTGTGGGGAACTAAAATGTGCTCAAAAGTTTTCATCATGCGTTCCTGCACAAGAAACTAGGATATTGTTGTACATAGATGAATATTCTCAAAGTTGTATTAAAACTAGTGATAAAATATACTCTAGTACCATTTATTTTCATTGAATTCAGTATGACACTAGATTATCACAAAAGCATTGGTTTTTTTACAAACAAAAAAATTGATTATTATGAAAACTGATCTTGAAACTTCTGAGATTGCTCCACTAGAGTGGATATCAATTAACCAATTTTTACATGAAGTAAAACAGATTGATTCTCAATGCATATCTGTCTATTATCCATATGGCAAGGGACAAGAAACTATATCATTATTACATGAAACAAAGCGAAATGATGCTCTTGAAAGAATAGAATCAAAAATTGAAAACAAAATTACTGAACTAAAGAAAAATCCTGTCACTGTAGGCAAATTTGCAAAAACCTTGTGCATTTTTGGATGGATAAAAAATGGCAAAGTAAACCTCAAAGTAATTGGAACTTCAAAAAAACTTCCGTACGTCTACATGGTAAGTAAAAGGCCATTCGTCAAACCTTTCAATGATATTTTAAAAACTAATTATGATGTTTTGTTAGTAACCCTAGATCAAAAAACTGCAAGAATTCAAAAATTTCATGGCAATCAAATAATTCAAGAAGCTAAACTCCGAATTGATTTACAAGGCAGACATAGAAAAGGTGGACAGAGCCAGGGGCGATTTCTTAGAGCAAGACAAACAAAAATCCATGTTTTCTTCAAAAAGATAGCAAACAAAGTGAGAGAAATGGATTCAAATTCAATACTGATTTTATTAGGTGGAATTGGTCCTGCAAAAACTGAATTTTATGACGAACTTAATTCAGAATTGGTAAAAAAATGTCGGTTTGTAGAAAATTTGTCATTTTCCACCTCAATGAAAGACATTGACACGAAAATAATCCATCATTTGTATCAGCACAGAAGAAAATACGTTGTAGAATTAATTGAAAAATATGAGACTCTATTCAAAGATGGATTAACTGCTAGACGAAATGATGTAATTTACAAAGCACTAGAAATTGGGGCAGTAGACACCCTAATTGTTTCTGCAAACTATCATACAAATTCACAATTCAAAAAAATTATGAAAATGCTAGAGATTGCAAAAAAAACCTCTACTAAAATAGAATTTGCAGTTTCCCCAAAAATAATAAAAAAACTAGATATTGATAATTCTGTTCTAGCCATACTTCGATACAAAATAAAGTAGTTTTCTCGTACTAGGAATTTTAAATCACTGCAGTTTTTCTATGATTTCTGAGAATTTCCATGGCCCGCAAACTGCTTCTTCTTCTTCATTAGTAATCAAACCTATCTTGTTTAGATGATTTACAATGTGTGCAGAAAATGGCAATGCACCTGTAGCTCCTGGAGAATTATAGTTCAAAACATGAAATGACATCTCATCTTCTATTAGAATTACATCCGGTACAAATTTCCCCTTGTCATCAATGATTGATGATCTAATGCCTGCTGTACCTTTTTCAGTAATTTTCTTTGCATCTATTTTTGGCAAGAATTTTTTTACTCTGTTCACCATTGTCGTTTTTGACATTGATGATTGAATTTCATTCATGGCAAGTTCTTGAAATTGCTTATCAAAAACTGCTTTTCTTGCACCAGAATTTAGCATCTCAAGCATCTTTGGAATGAACTCTTTGATGTTTTCTGCCGCATCATACCCATGTGGACTAAATACTGGAACTGCATTTGGTCCAATTTCACAACTGCCATCTACCCTGATTATCCAGTGCGGATCTAAAAATGGATAATCTGGGAATTCAGGTACAGAATACACACTTGATTTTGTAAGCTTGTTGTATTCTGATGGTGCTTTCCAATACTCTCCTCTAAAATGAACATCTGTAAATTTTTCTGCCACATCTACGCTATGTGCAACATCTACAGCTTCTCCTCCTGCAGCATTGATTAGAAATTTTGCATAAATTTCATGTTCATCATTTAATGTGATAGTCCATTTGCCACTTTCTTTTTTTATTTTAGTGACTTTGGTGTCTAGTAGAAAATCTGTACCGCTCTCTTTACTGTCTTTCATAATTGATTTTGTAAAAACAGAATAGTCCGTTGATGCATCCCTGTACACACACAGTGCAGATTCACATTTTATTTCCGGTTCTGTTTTTTTCATCTCCTCTTTGTTTACTAGTTTGATGTCTTTTTCTTCCAAACCATTTTCTTTTCCCCATTTGAGATATTTCTCAAGGACTTTGATTCCTTTTTGATCTGTTGCAACTTCAATAACTCCGTCTTCCTTAAACGGCAAATCTCTTAATTTTGCATATTCTTCCCACATTTCATAACCATGAAAAGCAGATTTTGCAAACAATTTTTTCTTTTCAGGGTTGTATAGATAGGGAGCATGAACTTTTCCGGTATTTCTTCCACTTGTGTGAAATGCTACACTATGTTCTTGCTCTATTACAGCTATTTTTTTTGATTTGTTTAGTGAAGATAGAAAATACGATAATGAAGTTCCAAGAATTCCGCCACCAATTATTACGATATCAAAATCATGTGCCAATTACTTTTAATGGAATTGTCTTGATAATAAATTGAATCTGTAACAATCAAGATTAATATCCAATACAATCTCAAGATTGATAATGCTACCTGACAAGTGTTCTGTTTCAAAAGAAGGCAAACAATGTGTTAATCCTCCTGAATTCATCGTATCAATTGTTGATGATAAAGACGAATACATGGTAGGTGTTACTTGTGGACGACACAAACAAGTCGTAACTGGAAAAATTGGCCATTTACAAAAAGAAGGCAAAATCCATGATGGAAAGATTAGTTTCTCCCCTGTAAAGGCTGTAGGAACTGACTGTGTTCATGGAGATACTGATGATTTTGTTCAAATTGACATGAATCGTTCAAAAAACTGAAATAATTTCTAATTTGATGTTATACAATGCTTTTAGAATTATTGTCTGATTTGATAAAAATTGATGATACCTTACTTATCGTAAAAAACAGCGGTGCAATAAGTGAGGTTAGAGGGCCACTTTCTATACGACAAAAAGAAAAGTGGATTACTATTGGTGAAAATGACGGTCCTGCACATCTGCATGTAAATTCAGAATTGATAAAATCTGCAGAGTTTGTTCAAGAAGAAAAACCTGAACGCACAAGTTTCAGTGTTCATTTTTTTGATGAAAGCGGTGAGCGAATCATTGCAGTGTTTTTTACAAAAATGTATGATGATTCTAAACAATTAATTCATGATAGAAAAAAAATCTATGACAAACTAAATCAAAAATTTACTTCAAAAATTCAATTTTAAAAAAAAACTTGTCTGAAAAAGACAAGTGAAAAATTCTTTTATTCTTTAGATTCTTTCTCTTTCTTCTCTTTTTCAGATTGTTGTTTAGCTAATTCTAATTCTTCATTCGTATGTTTGAATTTCTTCATTCTGATTTTATGTCACGATTTAGATATAAAAACTGCACATTTGATGTACAGACAACCCAAGCGTGAAAATCAGTATCCTACTGAGTAAATCGGTTTTTTGCCTTTCATTCCAAGATCCAAATTTTTAACAGTAATCTCTGCCATTTTGCTTCTCGTCTCTTTTGTTGAACTTCCTATGTGAGGTGCAAGTACAATATTTGGTAATTTGACAAATGGGTGCTTTTTACTAATTGGCTCTGATTCAAACACATCTAATCCTGCACCTGAAATGATTTTCTTCTTCAAGGCAGCCACAAGATCTTTTTCATTGATCACCTTTCCTCTTGATGTGTTGATCAAAAATGACGTCTCTTTCATTTTTTTGAAAACTTTCATGTCAAACAACTGGTCTGTCTCTTTTGTATGTGGAACATGAATTGAAATAAAATCACTCTGTGAGACTAGTTTCTCAAATGACACATACTTTGCACCTAGTGCTTTTTCTCTAGATTTTGAAACTCGCTTTCTGCTGTGGTATATAATTTTCATGTCAAATGCCTTTGCTCTTTTAGCCATCGTACTGCCAATTCTCCCCAAGCCCAAGATTCCAATTGTTTTGCCTTGTAAATCCACTCCGACATAATCATATGCGCCGTAGATTTTTTTCCACTTTCCATCTCGAATGATTCTATCCCCTTCTGAAACCCTTCTTGAAACATCAAGTAATAATGAAAATGCTAAATCAGCAGTTGCATCTGTTAGTACTTCGGGAGTATATCCTACGCGGATTTTCTTTTCTTTGGCATACTTTGTATCTATATGATCAAAACCTACACTATAGGTGCTAATCACTTTAAGATTCTCAGCGCAATCAATTGTCTCTTTTTCAATTTTGTCATATGGGAAACAAATCAGCCCATCAATCTCTTTAATCTTTGATCGCAGCTTTGTTTTAGGTATTGGAATTTTTCCAGAATGAATTTCAATTTGATATCTTTTTCTTAATTCTTTTAGTGCAAAATCATGTAGAGTTCTTGTAAGGAACACTTTATTTTTCATCAGTCTTGATATTCATCTCAAACCATTTATACGATTTCCTTGTAATTTTATCAATGTCTTCTAAAGTTGAAGAAGAGGAAGAATTTGCTATTTGTGTTGAATGTGGAAATTCAATTGAAAAATGTGTATGTGTCTGTCCTTATTGTGGTGAACGTGATAAATGTGAGTGTGCATTGTTTGATGCAGCCACCGGAGGTTAGAAGATATGGACTATCATACTATTAAGATTCAGGAAATGAGTGAAAATCTGTGAGTTCTGTTGATTTTACATGGCTAATTGGAGGTCCTCAAGGAAGTGGGGTTGAATCTGGAGCAAATATTTTCTCTCGTGTATGCGCTGAAATGGGTTATCAAATTTTTGGAAAAAGAGAATTTTATTCAAACATCAAAGGTGAACACAGTTACTTTACAGTAAGAATTGCTGATAAAAAAATTCATTCAAATGTCGATGATGTAAATTTAATGGCATCCTTTGATGCTGAAACCATTTTTCGTCATTATGATGAAGTAGTTTCTGGTGGTGGAATTATTTACGATTCAGATTTAGATGGAATAAAAACTGATGCTGTACATACACTTGATGCACCATTCAAAGAAAGACTGCACAAAGAATTAGAATCAAAAAATAAACCATTTACAATTGCAGGTGTATTAGAAATTGCTAAAGAAAAGGGCGTAAAACTATTTCCAGTATCTTTCAAATCAATTTTACTAACATTATCTGAAGAAACTGAAAATCCTCGTCTAAAGGGATTGATTCGAATGTATAATGTCATTGGAGTGTCATTATCTTTAGGTTTGGTAAAGATGCCTACTGATTCATTACAAAAAACAATTGATAATATTTTTTCAAACAAACCTGAAATTGCAAAAATTAATCAGCAGACTGCAAATTATTCATACAATTACGCTGCTGCAAAATTTGAAAACTTTGACTACACTTTGCCTGGAACACAAAAAGAACCTGGAACTTTACTTGTTCAGGGATTTCAGGGAACAGCGTTAGGAAAAATGGCATGTGGATGTAGACTTCAACCATACTATCCAATCACACCAGCTTCAGATGAATCAGTATTCTTGGAATCAAACGAAATTTTAGAAATTAATGGTGATAGGCCAGGTTCAACTGCTGTAATTCAAACTGAAGATGAGATTTGTGCAATGGGAATGACTATTGGTGGTGCATTAACTGGAACACGTTCTGCTACTTGTACTTCTGGCCCTGGATTTGCATTAATGACTGAAATGTTAGGCTGGGCAGGCATAAATGAAGTTCCTATAGTTATTACTAATTATCAGAGAAGTGGCCCATCAACTGGACTGCCAACAAGACACGGCCAAGATGATTTACTGTTTGCAGTATTTGCAGGACACGGTGATTTCCCAAAGATTGTTTATGCATCTGGAGAAATTGAAGAGAGCTTCTATGATACTGGCAATTGTTTTAACTATGCAGATACTTTTCAAGTTCCAGTAATTCACTTGATGGATAAATTCCATGCAAGTTCTGTTATTACTTGTAAAAGATTTGACACTGAAAAAATTTCAATTGATAGGGGCTTGTTGCTAGATAAAGTTGAGGATGGTTACAGAAGATTTGAATTCACTGAAGATGGTATATCTCCTCGTTCAAGACTAGGAATTGATAATGGAATCTTTTGGGATACTGGAGATGAGTCTGATGAAACAGGCCATATCACAGAGGATCCAATATTGCGTGTAAAGATGATGGATAAGAGAATGTCTAGATTAGAATTGATTTCAAAACGTATTCCAAATGAGGAACAAGCAGTATCGTTTGGAATTGAAGATTATACAATAATTTCTTGGGGTTCTACAATCGGTCCAGTCAAAGATGCATTAGACATGCTAAAAAAAGAAGGAATCTCTATAGGATTAATTCAACTAAAACTAATGCATCCATTTCCAGCAGACTATGTTTCATCTTTACTTAAAGACGCAAAAACCATAATCGATGTAGAGGCAAATCATTCAGGTCAGCTAGGAAAAATATTCAAACAAAACATAAGCCGGGATGTTGACTATTTTATCTTAAAATACTCTGGACGTGCAATGACTAGTACAGAAGTTTATGATGCACTTAAGAAAATTGTTCAAAACAAAGCAGAAAAAAGGGAGGTTCTAATGCATGGCGCTTAAACCTGCTGAATTTAAAACCGATGTTCACAATGACTGGTGTCCTGGATGTGGGGATTTTGGTATCGTAAATGCTATCCAAATGGCACTAGCTGATATGGGTGTACAGCGAGACAAGACTGCTATATTTTCAGGAATTGGCTGTTCTGGTAAGACATCTCACTACATCAACACGTATGGAGTTCACACGTTACATGGTAGGGTTTTGACATTTGCACAAGGTGCAAAAATTGCAAATCCTGAGATGACCATAGTCGCTGTAGGCGGTGATGGTGATGGTTTGGGTATTGGTGCTGGTCACTTTGTTGCTGCTGGTAGACGAAATGTAAACATGACATACATTATTTTTGATAATGGCGTTTATGGATTGACTAAAGGTCAAGCATCTCCAACTCTGAAATTAGGAGAGAAAACAAAATCACTTCCATCCCCTAACACAAATTCAAACGTCAATCCAATTGGATTGGCAATTGCTAGTGGATTTACATTTGTTGCACGTGGATACTCTTATGACATACGACATCTCAAAGACTTGATAGTTCAAGCTGTTAAACATCCTGGATTGTCTTTCTTAGATGTATTGCAACCATGTCCTACATACAATGATCTAAACACAAGGGATTGGTATGCAGGAGCTGATTTGATGGATGAAGCACAAAAAAGACATTCAAGAATTTACAAACTAGAGGAGACTGGATATGAACCAACAGTACATTATGATTCTGAAATTGAGATAAATGAAAAACTATCTCAGGCATTAATCAAATCTTTAGAATGGGGAAACAAAATACCAATTGGAGTATTTTACAAAAATGAAAACACTACTCCTTACACAAAAAGACTGCAAGATAAGATTCCAAATTATTTGGAAAATCCTCCTGCAAAACAAAATGTTTCAAAGAATGGCCATTCTAATACTGATATTTCAAAAATTTTAGATTCACTAGAAGTATAGTTTGTTTTGAATCTAAAATAATTATTATTTTGAAAAATTAATCTGAATATTCTCTTTTTCTTCTATATGCTCCACATTTAGGACATGGTTTTTTCTTCTCGCCTGTAGGAGTCAACTCTAAGGAAGTTCCACAATCAAGACAAGATTCTGTTACATTCGATGACATTATTTTTTACACTCTGAGCATCCACAATCAAACATTCCTGCTTTACCCATACACTGATCATGGTGTGAATTATAGCATTTATTACAAATTACCATTTTAAGATCCATTTTGATGAGTTTTTTCATGAGTCAATACTAGGTTAAAAGTATCTGAAAATCCTTCCCACTTGTAATTACATTCTCTACAATTGTATTTCATTTTATCTTGTTTTATCCTCTTTTTTCTTTTCGGATTCTTTGAATGCGTTTACATCTTCTGTAGATTCAGTTTTGCAAGAACCGCATTTCAGTTTTTCAATTATTTTTTTAAACATACTATGTCTTGATTCTCGTTAGTATATACTGGCGCTTTATTCCGAATTTTAGCCTAAATACTAGTATAACAGAGGACAGTATGAATTGTCATAAAATTAGTGAACCACATGTTTGGAGATACTCTAAACATACCAAAATGCGTAGATGTCTCAAATGCAAATCTAGACTCCAAATGACTGAAAAAGAATATCATCTCAAATGGGGAATGCATAAAATTACTACAAAATAGTATTCAAATGAATTCTGAACGTAGAAGTTATAGGCAAGTTTTAGAATATTATTTTGCATTTGAATATTAATGAGGCAAATAGAATTTTTAGAAAATCTATCATAAAGGGTTTCTTTGAACCCCAGTTGGTAAATTTAGATTTTAAAAAATCATCTGTTAAACATCCTTCAATTAGTGATGATGGTCTTATGCAGTCTGATTTACTGCATGTATTTTTTGACATAGAGACTGGCTCTGACTATCCTGATGGTGATGAGTGGTTTATTGTAGAATTAGTATTTCCTCATGATGTTAAACTTCCAGATTCTTTGAAAGGGACTGATTATTTTACAACCTTGTCAGTTGATGAGGGAAAAACATACTGGCATCATCGTGAGTTAATTCGCTACAAATATGGAAAGTCTAAAAAATTACTTGATGCATTAGGATTTCTAGAATCAAAATACAAAGAACTTCATGAATTACTAGAACCTTTACAAAAAGATCTCAAGTAATTTCATTCCATGAATCTCCACTGAACGTGTACTTTTTGTTTTCAGATGAAGCTGAATCTAGACGCCATCTGATTGATTCAGGATCAAATTTGTATATTATCTGTGAAATTTCAGCTGGGATTTTTTTAGGATCCATGTGATATGGTAATAATTCTAAAACAAAATCAATCTTTTCTAATGCATTATCAAACCATTGCTTATCTTCTATATCTATAGTGAAGATAATTTTTGGATTTCCTGAAAAATTAATCACAATTTTTAATGCATTGCCACTTCCTCGTCTTCTTTTCATTTCCTTGAAAACTGCTTTGACTTTTTCCCATCGCTTAAAATCAAACCATTGGAAAAATGCTTCATTAAATTGAAGTGGAATATCAATATCTAAGAAACTGACAAAATTCTCATCATCTGCTTCAATTTCATCCTGAACAATGGTAAAATGGGAATTTAAAAATCCATAAAGAACTTCAATCTCCCAAGGAGAAACTCCGTAATATCGTAGTGTGGTTTTCACATTTTCTGACAATGATTTAAAATCCAGAAAATTGTAATTAAAGCTTCAAAACTAGTCAAACTAGTACAAATTCACCTTAAAATTAAAATTATATGGAATGAGATACAACTCTAGACATGAAGAAAGAATTTGTAGTAAAAAGCATAGATTCTGCACCTGATGGGGCACCATATGTTGTAATCTCATTATCATCCCTCAAGGATCTAAAAGAAGGAAATCAACCACAACAACCTCCTTTTGGAACTCCAAAAGTTATGGGATTTTCAAACATGAATGACATGATGAAAGATTTGAACAAGATGATGTCTGGAATGGGCGGAGCAGGTATGCAATCTGGAATTACTCAGCTAAAACTTGAAATGCACGAGTACAAAGAGATGGGTCTCTCAGTTGGAGATAAGGTCTTTTTAGAACTAAGTAAGGCTGAAACTTTGGGCGTTTAATCTTACCAGATTGTGTTGAAATATTTCCAACCATAAAATGCAGCAATAGTTCCAATTACAAACAACATTGGTTTCCATGCAAATACAGGAATGCTTGGAGTTGCAAGCTTTACTTTGTAATTATCTACAATTGCATGCACATTTTTCTTAATTTTATCGTGCCAGATGTTATAGTCTACTTGATATTTTTTCAAAATCTCTTCGACTTCGTATACTACTGGAGTTCTTTGTGAAAACAAATGTTGCAAATAATCCCTTGACACTTCTACTTCTGCATGAATTCCGATTAATCCTTTTTTCAAATCAACCATTCTGACATGCATTTCCCATGGTTTTTTTAATTTAAGATTTAGACCACTTCCAATTTGATCTGGTTGTTTATGTTCAAGCTTTACTTTGGTAAATCCTTCATCTGTGAAAATTTTAGTTAACTCTTCAAAACTTTTCTTAACTACAATATGGAGCTGCTCTACACCGTCTTTGCTATCTACATCAATTTTGTGTTTTATTCCATCAAAGAATGACACAGTTTTTGGATATGTAGTTAGATATTCCATATTTTTTCCACTAGATGCCTCTATTTAAAGCAGAACAGAAATTTAGGCTAAATTTTTGGAGGATTTGACAACCCTCTGACATACACACATTGATCTGGGGAAATTGCCATTTCTGATGGTTTGATTTTTCTATCAGTTAGCTTTGCACCTGAATTTTTAATTATTGCAAATGGTTTTGATTCTGCACCTTCTCCCATCTTGTGATTGGCTATTGTAGCAAGGTTGTCAACGACTGCTTGAAATGTTACTTTTAGTGGATTTCCATCAAGATCTTTTTTTGCCCTCATATCTAAAACCGGTTCAATTCCTGCACAAGATATCGCTACACCTGAAGTTCCAATTCTTGCTGGCATCAATCTGCTATCGACTAAAATTATTCCTACATGAATGAAGAACTTTAAGAAAATTTTTCTCCGAATCTCTTCTGCAGTTTGATACGGGTTTGTTGGATAAAGTATTGCTCTACCTTTTTTTGCATTTGATTTATCAATTCCTGCATTTGGAGCCATGATATTATCTGAAGATGTGATTACAAATCCTCCAATGCCTCCAAATATCTTATCTGATTCTCTGATGATTATCTCTGCAATTTCTGATTTTAATTGAAATGATTTTGAAACTTCTAATCCTTCTTCTGATGGTTTGATTTTCTCTAATTCTACTATTCTTCCTTGTGAATTTGATACATATTTTGTTGAAATTACTAAAACATCTTGATCTTCTAGGGTTGTGTTGTTTTTTTCCAATGCTTCTAAGAGTGCCTTGAAAATATCAAATTCTCCTTCTTTTCTATCTGCTAATAATGGTAATACAGTTAATTGCATAATATTCTGAGTATTATCTACTGTAAAATATTTTGTTTATCTTTACACTATGATTCATTAGAACTGCTTATCAACCCCATAGAAATTTAGTAATCAAAAGATGATTCGTTTGCTGTTTGCATTATTGTTAATTCCTGTCTTGATATGATATCTAGTGTAAATTTTTAAAAAATAAAAAGAGGTTATGGCGGAACCATGGGTCTTACAAGATTACCTACACCTGATTCTGTAAGAACATGGTATTCCCAAGTTCCCCATATCGACCAGTCGGGATTGTCTCTGTATCGAGGGTCTGTCTCATGTACTATCAGATAGTTGTAATGACCATTGTCATCATATCCTTGACAATTGATGTGATTTTGTATCCAACCTGAATCCATGAAAGGATTGTTTTCAAAGTTTCCTCTGAAATTTACGACATAATCGCAAACAGTTAGTGTATCTGAATCTAGTTCATCTACTGAACCAACAGAACCCAATATGCGTCCATCTCCAAGATCCCAATACCAATCCCCGAGATTATCGTATGCATAAACTGAGGTATAGTGACCGTTTACAGTAACTCCTTTGTCTGGAATTCCGTTGTTATCCTTGTCATTTTTAGATTGTTTATCGTGACCTGGAACAACAGTTCCGGCATCTGCAGACATCATAAATCCTGAACTTGCAAGCATTATTGCAGCTAGAATTATTGCCATTGTTTTAGTCATTGGTATTATGAATTGATGAAAATAATTAAAGATGATCTTGAAATTTGAAAATGTTACAGGTTTGCAAACTATATGTAAATCATTGATCTGAACAAATCATTCATGAACGTTATAAACCGAACTTACCATTATACAATATGTCACAAAATGATGAATCATGGGAACAACTTTACGGATTGTCATGGACTATAATTGATGACGAATAATTTTAGAGGTTAGATACAATGGAGCCAGAACAAATTGATGAAATTATTCAACACATCAATTCAAAGTATGATGAGAATGTGCCTCGTCTAGTCAAGATGCTGGTGCGAAAAAAGATTGGCAGTTTACAGTCATTTGATGTTGAATCTGTGCCTGAGTCATTACGAAACTGTACTGTTGAGGAACTAATTGGGATTGTAAAAGATGGGTTGGATTCTGGTAAATTAGAGCTTTAGTGTTTAACTTGAAAGATAAATCTCTATAAGAGAACTAATCGTGGTTTTGAGATAAAATCAAATATGTTTTTTTCATATCTGATAATTGGACATCTGAAAAGCTTTTAATCTGTAGAACAAGCTTTTTTCATTATGAACATTACTGAGAAGATTCTTGCAAAAGGTGCTGGAAAGTCTTCAGTAGCACCTGATGATGTAGTCTTTGCAAAGGTTGACAAGGTAATGATGCATGATGTCTCAGGCCCAGGCGTGATTAAGGTATTTGACAAATTAAAGAAGCAAGGAATTTCAGTTGACAAATTATGGGATCCTACAAAAGTTTGGGTAGCTGAAGATCATTTTGTTCCATCGGCTGAAAAAGTATCTGCTGAAAATATTGTGAAATTAACAAACTTTACAAAAAATTATGGAATTGAAAAACACTTCAAGTATGGAATGGGACAATACGGAATCTGCCATACTATCTCTCATGAGGAAGCAATGGTAATGCCAGGTGATGTTTATGTTGGTGGAGATTCTCACACCAATACGACTGGAGCCTTGGGTGCTTTTGCTTGCGGTCTAGGACATACTGATGTTGCATATGTTTTGCTTAATGGTGAGATTTGGTTCAAGGTTCCTGAAACTTTTCTCTTCAAGTTAAATGGAAAATTGCCTGAACACGTGATGGCCAAAGATCTTATTTTAAAAATTATTGGAGAGATTGGAACTGATGGCGGTGCATACCAAACAATGCAGTTTGGCGGAACCGGAGTTGATGAAATGTCAGTTGAAAGCAGATTAACCCTATGTAATATGACTACAGAAGCTGGAGCAAAGAATGGAATAGTTGAACCTGATCAAAAGGTAGTTGATTATCTTACTCAGAGAGGTGCAACAAATTTCAATTTGATCAAAGGCGACGATGATGCTGAATATGCCAAAGTTTTCGAGTTTGAAAGTTCTGAGATGGAGCCAACAATTGCAAAACCATTTTCTCCAGAAAATACTTGTATTGTTAGAGAAGCCCCTTCAGTTGAACTGGACAAATCCTACATTGGTTCATGTACTGGAGCAAAATACGAAGATTTGGAAGCTGCAGCAAAAATTCTCAAAGGAAGAAAAGTAAAGATTAGAACTGAGATTTTACCTGCTGCAATTTCGATTTATCAGAGAGCAATGGAGAATGGATTGTTGAAAATATTCTTAGATGCCGGTGTTACTGTTGGGCCTCCTACTTGTGGTGCCTGCTGTGGAGCACATATGGGCGTCTTGGCAAAAGACGAAATCTGCATTAGTACTACAAACAGGAATTTCCCAGGCAGAATGGGCCATGTAGAGTCACAAACCTATCTTTCATCTCCATTGGTAGCAGCAGCATCTGCTGTAACTGGAAAAATAACTGACCCGAGGGATTTGTAATGAAAGGTAACGTCATAAAATATGCTCAAGACAATGTTGACACTGATGTAATTATTCCAGGTCAATATCTCAAAGTCCATGATTATGCAGAACTTGCAACACATGCAATGGAAGGATTGGATCCTGATTTTCATTCTAAAGTCAAAGAAGGTGATTTTATTTTGTCAGGTAAAAATTTTGGCTGTGGCTCATCTCGTGAACATGCCCCTATTGCATTATCTCACTCTGGAGTAAAGGCCGTACTTGCATTGTCTTTTGCAAGAATCTTTTATCGCAATTCAGTTGATGGCGCATTTTTGTTACCTATTGAAATTGAACAGGATGCATATGATGGTATTTCTGAAGGTGATGAAATAGACATTGATGTCTCTGCAAATGAAATTAAAAATATTACAAAAAACCAAACCTACAAAATGAAACCATTTTCAGAAATTATTGGAAAAATAATTGCAGCTGGTGGTTTGTTCAAGTATAAACCAGACCAGGATTGAAATGGGAAAAACGCTTTTTGAAAAAATTTGGGAATCTCACGTTGTTGTTGAAAAACAAAATGATCCTTCACTAATCTACATAGACAGACATCTTGTTCATGAGGTGACTTCTCCACAAGCTTTTGATGGATTGCGAATGAATAACAGAAAAGTTAGAAGACCTGATCTTACTATTGCTACAATGGACCATAATGTTCCAACTACTGACCGTTCACTTCCCATATTGGACCAAACCTCTTCAGTCCAAATCCAAACTTTGGAAAAAAACTGTAAAGATTTTGGAATTAAATTATTTGATGTCAATAGCCCAAATCAGGGAATTGTGCATGTCATTGGCCCTCAATTAGGAATCACATTACCTGGGACTACAATTGTTTGTGGGGATAGTCATACATCTACTCATGGTGCGTTTGGAGCACTAGCTTTAGGAATAGGTACTAGTGATGTTGAACATGTTTTGGCCTCTCAGACTATGTGGCTAGAAAAACCAACTCCTTTTGAAATTAGAGTTGAAGGTAAGCGAAAAAACCCACATGCTGTGACTGCCAAAGATATCGTACTCTCAATTATCAAAAATATTGGTACTGGTGGTGGAACAGGAACAGTAATTGAGTACCGTGGTGAGGGAATAACTGATCTTTCAATGGAGCAAAGAATGACAATATGCAACATGTCAATTGAGGCAGGGGCTAGAGCAGGTTTGATTGCACCTGATGAAAAAACATATGATTATCTAAGAGACAGGGAGTATACTCCAAAAAATTATGAAACCTTGGTTGACACTTGGAGAGACAATTTAAAAACAGATGGCGATGCAAAATTTGAAAAACAATTCACACTACACATTGATGATATTGCTCCTCAAGTAAGTTGGGGAACTAATCCTGGAATGACTTGTGATGTTACTGAACTAATTCCATCACCTGATGAATTCTCAAAAGGTGATCCTAATCAAAAGAAGGGGGCTGAAAAAGCACTTGATTACATGGATTTGAAACCTGGAACTTCAATTGAGGATATCAAAATCGATAGAGTATTCATTGGCTCTTGTACTAATGCTAGACTAGAAGATCTTATTGAGGCATCCAAAGTAATCAAAGGACAAAAGATATCTCCAAATGTTCATGCCATGGTTGTCCCAGGATCTCAAATGGTCAAAAAACAAGCTGAAGAAATGGGATTGGATAAAATTTTCATTGATGCAAACTTTGAGTGGAGAGAAGCTGGTTGTAGTATGTGTCTTGGAATGAACCCTGATATTTTATCTCCCGGTGAACGATGTGCAAGTACTTCAAATAGGAATTTTGAAGGCAGACAAGGAACTGGTGGTAGAACTCATTTGGTTAGCCCTGTAATGGCAGCTGCTGCTGCTATTGAAGGTCATTTTGTAGATGTTAGGAAAATGGATTTGAATTAAAATGGAATGTTTTAAAAAAATCTCAAGCATTGTAACTCCACTTGACAAGGTAAATGTAGACACTGATCAAATTGTCCCTAAACAATTCCTAAAATTAGTTCAAAAATCTGGATTTGGAAAATTCCTATTTTTTAATTGGAGATTTGATGAGAATGAAAACAAAAAACCCGATTTTGTTCTAAATGACTCTAAATACGAAAATTCCAATATTCTCGTAGCTGGAGATAATTTTGGTTGTGGTTCTAGTCGTGAACATGCCGTTTGGGCCCTTCTTGACTATGGCTTTTCAGTAATTATTGCTCCTTCATTTGCAGATATCTTCTTTAGTAATTGCTTCAAGAATGGAATTTTACCTATCACTTTGAATCAAAAAACGGTAGAAAAACTGCAACAAGAAACTGGTGTTGTTGAAGTTGATTTGGAAAACCAAACCATCACTACTCCATCTGAGAAAATATCTTTTGAAATTGACGCTTACAAGAAAAAAATTCTTTTAGAGGGATTAGATGATATTGCTCAAACTTTTCAGTATGAAGAAAAAATCTCTGCCTTTGAAAAAGAATCTAAAATCCCATCTGTTTTATAATCTTCTTTACTGTTTTTTCGTTTCTTTCTAAAACCATTGGAGATTCTGCATCCATCCATTCTTTTTCACCAATATCAAAAGCACTAATTTTTCCTTCTTTTGATAGTTGTTGTAAAATATCATAAGATAGATTGATCTCTTTTTGTTTTTGTTTTGATTTGATTCTTTTAATGATGTCTTGTCCTAACATGTAGATTCCAAGACATTCAGATAACTGTAGTTTCATTACTGGTTTTTCTTTGAATTCTGTAATTATCCCATTTTCAACTGTTGCAAATCCTGTTTCTTCTTTTCTTTTTGTTCTTGTAGCAATACATGCTGAACTCTTTTTTTCTTTGAAAAATTCTCTCATTTTTTTAAGGTCTATGGCACACAAGTTATCTACAAACCACAAAACAAACTCTGATTCATTTTTGAGTTTATCTGCAATGTGCAACAAGTCTCCACCTGTCCCACTTTGAGAATCCTGAACAAATGTAATCTTTTTTTGATTTCCATAATAATTTTTGATTTGACCTCCCAGTCCCTCAAAATCTGAAATAATAATTACTTCATTTACAAAACTAAATGATTTTAGATATTTTACAACATAATCTATCAACGGCTTTCCATTGATAGGAGTCATTGCTTTTGGAAAATATTCTGTATATGGTTTGCCTCTTGTTCCCTTGCCGCCTGCAAGAATTACAGCCTTCACAGCCTAACGGTATGATTTCTGCTTTCTTCTTCTTGCACCAGGTCCGCCAAACTTCTTTGGTTCTTTTCTTCTGGCATCTCCACTGACTAGGTATTTATCAAAATCAGTGATTCTTTTTCTAAGGTCTTCTCTAGTTGATTTTGGGAAAGGATGATCTTTTGGCTCTTTCTTGGATTTAGTCCATCCAGTAAGTGCTCTTGAAATTCCAGTTGCTATGGCACTGGCTTGACCCATAAAACCTCCACCTCTTACTCTTACAGAAATATCGATTTTATCCCTCAAATCTCCAGTAATTTCTAAAGGTGCTAAAATAACTTCACGGGCAGTTTCCTGTGGAATCATTTCTACTGGGACGTTGTTAATTCTAATTTTTCCTTTACCTTTGGTAATGTAAACATGGGCACTAGCTGTTTTTCTTGTTGCAAAATAGATTTCAGTTTTTGGAGTTGTCATTCAGTCCACCCAATTACCCTACATAATTCTCCTAGTGCTGTATAGTTTGATGGAGTTTTTCTAATCAATGCTTTTTCAAATTGAATTTTTTCAAGTGATTTAATTTCTTGAGGTGAACCAATGTATGTTCTTAGTCTTTGGAATGCTTCTTTTCCTGATGGCTTTCTATCAAAAGGAAGCATTTGACGAATCATCTTTGCCATTACAGTATCTGGTCTTCTGTAGTGTTTTGGTCCGTGTTTGTAATTGATAATACTGTTAATCTCTAAAAATTCTCTATACTCTTGAATTTGGTTGCTTCTTGCACCGCTCATCATAATTTTTTCACAGTTAACTACTGATACTCTGTTTCCTTGTATCAATAATTTTGCAACATTGGATGCTAGTCTACCTGCAATATGGTTAGTTGCATCTACTACAATTGGTCTGTCAGTTCTTACAACTGTTTCTTGTTTTGCTCCCTTTGGTTTGTTGATTCTTCCGTTAGCCAAGTAGAACTACTCCTTTTCCAGTTGGGTTTTGTTCAATCAAATCTGAATGGGTAATGATTTTTCCACCTTTTTCAATGATTTTGTTTGCTGCAGATTCTGAAATTGAAAATGAGAATAATGTGATTTTGTGAGAAATATTACCTGTTCCAAGTACCTTACCTGGGAAAACTACTGTATCATTATCTTTTGTCAACTGACCAATTCTATTCAAATTAAGATCTCTTCTTGCAATAGATGGTTTTAATGCATATTCGGCCAATTTGCCCCAAATTGGTGCATCGTTCTTTGTAGATGCTTTCTTTAGATCTTTTGCCATGTGTATGACGACTTGACTAGTCATGTGAATAATCCGGTTTGAAACCCAAATATAATGTCTATGCTTAGATTATGCTTCAACTTGGTCAATCATTTCTTTAAATTGACCTATTCTATTGCTGACCTCGTCTACTCCTGAAATAATGATTTGTTCTGGATTGAGAGCTCCTGTAGATTCTACAGTTAGTACTTTGACATCCTCTTTGTCAGTATCAGTAAGAGTTGAAATTGTTGCAGCATTCCATTTTGCGTGTTCTGTTCCACGACCTAGTCTTGCATAGCATTCAATTTTGATTCTTTGACCTGGTGCTAGTTGGACTATGGGAATTTTGTCTGATGTTGGTTTAATTGAATCATCTTCAGAGGACAGTTCACTTGAAAGAACTGTTCTTGTAACGTCTGAATCCCCTGAATCTAAAACTAGCATAACTTTACAATTTGAACATCCTGTTTCACTTTGGCATTCACATTTTGAAGGTTCATTGAATCTAGACAAATCTGTAGTTATTGGAATTAGTCCTAATCTGTGGGCCAATCCTTCATCTGGCAATACTGAAGAATTCTCAATAATGTCTACAGTATCTACTGCAAATGTTGGAACGCCATTGAGGCATACACGTCTTAATGCATTTGCATATTGTAATGGAATACCTGTAAGTTTTACAGCAATTTTTTGATTATCTTTACTAATTACATCTAAGGATGACAATGAGCAAAATCTTCAAAATCCACATAAAAATCTAGCTGGTTTTGGGCACAGTGATAATGACATTCTGGTTTGTCCTATTTCTCTAGATATGCTTAAGTCCACAATGGAGTATCTGATTTATGGATTTTGACAAGTTATTTTCTGATGTTCTAAATGTCGATTCTAGTATTCGCTATGCTGCAATTCAAAATAATGCTGGCAAAATAATTACTGGTGGTTTTCGAGAAAACATCAACCCGATTCTAAATGATGAAGATCTTCAAATGATGCACCATTATGCATCTCAGAGATGGCAAACCCGAAAAAATATTGAACATAAACTTGGTCCTGCAAAATATGCAATGGCCGAATATAATGAAATCAAAAGAATTTCATTTCCAATTGATGAAAGACACTTGCTAATGGTTACAACTGAAATAAACACAGATCACACAAATGTTATTTCAAAAATTCTTGAATTAATCAATCATTCAAAATAACAAAGTCATCAAATATCGTTATTGTCTATGTTCTATTAGTACAGATAAATAGCAAATCCTCATATCTAATTTAGAAATGGTCGATGTAACATTAGTAAGATATTCCTTTGAAGGGGAAAAATTTGAGATTATGGTAAAGCCTGATCCTGCATTGGATTTCAAAATGGGAAAGAAAAAAGATATTTCCGCAGTTTTAGTTTCTGACGAAATTTACACTGATTCTGGAAAAGGTACTAGGCCTTCTTCTGAGAAATTACTCAAAGCTTTCAAAACTGAAGACCAGACTGAAATTGCTCAGATTATTCTAGAGAAAGGTGATCTAAATCTTACTACTGATCAAAGACGAAAAATGGTAGAAGACAAGAAAAAACAGATTGTTACGTTTATTGCCAAAACCTATGTGGATCCAAAAACTCACTTGCCTCACCCTCCGTTGAGAATTGAGCAAGCAATGAAAGATGGAAGAGTTTCAGTTGATCCTCAAAAAAATGCTGAAGAGCAGGTAAAAGATATTGTTGAAAAACTTCGTTCAATCATTGCCCTAAAAACAGAAAGCCTACAATTGGAAATTACTATTCCGGCACAATTTGCATCCCAATCATATGCAGTTCTAAAATCAGTAGGTTCTCTAAAATCTGAAGAATGGCAAAATAACGGTTCACTAAAAGCAATACTTGAAATACCCGCTGCGGCAAGGCCAAACGTGATAGACAGATTAGGTTCTATAACTAAGGGTTCAGCTTCAGTTGAGGTAGTTCAATAATGGATAATAAAAGAAAATACGTTATTCCTGGCGATGTAGTAACTACAGGCCCATTTAGACCTGAACAAAATGTAATTCTTGATGGTGATAAGATAATTTCTACAACTATAGGAATTTCTGAAATTTATGATGATTCTGTTAAAGTAATCCCATTAACTGGAAAATATATTCCAAAAATTAATGATTTAGTAATTGGTAAAGTTATTTCCCATACTTCACTATCTTGGGAATTAGATATCAATTCATGCTATGTAGGATTTTTGCCTGCTCAAGATGTCTTTGGACGAGACTTTTCTGCTCATGCAGATGAACTATCCACCAAACTAAAAACTGGTGACTTGGTAGCTGCAAGAATAGCTAATTTTGATAGAACAAGAGATCCACTGGTGACAATTTCTGATAGAGATTTAGGTGCAATTGACTCTGGTGACTTGGTAAAAATCTCACCTAGTAAAGTCCCTAGATTGATTGGAAAACGCGGAAGCATGATCCAGATGATCGAAATGGCAACTAATGCTGCTGTGACTATTGGACAGAATGGTTGGGTAGTGGTGGCATGTGAGACTCCCGAGGGATTATTAAAGGCTAAAAAAGCAATTGAAATGATTAACGAAAAGGCACATGTTGCTAATTTGACTGATCAAGTGAAAGAAATGTTAGAAATAAAGGATGATGAATCATAATGGGCGGAAGAGACGCAACAATGGTCCTATTGGACGAGAATGGTATTCGTTGTGATGGTCGTAAAGTAGACGAAACACGACGTGTCATGATTAGAGCTGGTGGACTAAAAAATGCCGATGGTTCTGCTTACATTGAATTTGGTGATAATAAAATTTTAGTTGGAGTTTTCGGTCCAAGAGATGTACATCCAAAACACATGTCAAACACTGACACTGGAATTTTAAGAGTTAGATATCACATGGAACCATTTTCTGTTGGTGAGAGAAAAAACCCTGCACCATCAAGAAGAGAAATTGAAATATCCAAAGTAATCAAAGAAGCATTAGAACCTGCAGTAATGTTGGAGAAATTTCCAAGAACTGCTGTTGATGTTTTCATTGAAGTTTTACAAGCAGATGGCGGAACTCGTTGTGCTGCACTTACAGCAGCATCTGTTGCATTAGCTGATGCTGGTATTCCAATGAGAGATATGGTTGCAGCCGTAGCAGCAGGAAAAGTTGCAGATACTGTAATTCTTGATGTTAACAATGAAGAAGACCAAGCAGGTCAAGCAGACATGCCAATAGGTTACATGCCAAGCCTTGGTAAAATTACATTATTACAATTAGATGGCGTTCTAACTCCTGAAGAATACAAGAAATGTGTCGACGTTGGAGTAAAAGGTTGTAAAGATGTTTACGAATTACAAAAGAAAGCACTCAAAGACAAATACTTTGGGAATGGAGGAGACTAAAAATGACATCTGTATCTGTTCTAGATGAATTAAAGAAAGCACAAATCCTTGAACTATTAGAACAAGGAAAAAGAGTTGATGGACGTGCACTTGATGAAGCACGTGAACTTACTATTGAAACTAATGCAATTCCAAAAGCAAATGGTTCAGCAAGAGTCAGATTAGGTGACACTGAAGTTATTTGTGGAGTTAAAATTCAACCTGATAGACCTTTCCCAGATACTGGTGATAGAGGAATTTTCATGTGTACTGCTGAACTATTACCACTTTCACATCCAACTGTTGAAACTGGTCCTCCACAACCACCTGTCATTGAATTGGCAAGAGTTACTGATAGAGGAATCAGAGAAAGCCACATGATTGATGTTAGTAAATTAGTAATTCTAAAAGACAAATCCGTTGTTGGTGTATTTGCTGATAACGTTGTAGTTGATCAAGATGGAAATCTCTTTGATGCATGTTCTTATGCTGCTACTGCTGCATTACTTGTAGCCAAAACCCCGAAATGGGATTGGGTTGACGAGAAACCAACTCTAGTAGAAGGTGAAGAAACACCATTACCAATTGAAACTATTCCAGTATCTGTAACAATGGGAAAAATTGGCAATCATATCATCGTTGATCCAAATGGAGATGAATGGGCAAGTATGGATGCTCGTGTTACAATTACAAGTGATTCTGATGGAAATATTTGTGCTTTACAAAAAGGTGGTTCTGATGGATTTACCCAAGATGAAATTAATCAGTGTGGTGAAATCTCAGTCAAAGTAGGCGCAAAAATAAGAGAAAAATTAAAAGCAGCTCAATCAGGAAGTTAATAAAATGGCAAAAGCAAAAAAATCTCTTAAAGGACTAGGTGCTCGTTACGGAATTAAACTTAGAAAACAATATACAAAAATTCACCTTCAATTAAAAGAAAAAAGAACATGTCCTGAATGTGGTTCCACATCATTTAGTCGTGATGCAGTAGGAATCTGGTCTTGCAAAAAATGCAGCTATAAGGTAGCCGGTACTGCATATGACATTAAACTTTAGTGCAAAAATTACTGTCGACGCAAAAGACAAAACAAAAGCAATTTTCGAATCAGTAAATGCTGATAATGAGTTTTATCCAGAAAATCCTGTAAAAACCAAGATAGCCTTTGATGAAAAACTCACCATCTCAGTTGAAACTGATCAATTATCTCACCTTAGAGCAAATTTGAATTCCACACTTAGGTTGATTCAAGCCAGTGATGACACAATTGAATCGGTAAAGATATAATGAAACAAATTTTTTGATAAAACATGTCAGCAGGACAAATGCCACCATGGCTTCAAGAACAAATTATGAAAATGCAACAATCTCAACAGAACCTCCAGTCTGTAATGACTCAAAAACAACATCTTGATATTGAAAAAGCAGAAACTGAAAAAGCTCTTGAAGAATTAAAAAAAGTAGCCGATGGTGATGCAGTGTTCAAACAAGCTGGTACTGTTTTGATTAAATCAAAAAAACAGGAATTAGTTGATGAGTTGGAAGAAAGAATTGAAATGACCAAAACACGTGCTACTGTTTTAGAAAAACAAGAAACACGACTCAAAGAATCTCTAAAAGAACAAGAAACAAAAATTACTGAAATGATGAAAAGTGGTTCTGGAAATGCTCCGCCAAATTCACCTCCTGCTGAAGACAATCCTAGAAAATAAAATCTCAAGCGTATTTCATATAAGATATTAACAATTCTTTTCATGTGTTACTTGTGGAGTTAAAAAATCTTAGAATTGTTGTAGATGAAAGGGAGCGAAAAAGTGGAATTCCTGATTTACTAAAATCTATTGGATTAAACATTGAAATGAAAACACTTCCAATTGGTGATTATATTGTGGCTCCTGAAACTATAGTTGAGAGAAAAAGCATTCGAGATTTAATGGCATCTGTATTTGATGGACGCCTTTTTGATCAGTGCTCTAGACTAAAGGAGCATTTTGAGCATCCTGTAGTTCTCATGGAAGGAAACGTTGATGAAATTGAGGAAATAACTGAAAATCCCCTGATATTTTATGGCGCAATTTCTTCTGTTGTTCTTGATTTTCAAATTCCCGTGATTCCTACTCCAAGTGCAACTCATACTGCAAAATTACTTGTATCCATGTGTTCAAGAAAAGATGTTTCAAAGGGACCTTTTCTCAAAAAGATAAAGAAATCTTCAGATTTGGAAAAACAGCAACTGTCAGTTCTGTGTAGTTTACCTGGAATTGGGGAAAAATTTGCAGTTAGAATGCTTGAGAAATTTGGAACCCCGTTGAAAGTTTTTAGTGCAACAACTGCCGACTTGGCAAAAGTTGAAGGTCTTGGTGATGCTCGTGCCAAAAAAATCAAAAAAACTTTGGACACCAAAAGCAAATATCTAAAAAAATCAAATCAGAAAACACTACATGATTCCTAATTCCTCTCCAAAACAGGGAGGTGTTTATGAAATAAAAGAAAATTAGATTTTTTCTTTACAATCTTTTTTGTGCTTTCTAAGATCTTCAATCGTATGAAATTCAGTACCACATGCTCTGCATTTCTCTTTTTTCTTATTATGTGCAATTTCTTTATGTTTTTCCAGCCTATGAGGATACTTGAACCTTGCATCACATTTATCACATTTTAGAGTTCTTCCAAAATCGACTGATGACATGCTTTGTTTAGAATCCCCATAGTACTAAAACTCATGTCCATATTCATATTCAGATCTGGGGATTTTTTGATCTCTATTCGTTGTATGAATTGATTTGTGTTTTAATTTACAATCTGAACAGACAACCAGCCCCTAAGGGTTCGTTCTTCGGTAAGCTGATTAGCTGACTATACCTTATCATCACAAGCATCGTATCTATCTCATGCGAGAACAATATTTCCCTAGACACGAAAGAAATTGTGAGTTTTTTTCACAATGTTCTCGCTTCACACTAACGGAGATAATATTATGAAATTATCAATTAAACAAAAACTTGGAATCCCACGTCACAGAAAGGCATTTTATGGATTCTATATCATTGCAGCAGTTTCTATAGTAGTATTATCTTTGGTACTATAGGAGAAAAATAGAATGAAGCAAAACACAACAATGTTTGTAATAGTGGGTGTAATCATTGGATTCAGTATTGCATTTGTAGCATTTATCCAATCTCCTGAAATTCAAACAACTACTGCAGAATCATCTGAGATTTATCCAAAATTTACAAATCCTAATCCTAAGACATTATCTTATACGTTAATTGCTCAAGATGCGAAAATTGAAGTATCTCCTGGCGTCCAAGCTAAAGTCTGGACGTACAACGGAACAGTCCCTGCACCAACTTTGAGATTTTCAGAAGGCGATGACGTTACTGTAAAATTTGTAAATGAAACTCCATATGCCCACACAATCCATTTTCATGGAACTCATGATTCTACAAATGATGGTGTTTTTCCACAGATAATGCCTGGTGAGGAATACACGTATCATTTTGTTGCACATGAAGCTGGCATGTTCATGTATCACTGTCATGCGTTTCCAACATCTGAACATGTGAGAATGGGAATGTTTGGTGCAATGATTATTGATCCTGCAATACGTCCAATGGAGCCTGCACGGGAATACTTTTTCACTCTAAGTGAGTTTGATCCTAATAATGCATTAGAATACTTTACAGAATTTTATCCAGTAAACGGATACGCAAACCAGTATATGGATAACCCAATACAAGTTGTTTCTGGGGAATTAACTAGATTCTATGTAATGGGAGTTGGTGGCGTATTGCAATCTCCTTTCCATGTGCACAGTACAATAATGAAAGTATATCCTTCAGGAATTTTATGGAATGAACCATACTTTGCACAGACACATCTAATTGGAAATGGTGACACTGCAATTATAGAGGCAACATGGGATACTCCAGGAAAATATCTATTCCATGTTCACGGTATTCAAGAAGAACGTGGCTCTATGGCAATAATTGAGGTGTTAGAAGATGCATCATCATTATCTGAAATTCAAACTCCTAGTAACAACAAAGGAAGTTATTCCATGATAGAGTGGCAAGAAGATTTGATAAGAACACTAGAGCAACCAAAACTAATCACATATGATAACTTGGGAGAAGCCAAAGTAATTGATGCACCAAAAATTAAAACAGACAAAGTAATAATTGTCAAGGATTCATGGAATCCTGACGTTGTAGAATCTTATGATCCTACTGCAATTGAGATTGCTTCAGGTACTACTGTAACTTGGACAAATGAAGACTTTGTTATACACACTGTTACAGATGATGAAAACACATTTGATTCAGGATTTATTCAAGCAGGAAAAACTTGGTCAAACACATTTGAAAAGTCTGGTGAATATGGTTATCTCTGTACTTTACATCCTTGGATGAAAGGAACTGTTAGTGTAAACTAGATGAGATATGATTACTAAAAATCAAATTTCATCAAAGGATTTAAAGTGTAATTTCTTATAATACACATGAAATTATTTCTGACAATTATTCCTTTGATATTTTTAGGAATTGTGGGTTTACAGGAATCATATGCTGAAGATATGGCAGTGGTAAATTCATCCATAACTCAGCAGGAATTAAAAACCATGGTTGAGAATTGGATGAATAATCCCGATGAGAATGATACAAACCAACGTCTAGAAATCATGAAAGCATATTATGCATTTAAAGAGACAGGACAGAAACTATCTCACGATAGAGAAGGATTAGTCTTGATGAACCAGATTACAAAAATGGTTAGTTTTGATATGCCTAGAGAGGAACTTGATGAATTAAGAAGTCAAGTGAGGGTGGAACTTGGATTAGAGACACCTTCTGAAACCAAAATTCTATACATTGATTCAAAACTGGTTGACTGTGTTGGAGTTGGTCCACAAAAATGCATGAATGTTCGTGAGAGTATGGATTTCAGTTGGAAAAATTTCTATGATTCCATCAAAGGATTTGATTATGTTGAGGGAAAATCCTACAAGATTTCTGTAAAAGTAACTGATGTTGAAAACCCTCCTGCTGATTCATCAAGTAAAAAATATGAATTAGTTGAAATTCTTGATACTAAATCATACTCTAAACATATTCCATACAACAACATTTGTGCACCAGGTTATGTTTCACTTGGTGAAATCTGTGTTCTAAATGACAGATGTGGACCTGGAATATATCCTGGAAAAGTCTGTGTTATGGATGGAGTAAAGCAACCCTATCTTAGACCATATCAGCAGGGCAATGCAGGAATTTCAGCAAACGATGTTATTTGTACAGAAGATAGACAACTACTCTTCAAGTCTGATGCAACACCTGTCTGTGTTAAACCAAGCTCTATGGATAGATTAGAAAAAATTGGATGGCATGTTGACATACCACCTATTGCATGTACTTTGGAATATGCTCCTGTTTGTGGTGTTAATGAAAAAACATATGGAAACATGTGTGCATTAACTGCAGATCATGTTGCAATGAAAAACAAAGGTGAGTGTAAAGCAATTATGCATGACACTTTTGGACTATTTGAAAATACATTACAATATGCTTCTATACCTCCAATAGTGTCTGAAGAAAAAGGATATGTTGTAACTGAAATTGCAAATGGAGTATTTTGGCTTGTTGGAAGTGGATACCAGACAATGTTTCTAACTACTGGAGAGGGTGTTGTTGTAATTGATGCACCAAAACCTATTGGTGAAAAATATCTAGAAGCAATTAACGAAGTAACTGATGAACCCATCACTCACATGATTTACTCTCATCACCATCAGGATCATACTGGGGCTGCAGGTATGATATTTTCTGAAGATATAACATACATTGCACACAAAGATGCTGCCGATTTGCTTGTATCTGATAATGATCCTAACCGTCCTATACCCAATATGGTTCTTGAAGGTGATTTCAATACTCTGGAAATTGGTGATAAAACTATTGAATTACACAACATTGGGGACTTTCATTCTAAAGGAAATTGGCTGATTCTTTTACCTCAATATGAAATTGCAATGCTAGTTGATTTGTTTCGTCCTGCTGAATCACCATATCGTGCATTTGGAGTAACTCCTGACATTGATTTGTATTTGGAAACTCATGATGTCTTGCAAACTTTTGATTTTACGGTTCTTGTATCAGGTCATACTGAATTACTTGCAACAAAAAAACATGTAGGTACAAATCAAATGTTTACACAAAGCATAATGGATAATGCTCAGATTGGATTAGATTCTGATGTTGACTCTCTTGAAATATGTGTCAATACTTCTATCTCTCAATGGGAAGGGAAATTAGGAAATCTTGATGCGTTTATGGTTGATCATTGTAATGCAATGATAGAGTATCTGCAATCCAAATAATTTCTTTTTAAAATTAAATTCGTGGAAAATCTGCACGTCTTTTAGATTTTGGTTTAGTTCTCAAACGTTTGTGACAACACGGACACCAGACACCTTCATAGTGAATCCATTGATTACACATCTGGCATAACTTTTGTCCCAACTCATACCGTTTACTTAATCCATATCTTTTCACCTGAAACTCTTGACATTTCCCTATGCATAATGGATGTGGCCCTGCATTTCTTGACATTATGCTACCTCAGAAATTTGTGGCCTGTGATTCATATCTACCAATCTGCATAATGAGTGAATTTGTTCCTCTGATTCAAAGTGGCATTTTTTACAATCAAACTTGATAGTTTCATTGCAAATTGAACAATTTTGTTTGATTGTTAATTCTATTCCGCATTTTCTGCAACTATCAATTCTCATGATAAAGATACGTCAAAATTGACAATATACCTTAGTCAGCTGAATAGCTTACTTGTCATTTGTTAGTTTTACCAGATTCTATCTACTACTATTCCTAACTATAATCATGAAATCACAACCAATCTCAAACTGGGATAAAATGGTTCATGCCCCTTTCAAAAAGGTCGTAAAATTTGACCTTCTCTGTATGGGAATCGGTGTAGTAATTGGAGTGGGCATTGGAGCATACTCTGTTGCTAGCGGAATCTTTGGCTAGCAACAAAACTTCTTTTTTATAATTTTTGACATGACTAAAGGAATTCATTCAAACCATAGAATAAAATCTGTGATCATTTTTATCCTGTATTGAGTAGTGTTATCATTGACAGATCTATTTGATGAAACTGCAAATTATGTACTTGATTTAGCTAGTCCTCAAAGAATGCAAATTTTATTCAAGTTATTAGAAAAAAACTCTACTCCAACTGCACTAGCAAAAGAGATTGATGCAACAAAACAAGAAGTACATAGAAATTTCACACGATTGGAAGAAAGCGGTTTAATTGAAAAGAAAACTGATGGAAAATACACGTTAACGACATTTGGACAAACTGTATGTACTCAGGTTCCATCCTTGGTTTTTCTTACACAAAATAGGAAATATTTTGAAGAGCATAATTTTGGAGAAATTCCACATAAATTCAAGATGCGTTGTGGGCAATTAGCTGCAAGTCAACGTGTAAAAGGATTTTCTAAAACAATGGAGCAGTGGAAGAATATTTACAAAAATTCTGATGAATACATCTATGAAATATTATCAGAAGTTCCTTTAGACCTGATAGAGCCCCTGATAAAACAAGTTAAGAAGGGTACAAAATTTGATTATATTTTTTCTGAATCTGCAGTAGTTCCAAAAGGAAGAAAGGCCCTTCTCAAGAAATTGGGATTTGATAAATTGATGGATGATGGATTAATTCAAAGAAAAATGGCAAAAAATGTTCAAACAGTACTTGTAATGAATGAGAAAGAGGCATGCATAATGTTTCCAACAGTTGATGGGGAGGCTGATATTAGTGAGATGTTTTATTCAGAGGATCCAATGTTTCATGAGTGGTGTCTTGACTATTTCAGATACTGTTGGTATGGCTCTGATGTTTTCAAAGAGAGTAAATTAAAAGAATAAACTCAATTTTCTACCTGTTTTCATTCATTTTGTCATCAAAATAGTCGATGTGTCTTCATAAAGTGGAACTTGACTAGAACTTCACAGATCCAAACCCTGTTGTATTCGTTTTAATTTTTGCAGATTTGAATTTGGTACCTGTGTGGCTTAGGCTTCTTTGGGAACATAGTTTTTACATGAACATTTTGTGCATAATATTTTTGATTGCAATTTTCCACTTGGCATTGATGTACCTGGTAAGAAATCTCCGCTGCCTATTCTACCTAATGTAAGCTTGTGATCCTCTTTTGTGTGAAGGCAATTCTCACAATCATCATCCATGAATCAATAATGTAAACCTGAGTTATAATTCTGGCTATTCATTAGAACCCTTTATGACTATCTCAAATAGAGAATAATAAAATTAGTATTTCCTAATTAGCTGATTCTAATTTTCGATTAGTTTTTAAATTTATTTTACTATACTATATCTCATGGAAAATAAATCCTGCAAAATATGTACTTCTAGATTAGAAGTAGAACATAGATGCAAATTCTGTAATGAGCCAACTAGACTCTTTTGTCACACTTGTGGGATAATGGCTGAAAAAATTGCACATCCTGCATGTATGATACTTGATGTTAATAGAATGCTAATGCAAACAGAAATGCATCCATAATTTTTTCTTTTTACCTTGATTCAATAAAAATGACATCTACAAGATCATTGTTACTTCGTTTGGTAACGGTATCTCGATTTGCATTGTGATGATTTTGCAAATGGGCCTTTCTAGTTTTTATTCCATAATTTCTGCATAATCTGCAAAAGTAGGTCACATGTCTCTGTGATTTTGGTTTTGCCTGATTCTCATATTCTGCAACTAAAGTTTGCATGATATGAGAAACATCATTCTGATATTTTAATATTGTCAGTAGTATGACATTATTGTCATATATAGATAATATATGCAAAATCTTTATATTTTGTAATCTCTATTACATTAAATCGGTGATTAAAAGATGTTTGATGACCAATTCGAAAAAACATTTCGAAGACTATCGAGCCCCTTTTTTTCAATGGGTGATGTCTTTGATGCTCCACAAGGAGAAATCCAAACACATGGACCATACTATTATGGTTATCAGATGACCATAGGTCCTGATGGAAAACCCATTGTAAAAGAATGGGGTAATACAAAGCCGCTCTCTGCAATTAGTGATTCTGGCATACGAGATGTGTATGTGGATGAGACGATTGATGAACAAGATCGTGTCATTAAACTCGTAGCTGAAATGCCTGGTATTGAAAAGTCTGACATCCAGGTTAATGTGGCAGATAATGTTGTATCAATTTCTGCAGAACACGGAGAAAGAAAGTATGGAACAAAGTTTCCATTAAAGTATGACGTTGATGGAAATTCTGCAAAAGCAAAATACACAAATGGTGTATTGGAGCTGACATTTTCTCTTGCCGAAAAAAAACCAAAAGGCAGGATTGTGTCAGTAGAATAATGGAGGTACAATGAAATGAAAAATATTTCATCAATCCATCAACTCAAAAAGTCTGTCAAATCTTCCATGGAGAAAGTTTCTTCATATCCTGAAGAAGTAATTTCTAAATGGAAGATTGGGAGAAAAAACTTTCCTTGAGGTGATACATATGGAAAAACAAAATACTTGGAATGCAATGGTACATGCTCCATTTAAGAAGGTAGTAAAATTTGATCTTCTTTGCATTGCAATGGGAATTCCCATTGGTGCAGGAATTGCAACTGCCTTTCTAACTGGTGACATATACAATCTAATTCCATAGGAGGAAAAAATATGCCAGACACGTTATGTAGACGATGTGGAGGGGAGTTGGATGTGGGAAAGCAATGTTTTCATTGCACTCAGCCTATCCAACTAGTTTGTACAAAATGTACAAATCCTACAGAAGTTAGATTCCACAGTCAATGCATGTACAGTGAGGAGATCCTATGTCATACAGTAGCTGCTCTTGCATAAGTCATAGAACACCTGATTCAACCATGTGGGGGATCCCTTCTCCCTCACATGTGACCATTTTTGAAATCATGTTAAGAAAATAAAATTTAAAGATATTTTCAATCTTTAAGCAATTTTCTTTTCAATGGAGTGCCACAAGCTGGGCATTCAGTCCCACTAGAGTGATTCGTTCTACACCCTGGACAATAATGCACCCATTTTCCAACATCTGTAATCCCTTTAGTCATAATTGGCGAAATTTTCAATTCTAAATTTTTGGCTACGTTTGAAATGGCAAAATCATCAGTAATTATCTCACCCTTTGTTTCAATGCATAGTGCAATAACTGACATGTCTTGTTTTGAGAGTTGTGGAAAATCTCCAGTATCTTTAGCTGCTTTAATTGCACTTTTTGTTGATTCCTCGCTAGGCTCTCGAATTTTTAGTCTGTTAGTTTCAAGCAAAGTTCCTAATGCATCATGATTTTTCTTTATGTGTTTTATTTCATCATATACGGATGATGTTGTGTAACAGTCCTCTGATGATCGAAATGGGACTCCTGCATAAAAGGCACTGGCATCTAAAATTCTAAAATCCAAGCTTGCTCATCTGTCTCAGTCCTCTTTTCTTTAATCTTAAAAAGACTGCTGGTTTTTTATATTTTTTAATTGTGATTGCTTCTTCATATCCAGCTGTTTTTACAACTTGTGCATCCATTGCGATATTACAATCATGAGAACAAGTAATTTCGATTTTTTCATCTGGAACAATCAATGATGCCAATCTGTAAACTGGTGCAACAGGTGTAATGATTAAGACATCCAAACTTTCATGCAGAATTGGACCTCCAAGTGAAAACGAATGTCCTGTAGAACCACTTGGTGTTGCGATAATTACTCCGTCCATCTTTTGTGTTACCGTATCGTCTTGAAATTTAATTTCAATTTCTGCAGTTTTTGTCAAATTTGTTCTTGTAATGTAAATTTCATTTAATGCAGGTGGGAATTCTTTTCCTCCGCATGAAGCTACCACTCTGGTTCTTTTGTCTAAAAAGAAATTATCTTTTAAAATTTCTTCAATTGCATTATCAATTTCTTCAATTGTAATTTCTGCTAAAATTCCTCTGTTTCCTCCCACGTTAATCGTGAGAATTGGAGTTTCATTTTCTAAATTTCTAAAAACCCTGAGTGTGGTACCATCCCCTCCGAGAGTAATCACCAAATCCAGTTTTTCTTTCTTTAATTCTTCTAGTGTCTCAAGTTGTTTTGCCCCTTCAACTTCAATTGGGGATATTGTAAACACTGTAGATTTTTTTGCTAATAGTTTTTTTGTAACTTCTTTTGCAGCTTGCTCTGAATCCTTGGATCCTACCTTGCTTACCACTGCTACTTTTTGTAATTTCAAGCAGTTCTTCTGAAGTCTATTTACATAAAAATGATATTTTTGTTATTCCTTGGAAAAACAAATAAGTATGAAAACAAATTCGTAGAAATTATGAGTTACGCACATCCTGAAGTTTTAGTAGACACTGAATGGGTTTCACAAAACCCTCCAAATGAAAATAGAAAATTAGTTGAAGTTGATTATGATCCTGTAAATGGATATCAAAAAGGTCACATTAATGGTGCCAGTTTAATCTGGTGGAAACGAGACATTAATGATCCTGTTACTAGAGATATCATTAGCAAAAAAGAATTTGAAGCATTAATGTCAAAAAACGGAATTACTGCAGACACTGAAGTAATTCTTTATGGAGACTTTAACAATTGGTTTGCCGCATTTGTTTTCTGGGTTTTCAAAATATACGGTCATGAAAACTTGAAAATTATGAACGGTGGAAGAAAAAAATGGGAATTAGAAAATAAAGATTACACCACTGATGAACCTCAAATAGCATCAACAAAATACATTGCACAACCACCAGATGAGGGATTGCGTGCATATCTATTTGATGTTAGTAGAGGAATTGGTAAAGAAGATACTGTAATGGTTGATGTAAGATCTCCTGCAGAATTCACTGGTCAAATAACTGCACCTCCAGAATATCCAATGGAGCATGCACAAAGAGGTGGTCACATCCCTGATGCAAATAATATTCCATGGGCAACTGCAGTTAATGACGCTGATGGCACATTCAAAGCAGTTGAGGAATTGAGACAAAACTATGAACCAAAAGGTGTTACTCCAGACAAAGATGTAATTTGTTATTGTAGAATTGGAGAGCGTTCATCACACAGTTGGTTTGTTTTGAAATATCTACTTGGATATCCAAAGGTCCGAAACTATGATGGTTCTTGGACTGAATGGGGAAACATGATAGGAAATCCTGTGGAAAAATAAATTGCTTCTAGACCTTCCTGTTTTAAAGAAAGGTATTTTCTATTTTATCAAAGACGGCGAGTCTGATATTATTATGGAAGATAAAACCAAACGAGGTCTTGAAATTAAAGAAACTTCAATTGATGAAAAAATCAATGTCAAAGCCGATAAAGGCATGATCCATGACATGGATGGTATAGGCCATTGGGTTCCTATTCGTTGGTATTTTTCAAAGGATTCCTATGATCTCTCCCAAGTAGAAATTCATGCAGAAGCAATGGAAAAAAAATACACCGAACTCCGAGAACTTACCTGTCCTGACGATGACGACTGATAACCTTTTTATCTAAAAAAAAATCACAAAAACTAGATGTCCTTACTTCTCAAAGATCGAGTTTATTCAATGGAGGCCCCAACTGCAAAACGTGGTGTTTATCCGTTACATGGATTCAAACTCGGATTATACAGATTACCAATTAAACTTGAAGAAGTTGCAGAGCTAAAATCAGTTCATGATGGTCTCAAAAAGGCATTTGAAATGGACATGTATGCAGATAGAATTTTTGCAACTTATAGATGGAAAGAGCAAAACATGGATGATCCTGATGCAAAAGGATACGAAGAAGTTGATTTATCAGTTACAGTAGAAATCGTCACTGGTGAAGTTGTAGATATTATTTATCAAATTTTCCCAATTGAAAAGTTTGGTGATCCAAACTGGGTTAGAGATTATAGAAAGAAAGCAGACCATTTTGCAAAAATGGTAATTGATACTATTTTACGAAATACTATTTTGGCTGATAAGATGATTTCATACTTTGCTAAAACTGAAAAATTATCTGAAGTTGCAGCAATTCAAAAACTAGAAGAATTAACTCCTCTGGCAAAGATTGTTCTTGGTGCAAAACCAAAACCAGTTGAAGCTAAAGATGATGAGGAAGAAGAAGATGACAGTGCAATTGAAATTCCAGATGGTGCAAAACCTGGACCAATTGATGTTGATTATAAATCAAAAATGAAACCATCAAAGGCTTATGATGCTCCAGAGCATACCATCAAAACTTGGGGTAGGAAAGGCACTTCAAATGGTATCATGGGTGTTTGGGGCGAATTCGTTTCAGTAGATTATGATATTTGTATTGCAGATGGTGGATGTCTTGAAGCATGTCCTGTAGGTGTATACGAATGGTTTGATACTCCTGGAAATCCTGCATCTGAAAAGAAACCATTAATGTCTAAAGAACCAGATTGTATTTTCTGTCTTGCATGTGAGGGTGTATGTCCTCCACAAGCAATTAAGATCTATGAGCAAAAATAATATTATTTTTTTACAAGTATAAATAGCGATTAGTGATTCTGTGAATTTGGGACATGGCAATAAACCCCTTTACTTCATTAGTATTTGATCTGTTCATAATTTCTGCAATTATCATTACTGCGTACACTGTAAATTTCTACTACCTTGCATTCCTTTCTAGAAAAAGAAAAAATGTTCATACTACTAAAGACTGGGGTACTCCCTCAGTTACAATACAACTGCCAATATACAACGAAAAGTATGTTGCAAAAAGGCTAGTAGACGCTGTTTGTAATTTAGATTATCCAAAAGACCAGATGAGAATAATGGTTTGTGATGATTCTGATGATGATACAGTTGAATTGATGCATGATGTAGTTGATGGTTATCAAAAACAAGGTTTTCAAATTGAACATGTGAGGCGTGGAACTAGAAAAGGGTACAAAGCTGGTGCTTTGAAGCATGCAATGAAAACAACTGATACTGATCTTGTTGCAATTTTTGATGCTGATTTTATTCCTCCAAAACAATTTCTTAAAGAAGCAATTCCGCACTTTTCAAAATCTAATATTGGTCTAGTTCAATGTCGTTGGGGACATGTTAATGAAGACTATTCTACAATTACTCAAGTCCAAGCACTTAGTCTTGATTTTCATTTTCTTGTAGAGCAAAAAGCAAAAAGCAATTCTCATCTTTTTATGAATTTCAATGGAACTGCAGGAATTTGGAGACGTGAGTGTATTGAGAATGCTGGTGGTTGGCATACTGCCACTCTTGTTGAAGATCTTGATTTGAGTTACCGCGCACAAATGAAAGGATGGAAATGTGTATTTTTGCCTGATATTGTAGTTGATGCAGAACTACCTGCACAAATGAACGGAGCTAAAAGACAACAATTTCGTTGGGCAAAAGGCTCTATTCAATGTGCTGTAAAATTACTTTCTGATGTAGTTATGAAAAGAAAAGTTGCAATTGAAGCAAAAATTCAGGCTTTCATTCAACTTACACGTCACATTGTATATCCGTTAATGCTTATACAATTTTTAGCATTACCTGTTTTGTTAGCTGGCCAAATCAATCTTTATGTGGTAAGTTTTCTTCCTGCACTAACTATTGCTACGTATCTTGCAATGGGACCTGGTGCATATATTATCATTATACAAGGCATGTATGGTAAATCTTGGAAATCAAAAGCAAAACTACTTCCTGCATTACTAGTTTACAATGCAGGAATGTCTGTAAACAACACTGTTGCAGTTTTTGATGCTGTACTTGGAAAGAAAAATGAATTTCTTCGAACTCCAAAATATGGAATCATAACAAAAGATGATGATTGGAGAGACAAGGCATACAATTTGCCATTTACTCAAACTACTCTTTTGGAAATATTTTTTGGCGTTTATGGTATAATGGGAGTATTCATTTCAATATTCTCAAATAATCCTGTGTTTGTACCGATTATTCTACTACAAACTGTGGGATTTTTCTACATCGCTTACATGAGTTTGTCGCATACTCGATTTAAAAAAAATAAATCTGTCAATGACAAACCACTTACAAAAAAGGAAAAAACTGCAAAGAATATCTATCGACTTGCAATGACTGGGATAATTGGAATAATTATTTTTGGCGGCTATATGGTAGTTTCTGGTTACAATACTGACATTTACCCTCTAGATAGAATTCGTGGAAACCTTGATGGTGTTATGGCCTCATCTGATCCGGAAATGATTCGTAATCACTTGGTGGCAATTCAAACTGATTTGGATTTAGTGATGGCAAATTTACCTGAAACCACAGATGAAAGTGGTAATATTTGGAAAAACCCTGTTTGGATATTTGGTACTGAATCTACCAACTTTGTTCGTATTCAAAATAACATAGACATGATGTTTATCAGCGTAAATGAAATTTCGTCTATTCCAAAAGATAATCCTGCATTCCATACTGGAATGATGGATGTTCATGATAGAGCATCATTATTACAAATCAACATAATGGATGTAACTCCGCATATGTATGTCAGTCCTGAAAATATGATGCTAAGTGCTATTTGGATTGCAGCAATAATTGGAATCTTTGCTATGCTAAAAAGAAAGAAAGAACAACTCAAAAAAGTTGATTTGACAAATGAGATTCCTTTAGAAACTAACTAGTTTTGTTTCTGGAAATTCCAGTGAATTTTTATGTGTCATACAGGTAAATTACCTAATGCCTGAATTTGGTACAATTGCAATGGTGGTATTGGCTGTTGCAATAATTGGTGTTGTAGCAGTAACTGCAAGATCAAGATTATCTTCAAATAATGTAAATGCAGGTGTTGGTGATAAAACAACAATGTCTGATAATATCTACAAGTTAGCCATGGTGGGAATTCTTGGAATAATTATTTTTGGCGGTTACATGGCAATTTCTGGTTACAATGCTGACATTTACCCTCTAGATAGAATTCGTGGAAACCTTGATGGAATTGTATCTTCTTCTGATCCTGTAATAATTCGTGAACATTTGGTAGCAATCCAAACTGATTTGGATTTAGTGATGGCAAATCTGCCTGAAACAACAGATGAAAGTGGCAATGTTTGGAAAAACCCTGTTTGGATATTTGGTACTGAATCTACCAACTTCATTCGAATTCAAAATAACATCGATACAATGTTTGCAGGTATAGATGAAATATCTTCACTCTCAAAAGATAATTCAGCATATCATACAGGAATGTTGGATATCAACGATAGGGCATTGTTATTGAAAATCAACATAATGGATGCAACCCCCTACATGTATGTTAGTCCTGAAAACATGATGTTAAGTGCTATTTGGATTGCCGTAATTATTGGAATCTTTGCTGTCTTGAAAAGAAAGAAAGAACAATTACAAAAAGAAGATGAAATAGGAATCTAAGAAATATTCAAATCTTTTCTAATTTCATCAACTGCTCTAATTCCGTAAATATCTCTAACTTGTTGAACTCTGATTGCTTCTTTTAGCATGTCTCTTCCTATTGCATTAGTCAAAATCGAATAAACATCACTAAATCTAACTTCCCATTTATCAGCACAATCTAAGATTTTACTTACTGCCCATTGTCTGACCTCGTGAGGTAATGGGATATTTTCGCCTGATTCAATTGAAACTCTATCAAAGAGATTTACAATATCTGCAGTTTGAGATGCCATTTTTTCAATGTCTTTAGCAACTCCATATTTTGATTCTGCATTCATTCTGATATTTGATTGGTATTCTGATAACTTTAGGAGTGCCATCATTTCTTTTGATGAATCACTTGATGATTTGCTTGTGACTTCTTTGACTGATTGTAATTCTTCAAAGAGTTTTTCAGATTTTTTATGGAATTCGATAGTAGATTCATCTTGTCTTTTCAATGTGTCAGAAACTGATGATATTTTTTGCTCAATACTGTTAGTTTTATCAAATACATTTTGTTTGAAATTTGAAAATTCTTCTTGAACTGATTTTAGGCCTTCTCCAACAAATGCTGTTGAATCTGCCCTTTGAGCTAGTGAACCAATCTCAGTCTCAATTTTGTCAATCTTTCCTCCCAAATCTTTAATCGATTCTAGGCTCAAATTGTCTACTGAACTTGCTTTTGATGCTATGGTGTCAAATTGTTGTTTTAGTCCATCAATTACCCCTCCCAATGAATCAATTTTTGATGCTTTTGATGATATGGCATCAATGGTGACTTTGATTGCATCTAATTCTGCGTTAAGATTTGAACTTGAAGACACTCCTTCTGAAATTCTTCCTAGTTCTTGTTTGAGACTTTCAATAATTTGAGATCCTGTATCTAATTTTGCAGTTTTTCCTGAGATTTCTTCTATTGTACTTTTGAGATTATCCATTTCAGAACCAATTTCTAAAAATGAATCTGTCTTTCCAGAGACTTTTCTTAAATCATCTCTGACCTCATCAATTCTCTGAGCAATTTTGATAATCATTTGAGAATTATTTTTAATTGAATTCATACTGTCTTCTACTTGTTTAGATAATTCTTGCGGTTTTGATGATTTTTGTAATTCTGTTATTCTACCAATTTCTTTTTCTAATTTTGAAGTTTGGTCATTAATTTTATTTACTAAATTTGACTGTGTTCTCACTTGATTTAATCCTGCATATAGCTTCTGTGTGTCGTCTTCAATTATGTTGATTTGTTTTGATTGTTTTTGAATGTGTTCTAATGTTGATGTTAATGTGTCAATCATACTTTTCATTGAAAGTAGAACTTTTTGATTTTCACCGAAAATTTTTGACATTACTTTGATCTCTTTTTGTAATGCTTTGTTAGAATCTGAAACTGATGCTACTTTTTTTAATAATACTGATGGACTAGGCTCTTTTTTTGCTTTAGTTGCAGTTTTTTTCTTTACAATTTTGGCAGCCATGTAAATTCAATTAAAAATTTAAAGATAAAAAAGTTGGGTGTAAAATAAAAAATGTAAAGAGTTACTTGTTTACAACTTCTGGTTCATGAAGTAATTCATGAAATGTCTTTTCAGCCAATCCATTTGCTGTTTCAATAAACCCTCTTGGACAATATTCACATTGAATCATATAGTACGGTATGGTACCGTACTATTAATAGCAAGGTGATTACAAAGTAACCAATTATGCAGTCAGATACCCCAGGTCATATCTCTTCATACAATTCAGATGACCTAATCATCACTCTGCATATCGATTATGATCTTTGGGCATAAAGAGGTTAAAGATTTTGAAAACAATTGAGCCTGTCAAAAATAATTCCAAATTTGTAATTCGTAATCATTTTTAAACAATTTTGTTAACGGATAACATGCAGAACCTTTCACTTCAACTGGATTCTGGTGGAATTCAAAGTTCTCTAAACAATACTGTATCTAGTTTAATTGAACAAATAACTCCTGAACTTCCACACACTAGTTTTGTCACTGATTTAGCTTTCATTATGATCATTGGTGCTGTTGTAACTCTTGCTTTCTTTAAAATTAAACAACCCTTGATTATTGGATATCTTTTTGCTGGGATGTTAATTGGTCCCTTGTCTCCATTTTGGTCTTGGGTTTTACCTGAAGGTGGCCCTTCTACTGATGTAGTAGGTGGAGTTGGAATACTGTCTGATATTTCTGCGTTAAATCTTTTTGCAGAAATTGGTGTTATTTTACTTCTATTTGTCATTGGTATTGAATTCCCATATGCAAAAATCAAAAGCATTGGTAAAATGGCAGTTGGCGTAGGAACAATTGGATTGTTTTCAACTCTGGGTGTTTTGTTCTACACTGCAAGTGCACTTGGATTAGAATTCATGGATGCATTGTTTATTTCTGCAGCATTATCCATTTCCAGTACTGCAATAATTGTCAAGATTTTAGAGGAGATGGGGAAGATCAAAAAGGAATCATCAATTCTTGTTTTGGGTATTTTGATTGTAGAAGACGTCATAGCAGTTATCTTGATTTCTTCATTACAGTCCATTGCTCTAGTTGGAACTGTATCTATCGAATCAATAATTGTGGTTGTATTGGTAGCAACTGGATTAATTGTTGGAACGTTTACCGTCGGAACTCGTGTTATCCCTCCATTAATTGACAGAGTTGCAGCTGCGGAACATCGTGAAATCTTGCTTCTTAGTGTACTTGGTGTTTGTTTTGGTTATGCCTTATTTGCAAATATTGTGGGATTATCTGTTGCAATTGGCGCATTTTTGGCAGGAGTCTTAGTTGCCGAATCAAAATCTGCTGAAGTTGCAAAGTTACTTTCTAGTCCAATTAAAGACATGTTTGTGGCTATTTTCTTTATCTCGGTTGGTGCTTTGATGGATGTCTCTCAACTTGAAAATTATATTTTTGTAGCAATTGCTTTGATTGCAGTTGCCACGGGAATGAAATTTGGAGGAAACATGCTTGGAAATTTCATTTTCAGACAAAAGCGCGGTAAGGCTCTACGTTCAGCATTTACACTAGCTGCACCTAGAGGTGAATTTTCAATTGTTATTGTTAAAGTCGGTGTAGATATTGGTGCTGTAAGTGCTTTCTTGTTCCCATTAGTTGGTATCATTTCAATTATCACTGCATTCATCTCGCCATTTTTAGTAAAGGCTGGAGACAAAATAATCCCTGCATTAGAAGAAAAAGATGTCTGAAGAACTAAGAAATTTTTTAGAACAGGTACATCCTGGAATAACCACTTTTGATTTTGATGGGAAGGAAACTCCTTGTATAGAATTAGATGAGAAAAAATATGATGAAATGTTATCCAAAGTTGCAGGACAATCTTTGTCAATTAACACAGATTTGAATATTTTACAAGATGGATTAGGAAATGCTTTTGTTGAAGTAACTTTGACATTTTCAAAAGGAAACATTGTAGAGAAATTCCTTGTAAATGCCAAAACACATCTTACATTCTTTGAAGCACTTGCAAAAACTTCTATGCTTGCTCTTTCTTCTCCAAAATCTAATTATGGTAAAGACAATGTGTTTATGATTCAATTACCACGTCCTGAAAAAGCTCAGGATGCACTTGATATTATTCAAGATGCATTGATTCCAAAGAATTAATGAAAAGTGGTGCAGTTACCGGGATTTGAACCCGGGTCACGTACTTGGCAAGCACGAGTACTAACCAGACTGTACTATAACTGCAACAACCCACAAGGCTGAATTTGGATATTAAACTGTTTTTAACTATTTCAAACAAGGAGTAGTATGGATGAAACTCTTCTAAAGAAAATAGACCAAAAAATTCAAGATTCTATTTCAAACAAAGATGAAATTAAACAATTAATTCAATTACTATCAAACATTGATGATTCAAAATCTTTTGCTTTGGGAATTGTTGTAGGAAGAATCTACAATGCATTTTATTATCAAACAAAAAGAATTCTGGACCGAGAACCTACTAAAGAAGAATTTGATGAATTTTTAGAATTTGTTAAAAGTAAGAAATCTGAATTAGATGGTTTATGGTGATAGTTTATTCCATTCGACCACTTTGATTAGAGGTGTTCCTGGTAATTTCACACATGAACCGTGAAGTGCTTTTTTGGCTGCTTCTAAATGAGCATCTCCGTTTACAAAAAGTTCCATGATGCATTGACCTTGTTTTACTCTGGCACCTAAACTGACTGCTTTACCCCATGATCTTCTCATTCCTTCTGAAACTCTGTCTGCACCTGCAGTTGCAATCTGTTTATTTTCTCTAAGAAGATTATGTGGATAAATTCTGAGTCTTGAATAATAACCTGATTCCCCAGTTGTTTTTTCTAATGTTTTGTTGGCAGCTAATCTGGTTGATTCGATTGCCATGTGTCTAATTTGGATTTTTTCGTTTAGTAGCAATTGAACACAATATTGGTATGTTCCTCTTTTGCCACCTTGAAATTTTGCAATTTTAATTTGTGGTTTACCTTTGATGTATTTTTTTCTGGTAAATACTTGACCAGTCCCATCTCGATAATTTGCACCATGCATGATATTCTCAAGCCAAAATGCCCATATTTTAACGGTTAGCAGGACGTCATTCGTGTTCTCCAATGCTTATATGGAAATCCATTGATTTTCACATCATTATGGAAGATACTCCGATAGTTAATGGAGAATTGATTTCAGATCAAACATGTATTTCTGATAAGAATATGATTCATGAACTTGATTTGAAGGGATTTGGAGAAATTGAAAAAGCAAAATTGTTTCTCAAATCTTTTGAATCTCTTTATTTGTTATACACAAAAAGATTGATTCTAAAGAAAAATAAAAAGAAGATTGACTTTGATTTTTTTATGAGTCTTTGCCAAAAGACTGATTCAGATATTTTGACAAAATTTCTGATTTATCGTGATTTAAGAAATAGGGGCTATGTTGTCAAAGATGGATTTGGATTTGGTTCTGATTTTAGAGTTTATGAGAGGGGTCATTACGGTGAAAAAGGTGCCAAATTCCTCATCTTTGGTCTCAATGAAGGCCAACAAGAAAAAATGGGAAATTTACAAAAAAAAGTTGAAGAAATTACTCAGATGGGAAAGGAACCTATTATTGCCGTTATAGAACGTCGTGGTGAAGTAATTTACTATAAAATTAATAAAATGAATTTTTATGAAAACAAATCTCGACTTGAAGAATCGTTTCAGCTTTAATCCTGCAAAATCCACTCAGACGAATATTTCAAAAGACTATTTTCTTCTGCTTCCATAAAATCATACACTTCAACATACTTTGTTTTATTTTCCCACAATTCCTCAAAATCTTTCATCTTTCTTTTCACTCTTGATTTGTCATTCCAGGATGTAAAAACATCAACTGATTCAAAATCTCTGGTTTGAGCAGAAAATGATTCTCTGGATGTTCCTGTAAATGCTACTGCTTGATCATGCTCATCTCTGAATATGCCAATTCTTTCTGAGAATGAATCTGCAACTTGTTCTGAATTTGGGATTGCAATCTTTAGCTCTATCTGACCATTATCTACAATGCTCTGAAGTTTTTGAATTTTGGAATCTTTGATTAGTTTACCATCAAATGGTTTTGAATATTTTTCTGAAAACAGTTTTGTAAACAGGTTCAAATCACTTGTTTTGAATCTATGTCCTGTTACCATTCTTAATTTTGCTTTACCTCCAGAAAAATTTTCAAATGCCATAGATATTGTGGCTAGTGTCTGAACAGACAAAAAATCAACACACCTATCATATTCTATACAATTTTCAAGGCAAGGAAAGAAAAATTCTGTAACAATGTCATCTCTATCTGAACGATATTCCTCTTTCAATTCAATTTCTCTGAGACTCAATAATGATTCATCCTGATTTTGTTATTTAAAGACACAATTATGAATCTAAATGCTCCCATCGGGATTTGAACCCGAGTCTTTGGCTTGAGAAGCCAAAATGCTTAACCGGACTACACTATAGGAGCTTGATAAAAAACAAATCCAATCTCAATTTAAAGGAAATGTTTTGACTTTGCATGAATTAGTAAAACTTTGTGAGTTAATTCCTTTATAGAAAAATCACCTCAAGCAAATTAGATGGATATTAAAAAATTTGTTGAAGAAAATGGTTTTTCTGATTTTCCAATTGGTTTGGGTGGCTGCAGGATATCTGATCTATCTTTTGATTCATGTGATTATGATGTGTTTGTTTTTGATGAAAAAGCTGAATCTGCTAAAATTCTTAAATTTGAAGATGAATTTATTGTAGTTCACCATGCTTCATTGGGAGAAACAAATTCAGAGAAACTTCTTCAATATCACAAATTGGAAATAATTCATGATGAATCTTGGGAATTGCGAATGTCTCTTTCCAAAATTCATAAAAAACATATTTCATTATTTTCTGATTTTGCCAAAAATTCTTTAATAGAGTCTCAATTTTGTTGTCAAAAAACTAAAGAAGCGATTCAAACATCTGATGTATTTGCTCCTTGTTGGCAAAAATGTGCAAGTTTCTATTTAGCAAATGCAATTTCTTCCATAAATCATCAACCGTCAAGTCCTTCTCATATGCTTGATTCACTTAGAAAACTAGAAAAAAATACTGTCAATGAACATATTTCAACTGTTACACAAACAGTCGGTATTGAGAGGGCCACACCAATTTTGTTAGAACGTATGTTAAAATCCACTATTGGTTTTTCTGATTCTGTTGAAAATAATGGTCATTCAAAAATTATTCAACAAAAACATGATTACTTTGTAAAAAATTCAATGCTTTCTGACTGTTATTTTTATTTGGGTTTTGTCAATAAAGAAAATTTTGTCAAAATAAAAAATACCTTAAATCGAGAACAGGATCTTTTCCATATTCTAAAGATTGCCTTTGATGTGGAGGCTGACTCGAATTTACTTGAGCAGCAATCTGATCTGATACAAAAATCCTGTAATGAAATTCTTGAAATTCTTACAAGTGCGTAATGTTCTATCTGGATGTACTAACCTTTTAAAATAAGTAAAATCTCTAGTTTACCATGGTAGATCAAGCATGTGGATGCGAAGCTGACAGCGGCGATCCAGATTACTCATGTGATTGTGCAATGCAAGGTCATTGTATATGCAGTTCTGATTGCAAATGTAATACCGACGTTTGTAAAGAAGCAACTAAAGATATGTAATTGGATTAGTTCCAAATACTAACTTTTTATTTTTTGATTAATCTTCTTCTTCCTCAAAGCCCCATGATTTTACTAATTCTTTTTGGAACTTATCTGCTTGTTTTTCATCTAATGAAAATCCGCAGTTTTTATGAGTAGGAACGACTGTCATACCATCTAGTTTGAACTCCACTTCAAACAAGTGAACTTTTGAACATTCGCACATTTCTGGAATTTCTGTACTTATTCCTCTATATTTGCTTATTTGAATTAGATTTCACTCATAGTTTTTCTCATTTTTTACATATTTGAAAAACGTTTAACTATCCGGTTTGCCAATTTTTTTTAGATTTGAATGGATCATTATTACTAATTACAGCTATTACTGCGCTATTGTTTGGTTCATTGGCAGTCCCATCATCTTTTGCTCAATTGCAAGCTGGTGGAGTAGATCATCCCGGTTCTTGGTATGCTGGTGAAGGTCTCAAACAAGGAGATTTCTTTTCATATTCAATGTGCCACGTAGATTACAAAGAGTGCACAAATTTTGAATTGGATATGTGGATTAAAGGTGATAAGCAAGTTGGCAGTGAATCAAAATGGCTAGCTGAAGTTGCAGTATTTGATGGAAATAAAATAATTGTTGGTGAAATGGAACTTGGAAAAATTGCACCAGAACCAACTGGAGGTAGTATAGAACTTGGTAAATATCGTGGCGCATTCAAATCCTCGGTAGTTTGGTTATCTGCATTTGCAACCTCTGATGATAGCTCTGGTGGAAAAGGTCCAAAGAAGTTTGCAGATAAATCTTGGGGAAAGATTGGAAATATTGGGGGAGAACAAGTTGTTCCAATGGTACTTGAAAAAGTTGTAACCCCTGCAGGAACATGGGATACAGTTCAAGTTGGATGGAAAACTGGTGGTGTCACAAGTAAAGTTTGGATAGTAGATGATTTTCCATTTCCCGTAAAAGCTAAAACATACACTCATGTTTCAGAAGGAATTCCACCAACAGAATATGATTTTAGATTATTAGATTACAAAGAAAATGTTCAGGAATCTCCTATTGCTCAATACACATCATCTGATGTAGATTTTGCAGCAGCTGGCTGTGAAACTAATATTGAAAAATCGACTAGCATAAAAAAACCTACAAAAGATTTTGATTATCAAATTCATATTTTCTATGGTCCTGAAGATTTAGTTCAAGGTTGTGAATCCCAATGGCTGATTAAATTTATTAGTAAATACGATGACACTGAATTCTTAAACCAAGTTCAATATGATTTTCTTGTTGTCGATGATAATTTAACTCCATTAAGATCTATTGCTCAAGAAGAAGGCAGGAATTATCTTTATTCTCCATCTGGACAAGCTATACTTGATTTTATTGTTAAAGAAAAACCTGGTACAGCAAACTATGTAGTTTGGGTTTATGGACTATCTCCTGAAGGCATAGTTCCAAATGTTGCATCAGACTATCTAAAAATCCCTGTTAAAATTTACGCCGGTGAAGGTGCTGCTGTAACAATACCTGATCCAGTCCCAACACAAGAAATCCCATCTTGGATAAAGAATAACGCCGGATGGTGGGCAAAAGGTGCAATAGATGATGGTTCCTTTGTTCAGGGAATTCAATTTTTGATTCAAGAAGGTATTATGAAAATTCCTCCAACTTCTCAAGGATCTTCTGGTGGATCCAGTGAAATCCCATCTTGGATAAAGAATAATGCCGGATGGTGGGCTGATGGTCTAATTGATGATGATTCCTTTGTTCAAGGCATTCAATTCTTAATTAAAGAAGGAATCATGAGTGTATCTTCCTAATCTAGTCTACATTCAAATTGTGAATATTCATTAAAAATTATGAGTAATTATGGTTGGTCTTTTCAATAAACCAAAACGTCATATCAAAAAACTCCTCAAAGATGGAGAATATGATGAGGCAATAAAATTTGGACTAAATTTGGAAACTGAATATGCTGATGATCATGATTTTATGTTTATTCTAGGAAGTGCATTCTTTATTGTAGATGATGCAAAAAGAGCTTTACCCTATTTTGAAAAAGCATTTGAATTAGATCCTGATGATGTTGAAACATTGACTTTGAAAACTAATGTACATTTAGCATTAGAGCAAAAAAATGAAGCAATTGAATGCTGTAGAATGGTAGTTAAACTACAACCTAAAAATTCTGAAGCTCAAGATTTACTTGAAAAACTTGAAAGTCTATAATTTTTGAAATTAATTCTTCTTTTTCATTTCATATGCATTTTCCATTAACCAATTACAAAATGCTGTGACATTATCATTAAAATCAGTCCAAATATGAACTGAGTGTGGTAAGATGTCAATTTTCCAATCATCAGTAAATACTCTAACTCCTTCTTTGTTCTCATACATGTAAGCATCTTCAGTTTTAACGTCACCTAACATCTCTATTGCTTTTTGTTTGATGATTTCTCTATCCATTGGAAATCTCTTTCTGTCATAATCAACAATCAAACTCAAATCTCTTTTTCCGTATTTTTCAAATTCTTCAATTTTTCCTTGTTTTGGAAAATTTACAATTAATTTGATATTGTATTTCTTACCTACTTCCTTGCCAATCTCGACAATCCTAGTATATGCCATTGCTGGGTTTTTCTTTAATAGAAATCTGATTTGTGCAAGGTCTTTTTTTAATTCTATTTGTAAATCCTCTACCAATTCTGAAAATATCATAATGTATGTTGAAAAATTCCTATTATATTCATTAATTTCTTTCAAGATTGGTTTTTTTAGAACTTCATCTAGATCATAGCATGGCAATGCCTATGGATTTTGATGGGATGAGAACAGATGATGCCTCATTAAGAACAGATAATGTTGATGATTACAAGCGTACTTGCATTGATTTTATCGAGGATATTTCTCATGATTATGAAGCATGGGTTGATTATTACAAATTGCCTGAAGATGAGGATAAACGCAGACGAGCAGGGATTCATGCTACTATTACACGAACCAATGAATGGATAGCAAAAGTTGCAACATCTATCAAAGCAATAGATGTTGTAATGAATGATGGAATTCAAAAGATGGCTGAATCTACTGCAGGAAAACCTCTTGAAATTGGAGTTTTTGTAAATCAAAAATCTGGATACACTGAAACCAGTCCTGGAATAATTGATGTAAACGTCAAAGGATCTGGGAGAAAAGGAAGGAAAATTAAACTAGGTTTTCATTTTAAAGACGATAGATTTAGAATCGAGTCTACCTGTGGTGCTTCATTAGATGAAGAGAATTTACCTACTCAGGAATCTGAAATGCTAGATATTCATCTGAAACTTCATGCAGAGAATGCAAAACCACGTGATGTAATTTCATTTACTGTTACGCTAAGTGAAATTGAAAATGATGTAGAGATTGATAGACGCGGTGTTTCGACTATTGTCCATCTGGTATAGCTTCACGAATTACTTCTTCATCAAGGTACTCGATAAATTTTCCAGTGTTTTCAAGTTTTATTGAATTGATTTCTTCCAAATTATTCATAAGGTTCATCTTCAAAAATCCTTCAGATGCAGTATACAATATATCATCAATATAGAAAGTCCTTGCATTGCCCATTCCGTAATAGCGTGAATCTTCAGCTGAATGGGTTACTGTTCCTTTGAGATTAAATCCTTCAGATGTATCCAAGTCAAATACATAGAATCCACTCCATCGATTGTAATCTGGTGCAAACATCTTGGAACTTGAAATTCCATTTAGATTTTCAGCATCTCCACTTACTGGAATCGATAACACTCCACTTTTCTTATCAAAGAAGAATGCCTTGTGATTATGCAATGCTTCTGAATGTGTTGAACTATCTCCAATTATGATGTCATCTGCAACTATAGGATTCTTTACATCTGCCACGTTAAACAATGCTATTTTGATTCCTAGTTGTTGGACTCTCCCATTATCTACTTCTTTTGTATCTCTACCAAAGCCAATAACATGGTCTTCATCGTATGGGTGCAAATAATTTGAAAATCCTGGTATCTTTAGTTCTCCTAGGATTTTTGGAGTGTCTGAGGACAAGTCAATTACAAAGAATGGGTCAATTTGTTGGAATGTTACCAAGTATAGTCTATCATCCATAAATCGTGCTGAGAAAATACTCTCATCTGGGGCGATTTCATCTAATCCTCCTACAATGTTTAGTTGCTCATCAAGAACATAGACAGCATTAGCTCTTACAGTGCCTTGATGTTGAATATAATATTCCGTAGTTGTTGCAACTCTAAATCTGTCTCCGTTTTCATCCATGGAGAATTGATTTAGTAATCTACCTGGAACTGAACCTTTTGCAACGTATTCTATTTTATCCCCATCAATTGAAATTTTATGAATGATTGTTTTTCTTGTCTCTTCTTGAATTTTGGCATCATGTTCATTTAATGCTTCTCTAATTATTTCAAATAATTTTTCTTTTTCATTTTTATCCATTTGATTATATGATTCTTGCATCAATTCTGAAATTTTCATCCATTGAGTTGTAGAATTAATTGAAGAATCATTTTGTATTGCTTTGATTTGTTCTTGAATGTTACTTGGTAATAGTGGAACTACAACATCAAAGAATCTATCTCGTGATGAGTTTTCATAAAATCCAAATGGTGCATTTTGTTGGTATGTCAAGTAGAAATTATCTTCTGAAACATAGAATGTTCCTGAATATCCCATTAGGAATGATTCTGAATTTATTTTGTCTCCAAAAATATCAATTGCAGTTAGTGTGTTAAAGTTTGAAAATTGTTCAACATTATCAAAGTAAAATGCGTCTGGTGTCATGATTCTAACTGAATCTTCCATGATTACTGGTAGTCTTGGATATTGATGATCTAAATTGCTATTTGTTACAAAGTATGCATAATCTCCAATCATTCTTGCATCCATGAAATGACCATCAATTGAATAATCTTTGAGAATTGTTGGATTTTCTTTATCTGATACATCTACAATTAATGCATGTGTAACTGGACTGTATGAGCGTCTTGGGATAAAGTCATACTGTGGAATAATTTCGTCATCACTTTGTCCGTTGTAAAAAATTACTAATTTATCATCATTAAGGAACATGTTCTGAATGTATTGAGATTCGATATCTAATGCAATTTTTAGAACTAATTCTGCAGATTCTGCAGGATATGCATCAATAATTGAAAGTGTATTTTGTGATACAATGTAAACATACTTTGAATCATTTTTTAGATAATCCGGTTCATCTACATTTTGAACTTGAACATTAGTTGTTGAATATTCGGATCCTCCTGATTCAAATTTAGAAACCCCTGATGTTGGAACTGCCATCATTGAATCTGCACTCTCCATCATAACCATATCATCTACTGCCATGAATGCTCTAGGAAATACTCGGTTGTCGTAGAAATTTCCTCCAAGCAATGATGATGTCTCAAGAATTTCTTTTAGATTTTCTTGTGATGATATTTTTTTAATATCATTTGTTCCCTCAAAAAATTCTGAAACTGTGTTATCTACATAGATTATTTCAGTTTGAGTGGTTTGTGTGATTTGTGGCTGATTTTCAAATCCTAATGAGAACATAATTCCTGCTGTCACTATTACCGAAATGGCGATTACAATTGGTATTGTTATTTTTGAATTCATTTTTTCTCCTCACTTTATCAGATAATACGTTTTTTGAAAACTGACATTTAGTGATTACTACTACTTTGTAGTTTGGGATAAAAGGTTTAGTGAAATTCAAATTTTACCAAACAATTTACATATACTAGAATTCCATAACCAACTCTATTGTCTACTGATGAATTACCAAATGATGAACAAACTGAAAATTTCAAAATCCTTGCAACTGATGATGAAAAAATAAAGTCATTTGGAGAGATTTTTACTAATGATTCTAGTCGTGAAATTCTCCAATTATTGTTTAATGAGGAGTTAACAGCTACTCAAATTGCTCAAAAAAGTGGAGTGTCTCTTCAATTAGTCAAATACCATCTTAACAAACTACAAGATCTTGGTGTTGTAAAAATATCAAAGATAGAAAAAAATTCAAAATCTCAGGATATGAAAATTTACACAGCTTCAAAGTTTAGTATTGTTATTGTTCCTCCTAAACTTTCTGAAAAAACTAAAGAAAGCAAACTTTTAGTTCGTTCTTTTAGACACATCTACAAAATTGCAGGTCTAGGAATTGCAACAGGTCTTTCAGGATTATTTTCATTATCTCAAATTAATCAAGAAAAACAAATTCCGATAACTGAGACCATGTCAAATAGAGGTGTCTCATCTATTGAGGAATCTCAAAAGTCTGTACCGTCTCAGTTCCTTGCTGCTGATGAATTAGTTGCGTCACCTACTGCATCTGCTCCGATGGTTGCTGAATCTGATCCTCAAATGGCTTTGGATGCCTTTGAAAGTCATGAAGAGGAATCTTTGAAAATTACTGAGAATGTGTTATCTTCAAATGAATTAATTACAACTGATCTATTCTTCCCCTTTGTAATTATTACTTCTGTTCTTGGTGGGTTAACTATTTACTATTTGTATAAATTTTTTAAAAAACCAAATTAATTCAACGTTACTTCTATGGTAACTCTTTTCTCATTGGCTCTTTCTTCACCTGGATATTTTAACAATGAAATTTTTTTATCAAGTTCTTCATCTTGAACTAGTTGAGCTTTACCTGTGAATATTTTCTCATTATATTCAATTTTTACATCCGAATTTGATAATGCATTCTGAAACCAATCTCCATCTGGTTTGTGTCTTGAAAAATAGATTTTACCATTATAATTCACTGCTCTGAGCATCACTGAATGTTCTTTTCCTGTTTTCCTGCCCTTTGTTGTTAGGATTGGCCTGAAGCGCTCTTCCTTAATTTCCATGCGTAAATTCTTTCTGTCAAGTAATTTAACCCCATTGATAGGAATTTCTGATATTCGATATGATAAGCAAATCTGTTGATTAGGCTACATGTCCGTAAAACTTGAAGGAATGCCAAACAATTTGGCAACTGCAGATACATTTACTGGAAAAAAAGTCATTGACAGAGAAGGAATCCGATATGGTAAAGTCAAACACATTCACATTAACCAAGATACCTTGGCTGTAAATGGCGTAACAATTCATCAAGGATTTAGAAGAGACTATTTTCTATCTGATGACTATATTGACAAGTTTTCAGAAGAAACTTTGCTTCTTAGTAGACCTCCGGTAAGAATTGGAATTCCTGTAACTGATATTGACAGCCATAAAATTGGTAAAGTAAAACGATTGCACAGAAATTCTGAAACTGACGAATTGGAAACAATTGAGGTCAGTGATGGTTTAATGCATTCTAAAACCTTATCCAAATCTGAAATTTGGGGAGTGGGAGAAAAAGTCATTCTGAGAATGACTAAAGAAGAATTCAAGAAACTTGAATAATTTCTTTTAATTTTCTTTTTTCAAAATACCTTTTTGATTAATCTGATTTTTTAGTACAGATTTCACATACAGGAATTCCTTCTTGAACTGTTACTTCCACATTCGATGAGTGACATTTTTGACATAATCCTTTCATGGTTTAAATTCTCTATTTGGTCTTTAAATTTTTTATGAGGATCGACTGGAATGATCCTTAGCAATTTATAATTGACAACTGCGATCAATGTATTGTATTCCATTGAGACTAAATCTCTAACAAAATCATTTGGAGATGTAATTGCAGTAAATGATATTTCTTTCACTGTAGAAAAGGGTGAGATTTTTGGTTTCTTAGGACCAAATGGTGCTGGTAAAAGTACTACTATGATGATTCTTACTACTTTACTAAAACCAACATCTGGCGAAGCTTTAATCTCTGGATTTGATGTAACTGCAAATCCTAAACAAGTTAGAGAAAATATTGGATATGTTCAACAAGAATCCACAGTTGATGAATATCTAACTGGACGAGAAAATCTAATACTCCAAGCAAAATTAAACCATATTCCAAAAAATGAAATAAAAAAAAGAATTGATGATGTTTTAGAATTAATTGAACTAGTTGACAAACAAGACCAGGCTGTTGTCACCTATTCAGGTGGAATGAGGAAAAGATTGGATATTGCAGGTGGATTACTTCACCGGCCCAAAGTTTTGTTCCTTGATGAGCCTACAGTGGGATTAGATATCCAAACTCGGAGAAAAATCTGGGAGTATATCAAAAAAATTCACACTGAATTTGACATGACTATTTTTGTCTCAACACATTACATGGAGGAGGCAGATCAATTATGTGACAGGGTAGGAATTATTGATGGTGGCAAAATTCAAGTGATTGATTCTCCACAAAAGATGAAAAACGCAATGGGAAATGAAGTGATTTCTATTGTTATTGATGAAGGTGAAAATAGAAACTCTTTCTTGACTGAGATTAAAAAAATTGAATTTATAACAAAAATTAATGAAGATGGTTCTAAACTAACTTTGTTTGCATCAAATGGTACTGAAGTAATTCCAAAAATATTTCAAATATCTGCAGAACTTGGAATTAAAATTAAATCAATTTCATTAACCCAACCCACGCTCGATGATGTTTTCATTTCTTATACTGGACATGAGATTAAAGGGGATGAATCTGGATTTAATCGAAAACGTGAACATGCAAAGATGAAGAGGTTGAGAGCATGAATACTGTTCTTTATGATACATATACAATTTTTTGGAGAGAACTTAAGAGATACAAAAAATCTCGCAGTGGTGTCTTAATTAGATTAATTCAACCTGCAATTTGGATTATAGTAATTGGAAATACTTTTTCTGGAACTCAACCATTAATTCAATCAGTTGGGTTTGAAGGTGAGTATATTGAATTTATGGCACCTGGTGTCATAATTCTCACTGCAATTTTTACAAGTATTTTTGGCGGTGTGAATACTTTGTGGGATCGACGGTATGGCTTTATGAACAAAGCTTTGTCTTCTCCTATTTCGCGTTCTGCAATTGCATTAGGAAAGATGGCAGCAATTTCATTAATTGCAGCGTTACAAGCTAGCTTGATTTTAGGAATTGCTCTAGCTATTGGTGTTAACTTTCCAAATCCTATAATGATTGCACCAATTATGGCAATTGTCATTTTGTTTTCATTGGGATTCTCTGGAATTTCAGTAATGATTGCCGCAACTGCAAAGTCTCAAGAAACTTTTTGGGGCATGATTAATTTCCTTGGGATGCCGTTGTTTATGCTCAGTCCTGCATTATTCCCATTAGAGTTACTTCCAGATTGGCTTGCCGTGATTGCAAAACTAAATCCTGTCACTTACACCGTCTTGTTGGTTAGAGAGTTAATGACAGGTGTTTCAGAAGGTGGAATCCCCATTATTTTGAGCCTAGGAATTTTAGTAGCCTTTGTAGTTGCAATGATTGCACTTGCAAGCTATGTGTTTACACGTGAAGTAAACAAACCATTTTGAGATAAAATTGACAATAATTGTAACATTAGCTAACTCTGGTTATGTTTCTCAAATTTTGTCATAACTCATTGTTGAAACTCTCAATTACAATTATGACTATTTCTGTTCTTTTGTTAGCCACATCATTTAGTCAAACTTCATTTGGATTTGGAGATTATGATTATCTAACAGAATGGGGCTCCTTTGGAATTGTAGATGCTGGACATTTCTCACATCCTCAATTCATTGCAGTTGGTGAAGATGGTAGTATCTATGTAAGTGATTTAGGTAACAAACGTGTTCAAAAATTCACAAGTGAAGGACAATATCTAACAGAATGGGGAAAAAGTGGTAAACTTGCAGGAGAATTCCACTATCCGTCTGGAATTGCAGTATCTGGGGATTCTGTTTTTGTAGCTGACCGTGATCTTAATCGAATTCAAAAATTTACCACTGATGGAGAATTTGTTTCTCAATGGGGTGGAAAAGGAATCTATGAAGGACAATTTTATTTTCCAAATGGAATTGCAGTAAATAATGGAACTGTATATGTTGTAGATACAGGTAACCAAAGAATTCAAACATTTACAACCGATGGTGATTTTATCTCTTCATTTGGCTCTAGTGGATTAAGTGAGGGTCATTTCTTGACTGCAGTTGGAATTGATATTGATGATAATGGCAATGTCTACATTACTGATAAAGGAAATAGCAAAGTTGAAAAATTTGATGCAGCAGGAAATTTCTTACAGTCATTATCATTCCACTCTTCAAATTATGCCTTTACTCCTGAAGCAATTGCAGTTGATCCAACTGGAGGAATGTTTATTGTAAATTCTGCAAATGATAGAATTCTGCATTTGTCCCAAGATTCTGGTTTGAAATTAAATATTTTTGATCAGGTGGGACCATACACTGATTCATTTGAAATAATTACTGATATTGCAATTGGAATCAATGGTGAATTACTAGTTGTGGACTCTGCAAAACATAACATCAAATCATTTGAGACTTCCTTTTACACCGAACCAGTAATTGTTGATTTTGTTCCAACTGTGGAAGTAGTTGAGGGAATAATTGACGACAAGACAAAACCTGTCATCGTTGCCCCTATCTCATTAGAAGTTGAAGCCGCTGATTATCTAACTATGGTATCATATGGAAATGCCACTGCTACTGATGAAAATGGAATAAAAGCTCTAATCAATAATGCACCTGATGCATTTACTCCTGGTGTTACTACTATCATTTGGATAGCTTTTGATCCAGTTGGTTATTCTTCAAGTGCTTATCAAACAATTACTGTAAACACCTGTGGGCAAGCATATTCTGATTATAATCTCATTGAAGGAACTGAAGGTGACGATGTTATCCAAGGAACTGATGGAAATGATTTGATCTTTGGATTGGCAGGAAATGATCTAATCTCTGGAGGATTGGGAGATGACTGCATATTTGGTGGTCATGGTGATGATATTGTGTCTGGCGGAGATGGAGATGATACTATTAGGGGAAATTCTGGCCATGATGTGTTGAAGGGTCAGTCAGGAATTGATGTAATTTATGCCAATTCTGGTTCTGACGTTATTGATGGCGGTGCAAATTCTGATAGATGTTACATTGATTCAGAAAAAGATCTTTTGTTGAATTGTGAATAATCCTTTTTTAGAATACTCTTTTGTTATACCCCTATATTCTCAATATAGAAAACGTTGTTTTTGTTTATAGTGTAAGAATACTTTTTCTTTTTTAATGACTACCAAAAACATTCTGTTAACAACAACATTGAGTTTATTTGCAATTCTTTCAATTGCAATGATTCCAAACTATGAGGCATTTGCAGAGGAAGAAAAATCTGGATATAAGATGGCTGAGAATGTCAAAGCCGTTATGACTTTTACGTTTAGAGACGGAGTAGAAATACACGAGTTCCCATCTTTTTCAATGACTACTGATTTTGTCTCAAATACTGGAACAACATTTGAAGTAAAAGGAGTAATTGGTGAGTCTCCTCACTTACACAAAGCACTAGATGAGTCTTACAAGTATAGATTGATGATTGATAGTGCAAATGGAAGTTGGGATTATGATTATCGTTATTTTGATGTAGATGTGGATTTCTTAAGAGATGACATTGTCTTTAGTTCCATTGGATACTATAACTGTGAAATTTTAGCCTATTCTGCTGAGACGTTGAATTCTGGTGATTTTGAAAGTTACACTTCTTCTAAATCTGGATTTGCAATAGTTGATGATATTGAATTCAGATGTGGAGGTCTAAACTCAAACAATCCTGTAGATTTATCTATGTATGAAGGAACTTTTACTGATTATGCAACAGTTCCGTTAGATTACACATTTGCTGAAGATGTAAGAACTATTGTTACATTTGACTTTGAAAATGGACAAGAACGAATCGAATATCATGGATTCTACATCAATTCAGGATTTGGAGAAACCGATGATGCAGGTCCTGAATTTTCAGTAGAGCGTACTCTTGATTTCTTCCCACTATTAGGTAAAGAAATTGACACTGCTAGGAAAACTTCTGCTCTTCCAACATCTTACAATTCTGATTTTAATGCTAAAGTAGAATTTGTAAATGGAAAATCTATAAGAACAATTGATTATACTGATTGTAGAATTAATGGTGCAGATATAGAAACAAAATCTGACAAGGAAGAAAGCTTTACTGGTAAATCTGGATTTGCAATTGTTCAAAACATCGACTTTGCATGTGCCGGAATTGACACTACCAATACTGGCTATGGTCAGATGGCTGGAACCACTAAAGTTTGGAAAACCACTATGACTGAAAGCATTGCTCCTATTCATGAATATAATATGGGTCAAGGCGCAACAGCAAAGGTCATATTCACATATCGTGATGGGGTTGAAATAATTAACTTCCCAATCTTTGATCAACACAATGTTCTAGATAGATCATATCCAACATTTACTCTGGAAGGAATTGTGGGTGATTTTCCAATGCTCTATCAAAGAGTAGATGAGAATCTTTCAATTCAAAGCGTTCAAGGTTCAAACTATGTTGAAAACTTTGATGTTGATGTAAATCTCATGTATGGTGAAGAAACTGCTCGAGTATACAATTACTCTGGTTGTCGTGTAACAGATTATGAAATAAACTCTGCAATGAACAAAGAAGAAACTTACATCAAGGGTAAATTTGCCTTTGAGAATACTTTTGACTTTGAATGCAAAGGTTACACACCAAATAGTCCTGTATATGATGCAATGTTTGATACTACAACATATGCAAAAACCCTAAACACCGGTGATCTTAGAAACACCGATAGTTGGGGCCCTGGATTTACAGTACAAGAGTAAACACTCTTTTTTCTTATTTTATTTTTTTAATGCGATCAAATTTGATTATGTATTTTGATCATGTAACTATATAGAACAATAGACTATATGTTCACTAGCCTTATCTCCAAATTCACCTCCAATCAATCATGGGACAATGGTTATCTTGGATAAAATCCAATGAAAAAGAACTCTTAACAATTCTTGATAATTTAGCAAAAAAAGCAGTTGAAACCTCTGAGGCCGTAGTGGTTTTATTTGAACATCTTGATAATTTAGAACAAGTTCAAAAAATTCATCGACTTGAAACGGAGGCTGATGTTTTAACTAGAGACATATTTTCTGAACTAAATAAAACCTTCATCACTCCTCTGGATCGTGAGGATATGCAAAGAATTGCATCAAAAATAGATGATGTAATTGATTTCATGGATGGAATTGCAGCCAGAGTATACAGTTACAAAATCACTACTCCTCCAGCATACACTCAACAGATGGCTGAGGAATTGGTCAAAGCTACAAAAGAAGTACAATACATGATTTCAAAACTACAGAATATGAAAAATTCAAAAGATATGATTGAACATTGCAGAAATACTGGTGATATTGAGCATACTGTTGATGACTTGTATAGAGAAGCAATCAAAGAACTTTTTGAAAGTGATGATGCGATTAAAATCATCAAACTAAAAGATATCTACGAAACAATGGAGACAGCATCTGATAGATGTGTTGATGTTGCAGATGTCATCGAAGATATAGTTCTAAAATATACATGAGATGATTAAATGTTAGAAGTAGCAATAGGTGCCATTATTGTAGCATTAATCTTTGATTTTGTAAATGGATTTAATGATTCTGCAAATTCTGTTGCTACTGTAATTGGAACACGTGTTCTAAAACCAATACATGCTGTAGGTCTATCTGCAGCAATGAATTTCATTGGCCCATTCGTTTTCGGTGTTGCTGTAGCAGCAACTATTGCAAAAGGAATTGTCAGTCCTGATGATATTACAGTGTATATGATTGTAGGTGGTCTGGCAGGTGCAATTGGATGGAGTACTTTGTGTACCTATTTTGGATTACCAATTTCAAACAGTCATTCTTTAGTTGGAGGAATAATGGGTGCTGGTATTGCAGGATTAGGATTTGAAAAATTAGTATATGGTGGTTTAACCAAAGTTTTTGCAGGAATAGTTATTGCTCCAATTGGTGGAATTATTTTTGGTCTTCTAGTAACAACTTTGATTATTACAATATTTGCAAGTCGTAAACCTGGACCTGTAAACAAAACATTTGGTAGATTACAAATTATTTCATCAGCTTGGTTTGCCTTAACTCATGGTGCAAATGATGGACAAAAAACAATGGGAATTATCGTTTTGATTTTGTTTTCAGCAGGATTGGTTCCAGATCTTGAAATGCCCCTATGGGTAATCTTTGCAGCCGCAACTGCCATGGGTCTTGGTACTTTCTTTGGTGGTTACAAAGTTATCAAAACTCTTGGAGTTAAAATCACAAGACTCAAACCATATCAAGGATTTGCTGCTGAAACAAGTGGTGGATTGATGTTGGCAATATTTGCAGTATTTGGCATTCCTGCAAGTACTACGCACGCAATTACAGGCACCATTATGGGCTCAGGTGCTGCAAGAAGAAAACGTGCTGTTCGCTGGAAAGTTAGTCGACAAATCGTATTTTCATGGATAATCACAATCCCCGGTGCAGCCGCTATGGGCATTGGTTTTACTTATCTGATTCATCTGTTTGTTTAATTTTTATTTCAGCAAAAATTTTTTGAAATATTCAAATGGACATTTTACAATTAATTCAGGCAAATCTACTAACGCCAATAATTCTATTTTTTCTATTTGGAATAATTGCAGCTAGAATAAAATCTGATTTGAAAATCCCTGAAGCTATTTCTGAATTCTTACCTATCTATCTTCTTGCAGCTATTGGTTTGCATGGTGGAATCGAAATGCGTAACACTGGATTTGAAAACATGTTGATTCCAATGTTAGTTGCAATTGGTTTATCTTTGTTGTTTACATTAAATCATTATCAAATTCTAAGAAGACTAGGAAAATTCAATTTGTTTGATTCTTACGCTTTAGCATCTACTTATGGTGCGGTAGGTGCGGTTCATTTCTCTGTTGGTTTATCATTTTTAAAAAATCAGGGAGTTTCTTCAGAAGGATACATTGCAGCCATTCTTGCAGTGTTAGAACCTCTTGCCTTCATTTTAGCAATATTTATGACAAATATGGCAGTAGCAAAACAAATCCGTCAGAAAAAACAATCTTTCTCTGATGACAACTCAACTGATATTGATGTTGGATTTAACCAAACTAAGATAAAACTCTCAAAAGTATTACGTGAATCCATTACTGGAAAAGCAATTGTAATTTTACTTGGTAGTATTGTGATTGGTTACATAATTGGAGAAGAGGGTTTTGAACCAATCAAAATTGTATTTGACGATATGTTTACTGGAGCAATTGTAATTTTCATGATTGAAATGGGAATAATTGCTGGTCAACGACTTGATGATATCAAAAAAGTAGGCATTTTTCTTACCTCTTTTGCAATAATCATGCCATTATTCAATGGTATAGTTGGTGTTTTAGTTTCAACTGCATTGGGATTGAGCGTAGGTGGCGCAGTCATGTTTGGATTGTTAATGGCTAGTGCTTCCTTTATTGCAGCCCCTGCAGTTTTACGTCATGCAATTCCTGAAGCAAAACCAAGTCTATACATAACATCTGCCTTGGGAATAACATTCCCATTTAACATCATTGTCACATTGCCTATTCTGTTTACCATCTCCACACTTGTACATTCTGGAGATGGAACGATAGACTTATTCAATTACATTACTGAGGGATTCTTGTGAAACTGTACAATGTTAAACTGCTTACAATAACTTGTGAGATTTTGGCACAAGAAAATATCATTGAGATTCTCAAAAAACATGAAATCACTGGATATACAACTTATGAAGTTGATGGCAATGGTGCACGTGGACTTCGTGGACAAGGTCTAAAAACTGAAAAAAATGTTAAAGTTGAAGTAATTATGCGTGAGGAAAAACTACAAGATGTTGTAGAAGAGATCTCAAGAACATTATTTGCAAACTTTGCAATAGTTCTCTATGTTAGTGATGTTGGCGTAGTACGAACTGAAAAGTTCTAACAACATTTGTCATCTGAACATAAAATTGGAATCTTTTTACTTGTTTTTGTAACCGTTGAAATCAATTCTGATAGTTGATTATTTGAAATTGTATACATTGCTTTTTTACCTTCATCCCTTGATCTGACTATTCCACATTTTTTTAGTGTCTTTAGATGATGTGAAACTAATGGCTGATCTTTTTCTAATTTCTCTACAAAATCATTCACACACAACTCTTTGTTTTTTTGTAGCAATTCTAAAATTTCAAAACGAGTTTCATCACAAATACATTTTAGAAGGCTGACCCCATTCATATCAATTTAAATTTATATAAACTGATATTTATGTGATATTATAGAAATGTCTGAAAATATCCTGTTTGTATGCGTAGAAAATGCAGGTAGGAGTCAAATGGCTGAGGCATTTTTTAGAAAATTTGCTCCAAATCATTTCAATGTGTCTAGTGCTGGTACTACTCCATCATCTCAACTTAATCCAATTGTAATTAAAGTGATGAAAGAAATTGGAATTGATATGGTAAATCAAAAACCAAAAATTTTGTCTGATGTTATGATAAAATATTCTTCTAAAACTGTCAACATGGGATGCATGGACAAAGAATCGTGTCCTTCCTTGTTTGTCAAAGATACTCTTGATTGGAATATTCCTGATCCAAAAGAAAAAACTATTGATGAAGTTAGAGAAATTCGTGATAAAATAAAATCTGAAGTTCTAAATTTAATTAAATCTCTTGAGGCATAAGTAAATGGTCTATTCAAACTTGCAGATTTTTACAGTTGAGTTAATTGGAACTTTCATTCTTGTAGTTTTTGCAACTGGCTCAATAGTTTATGATGCTGAAGTTTTTGACGGTCAATTAGGAATTCCATTTGCAGCTGTAGCTCCATTTATTGCACTACTAATTGGTGTGTATTCCTTTGGAAAAATATCTTTAGCACATTTTAATCCTGCAGTAACTATCGGTTATTATATTACAGGCCACATTTCTAAAATTCAAATTGTATATTATTTTACAGCAGAAATAATTGGTGCAATATTAGGATCACTTTTTGTTTTAACATTCATTGGAGACAAAATGAATCTTGGAGCAAATGCTCCCAATCTTGATTTTTCAATTTTTGTAATTTTTCCAGTTGAAGTTTTAGCTTCTGCGATGTTAATGGGTGTGATCTTTTATGTTGTGTATACTAAAGGTTTGAGAGGATTTAGTGGAGTCGCAATTGGAGGAATAGTTGGATTGGATATTCTGTTTTTGGCTTTTATTTCTGGCGCATCTATGAATCCTGCTAGGGCTCTTGCCCCCGCATTATTGTCTGGAACTTTTGAACATCTCTGGCTTTACTGGACTGCACCCTATGTGGGAACTACAATTGCGGCATTTTTCTTTAGAAAGAAATTCCAAGCACAAAGAGCCGCAAATTACGAATAATAATGACCCAAAATACCCATGAGTAGTGTCTGAATCCAAAAAATTATTCAATATTGCAAAAAAGGTGATCCCCTCAGGCGTTAATAGTCCAGTTAGATATTTTGAACCCTATCCATTCTTCACAAAAAAAGCAAATGGTGCATACATCTGGGATGCTGATAACAAGCGTTACATTGATTTTTGCAATGGATATGGTGCTTTACTCTTAGGACACAGAAGAAAAGAAATAATCAAATCTGTATCAAACCAATTATCAAAAGGCACTCTATACTGTACTCCCACTGAATCCGAAATTGAACTCTCAAAATTAATCATTGGAAATTTTCCATCTGTTGACAAAGTAAGATTGATGAACACTGGAGGCGAAGCAACAATGACTGCAATTAGATTAGCACGTGGGTTTACAAAAAAGAAGAAAATAATAAAATTTGAAGGATGTTATCATGGTGCACATGACTCTGTTTTAGTCAAAGCTGGTTCTGGTTCTGCTCATAATGGAATTTCTGTATCTGATGGTGGTTTGGATGAAGTTTCAAAAAACACATTGGTTGTAGAATATAATAATATTGAAGATTTACAAAAAACAATTAGAAAAAATAAAGACATTGCAGGAGTTATTGTGGAACCAATTCTTGCAAATATGGGATTAATTTTACCTGAAAAGAATTTCCTTTCTGATTTACGAAAAATTACTAAAGAAAATAACATTCCATTAATTTTTGATGAGGTTGTTACAGGTTTTAGAGTTGCACCTGGTGGAGCGCAAGAACATTTTGGAATTAAGCCTGACATAACTACAATGGCCAAAGCACTAAGCAATGGATTTACTATCTCTGCAGTTGGAGGTAAAAAAGAAATCATGGATTTACTTTCCCCTAGAGGGAAAGTTTACCAAGCAAGTACATTTGCTGGCAATCCAATTTCTGTTAGTGCTGCAATTAGTTCAATTAAAACAATTAACAAAATCAAAAATAAACTATATTCAAAACTTGAGCGATTCAATTTGCTATTTTCTACCGCACTAGATGACATGGCTACTGACATGAAAATCCCACACCAAATCAATTTTACAGCCTCAATGTTTCAGATTTTCTTCACAAACAAACCTGTTGTAGATTATCAATCATCTAAGAATGCAAATGCAAAGAAATTCCAAAAATTATTCCAAACTCTACTAAAAAAGGGAATTTTTATTGCTCCTTCTCAATTTGAAGTGGTTTTTCTCTCTGATGCTCACACTCAAACTGATCTAAACAAAACTCTTGATGCATACCATTCTGCATTAACATCGGTGAAAAATTGAAGTACATAGTTGGAGCTAGGGGAAGTCAACTATCTGTTGCACAGACAAACTGGGTGATCTCTGAATTAAAAAAAGTGAATCCTGATTGCGAATATGAAATCAAACCAATTACCACAAAAGGTGATACTGATACTAGACCATTATTTACAATAGATCAAAAAGGAATCTTTGAAAAAGAAATTGATAGGGCAGTAGCTCAAAAAGAAGTACACTTTGCTGTACATAGTCTCAAAGATGTTCCATCAGAACTAGATGAAAATCTAATACTTGCATCTATCCCAAAACGTGAAGCAGTCAACGATGTATTCATTTCTTCAGATGGTTCAACACTAGATACTATCAAAGAAGGCTCTGTAATTGGAACTAGTTCTTTACGACGAGCAGTTCAAGTGTCAAGAAAAAGACCAGACCTCATTGTAAAACCGATTCGCGGAAATATTGAAACTAGAATAAAAAAAGTATCTGGAGAGAACTATGATGCTATAGTCCTTGCACAAGCTGGAATTTCTAGATTGGGTGTTGATGTAAAGTATTCTATGCTATCAATTGAAGATTTTTCCCCTTCTCCTGGCCAAGGTGCTATTGCTATTGTTGCACGAGCAGATGATATTGAAACAATTTCCATGTTAAAAAAAATTGAAGATGCTAATTCTCGTTTAGAGATTGAGGCTGAGCGTTCTCTTTCTGATTATGTTGATTCTGGATGCAGATTTCCTTTAGGGGCATATGCTAAATCAAATGGTTCTGAGATGACTTTGAGCGTATCTGCATTTTCTGTAGATGGAAAACAATCTCTTCTGGTAAACAAAATTGGAAACAAAGATGATCCTAAATCTCTAGGAAAAAGTGCTGGAGAAGAACTACGTTCCAAGGGAGTAAATGATCTTGCATTAAATTGGAGAGAAAAAGTAGAGGAATGGAATAAGACATGACTGGAAAAGTGTATCTTGTTGGTGCAGGCCCTGGAGATAGTAAATTAATTACATTACGTGCAGTTGAATTACTTGAAAAAGCAGATGTCGTCCTTTATGATAGACTGGTAAGCAAAAAAATTATTTCCATGATTCCAAAAAAAGCAGAAAAAGTCTACGTCGGTCGTGCAGTTGGTGATGATACAACTCATCAAAACACAACAAATGATCTTATGGTGCAGTATGCAAAATCTAAAAAAAATATAGTTAGGCTAAAGGGTGGTGATCCCATAATCTTTGGACGTGGTGGAGAAGAAGCAGAATTTCTTAAAGAAAATAAAATAAAATATGAAATTGTTCCAGGAATTACTTCTGGGATTGGGTCTGCAACTTATGCTGGGATTCCATTAACTCATAGAAAACATGCATCATCTGTAGTTTTTGTTACTGGTCATGAAGATCCAGAAAAGAAAAAAGAAATTGTCAAATGGAAAAATCTTGCAAAATCTGTTGATACTATTGTAATTATGATGGGGTTATCTAGAATTGATGTTATTTGTAAACAACTCATTGCTGGTGGAATGGATAAAAAAACTCCTGTAGCTGTTATTCAAAATGGAACTACTCCAAAACAAAAAATGATTAAAGGTACGGTTACAAATATTGCAAAAAAAGTTAAAGAAAACAAAATTACTCCTCCTACAAATATTATAATTGGCAATGTCGTTGATTTGTCAGATTCTATAGGTTGGAAATAATGCTTGATGGAAAAACTATAGCCATTACTCGCTCAAAAGATGATGCATCTGAATTCATTTCACTTGCTGAAAGTAATAAAGCAATACCAATTCCTTTACCTACAATAGAACTTGTAAGTAAGGGTGCAAAAATTGTCGATGACTTTTTGAATCTAGTAGCAACCGAACATCCTGACTATTCTGTATTTTTGAGTTCAAAAGCTGTAAAAATATTATTTGATACTGCAAAAAAGATTGGAAATTTTGAGAAATTACAATTGGCAGTTGCCAACACTATGGTAATGTCTGTAGGTCCTAAAACTACTGCAACTCTCAACACATATGGAATTAAAGTAAATCACGAACCAAAAAATAATTCTTCAATAGGCGTTGGTGAGGAATTTTCTCAAATTAATGCAGTTGGCAAAAAAGTAATCATTCCTCGTAGTGGTGCATCTAATCCTTTTCTTAAAGAACTACTAAACAAAATTGGAATTCACGTTGTAGAAATTCATCTGTATGATGTGTGTGCATTTAGAGACACTACGCAATGGAATGGATTTAGAGAATTATTCTCCCAAAACAAAGTTGATGGTGTAATCTTTACTAGTGCATCATCAGTTCGTGGGTTCTTTGAGATTATGCAAAAAGATTATGAAAAATCTGATTTGATAAACAATCTCTCAAAATTATCTCTAGTGTGTATTGGGCCTTTTACATCTGAGGAACTAAAGAAATTTGATGTTCCTTATGTTGTATCTGATCTGCATACAGTTGCTGGTGCATTTGATACAATGAAAACTAGTCTTTGTTAGATTATCTAGACTCTAAAATTTAGCTGAAGCTATTTAGCTGTGCCTATTTTTCCTCATGTATTTATAATATAACGGGGTTATGACGAACATGACTACTGAAAATCTAGATATGGATTATTCACAATATGATTTTAAAGACTCTACAGAAATGTATGTCCACCTTAGCAAGAAAGGCCTGTCTAAGGAAACTGTAATAGAAATTAGTAAAATGAAAAAAGAGCCACAATGGATGCTTGATTTCAGATTACGTTCTTTTGAAATTTTTATGCAAAAACCAATGCCAACTTGGGGTGGAGATCTAAGTGTAATTGATTTCCAAAATATTTACTATTATGCAAAAGCATCTGACAAAGTAGAAAAGAACTGGGACGATGTTCCTGAAAATGTCAAAAATACCTTTGACAAACTTGGAATTCCAGAAGCTGAAAAGAAATTTTTAGCAGGTGTTGGTGCACAATATGAATCAGAAGTTGTATACCACAGTTTAAGAGAAGACTTGGCAAAACAAGGTGTTCTCTTTTTAGATACTGATGCAGCTCTTCATGAACATCCAGAAATATTCAAGAAATACTTCGGAAAAATTATTCCTCCAGAGGATAACAAATTTGCAGCATTAAACAGTGCAGTTTGGAGTGGTGGCTCATTCATCTATGTTCCACCAGGTGTCAAAGTAGACATGCCTCTACAAGCTTACTTTAGAATTAACGCCGAAAACATTGGTCAATTTGAAAGAACATTGATCATTGTAGATGAAGGTGCAGAAGTACACTACATTGAAGGTTGTACTGCTCCTGTCTATTCTTCAGAATCACTACACTCCGCAGTTGTAGAGTTAGTGGCACACAAAGATGCAAAATTAAGATACACTACAATCCAAAACTGGAGTGCAGATGTTTACAATCTTGTAACCAAACGTGCTTATGCATATGAAGGTGCAACAGTTGAATGGATTGATGGAAACATTGGTAGTAAACTAACAATGAAGTATCCTGGAGTATACCTTATGGGTGAGAGAGCCTATGGTGAAACATTATCCATTGCCTTTGCTGGTAAAGGACAACATCAAGATACAGGTGCTAAAATGGTTCACCTTGCACCAAATACCACTTCCAAAGTCACATCAAAGTCAGTAAGTAGACTGGATGGACGTTCCACTTACAGAGGAATGCTAAATGTAGCAAAAGGTGCTACTGGTGTAAAATCAACTGTAAGATGTGATGCATTACTCTTAGATGATACATCCAAAACTGATACCTATCCTTACATGGAAATTAATCAGGAAGATGCAACAATTACCCACGAAGCAACTGTTGGAAAAATTGGTGATGAACAAATCTTCTATCTAATGAGCAGAGGATTTAGTGAAGAAGAAGCATTGTCACTAATTGTTAATGGTTTCATGGAACCATTTACAAAAGAATTACCAATGGAATATGCTGTTGAATTAAACAGACTCATCAAACTAGAGATGGATGACTCAGTGGGATAAACTCCCAATACCTAATTTTGATAAATCATGTCCCAAGAAATTCTTTCAAAACTCAACACAAGTGTCATCGATGATATTTCCTCATCAAGAAATGAACCTGATTGGCTAAAAGATTATAGAAAGAATTCTCTATCTGTCTATGATAGTTTACCAATTGAATTGTCTCCACTATACAACAAATACACTGATGCAAAAAAGATGGATCCAGAAAAAGTATCTCTTTCAACATCTACTACAGAAACAATTCCTAGTTTCTTAACCAAAAGATTAGGTGAGTTAGAAAATGAAATTTGTATTATTCAAATTGGAACAAATATTATCAAAATCAATCTTCCTGATGAATTAAAATCTAAAGGACTGGTCATCTCTTCAATTTCTGATGCCATAAAAAATAATTCTGAATTAGTAAAAAAAGCATTAGAGGCTTCAAAATCTGAAGAAGATAAATTTACTGCACTAAACAATGCTGCTTTTAATTCAGGAATATTCATTCACATTCCACGTAATTTGATTGTCGAAAAACCAATTCACATGTTCACTTGCCTATCTGAAGATGGTCATTCAACCATTTCTAGAAATGTCATCTTTGCCGATGAAAGTAGCAAGGCTACCATTGTTCAAGAATTATACTCTCCTAATATTCAAACTCAACAAGCCTATCTGGAATTAATGAACACTACCCTTGGAGCTAATGCACAACTAGATGTCACTACTTTACAAATGATTGATCAACATGCAGTAGCATTCTCAACGAGAAGAACTGATTTGGCTCAAGATGCTAAAGTCAATTGGTATTCTGGATTGTTTGGTTCAATGTTGTCTAGATACAAAATTGAATATTTCCTAAATGGTACTGGTGCATCATCTAATGATTCAGAAGTCATCTTTGGAAATAATGAGCAATCATTTGATATTCAAACTAATGTTAATCATGAAAGTCCAGCAACTGAAGGACGAGTTGTCGAAAAATCTATTCTTAGAAACAAATCAAAATCCCTTTTTAAAGGAATGATTAGAATCAAAGAAAATGCCGCAAAATCAAATTCATTTTTGTCTGGTCGTTCAATTCTATTAGATAAAGATGCAAAATCTGATGCAATTCCTGGATTAGAAATTTTTACAAATGATGTAAAGGCTACTCACTCTGCATCTGTTGCACAAATAGATGAAGAACAAGTTTTCTATTTAAAAACCAGATGTCTAAGCCATGAAGAGGCTGAAAGAACAATTGTTGAAGGTTTCCTGGAACCACTTTCAAGAAAAATGTCTTTTCAAGTTAGAGCCTGGATTGCATATCTTATTGAATCAAAATGGGACAACAAAGAACTTACAATTAACACTGATGAAGAACTAACAAAGTTTGTTGAAATTGAGGAAACTCGTTACAACGAAGATTCTGAAATAGAACAACACTACAAGTATAGGTGATATTTTGTCTGAATGGATTAAAGCTTGCAGTACAGAGCAGGTAAAAGAAGGACAACTTTTTGGTTTTGTTCATGAAGATAAAAAACTCCTCATTGCAAATCTAAAGGGAAAAATTCATGCTACTGATTTGATATGTACTCATGCTGATGCTGATCTTTCTACTGGTTTTCTAAGTGATGAAGGTGTTAGATGTCCATTACATCTCTCTGTTTTCAATTTGGTAAATGGTGAACCACAAAATCTGCCTGCTGAAACTCCTCTTAAAATATACAATGTTAAAATAGACGCCAACGAAATTTACGTGGAGCTTTAAGATATGCAAAGTACTGAATCCCTTTTTGAAAATATTAGAAATGATTTTCCAATTTTAAAAAGAACTGTTAGAGATAACAAACCTCTTGTTTATTTGGACAATGCATCTACTACTCAAAAACCAAATCAAGTAATTGATTCCATTACAGATTATTATCAAAACCATAATGCAAATATTCATAGAGCAGTTTATGCACTAGCTGAAGAAGCTACTGAAGCATATGAGGCAACACGCGATAAAATCGCAAACTTTGTTAATATTAAAAATCGTCAAGAAATTATTTTTGTTAGGGGTACTACTGAGGCAATTAATCTAGTTGCGTATGCATGGGGTAGACCTCATATCAAAGAAGGAGACATTGTAGTTACTACTGAATATGAACACCATAGCAATATTGTTCCATGGCAACTTGTAACACAAGAAAAAAAGGCAAAACTAGAATACATTGGAATGGATGATGATGGTGAATTAATTCTAGATGACCTTGATAAAATCTTGGCAACAGGCAAAGTCAAACTAGTCACTTTTAGTTTAATGTCAAATGTTCTTGGAACAATAACTAATGCTGAAAAAATTATAGAAAAATGCAAAGCTGCAGGTGTCCTTACTTTGATTGATGGTGCACAAGCTGTTCCACACATGAAAGTTGATATCGAAAAATTAGGATGTGACTTTTTTGCATTTTCTGGTCATAAAATGCTTGGACCTACTGGAATTGGAGTTTTATGGGTGAAAAAATCTGTATTGGAAACTATGGTTCCATTCCATGGTGGTGGAGATATGATTCGTGAAGTTCACAAATATGAAACAACCTGGAATGATTTACCATACAAGTTTGAGGCAGGAACTCCAAACATTGCAGATGTTGTTGGATTGGGTGCCGCAATTGACTATTTGACAAAAATTGGAATGGATAACATTAGAGAACATGAAATTGAACTAACAAAATATGCTATAGAAAAATTATCTGCAGTTAAAGGACTTCATATCTATGGCACAAAAGATATTTCAAAACGTGGTGGTGTTATTTCATTTAATTTTGCAGATGTTCATCCCCATGATGTTGCTCAAATTATTGATGAAGAAGGAATTGCAGTACGATCTGGACATCACTGTGCACAAGTATTGATGGAAAGACTAAACGTTGCAGCAACGTCTAGAGCCAGCTTTTACATTTACAATACTAAACAAGACATTGATATTCTGGTAAATTCATTAAATATTGTGGCAAAGGTGTTCAAATTATGAGTAGTAACGCAGACATTTACCATGAAATGATCGTTGATTATTCAAGAAACCCCATCAATTATGGAGAAATTGAAAATCATGATGTGACATTCCACGATTCTAACCCTCTATGTGGTGACAGTATTGACATTGATATGAAAATTGATGAAAACAAGGTTACTGATATTAAATTTCATGGAAAAGGATGTGCAATTTGCATGGCATGTTCTTCAGTTTTGACAGAAATAACAAAAGGCAAGACTATTGATGAAGCAAGAGCCATAGAAAAAAATGATGTTTTGAGTGAATTGGGTCTTGAACATCTACAAGCTGTCAGAATCAAATGTGCATTGCTTTCTCTCAAGGTACTCAAATCTGCTCTTTATACCTACATTGGAAAGAATCTAGAAGATACTGGAGATGTGGATAAATTAAAAGAAGAGGCAGCAAATCTGTACTAGTATGAGTGATTTTACTCCTACAGTACCAATTGCACTTCAAATCCGAAAAATTATCTTTGATAAATTCAATGATGTTGATACCAAATTTACAAATGATGAAATTTTTGAAATTCTCAAATCCGATGGTGATCTTGATCCTTCTTGGATAATAGATGATACTGAAATATTCTTCAACGAATTATGTGATTCTGGTCTTGCAAGAAATATTGCCCAGAACTTTACCACAATGTATCTAAAATTATTTGATCCTATAGAGAAACATCATTGCAATGCATGTGATAATGATGTTCATTTAGGACCTTCAGAAGAGAAAAAATGTCCTAACCCTACTTGCAAATCTTCTATTTAGATTTGTATTTAATTGCAGCATCTTCTAATGCTTTAATCATCGGTAATTTCTCTCCTGTAAGATAAAGTACTAGTGCTCCTCCTGCAGTACTAATGTGATTGATTTTATCAGCTAATCCTTGTTGTTTTAATGCCGTAGTAAGATGTCCTCCACTTACAATTGTTGTTGCCATTGAATTTGCTACTGAATTTAGTAATGCATTAGTTCCATAACTGAAATTATCTTTTTCAAAAAATCCTGCTGGCCCACTGATAAATACAGTTCCTGCACCTGCAATTAATTTTGAATAATATTCTACAGTCTTTGGTCCTAAATCAAATATTTTATCTCCTTTACCCATTTCTCTTACATCCATCTCCACTCTTTCTCCATCTTTGTCAATTGCAATGTCTACTGGGGTTGCAAAAACATCTGGATATTCTCCTATCAATGTGTGAGCTTTTGCCACCACTTCTTCTTCACGTTTTATTCCCATCGGTGATTTGATTCTAGCTTGTGCTCGCATGAACACATTACCAATCAATCCTGTTAGTAGTACATGGTCTGCTCTACCATTTTGAATCAATAATTTAATCGCCTCCAATCTGTCTGGAATTTTTGAACCTCCAAGCACAATAACATGCGGTGCTTTAGCTACAGTCATAATCTCATCAAGATTTCTAACCTCTCGCTCCACAATTCTTCCTGCACATGCTGGAAGAACTTGTGGGAATCCTACTATTGATGGATGTGATCTATGTGCACTAGGAAATGAATCCAATACTACAAGATCAAATAATTTCGATAAACGAGAAACCATAATTGTTTTAGCTGCGTTTTCTGGAGTAAATTCGTAATTTTCTTCTGCACACAATCGAAGATTATCTAAAAGTAAAATTTCACCTTCTTCTAAGTTTTTGATAGCACTTTGTGCTGCTTCACCAATTGTGTCCTCAACATATTTTATTTTTCTATTCATTAATTTTTCAAGGACTTTGGCGTGTTTGTCCATTCCAATATACTCATTATTTCCAACTCTGCCTTGATGAGACCCGATGACCACTTTGGCTTCTTTTAGTGATTCGAGAGTTTCAATTGCTTCTTCGATTCTTTTAGTCCCAGAAATTTCTAATGTTTCAGGATCTATTGGACAGTTCATATCCACTCTCAAAAAAACAGTCTTGCCTTTTAGGTCAAAATCATCTAGTGTGAGCACCTTCACAATTTGTCTATTGTCCACTTGGTTAAATTCTTTAGCCGATCAGAAATGATTTATTCATTTTTATTTCAAAACTTATCTATTGACAAAAATTAAAAGACACGTGCTTGAGGTTTCATTAATTGCAAAATTGGCTTTTTGATATTCGGTCTCGTTCCTTTGTTTTACTAACAATTTCATTTCTAATTATCACTGCAATTGTATATTCTGGAATTACCGAAAGCTTTGATCAAAGTGTAATTTTATTTTTTTCTGAAAATGTTGGAAACTCTACATTAGATCTGATAATGCAATCTATCACCGAAAGTGGTGAAGCATTATGGATGCTAGGATTTGCAATTTTTGTTTTAATCATTCCAAAAACCCGTAGAGTTGGAGTTACCTTGATGATTTTGATTGTAATATCTACACTGCTTACAGGTTATGTCAAATGTGGTGTTGATAGAGATAGGCCTGATTTTGAGTATGATGCAGTCTCATTTCCAGTACCTGTAAGTAAAGATACGTTTGCCTTGTTTTGTGAGGGTGGCTATGATGCATCATATCCTTCTGGACATGCTGCAAGATCAATGATTTTTGCTATTATTCTAGGATTTGCGCTCTCTGAGCGATTTCCACGTGGAGCATATTTGATGTTCCTGTATCCATTTTTGATTTCATTAAGCAGAATCTATGTTTTGGAGCATTACCCTATGGATGTTATTGGAGGTACCATAATTGGTGTGATGTTAGCTGGCGTTATGGCAAATAGAACTAAACTTTACAAAATTTTTGAGAAATCAAAAACCTAATTCTGTCAATCTGTCTCTGTGAATTAGAACTATTGCATAATGTTCATCATCATGATGATATGTCCAATATTTGACATCTCGGTCTTCATTCTTTTGTCTTAGCCCTGTTGTTACTCCTGTTGTTACAGAATATCCAATCCTTTTTGCAATTTTTGATTCTTTTGGCATTAATACTTTGTATCCTTCTTTTTTTCCTTTAAATCCTAAATTGACCATGTCTTCGACTGCTTCCATTGCCTCTTTCTCATCTTTTACATCGTATGTTCTCAAGATTGGCAAATCTTTTGGATGAAATTCCATGGTGTTGCTAAAATCTCTTAACTAATATTTTTTAAAAAATGGTATTTTGCGATCAAATTAAGTTAATTTTCTTAACTTGCAAGTCAATACATGATTATATCTATAACTTAACCGACGCTTTTGTCTTGAATCACTCATTGGCCTCATTAGAAAAACTAGTAATTCAATTACGACAAAAGAAACAAGAAGCAACCAAATTACGTAAAAAAGCAGAAGAACAAGTTAAAGAATTTCGTTCCGCTGAAAAACGCTCTGTTTCTGGTTTACACTCTCTTGATAAAAAAATAGAATCTGAAAAAGAAGAATCTACAGACGTTTCTACCGTTCTTACTAGAAAAAACTCTCAATTGGAAAGTATAGGGAGATTGATAGCTGCAGCAGAGGAGAGACTTGCTAGAGAAAAAGAGGCTATTGAGCAGACTGAACAAGAAATTGAATTTGCTGAAAACCCTTTAGAAAAACAAAATGCTGAGGCTAGATTACGCTCATTAAATGATCATGTAAGCGATTTAGTTGAAGAAATCAAAAGCAGACAAAAAACTGCCAAAAAGATTACAGATGATGTAACTGATTTCTCTGATATTAAATCAAAAATTATCTCAAAAATCCAAAAACAAACAAAATCAAAACCTTCTTTGCGTGAAACTAAAATTTCAAGCCGCAAATCTTTACAAAAATTCCTAAAAGACTTGGAAAGACGAACAAAAGCAGAAGAATCTGCTCAAAAGTCATTGGATAATGCATACTCAAAATTAAAAGAATTATTGGCAAACAGAAGAAAAGCAGCAGCAAAGAAGAAAACTGCAGCTAAAAAGAAACCAGCAAAGAAGAAAACTGCAGCTAAAAAGAAACCAGCAAAGAAGAAAACTGCAGCTAAAAAGAAACCAGCAAAGAAGAAAACTGCAGCTAAAAAGAAACCAGCAAAGAAGAAAACTGCAGCTAAAAAGAAACCAGCAAAGAAGAAAACTGCAGCTAAAAAGAAACCAGCAAAGAAGAAAACTGCAGCTAAAAAGAAACCAGCAAAGAAGAAAACTGCAGCTAAAAAGAAACCAGCAAAGAAGAAAACTGCAGCTAAAAAGAAATCTAGACGCTAGTCTTCCAAATTTACTTTTCTATTCGATAACATAAAAGTAGGTTTTATTTTATTATTTTAAAATGAAAAAACGTGGTTTAGTAATTACAATTGTTGGTTTAGTATTCATTGCAGTTTCTCTCACCATTGCAGTTTCTGCAGTTCCTTCAAACATTACTGGTCCTAATGATCTCTCGATGGTTACTATGTTTGAAGGATTGTTTGATGAGATAACAAATGAGCTCCAAATTATGCCTGGTGAGTCGGCATATGTAACCTATGATACATCTTCATTTGGTGCTCCATTGCTCTGGGGAATTCAAATTACTAATTATGTTTCTGGAGATACATTATCTATCAATATTTCAAATATTTTTGGAGATAATTATGGAACATTTGTAATGTCTGAACCAATTTTATTTGAAGCATTGGAACTTGAACAATCTGACAGTTTGAATTTTGAAATCAAAAATACTGGTTCTAGAGATGTAAGCATCGTCGTAATGTTTTCTGAAGATCCAGAAAATTCTGATGCGCTGTCTAATCCTGATTCTCCTGTAATGAATATGGTGATGCCTCTTTTAATTTCTGGATTTTTACTTGTATTGGGAATAATAATTTCAATAATTGGTGTAATTGTAATTTTAGTAGATTTGAAAAATAATTTAGATAATAAAAGAAATTATTGAGGATTAATATCCATTTTACCAAATTTGCCTTTGGTTAAGGATACTTCACCTTTGAACTCATTGGTATATCCATTTGTAATGACAACTGTATCTCCAACATTTACTGCTTTGATATCGTCGCCCCACAATGTGAGTTTCATTTGGTCATCTTCAGTTTCACCGTTAGAAATTACTGCATCGCAGACATCTACTGTTCCTCCACTTTTGAGATTCACAGTTCTTGGGTCTCCTTTGCTTTTAACAACAGCTTCAACATTAACTCCACTTCGCATTTTTTTTGCGTCGGAAATTGGTATGAATTCTGACATGTTTTGGAAACTATTGTGCACGATTATAAGCTTTGTCAAAAAATTAGCAAAATGACAGATCAGATTTTTAATTTATCAAAATAGTAATCGAGAAATATTGGTGTATACCCAAACTCAATGCAGAGGTATCGAAGCCCGGTCAACCGAGAGGGACTCAAGATCCATAATATGGGTAATCCCTTCTCTCAGGAGTTCGTGGGTTCGAATCCCACCCTCTGCACTATATTTCATCTAAAATTGCAAATTTTGTTAAAATTCTTGTAATTATGCTACGATTGTCTTTACTTTAGTAATGGAATGTTCTGAAATTTGTTTATGCATTTCAGCGAGTTGGTCGTCTTTGAAAGATAAATTGCATCTAAAACACTTCCAAACCATCTCTGACATGGGTACACTACGCATAAATTGCTTATAAGGATATTGCATGATTGATCCAATTTTTTACAATACCTGATCATTGTTTTGAAAAACATGTAATTTTTATAATTTTTTAGATCAGATTGAAATTATTTCATGACTAAAAAGGAATCCAAGGGTTTAGAAACAAAAAAAGTGATACAATTTTTGAAAGATGTTAGATATTTTTGAAATTTTTGGAGAATTTTCATATTTTGGAATTTTTCTTGTACTGATTGGAGTAAATGCATCTCCAATTCTAATGCCACCAAGCTGGATTATCTTAACGTCGTTTTATCTTCTAGATCCTACTCTGAACATAGTTATTCTTGCTATGGTAGGGGCTACAGGAGCTACTATTGGCAGATTTGTTCTAAAGAGGATTAGTGTAATTTTTAGAAGATTTGTTGCAGAAGAACAAAAATCCAACCTTGATGTGATTGGGGATTACCTTAACAATAAAAAATATGGTTATGTTATTGCCTCTTTTCTATTTGGTGCCACACCTCTTCCAAGTAACATGTTGTTTATTGCCTATGGGCTAATGCGAGCAAAAAGCCTGGGCATCTATATTGGATTTTGGTTTGGTAGAACACTCTCATACATTATTATGATTTATTCTGGCAATGCTGTGTTGACTCCCTTCTTAGAACTGTTTGAGGATCGTTTGACTGGAATTTTATTAATTGATGGTGCTGGAATTGGATTGATCATTCTATTTGCATCTGTGAATTGGACTCTTTTAATTACAAAAAGAAAACTAAAATTTGTCAAACCAAAAATATGGAGATTCTAAATGAAAGTTCTTGATTCTATTAAAAATGAAGTTAAAGAAATAATGGATAATGATTCAGCACATGATTTTGAACATATTATGAGAGTTTACAAAAACGCTCAAAAAATGTGCAAGAAAGAAAAAGCCAACAAAAAATTAGTTCTTTGTGCAGCGTTATTACATGATATTGTTTCTTACCCAAAATCTGATAAGCGTTCAAAAATGTCTTCAATAGAAAGTGCAAAAAAATCTAAAACTATGCTAAAAAAATATAATTTTTCAGAAGAAGAAATTATTATTATTTCAGATGCTATTCGTGATCATAGTTTTTCACAAAATAAAATACCTTCAACTTTGGAAGGGAAAATTCTTCAGGATGCTGATAGATTAGATGCAATAGGTGCAATAGGACTTGCAAGAGTTTTTGCTACAGGTGGTTCACTTAAACGACCATTCTATAATATCGATGATCCGTTTTGCAAAACAAGAAAACCTGATGATAAAACTTGGACAGTGGATCACTTTTATCAAAAGTTACTCAAATTGGAATCTTTGATGAATACAAAATCTGGCAAGATAGAGGCCAAAAAGAGAACTAGGGTACTCAAAGATTTCCTAAAACAATTAAAATTGGAGATATGATGATGGGAATTTTTAATCATCTAAAGAGAATGAGGACAAGGACATATTTTCTGATATTTACTCCTCCTGTAATCTTGGCATTTGTTCTGATTTTCTCATATTGTCTTAGCGTTTATGGTGATGTGTGTTTTAAAACTCCCATGATTTAGCCATAATCGACGTATCTATCATATCTTGTTTCGATCTCGGTATTTTCACCAGTCCTTATTTTCTCATATTCTTCTTTTTTTCTAAATTCAATGTATTTGTTAATTTCAGTAAATTCTTCTTCTTTTGGATAGGAACCAAACACTGGTTCAACTAGTTGCAAATATTCTATGGTTTTTTCTCTAAATTCTTCTCTTGTTGGTTTTTTGATTCCTTTCATTCTAAACCAAACTGCAGTCCAGCTTGCGCCTACCACATGTGGCAATAAATCAAATGCTCTTTGAATTTCAAAACGTTCGTCGTTTCTCATGATTCTTGAAGGAATCTAGAAGCTGATTTTGCAAAATATGTAACTATCATATCTGCCCCTGCTCTTTTAATTGAATGTAGAATCTCTAATGTGATGTCTTTTTCATTTACATATCCTAATTGTGATGCTGCTTTTACCAATGCATATTCTCCAGATACACTGTATGCTGAAACTGGTACATTGTATTTTCTTCTAGTTTCTGAAATTAAATCCAAATATGACAAAGCTGGTTTTATCATAACTATATCTACTCCTTCTTCAATGTCTGTTTCAACTTCCATCATTGCTTCTCTTGCATTTGTATATGGAACTTGGTATGTTTTTCTGTCTCCAAACTTTGGAGCACATTCTGCTGCATCTCTAAATGGTGAGTAAAAGTTTGAACGGTGTTTTGCAGAGTGTGACATTATTGAAACATCTGTAAATCCTTCTTTATCTAATGCTTTTCTAATTGCGGCAACTTGTCCATCCATCATTGCTGATGGTGATACTGTATCTACTCCTGCTCTTGCTTGACTGATTGCAATTTTTGCAAGTGTGTCTAGGCTAGTGTCGTTATCAATTTTATCTCCTTGAATAATTCCACAATGTCCCGTAGATGTAAATTGACATAGACAAACATCTGCCATGATTACTATTTTATCTCCAAATTTCTCTCTGATCTGTGCAATTGCCTTTTGAACAATTCCATTATCATCAAATGCAGAACTTCCTGCCTCGTCTTTTTGTGAAGGAATCCCAAAAACCATGATTGCAGGAATTCCTAAATCTATAATTTTTCCAACTTCTTCATTTACATCACTTAATGGTAATCTCTCGATTTCTGACATTGATTCTACTTTGACTCTTTCTTTCAAATCCTCTTGAACGAATACTGGACAAATGAAATCTTTTGGTGAAAGAGTTGTTTCTTGAACTAATTCTCTCATTTTATCTGATGTTCGTAGTCGACGAAGTCTTCTAGTTGGAAATGACATGTTGAAATTCTCTCTAGCTAAAATATAATCCTAGTCTACTTGATTCTGTTTTTTATAGTCAAATAATTTACTGGCTAGCTCTACCACATCTGGTTTGCCTTGTTCTGATGCTTTTCTGATGTTGTTCATTGGAGTTGACACAATACTTTCTACAACTGCTTTTGTTAATTCCTCGATAATTTTGATTTTTTTCTCATCTTTTTCATCTAGCATTTGAAGTGCTTTTTGTAGTTCTCTCTCTCTTAGATTCTCTATGTTTTTGAATACGTCTTTTACAAGTGGTTCTGCATCTAGTCTTTTCATTGAGGCTTCTAATACAGAAACTTCCTCATTAATTATATTTTCAACGGTTTTCACCTTGTTTAATCGTGCATTCATGTTCTTTTCAACCATTTCGGCAATTTGATCTAGATTCATGAGTTTAACTCCTCCAATGGTTGCAACTTTTTCATCAACTGTTCTGGGATTTGACAAGTCCAAAATCATCATTCCTTTGTTTTTATTTTTCATAGCTTCTGTAATTCTATCATTTGTAACTAGAAAATATGGTGCAGTTGTTGCAACAAAAATTACATCATAATTATCAAATCCTGAAAATACGTCTTCGAATTTAGCTGGATTTCCACCCATTGTTTCACAAAATGTTTCTGATCTTCCCATTGTCCTACTTGTCACATCAAATGCATAGCCGCGCCTTTGCAGTGATTTTGCAACTAATGTGGATACTTCTCCTGTACCAATGAGCAATACTTTTTTTGTTTTTAGTTCATCAATATTTTCTTCTGCAAGCTTTACTGCCATTGATCCTACTGAAATTCCGCCTGCCCCAATTCCACTTGAATTTCTAATTCTAGTTCCAATTCTAATTGCTTTATCAAATAATGTGTTGAGATGTTGTCCTGATGCTTTTACTTCTCTGGCAGATGTGATAGAATTTTTTATTTGACCTAGAATCTGTTCCTCTCCCAATACCATGGAATCTAGACCTGATGTGAGTTTCAACAAATGATGAAGTGCTTCGTGATTTTCTACAAATTCTATATTTTCATTAAATGCTTCTTCTTCAAGTCCTGTAATTGTTGCCCATGTTTTTTTGATTTTATCTGAATCATAGGATTTTGATTTACCAAATAGTTCTATTCTGTTACAGGTTTGAATTATTACACATTCATCTAATCCTGAATTAGTTTTGAATTGTTCATAGGCATTTTTCATATCTTTAATGGTAAATTGCTCTAAAATGTGAATTGGAGAGTTACGAAAAGTAACACGTGCATTGATGATATTTTGATTCATTTCCAATTCCTCAATATTGTGATAGCTCGCTTTTCAGCTTTTTTCACCTGCCCGTCTTTTATTAACTGATCAATCTCATTATCACTCATGATATTACGAAGACAGTTTTTTCTTTCTTCTTGAGTAGGTATGATCTCTTTGGCAATTTTTCTTGCAATTTTTTGAATTTTAATTTGAGCGATATCTTCCTTGGTGATAATTTTTTTGAATAGTTTTTCTGATCTATCTTTGAGTTTTTTTGACATTGCTGGACTTTTTCCACCCGTAAAAATTGCAATTTGTATCATATTTTCAAAATCTATTATTGCAGGATTTGAAAAATCACTGTCCTCTGGATTGTCTGAACTATAAACAATAATTTTTTTCTTTTTTGCATCTGTGATGATTTTTTGATTAATTTTTTTGTTATTTGTAGTTGTAATTATTAAATCTGGTTTTAATTTTGAAATAAACTTTGTATCTGAAATTTTTTGTTTTACAAATTTAATTTTTTTTGTTTTAACTAGTTTGTTTATCTGTGGGTTTATAGAATCACTAAGAACTGTGATGTCGCATTCTTGTTTTAATACTGAGTTGATTCTTTTTTGTGCCTCGTTTCCTCCCCCTATGATGATTATTTTTTTCCCTTGAAGATTAAGATCAACTATCATCGATCAAAGGGACTCCAGTTTCTATTTATGTATTAAAATTTAGAGCCTGAAATTCGAGCTACATTTTTAATTGAATGGCCAAGTTATTGACTTATTGACTTCAATGGATGAATCCGATAAAGAACTTCTCAATGAAATTCAATGGACTTTTCCACTTGTAACTAGACCTTTTGATGCTATTGCTAAAAAATTTGATACTACACCTGAAGATATCAAAACACGATTAAATGAACTAAAAGAAATTGGTGTTTTAAGACAACTTAGTGCAATTTTTGATACAAGAAAACTTGGCTATACTAGCTCACTAGTTGCCATGGAAATTGAAGATGATAAATTAGAACATGTTGCTAGTCAAATTAATCGCCATCCTGGTGTAAGTCATAATTATGAAAGAGACCACCAATTCAATCTCTGGTTTACCTTGGCTGTTCCTCCAGGTGCTGATTTGAAAGAAGAACTTGAAAAATTCAATGTTCTAAAGGGAATTAAAACAGTTAGAATGCTTCCAACTTTGCAATTATTCAAAATTGGTGTTAAACTTGACATGGTAGATGAGAAGAAGCATGATGTAGCTCCAACTGAAGAGAAAAAAGAAATTAAAAATGTAAAATTTGTCCCTACTGAAGAAGACAAAGATTTCATCCGTGAGTTACAAAAAGACATGGATATTATTGATGAACCTTTTGTAAATGCAGCAAAAAATCTTGGAATCACTGAAGATGAATTGTTTGCAAAAATGAAACATTATGAAGATATTGGTGTTATGCGAAGATTTGCAGCTATCTTAAGACACAGACAAGTTGGATTTACTGCAAATGGTATGATTGTATGGAAAGTACCTGAAGATAGAATTACTAAAGTTGGAGAAACTTTGGGCTCATTTCCTCAGGTAAGCCATTGTTATGAGAGACCTACATATGCTGATTGGCCTTACAATGTGTTTTCAATGATTCACTGTAAAACTCATGAAGAGGCCAATGAAATGGCAAAAACAATTCAAGATCAAATTAATGTTGATGAATATAAAATTCTCTTTAGTACTAGAGAATTCAAAAAAACCCGTGTAGAATATTTTGTAGAAAATTCTTTCAGTTTAGAAGAAACCGTTCCTGCATCTTAGAATTCATTTTCATCATGTCCTACGACATGAATTGTACAAAAATACTGATCATTCATGTTGCAATAATATTGTGAATCTTCTCCACATTCTTTACATGGTGGTTTTTCATCTAGTTCTGAGAGTTTAGTATGGTATACCTTGCTTCTCGATGTGACGCCTGATTCTTTATAGATTCTAGTTATGTTTGAATAATATTCTAATTCTTCAGGATTTAGTTTCTGATAGTTTTTAATTTTCTTTATCATAGATTCCCATTTTTTGTATTTGCCTATCTTGGCAATCTTCATTCTTTCAATAACTTCTAGAGTTTTTTCTATGTCTATTGGATTACTCATTTACAAATTAATTTGCTTGGGGTGTTACTTTTAATTCGTATGAAGGCCAAGTATTGTACAAATCTTCCACTTCTTTCATATCTGAATCTGAAATGTATTTTCCATCTGACATTTGAGCATAATTGACAATTTCTTCTTCACTAATCATTGTTGGAAGTACTGTTGCAAATCCTTTCTTTGTCATCATATACTTCATTGCAAATTCTGTAATGTTTAATCCATTTCTATCCGCAATTGGTCTGAATTGTTCAACTTTTTCTAATGATGCTTTAAGCCATTCTCTTTTTCTTACTGATCTATGATCATTATCATCAAATTTTGTGTCTGCGTTGACTTTTCCTGTTAAAATTCCTGATGCTTCTGGAACTCTGACTAGAATTCCTACGTCTTTCTCTTCAGCTTTTTTCATCAATTCGTTTCCTGGCGTTTGTTCTAAAATATTGTAAACTGTTTGAACTGCACTAAGATTTGGTTTGTCCATTGCCTCCATGCCTTCTTGAGTCCATCCAATTGCAGGGCCTAAAGCAACTTGATATGTTTTGATAGATCCATCTTTGATGAAACTATCTAATAAATTGAAAATAGAATCATTTCTTACATCTTTTAATTTTGGATTGTGCACACCATACATGTCGACATGATCTGTTTGTAATCTTTCTAAACTATTTCTTAATGCCATTCTTGTATAATCTTCATCAAATCTTTGTGGAAGTTCTTTGTGTCCAATTTGTTCAACTCCGCTAAAATCATAACCATATTTTGTAGAAATAACAATCTCGTTTCTCATATCTTTGAAAACTTCACCAATTAGCTTTTCACTTAATCCTTTTCCGTACAAATCCCCAGTTTCAAAGAAATTAATTCCTACATCGTATGCTTTTTTGAGCATCCTCTTTGCTTCGTCTTCTTCAATTTTTTTGCCCCACCAATCAAGAGCAATTGCCCATGCTCCAAATCCTATCTCTGAGATTTCAATGTCTGTTTTTCCCAGTTTATTGTATTTCAAAACTATTTTTTGATCTAAAATTTCATCATTTATGTTTATCCAAGATTTGCACCCATGATATTTGATTTTTAAATAATCTGAAGGCTTATCCTAAACTGGAAATCATTGGGACGATGTCTTTTTTTACACACACGATCATTGGTATGTCATTTTTAACATATGTTGAAACTTGTGTTTCTCTTAAATCCATGATTAAATCCTGGAAATCCCTGATGTCGTCTACTTCAAATGCAAGCATGAAATCCTCATCATGTATTCCAAATGAGTATGTGGTATTGAGTATCACTTGTGGATATTTTTTACTAACTTCTATATGCTCATCCATAATCTCTTGACGTTTTTCTTTAGGTAAGAGATACCATTCTCTTGTTTTTGTAAATGGATATACTATAACGTGTTTTTTTGGATTGTTTCCTGTGATGAATCCATGTGCTTTTTGTTCTTGAACGTATAGTGATGGTCTAGTACATGACAAATATGTCATTGATGGAATAATGTATTTTCCAAATACTGTTTTGTATATTTTCTCAATAACTTTTTGTATTTCTTCTACTGATTTTGCTGCGAACCAAAACAAAAAGTCTGCATCATCTCTTAAACCTAAATTTGAATATGACCTAAACATTATTCCTGAATTGTTAATCACATTCTCTACTTCTTTTGCAGATTCTTCTTTTGCCAAATCTGCCATCCATCTCCATTTTGGATCTACTTTGAAAAATGAGAAATTAAAATAATATTGATTGTTTTCTTCTGACATATCATTTCCCATTTTGAAACCCTATTTAAACAAAAACTAGATTCTCTGTTAAAGAATTTCGATAATTTTTTCTGATGATTTATGTCCAGATTTTATTTGAACCAAAGCACTAGATATTTTGAAATGTTTTGCAACTTTTTTGATGATTTCTTTGTTTGCTTCTCCTTTGATTGGTTTTGATACTATGCCGATATTGATTTCATCTCTGTTGATTTCTAAAAATTCTTTGGAAAATTCTACATGAACTTTGTAAATCAATAATTTTTTGGAAAAGGTTCTGTTTAAAATTGATTAGGCTGATTGTTCTAAAGCCCACTCGTAACCTTCTGCTTCTAATTTGTCTGCAAGTGATGCGTCACCTGTTTTCAATACTTGTCCTCTTGCAAATACATGAACAAAATCTAATTTATCTAAGAATTTCAAAATTCTTGCATAGTGGGTAATGATGATTATTGTTGCATCTTTATCTGCAACTTTACTGATTGCTTGTGCTACTGCTTGAACGGCATCAATATCTAATCCTGAATCTGGTTCATCTAAAATTGAAACCTTTGGTCTTAAAACTGCCATCTGTAAAACCTCTGCACGTTTTTTCTCTCCTCCTGAAAATCCTTCATTAAGATATCTGGAAAGGAATTCTTCTCTTAATCCGACTTTTTCCAAGTTTTCTTTAAGATATTTTTGAAATTCTCTAACTGTGATGAATACTTCTCTGTTATCTCCTTCGAGAGCTTTACTTAGAGAGTTGTATGCTGTTCTTAAGAAATGAGAAAAACCTACTCCTGAAACTTCAGTTGGATATTGGAATCCTAAGAATAATCCTTTCTTTGCTCTTTCATCTGCTGATAATTCTAAGATGCTTTCACCGTCTAACAAAATGTCTCCTTTAGTGACTTCATATTTTGGGTGTGCAAGTAATGTGTAAGCTAGTGTACTTTTTCCTGAACCATTTGGGCCCATGATGGCATGTACTTCTCCAGGTCCTGTTTTCAAATTAACACCTTTGAGAATCTCTTTACCTTCTCTTGATACGTGAAGATCTTTGATTTCTAATACTGCCATGTTGCGATTTATTTTGATTCTCTATATAATACCGACGAAATTTAGCTAATCCTAATCGTAATGCTAGATAATAAAATGAAAAGAGGGGGGTGTAATTAGTTGGCCAGAGATGGTCTCAAAGTAATTTTGAGTTTGTAGCATGTTAGAATTTCTTTACATCTATTTCTGATAGTGACTTCTGTGACTCCTGCAACACTTGAAACGTCTCTTTGTAGGACATTTTGACCAAGTAGGACAGATGCTACATACAGATATGCTGCGGCAATTCCGTTTGGAGCCTTTCCATCAGCAATGTTGCTGTCTTTGGTTTTTTCAGCAATTTCCAAGGCTAGTCTTTCAACTCTGACCTCAGTCTGTGTCATGTTTGCTATCTTTGAGATGTATTTGTCCATGGTTACAACTGGGGCATGTAATTGTCCCATTTCCATTACCATGGTTCGATAGTATCTAGCTGCAAGTTTTGTTTTTGATTTAACATCTTTTGCTGGACAAATTCCTCGGCAAATTTCTTCTAATGATCTTACTACATCACATTGTTTGCATGCCATGTAAATTGTAGCAGCTGTAATGCTAACTACTGATTTTCCCTTCACATCAACATGTCCATCCAAGTTTCTGTATATCATAGATGCAGTTTCCAACACATTCTTTGAAAGACTTAGACCATCGCATGTTTCTCCCATTTTTGTTAAAACATTTGCTAATCTTCTCTCTCTTGGTGAGGAAACTCTTACTCTTTGTTGCCACTTTCTGAGATTGTGCATCTGATTTGCGACATCGTGGTTGATTGTTTTTCCACTAAAGTCTTTTGCACTGATTGAAATCTCAGTAGTTATTCCCAAATCATGTTGGGAATATGTTGTTTGTCCGGTTGCTCTTGCAAGCTTCATCTTGTCTTCGAAGTTTGAGCTAATTGTTTCTGGACCAAAATCTGCAATCTGATCATCGACTACTACGCCGCAACCAGAACAGATGATTTCACCATTCTGCATGTCATCTACTAATGTAGATTTACACTCAGGACAGTTTTGTTTTTCTAGTATGTTCAATTTTTTCTTCTCCTAAATTTTTTTGGTTTGTTAGCAGGAGATTCTTGAGATGCGAAAACATTTTTGCCAATGTATTTTTTGATATTATTTGTTAATGGCGTTGCTGATGCAAACGGTCTACTTACTGGACCTATCAGTTCATTTACTTTTGCAACTCTAGTTCCCTTTTCGTCACAGAGTATCTGTCCTTCTACCAATTCTGTTGATAGTTGAATGATTACCCTGCCACTACCGGCTAGGTGCATTATTTCGCCTACCTCCTGCAATTAGAATTACTAATCATTGTATTCTTTTCATAGACTTCTGTCAACTTTACTTTAGCTAAGAGCTAGAATTCATTTTATTTTGATTGTTTGGATCTTTTTGCCACTAACTTTTCAGAAATTTTGTTAAGAATTTTTGTCTTGGAGGATCCTTTTGGTACAATAACATAGCCTGACCTGACAAATGGTCTTTTTGGAAATCTTACCTTGTCATCAGATTCTGTAATTTCTAATCCACTTGCTTTTGTTGCATCTGTTAGCTCTTTTAATGAAGGATCAAAAACACATTTCTCTAATCCTACTCTTCTTCCTTTAGATTTTTTTAAATTCTTGTTGAAATAATCCAACCAGATTACGACGTGCTCGTAATCTTTCATTTTATTCCTTTAGTAAAATTGCGTTGACGATTCCGTTTTGTCCTGGTTTTGAAACAACTCTACATCTTCCTTCTGCTGTTTCTAGAATTGCACCTTTTGTAATGATGCCACGTCTTTTGTAATCATTGTTTGTAGCGTTTTCTAAAACTTTGATGATTTTTGATTTCTTTACTTTAGCTTCACCTGTTGCTAAATTAACAAAGTCAATTGATTTTAATGCTGTTTTTTTATTATCTCCACGAACTCTTCTTGTTATAGTTACTTGTGCACCGTTAATTGGTTCGTTAGGATATCTATCAGTTTCATACTTTCTTCTAATTCTAAGTGGTACTCTTCTTCCACCAGTAATTTTACTTGTTGCTAAATTCTCTACGGATTTTCTCACGAAATGTTCTTTGAATCACTCTAATTTATACAAAACGCAAAAATCTAGCCGTGAGTTAAAAAATCTACTCAGTTTACTTCTGAAGCAATTTGGGGAGTTGCTGTTTGTCTGTTGGCAGTCTTTCTTACTTTGGAGAATAATCTTTGTTTTAGATCTTCTACATCTCCTTGTATACCAAAATATTTTTGGAATTTTTCAGTTGTTGTGTAAATTTTTAATCTGCCAACATTTTGGTGACTAATGTAATCAAGTTGTCTTAATTCTTTGAGATGTGCATACACTCCAGATCCTCTTGTTTCAACAAGCTGCTTTGATGAAATTGGTTGCATGTATGCAATGTATGATAATGTCTTTAGTGTTGCATTTGGAAGAACTGGTTTTGATGCATATCTTTTGACTGTTGCACTGTATTCTGGTTTTAATTGCATAACATAAGATCCATCTGGAAGAATTACTATTTCTAATGCTTTGAATGCTGACTTTGTCTTTTTCATAATGTCGTTAAGTAAATCCAGTGTTTTTGTTCTTGATTCTGTGCCTGAAGCTCTTATGATATCTTCAATTCTTAATGGTCTTCCAGCTGAGTATAGTGCAGCCTCTATTCTTGCGGTTGCTTCATTCAGATTTTCAATTTTTGCCATTTCATTATCCTCTCCATTAATTTGTTAATTCTTCTTTCATTACAATGATTTTGATGTTATCTTCGACTTGTTCAAGATCTACTTTTTGGTCTCTAGCTAGGAATAATGCTGCAAAGAAACATCTGATTGAATCTACCTGATCAAGATCTTCTATGATGTCTTGTAACAATCCAAATCCTGTAGCGCTAATTTTTTTCATTATCAAGTCTTCGTATTTCCCAATTATACTTTCAAGAGAAATGAAAAATTCTTGAAAATCTGGTGCTACGATTGGTTCTATCTCTAATTGTTTATTTCTTCTTGATTGGGGGTTTGCAATAGTTCCAATAAGGTTTTGTAATAATCCTAAAAGATCGTCTAATGATACTGGATATGTTGATTCATGTCTATATGGAATATCAATTAGTTCAATATCTACATCTGTCCTTTGATGCATTGGTTTTTTCTCCATTGCTGCTTTTTGTAATGCAAAAATACTTTCAACTTTCATTCTATAGATTAGTGATGATGATAGTGCCGCCATTCCTGCCACTTTGAGATCTTTCTTGCCTGTCTTTTCAAGAATCTTAATTAATAAATTCAAAATCTGAATTAGATCAATTTCCCAAACGTCTTTTTTAACAACTGATGCGGGACTAAATAGAATATTGACTGGCTCTTGGGAAATACTATCAGGAGTTTGCGCTTCACTCACATAATTTCTCTTTGATTATTCAATAATATCTAAGGGCTCTATTTTTTTCTCACATCCAGTCAACTCTTATATTGTTAAGAGGAAAATCCCTACTATGAAATCTGCCCGAATCCCAGGCCCAAATGAACCTCTTACTATAACTGAATCTGAAAATCCAAAACCTCAAGGAACTCAGGTTCTACTAAAGGTAAAGTCTGAAGGTGTATGTCACAGTGATTTACACTTGTGGGAAGGTGGATATGATCTTGGTGATGGTGAATTTTTGAAAGTTACTGATAGAGGAGTAAAATACCCTGTCACTCCTGGACATGAAATAGTTGGAACTATTGAAGAAATTGGAGAGAATGTTTCTAATGTTTCAGTAGGTGATGATGTCTTAGTTTTTCCTTGGATGGGCTGTGGGGAATGTCCTGCATGTAAAGTAGGAAATGAAAATTTATGCGATACTCCAAAATCTATGGGTCTTTTTCAAAATGGCGGTTATGCTGATTATACTTTGGTCCCTGATTCTAAATATTTAGCAAAACTTGATGGTGTAGATCCCGATGCTGCTACTTCGCTTGCTTGTTCTGGACTAACCGCATATACTGCAGTAAAAAAAGCAAATCAAAACTCTCCTGAGTTTATTGTAATTGTAGGTGCTGGTGGATTGGGATTGATGGGAGTTCAAATTGCCAGTGAAATTACTGATGCTAAAATCGTCTGTGTTGATTTAGATGATGCAAAATTAGAAACTGCAAAAAAAATGGGTGCTCATTTTACTGTAAACTCTAAAGATCCTGATACTGTTAAAAAAATTCTTTCAATATGTAATGAAAAAGGTGCTGACAGTGTAATTGATTTTGTTAATGCTCCTCCAACAGTTAAAACTGGTTTGGCAGTTTTGAGAAAACGTGGAAATCTTGTACTAGTTGGATTATTTGGCGGTTCCCTTGAATTATCTTTGGTAACAATTCCACTAAAATCCATCACCATTCAAGGTGCATACACTGGAAATTATAATGACATGGTAGAACTCCTTGACCTTGCAAGAAAAGGTGTGATCAATCCCGTTATTTCAAAAAGATATTCTCTTGATGAGGCAAACGCTGCTTTGGAGGATCTTAAAGCACGAAAAATCCTTGGTCGTGCTGTGATAAACCCTTAGTTCAATTACTCACTACAAAATTTTATAACAGAAAAAAATTGAGTACTGATATTGGATACTAAAACAAGCTGCGAAGTTGCATTAACCCATCTAAAAAACAAACAATTCATCACTGCACATAATCTGTTTTTGAATCAAGCTGAATCCTTAAAAAAATCTGAAGTTCTAAAATCTGCATTATTGTTTATGCTTGCAGGTGAATGTAAAACAAGACAAGGCAAAGATTCTGAAAATGAAATTAAAGAGGCTAGTGATTTGTTTTTAAAATATTCAAATGCAAAGAATTCAAAAAATATCAAAGGTGCTTTACTATGTGCTTCAAAATGTCTTTTAAGTCTAGGTGAATTTGACAAAGCTAAAGACACATATCAAAAAGCAAAAACTATTATCCAAACTTCAATTCAAGTCACACGACCTATTGTAATCATTGATGATAGTAAAGCAATTGCTATGAAATTAAAAACATATGCCGAAAAGTTAGGTTATTCAGAAATACATGTATTTGAAAATGGAAAAGATGGGGTTAAAGGCTGCAAAAAAATATTTTCTGAAAACAAAGAACCTGTAGTTCTTTTAGATATGGGACTGCCTGATCTTGAAGGTGATGTAGTTGCAACTAAATTACTTAAGGAAAAAATTAGTTTGCAAATTGTTGTTATTACTGCTGATGAAAAAACAACTGCTCGTGTAAACAAAACAATTAGCACTGGTGTATCTGCATTTATTCAAAAACCCTTTACGCTTGATGAGCTCAAAAAGGCAATAGATATTGCAGAATCTGAATATACACTATTACAATAAAAGCAAAGACATGTTCAAAATGTTCACATCTTTAATGTCTATCTCATTTATTCTATAATCAATTAATTCATCAGAAAATTTTTCTACTATTTTTTGTGATGTGTTTGTTTTTTCAGAATTGACTTGTAGTAATACTAGCATATTCCATTCTCCTTCCATGTTGGAGACTAGAAGATAGTTATCTAATTTAGTAATGAAATTTTTGATAGAGTCTTTTACTGCTTCAAGTGATTTTGAAGGTTTTAGTTTCATCAACACTGCTTGATATTCATTAATTCCTGATACATCTGTAAGAACTGCTTTGTATCCTTTAATGATTCCACTTTTTTCTAACCTTTCAATTCTTTTTCTAATTGTTCTATCAGATACATCGTGACCTGATTTTTTTAATTCAGATGCAATTTCCTTTGATGGTGTTCTGGCATTATTGTTGAGAATTTCAATTATTTTTTGATCAACTTTATCTAAATTTGACCATGCATCATCACTCATACCAATCCCATGTTGTAATGCCTTTTGAATTTTTGTATGAACTACTACTAATTCCTATTTTTGGGATTATGTTTCTTCTAGAATCCATCCTGATTCCATTATTTCTTGATCCTCTGGTTCTCCAATATTTGTAGCATATCTCCAAATGTACCCTGTCTCTGCAATCATTTTTTCTTTAATTTTTAAAAGTGATTCAATTTCTGAATTAAGATTACTCTCTGCATTCCCATGCTCTTTACAGAATTTACATTTTTGATCAAGTGCAATTGGTTCTGATTCAATTAATGGATACGCTGAACATGCAAGAGGTCTTTCATTGTAAATTTTACATGGTAAACCACCGTGTGGTGATTTTTCTCCACTTTCTTTATCTAGAAATGGACAAGTGTTACCATTTTCTTCATGACCCATTAACTGATATGCCAAAATTTTTGTTGGAAGCATATCTTTTTTTTCAGAAATTCCAATCCTTGGCAAAATTTTGATTTCTATCTTATTTTTTATTGCTAGTTTTTCAATTCGTTCTTTTTCTTCAGGAAGAATCAACACTCCTATTTTACCAAATTTTTTACTAGGATAGTATTCCCTTTCAATACAGCATTGAGAGCATTCTTCAACACATTGAAATTCCATATGTTTTTTCACCCTATTGATTAAAAATCTCTTGTGAATTCTACCCGTATTTTGTTTCTCAAAAACCCTACCAGTTATATGCTCATAATGATAATGAGCATTATGGGAAAGCGCCAAGTAAAAAACGAAAGTGCTCTAAAAGAAATCAGATTACCTGAAGAGGGTGAACTTTTTGGCCGTGTATTGAAAATGCTCGGTGGTGAAAATGTCATGATAAAATGTGACGATGGTGTAACTAGACGTGGAAGAATTAGAGGAAAATTAAAGAGAAGAGTTTGGATTAGGGATAACGATATTGTAATTATTGCACCATGGGATTTCAATGAAAATGAACGTGGTGATATTGTTTGGAGGTTTACACTTCCTCAAGTTGAGTGGCTTAAAGATAACAAGCACATTGCAAAAGATTTCTAATCTCTAGACATCTACTGAATTCTATTTTGATGCTTTAGTTAATATAGTGAGTTAATTGCTTGAGAATCAAATGGAACAAGGCACCGTAAAATGGTTTAACCGTACTAAGGGCTTTGGTTTTATCGAGAGAGAAGGTGGAGACGATCTATTTGTTCACAAATCAGATGTTGACGGATTCATCAACGAAGGCGATAAAGTCGAGTTCGAAATAGGCGAAGGTCAAAAAGGACCAGCAGCCCAAAAAGTCAAAAAATCAGCATAGGCAACAAGTTTTTTAATTTAAGATTTCAACTTTGTTTTCTTAAACTAGTCTATCTTTTTATTATTTTTAAAATATTTTTTTATAAAAAATTGTGGTCCCGCGGGGCGGAATTGAACCACCGACAACCCGGTTTCTGTATGCCTGATATGCTGTTTTTCGGTCAGCCATCTAAAGCCAACAACTACAGCCGGAAGCTCTACCAGGCTGAGCTACCACGGGACAAAAAAACGAAGATCTCTACTATTAAAAAACTATCGTAGATGATTTTTCCTAAATGATCGTTTTGATCTCTAAAGCATAAATAGTCTGAAAAGATGTTGAAAACGTCTTGTCAAAGCTAGAATTATCTTATTCTGGTTATGTTTGTGCACCCTATTTGCACAACCATGAGTCTGTTGAATTAAAGGAGTCTTGGACAAATTCAAAAAATATTGAAAAATTATTCTTTGTTACAGGAACATTTTCTACTGAAAGTAAACCCTATTTTTCTGATTCTACAAATCATTACATTTTAGCAAAATTCAAAGACAGTGCACAAATAACAAAAGATCTTATCGAGCACAACCAAGACAAAACATCATTTTTGTTTAACATCAAAGATGATCTTTTCCAAAGAGAAGTTCCGGGTGAAACAAATTTTGTTTCTGTGTATTATCTAGAATATGGAGATGATGGTGATGATTTACAGGAAATTGCAAATCTATTACTAAAAAGAGACAAAATTGAGATAGCTGGATTTGGAAACATGAGTACCTATTGCTTAAACCCTTCAAAATTTACTTTTCCATACTCTGAAAATATTGTAGTAATTGAAGTTGCAAGTGAAAAGAGTCATCAAAGTGTAAAGAAGTATTGTGATCAAACTAGACGAGATATAAATCGAAAAGGAATGACGATGACTAATTTGATGAGTCTCTCCATTCTTGATCAACTAAAGTAGAAAAGTTAAATATTCGACCAAAAACTGTTTTTCATGAGTAAACCTTCTGATCTTGGTTCCTTGAAAATCGGTTCATACATTCTATTGCCTCACTCTGATCAACCTAGCGGAGAGCCATGTAGAATTGTAGAATATGATACATCAAAACCAGGTAAACACGGAGCAGCTAAAGCAAGAATTGTTGGTGAAGGAATTTTTGATGGTCAAAAAAGACCTCATGTTGGCCCTGTCAGTATGCAAATTCACATTCCAATGATTAACAAAAAAGTTGGTCAGATAATCTCAATTAACGGTGATACCGTACAAGTCATGGATTCCGAATCCTTTGAGACTTTAGACATCAATTTGATTGATGAAGAAGTCCAAGGAAAATTAGAAAATGGTCAAAACGTGGAATACTGGGTTGTAATGGATAGAACTAAAATAATGCGCATTAAGAACTAGTGCGGATGCTGATGATTATCGGAAAAGCCGTCTGATTTTATGATGACGATTATGAGTATTGAAGCGTCCTTTTTGAATAAACTTAAAAAATTTATCCGATTGAATATTTTTTAGATAATGAAATTAGCTTCTCTTTTTTCAGGTGGTAAAGATAGTACTTATGCAATCTATCTAGCACAAAAACAGGGTCATGAAATTAAGTGTCTCTTGAGTGTTTTTCCAAATTCTGATGAGAGTCATCTACTTCATTATCCTAACATGAAATGGACTAAACTTCAATCAGATTCAATGAAAATACCTCAATTAACTATTACATCAAATTCTGATCAAACTGACAATGAATTGTCATTATTGGAAAATTTGTTACAAAATGCAATTGACAAATATCAAATAGACGGCCTAGTTCATGGTGGAATTAAAAGTAAATTTCAAAAAGAAAAGTTTGAAAACATATGTTCAAAATTAAATTTACATGTTATTGCTCCATTATGGGACACTGAACCTGAATCTTACATGAATGATTTGGTAGATGCAAAATTTAATTTTATTATGATCACTGTATCATCTGATGGGTTGGATGATTCTTGGTTGGGGAAAATTATTTCAAAATCTGATGTTGCTTCGATGAAATCATTATCAGAAAAATTTGGATTTAATTTAACTTTTGAAGGGGGTGAGGCTGAAACTTTTGTAATAAATTGTCCTTTGTTTGAACACTCGATCAAAATTAATCAAACTGAAAAAAATTGGGATGGATACAGAGGAAGGTTTGAAATAGTGGATGCGGAATTGAATTACAATGCTTGATGGCCTTAAGACAAGTTTAGGGGACGCAATCAAAAAAATTGTAAAATCTTCAGGAATTGATGAGGAGTTAATCAAAGAACTCTCAAAAGATGTTCAAAGGGCATTATTGCAATCTGATGTTAATGTGCGACTTGTACTAGAAATTACAAAAAATCTTGAGGAACGTGCTCTAAACGAAACACCTCCTCCTGGGCTTTCACGCAAAGATCATATCGTGAAAATTCTCTATGATGAACTATCAAAACTACTTGGAAATGAGTCCAATTTTGATTTTAAACCTGATAGGCAAAATAAGATAATTTTACTTGGAATTCAAGGCAGTGGTAAAACTACTGTGGCATCAAAACTTGCCAAATTTTTAACTGGTCAGGGATACAAAGTTGGTGTTGTAGGTGCTGATACCTACCGCCCAGGTGCATTAGTTCAACTAAGAACCATGTGTGAAAAATCAAATGTTGAAGTTTATGGAGAAGAAAATAACAAAGATTCTCCTAACATTGTAAAAAATGGGTTAAAGCATTTTGCAGGCCAAACTTTGGATGTAATTATAATTGATACTGCTGGTCGTCATAAAGAAGAACAAGATTTACTTGAAGAGATGGAAAGGATTAACAAAGTAGCAGATCCTGATTTAGCTTTACTTGTAATTGATGGTACAATAGGACAACAATGTTTCAATCAAGCTGAAGCTTTCCACAAAACTATTCCTGTTGGAGGTGTAATCATTACAAAATTAGATAGTTCTGCAAAAGGTGGTGGTGCACTTGCAGCATCTGCAGCAACTGGTGCACAAATAATGTACATTGGAACTGGTGAGAGAATTGATGATTTAGAAAAATTCTCTCCTACTAGGTTTGTTGGAAGATTACTTGGAATGGGTGACATTCAAGCTGTTTTGGATTTAGCTAAACGATTAGAAAACGAAGGTGACGACGTTAGAATGAAAAGAATTTCTAGTGGAAAAATGAACATGGAGGATTTTCTTTCTCAGTTAGAAGAAGTTAGCAAAATGGGTTCGTTGCAAGGAATTCTTGACAGTATGCCTGGTTTATCTGGAATGGTAAAAGGTGATCAAGTTGATCAAATGGAAGGTAGAGTTACCAAATGGAGATACATTATTCAAAGTATGACCAAAGCAGAAAAAGCAGACCCTGAAGGGTTGCTTAACTCATCTAGAATCAAAAGAATATCCCGTGGTTCAGGATGGCCTGAGGGTGAAGTTAAAGAATTAATAAAAAATTATAAAAATTCTAAGAATATGATGAAGGCTTCAAAAGGCCGTCAAATGCAAGGAACTCTTAGAAAAATGGGATTAGGATAATCTCATACCTAAATTTCAATTCAAACATGTCTACTTACCTAGAAATTGTTCCTATTGCTGGTAAAATTCTAAAAAAATATCCTTTATGTGATAATTGTTTGGGTAGGCTATTTTCCAAACCACTACATTTGTCATCAAACAAACTATTGGGAAAAAAATTACACAAAAAATTTGGCTCTTCTGAAAAATGTTATGTTTGTAAAAATCTGTTTGACAATCTAAATTATTTTTTAAAATTAATGATGAATGCTTCATCAAACTATTCTTTTACCACTTTTAGTGTTGGTACTACAGTAAAACCATCCATAGTTGATAGAGATGATTCTATACGTTCTGAATTCAAGCTAAAGGGAATTGATAGTATCAAGACTGACATTACCAAAGAACTAGGAAGACTATATTCTAGAAAAACAAAGAAAATACTTGATCCTGTGGATCCTGATGCAACTTTTACTGTAAATTTTAAAGATGAATCATGCCAATTACGTTCAAAATCAATCACTCTTTCAGGAAGATATGTGAAATCACAACGAGGATTTCCGCAGAAACAAAAATCTTGTGATAATTGTTCAGGTAAAGGGTGTCGGATTTGTAATTTTCATGGCATTACAGAATATGATAGTGTTGAGGGATCCATCTCAAAACTAATTTTTAAAAAATTTGGTGGAACTACTGCAAAATTTACCTGGATTGGAGGTGAGGATCAATCAAGCTTAGTTCTAGGATCTGGTAGGCCTTTTTTTGTTAAAATACAAAATCCATTAAAAAGAAAAGTAAGACTATCTGATACGACAATCAACACGATAAACTTATCCAATCTAAAGTTAGTTTATGAATCTCCGAAAAAATCTTTGAAATTTGTTTCCACTATTAAAATAACAATTTCCAGTGAATCTCCAATTAATTCAAAACATCTAAAAAAATTAAAAGATTTGACTCTAAATCCAATAGTTGTCTATGAAAAATCTGGAAAACGTTCTGAGAAGAGAATCTTTCAAGTAAAATACAAAAAAATCTCAAAGAATGCATTTACTTTGAATATCAAGGCTGAAGGCGGTCTTCCTATCAAACGATTTGTTATTGGCGATGATGTTGCTCCTGGGATCTCAAAAATACTTGATACTTCATGTGTGTGCCAAGAATTTGATTTTTTGGATATTGTAGTATAATGATAACAATTAACTAGCGCTAATTATTGCAAATATTCATGCCAATAAGAAAAAAAGGTAAACACCAAAGACATGCTGATCAAAGGGCTGCTACCAAGAAAAAAAAGAAAGCAGGCAAACCACGTTCTTGATCTAATCAACCTTTTTACGTTCAAAATTGTCGAGGGGTACTGTTGGATCCGTTAGTTCGTTTCAAAGAAGCACATTCTAAAGGAATCATCCCTGATGATGTTTTTGAATTAACAATGAAACGATTTCCCATTACTATTGCAGGAATTAATCGAATTGAAAAAGCATCTGGAATTAGATATCCTATTGCTTACGTTGAACCTTCATTGGTCTTATCATCTCCAAATCCTAATTCATATGAATTTGGAATTTTGTTTGCTAGAACTATTCCTATTCTGTTTGAAGAAAAATTTCAAGTAGTTATTCAAATATCTGCTCCGCTAATCGCATATGGTTTGAAAGGAACAATTCATGCAATTTTAGCTCATGAATTTTTACATTTTTTGGATTTGATGAGAAAAATATCTAAAATGGAATTATTATCCGATGAACTTTCAGGAAATTTATTTGAAAATGTTTACAGTGATGAAACTCGATTGTTTGAACCTCGGGTTGTCTTTAAAGATAGAACTCTACTAAATCATATAACAAAGAAATTCCCTGCAGGCTTTCGTGATTTTAAACTTGAAGATAAGGTTATGAAATTTTGGGCTGATAGAAATCTTCCAAAATCAAACATTTCTTTAGATACAAACACTGTAAAATTATCTGCCGAATCCCTTTCTAAAATAAAACTTGATCCTGCATTTATCACTAAAATGGAGCAACTAGAAGAAAAAAGTTCAAAAATTCATAAAAAAAGACTTTATTAAAATCTCAAATTGGAACTCTGCTTATATAATAAAAATGCCTTATTGGTAATGTGAAAAATACTCAGTTTCATCAGACTTTATTCTATAAAACAGATGATGGAATTCATGATAAAATATTAGAATTTTTTAATGTTGGAATTAATGAGCATGAACGATGTGTGTTTCTAACTACTCAATCTGACGCAAATAATATTCTAGAGTATTTGAAAGAAAATCATAATCCTAGCACTGTGATCAAACTATTTTCATATTTCAATTTGCCAGATCCTGTTTTACATTCATCATTGTTTGAAGAAAAAATGGAAAAAATTAGAAAAATTATTCTGAATCCTTCCTTTGAAGGTAGAATTGCATTTAATGTGTTGGGTGACATGTCTAGATTTTCACAAAAAGTAATTTCCGAAATTACTGAAATAGAAAATTTTTTGGATTCTCTAGCTAATGAAAAAATTAAATTATTTTGTACTTTTAAAACTGGAATAGAAAATGAATCTTTTACAAAAATGATGAAAATGGCAATGTCTACTCATGATCATGCAATCTTTGAAAATGATGATGGTAGTTTCTCACAAGTAATTTTGAAATAATTAAAATTTTTATTGATTAAATTCTGTTAGTCCACATTTTCCACATGTGTGTCTGTCTTTATGTTCTGCCATGAAAGTTCCTTTTCCACATCTTGAACATACTTTTCTGGTTCTTGAGGTTTTATCTCCATCAATTTTATAGTATGATGCGATGCTTGGACTAGAACCTTTTTTGCCTTTTTTCTCTACCGGCATTATTCAGTTTTCTCCTCTTTTTTGGTTTCTTCTGCAGGTGCATCTTCAGCTTTTGCTTCAGTAGCTTCTGCAGGTGCATCTTCAGCTGGTGCTTCTGCTTCTTTTGCTGCAGCATCAGCTTCTGCAATTTTTGCTTTAGTTTTTTCTAGTCTTGAAAATATTGTTGGATTGACATGTTTTTTTGCCAATCCTTCATCATCATAAACATAGAATGTTCCTGTAACAAGAGATTTTCCGACATGAGTTTTTAATCTCATTGGAATTACAAATTTGCCATCAAGTTTGAATTCTTTTGTAACCATATCTGCAGCTTCAAGGGTCTTTAGTTTGCCTCCTAATCCTGCAAAATTACAAGTCAATTCTCTTCTAGATAGAAAGCTGTTATTGACGTCTGTAATTGTCTCTATTATGGACATGTATCAAAAATCTCTGGATATTTCATATAAACCTTGATTGCAAATACAGAAGAAATTTAAGAAAATCCTTCAAAACTATCTTGTGGAACGATATTTACTCCATTTTAAAAATGAGAAATATTTGCCTCAGAATTGCAGAGAGCTTGCGCATAAGGCAAGAGATCTAGCGGCTGACATGAAAAATGTGTCTGTAAGACTTGCAAGAGTAGCTACAAAATTTATCGAATTTGATGTTGCTGCAGAAAAAGAAGATCTTGATACTCTAGTTGATAAGCTATCCCCAATTGGTGATCTTGATAATGTTAGACATGTGTTTGAAGAGCACATTGAAAAAGAGAAAGGCATCACAGATGGAATATTTTTCTATAATAATGAAAGATTTTGGGAATGTCATGAAGCATTTGAAGGTGTTTGGAATCAATGTTATGGAAGAGAAAAAGAACTAGTCCAAGGAATTATTCTAGTTGCAGTTGCATTTGCTCATCAACAAGAAAACGAAGAAAGTATTGGTGTAGGGATGTTGGGCAGAGCTTTGGAGAAATTAGGCACTTCACCTTCTATGTATCATTCAATTGATGTTGATAGAATAAGAAAGAAAGCAATTGAAATGCAACAATCTAAGAAATTAACTAGGTTTGAGATTTAATTAGTTCTAGGGATTTTGAAACAACTTCTGCACCTTGGAGTAAGCCAATACTGCCTTTCTTTGCTTGTTCTTCAGTCATTCTGGTAGTTCCATCATTTTTGATAAAATCTCCGGAAACAACAACTGGAACTGGATCATCACTATGTCCTTTGTTAATACAAGGAGTTGAATGATCTGCAGATATTATGATTGCCACTTTACTCGAATCGATATTTTCAACAAGTGTTTTAAAGAATCTTTGATCAATTTCTTCAATATTTTTCATTTTGCCTATTGCATCTCCGTCATGACCAAATTCATCTGGTCCTTTAAGATGTACATAGATTGAATTTTGAGTTTCCATTGCTTTAGCTGCTACTCTTGCTTTTTCTTCATAATCTGTTAATCCTCCAGCTTCAAATGCTTTCATTTCTAGAACTTCTGAAATTCCAAGCTCTACTGGCATGTCGACTATACATGAAAAATTCATTCCGTATTTTTCATTAATTGGAATGACATCGGGATATTTGTTTCCTGCATCTCTAAGCAAAATACAACTAAGTGCTTTCTTATTTTCACTTTGTCTTTTTTTATTAATTTGACTTTCTTTCATAATGTCAATTGATTTTTCTGAAAATTCATTTACAAGATTTGCAGTAAATTTTGATTCTTCTGTATCTTCTAATGGTAAACACTTTTCAATTTTTAGAAAATCTCCAACTGCTTTTGCAACTCCCATCCCTCCAATATTGCTGTAGGCAGGATCAGTATTGGTAATTTTTGAGGATAATTTTTGTGAATTTTTTCTTATTCTAACTGTTACTCTGTGACCTATTGTTGGAGAAACTACTACTGATACATCTGGGGATGACAATTGAATTTTTTCTTCAATTTCTTTTGCAATTCCATCTGCATCTTCTTTTTCAATATGTCTGCCTGCTCGTCTATCGATAATCACTTCTTCTTCATTTAATGTGGAATAATTCCCTCTAAGTGCCAAATCTCCATCTTTAAAGTCAATTCCAATTCCAATTGCTTCGATGACTCCCCTACCAGCATAATCTTCATGTTTGAATTTGTATCCTAACATATTGAATACTGCGATATCTGATTCAGGAGCAATTCCTTTTCCTACTGATATTACCTCTCCGATGGAACCATTACTGGCAATTTTATCTAAAATGGGTGTATTTGCAGCCTCTAGTGGTGTCTTTCCATCTAAATCTGGGTGTGGGAGATCTCCTACTCCATCCAAAAGAACATAGATCATGTGAATATCAGAATTCTCCAAAATATTCCCTGATTGTACAGGATCTAATCCTCTGTTTTAAATCTTGCAACAAAAAATGCGATCAAAGTAAAACATAACGTTCACAAATTTTTCTTTTCTTTTTTTTCATAGAAATTATTTTTGATGAAAATAGGATTTTCTTATTTTTTAGATTTTTTTGAAAAATTATTTTTAAAATTGAATTCTAACAGATCTTAGTAAACGTTTTAACATACATTTTACTTCCATTAACCATTATGGGGGATATGCGCAAAGATTATGTTTCTGAGCGTTTCATGATTGTCGCAAAAAAAGACGACAAAGTAGTTGACCCAAAAAAATCTCCGTTTGCCCCTGGCAATGAATCTATGACCAATCCTTCTGTTTTATCTCTAGTTGCAAAAGATGGAATGCTACAACGTCTTCAAGACAATGAAGATGAATATGTTAAGAATTGGGCTATCCGAGTTTTTGAAAGTAAAAATCCTATTGTATCTATTGAAACTGAAAATTCCTACAGCGACAAACCATTTTACAGTGAACCTGCATATGGATATCATTACATTGTAGTTGCATCTCCAAACGAAAAAGATTCTTTTGCAACAATTGATACTGAACAATGGTCTAACGTTCTAGTCGTTGTGCAAGATAGACTTCGATGGTTATACACGCAAAAGGGTGTCACTTATGTTTCGATTTATGGAGATCATGGTGACTTGGCAGGTAATGCAAACCCTCATCCTCATCTTAACTTGTTGACTTTCTCTACAATTCCTCCAGTAATTGAAACTGAGGCTGAAGCATCTCACAAAATTTTAAACGAAAAAGGTGTATGTCCAATGTGTCAAACAGTTAACGAAGAAATCAGTGGACCTAGGCAGGTACTTCAGACTGAAGGATTTATTGCATTTTGCCCTTGGTCTCCTTCATATCCTTATGAATTTTGGATTTCTCCAAAAAAACACACTACAAGTTTCTCAAAAATTACTCAAAAAGAAATCAATGATTTGTCCTTGATTCTTCGAGCAACTTTGGGCGGTTTGTCAAAAACTGTGAAAAACGTTTCATACAATTTAGTTTTCCATTTATCTCCTGAAAAGAAAAACAGTAGACAAATTCATTGGCATATTGAAATTTATCCTATCACAAAATCTTGGTCTGGATTAGAGCGTGGATATGGAATTTTCTTAAATGATATTTCTCCTGAACAAGCAGCTGAAAAACTTGGAGCAGCTTGCAGGAAAGAACTAGCCAACTTAGTTGGCATAGTGTGATTTTTTGAATGGTTTATTTATCAATTAGAATCTGTTAGAATTATGGCAATAGAAAAATGGCTTGCAGTAACCAGTCTTGGTTTGTTTGCAATGTTTGCTGGAGAAATGATTTCAATTTACTATTTTATGACAGATGTTCCCGAAGCTATTGAATTCTCAATAAAATTTGATGCTGATCCAAAAATATTTCAATTCATTTCAATTGGTGTTGCACCTGCTGGAATTCTAGCTGCAGTTCCTTTCATAATGACAAGACAGTATGGCTCAAAACCTGTTGGTGGGTTGATAGCTATAGGTGGAGTAATTATGTTGGTAGGAATGTTGGTCACTTATTCCATGGTTGATCAAATCGATGATGTCTATATCACAGATGTTGTAAAGTATACTCCTATTTTGTTTATGATATTATCTATACCTGTAATTGTTGTAGGTGCGTATTTGACAAAAGAAAAAAAGCGTCGTCCAAAAAAAGAATTTTTTTAGATATTATCTAATCTTAATTCACTAGCTACTTGCTTGAATCCTAATTTTTCATAAAATGGTTTTACATCATCTGTACAATCCAAAATTGTCTTGTAACAGCCTCGTTTTTTTGAAACATCGATGAGATATTTCATAATTTTTTCTCCAATTTTCTGACCTTGATATTCTTTATTCACCACCACGTCTTCAATATGCCCAACCAAACCCCCATCATGAATGAATTTAGATTCTATGAGTAGTGTTGTGGATCCTACAATTTTTCCATCTTTTTCTGCAACTGCAATGATATGATCTGGGTTTGCATTGATTTTCTCAAAAATCTCTTTTGCTTTTGATTTTTCAATGTTGCTTGCTTGTTTTAATGAATCCAGTGATTTTAAGAATCCATTCCATAGATCTTCTTCTTTTAATTCTCTGATAATGATCTCACTCATTTTTTCCTCGTTTTTGAGTATATTCTTTAGATGCTTTTTCATATGATGCCTTGTTACCTATATCTGTAAATCCTTTTTTTGTAATGAAACTACTGACTAGTTTTTTACTGGTCATGGCTTTTTTTATCACATCATCCATCCCGTATGGTTTATTCTTTGGAATTAGACTGAACACTTTTGGTTCCATTACATAGCATCCCATGTTCACATTTGCTTTTATCTCTGGTTTTTCTTTCCAACTTAGTACCCTGCCTGTTTTTGACACATCAATTACTCCATATTCTAAATTGGTTTTGTATTCATTAAGACTCATGGTGACAAATGCTTTTTTTGCTTTGTGTTGTTTAATCATGTTTCTAAGATTAAAATCAAATATTGAATCTCCATACATACAAACAAAAGAATCATCAATGAATTCTTCTGCCGTTTTTAGTTGACCTGCAGTAGCAAGTGGTTTATTTGAAATTGCATATTCTATGTTCACCCCAAATTTTTCTCCATTACCAAAATAATCCTCAATTGATTTTCTAAGATAACTTACACACAAAACAAATGATTTTACTCCATTTTTTTTATTCCATTCAATAAGATGTTCTAAAATTGGTTTTTTACCTAATAGCAACATTGGTTTTGGTGTCTTTAATGTTAATGGACGTAATCTAGTACCTATACCTCCTGCTAAAATTACTGTTTTCACAAATCCTATTTGAGATATGACTATTTATGTTCAAGGATGATTTTAGACTAGAATTTTATCCTGTAATTTTTAATAATTTCTTCATTGTATTTTTTGGCGTTTCTCCAAAAACAATTATCATTGCCTCTTTTCCAAAATCTCCTTTGTGAAAAATTACATCTGGCGGTGTTTTCAATTTTTTAATTGCATTTTTAATTCCCCATGCAACTGTTGAACCTTTATTTTTAATATCATTTGGTTCTTGAGTTCTATCATAACTAGATACTGTTAATTTTGATTTTCTAATTTTAGAGATTGTTGAATTTTGATATTTTAAATTTATTGCAGAATAAATTTGTGGAAATTTTTTATTCACTGTAAGTAGCGCGGTTGCAACATGTTTAGATCCTCCATATGTTAAATTACCTGCAACTATAACTTCATTTCCAGCTTTTACTATTCTTCCTGATAACCCTAAAATGTCCTTTGTAGATTTGGGGTTTTGTTTGGAGTAAACAAAATTTGTTTGGCATTCAGGAATATTTTTGTAAATATTTTTAATTTTTGTAAATTTGTTTATCGATTGGGATAATTCTAAATTTATTTTGTCTTTTTTCTGACTAGTTATTTTGATTCCTTTTCCTACTTTTTTTGCATTTTTGATTGAATCATAAGCAAATTCCTTTGCAAATTTTACTGATTCCCGAATTGTTTTCTTATTTGAAATGGCAAATATCATTGCAGCTGAATAACTACATCCACTTCCATGATTTATGCCACTAATTTTATCCCCTGAAATCTGATACTTTGCATTTTTCTCCAAAACAAAATCTGTCACCTTGTTGTTTTTCCCCTCAATTCCTGTGATGACTACATTCCTTGCTCCCATTTTTTGGATTCTTTTTGCAATTTTTTCAATGGTGTTTTTTGAATTAATTTTTGATTTTGATAATATTTCAGCCTCAAATTTGTTTGGCGTGATTACCGTTGCTAATGGAATGATGTATTTTTGAAAATCATCAATAGCTTTCTTTTCTATCAGTGCCCCTCCTGTAGTTGATTTGATTACTGGATCTACTACAATTGGAATTTTTAATTTTTTTAATTGTTGATAAATTGTTTTGATAATTTCTGAATTAAACACCATCCCAATTTTTATTCCATCTATTTGAAAATCTGTAATTACTGATTCGATTTGGTTTTTCAATACTTTGTTTGATAAAGGTTCAACCATCCCAAAACTTGATGTATTTTGACTTGTGATTGCAGTGATAACTGTTAATCCATATGCTCCAAATTCTGTAAATGCTTTTACGTCACTTTGGATTCCTGCACCTGAAGATGGATCAGATCCTCCTATGGATAATATGTTCATTAGATTTTCTTATTTTATAGCACTAATCTGTATTTCCATTTAATTTCAGTTATCTTGTAATATCTATTTTATACTTGAACAACTATCTTTTCATTGATGACGAAAATTCCTATGGTTGATGATACTGCCCCTGAAACATTACAATGTACAACTTGTTTGTTACCCATGCAATATCAAACGATTAAGGATGACAAATTTCTATGGCAATGTTTCAAGTGTGGTAAACAATATCTAATTTCAAAAAATATTGATGATACTATGGAAGAGAGTTGGAGTCCGCCACGATAATGGATGAATCTGAACTAGACTCTGTAAAATCTGAAAATAAAAAACTACGAAATTATATTTCTCTAATTTCAGCTGAAATAGAATTATCTCAAAGGTTGCATGAAATCAAACAAAATTTTACCCATTCTCCTGATTCTAAGCGTCTAACCGTGCCTATTTTGGATAGGATTGCGAGGATTAAATCAGAAAAATCCATTTTAGAAAACGAACTAAATCTTGACTAGTCTAAATGATTATGATGATGTTTCAGTTACACAATCGTTAGAACAAAACTCATCCTTCATACTGTAAAATTCTCTACCACAATGTCTGCATTCTCTAATTGTTTGCATGATGTGATATAGTCATTTATGACATAAAAGATCGATCATTCTTCTTAATATAGTGCTAAACTATTTTCTTGCGATCAACACTTTTCCTTATTTTCACGATTGTTTAAATCAGGTAAAAACATAGAATACGTTATGGCAACTCAAATGACTTCTGCTAGACGAGGAGTGGCTACTGACGAAATGAAACAAGTGGCAAAAGATGAAGACGTCTCACTTGATTGGTTAATTCCAAAAATTGCAAAAGGTTCTATTATAATTCCAAGTAATAATGTTAGACCACAAAAAATCCACAATGTTGGAATTGGTAAAGGTCTAAAAACAAAAGTCAATGTTAACATTGGAACCTCTACATTAAATGTAAACATTGAAGAAGAAGTTGAAAAAGCTAAAGTTGCAATAAAATATCATGCAGATACTATTATGGATCTTAGTGATGGAGGAGATGTTAAAAAAATTCGACAAACTCTTTTGGATGCTGCTCCTATTACTTTTGGAACTGTTCCAATCTATGAGGCATACAACTATGGAGTTGAAGTTCACAAAAACCCTTTGAATTTAACAGAGGATGATTATATCAAAGCATTTGAAAATAATGCAAAAGATGGAGTTGATTATACTACAGTTCATTGTGGAATTACTAAAGATATAGCAAAAAGAATTCTCAAAGTTCAAAGATATGGTGGTGTTGTAAGCAAAGGTGGCACAATAACTGCTGCATGGATGTTAAAACATGACAAAGAAAACCCATACGTTACTCATTATGATTACATGATGGAAATTGCCAAAAAATATGATGTGACATTTAGCCTCGGAGATGCATTAAGACCAGGCTCAATTTTGGACTCTCATGATGAATTACAAGTTCAAGAGATGATCAATATATCCAGATTAACTAAACGTGCACATGAACATGATGTTCAAGTAATGGTGGAAGGACCTGGGCATGTCCCATTAAATGAAGTTGCTGCCAATGTTAGATTGGCAAAATCTCTAATTGGTGATGTTCCATATTATGTTCTTGGTCCCTTGGTTACTGATGTAGCTTCTGGACATGATCATATTGCAAGTGCAATTGGAGCTGCTGTTTCTGCAAGTGAAGGGGTAGATCTTTTATGTTATCTAACTCCATCTGAACATTTGGCATTGCCAAATGCTGAGGAAGTAAAGGCTGGGTTAATTGCTTATAGAATCGCTGCCCATGCTGGAGATCTTGTAAAAATTCGTGACAAAGTTATCAAATGGGACATGGAGATGACTGAAGCTCGACGTACGTTAGATTGGGAAAAACAACTTGCATTATCTATAGATCCTGAAGAGGCAGCAAAAATTCATAGTAGAACAGGACAACATCCTGGCAATAATGTTCCTTGTACCATGTGTGGTGGTGCTTGTGTCTATATGATGTTGCCACAACAGAAAAAATATGATAAAGAAAATGAAAACCTACAACAAATTGAATAAAACTTTTTGAAGACTAGGTACGGTTTCATAATTTTCTAATTCTTCGATATCTATCCACTGGAAGTCGGAATTTTCCCAATTAAGTTTGATGGTTGGATTGTTAGATTCAAACAAAAATGGAAATATTTCCCATTCGTGATTTTTGTATTGTGGTGAGTTGATTCTCATTTCTTCAGCAGCTTTGATTAATGTGATTTCATCTTCTGTGATTCCAACTTCTTCAAAAATTTCTATCTTTGCTCTGGTAAGTGGCTCTTCGTTATTTTCAATGATGCCGCTAACTCCTGCCCATAATCCTTTCATGGATTTTACTTTATCACTTCTTTTGAGAATCAATAATTTTTCGTTATCTCTGATGAATGATGTAACAATCTTTGTTGAGCGCATTTCTGCTATTTTTCAACTGCTTTTACCATTTTTGTGAGTTTTTTGTAAGATTCATTGGTGTCAGTATGTTTGGCAAGTCTTTCTTGGCACTCTTTGATATAATTTACAACTTCCTCTGTTTTTGATTCTTGAACAGATGTTAGAAGTCTTCCAATATCTTTCCATAGTTCTTCTGCAACTCTACGAATCTCTGGATTTGCAATGATGGTTTCAATGAGTTCAGGTGATTCTGTCATGATACTTTCAGCTAATGTCTTTTGGACTCTGAAAGTTGTACCTGACATTTTTTCAGTGAGATTCATTTTTTCATCTTTTGAAATAATGTTTGCAAATACCAAATTCATTAAATGTGTTAATCCTAAAATCACTGCAATTTTTTTGTCATGCTCTGCTGCATCTATTGTAACAAAGTTTGCTCCTTCAAACAATGTTTTTGCAACTGTTAATTCTTTTTTAGCATCTTTGATTGGAACAGAAATTATGTTTTGACCTTTAATTGTTTTAACACCTGGACCAAACATTGGATGAATACAAATTGGATTAATTTTTGCTGGCATTTTTGATAATGATGAAACTACTTTTGATTTCTCTGATGAGATTTCAATAAGGTATGTTCCTCTTTTCATTTCTTTTGCAATTAATCTAATGATTTCTGGTGTTCTTCTTGTAGGTGTACATAATACTACATAATCTGCTTTTAGAATTCCTCCAACTAGTGACTCTGAAATTAAGAGTCCTTTGCCTGAAACTTTGTTTTCTGAATCATATCCTGTTACTTCAAAACCTGCATCCGCAAAATATTTTGTAAACCATTGTCCCATTTGACCTCCTGCGCCTACTACTGTGATCTTTTTCATTGATTATCACTCATAATGTCGCTTAGTATATTCATTCCCTCAACTAGTATTTGCTCATCTTGACATGCTGAGAGTCTGATAAAATTTTTGTAATCTCCAAAACCTTCTCCTGGGGCAACTGCTAACCCTTTCTCTAAAGTACTATTTGCAAATTGAACCCCGTCAAACCCTTCCTGATTTACTCTTGCAAAAATGTACATTGCTCCATCGGGATTGATAAAATCTAAGCCCATTTCACTTGCTTTTTGTGCCAACACATCTAGTCTGTTTTGTACTGTATTAGTATTGTTGGATATGTCTGCCTCTAAGGCTTTCATGGCTATGTATTGCATTGGTTCTGAGACGTTTGTAAGACATAATGCCTCTAATTTTGCCATTTTTTCAATAATTTTTGGATCAGCAATTGCATACCCTATACGGAATCCTGTCATTGCATGAGATTTTGAAAATGATTGAGTAACAATACTTTTTTCATAATTGTAACAAAGAATACTTTTCCAATTGGTTTTTGCATACTCTGAATAGATTTCATCACTTAATACAAACAGATTATTTTTTTTAGCAAGTTCGATAATGTCGTCTTGTAATTTTTCATCAAGTATTTTCCCAGTTGGATTGTTGGGATAGTTTAACACAATCATTTTTGTGTTGGAATTAATTGTGTTTTTGATTTGCTCTAGTGATGGATTCCATTTGTTTTCAAATGTGGTGTTGATGGTTCTAACTTTGATTCCTGAATTTAATGCACAATCCTTGTAGGCTGGCCATGCAGGCTCAATCACTATCATTTCGTCGCCTGGATTCAAGAGTGTTGTAATTGCAGTAAAAATTGAAAATCTGGCACCGGGACTAACTATGATGCTGTCCTCTTTAACATCTGCATTGAATTTTTTAGATGCATATTTTGCTAATGCATCTCTGAATGCTGGCATTCCTTTTACTTGACCATATTTTAGAAATCCTTTCTCAAAGACTTCTTCTAATGCATCTTTGACAATTTTTGGTGGCAAAAAATCAGGTTCCCCAACTTCCATATGGATTATTTTTTTCCCTTCTGCTTCTAGAGATTTTGCTTTTAAGAATATTGAAAGATGTGTTTGTTTGTTAGTTGATTGAACTTTGACTGATTCATTTAATAAAAAATTTAAAAATTTTGTAGCTATTGTTTCATCTAATCCCAAGTTCTCACAAAGTGAAATCACTTTTCCACGTAAACTGTCTTCTCTTGCCTCATCGGTGACTCCTTTGCCTATGTTTTTTTTAACTTCACCAATTTCTTTTGCAATATCCGTTCTAGTTTTTAGTAACTCTATCATTTTTAAAGTAACTTCATCCATCCTGTTACGAAGCTCGTTGATATCTGACATTTTCTTATAATGTTGGTTTGATTGCTCCTGAAAGTAGTGCATGATCTGCTATGGTTAATGCTACGAGAGAATCTACTACTGGTGGAGCTCTTGGTACTACACATGGGTCGTGTCTTCCTTTTACTTGAAGAATAGTTTCTTTTTTTGTTTTAATGTCGACTGTTTTTTGCTTTTGAGCAATAGATGATGCTGGCTTGAATGCAATTCTCATAGTAATTGGCATTCCATTTGATATGCCTCCTAGAATTCCTCCAGATCTATTTGTTTTTGTGACTATTTTTCCTCGTTTAACGGCATACAAGTCATTATTTTCTGAACCAAAAAGTTCTGAACCTGAAAATCCGGAACCGAATTCAATTCCTTTTACAGATGGAATTGAAAAAATTGCTTTACTCAAATCTGATTCTAGTGAGCTAAAAATTGGTTCACCTAAGCCAACTGGAACATTTGTTGTAACTGATTCAATTATTCCTCCAAGTGAATCTCCTTTTTTTCTAGCATTCAAAATATTTTCTCTCATAATTTTTGCAGTTTTGTTTTCTGGACAGCGTACTTCATTTTTATAAATTGAATTAATCATTTTTTCATTAAATTCCCTATCCATCTTTACTTTTCCAATTTGTGATGTAAAAGAATTTGTTTCAATACCTAATGTAACTTTGAGAAGTTTTCTTGCAATTGCTCCTCCCATGACATGAGTTGCAGTCAATCTTCCTGAAAATCTACCTCCGCCTCTATGATCATTATAGTGATTGTATTTTGTCATTGCTGGATAATCTGAATGACCTGGTCTGAGCTTTGTTTTCAAATTTTCATAGTCTTTAGATTTTTGATCACTGTTCCAAATCACCATTGTAATTGGAGCTCCTGTTGTATGTCCTCTAAATACTCCGGAGATGATTTCAACTACATCTCCTTCTTTTCTTTGAGTTGAGATTAAATTCTGTCCAGGCTTTCTAAGATCTAACATTTTTTGGATATCTTTTTCATCAATCTCTAATCCAGCTGGACACCCATCCAAAACTGCACCAATAGATTTTCCATGACTTTCACCAAAACTTGTTAAAACAAGACGCTGGCCAATAGAACTTCCCGGCAACACACTATCAAAGTTAATTGATGTTTATAATTCCTCATTCTGAAATTTTTTGAAAATTTTATTGTCTGGTTGATACTTTTTCGAATTCTCTTTATACCTGTTTAAAATTTATAAAAATATTGAATAAATTATGAAATAATTATAATATATTCTTAAATATAATAATTACATACATAATATATGCAAAATCGTGTAAATTATAATGAATAATTTGCGCGGCCCTGCGAAAAAGACATGTTATCTACGCAAAAGCGTTGTGAGTGAGGAGAATGCTTTTCACTCTATACAGGGTCGCGCCTTTTATCTCCCTAGGTGATTTTTTTAAAAAATAATTTTTACTGGATTTCTAAGTTTGCGCCCATTCGGTTCATCTCTTCTACAAAATTTGGGTATGACACTTGAACTGATTCTGGATCCGTTACAGTGCAATTCCCAACATACATTCCTGCAATACAAAATGCCATGAATAATCTGTGGTCTTCTTCAGAATTCAATTCAGCTCCTGAAATATTTTCAGATGCTTCTAAAATCAAACCATCTTCTTTTTCTTGAATCTTGATTCCTAGTTTTACAAGCTCCCTTGAAACAATTGCAATTCTGTCTGTCTCTTTCAATCTTGCATGTTTTACATTAAAAATTTCAATAGGACTAGATGATTTCAATGCCAAAATTGCTAGAGGTGGTAAAAGATCTGGTGAGTTACTCAAATCAAATTTTCCTCCACTTAGTTTTTCTGGTGTTTTGATTTTAATTTGTTCATCATCCATTGTAACTTGGACTCCTAACTGTTCGAGAAAATCTATGAAGACTTCGTCTCCTTGAGGTAAATTCCCAATGTTTCCTTTAATTGTAATGTCTTCTCCGTTTAAGACATTTGCAGAAAGCAAAAGTGCAAGACTTGAAAAGTCTATTGGTACAGTAAATGTACATTCTTTGTAGATTTGTGGAGATATGTTGTATCTTTTGTATGGGATAAGTGTTTGAACTGTTACTCCAAATTTTCTCATCGTTGAAATGGTTGCATCAAGATATGGTTTTGATACCAAATTCCCTTCAATAGTTAAATTGATTCCGTTTTCAGTTAATGGTGCACTAATTAATAATGCTGAAATAAATTGACTGGAAAAATTTCCTGGAATTTTGACTTCTCCTCCTTTTATTTTACCTTTAATTTTGATTGGTGGTTTTCCGTCCGTTGAACTACATTGGGCACCCATGCTTGATAGTGCATCTAATAGTGGCTGCATTGGTCTTTTTTGCAAACTTGCATCTCCTGTAAGTGTAATCTCCTCTGAAAATAAACTGGCAATCCCTGATGCTATTCTCATAGTAGTTCCAGAGTTCTCAGTATTGATTTCCGCTACTTTTGTGCCTATTTTTATGGGATTTTTGACAATTATTGTTGAATTCTCAAGTTTAATTTCTGCTCCAAATTTTTCACACGTTTCAATTGTAGCCTTTGTATCTGCTGAAAGCAATACGTTTTCTACGCTACTATTTTTTCCAGCAAGTGATGCAAGAAAAATCGCTCTATGGGAATAGCTTTTGTTTGGAGGACAAACTATTTGTCCTGAAATTTTTGATTTTTCAACTTTACACTTCATGAACTTCTGCCTTTTTGTTGCTTATTTTAGAAACTATGATGTGTCCTTCAAGTGTTGAAAATACTTTTTTCATTACTGCTTCATTTTCTTTTTTTGTTACTGCAGCTATTGATGGACCATTGCCTGAAACTGATGCTCCTAGTGCTCCTTTTTCAATTAAATCTGTAATAATTCTAGGTTCTGAATTTAAAATAGATGCTGTAGCTAACCCATTGATGATCATTGCTTCCCAATAATTTGCTTTTCTAGCTAACTCCCAAGCATTATCAAAAATTGATGAAAGTATTTTCAATTTTTTCAAATTTCCTCTCTTTCTATTTTTTGGAATAAAGATCACTGCGATAAGATTTGATGGCCCTTTTTCAAATTGAATTCTTTTTTTCTTTGCATTATCTGTTACATTAAATCCTCCGTAATAACATGAACATGCATCATCATATGCTCCGGTAATGCTAACTTTGGATTCAATTGATGCATCAACTCCTGCAAGTAAAATTTGTTGATCAGTAAATTTTGGTTTGAAAATTTTTGCACATGCCATAGCGATTGCTGAAGATATGGCACTTGAACTTTTTAATCCATATCCTGTTGGAATTTCTGAATCAAGAGTAATTGAGATTTTGTTTTGTTCTAAATCTTTTTTTGAAACTACTTTTTCAACTGTTTTATTGATTAGTCTAGAACTAAGACTCTTATTTTCAGACTGAATTGTGATTCCTTTTCCTGGGCTTGACTCAACTGTTGCTTCTACTTTCAATCCTATTCCTAAGGTTGCTCCTTTTTGGTTTGCAATTGCATTAACTAGTGAGACTGCACCATGGACGGTAGCCTTTGCTTTTGCCATCAAAATCCTCCTAACAATGCTTTTTTCATGGCATTATAAGGTGCTTCGATACCGTGCCAAATCTCAAATGCTCTGACTGCTTGGCCTAGCAGCATTTCATATCCGTAAATTATGATTGCCTTTTTTTCTTTGGCTTTTTTAATAAAATCTGTATTCATTGGCATGTACACAATATCATAAACAATTGTTTTTTCATTAATCCCTTCTAAAGAAATAACACTTGGTTCATTTCTAAGGCCTACTGATGTGGCATTTACAATGATGTCATAGTCTTTTGCTGTGTCTAAAACATCTTCAATTTTCATGGCATTTGCATCCAGACCAGTTGTTTTTGCAAATTCTGAAAGACTGGTTGCTTTTTCTAATGTTCTATTTGCAATGGTAATGCTTTTAGCTTTTTCTTTAGCAAATCCTGCAACTATTGCTCTTGCAGCTCCCCCTGCCCCAATAAGCAGAACTTTGGTGTCTTTAATTTTTAATTCCTTTTTCTTAAATGGTTCCAAGAAACCATCCATGTCTGTATTGTATCCTTTTAGAACTCCTTCTTTGTTTGAAACTGTATTTACTGCACCAATCAAACTGCATGATTCATCTATTTTATCTAAATATTTCATCATCTCTATTTTGTGTGGGATTGTAATGTTGAATCCATCAATTTTGATTTTTTTTAATCCTTCTATGCCTTCTTCTAATTCTCCTTTTGGAATTCTATATGCGATATATGAAGAGTCTAAATCCATTTCTCTAAATGCTGCGCTGTGGATATTTGGAGATAATGAATGATCAATAGGATCTCCAATTACTGCAAATGATTTACCCATCTTATTTTCTTGAGTAATATGATTGATTTAAACTCTCAACTGGATATGCTTATTTTTTTAAATTTGTAATTTTTTTGACTTCATCTACACTAAATTGTCCTGGAGCAATTGCTTTTCCTAGTGAAACGTAGGTGTATGGACTTCCTAAATACAGGCACAAAATCCTTGAAATTCTGCCATAATCTCCCATGGCAAATGCAATGAGATTATTTTTCCCTCTTTTACTATACAGTTCTAACATTCTAGTAGAATCGTCTGTTGATTTTGCAGTACTTACTATTTTTACATTTGATGAGAATTTTCCCATTTGATTTATTTTCTTTTTTAGTTCAGAAGAATTTGGTGTTTTTTTAAAATCATGCCATGATACCAATAATTTTGTCTTTGTTGTTTTCAAATATTTTACCAAATCTGAGTTTTTTTTTAGCGTATTAAATTCAACATCTAGTAGATATGGATTGTATTCTGCAATTAATTTAAGAATTGCAATTCTTTCCTTTTCATTCCCAGAAAATTTTCCGCCTTCTGTTTTTGGTCTTAGTGTGCAGACAATTCTATTAAGATTTTTTTTTATCAATTCTAATGCTTCTGGAATTTGTGAGATTTTCAAAAAATCTAATCTTACTTCTACAAAATCTGATTTTGAAAGTGCAATTTTTAATGTTTTTTTAGTTTTTGTTGGAGTTGTTTCTGCAATTGATACACATGTTTTGTATTTCATTTTTCTAAAATATATTCATCTGAAACTTCCATTCCAAAATGTCTACCTGTTGCAGGTTTTGAATGAACCATAACTGTATCTCCTTTCTTAAGATGGGTAACTGACACTAGTTGTCCATTTGATTTTACAAAGCGAATAGTTTCTGCATCTTGTGCGATAATTCCTCCTACTTCTCCTCCTACAGTTGCTTTAATCATCAACATTGGTCTTCTTTCAATCTTTGATCTTCCTACAGTTGCTCTTCTTGCTTTACCTTTGGAATTAAGAATTAAAACTTCAGAACCTGTTTCTACTTCTGAGAGATAGTTTGTTGTTCCATCTGGGGATAATGTGTAACAGTGAACTGCACCTGCATTTACTCTAAATGGTCTTGGTGATGTAAATGATGAACCAACTGATTCATTATGAACTAGAAATAGAAAGTTTGATCTACTTCCAATCAACATCCCTTCTCCTTTGTGAAGCATTGATGCTGTGTCTACGCATACTCGTTCTCCATCTCCTACCTCTTTGATTTCTGTAATCTTTGCAGGTTTCATATCGAAACTCTTTGTTCCCAAGTATATCATGACCTCTCTAACTTCGTTAATTGAGGATGTGCTAAAGATTACTCCATCTACCCCTACTTCTAAAATTGAAAACATTTTCCTGACTTCTTCAGGAGTACTTGCAATTGCAAAGATTTTGGTGTGAATTTTGTGTAGCTTGGCAATTATATTTTCTAAAGGAATGATTTTCCAATCTTTTACTTCAACTATGACAAAATCCAATCCTTTCTTGGCAATGTTTAGAACATTTTCAATATCTGAGTTTGATAAAATCTGAAACTTTCTTCCAACTTTTTTGCCTTTAGGCTTTGTTCCGTCCTTATCTAATACTACGTAATTTGCTGAACTTGATGGATATACTGTTTGAAGTTTGGTTTTTTTCTTGCCTAATTTTTTAGGGTCAAGATACACCATCTTAATTCCCTCATCTTCAAGCTGAGGCAAAAGTTTAGCCAATTGTGTCTGAGACACTTTGGGTGAAATTATTAATTCTCTAGTTTTACTCAATTTTTTTCAGTGCTTCCTTTGCTGTTCCTTTTCTGAAAATTATTTCAGCTAAAGCTTCTACCATTTTTTCAGGTGTCTTATGTGCAAAGATGTTTCTACCATATGTGACTCCTTTAGCTCCTGCAGTCATGGCGTCCTCAGTCATTTGAAGAATATCTAAATCTGTTTCTGCTTTAGGTCCACCTGCAATAACTATTGGAACTGGTGTACTCTTTACAATTTTTGAAAATGAATCAACATCTCCAGTGTATAATGTTTTAACAATATCTGCACCACATTCTGCTCCGATTCTTGCAACATGAGCTACAACTTCAGGGTCGTGTGGGTTTTTGATATTTTCTCCTCTCGGATACATCATTGCCAAAAGTGGCATTCCCCATTTGTGACATTGATCTGCTGTCATTCCGAGTTGTTCTAACATCTCTGGCTCTTCTTTGCCTCCAATGTTGATGTGTAATGAAACTCCATCAGCTCCCATTGCAGCTGCTTCTTTTACAGTTCCAGTAAGCATCTTACGATTTGGTGCTAATGATAATGATGTGCTACTTGAAAAATGTACTAAAATTCCTACTTTGGTTGGTTTTGGTAATGCTTTGATAATTCCTTTGTTAATAATTACACTTGTGAGTCCATGCCCTTCACATTTGTAAATTGTGTCTGCTGGGTTTTCAAGACCTTCAATGGGTCCATTTGAAATTCCGTGATCCATTGGAATACACAACATTCTTCCTTTTCTGAGAATTCGATTAAGTCTAATTTGATTTCCTGATACCATGATTTGATCTCGTTTTCGTGCCCTACTTAAAAATAACGTGAATCTTTGAACTATTCTTTCTCCGAAATTGCGCACAAATCACTCATTTTGTTTAATTCTTTTTTTGTTCATTATTTCTACCAAGAATTAAATAGAAATTCTAAAGGATGAAGATCACTTGAGTCAGACTACTGAGCAGATACAAAAAAGCGATATCAAAGATATTTTAGAAAATTCCCTAGCTGGAAAAAGACCTGGGCCTGAGGATATTTTGAGATTATTAGAGTCTGATGATGTTCATTTGATGGGTCTTACTGCTGGCCATCTCACAAGAAAACAATTTGGCAAAAAAGCCTCTTTTGTAAATAACATAATTTTGAATTACACCAATGTATGTATCACCGATTGTAAATTCTGTGCATTTTACAGATCTCCTGGTGCTGAAGATTCTTACACATTAACACTTGATGAAATTGAATCTAGAGTGAAAACTTCTTGGGAGATGTTTAAGATTCGCCAAGTCTTGATTCAGGGTGGTCATAATCCAAATTTGAAGATTGAGTATTATGAAGACGCATTTAAAATGATTAGAGAAAAATTCCCAACCGTTGGGGTTCATGGATTATCTACATCTGAAATTGACATGATTGCAAGAGTTGAAAAATCTTCTACAAAAGAAATTTTATCTCGATTAAAAGATGCTGGATTACAATCAATTCCTGGTGCTGGTGCTGAAATTCTAACTGATTCAGTTAAAGAAATTATCAGTCCAAAGAAAATTTCCAGTGATGATTGGATTCGAATTATGGATGAAGCACATTCTCTTGGAATTCCTGGTTCTGCTACCATGATGTATGGTCATGTAGAAAACAACAATGACATTGTATCACACTTTTCAAAAATCGTCAAACTCCAAGAAAAGACCAATGGCTTTATGGCATTTATCCCATGGAACTTTGAACCAAATAATACCTTGATGCATGAAGAAGGTATTGTAGAATATGGTACTGGTGGAATCCAACTCTTGAAAATGATAGCAATATCTAGACTTGTTCTTGATGGTTTAATACCTCATATCCAATCTTCCTGGCTAACTAATGGTGTTGGAATGGCTCAACTCGCATTGCAATATGGGGCTGATGACTTTGGTGGCACTTTGATTGGAGAAGAGGTTGTTTCTTGTACTGGAGCACGTTCTACAGAACTAACTGATAAAATAATTGTCGATGCAATTCATCAAATTGGATATCAGGTAGAAGAACGAGATAATTTCTATAATCCTATTTCTATTCTATAATCCGTAACTAGACCATTTTGAATCCACTAGATTCTTTGTATCTTCATCAACTTTGACTTGTTGCTGTATTTCTCTCATGTATCCTTCTTCTCTTGTTTTTTGAGTAGCATCAATTCCCATCTTCGATCCCAAATTGACTAATGGTGATGCAGGATCGAGTGTATCAGTTGGGGCGTTGTCTATAATTGTAGTATCTCTAGCTGCATCTGCTCTTGTAGTAATTGCCCATATCACATCGTTGATGTCATGTACATTGATATCCTCATCTACTACAACAAACATTTTGGTTAGGGATAACTGTCCCATTCCCCATAACCCCATCATTACTTTTTTTGCTTGACCTGGATATCTTTTTTTGATTGAAATAATTGCAAATCCTTGGAACCATCCTGCTGCTGGCATACTAAAGTCAACGACTTCTGGATGGAACATTTGAATCAATGGTAAAAATGAACGCTCTATTACTTTTCCAATATATGCATCCTCAAGAATTGGTTTTCCTACAACTGTTGTAACATAAATTGGATCTTTTCTTCTCATGATCCCTGTCAGTGTAAATGTTGGATATGGTTCCACTGGAGTATAGTATCCTGTATGATCACCAAATGGCCCTTCATCTCTAATGTCTGCAGGATCTACATATCCTTCTAAAACAATTTCAGCATTTGCTGGAACATCCAAATCTATGGTTTTACACTTTACCGTTTTGATTCCTTCTTTTCTAGTAATTCCTGCAAATAGATATTTGTCTAGTCCTTCAGGAACTGGTGCAATTGATGAAAATATTGTAGCTGGTTCTCCACCAATAATTATTGCAGTTGGAATTTTTTCACCCTTGTCTTTTGATATGTCGCTGTGATGTGCACCTCTCTTGTGTTTTTGCCAGTGCATTAATGCATGAGTTTTATCTACAATTTGCATTCTGTAAACTCCTAGATTTCTAACTCCAGTTTCTGGATGTTTTGTTGCAACTAAACCTAATGTAATGAATCGTCCTGCATCATCAGGCCATGATTTTAAAATTGGAATGTCATCAAATGATGCTTCACTAGATGTAATTTCAGTTACAGGTCCACTAGTTTCTGCTTTAGGAAATGATGCAGTCATCTTTGTAAGTTCTGGAAGTTTTTTAATTTTGTTTAGTAATCCTGATGGAACATCCATCTTTGTCATATCTGCAATTCTTTGACCAATTTCTGTAAAGTCTGTCATTTCCAATCCTATCTCTAATCTTTTCATTGAACCAAACGCGTTTCCTAAAATTGGCATATCGAATCCTTTGACATTTTCAAAAAGTATTGCTGGACCATTAGAGTACATCTCTCTCCTCATAATTTCTGCAACTTCTAAATCAGAATCAACTTCAGTTTTTACTCTCTTTAATTCGCCATGTTTTTCAAGTTCTACGATGAAATCTTTGATGTCTTCTATACCCACATTGATTCTCTAGTCAGATCAAGTATAAGCTTAACTCGATTCTACATTGGTGGAAGTTCAGTTTTCTTGTCATGTCCACCAGAACCAAATTTACAGTAAAAACACAATTCTGACTCCATGTACTTTAATTGCTCAACTTGGATTGCTCCTAACTTTAATGCAATTTTTGTTAGAATTTTGTATTTTAGAGGCATTGCCGGAATTACTTCATCCATGTATACTCTGTAATGATCTGGACAAAACTTTAGAGTAACTTTTGATGGCTCTTTGCCTTTTTCATTAACTTGTTTGGTGAAATTGATCTGTTCTCGAATGTATTCATGTTTAGGACATGGACAATCTTTGCCTCCAGGATGTTTGTAGGCTGGAGTGTTCTTCCAATCAAATTCTGGATATTCTTTCTCAAAGTCATCCATGAGATCAATTGTGCAATTTAGCATATAAAACTTGATCAAAATTAGTTGGCGTAATCAACCCAAATGTACATAAACCCCGGATTGGCCATCAAAAATATGGCAGCTGCTAAAAAGCAAACAAAAGCAGATCTTGAAAGCAAGATTGCAGAATTAGAAGCAAAGCTAAACAAACTTTCTACTCAGCTAGACACAAAACCAGCTGAAGTAAAACCGGCAGAAGCTAAACCCGCAGAAACAAAACCTGCTGAGGTTAAGCCAAAACCAACATTGCCAAAAGGCTCTGAGGTTAAACCAGCTGAAACAAAACCAGCTCCAGCAAAACCTGCTGAGAGACCTGCAGCAACTACAAAACCAAAAGGTACACTACCAAAAGGTTTTGAAGAAAAATCTGCAGAGGTTCCAAAACCAGCTGAAACTACAAAAGACCTTCCAGCAGCAAATACTGTTCAAGAGGCATTAGAGAATGCATACATGACAGCTCCTATGACATCATTCCATGATTATAGGGCCAAAGTCACAGGTTATTCTCCAGCACCTAACAGATACTTTGTTAGACTAACTGCTCCTGTAGGAAAAGTTCCAACCAAAAATTGGAATGACCAAAAAGCAACAGTAACTGGTTACACAGCATGTTCAAACCAATACTATGCAACAAGAGCAAGAATGGCATACCATCCTGCTGATAAAACATTTGGAAGTTTTAGTGGAGTCAATATGACAGTTGAAGGTGTTGATGCAAAAGCACAACAAACACCAACTCCAGAACCACCAAAGCCTAAAAGAGGCACACTACCAAAAGGTTTCTAATTCAAAAATATCTTTTATTTTATATTTTTAATAGTAATATTCTTCTTTGATCATACACTATACTGTATATGGCTCCAAAAAGTAAATGCCCTAACTGTCAGCAAAATGAATGGCTTGAAAATAATGAACTAAGCTATCTCCCAACTGTAATGAAAATGGATGATGGAACATATGCCGCAGATCCGCATAATGGAATTCATGTTAGATTATGGCGTTGTAACAATTGCATGTATGTGATGCAATTCTGGGAACCTGATTGATAACAAACTGATGAAATTTTTACAAAATATTCTTTGATTTTGCTAATTATTTTGAATAAATTTTTCCGATGATCAAAATGTAAATAAACAATGCAATATTTACTGTAAGGAATGGCAGGAAAAACCAAAGCAAGTACAAAAAAGGACTTAGAATCCAAAATTGCAGAACTAGAGGCAAAATTAACTAAATTATCTACACAGTTAGAAGCCAAACCATCTCCAAAACCAGCAGAAACTAAACCTGCTGAGGTAAAACCAGCTGAAACAAAACCAGCTCCAGCAAAACCTGCTGAGAGACCTGCAGCAACTACCAAACCAAAAGGCACCTTGCCTAAAGGAATGGGAGAAAAACCTGCAGAGGCACCAAAACCAGCTGAAACTACGGCTCAACCTCCAGCTCCAACAACTGTACAAGATGCCTTAGAGAATGCATACATGACAGCTCCTATGACATCATTCCATGATTATAGGGCCAAAGTCACAGGTTATTCTCCAGCACCTAACAGATACTTTGTTAGACTAACTGCTCCTGTAGGAAAAGTTCCAACCAAAAATTGGAATGACCAAAAAGCAACAGTAACTGGTTACACAGCATGTTCAAACCAATACTATGCAACAAGAGCAAGACTTGCACACCATCCACCTGGTAAAACATTTGGAAGTTTTAGTGGAGTCAATATGACAGTTGAAGGTGTTGATGCAAAAGCTCAAACACAGCAAACACCACCACCAGAACCACCAAAGCCTGCAAAAGGTAAACTTCCAAAAGGTATGGAACAAACACAGCAAGCTCCACCACCACAACAGTCAACATATGTTGTCGATGATGGAAAGTCTAGAGAAGAAAAATTAGCAGATTATGAAGCTGATTACTTGCAAAGACTAGAACAACAAAGAAAAGATGAAGATAAAGCATTCGATGAATTGCTTGAAAAAGAAGCAAAAGCTCGCTCTACTGCAAACAGAGGTACTTTACCAAAAGGTTTTGAACCAAAACCAGAACCTGAAGCACCAAAAGCATCTAGAGGTACTTTACCAAAAGGTTTCTAATCTCTCATCAAATCTTTTTACTTTATTTTATTTTAAATTTAGAAAGTCCTGTAATACTTCTTTAGAATGTCCTGCTGGTTTTACTTTGGGATATATTTTGAAAATTTTTCCTTTCTCATTTACAAGAAATGTACTTCTCATTACTCCCATGTATTCTCTGCCCATGAATTTTTTCTTTCCCCAAACACCAAATGCGTTTGAGATTTCCTTGTCTACATCTGCCAACAATGGATATTTGATACCCATTTTATCGCAGAATTTTTTGTGAGATTCAACATCATCTGGACTGACGCCAATTATCTCAATTCCTTCTTTTTGGAATTTTTTATAATCTTTAGAAAATTCGTCAGCTTCTGTGGTGCATCCTGGTGTGAAATCTTTTGGGTAAAAGTAGATTGCATGCTTTTTGCCCTTAAAATCACTTGATTTTACTTTGTTACCATTTGCATCATTTACTGCAAATTTTGGAACAGAATCGCCTTCAGAAACCATGTGTTATCAAATGGATTAATCCACAATTAATTGCTTTTTGAGATCAACTGTTCACAAATCAAGGTCGAATCTTTTATATGGATATACACGAGGCTTTTGCTCATGGTTAGTCCTAAAAGTTGGCTTGCAGAAGCAATTTCGACATTTGCCTTGGTCTTCTTTGGCCCATTGTCTGTAATTCTTGCAGCATCCGTTTTTGGAGAAGGACTATCTATTGAAGCAATAATTATGATATCATTAGGTCACGGTGCAGCAATTGCATTTATGGTCTATGCATTTGGACATGTTTCAGGTGCTCACATCAATCCTGCAGTAACAATTCCTATGATGATTACAAAGAAAATTGGAATCAAAGATGGAATTGCATATATCGTATTTCAAATAATCGGTGCAATTGTAGCAACAGGTACTTTGATTGCATTGTTCCCTGAAATTGGAAAACCTGTTTTCTGGGGTGCACATGGTGGTCCAAGTGCATTACTTGGTGGTAGTATGATGTCTGGTTTAGTTCTTGAAATTATTATGACATTCTTCTTGGTAACTGTAATCTTTATGACGGTAATTCACAAGAAAGCACCAAAGTATGTTTATGGTGCAGTAATTGGTGGAATGGTTTTCTTACTTCACTTAGTTGGAGTTCCTTTAACTGGTGCATCAATGAACCCTGCAAGATCATTATCTCCAACACTATTTTCAGGTGATGCAGGACTATGGGAAGTACAATGGCTCTACTGGGTAGGACCAATAGTTGGTGGTATCATTGCAGGTTTGATAATGAATTACATCTATACCAAACCGGCTGAAAAAGAAGCATAATCTATTTTTAAAAATTTACTAAAAAGTAAATACTAGACGAGGTTATTCTCATTATGCAATATATTTTTCTTGGACATGATGTTGATTGGCGAAAACAAGGCCCTGAAAAAAAACATATTTTGGAAAGAAAAGAAAGGTTTACTCAAGAAGCTATTGATTCTTTGGATACAAAAAATCCATACTATAATTTTCCTGAAATAATGGATATTGAAGATTCATTAGGCATAAAATCCTCTTTTTTCTTTAGAACTATTTACGAAAATGGGGATTATTTGGATTATGAAAATGAAATTACTGATTTGATCAAAGGTGGGTGGGAAGTTGGATTACATCTTGATCCTCAATCTGTTCTAGATTATAATAAAATCAAAGATGAGAAAACAAAATTAGAATTGCTTACAAAAAATCAAATACTTGCAAATAGAGTGCATTTTCTAAACTATGATCAAAATCTTCCTGAAAAACTAAAAAAGTTGGGTTTTGTCTATGATTCGTCTATACGACATTCTAAAGATCAAATAGATAAAAAAGAAATGGGTTACTCTAAAATTGATGGAATTTATGAATTTCCAATTACTTTGATGGATGCATACTTGTTTACACATATGAAAATCCATGAAGATGATCTGGTTTCTACCTTTCAAAAAACTTTGAATTATTCAAGATCTCTGAGAGATAATAACATCTTAACAATGATTTGGCATGATAATGTATTACAAATGAAGGGGGGGAGAAAATACAAAGATATTGTGGAATTCTTAGTTTCTCAAAATGATGTTAAAGTGATGAGTGGAATTAATGTAGTAGAAATGTTAAACAAAACAAACTCTTTTTAAATTGATAGAAATCCAAATTAAACCTATGTTTTATCCTTTCTACATGTCTTCTGATGAAATCTTCAAAATGTTTAAAATCGAATCTAAAAAACTATCTGGGTTTATTTCAAATGCATCTGATCCTAATTTAGAAATTTCTGCATTGGTTGAGACATATTACCAAGTCATGAATGTGTCTTCTATGATCTCTATGCTTAGACAACAATTGAACCCAGATCTAGATCAAATATTGGATGAAATTGATAAAACTGAACTTATGATTTTAGAAGAATTCAATTCTGATATTCATCCAAAAATATTGGAAAATCTAAAAAGATCTATTCAAGAAACCACTTCTGTTTTACAGTCTAATTTTGGTGAAAAATCCACAAAACAAATTGAAGATGAATCTCATCTATTTGATGAATTACGCAAAAAAATGAGTACTAAGGAATTCGTTGAACAATATGATAGTGAAATTTCTCATGATTGAAGAACTTGCAAAAAATCTAGTTGAATTAAAAAAAGAATTTGTTCCAATCTATGATGGTAATAGCCAGATACAAGAAGTAATTCCAAAATCAAAATCAGATTTATTTCCAATTGAAGAATCTCATTTAGAATTGCTACATGAATTTGCAACAAAGAATCCCATCTACTATAATTCCTTTGAGAAAAAAATTGGTACTATTGACTGCATTGTATATGAAGGTGACATTAACAAATATTGGCTAAACAGTATTCAGCATGGTTCAAGCAAAGCTCCTTTTTCCCCTACGTGGATAATGTCTGGATATGTTGGCTCGTTGCTTGCAAAAGAATTGGGGTATTTGCAAGTAATTGACATTGGTTCAGGTGATGGTAGGATTGCATTTTGTGCCAAAGTTTTGGGTTTGGAATCATACAGTATAGAAATTGATGATATGTTAGTAGATTTACAACATCTTCTTACATCTACACTAGACTTTCATCCGTTTTGTTCTGATGCAGCTTCCTTTGATTATTCTTCATTGAATTTATCACGACCTATCTTTTTCATTGGGGGCCTTGCACAAATGGGCGGTACTTCATTGGCATCTGGTGTACTGAAAACAATTGATTCTATTTCTAATCTGAAAAAAAATACTGGATGGGTATTTGCTGGAACTTTGTCTCAAAAATATGCTCCAGATCCTAAAAACGAGGCTGGATGGGGAACTTTGATTGAAGAAAATAATCTAAAACCTGTTCAAACTGTTTCATTGCCCACTGCTTGGACTTTACATGAATCTGATGAAACTCCATACATTTTTGCTGAATCTATCTGATAGCAATCCAAATTAAGCGTAAATTTCCAAAACTTTTTGGACTCGTTGCATAGCTTGGATAGTGCGATTGCTTGCGGAGCAATAGGTCGCCGGTTCGAATCCGGTCGGGTCCGCCTTTCTCACGTTCTTTTTAAGTTCCATCATGCAAAAATACTTGATTTCGCTTGAAGATACTTAGAGAAGAATTGCAACAACAACGAGAAGAATTACCGATCGAACTATTCTATGCTGGATGCAAATCTCCTGAAACCAAGAAAAAATACACTAGAACTTTGCAGAAAATTCTGTGTGATGTATTGGAAGATGTACTTGAAGGAACCTTTGAGCAAAGAGCAAATCAACTAGTATCACACTCGCAAGAAAATCCAAAATGGATTCAAGGAATTTTACTACAACTATCTGAGAAACTCCGACAACGCACCGAACTATCATCAGATCATGCAGACTATCTTAATCCAACATCTGTTAATAATTACTTCAAACCATTAAGAAAATTATTAGACATGAATGATATCCCTGTCTCCTGGAAGAGGATCTATTCCACATTTCCTGAATTAAACAACATGTCTGATTCACGAGGTTATACTTTACAAGAAATTCAAAAGATGTTGCAACATGCAAACGGTGCAATAGACAGAGCAATTATTTTGATTGCATCGAGTTCTGGAATTAGAGTTGGAGGATTTGAACTAAAATGGAAAGATGTTGTACCCGTTTACAAAATTGATGATAAAATAACATTTGACATTACAGAATCTCAAGAAAAACAAGCAGAGATTATCTGCGCCATGATTGCCATCTATAATGATTCTAATCAGAAATACCCTGCATTAATTACTCCGGAGGCATATGATGCTCTTCTAAACTACAAAATGGAATGGATTAAAGAAGTTGGACGAGAGCCAAAACCTGACGAGCCTATTTTCAAGCGTGAAGGCATTATGCCAATACCTGCAAAGCCTACTGCAATCAAACAACGAATGGAAAGAATACTTGGACGTTCAGGAATTCGAACACCATTAGTAAAAGGCAAAAGACGACATGACGTTCCTGTTATGAATGGTTTTAGAAGATTCTGGAACAAGACGTGTAACGAAACCACTTCAAAAGATTCTACTTTGGCATCTCTGATCAAAAAAGAATACCTGATGGGACATTTGGACTGGTGAAGACCAACAAAAATTATTTCAAAACTCAAGTTTCAGAATTAATTGAAGAATATCTTGGTGTTATTCCAAATCTGACAATATCAAATGAGAAGAGATTAAAATTTGAAAACGAAAAGAAAACTAAAAAAATTGAAAAATTAGAACAACAACAAAGAGAAATTGATCAGTTGAAACTTGAAGTTAAGAGAATTGACATTAAAAACAAAATGAGTGAAGCCATGAAAAAACAATTTATTGTATGGGCCGAAAAGAATCCTGACAAAGCAGATGCTATACAAATAGCCAAAACTGGTTTAGGAAAAATGAATATTGATGATCTTGTAGAACATTATCTTTTAGAACATGATGGAAATATAGAAGGATTTTTAGAGAGAGTATCTAATTCAAAAATTTCTGTAGTTGATGACTAAGGTTCAACCCACGGGGATTCAGCCACTAAATTGAGGATGAAAATGGACGTAGATTAATTTGAAATAGGCTAATAGAATAAATTGGATTTAGAAAATCATCTCTAAAAATTAACATTCCGCCATATCAAACAAGGCAAGTTTATCGTTAATGCATTGTTCAACTGAGTCATGACCTAACTCCAAATAATTATCAGTACAATATTCGGTTAAATTTTCTCGTTGTCGCTCGATATTGTCCAGATCACATGATTTAGAGGATAAATGCTCAGTCCAGATTAAAACTCCAAAGAGAATTATCAAACCACAAAAAATTAAAATTGTAATTTTGATATATCTTGTCATCTTCATTCCTTATTGATTATTTCATTATGTAAGATTTGATGAGGATGGGTTTTACCAAAAAATGATTTCTACATACATGCTCGTGGGTCGTACAATCCCATTTCATCATTTATGCATTGTTTTACTGAATCATGACCCCATTCTAAATATTTGTCAGGACACGACTCTGTCAAACGTTGATAGTATCGCTCTGTTACATTTGGGCAAGAATTTGGATCAAATGTAACTACTAAATAATCAATTAAGAATAAAGCTCCAAAAATCCCCAATCCACAAAAAAACACGACTGTGATTTTGAGATATTTGTTCAATGAATTGATTTGAATCGTACTGGTTTAAGGTTTAACATAGTTTGGTTTTTACCAAAAATTAGAAAGATGAATCCAAAAAGGCCTGAACCAATAATGAGATTAAATTAGTCATCAAAAGGGAATTGTATACTTTGTGACTCTAACAATTCAAAAAAGTGTAACAAAATTCCATAACAAAAAGGCACATTTATCATACATTGAGAATAACTGTTTTTCAATGACTAGAACAAGTTTGTTAGCTATTCTAATTGCAGCAACCATTGCAATTACTATAACTCCACAAATTATGGCACAAGAAGAAAATACTGATGTTAGTGTGTGGGATTCAACTGTCATACCTGTCTTTGGAATATATTCAGTAGGAGGAAGTGGACAGATCGCAGGAAACTTTGCAGTTGATACTTTTGAGAAAAAAGATACTGCAATTCAAGTAGGTCTTAGGGCACAAGATAGATTTGATGGACCAATTGAACCAATAGGAAATGTTTACTTTGCACCAACAGGTGAATCTGCACCTGGAATTGCAAATTGGAATTTTGATTGGAGTGCAGATGCAGGAACTACATATCTGCAAGAACAACTAGGAAAAGATCTTACAAGTCAAGACTTGGAGGACTATACAGTAATTTTAGAAATTGTAGACACTGAAGGTAACACGTACTCTCTTGACTTTTTGGATATTCCATATCCTCCTGGACCAGTATTATTATCTCAGAGTTCTCAGAATGTAGGATTTGGATTCATAGGCTTGCCAATTGATAGTGCAGCATATGATATTTCATTATCTGTTTCAAATGATAAAGGAAGAACACTAGCTGAATCTGAAATCACAGTAATTGTTACTGATGAGACACCAGATAATGGTAAGATAGACATTTGTCATAAAGGAAAGAAAACAATCAATGTATCAGTTAACTCAGTTACTGCTCACCTTAATCATGGTGACACAGTAGGTGCTTGTTAGCCATACATCTTTTTTATTTATCTTAGATTCAAATCCAAAAAGACCTGAACCGTTTTAGGGGTTATTATCAGATTCATTAAGTAATTCATCTCCAAAATTAAATTCTGATGAATTGTGAAGGCCAATCTCAAGACATGCAACAATGAAATCATTAATTGATTCACCAATCAAGTTACATCGCTCTCTTAGTTCATCATGCATCTTCGTTGGTATACGGGCAGAAACAGTTCTAGACATTTGTTTACACTAGTTTACATGATTTTTTATTCTTAAGGACTACCAAAAATGTGGAACTTTACAGATTCAAACTCTTGTTATTTAATTTTATTTTTTAACATCTAAAGTTACAACAATTTCAGTTTCATCATTATCAAGGCTGTCATCCAATCTAATTTTTTTATCTACAAGTTTGAATTCTTCAATTAAAGAACCATCTTCGGTAAATGTTCTGACTAGTTTACTTTTTGGGAGAACTGATACGTCACTAGCATCATGATATACTTTGATTGATTCTCCATTTTTTATTATAATTTTCAATCTATTCCTTATGTAAAATCATATAATAAAAAGTAAGATTCTATTTTAATACATAAAATTTTGTAATTCTAGACAAAATTCAAGTGTAAAATTTACAATATAACGATACCAAAAATCTGTACAAGAATTGCCGCAATTGCAAATATTATGATTTTTACGCCCAAACCCACATACAATATCACACATGTTTAGTGATAAACTTAGGTAAACAATGTTAATTCATACTTAATATCTTACAAGGAAGAAATTTGAAATTGGGATTATTTTATAATTAAAACTAATGTTACGATCACTCCTAGGATCCCAATGAAAATCAATGTATTTCGAAGATTTGATTTAATCATCTAATTCTATTTTTCTCTTTTTGGCTTTGAATGTGCTTTCATCATGTGGATTTTAGTTCGTTCAGGTGCAGAGAATGTGAGTCCGCATATTTTACATTTATTTGTAAATTTTGTATCTTTTTTGAAAATATTTTTTATCCCTAGTTTTCCAAATGAAAAATTAGATTCCATACAAATTAAGCAAATTATTCATTATAAGCCATTGCTTAACATTGTTAATTGACAATTAATTTCCCTAATAGTTAAAGTAGCAATATTTCAAACAACAGTGTGGTAGTTTCTAAAAAATATCGTGATAGAATTTACATAATTAAGGATATTATTTTGACCTTGTCTGAATATGGTCAACTCAACCAAACTTCATTGTTTAGTTTTTGTGGATTGAACATTACAAAACATAAACAAATTCTAGAGAATTTGGAACAAAATGAAATGATTCAGAGAATAGAGTCTGTAGATGGTAAAAGAACCATCACCATCTTTAAAGTGACTCAAAAAGGAATGGATTTTTGTAATGAGATCATAGAACCGTTTGAAAAATTATTCCCAAGAAGTGGATTTTCTAATATCGAGAATCTTGGATAATTATTCCTCGTCTATCTTGTATTTTGATACAATATCTCTATCCAAATCTTCTCTTTTCTTCAAATAATTACAATATCTTTTATTCCAAGAATTAAGAGACCTGAATTGCTGTATTCCCGTAACCAACCATATTCCTGAAGTTACTAGAACTACGGTAAGTAACACTGTCAATAGTATTGCAAAATCCCCTTCATGTTCTACCAAACTTAGAAAATTTGGATGAGTGAAGAGATATAATGAAATTCCTATAGCTAGAGGGGCTAAAATGAGAGCTGAAAATGAAACGCCCAACATCAATCCTTTGAGATGTTGAATTTTATCAATAAACAAATCCATTGAACTTAAGATGTTATTTCTATTGTCAGACAAGTGTACTATTCTCCAGATTATTTCTTTTCATGTTATCTAGACAAATTATGATTAAAGGACTATTAAAATTTCTCTGGAATATCACTGTATGATTTGTTTGTCTATAGTATTTAGGAAATACTTAACATTGTTAATTTAGTTTTATTACAAATTCAATCCAATTGCAACGCATGACAGAACAAGAAGATGCTGAAGAAGAAAATCTTGCAGATAAGAAAAATAAAGATTGGTGGAGATTAGAAAAATTTCAAATCGGAAGGAGTAGATTTCCCTAGAAATGACTTTTTGCTGTAAGGGAATATGCGAAACATTGCAGACAGATAGGGTTCCTACTGGGGCGATATACCAATCAGGACATAAAAGATGTTCAATGTGTTCAGTTTTTGTAAAAACTAATGATTTAAGATGTCCTTGTTGTGGGGTTCGTCTTAGAACTAAATCAAGAAATAAACATTCTAGGAAAAATATTTCCTTAACATTGTTAAGTGAAAATTAAATATCTTGAAATCTGATTAAACTTAATGCAGAGGCAACTCACTCCAGAGAGGAAATATAGAATTATGAATTATTATGATAGGTTCATTTACACCTAAGACACGGTAATTTCCTACTGCTTCTGCATTATTTTTATTATATTTCAAGAGTTAACATTGTTAACTGAAGTATATTACGTGCAAATTTAGAAAAATCATAATTGGTAAAATTAAAGTGCAATGATTATGGTTTTGAATGTGATTTTGTAGTTGAAGGCGAAGTAGAGAAAGTACTTGACGACTTTGGAAAACATACTGATGAAGAACATGGAATAGACTATTCCAAAGAGTCTCTAATGCAGTTCATTTTGAGAAAATCATAAACAATGATGAGGTGAGCATTGCATGATTGATTATTTAGATTACAATTTCATCTTGTTTTTCCTTGATAATGTATTTCTTCAAGGGGATGATGGAGGGATTTTCTCATTTTTGAGTCAAAATAGGCAGGCATTAGGAAGTGATGACCCGATAGTAAAGGGGGTAATTCTAACTCTATTTGGAGTAACAGGGTTTGGAATCCTTCTCAATATTTTCAATTCTTTGGTCAGAAAGAAGATGGTTGATCAAGACAAGCTTTCACGAATCATGAAAGAAACTCGTGGTTGGCAAAAAGAAAGAATGGCTGCAATGCGAGCAAAGGATCAAGCAAAGATTGCAGAGTTGGGTAAAAAATCATCTTACATGAACAAAATGTCCATGGAGATGATGCAGATGAATATGAGACCAATGATGATTACTTTTGTTCCCTTAATTTTGATATTTTATCTTGTGTTGCCCCAGTTATTTGCCTATACTGTTGCATTCTCTCCAATCTCCCTTAATGTAATTCCGGGAGATTTATTCCAACTCACATGTACTGCAGAACAAGCATTGGATGTGGAGCATATTTGTTTTGGTAAAGAAAATGCACTTTACTTATGGGCATGGTATTTTCTATCATCTATATCGTTTAGTGGAATAATCATGAAATTGACAAAGACTTCAATGAATTTGTCTTAGCGAGAACACTGTTAAACGAACAAGCAGAAATATTTTCAAAGATGAACTGTTCTCGCCACAATAATTATGAGGAATCCAGTATTTAGATAATAATTAACAATGTTAAGTGAACACTAAATATCAAAATGTTCATTTTCTTCGTAATGTAGAAGTCAATATAGCCAACTAGCATAATTCCTAGAATGGATATGCCTCTTGCTAAGTCCTAGGATTCAATTCATCCTATTCCATCCAAACTGTCATTTTTGGCTTCTACATTATACTTAACAATGTTAATCATTGTGTATATGCTCATAACCTACTTTACAGATATTGCAAATGAACAAACCTTCACGAAGAAAATTAATGGTTATTGGTACTGTCATTTGTAGTGGTGCACTATTAGGATTTGTTATTTTGGGGTAGTCAGTTGATTTGATATTTTTTTAAAGACATTTTATTGATTTTTCAAATTTTTAAAGTTTAATAATATTATATTCTAAATAATTTGTATGCTTTTTGGAGTTTTTGCAGTACATAGCCCTGAATCTTGTCCTCTAAATAATAAAAAGAGCAAAACAACTTTCCTTAAAATTGAAAGTAAGCTGAAAAAGAGTATCAAAAATCATAACATAAACAAACTAATCGCATTTTACATGTCTGTTTTAGAACATGAGTGGATAATCATTCTTGACGCCAAAAGTGCACATGACATTGAAACAATGTGTATGGATGTGGGAATATCTTCTACTAGTACTGTAAAAATCGTACCTTTAAACGAATTTTCAAAGGCTATAGAAAAAATAAGAAAATCTTAATATTTTATTATTCAATTATTTCAACTTGAAATTGTTCATTGATCCATATGCCAATGATTGGTACGGGTAATTCCCATGATTTTATTTTTGAGATTGCATTTTTGATTTGTCTTATTTGTTCATCTTTTGAAACTTGATTTCCTTCACAATCATGATGTGCAGATACTAGTATAATTTGAGAGTTACTTTCATTTATAGAATGGAGTACTTTTGAGTGAATTTTGGAACATTCATTATTGTTTGTAAATAATTTTACTACCCCATGCTCTGTAATTGTATCTACATTATCTACATTATAATTGGTTTTTAACCATTGGTTAATTGGAAGTTGAATACGTCCATCAAGACAATTAATTGCGGTTCCAAATTTTGAACTCATTTTATATTAACGTGATAATGGCATTGTTATAAAGTTGAGTTAACATTGTTAATTATTACATTAACATTGTTAGTTATTGTATATATTATGAAAACATATTTTGGAACATTGGAGAAAACTCTAAAAAAATATTTAGGTGATATGTTATGACTGATGAAACTCTATTTGTTGGAACTGCGGATGCAGAACATATAGAGATGTATCTAAAAGCAATCTGGCATCTCAAAGAAAGAAGAGAAGGTGTTAAAATTAGCACCATAGCCAACATGCTGAATGTAAGACAACCCAGTGTTGTTCAAATGCTTAAAAAATTAAATGCTAAAAATTTAGTTTCTTACAACAAAGCAGGAGTAAAATTGACAGAAGAAGGTCAAGAAATTGGTGCAAGTATGATGAGAAACAGCAGACTGTTGGAAGTTCTCATGGACAGTGCACTCAAAGTAGAAATTGATGAAGAAATGGTTTGTGGAATTGAACATCACATGAAAAAACAATTTACAGATGCTCTGTGCACAATGCTAAATCATCCACGAAAATGTCCACATGACCATGAAATTCCTATGGGCGACTGTTGTCAACAATAATCAAAATTTAAGATTTAGAAATTTCTGACTTGAATGCATTTCTCAGTAAAATAGGACCGATGAATATTGTTGCCAATATTACAAAAACTATGGTGGAGTAAATCTCATCTGAAAGTACTTCAAAAGCCAATCCTATTCCTGCAACAATAAATGCCACTTCACCTCGTGCCACCATCCCATATCCAATTCGTAATCCTTTTTTCTTGTTTTTCAAAAGAACAGATGCAGGAATTCCACACCCAAGAACTTTTGAAAATACTGCCAGTCCCAAAATCACTACAAACAAAATCCAGTTGATTGATGATATTTGTGTGATGTCAACATGAGCTCCTATTATTGCAAAAAATAACGGTGCTACAACCACCTTTAATCTTCCAACAAATTCTCGTACTTGAATTGCTAATTTTGAGCCTGCAAGCCCCATCCCTGCTGCAAAAGCCCCTACTATGGGATTTAGCCCTACACTAGATGCGATAGCTGCCAAACCAAATGCTGATCCTAATGCAATACCTTGTCTTGTACCTCTTGCTTCAAGTGTTGAAGGATGTGTTTTAGAAGCTACATGTACAATTTTGGGTAAAATGTAAACTGCTCCAAGTAATATCAAAATCCAAAATCCAATTTGTGTAATTGTAGTAATGGCAATTGATTCTATTGTCGGAATTGTATTTAGTGTGACTAACGAAATTATTGCAGAAAATATGGCAAGACCTAAAACATCATCTAACACTGCTGCATTTACCAAAATATTCCCTTCTTTGGTTTTTTCCTTTCCTAATTCCTCTAAAATAATTACAGATACAGCTATACTTGTAGCACTTAAAGTCGCTCCAACAAATACGGCAGTTGTCCACTCATAACCCATCCAAAGTAAAACAAAATATCCTGTAACAAGAGGTACAATGACTCCCATTATTCCTATGATTGCAGATTTTGTACCTGCTTTAATTAGATCATGAAATGTAAAATGTAATCCTGCTGAAAACAAAATGACTATTCCAGAAATTTGCCACAATGCTAACATTACTTGGTTTAGTTCAACAATTGGTCTACCAAAAATTGGAATTAATCCTCCCAAAGCAGCAGGACCTAAAATTATTCCTGCAAATACATATCCGATAACTTCGGGGATTTTAAAATGAGAACAAAGTCTACCTAAAAGTAATGCCGGAAGTACCAAAAACAAAATACCAATAATTGTAGGAATTACATCAAACTCAGACACCATTTATTGGAATTTTATGTGGTTTCCAATAAAACTATGATTCTAATTTGCAGATATGAGATTAATCCTCATGCCTGTATGTGCTAATTATATCTCCAAAATAATATCTGAATCTGCGTGAAATGGAACGTACATAGAACTTCACAGACCCAAACCCGGTCGGGTCCGTTTATCGTTTTGACTATAATGTTTTTATCATCTAGATTTCGTGTGTTGAATTACTTGCAAAAAAGTTTGATTTATTCAATTGTTTTCCTAATTGCTGTAGGGTTATTTTCTTCTCCATTATCTTTTGGAGATTCTATTGATGAATTAGAAAAAGAACGTATTCAATTGGATAAACAAAGAAAAATTTTTGAAGATAACCTTCAAACTATTCAGAATCAGATTAACGAATTATCATCAATTTTAAATGATCTTAAAAATAATGATGTCTCTAATGATAAAATCGAAGATATTGAAGAGCAATTAGAAGAACTCTATGATGATAAATCAAAACTTGAAAAATCAGAAACTGATTTGTTGGAACGAGAAGCAATTTTTAAAGAAAAATGGAATGATGTTTCATCATCTCCTTCAATTACAAATACTTCTGATGATGCTTCAATTCCAGATTGGTTCAAGAGTAATGCAAAATGGTGGAAACAAGGACTAATCTCTGATGGTGATATAATTAATGCACTTGAATCACTAATCATCCAAGATATCATTCCATTGGATAAATTTGTAAAATCTCATTCTGGATTAGAACATGCTGCAGGTGTATCTCCTGGCGGCACATTTGTAATTGAAACTAATGATGAACCAAAAATTCCCACTTATCAAAAAGATGTTTTTGGATATTGGAGTGATGGCCAAGTTTCAGATTCAGAAATTGTTAATTCTATTGGTCATCTGATGGCTGAAGGAATAATAAATTCTGCCAAAATCCAGGCTGAAATTTCTGAAAGACAGGCAAAGTTTGATCAAAAGATGGCTGAATTGGACAAAGTGCTTGATTCGGATTCCAAATTTATGGATAAAATTGATGGTGATGATGGCTCAACTACGGTAACTAATCCCGATGGTTCAAAAACAGTTGTTTTTGAAGACAAGTCATCAACTACTTTCTTTCCAGATGGTTCTCGAATAACCAATATTCCTAATGGAATGACAATGGATCCCTTTGGACTTTCATTTACAATTGATAAGTATCATACTTCTTATCAGGAATCTGGCCATCCAACAATTTCAAAAATAATTGTTCATCCCGATGGTTCTAGAGATCTTTATCAATTTGTTGACACAAAAAGTTTCGAGGCATTTGAATTTGCAACTAGTTTCGCAGAAGGATTACTAATTACTGATTTAAAATCTGATTCTATTGTATCTACACCTTCATCTAATGTAGGAGGAATGCAACAATTATCTCAAATCACAACATTGACTATTGATGGAATTCAATTCCCTATTTCTCAATTTACTATTTGGAAATGGTCTGGGGAATGTGATGATGCATGGCACTATCACACTCCAACTGCTCAAGCTATTTCTGCAGATGGTGAAACAGGAATAGTTGATCCTGATCAGGAAAATTGTGGCTTTGGAAAAGTTGGAGAAGTTTTTGTTGGAACTTGGTTTATGAGTCAAGATGAAATTGATAAATTCAGAGATAGAACCGATTCTGATCCTCTCACAAATGAGGCGATGATGGGAGGCTCTGATGATGAATCTACACCTGTTGATGTGAACCCTGGTCCTGCTTCTATTGAAGAATCTGATAGTGGATCAAAAATCACTTCATCAAAATCTGATATTCTTACAGATTATGAGGATTTTGACGGTGATGGAATTGCTGATGAAATTGATGATTCTCCTTATCTGGCATCTACTACATTTGGTTCTCTTGGAACTGGCTTACCTGGTGAAATTCTTGATTTGGGTGGCCTTGAAGTTAGAATTATTGGTTCTGATGAATTTGGTGTATTGACCATTGAGATTACAGATGATGGCAGTATGTTCAAATCTTACGAGGATGGTGAAGCACCACATGCGATAATCCAAGTTCTGGGGGTTGACCTTGAAATGGAACCTGGAATCTATGAATTTTCATTTGGATGATTTTGATCTTTTAAAAAATTACGTGAAATTACTTACATAAGATCACACAAGATCATCTTTAACTAAAATAAGAATATCTTACAATTAATGACTAAAACAATATTTGGAAGAAAACTTCTCATGTTAGCTACAATTACAGTACTAGTTACTGGTTTAACGTTAACAACAACTCTCGACGATGCCGAAGCAAAAAAAGTAAAAAATACTGATGTTAGTGTATGGGATTCAGATGTTTCAATTAATCCCATTACAGGAATATTTCCAATTGGAGGTTCTGGACAAATTGCAGGAAACTTTGCAGTAGAAACTAAGGACAAGAAAGATACAACAATCCAAGTTGGATTAAGAGCACAAGACAGATTTGATGGTCCAATTGAACCAATAAAAGATGTCTACATTGTTCCAACAGGAGAATCTACACCTGGTCTTAGGGCATGGAATTTTGACTTTAGTATTGATTCTGGTACTGAATTTCTTGAAACACAACTAGGAAAAGATCTATCCACAAGTAATTTGGAAGACTTTGATGTGGTATTAGAAATTAAAGATGCCGAGAAAAATAAATTCAAACTTGATTTTGATTTGGGTGGAATTAATGCAAATCCTGTTGGACCAATAATTCTATCTCAACAGTCTTGGAACATTGGATTTGGTTTTCTTGATATCCCTGTAGATAGTGAAGCATACAAAATTTCCCTTTCTGTTTTAGAAGATGATGGAAAAAAAGGGAAAAAAGTAGCAAAATCTAAGATTACAGTATTAGTTACTGATCAAGTTCCTGAAGATGGCAAACTAGACATCTGTCATAAAGAAAAGACAAAATCAGTTTCTGTAAAGTCTGTTGCAAAACACATCGAAAAACACGGTGACACTATCGGTCCTTGTACTGAATAGTATTCTTTTTTTATTTATTTTATAATTTCAAAAGTAAAGAATCAAAATAATTTTAGAATAATAATTTCAAACGTTCAATTCCTTCTTTGAGAATCAATTTTACTCTTAATATGGGATGTTTTTGTGTTTTTTTCTATATGGATCTTAATAAAATTCTAGTTCCAGTAGATGGTTCGAAAAAATCCTTTGAAGCCCTAGATAGAGCAGTTACTCTTGCCGGATTTACACATGGCCACATTACTGCCATCAATGTAATTCCTCATGTTGCTGATGGAGGGCCAAGAACAAAGGCATTTGATAAACAATTGGTAGATGACGCAAAAATTGTTCTAAAAAAAGCAGAAAAACGTGTAGGAAACAAGAATGTAAAATTTACAACAAAAATTCTAAGAGGCTCTCCAGGACATGTTACATTACATACTGCAAAAACAGGAAAGTTTGATCACATTGTAATGAGTACAACTGGTTCAGGAACTGCAAGTAAAGATATGATTGGAAGTGTATCAAATCATGTACTTCAAAAGTCCAAAATCCCAGTATATTTGATTAAATAATTTGGAGAACTAGATTGTCTGATTTAATTTCCATTTTGAAAAAACCAATTACCATTGAAAAAACATCCTCTCTAAGTCATACTATTTCAGAACTATTGAAAAACAAAATCAGCAGATTGATTGTGACTGAAAATGGTACTTCTGTAGGAATAATCACAGAAAAAGACATTGGATTATTCTTACTTGAAGATGATTCTGAAAAGAATCTTGATGAAATCCCTGTATCTCAAATCATGCATATGCTTACCTCTGTAGATGAATCAATGTCTGTTGAGAAATGTATTGAAATAATGCTTGAAAAACAAATTGGCTCTTTGGGGGTTACATCAAACAGTCATGGGTTGATTGGAATAATTACAAAAACTGACATTGCTCAACATTATGTCCAAAAATATCCCAAAACACACACAGTTGGAGATGTGATGACGATATCTTACATCTCTATGAATCATGATTCAACTCTTAGACATGCAGTATCTGAAATGATTGACAAAAAAATATCTAGACTTTTTATAAAAAATGAAAATAATGAACCGCAAGGAATCATGACATTTCGTGATTTGTTTCATGTTGCATTAGAGCAAGGCAATACCGACTCTGTTTTAGATACTTCTGATCCTGCAATCTCTATAGTTTTTACAAGAAAAGGATTCCTTTCTGATTCAGGATTTGGAAATACTATACAAGCAAAAGATGTAATGACTAAAACTTTTGAATCTGTGAATTTTGATGAAGATCTTACAGTAGCTTGTGAAGAAATGATTCAAAATAGAATTAATGGTGTTGGAGTTAAGATTAATGGTAAACTCGGTGGTGTAGTATCTAAAACTGATATTCTAAAAGCCATTTACATAAATAACAATTCTAAATAATTTTTCACATGAGTGATTCAAAATTAAATCTTGATGAATATAATGAAAAGTGCAAGAACATTTTAGAAGATCCTGAAATTCTTTTTGCAGGGTTGTTGGATGGATTAGGTACTCTTTTAGCTGGGGGTTACAAACCAGGAACATGTTCGCGCTTGTCTGATGAACAACATCAAACCATTTGCGTTGAATTAGCATCACGAGTAACAAAAAGAAAAAAATTCAATTCTGAATTGGGCAATGTAAAATATTCTGCATCCCGACGTGATCGTGTGGTAATTATGAGTTTCCCTATTTCTGATATGGCTGTAATGATACTTGCTGAACCTCACATCAATATTGACCGATTTGCATTTAGAATTCTCTCAAAACTTGATAGACAGTGGGGAGAAAATTAAGAGTAAATTTGAATTTGATTTTAATTATTGAGGAATTTTTACTTTAAATTCAAAACCATCTTCATCTGATTTAAAATCAGTAGTAGCATGTTTTGCATCATTGAACATTTTGAAATAAATCATCCCATTGACATAGAGCCAATTATACCCCATGTCGCTATTTGCACAGACTATGGTTCTAACACCTTCGTTATCATCATAATACAAATGATGTCCATTTTGCTTGAACCAACTAGACATGGTTTGGGTCATTTCTTCAAATTTCAGCATTGGGGAGAACAACTGCATACATGATACCGTTGGTTGATATTTTGTTTCAATCCACTCATCTAACTCTTCCTTGGCAAATCTGTTGTACAATTGTTTCATTTCTTTTCGCTGAATGATCATGTCCTGACGTTTGAAGCACTTACCTAAGACATCGATGTGATTATTGATGATATTTTCTGCAGTTTTGGTAGGTGACAAATTTTGCTCTTGAGCTAGTTTCTTTATTGAATTTGCATGGTCTTTTGTAAATCGTAAACTAAATACTTCATCTTTAGTCTTATCTGACATTGGCTCTATCTGGGTATTTTTTCAATAAATACTCATCTGATAATATGGCCTGAATGCTTACTTTACATGGAAAAGCTTACATTTCCCGAATCCTATGAATTTAAAGTATGATTATGTCGTTTCATGACTTACAACATTTTGGGGGAGGCTCAATAAACTGACTTCTAAAATCTGTAAAAATTGTGGAAAAGAATTTGAAAATCGACAAAGTGACTTTTGTTCTCTAAAATGTGCATCTGAAAATCATGAAAAAGGAGTTTTGGACAAATAATGTTGTTATTTTCCTAAACATGCATCTCAATTTCTAAAACTCTAATAATTCGTCATACATCGTATAATCATTGGATTATGAGAATTTTTGTAAGCAAATTTTGGATGTAGACCCTAAAATCCGCTTTGCCACTGTATTTGATGAATGGTCAGTCAAGGTAGGAGGTGGGATGAGAGATGGTGTGGAAAGCTTACTTTCAGAACGTGCATCAAAAGAACTTGTTAATTTAGCAACCCTTGACTGGAAATCTAGAAAAGAAATGGCAAAAATGCTTGGTAAAACAAAATACACGTTAGCAGAATTTGACACGATTAAACGATTCTCATTTTATCTTGGTGATGATTACTTACTCCTTGTAAGTGCTGAAAAAGAATGTGATACCAATCTCATAGTTGATCAAGTGATCAAACTATATTACAAAAATCAAAATTGAATCTTTTTATGAGCAAACAATGAACTAGTAATATGGAATTAAAATCTGAAAAATCAATTATAGAATATTTAAAAAAATTACCCGATGATACTATAATCAAATACTATCTTGATGTGGAGTATAGCCCATTCCCTATTCTAGTCATTGAAGAGTATACTAGACGATTTAAAAGGAAAACCAAAAATGAAATTATTAAAGATCTTAAACTACAATCTCGACTTGCCAAAAAGAAAACAAAAGAGCTTGGTTCAATGGCAAAGAAACGAAAACTAGTTGATGATGTAACTCGGGAAAAATCTGAAGAAATTATTAAACAAGCAAAGAAAAAAGGTTATGAAATAAGTGAAAGACTAGCCTCTAGGGGAAGTATTCTGGGTTCAAAATTAAAAAAGAAAACAAAATCTGGAATTGAATCTGGAATGAAAGCAAAATCTCAACTAAAAACATCAAAACACAAAGATCTTGATTTGCTCAAAAAGCTTGGAGATTTACAAAAGGCAGGAATAATCACCAAAAAAGAATTTGAGGAAAAGAAAAAGAAAATCCTTTCTAAAATTTAGAAAATTAATTCAAAATTTTATTTGATATATTTTTTATTTTGAAAATAATAATAACTTCCAATTTGTATGTCGATTGGTCCTGCATCAAGGGCTTTCACTCCTTCCATTAGCACTAATTGATAGCCTTCTTTTGTAACTTTATCAAATTCTTCAAAAAATTGGGGCTCATATCCTTTTTTCTTCCATAATACTACTATTGCTTCAGTTTTTAGTTGAAGAACTTCTTTGCTGCGCCAAAGTGATTTGATTCTTTTTGCATGTCCTACAACTTGTTTTTTGTCTTCCTCAAATTCAGTATGAAGTTCTTTTTTTACTGTGTCTTTAGTTGATTTATTTGGTTTAGTTTTTTTAGAAAATTTTTCTTTTATTCCCATGACCTAATTCTATTTTTCTTGTTTTAATACATGTTGATTTGCTCTTAACTTTAACATCTAATTATTTTGTTTTAAATTATATTTTTATTCTAATCCCAAATCTCTTGAGAAAAGATTGAAAACTATTTCCAGCATCGCTTGTAACATTTGATTTTAAAGTATCTAGTTCTATCCACTCTATTTTTTTTATTGATTTAATTTTTTCTGAAATTTTAAATGATACAAGTATTGTCTTTTTATTCTTGGGAGTCGAGTTCCATTTTATTGCATATGCAATTTGTGATTTATCTTTAAATGAAACAGTGATATGTTGATTACTTCCATGATTGGATTTCTCAATTTTATTTGGATTTTTTAGAAAATTTTTGGCATAATTATGAAAACTTTCTAGGATCTCTATCATTATTTTGTTTTTTTCTTTTTCATTTGGTTCTTTTTTCTTTATGTTTTTACTTTTAATGACTGCTGGATTCCCTGCTGCAAAAACATTGTCTGGAATATTTTTTGTAATTACTGACCCTGCACCTATTATTGCATTTTTACCTATTATCACACCTGGCAATATCATAACATTCCATGGAATCCATGCATTATCTTTAATCGTAATTGGTGAAAATTTGTTGGGGTATCCTTTGAGAACATTTTGCCATGCTCCATGTGTGAATATTTGAGAGTATCCTCCAACTCCAACATTATTTTCTATAGTGATCTTTTTTGTTGGATTAAGATATGCTCGATAAAGTATGACGCAATCATTCCCTATGACAATTTCACTTTCTTCGCTTTGCATACCTCCGACAAAGACATTTCTATCAATTAGACAACGATCTCCAATACTAATTCCCTTGAATGAATTGATGACTGCTTGTTCTTTTATCTCTGATTTTTTGCCTATAGTAATTTCTCCATCTGAAAAAAGTTTACAATCTGTTAATACGCTATCTGCGTCAATAGTTACTTTCTTCGCTTTAATTATTACTCCATCTAGTTTTGCATTATCATGAATTATAATTTCTGATGCATCTATCTTAGAATTTTTCACTATCGCATTTTTTGCAATATTTTTTAATTTCTTCATAAATCCTCATTTCCTTGTAATTTCACTATTCTTCATCAATTCTCTTTTTTTTAAAAACTTGACTATTCAAATCCTGTTTTTTGTTTTAATACATTGTCTAATCTAATGTGAATGAAAAATAAGAAAAAATCCAACTAGTATGATGCTGGAGTTGCTCTTCCCGACATATGCTCAATGTCTGGGTCTAGAAATTCTTTCTATCAAATCACTATTCCTCTGGTCGACCATAGTCAATCCGTACCCACTAGTCGTGTTGAAAATCTAAATTTGGCTCTAAATTGGTCTTGTTTTGCTCTAGGATCTACATTTGGCTTGAATTCCATATACAAATCCACTCTTGGAACTAGGTGTGTTTTCTAGCTTTTGCTTATTTTGATATGGACTTTTTCACCTTTGTTTGAATTATTTTGATATATTGTTCTAGTCTTGTATCCTTGTTTTTGTAGACATCCATCCAAAACAGATACCCATGGCAATGAGTGTCCGCTATTTAGCTTAGATTCAACTGTAATGTTTTTTGTATTTGCTTTAAAATTAACATGACCTGAACATGTAATTTGCATTACGGCATCCATTATCTCAATTACATCGTCTAGAGATTTTGTTTTTAATGAAATTCCATTCTTTTCTAACAGTTTGAACATGTCAGCTTCTGGTTTTTTTGATACCATTGAAGAATTTAGCATATACATCAAACCAGATTCGTTTACTGTTTTGATAATTTTATAAATTTCTTGGGCTTCTGCTTTTGTCATGTCTGCAAGAGCTTTGGTCTTTATTGCGTTTTTCCAAATATTTGAAAACATTTTTTCTTGATTTATGCCTAAAATTTCAGTAGATGAAAAGATGGCACCTTTTCCATTGTCATTATTTATCATCATTAATTCAGCTTCATCAAAAATGAAACAATTTTGTGCAATATCTGAGGCTCTAATTTCGACTCCATCTGGTATTGCCCTATATGCTTCAGAACAAATTTGAGTTGGAGCAACAAGTATCTTTACGTCTAAATTTCTACGTAACACTGATAACATCTGTTCTTTACATTCTGCCAGCAATCCGAATCCCCATTGATCAGTCATGATCTTGATTGATGATTTTGAACCTTCAATCATTGTTTGAAGTTGTAATAAAACATTATTTGCACTCAAATGAAAATATCTTTTTTCTTCTGAACCTCTAGACTTTCTGCTTTCCTCACTTGCTTTCTTCAAGTTAGAAATTAAAGCGTTCATTGCATTTACTTTGTTAATTTGCTCATGGATGATTCCATCAAATGCATCTTCTGGAGCAATAGCTGTACACATAATGGGTTTACTTTTTGAAATGATGACTAGTTTTTTATTTTCTAATTTTAATAATGTTGGATAGATTTTTGTTCGTGGAATTTCAGAATAATAGGCTAACTCACTTGCTGAAATAGTACCTTTTGCAATGAGTGCTACATAGGCTTGGGCTTCATACTTGCTTAACCCAAATTCTTCTAGGCTGACTGTTAAAACGTGCTCATTTATCATAATATTACTTGATTTGTTATTAGGTAAAATTGAGAGCTAAATTCCTTTACACAAATACTCAAAAAAAATCAAAATTGTATCTGCAGATGGGTGTAACTGTGGTTACTAAATAATTTGATACACCGTCCTGATATACAAAATCTTGAAGTCCTAGTTGGTATGTTGGTAAAATATGATGTCAATCCATTAGAAATTGAAAATATATCTCATTCTGTAACTCTTGTTCCAAGATTAGAATATTCTGTAAATCTATTAGATGAAATAATTGATATTCTAAATGAAAAACAAATTAAATTAAAAGAATCAAACAAGGAATTATTTAATGATTTTGACGAATCTGACAAAATTCATGTGGAATCTTTAAAACTTGAGCATCTTGTGACTTATTCTTTGAATATTTTACAACAAGTAAAAAAGAACATGAAACGTATCTCAAATGTAAGTAGTATTCCTGAAGTACTGCCTTCATCAATTCCTATGATTCGAACAGTCAGTGCTAAATTATTTGATATAATTCCTGTGTGTAGTCAAAAATTATCTGAAATATCTGTTCATTTAGGAAGCATTGTGCTTGATTCTGCTGCTTTAACTACTGCAAGTTTTGATTTTAGTCAATCAAATAATGAATCCTCGACTTCACTTAATGAAGTAAAATTGATGGTAGACTCTAAATTAAGTAAGCAGTACCCTAATCTTGATTTTTTTAAACTATGCAACACTTGATATGTTAAATCAAAAACGAGATTTTTCAAAGGATATAGAACGAATTAGGTCCATCTCTTCTAAAATTGATAAAAAATTATCTGAGGTTAAATCTTCAGATGATTCTAAAATTGATAAACTTTCATTAGAAGAATTACAAGATTTAGATAAAATTGTAGGAATTGCTGATTTTATGATGTGTAAATATGCTGATAAAAAAGATATGCGCTCAATTTTGAAACATTTCACCTCTATAATCAATGAGACTGCAAGCTCTTTGGTTGATTTGGATGATGAAGTATCTGAATTAATTCTGTCTGCTGAGGATTCTATTAACAAGGTCAAAGATATGCATACTAATATTTCAGAAAAATCTGATTTTAAAAAAAAATATCTTGACGGACCTGAGTATGATGAGCATGAAACAAGTGGAATTAATTTAACCAATTTTGTGACAGAGATTAACACCGTAGAATACCAACAAAATTCTCGAGAAGATACTGCGTAGGTAATTAGAATGAGTTTAGCCCCCCAAGAATTAGAAAACACAGCAAGCAAATATGCTTCTGAAGCCATCAAATTTGATTCCCAAGGTGCTCGTGGCATGGCAATCACACATTATCAACAAGCAATTGATGCTCTAGTGAAACTATTACAATTATATCCTACCAGCAAACTAAATCAAATTTACAAAGAACGATGTAACTCTTACCATGGTAGAATCAATGCATTACAACAGGCTCATGGTGTTGAGCCTGCAGTTGATCCTAAAGCTTCTGAATCAGATCAAAAGAAATCTGTTCAGCGACAAGAAAATGAAAATGATTTTGAAGAATTAATAATGAAAGAAAAACCTGATGTTACTTGGGATCAAGTCATTGGTTTAGATGATGCAAAAAGTGCTTTGCGTGAATCTATTGTTTATCCAACTAAAAGACCTGATTTATTTCCTCTTGGATGGCCAAAAGGAATGCTATTGTATGGTCCACCTGGAACTGGAAAAACTATGCTTGCAGCAGCGACTGCAAATGAAATGGATGGATATTTCATCAATGTTGATGCCTCATCCATGATGAGTAAATGGTTGGGTGAAGCAGAAAAAAATGTTTCAAAATTATTTGCTATGGCAAGACAATATGCTGAGAAAGAAGGAAAACCTGTTATTTTGTTTGTAGATGAAGTTGATTCACTATTAGGTTCTAGAAATAGTGAAGTTGGTGGAGAGGTGAGAACTAAAAATCAATTTTTAACTGAAATGGATGGTGTTAATGGTAAAGGAAAAGACTTGATGCTGTATGTAATTGGTGCAACAAACAAACCTTGGAGTCTTGACTGGCCATTTCTTAGAAGATTCCAAAAAAGAATCTATGTGTCATTACCTACCCAAGCCGCAAGAGAGAATCTCTTTGAACAATATACTGAAAAATTGAATAAAAGTATGAGAATTAACAATACTGATCTAGCAAAATTATTTGATGGATATAGTGCAAGCGATATCAAAGATGTATGTCAAGCAGCACAAATTAAAACTGTTCATGAAATTTTTGATTCGCCTGATTATCATGAGCCAGTTGAAGGTGAAGAACCACTACAACCTAGAGCGCTTACAACTGCTGATTTCAAAAATATTATGGAAAGAAGAAAACCAAGTGTGTCGACAGAAATGATTCGTGCTTATCACAAGTGGAGCGAAGAGTTCCAAGCCCTTTAGACGAGCGATCAAAAAAATTTCTTTTTCTTACGCACAAAACTTAAATTCACATTCTTGCGGACTTAACGAGGGTCACAATTACTACAAAGAAATCAATCCACGCAAAAAAGTTTGCAAAACTAGTTTTTGATGATGGTACTATTCTTGATGGTGATGGTTTTGGTTATTCAACTACTGTTTTTGGTGAAATTGTCTTTAACACTGGAATGGTTGGATATACAGAAGCTCTGACTGATCCTTCTTACAGTGGTCAAATTCTTACCTTAACATATCCTCTTGTTGGGAATTATGGTGTCCCCGATCCATCTATAGTTGATGAGGATGGAATTCCAAAATTCTTCGAATCAAGCAAAATCCAGGCAAGGGGGTTGGTTGTGCATGAACTATCCCTTACTGCAAGTCATTGGAACCTTTCGATGACTTTAGATGAATGGATGTATAATGAGAAAATTCCTGGAATATCTGGAATTGATACTAGAGAATTAACTAAAAAACTTAGAACTAGTGGAGTCATGATGGCAGCTCTTGTCGTATCTGATTCTGAAATTGATGTGGACGAAATAAAAAAGCAATTAGAATCTGCACCTCATTATGATTCCGAGCAATTTATGGATGATGTTTCTACCAAAGAAGAAAAAATTTATGGTGATGATGAGAACACTGTAGTAGTAATTGATACAGGTGCAAAACATGCAATTCTTAGAAATGTTCGTGATATTGGATACAAAGTTGTTTTGCTTCCTTGGAATACTACTTATGAAAAAATAATGTCTTACAATCCAAAAGGAATTGTTCTTAGTAGTGGCCCTGGTGATCCTCAAAAATGTCCTGACACAATTGATGTAGTTAAAAAATTAATTCAAGATAATGTTCCAACCCTTGGAATTTGTCTTGGTGCTCAAATTATTGGTATTGCAGGAAACACTGAAACTTACAAACTAAAGTATGGACATCGTGGACAAAACAAACCTTGTGTCAATTTAGAAAATAACCAAGTCTATGTAACTAGTCAGAATCATGGTTATGGAATCAAACCTGAATCCTTGGACAAATCTGATTTTAATTTATGGTTTACAAATGCCGATGACAAAACTGTTGAAGGAATTAAACACAAAACAAAGAACTGCATTGCAGTCCAATTCCATCCTGAAGCTGCACCTGGACCATATGATTGCAAATTTGTCTTTGAAGAGCTAAAACAACTAATGGAGAAAAACTAATGCCAAAAAATGAATCTCTAAAGAAAATCCTTGTTCTTGGTAGTGGTGCAATTAAAATTGGTGAAGCTGGTGAATTTGATTATTCGGGAAGTCAATGTCTTAAAGCAATTCAGGAAGATGGAATCAAAAGCGTTCTCATCAATCCAAATATTGCAACTATACAAACTGATACGCGGTTTGCCGACCAAGTCTATCTTTTACCTGTCACACCTGATTATGTAGAATCTATCATAGAAAAAGAAAGGCCTGATGGAATCATGTTGGCGTATGGTGGCCAAACTGCTTTGAATTGTGGGGTCAAACTAGAAGAAGCTGGAATTTTACAAAAATATGGTGTAAATGTCCTTGGTACTCAGGTTCCTGGAATTAAAAGAACTGAGGATAGGCAACTTTTCAAGGATTCTATGAAGGAATGCGGTGTTCCTGTACTCAAAAGTAAAACTGTCACCAATTTTGAAGATGCCAAAAAGATTGCAGAAGAGCTTACCTATCCTGTGATTGTCCGTGTGGCGTATACTCTTGGAGGTCGAGGTGGAGGTGTTGCTCATAATGAAATTGAACTTCACGAAATTGTTGAAAGAGGAATCAAAGCATCCATGGTTGGTCAAGTTTTAGTTGAAGAATACATTGGTCATTGGAAACAAATTGAATATGAAATTATGCAAGATTATGATGGAAATAATGTAATTGTGTGTAATATGGAAAATGTCCTTTCAATGAAAGTTCACACTGGTGACAACATTGTAGTTGCTCCTTCTCAAACAATTAACAACCACGAATATCATATGTTACGTACAGCTGGTTTACGTGCAACCAAACATGTTGGAATAGTCGGTGAATGTAATATTCAATATGCACTTGATACTGTTTCTGATAGATTTGTTGCAATTGAAATTAATCCTCGACTTTCTCGTTCTTCTGCTCTTGCAAGTAAGGCAACAGGATATCCTCTGGCATACATGTCCGCAAAGATTGGATTAGGCTATAATTTGTCTGAACTAGTAAATAGAATTACAAAAAATACTACTGCATGTTTTGAACCTTCGCTTGATTACATTGTATGTAAACATCCTAGATGGGATTTCGCAAAATTTGAACTAGTAAATCCAAAACTTGGTCCTACTATGAAATCTGTTGGTGAAGTAATGGCAGTTGGTAGAACATTTGAAGAATCTTTACAAAAAGCAATTAGGATGCTTGATATTGGAAATGATGGATTGGTGTTAAATCGCACCACCGGTAAATCATACACTGAAGAAGAGATTGAAGAAAAATTATCTCATCATGATGACAAGATTTTGTACAATGTTGCAATTGCACTAAAGATGGGGCTTTCAGTTGATAAAATCTATTCACTATCATCAATTGATCCTTGGTTTATTGAAAAAATTAAAAATATTGTAGAAATGGAGTCTGAAATAAAATCCAAAACTCTTGATGTGTCCTTGATGCGTGATGCCAAGCAACTAGGCTTTGCAGATAAGCAGATTGCAAGAGCTATAGAAAAAACCCCTGATGAGGTACGTAATTTACGCAAGAAAATGGGAGTTGTGCCTGCAGTCAAGCAAATTGACACGCTTGCAGCTGAATGGCCTGCAGTAACTAACTATCTGTATATGACCTATGGAGGATCTTCCAATGATATTCAAATTCCGTCTGATGAAAAAGGTGTGGTTGTAGTAGGTGCTGGTCCCTATAGAATTGGTAGTAGTGTTGAATTTGATTGGGGAACTGTTAACATGGTTTGGGGCTTGCAAGAAAATGGTGAGAAAAATGTTTCAGTAGTTAACTGTAATCCTGAAACTGTTTCTACTGATTATGATATTTGTACAAGATTATACTTTGAAGAAATTACTCAAGAAAGACTGCTTGACATTTCTGACTTTGAAAATCCTAAAGGTGTTATTACATGTGTTGGCGGGCAAACTGCAAATAACTTAACTCCTGGACTTGCAGAACATGGAATCAACATTATGGGAACTGCAGCACATGATGTCGATAGAGCTGAAGACCGTTCAAAGTTTAGTGCAGAACTTGATAAACTTCATATTAAACAACCCCGATGGCAGGCATTTTCAAATCTTAGCGAAGCAAAAAGTTTTGCACAAGATGTTGGTTTTCCTGTGATTGTTAGACCTTCATATGTTTTATCAGGAGCTGCGATGAAAGTTGTTTGGTCTCAAGAGGAATTAAAAACATATGTTAAAGAGGCAACTGATGTTTCCCCTGATCATCCTGTTGTGATTTCTAAATTTATGTTAAACTCACTTGAAGTAGATGTTGATGGAGTCAGTAATGGTAAAGAAGTTGTAATTGGTGCTATTGTTGAACATATTGACAGTGCTGGTGTCCATTCTGGAGATGCAATGATGTGTATTCCACCATGGCGTCTTAGTAACAAAACAATCGACACCATAAATGAATACACTAAAAAAATTGCTCTAACATTTAATGTAAAAGGCCCATTTAATTTGCAATTTTTAGTTCACGATGATCATGTCTATGTGATTGAATTGAATATCAGAGCGTCTCGTTCCATGCCATTTGTTTCAAAATTAGTTAAAACAAATCTAATTTCCTTAGCTGCCAAAGCAATTTTGGATAAACCTCTGCCTAAAATCCCTGAAAATAAATGGCAAAAAATCCCTAATTATGGAATAAAGGTCCCGCAATTTTCATTTATGGCACTTGATGGTGCTGATATTTCATTGGGTGTTGAAATGCAATCTACTGGTGAGGCTGCATGCTTTGGAAATAGTTTCTATGATGCTTTATCCAAAGGATTGACTTCTGTTGGATATAATCTTCCAGCAAAAGGAACTGCTCTTGTTACAGTAGGTGGTGCAGAGAACAAAGAAAAACTTGTAGCATCAATAGCCAAACTAAAACAATTGGGATTCAAAATTCTAGCAACTGAACATACTGCAGAATTCTTTGAAGAAAAAATAGGTGAAGTTGAAATTGTTCACAAAATATCTGAACCAGACAGAAAACCAAATATTTCTGATTTATTATATGATCGAAAGATAGATTTCATCATAAATATCCCCAGTACTTCTACTTTAGAAAAATATGTTGGAATGCTTGATGATGAATATCAAATTAGACGTAAATCATTGGAGTTAGGAATTCCAGTTCTCACTACTTTGGAATTGGCTGACTCTTTTGTTAAAACACTAGAATGGCTAAGAGACAATGAAACAACCAAAGATCCTATAGAGCCTTACGATAATTATGATTAATTTTAAAAAACATAAACACAAGTATTCTATGAAATAACATATGGCAAAAAAATTCTCTGATGATGAACTCGATGAAGTTCTAAGTAAGATTGTGAAATTTGATACTGATGGAATTCGTTTTATTCATTTGAAAAATAGTGTAAAGAAAAATTTTGTGAAAATAAAGATTGCAGAGTTTAAACTAAAAGATATTTTAGTTTTTTTAGATGAAAATAGTCTTGTACAGAGAATTCCGTTTGATGACAAACCTGGATTTCATGATTTAACTCTCTACAGAATATCTGACAAGGGCAGAGATTTAATTGCAAAGTTTATTCGTGATCCTAATGATGATTGGAATAAAAGTAGCTATTCCTCTAATGTGTTCTGTCAAAATTGTGGACATTCATATGAAATTCGTATTTCATATTCAAAAACTGTAAAAACATGGGCAAAATCAGAAAGATGTCCAAATTGTGCTATGAAAGGCACTCTTGAAACAAAAACAATTTGATTAAATCACTTGTTTGATGTTTGATTCGTTTCCAATTATTGTTCCATCCAATGTTATAATTTTTGCTTTGGATATTTCTTTAATTTTGTTAATGATTGGTGAGATAGATTTTTTGTATTGTTTTCTATGTGTTGCATAGAAATATTTGTTAAATGATGGCATTATTGTTATTTCAATCTCTCCAGTTTTATTTGGAAAAATATTTTCTTTTTCAGTTTTAATTGAAACCCATACTCTTTGACCGTTGATGATTGAATCTTCTTGAAAAAATACTGGATGAAGATGGCCCATAATGATTTTATCTACATGCGAAAAGTTTTCTGAGGGCATTGTATGTCCATGTGTTAACAAAATATTTTCTTCAACCATTCCTGTAGAGCTCATCATTGAAATATTGTCTGGAACTAGTTGCTGAATATTTGCATCATGATTTCCAGGAATTAAAATCACATCGCATTTTTCTTTAATTTTTTTAAAAAATAATGGAACTTCATTCCATTCATTTCTTGATATGCTTTTAATACTTGATTTAACATCCCCTAACAAGATTATTGAATCTGGTTTTTCTGTATCAATTATTTCAGATAATTCATGAATTAATTCGTTAATTGTTGAATTTTTACCTATGAAAATTTCATTTGCAGCCATACTGTTTTCAAATCCAATGTGGATGTCTGTAACTATGAGATTCTTTTTCTCTCCTTCTAAAACCATAACTGGTTTTGATGGAACTATCCTTGTTTGTAACATCAAAGTTATACTGTAGATATCTGATTAAACCCTTATGAACAAAGATCCAGATCGAATCCAAACACTTGTTTCTGAAAAACGTGTAAAATTACATATTTTTGAGCCAACTCAACGAAAAATTTGGACTGTAGTTGGAAAAGGTGAAGAACATTGGATTGATCCTGAAAGTAACTATTGTTCTTGTCCTGGATTTTATTTTGGTAAACTAAATGGAAAATCAACTTGCTATCATCTTGAATCTGCACAATTAGCTAGGGATGAAAATCAAGTTGAAGAAATAATTTTCTCAGATGATGAATTTTCTGATTTTCTTTCTGGACTGATTTCTGATTTGTAATAATTAGTTATTAGAATGTGTTAATAACTAGAAATTCTTTATATTATCATGGATGAAGCCCAACAAAACTCAGAAATTGAGAAAATTGCAAATATTATGGTTCACGATGACGTTTCCCCTGATGAACAAGATATTGAAAAACTAGCAAAATACAAAAATCAGATCAAGGAAGATTGTGGTCTTGATGATGAAGAAGCTATGAAAATGGTTTATGAAACATTACTGTATCGAAAATTAAAAAATTCTGATTCAAGTGATGTTTTAGAAAAAGGTAATGATTTTGGCGCTGGATTCAGCTAGTCTATTCTAAAGGAATAGTATCAACATCATCTTTTGAAACACCTTTCCAAAGACCAATCATTCCTTCTGGTTCAACTTCTTCAACTTTGGAAATTTGTTGAAGTTTGATATGATCTGGATTTGGAGGCATCCATAGCATTGCCATGTATTCCCCTACTTCTCCAACTTTGGTTGGTAAGGCCATGGTGATTTTATCTGCTGCAAATCCCTTTGCAGTTAATGCGTTTGTTGCTTTCTCTTTAAGATCCATTCTCCCGTGTAGGAACAAATAGATGCTTTTTTGAGTATCGATTTCTGCCATAAAATTACTGGATTTTCAAACTAAATCAACCTTTCCTGATCTGGTGCCTCCAAAAAGGGTTAAATTAGAACGTAGAAAATTTACAACTGTGAAAATATTCACTGTTGGAAGTAAATCGTTTGTAACAAGTTTTCAATTAGCTGGTATTCCAGGTAAAATATCTGAAAATCCTCAGAATGCTTTAGATGAAATAAAGACGTTAACTGATGATTCAGATGTAGGCCTAGTTTTAGTTAGTGATGATATTACTGAATCCATTAGTGATGAGTTGACTGCATTACGAGCAGAAAAATCTACTTTGGTATTTGCATTACCTGCAACTGGAAGTGAAAAAACCGAAGTTGATTACAGAGTAATGCTAAAGAAAATACTCGGCGTATAATCTACTTATAATCAAATTTCTAATGTTTTACCATGAAAACTGCATCTGTTAAAGAATCCTCTGTGATTTCAATTGATGAAGCACCAAAACCCTCTTTGACATCTGGTGATATTTTGGTACAAATGCATGCTTGTGGAATCTGTGGTTCTGATTTGGAAAAAGTTTTTGGACAATATGGACAACCATCTATGCGTTTAGGACATGAACCTTCTGGAATTGTGTTAGATGTAGGTTCTGATGTAACTGAATTTAAAAAAGGAGATAGAGTATTCACTCATCACCATGTTCCTTGCTATGATTGTCATTATTGTAATCATGGGAATGAAACCATGTGCCAAAAATATTATGAAACAAATCTTTCTCCTTGTGGATTATCTGAAGAATATGTTGTTCCAGGATGGAATGTTTCTCATGGCGGAGTTTTAAAAATTTCTGATTCACTAAGCTATGAAGAAGCTGCTATGATTGAACCATTAGCTTGTTGTGTTAGAGCATGGACAAAATTTTCTTATCAACAAGGAAACTCTACTGCTATTTTTGGTGTAGGTCCTACTGGAATGATGCACGTAATGCTTGCACATGCAAAAAAATTCTCAAAAATCTTCTGTTTTGATGTCAATGATTTTAGATTGGATTTTGCTAAAAAATTCAATATTACTGAATCCATATCTTCAATGGATGAGAATAGAAAGCAAAAGATTTTAGAGAATACTAATGGTTTAGGTGTGGATGTGGCAATTGTTGCAACTAGTAGCCTCAAAGCATTAGATGATGCAATAGATATGGTCAGAAAAGGTGGAACTGTGATGATGTTTGGTGTTCCTTCTAAAGGTGCAAAAATGGATTTAGATATGAGTAAAATATACTCTAAAGAAATTACTCTAGTTACAAGTTATGCTGCATCAGATTCTGATACAAAAGAAGCATTGGATTTAATTGAATCCTCTCAAATTGATGTCAAACAATTAATCACTCACACATACACTATTTCTGAATCTCAAAAAGCATTTGATCATGCACGTACAGGTGAAAATGCAATGAAGATTATTATTACAAAATAAGAAAGGCTTAAGAAGGGATTTTCATTCTTTCAAAATCGAAGAGAAATGGATTGGGGATTAAAAAATAGACTTTCTAGAATAATTAAACCACAAAATAATCGTGCATTAATGTTGGCTGTAGACCATGGATATTTCCTTGGTCCTACTGAAAAACTTGAAGATCCAAAAAAAGTAATTGCTCCTTTGCTAAAGCATTGTGATTCTTTGATGCTGACAAGAGGTGTTCAAAGAACATCTGTTTCAGCAACAAGTGATACTCCTATGGTGTTGAGAGTTTCTGGCGGTTCAAGTATTATTGGTGAAGATTTGTCTCAAGAAGACATCACTGTATCAATTGAAGATGCAATTAGACTGAATGCAAGTGCTCTTGCAATGTCTATTTTTGTTGGTTCAAAATATGAATATCAAACAATTGTAAATCTTGGAAAACTTGTAAGCGAGGCCGAAAAATATGGAATACCTGTATTAGCTGTAACTGCTGTTGGAAAAGAATTAGGTAAAGATGCACGATATCTTTCATTAGCCTGTAGAGTTGCCGCTGAACAAGGTGCACATATTGTCAAAACTTACTATTGTGATAATTTTGAAAAGGTTGTACAATCTTGCCCTGTTCCAATTATTGTAGCGGGAGGAAAGAAAATTCCTGAGCGTGATGCATTACAATTAACGTATAATGCAATCAAAGCCGGTGCAGTTGGAGTTGATATGGGTAGAAACATCTGGCAATCTGAACATCCAGTTCCTATGATAAAAGCTGCTAGAGCAATTATTCATGGAAATCTAAACGTTGATCAAGCTTTCAAATTATACAAAAAACTAGTAAGTGAAGAACCAAAAAGGAAACAAAAATCACAAAAAAAGAAATCAAACAACAAAAAACCACAAAACAATCCTAATCAAAAGAAATCAAACAACAAAAAACCACAAAACAATCCTAATCAAAAGAAATCAAACAACAAAAAACCACAAAACAATCCTAATCAAAAGAAATCAAACAACAAAAAACCACAAAACAATCCTAATCAAAAGAAATCAAACAACAAAAAACCACAAAACAATCCTAATCAAAAGAAATCAAACAACAAAAAACCACAAAACAATCCTAATCAAAACAAACCAAATCTTACTAAAAAATAGAAATTATCCATCAATTTTTGATAGATGAATATGTGCAATTTTCCATGTTGGTTGTTTAACAAGAACAAATGTTGCACGTCCAGTAATTACCATGTGTTCTCCTGTGAATGCTTTGTTATCTACTAACATTCCTTTTTGAATTAATTCTAATGCTACAACTGCAGTATCTCCAAATAAGCTAATTTTTGGATTTTTTATTTCATACGTATAATCCGAAATACTAACAAATCTTAACTCTTCAAGTTCTATTGTAGTTTGATAGTCTTTAAGATCATATGGTGGTAAATCACTAAAACTAGAGAATTTTGGATCATTAAGGTGGATGTCTTTGAGAGACTCTAAATTTTTTGTAATTCCTGCTTGAAATAATGTCTCAATAACATTGATGATTTCTTCATTATCACTCAAAACAGATCATTTCGAGTGGAGAAAATATCAGTTTAAGTCTTCTGGATAATCTAGAGTAAAACCTCGAGCATTATCCGGATAATCTTTATTAATTATCCATTGATTGTTTTTATGATTTCAATGGACGTAAAATTAACTAAAAAATTTGGCAATGATTTGCCTCTTGTTATTCTACTATAGTGTCCTAAAATTTACTAGCTTAAAATTATGGAGAGAAATTTAATGAATAAAATGGAAAATATGACAGGTGCAAAGGCCTTGATGACGGCTATGGAAAAAGAAGGCGTCAAACAAGTATTTGGATTACCTGGAGGTGCAAATCTTCCAATGTATGATGAATTTAATCGATGTGATATTAGACACATCTTGGTAAGACATGAACAATCAGCAGCTCATATGGCTGATGGTTTTGGTAGAGTGAGTAGAAAACCTGGTGTATGCTTTGCAACGTCAGGTCCTGGCGCAACTAACATCTTAACTGGAATTGCAACTGCACAAGCTGATTCTGCACCAATGGTGGCAGTAACTGGACAAGTATCTGTAAACATGATTGGTAAAGATGCATTTCAAGAAAGTGATATTATTGGTATGGCCAACCCTGTTGTAAAATATGCATTTCAACCACGAAGCGCTAGCGAAGTTCCTGAAGTTGTAAAAAAAGGATTCTTTATTGCTGAAACTGGAAGACCTGGACCTGTATTGATTGATGTTCCAAAAGATGTACAAACAAATGAAGAACCAATGAATTTCCCAGACGAATTTAAAATTCAAGGATATCATCCATGGGCTGATCCTGATATTGTTAATGTTGAAAAAGCAATAGACATGTTACTTCATGCAGAAAAACCAATCATCTTAGCTGGTGGTGGTGTAATTATTTCATCTGCATTTGCTGAATTACAATCAATTGCAGAAGCTCTCATGCTTCCTGTTGTTACAACTTTCAAAGGTAAGGGTGCATTTCCTGAAACACATCCTTTGTCATTAGGTCCAATAGGAATGCATGGACATGCAGAAGCTAATAAAATGATGGCTGAAGCTGATTGTGTTTTGGCTATTGGAACTAGATTTTCTGATAGATCTGTTGGAACCTTTGAGGCATTTGAAAAACGATTAAAGATTATTCATATGGATGTTGATCCTGCAGAAATAGGTAAAAATCAAAATGCGCAAATTGCAGTAATTGGAGATGTACGTGTAAATCTTAGAGTAATGGTTAAGATACTTTTGCAAAAAGCAATTAGAAAATCAGAAGAAACTCCTTGGTTTAAACATGTACAAGAAACTAAAGCATACTGGAAAGAAAACTTGAAACTTCATCCGGGTGAGATGGGTGCTGCTAAACTTTTACGAAAATTACGTGAATTATTACCAAAAGAATCTATTGTTACCACTGAAGTAGGTCAACACCAAATGTGGGCATCATTGTTTTATGATGTAATACAACCTGGTACTTTCTTTAGTTCTACTGGACTTGGAACCATGGGTTGGGGTTTTCCAGCTGCAATAGGTGCTAAAGTAGCAAAACCTGATGTTCCTGTTGTAGATATTGCAGGTGATGGTAGTTTTAGTATGACTGAAAATTCTCTTGCAACTGCAGTGTTGGAAGATATCCCTGTAATCGTATTTCTTTTGAACAACTCTTCATTGGGTATGGTAGCTCAATGGCAAAGAACTTTCTATGATAGAAGAATGACTGGTGTAGAACAACACAGTTGTCCTGATTATGTTAAATTAGCACAGTCTTATGGTGCTCAAGGAATTAGAGCACAATCTATGGATGAACTTGATAAAGCTATCAAAGATGCATTGAGCAGTGATGTGGCAACTGTAATTGACATTCCAATTGATCCTGAAGAAGATGTCTTGCCATTTGTAGCTCCTGGAACTTCATTATCGGATATGATTTTACCCTCTTAGGTGATTAATGATGTGGGCTATTCTTTCTATTTTAGTTGAAAACAAACCTGGAATCTTGTTTAAGGTAACTCATCTTTTTAGAGCAAGAAATTTCAATATTGATAGTATTTCTGTAGGGACTACTGAGAATCCTGACTATTCAAAAATGACTATTACAACATACGGTGATGAAAAACAGATCACCCAGATAGTCAAACAACTCGATAAAATGATTGATACTGTTAAAGTTGAGCGCTTAGATGAGCACAAAACTGTATTTCGAGAACTTAGTCTTTTTAAGATAAAACTTAGTAATGCTAATGATAGTATGGAGGTAAATAAATTAGCAAATGCATATGGCGGAAAGGTTCATGATGTTAAAAAAGACTCACTCATGGTAGAGTTAACTGCAACACCTGATCAAATCAAAGCATTTGAAGAATTAGCAAAACCATTTGGAATCTTAGATGTTGCACGAACTGGTGTTGCTGCATTACAGAGAAGTGGTGCCTGATGGTAAATGTCAGAATTTTTGATACAACATTAAGAGATGGAGAACAAACTCTCGGTGTATCATTATCACCAGATCAAAAATTAGCAATTGCAAAAAAACTTGACGAATTAGGTGTTGATGCTATTGAAGCAGGATTCCCTGTAATTTCTGAAGGTGAGTCCCAAGCTGTCAAAATGATAACATCTGAAGGATTATCTTGTGAAATTGCGGGATTAACTAGAACCATAAAAAAAGACATTGATGCAGCAGTTGATGCAGGATTAAATTATGTTCACACGTTTATTGCAACTTCTGACATTCACTTGGAACACAAGCTCCAAATGACTAGAGACCAAGCACTTGAAAAAGCAATTGAAGCAGTAGAATATGGAAAATCACGTGGATTGCAAGTAGAATTTTCAGCTGAAGATGCATCTAGAACTGACAGAGAATTTTTGAAAAAAGTTTTCGGCGATGTTGCAAAAGCAGGAGCTGACCGAGTTAACATTCCTGATACTGTGGGCTATTCTACTCCTGAATATATGGCTGAAATTACAAGAGATACAATTGAAGCTACGAAACTCCCAGTAAGTGTACATTGTCACAATGATTTTGGATTGGCCGTTGCAAATGCTTTGTCTGGAATTCATGCAGGGGCTGCATGTGCACATGTAACAATTAATGGAATTGGTGAAAGGGCAGGAAATGCTTCATTGGAAGAATTTTCTATGGCTCTCAAATGTTTGCCTTATGAGCAAAATTATGAAACTAATATCAAATCTGAATTAATCTATGACACATCAAGATTCATCTCAAAAACTGTTGGTATCATTGTACAACCCAATAAAGCAATAGTTGGGGCAAATGCATTTGGACATGAATCTGGAATTCATACACATGGTGTGTTGAATAATCCTCTTACTTACGAACCAATTAGTCCTGAATTAGTTGGAAGAAAAAGATGGCTCAAGGTTGGAAAACATGCTGGAGTTCATGGAATGAATGCAATGTTGGAAGAATATGGTGTAAAGCCAACTGAAGAACAAGCAAAACAAATTTTGGAAAAAGTAAAAGTTCTTGGTGATCAGGGAAAACAAGTTACTGATGTAGAATTATTATCAATGGCTAGTGAGGTTTTAGGTGAAAAAGAACTCAAAAGAATAGTCCAATTAACAGGTTTTTCAGTTTCTACTGGAATTGGAACAATGCCTTATGCATTTGTGAAATTAAATGTAGATGGTCAAGATCATATTGGAACTGATTATGGAGTTGGTCCCGTAGATGCCGCATTAAACGCAATTCAAAAAATTACTGGAAAGATTTCAGAAATTAGAATTAAAGACTATGGTTTGGCATCTATTTCTGGTGGTTCTGGAGCATTGTGTGAAGTTACAGTAAAAGTTGAGGATCCTTTAGGAAACAAGGTTTCAGCAAAATCTGTTGGTGAAGATATTGTAACTACTTCTGTAAAAGCAGTAATTGACGCAATCAATAGAATCATGCTCAAAAAGATGCTTAGTGAAAAACAGGTTAACTAAATCCTAAAATCTCCCCTTGTTTGATGTGTAATTATGTATAAAATTTCATTAATCACTGGTGATGGTATCGGCCCTGAATTATCCGAATCTGCAGTATCTGTTTTGAATACAATTCATGACAAACTTGATTTGAAATTTGATATTACGAAATTATCTGCCGGCGACAAGGCATTATCTGAAACTGGAAAGGCACTTCCTGATGAAACAGTTCAAACCATCAAGCAATCTGATGTTTGTCTAAAGGCTCCAGTTGGTGAAAGCGCCGCTGATGTAATTGTGGTTTTGAGACGAATGTTAGATCTTTATGCCAATATTCGACCTGCAAAATCATATCCACACATGCCCGCATTACGTGATGATATTGATATGGTGATTGTTAGAGAAAACACTGAGGATCTTTACACTGGAAAAGAATTTAGTTTAGGTGATTCTTCTGTTGCTCTAAGAATAATTTCAGAAGCTGCTTCTAAAAGAATAGCAAAATATGCATTTGAAACTGCAAAACAAAGAGATTCTATGAGAAAAGTAACTTGTGTTCATAAATCAAATGTAATGCGAGTAACAGATGGTATGTTTGCCAAAGCATGCACTGATGTTTCTAAAGATTATCCTGATATTTCATTTGAGCAAATGTATGTGGATGCATGTGCGATGAACTTAATTCGTCAACCAGAACAATTTGATGTTGTTGTAACTACAAACTTGTTTGGAGATATTTTATCTGATGAATCCTCTCAAGTGGTTGGTGGTTTAGGTATGGCCCCTGCTGCAAACATTGGAGACAAATTTGCATTATTTGAACCCGTTCATGGTGCAGCATTTGATATTGCAGGGCAAAATATTGCAAATCCTTCATCCTTCTTACTTTCTATAAAAATGATGTTTGACTGGTTAGGAAAAAAACACAATGACTCAAAATGTATTGAAGTGGGTCAAAAGTTGGAATCTACCATATTTGATTTAGTAAAATCTGGAGTTAAGACTAAAGACATTGGTGGTGATAAAAGTACTTCAGAATTTACAAAACAAATTACTGATAATCTCTAAATTTTATTCTAAAACAACGAGATACAAGGAAAACACGTTGAATCAAGGACGTATTCCTAACATGATGTGTTTTCCATACCAATCGTTCTACGACGCAGAACAACGGTTTCTCGTCATAATCATTACGTGAAAATCATATTTAACAATGATCCTAATTTCCAACAAGTGATAATTTGAAATCTATGATATTTTCTGAATATATTCTTCATGAATTTTTTTCTGATTTTGAATTATCCACAAAAATGCTTCATAGTTTGAATCCATGAAAATTACTAGATCTTTTTTGATAAAGATCAAAAAGTGTAAAAAAATTGATTTTTTGGTTTTGTATTGATTTTGTGCCTGTAGAACCTGCCAGTTTTGGGACATTGTGGTATATTTTATAATCTGATTTTGAAAAAAATCAATATGAAATTGCTATCTTTTGTTTTTACTTTGTTTGTTTTGGGGTCTCTAGTTTTTGCTCCTCTTTTTGATTCTCAAGTGGCAACTGCTGAATCTATTTCTCCTAAAACTATGAAACTAAATGCCCTAAGTGAGCTTCAATCCCTTGAAATTGATAATAAAAAAGATCAAAAAAGAATTGCAAAAGCTGAAAATCATCTTGAAAAAAGCCTAATGGATAAATTTTGGGAAGATGACTATTCATTGAATTTTCTTGGAAAAAAAGTATTCACACATGAGAAAAAAGCTATCAAAGAACTAAGTAAAGTTAAATCTGTAGATATTTCTCATATTTCCACTTCTCTTGTAAATGCTGACATGGTTTTAGCTCAATTAGCAATTGATCAAATCCCAAGTGACTCAAACAACAAAAAAATTATTAAAAAATTAAACAAGGCTATTGAAGAAATGGATAAAGCTCAAAAAGATTTTGATAAAAATAAACTAGACAAATCTGTAGATCATTACAAAAAAGCATGGAAGATTGCATTTATGGGAGAAGATGTTGATGTTATTGAAATTGATAGTGCATCGTTAGATTATAGCAATGATGGTGTCACTGATTATTATGTTCAATTGGAATACACTGGAAACAACAAAAAACCTGTAATCATTGGCTACAAAATACAAGATGAATGTGTTGATTTGGGACCAAAAGATCCATCTGATATCGGGGGTGACACATTTGATGATGCGGCAATGAAAATGGGTGTATCTACAATTTCCAAATCTGAATGGTTAATTGATGATATGGTTGTATGGAATGATTGGTTTGAGAAAAAAAATAATGATGAGAACAAAATGGTTGATTTGGTTTATTCTCCTGTTCGAAAATTACCTCATTTTGAGGAACTTGGCGGTGATAATGTAATTCAGGAAGGCGAGAGAAAATCTTCATTTGATCACTCTGCTTCAATCTCTAAATTAGGTGGGCAATCTGGTTGGGAAGGTTTTATGTATTTCAATGCACCTTCTGGTGACTATTTGTTGTGGACTGTACATCCTGCTGGGGGAATTGATGAATGTGATCGTTTAGCAGCATTGGGAGTTCCAATTACTATTCCTTAATTTTAAAAATTACCAATTTTTATTAATTGCATATTTTATCAAAATTATATGGCTGACTGTTGCATTTGTAAAGCTGTTCCAGGAACTCTAAAAATAACTGATGGTAATCCAAAATATAAAGGAAAGCCAATTTGTAAAGAATGTGCTGGATATAGAAAACTACTCAAGGAAACTAAGTAGTCTCTTCTGATTTTGTTTTATTTTTAGCTGCCCATTCTTCGTACATTTTTATCAATTCATCTACATCTTTACCTTCTTCTGAATAAGTAACAATGACTCCAAATGTTCCTTTTTTATCGTGACCTCTGGCAAAGTAACCCCAAAATGAATCTGGCAATTTTACAAAACTGTTTGAATCGTGTGAAACTCCGATTAGATTATTCCCTATGACTTCGACCACTTTTTTTGCATCATTTTGTTCAATCATGATTAATCGAAACCTTCATGCCATAAAAATTTGAATAGTTTAAAGTGTTAATTGACGCCTTTTCTTCTACTAAGTTTTTCGCCTGTTTGTACGGCATCTTTTTCAAAATCGTCTAATTTCTTCTTCATTTCTTCTTTTTCTTCTTTAGTTAATTCTCGAATAATTGTATCTACACCATCTGCAAAATTTTCACATTTTTCACATAACCATAATGGTGCTTTGTCTTTTGCAAAAACAATTGGCAATCTTCTTTCATTACATTGTTTACAGAATAATGTCATTATTTCTATCTCCTCTATGGACTCAATCTGTCCGGATCTCGTGGATACAATACTACTTCACGTACATTATCAATCCCAATCAGCGTAGTCATTAGTCTGTCTAGTCCCATACCCCAACCAGAATGTGGTGGCATTCCCCAATCAAATGTTTTCAAATGGTCTGCAAATTGTGTAGGATCTAATCCCTGTTCTTTTAATCTCTCTTGAAGCATTTCTGGATTGTGGAGTCTTGTTCCTCCTGAAGATAATTCTAAAAATCCATATTGTAAATCAAATGAGCGTGAAAGTGTTGCATCTTCATCTTTTTCTCTAATGTAGAATGGTTTTAGTTTCATAGGCCAGTCAGTCAAGAAGAAAAATCCTGGATGGTTCTTGCCAATAATCCTTAGATGTGAATCAAGCAAGTCATCTCCAAATTCAATTTGCTCTCCCTCTTTTTTCAATTCTTCAACACATTGAGTATATGTCACTCTCTCAAATGGTGCTGAAGGTACTTCTATTGTATGTTCGATGGTTTCTTGCTCTGTTTTACAATTCTCTGAAATATCTTTGTATACTGCCAAAACAAGTTCTTCTAATACATTCATGACATCTTCATAGTCCATAAATGCAGCTTCAATGTCAATACTGGTAAATTCTGTTAAATGTCGTCCAGTATGTGAGTTTTCTGCTCGATAAAAGTTTGAAATTTCAAAAACTCTCTCTAATCCTATTGTCATTTGTTCTTTGTACAGTTGTGGACTTTGAGCAAGATATGCTGTTTTTCCAAAATATTCTAATGAAAATAAATCTGCTCCCCCTTCACTTGCACTTCCAATGATTTTGGGTGTTGTAATTTCTAAGAATTTTTTGTCTGCTAAAGTCTTTCTTAATGATTGTAATACATGATGACGTAATTTGAAAATTGAAGCTGTTCTTTGATTTCTCATATCTAGAGCACGGTGATTTAATCTGGTATCGATATTACTTTCTAGTCTACCAATTGGATCAACTGGTAATGGGTGGATTGCTTTTCCCAACACTTCGATTTCATCTGCTTTAACTTCAAATGCAAAATCTCTGGCTTTTGTCTCTTGAACAATTCCTTTGATACTGACAACGCTTTGACGATTAATTTCACCTAAATTATCATTTAATTCCCCTTTGACTATCACTTGGGAAATTCCTGAAACATCTCTGAGTGTAATAAATGACATTTTGCCTAATTTCCTAAGGTCTTCAATCCATCCACCTAGTACAACTTGTTTTCCAATTAATTCTTGATTTAATTCAGAAATATCGTGAGTTTTTACAAAAACCATGTCTATCTTTTATCCTCAAATTCTATCTCAATGTCAAGGTTTCGGGCATTTCTGACTATTTGAACAACTTTTTCAGTATCAATTGGAAATTTTGGAGTCCATTTACCTGATACCACTGCTTTTGTTTTTTGAACGCCGCCTGGAGCCCAGACAGCATTAATTGATAGGATTTTTGTTGGAAAAAACAAGTCCTCTATGAATCGCTTGTCTGTTTCGTCTGCCTCGACTAGCCAAATTTTTCCTTTGAATTGATCTTGCAATGTTCGATATAGCGTCCTGCTTTGCCTAATTATCATGATGTCGTTTTTTGCTAAAGATAATACAAAATTCCCATCAAATTCTTTACAGGAAAATAGAGTAAAATTTTCAATTTCTTTATTTGATTTCCCGATTTTTGCAAGATTCATTGATGCTTCTACATCTGCCTTTGTTAATTCCCCTGATTCTACCTTACTTTCACATTGGGGACATAGGATTGAATTTTTTGCATCAAAGCCACAAATAGGTAATTTCATTTGAATCGACTTTTTCATTCTGATAATGTTGTTTATATCCCTTAGTGCAAAACAAAAATCATAGTTTGGATCTAAGAATACAATGACTTTTCTAATTGTAAATGGATTATCTTCTAGATATTCTTCATCTAAGGGACCTGTTTATGCTGTTGATGATGTAGATTTTGAATTAAATCCTGGTGAGTCTATAGGGATTGCAGGCGAGAGTGCTTGTGGGAAAAGTACATTGGGGTTGTCATTAATTCGGATGCTTTCTGGAGGAACTGCTCAAGGGACGATAACTTTTGATGGTGATTCTATTTTAGATATGGATGAATCTGTTTTTAATGATGAATATAGGTGGAAAAAAATATCCATGATTTTTCAGGGTGCAATGAATTCTCTTGATCCTGTGTTTACAATTAATGAACAATTCATTGAAGTTTTGAAACAACATAATTTTGAAGGTGACTCTAAACAATTAATTTTAGATGCCATGAATTCAGTACATCTTGAAGAACATGTTCTAAAAAAATACCCCCATGAACTTAGTGGTGGAATGAAACAAAGAGTGATAATTGCAATGGCATTATTATTAAAACCAAAATTTGTAATTGCAGATGAACCCACTACTGCATTAGATGTTTTAATTCAAGCACAAATTATCAATTTACTCAAATCTCTCAAAAAAGATGGAATGTCAATTATGTTAATTACGCACGATTTAGCAGTTTTATCAGAAATTGCTGATAAAATTGGTATCATGTACGGGGGACAAATGGTTGAGTTTGGTTCTTCAGAAGAAATTTACAAAAATCCAAAACATCCTTACACGCAAGGTCTTTTGGAATCCATTCCTACTCTTAAAGGAAATATTCCAAAATATATCAAAGGAATTCCTCCTAGCTTACTTGATGCACCAACACAATGCAGATTTATTGATAGATGTCCATTAGCAATTGAAAAATGCAAAGAACTGCCTCCTAAATTTAAAACAAAAACTGGTTATGTTAGATGTTGGTTGTATGAAGATGAAAAATAAATTTATTTTGAATTAAGATATTCTTCATCAATTTTTTTTAAATATATTTCCTGTAACTGTGCAACCTCCCTTTCTACTGTGTTTTTACAAATCATTTTTGCGTACTGAATCAAATCTGGATTCTGTTGTGCTTTTTTAAACTCGTCAATTTTTTTAAATGATATTTGTTCAAACTTCATAATTTCCCTCAATTCTTTACTGATTTCTTCAGCCTTCATTTTCTCATAATTTTTAGAATTTGATTTTCTGAAACTAATTTCATCTATTAGTTTCTCAATTTCATCTGGCTCTTTCATACTGTGCTTTGAAATTACTCAAATAAGTTAATTTTGTGTCTCTTTTTTATGTTCTAGAATATGTTTTAATCCGTCTGTCATGCTAAGTGAATCTAAATCAATTTCACAATACGGACACTTCATGTGTTAGGAGAATTTTTTAACAATTGGTAAGCATGAATCAATAATTCTTAGCATTTCAGATCTTATTACTTTTTTATCAATTGAAATCCACACTCTTGATTTTTTGATGGCAAAAGAAATGGTCTGAACCTTTTTCCTTTCTTCCCATACGAATTCTATTTCTCCTAGATTTTTATCAAAAAACCCTTCCAAATCTGTCTTAATTGCTATGTGTGAAAATTGGTACTGAGTATTTTTTTCATTCAAAAGTGGCACTAAATCTGGTCTTCTTTTGTATGCTAACAGATTTCCACTTTCCCCAATCACGCCTACAAATCTGATGTATGGGCTGATTGTGGCTATAGTGTTACAAATATTTTCATAATCTTTTTTTATCATCTGATGGGGTTCTGAAAAGATGATATTTTAATGAATTGCAAGCAATTCAATCTAGATCTAATTAAATAAAGCCTGAAAATAGTTTGATTTGTGGATTTTGTTGACATATTTCCATTTGCACCAGATGTAGGTTACTCTTTACTGGCTTTAGTCAATTTCTTTGGTTCCCTTGTACCCTTTGTTCCATTACCTGGATTTTTACTTCTTGCTACAATGTCTGTAGGAAATCAATACGACTTGCACATTTTAGCATTAGTTTCTGCAATAACTGCAACTGTTGCTAAACAAATTATTTTCTATGTTAGTTATGGCGGAAGAAGAATAATCAATGAAAAAACTCGAAAACGAATGAGACCCTTTGAAAGATTGATCAAAAGATATGGTGCAGGTGCTGCCTTTTTTGCAGCTGCCACTCCGATTCCTGATGATTTAGTATATGTCCCCTTGGGATTGGCAAAATATAATCCCAAAAGATTTTTTGTTGCAACACTTACTGGAAAAATTGTACTAAGCTATTCCATTGTATTTATCTCTCATAATTTGGGATTATCTTTAGTAGAACCTTTTCTTGAAAATGTTGATGATGCAACACCTGTTTACATTGGAATAATTATTTTTGGTGTAATGATGACTGCAGTAGTTGTATTGTTATTGAGATTGGATTGGGCAAGAATTCTTGGAAAATTTGCTCCTTGGACTTTGGATGAAAACAATAAAGATTAAACTTTAATTTTAAAATTCCATAACTTGTCTGCTGCTTTTGAAATTCCTATTCTAGGCGATGCAATAATTTCTTTAGGTTTTATTCCTTGAGCAATATATATCTCTGATTTTTTTGTTAAATCTATTCCATAATGTTCTTTTGTGATGTCTAATGCTTGAGCTAGTTTTGCTGGCCCATTGGTGAGATTTTTCAAATTTACACTTCCTCTATTTTTTTGCATAATTTCTATTCCTTTTAGAGGCTCAATTGCACGAATTAGAACCGCTCCTGCAGCAATTTTGGGAGTTTTGGCTACTATGTTAAAGCAAAAATACATTCCATAGGTAAAATAAACATAGGCTGAACCTATTTCTCCAAACATTATCTTGTTTCTATCTGTCATTTTACTAAATGCATGACTAGCTGGATCATCTTTGTGCCTATATGCCTCTGTCTCTGTTATGATTCCTGAAATTTCTATTCTTCCAATTTTTCTAACAATTTTTTTCCCCAAAAGATTTCTTGCTACAGTAACTGTATCTTTTGAATAAAATTCTCTAGGTAGTATATTCAATGTCAATTTTTACTTTTTTCTTATTTTTTAATTCTGTCACTAAATCAAATAGTTTGACAATATCCTTTCCCAATACTTTGATTAATTCTTGATTGTAAATTGTTGCTGCTGGATGAACAGTTAAAAAATACAATTGATTGTCTTTTCGAACCAATTTGCCTCTGAACTTTGTAATCTCGGAACCTCCTAATAGAGAATTAAATGCAGTATTTCCTAAAACACAAATAATTTTTGGTTTTATAATTGATATTTCTTGTTTTAAATAATCTTGACATGTTTCTCTCTCTATAGTTGTTGGAACTCTATTTTTTGGGGGTCTGCATTTTACTATGTTTGTAATGTATACCTGTTCTCTTAAAATTCCTGCCCCTTCTAGTGCTGCTGATAATTTTTTACCTGCAACCCCTATGAATGGCTCTCCATTTTTATCTTCATTTTTTCCTGGAGCTTCTCCAACAAATATTACATCTGACTTGAAATTTCCTTTACCTGGAACTGAATTTGTTCTAGTTTTACAAAGTTCACACTTTGTACATTCTATTACATTTTGTTTAATACTTTCTAATTTTTGTTTCATTTTTTTAGTTTGCACTCTTTACTGTTGCAGTTCCTCTTATTGTTGGTCCTCCATTACCCATAATCATTGATTGCATAGGATCTCCCTTTCCACAATTAGTTATAGGTCTAACAGTAAAATCGTCCCCACATGCATCAATTGATTTGAAAAATTCTGGTGCTGTTCCCATGACTATGACATCTTTTAGTAAATCTGTTATTTCTCCATTTTCAATTTTTTGTGCATATTGACAAGATATACTCCAATTGTATCGTTTCATATCGATTGAAGGGATTTTCATATTTGATATTAGATATCCGTGCTTGACATCCTTGATTATTTCATCTACTTTTGAATCTCCATTGGCAATACATGTGCATGCCATTCGTATTAGAGGCATAAATCGATAATTTGTAGCTCTCATGTTGCCTGTTGGTGCAGAATTGAATATTTGGGCTGTTTCTCTATTTTGCATATGGTTTTTTAATATTCCATTTTCCACAAGTGTTGTTTTCCTTGTTTCAACTCCTTCATCATCGAATTGATACCATCCTAAACTTTCTTTTATTGTAGGATCATCAAACACGTTGAGTTTTTCCGAACCTATTTTTTCTCCCAATTTATTTTTCCACCATGCGCCTCCTGCCCATGCCATCTCTTTTCCTAATACTCTATCTGCTTCTGATGGATGCCCTAATATTTCATGAGTAAGCAATGATACGAAATCTGGATTCATAACTACTGTTGCTTTTTCTTCTTTTACTGGTTTAGCATTTGTTAATTGTGATGCTTTAGATGAAATGTTTTTTGCAGTTTTTTGAATTTTATCATTATTTAAAATCTGTTCCAATCCGCCTCTTCCTCCCTCAGTAATGTTTACTGATTGTGTAATTCCTGAATCGTGTGCAGTTGCAATCATTTCTATAATTACATCGGTAAAATTTTGTAAGATTTCTGTTCCTTCTGAGTTGATAAAATATTTAGAATTTATTGAATACCATGGATGAACAATAGATTTGATTATTTTTGGAGTCTCTAAAATAATTTTATTACACTCTAATCCAATTTTTATTATTTCATCTAATTCTGGTTTTTTCAATACTGGATAATTTATTTTAATTTTTTTATTTGTATTTGGATAAAGTTTAATTTTATTTTCATTTTGATTATTAGTATTTTTTATAGAATTATTTATTGCTACTTTAACTTCTTCAAATGATTGCGGATTGGTAATTGAACAAAAACTCCACAAATTATCTTTTATAATTCTAATTCCTAATCCTCTGTCATCATTAGTTCTAACAAATTCTGTTTGATTATTTTCTAAAAGTACTGATTTTTGTTTTTGTTGCTCTGCTCTAGCATCGCAGTATTGGGCTCCTGTTCTACTTGCATAATTTACTGCTTTTTCTGCAAAATCTTGTAATTTTGTATCCATAACATCTGCAGATGTGGGTGGTTCGTAAATCTTCTGCTATCTAGTGACTAGAAATTGCAGGCATGGTAAAGTAATATTCATCCTCAAAATCATAATCGGTCATACTTTTTTTGCGTAAAAATTCAAAATACTGTGTACAATTATTGTAAAATTCCTTGTTTTTTTGATTGTTTTCTTGCATGAGTTTGATATCTAAATATCCATTTTTTCAAGAGTGTGAGTGTTTTTAGTTCTGAGAGTTTGTTTTCTTTAAGCAGAATTTAGAGGTGACTTTGTATTTTCATTGGCATTTTTTGGAATCATAAATGAAAATGTGGCTCCTTGATTTGGAACACTTTCAACTGTTATTTCACCAAGGTGATTATCGATGATTCCTTTACAAATTGCTAATCCTAATCCACTTCCTCCTCTTTCTCTAGTTAATGTGGCATCTACTTGATAGAATTTTTTGAATAGGTTCTTTTGTTTTTCTTTGGGAATTCCCACACCGTTATCTTTTATTGAAATTCTTACATTATCTGGATTGTCATACATTGAAACTTCAATTTTACCTGGATTTGGTTGTATTGCAATGATGCTGTTTTTAATTAAATTAGTAATTACTTGTCCTATTCTTTCAGAATCGTGATTAATAATTAAACTTGTGGCATTTGTACTGATTTCTATTTTATTTGATTCAGCCTCTGGCTTTAGTGTTTCAATTGCTTTTGTAATTGTATGTTTGACGTCTGTATTTTGTTTTGTCATTCTTAATTGTCCTAAATCTAACTTTTGAGCATCAAGCAAATCTGAAATAATTGATAACAATGTTTCTGAACTTGATTTTATAATGCTGATTCTTTCTTTTTGTTTGTCTGTTAATTTCCCCAAGTGCTCATTTAGTAAAATGTCTGAGTATCCTTGAATTGGTACGAGAGGTGTTTTTAATTCGTGAGTGATCATTGCAAGAAATTCATCTTTTGCAATATCTGTCTTCTTTGCTTCATCTTCTTTCTCTTTAATTGTATTTGACATTATATTGAAATTTGTTACAAGTTGTCCAACTTCATCTGTACCCGAATACTCTATCTTTTCACCATACACCCCTTCTTTTACTTTGGATAGGGCTTTACTGATTGATTCTAGAGGAGAAAGAGATTGCCTGATGACAAATAAGACTAAAATGAATACTGCAATGTCTACTATCAACAGAACTTGAATAATGATTTGTTCTTCTGATCCTTGACTTGTTAATTCATCGTTCCATGAATTTAGAAGTCCGTCTATATTGTTAAATAAATTATTTTTTTCATCATTCATTTCATTTTTTGCTAAATTAAACTCAGGAGATAACAGTGCCCTATCCTCGAGTATTTCGATTTTTATTTTAATTGATTCCCATAATGGATCCAATGTTCTTAATGCCTCTGAGTTTTCTCTTGGAATGGAAATTAATTCTTCATGCGTCATTCCGACACTTTCTACATCTAAATCTGATGTTGATATTTGTAATAATTTCCTCATTCCTATCTCAAACTGCAAATTCTTTTTTTGAAGTGTTTCTTGAGCATTTTCCCCTTCCCCTATTGAAATAAGCAGACTTTGTTGTCCTATGATCTTTGCACATTCAGCCAATTCTAATGCAATTTGTTTGTGTTCGTTGTAATCTCTGTCAAGTTTGGCTAAATCTTTACTTAATTGATCAGTATGTAAAACAAGTTCTTGATTTTTTTGTAAAACATAATTCATTGCACTTGTAGCTTCAGGATCAAATACTGAAGTCACTTCGACTTTCAATGCTTTTTCTTTGTATGTTTCCCATGATGACAACACTTTGTTATAATCTGGAATGAGTGATGTTGGAATGTTTCCTAATGTTTGTCCTTTGAATTCTCCACCATTTTTAATTTTTTCTAAAGTTGATTGAACTTCACCAATTTCTTTTTCAAGTTCTCCTTTATCTTCAATTACTCCCCTTGCAACAGATGTAGCTAATCCTGAAATTGATTCAGCTTTCACTTTTACATCTCCGGCTCCGATAATAGAATATGATTGTGATGTCTCTATATTTTGATCTTGATATAATAAGAATAAATTAAAAACTGCGGCAATAATCAATATGGCAATTAGCACATATGCCTTACTGACTATCTTCATAACAAAAAACACATAGCGTAGACTATAAAAATAATGGGTGAATTTTATTTAATGTACATAATGTCTGATGAATTCATTGCTGTTGCTTCTAAAGAAGTGAATGACGATATTGAATCATTAGAAAATATTTTGAAATCTTGCTCTGATGATAATGATGTTGTCAAAAATTCCAGTTTGTTTCAAAAACATACTCATAAAATTAAAGGCCTTGCCCCGATGATGGGAAAAGAATCCTTGGGCAGTTTTTCATCATCTCTTGATGATTTATTCAAAAAGATGATTGATGGTACTCATTATGATGGCATTTTTGCTGCAATATCTGAATCTGTCATTACAATGAAAAAATCCATGAATGAGCCTGAATTTAATTTTAGTCAAATTTCTGATAAAATCAAACAATTTTAGTCAAATTTTCAATGCTGAAGTTTTTTAATATGGCATTTTAAATTATAGTTGATGGCAAAAATCTTGATTGCAGATGATTCTGATGCAATTCGTTTGGTCTTAAAAGATATTTTGTCAATTGGTGAACATGAAATAGTTGGAGAGGCAACTGATGGGGCAGAAGCTGTAACTTTCTATAAACAACACAACCCTCAAATTTTACTACTTGATTTGGCAATGCCAAAAAAAGATGGATTCACTGTTGTTAAAGAAGTAATTGAATATGATCCTAAAGCAAAAATTATTTTGATCACTGCTAGTGATGATCAAAAAGTAATTCAGCAATGCTTGGATCACGGTGCATCATCTTATATCTCAAAACCATTTGATTTTAATGGTGTTTTAGAATCAATAAAGTCTCTAACTTAAGAAAGCAATTTAGGGAATAAAATAATTAAAAAATTGATTAATAATTTGTCAAAAATTGTATCTGATACTAGTGTAATAATTAACGGTCAACTTTTATCCCAAATTGAATCTGGTGCCGTCAGAAATTCTGAAATCATTATCCCTCAAGCTGTTTTTGATGAGCTTCAATCACAGGCATCTAAAAAAAGAGAACAAGGATTTGTCGGTCTTGAGAAAATTAGAAAATTAAAATTATTATCTGGAAGTCATGGGTTAACTGTAATTGTCGGTGGGTCTCATCCAACTTCTGATGATGTGAAACTTGCAAGCAGTGGTAGAATTGATTCACTAATTGTTGATATGGCCAAACAAAATAATGCAATTTTATACACTTCTGATCGTGTGCAACATTTAGTTGCACAGGCTGAAGATGTTGAAACTGTTTTCTTAAAATCTGAAATAAAGAATGAGTCTTTAGAATTTCTCAAATTCTTTGATTCAGAAACTATGAGCATACATCTTAAGGAGAATCAGTGTCCCTTGGCCAAAAAAGGCAAACCCGGAGAATTTGTTTTAACAAAATTAAACGATGAACTTCTTTCAAAAGATTATTTGGAAATGATGTCCTCTCAAATTTTAGATCTTGTAAATGTGTATGATTCTAGCACTTTGGAAATATCAAAAACTGGTGCATCTGTAGTTCAACATGAAGACTATCGAATTGCAATTACCTATCCTCCTTTTTCAGAATCTTTTGAAATAACCATAGTTCATCCAATTGTAAAAATGTCTCTTGATGATTACACTATATCTGAAAAATTAATGGAAAGATTTTCTGATAGTGCAGAAGGTATTGTAATTTCTGGTTCACCCGGCTCTGGAAAAAGTACGTTGGCATCTGGCCTTGCAAATTTTTATAACAACAAAGGAAAAATTGTTAAAACATTTGAATCTCCACGTGATTTGCAAGTTGATTCTGGAATAACACAGTACAGTAAACTAGATGGAAGTTTTGATAACTCTGCAGATATTTTATTACTTGTCCGGCCTGATTATACTATTTTTGATGAAGTAAGAAGACGGGAAGATTTTACCACCTTTGCTGATTTGAGATTAACTGGAGTTGGAATGGTTGGTGTTGTACATGCAAATTCTCCCTTGGATGCAATTCAGCGCTTCATTGGAAAAATTGAACTAGGAATTATTCCTAATGTTTTGGATACTGTGGTTTTCGTAAAAGATGGAGGAATTCAAAAAGTCTATGACTTGGAATTAAAGGTTAAAGTTCCTACTGGGATGACTGAATCTGATTTAGCAAGACCTGTAATAGAAATTAGAAATTTTGAAGACAATACACTAGAACATGAAATTTACACTTTTGGTGAGGAAAATGTCATTGTACCCGTAGGTAAAAAAACAGAAAAAATAGGAATTGAAAAACTTGCTGAGGATAAAATTAAAGAAACTTTCAGACAATATGACCCACGCGCAGAAGTTGAAATTTTAACTGATAATCGTGTCAAAGTCATGGTTGACGAACAATACATTGCATCAATCATTGGTAGAGGTGGTTCAAACATTAATGATATTGAAAAATTACTCAATGTACACATTGATGTTGTTGAAAAAACATCTAATGATATTTCAATGACTTCAAATGATTTACCCTTTAGTTTTTCAGAATCCAAAACGGCATTGCTTTTAACTGTAAATAGAGATTTTACAGCAATGCATGCTGATATCTATGCAAATGAAAAATTCATTGCATCAGTTAGGATTGGAAAGAAAGGACAAATTAAAATTCCAAAACGTTCTGATGTTGCACGAAACTTGATGGATTTAACATCTTCTCAAAATGAAATCAAAATTTTCCTTAAAGATTTTTAAAATTATCGATAATTTTTGGATTTGCTTTTAGAAAAGTAATAAATTTTCTTAATTGTTTGATTGTTTTTGGGTTTAGGTGATGTTCTATCCCTTCTGTATCTTGGTTTGCAGTATCATATCCAACTCCTAAGATTTCAAAAAATTCTAACAATATTCCGTGTTTTTGTCTAATCCCTTCTGCAATTTTGATTCCTTTATTTGTTAGATTTATTCCGTGATATTTCTCATATTCCAAAAACCCATTTTCATCCAATCTTTGAAGCATTTTGGTAACACTGGGTGCACTAACATTCATGTATCTTGAAATGTCTAATGTTGTTGCATATCCTTTTAACTCAACTAATTCTGAAATTATTTCCAAATAATCTTCCATTCTTGTACTTGAACGTGTTCTCTCTGATTGATGTGCAGCTTTGATTGAATCTAGTCTTTTGTAATTTTTAGACTTCATGTTATCTTTGTAACTAAATTAAATCTAGTATAATTGGGTGTCTTTTGACTTGGATTTGGTTACTCTTTGTTGACTTGAAAGTGACCGTAGTTGATCTTTGATTCTTAACTAATTTCTTCTAAATCTAGGTTGGAATGGTTGATCCCCTAAAGGCACGTCTAGATAAATTACGAAAATTCTCTGATTCTGCTAAAAGAAGAGCCAGCTTATACGCTGAAGTCTCAACTATGGATGACAAACATACTGCCCGTTCATTAGGAGCACTTCAAAAAGCACCTGCTCCTGGAAAAAAACTCCAAAAAATTGGGTTTTTGATGTTATGGGTCCCTGAACCTACTGGTGTTACATGTGCTATAGGAGGTCCAATGATAGTTGCCGGGCGATACCTTGACAAAAAGTACAATGGTTCAACACTTCATGATATTGGTCATCAGACAAAAAATACAATGTCTTCGATTTCTGATTTTAAGAATTCTGTAATGTAATCTCCCTTAGTTTTTAAAAGGATTGAAACAAATTCCTTTATGACTACTCGTGCACAAGCATTAATCCCAATTACGATTGCTGCTGTAATTATTGGTGTTATTGGAATGCTTACTCTTCCAAGTGACAGTAAACTTGAATCTGTTGAATTTCCACGAGGAACGATATTGGTTGATGATGTTGCGCTTGAAGTTCAAATTGCAGATTCTGAACCAAGACGTGTACGTGGATTAATGTTTCAAGATCAATTGCCTCCTGATCAAGGAATGATTTTTGTTTTCAAGGAACCTGGGTTGTATTCTTTATGGATGCTTAACATGCAATTTCCTTTGGATATGATTTGGTTTGATCTTGATGGAAATGTTGTACATATTGAAAAAAATGTACCTCCTTGCAAAACTGCATTAGAAATTACTACTTGTCAGAGTGTTGTACCTGATGATGACGCATCGTATATTCTTGAAGTGACATCTGGATTTATAGATCAAAACAATATCACAAAAGATTCTAAATTAACAATTATCTCTATTTGATATTGCAAAAACTTATCTTTGAATACGAATTTTCTAAATTATGAATAAATTTATTCTAATCTCTATTCCTGTAGTAATTGGAATAATAATTTTATCTTCTTTATTGATATCTAACAATGAATCTGTTGAACCTGAATCTAATTTAATTTATGATGCTGGTTTTACCTATTATGATATTGAAAAAATTCGAAATATTTTAGCAGAACAAAATATTTTTGTTTCTTCTCCTACTGCAATTACTGATCAAACGATTGATCAATATTGTACTTATTTCCAAAAAGGACTTCCTAGATCTGTAGAGTATTGTACAACTACTGCTGTAGTGAATGCTGATGGTGATACAATAGGGAATATCAATATTGGTGGTAATACTCAATCTCCTATTTTGGCAATTGCTAATCTTGAAACATCCTCCCTAGAGTCAAATCAAGAGGAAACAATTGCAGTGTTTAAAACTATGATTGAGACACTTGTTTGTGATTGTTGGGATGAAAAAAAATCTGCAGATTATGAATCTGTTACTGACTGGATGGAAGGTGTTAGAACGTTTTATTATGATTCAGACCAACGTAGCATAACATCAAAAATTGATAATTTGGCTGATCATGAAATATTCTTAGAAATCACTACTATGGATAACTCTGTTTTGCAGACATTAATTATTCTAAAGTAGTTTAATTATATGATGGATTTCTTTGATTGATGCTATTATGATTGATCAACTATGGCTTATTGTATTAGGATTTGGTGCAGGAATTCTAGGTTCTATGATTGGTCTTGGTGGTGGAATAATTGTTGTTCCTGTTTTAACATTTTTGGGGTTTTCACCAACAGTTGCAGCAAGTAATAGTTTGTTTGCTGCATTAAGTAATGCTACTGCATCTACAATTTCATATTCCAAACAAAAACGAATTGATTACTCTTTGGGTATTAAACTTGGATTACTTTCAATACCTGGTACTGTTTTAGGTGCAATTGTTTCTACTGACATTGCACCTGATCTTTTTAAAATTTTATTTGGATTTGTATTAATTGCATCTGCAGCATATATTTTTCTCCGGAAACAAATTGAAACTAAAGAAAAAATAATTTCAAAACAAATAATGATTTTTGCTATAGGTGCCAGTTTCTTTGCAGGCGTTATTTCTTCTTTCTTTGGAATTGGTGGTGGTATTGTCTTTGTTCCTTTGATGGTAGTTGGAATGGGAATGGCAATGAAAAAAGCTGCACCTACATCACAATTGATTTTATTATTTGCGTCTTTCTCTGGAGTAGTTGTACATAGTCTACTTGGGCATCCTGACTTTATTCAAGCTGGATTGTTAGCAATTGGTTCTTTTATCGGTGGACTAGTTGGTGCAAGATTATCTATTGATGTTAAGGAGAGATATTTACAAATCCTAGTCTCAGTTGTGATTTTAATTGCCGCTGCAAAATTGTTTATTGATTCCATGTCTGTAAATATTTCATTAGGATTTTAGCCTCGCTAATCTTTTTGTGTTTTTATACTAATTTTGTAATACATATTGTTCGTTAGGTCTTATGACCTAAGGGCGGGGGAGACTAGTCGGCTCTCCTGTATTTTTACTTTCTATATTGATTTTGCACATATGTTTTCTTAAATCTAGTTTTCTATTAAAAAGAAATTCCCATATTTGGGACTTAATACTATAAGATAATAAGATAAAGTATGATTACCATATTAGAGTAAATTATGACGATGAATTTGGGGTTTAATGTACATGGTTAGTTGTATTGTGATAGATGACGATGTAGATATCGTTGATGTCTTTTGTGAATTGTTGAATGTAGTTAATGTTGATGTACTAGGAATTGGAACTGATGGTAATGATGCGTTAACTTTGTATGAGAAACACCGTCCTGACATTGTTTTTACTGATTTACAAATGGATAGATGTGATGGGTATCATGTAGTCGAAACAATCAAAGATGTTTATCCTAAAGCAAAAATTGCAGTAATTACTGGTGATCTTAATGCAACATCCTCACTAATCCTTAATTTATTGAAGATACCTATAATCAAAAAACCATTTGACACTCATGAAATTAAACAACTAATCAATGATATCTTCTTAATAGATCATACGATGCCTTCTTCATTTGAGATTCAATACAAATTCCTAAATGACGTGAATGTTTATTCTTGCAATGTTAATTATCAACAATATAGAAATTTCAAATCATTGCCTGTCATAGAAGAATGCCTAGTCATAGATTCTAGTAAAGGTGATCTCTCTAATCTCAATGAAATGGAAAATGCCCTTCAATTAGCAGTAAAAAATGATGTTACCTCTATCCGTAAATTATCGGAGATTGTTCCTGAATGACTCTGAGAATGACTTCATGTATTTGGAATATTAATATGAAAGTATTAACAAATGAGAATTATGGCTGAAATAGATACTTTTTTTGCACCCTCACTTGAAAAGATGATTCGAGATAATCTGGGTGATACTACGTATCACAGTATTCAAAATCGCCTATTTGAAAAATATGGTGCATCGATCACTGAATCTATAATTGATTTTAGAAAATTAGATTCTGTTCTTAGAGAATTTTTTGGTGCAGGAGCTGAAGGTTTAGAAAAGAAATTCTTGGATAAGATTTGTTGTATTAAATCTAAACAAGATAAAGCTGAAAATAGATTTACTATATCTGATCCTGAAATCAGTCAATCAATTCTAAAAGCATTCAGTGATGATGAAATGTCAAAAATTCTCAATGCCTCTATTGGAGAACCTTGGACTATTTCCGAAATCTTAGAAAAATTAAACATTCCTACAACATCTGGTTATAGAAAAATTAATTTATTGATTGAACAAGGACTGTTGGTAAAATCTGGGTATGACTTTACAACAAATAGACGAACTGTTGACAAATACAAATCACTATTCGATAATGTGAATATTGATTTCAACAATAAAGTTACAGTGAATGTGCAATTTACACCTGAAGTCATTGAGAATAGTACTGTATTACAAACAGTCTATAGTAACTAAAATAATTTTTATTCTAAATGAATTGATAATAATTATTTTATTTTATATCTGATCTGCTTTTTATTTTTAGTTTAAAAATTTCATTATACCTATTGTGAAAAATATATTGGTATCTGCAGAAAACTTTTCCTAAATAACAAATTTGCTTACTTTGTTCCCTCTCAAACCCTATTTGATAAATCACAATATGATCATAATAGACTAACCCTGATGTTATCTTATGATGAAATACTTATTGAAAAATCTAAATTAGCTGCTATGTATGTGACTCCTGAATCTGATAGACTCTCTGGAAAATTTGAATATTTGATAATTCTTTGTGCTGATACAACACTGCCTGAAAATTAATTTTGAAATCTTTAGTATGATTCCTACGACTCTGTTAAATACAAAAATTACCTGATAATTATATGACTATTTTATACGTCCCAATAAGACCTTCAAGAAGAAATGATGAAGAATTAGAAGATTAGTTTTTACTATTTTGGCGTTTCTTTTTTAATCCTGTAGATGTTTCTCTTTGAAATAACAACTATGTCATTGTCCTGTGACATTCCTTCATAATCTATAGATATTTTTCCAAATTCATCGTCAATGTCATTTGTTTCTGATACTGTAAATTTTAATTTTAAAACTTGATCCGTGTATAGTGGTTTGAGAAATCTAGTGTTTCTATTTTCCCACTTTGGATCTCCGTCTGTTCCCAGAAAAATAATGTCATTCCCGTAAATCTGATTTAGTCTTGTAAATTCTCCTTCCATTCTTGATAAAATTGCTCTGCCTGAAACTAGTTGCTGTTCTCCTTTCTTTTTATTTTCTAGAAATGCATTTCTTACTCTAGAAAATTTAAGGTATTCTTCTAATTCTTTATCTGAAATACTGCATGTGGAATAAAATGAGTCTCCTACTCTGAATTCAGAAAATTTTTTCATTATTATCTTGATTCATCAACACAGAAAGTAACTTCTGATGATGAAGCAGAGATATCTGATACAAGGAAATTAAACGCATCAGCAATTTTTTCATTATTTGGTTCTGAACCTGTAACTGAACCTGGGAATATCGTAAATAATCTAATTTGTGATTTTAATACATCACTCAATTCTTGATTTACAGTTGTTGTAAACGGTCTTAGTGCTCCTCTAAACACTTCAACTTGAGCTCTTTGAGTTCCTGTAACTTTACGTCCAATGGGTAAATCTGGACCGATGATCATGATTGAACCTTTTGTGTCTTTGAATAATCTTGGATCTTTTCCTCCTCCTGGTACAAATTGTTCTAATGCTCTTTGAGCAACAGTTGCAGGAGTTGAGATGAATTTTGCAACTAGTTCTTCCCAACCTACTCTGCTTAATTCTGTTAATTTTTCAACTTCTGGAAGTTTTCCTGTGATGTGAATCACACCTAGAATATCTCCAATGTTTGTTTTAGCTGTGTTTAACCACTTTGAAACTTCTTCTGGGTTTGTAATATCTACAACATGTGAATGGAATTTTCCACTAATTTGTTCTTGCAAGTTTGTAGGAGTTGTTTGTGAGATAAAACATGCCACTTTTCCACCATTCTTTTCCACATGACCTGCCAAGTATTCTACTCTTTCTGCATCTGCTTTGTCAGTTGCATCAACTGTAAACACTACAGCTTTTCCACCAAAGTCTGGCTGATGAACTCCTGGGGTGGTGGTTCCGACATGAGCTTTAACTGGATAAAATACTCTATCTCCTGGAATTACTTTGCCGTTAATTATTTTTGCAATCTCGTCATCACACAAATTCAGAACTGACTCTGCAACTTGTGTTTGTGACAAAAATTCTTTGTTTGCAATCATATGTGATGTATTATTTTGAACTTTTTCTGCTATTGTTTGAATTTTGGTTAATAGATTGGTAAATGTTTCAGTTAATTTAGCAACATCTTTTCCATTTGCTAATTTTTCTGCAGTTTTTGCAATTCCTTCTTTATCTACTCCATCAGCTAAAATACATTCTAACAAATCATCTTTTGCTTCTTCAACTTCAACTGGACTCAAGTCTTCAAATCCACTGACTCTCATAAATTCAGCAGCTGCTTTTGGATAAACTGTTTTGTAAATTCTATCTGAATGAACAGGACCTGGATTTGTTGCAATAGAAATAATTCCTTTATCAGTTAATTCCCATGACATGCATTCAGCTAGTCTATTCTTTGCACCTTGTGATGCAGTATATGGACTTCTAAATCTGTAAGGTCTCTGTTCTAATGGCCTTTCTTCTGTAAAGAATGTTGAAATTGTAATTATTTTTCCACCTTCTTTCATTACTTTTAATGCTTGAACCGAGCCCCAGAAAGTACCTGTTAAATGAATTCCAATTGTACTTTTGAATTCATCTAATGGTGAATTTGGAAAACATGTGACAGGGCCTGACACACCTGCATTGTTAATTATGTAATCTATTGTAACATTGTCATTCTTTAGAGAATCAAACATTCCATTCATTGCAGTTTCATCTGAAACATCAACCCCTGAAAAAATTCTCACTGATGCATTTGTACCTTGAGGAATTTTTCCTTCAAGTTCCTTTGCTGCCTCTTCTAGTGGCCCTTTTCTTCTTCCAAGAATAATTACACTTGCTCCTTCCTCGACAAATTTCGTTGCGATGGCTTTACCAATTCCAGTACCACTTCCTGTGATTAGAGCAATTTTATTTTGAAATTTCAATTTAGATAAAATCTCAAAACTTTTGTAATATTTAATTCGATTGATCTTTGAGTCAAAAAATACAGAATATCTTTATTTGTGGGTATGATTGATGATTTTTAATGCATGATACAGAGTCTGACACATTTGTCTATCAAACATGGCCTGAAAAATTTGCTGGCATGCTAAAGGAGATCGGCATTGATTCTGAATCTAAAGAAATTGGAACTGATGAAATTGAAAATGATGATTACTATAGTAGATATTTTGCTCAAACACCTAGAATGGTAACTAATAGAGGATGTATTGATATCAAGAATTCGAACATTGACGCAGTACAAATAATTCAAAAGGGATAATCATGCAAGATCCTAATCCACTTCCATGGGGCGCACTAGATAGGTTTCAAGCTCAATTTATTGTACGAAAGGCCACTGGTAATTCGTATAACAACTATGTTGCCAAAACCAAACTTACTACTAAAGGGCATTTTGCCTCAAAAACTGTTGTCAAAGTAGAATGGAATGGTTCTGGTAGTCTTGCATCAAAACTAAATGCAGATACTGAACTAAATGATATGATTGCAAAACAATCAGTAAAAGATGCAACAATCTACGTAGAGCCCACTGAAGTTGCAGTAAGAATTAGAAGTAAATGGGACAATCATATTGCTTTTGGAATCACAAAAGAACTCTTTGAAATCTATGACCGAATTGCAGGTCACATAAAATCCGTCTAAGCTTTCCACCAATCTAAAGCCAAGAAATCTACTTTCTCTTTGCCTTTAGGAATTGCCAAGATGAATTGTTTCTTAACACTTGTAGCTAGTCTGCCTGCTAGAACAATACCTGTGGATGTAATTGGTTCACTTCTTGTATACACTTGAATTAAAAATGGAGCATGATCAATTCCTGGTCCTTTCTCATAAACTGCAAAGTCACATCCAAATTTAATTCCTGGATTGATAATGTACCCTTTATCTCTAAAATTCTTGTATACTAGATATTTTTTATCAAATTCATGAACTTCTTTTTTACATATTTCAATTAATTCATCAACTGTTACTCTTTGTTTGGATTTTGTAATTGTAATTTTTTTATTTTCTAATAGATACAATCCTTCTATAAGATCTAAAATTAATGGAGCATCTATTTCTTCAATTTTTGGTTTTGGTATGCCTATTGGTTTCCCGTAATATCCTTGACTGAAAAGTTTTCGTGAATCCTCAATATTCCATACTATGATTCGATTTTCGATTAATTCGCTTTTCATTGTCTTTGTATGTTATTCTCTGTATATGAATTCTATAGGAAAATAGAATATCTAAATTGAAAATAAAGTAAAAGTAGTGAGGTTTTGTTGGTTATAGGCTCAATGCTAATAGAATGAAAGAATCTGATACTCTTTGACATTTGTCTGCCATTTCTTCAATTCCTTCAATAACATCTTTGATCAACATTAGTTCTTTTGTATTTGTAACTTCTGTGAGAAGTTTCAATGTTGCTTGTCTGTATTTGATGTCTATTTCTCTCTCTATTGTTTGAGTTTCTTGTGCCAACTCGATGGCGTTTGCAGTGTTTGTGTTAAGACTACGAATGATTTCATTTAGTTTGTAAACTTCGTCTACAACTAATTCAATCAGTTTTGTAATATCTTTATCCAGTTTTGCACTCTTTAGAGTTGTAATTTTTACATTTGATAGTTTGAATGAAATGCCTGTGATATAACCTGCAATCTCATCCATTGTATATGCTGTATTTAGAAGATTTTCTCTGTTCATGATTAATCCTCCAACATCGGCAACTTCTCGTGTAATTTTTCTTCTCAAGTTTTCAACTTCTTCTTCAATTGTTGAAATTTGCTCTAGTGTGTTTTTGATTCCTGATTTGTCTTTTTTCATCATTAGTTCAGGTAGTGTTGCAAGTTCTCTGGATGCATTTAGAATTCTATTGATTTCGTCTTGTAAAACTGCTATAGCCTTTCTTTTTGCTTGAACTTCAAGCTCTCCGCTATACATAACAAAAATGAAAAAACTCTGTGGTAATTTAAATCCTTTATGGTTTTAGAACTTTTTTGAGCACGAATCACATCAAATTTTTGTCATGTGCTACTTTTTTCTGACCTTTGTATAATGAGATGACTTCCTCATTTGTTGATGCATCCTCTACTGCTTTTTCAACTCTAATTTTCCCTGTGAATTTTGGAAATCTTAATGCTAGTCCTGCATCTTTGCGAATTACATCTAGTGCTGCTTTGTGAATTGGACTAAGAGTGATTTCTGATGCAACTACCTCGATTACTAATTCTGGTTCAAACCATACATCTGCTTCCATCTCACTTACTATTCGTGGATTTTTTTTAATTGAAACTTTGGGATGTAATATTTGATATAACTGATCTAGAGATTCATCTGAAAAACCTGTTCCTACTTTGCAAATACTTGGAAACGTATCTTCATCTTCATCATATGTGGCTAAGAGTAATGTTCCATAACTTCCTGTCCTTCTTCCTTTCCCAAAAAATCCACCGATTACGACAAGGTCTAAACTATCGCCCAACTCGTTTCTATATTCGCGTTTAAGCTTTAACCAATGACTGCCCCTGGAACCTGCTTGATATGGTTTATCTAGCATCTTTAACATCAAACCTTCGCTTCCTGCATTGATACTGTTTTCCATAAAGTCTTCAATTTCACTTTCATTTTTTACCGTGCTCATTGGAATGTACTTTGAAAATTCATCTTCTTTGACATGTTTTTCAAGTTTTTCTCTTCGTTCTTTGTAACTTAATTCAACACAACTTTTGCCATTACAAAATAAAATATCAAAAAAGTTTACTGTGATTGGATATTCTGTAACTGCTTTTTCTATTTTGTATTTTCTTCTTCGATGCATTAGTTCTTGAAATGGTAGAAATTCTCCTGTATTCTCATTTATTGCAACAGCTTCTGCTTCTAAAATTATGTTGTCTGCAAGTATGTTTTTAGGAATTTTTTCAATAATGTCTGGATAATAACTTTCAATCCTTTCTAAACTCCTAGAAAATAATTCTACTTTTTCCCCTTCAATGTGTAATTGAACTCTTTCTCCGTCTAGTTTGTATTCTGCAGCAAATTCATTCCCCATCTTTTCAATTGCTTCTTGTTCACTTTTCACTCTGTCAGCTAACATTGGTCTGATTGGATTGAACAAAACAATTTCAAATTTTTCAATTCCTTCTAGGCCTTTTGTTGCAATAGTTTCTGCAACTTTGCCCAAGTCGCTTGATACGTTGTACGCATATTGAAGTTTTTTTCTATTTTCTTTATCTCCTGAAAATGCTATTGCTAAAGCATCCATTACAGTATTTTCTGCAATTCCTAGTCTCAAAGTTCCTAACAAAATTTTCAAAATAAAACTTGCCTCTAATGGGGTTGCGTCATTTAGCAAACTAGAAATGTATTTCATTTTCATATCTTGAGATCTAGATCCTCCTAGTTTTGCAATTTTGAATAATGTATCGTATACTCTTTCTACAGTAATGTCTTCAACTAGAAATGTAGTCTGTGTTTTTTGTTCCAAAATTATTGAAGATGCATGGCCGAGATCTCCGCCTTTCCTGTATTCGTCTTCGATTTTTTTAATAGGAATTCCTGAAGATTTTGAAATTGCTCTAATTGCAAGTTTCTCTGCAACTCCTAACTCAATTCCTTCAAAGTCTGGTCTTAATTTTCCTTGAATGAGGTATACTATTTTTGATATTACATCATGCGGTGTTTTTTCAAATAGTTCAACTAAAAATTGTGTTAATTCTAGTCTTTTTCTAGTTGATTCCATTTTGTTAAATGACTCAGCTAAAATTGCAAACTCCATTTTACTTATCTATGTAATCTTGAATAAAAGTCTGAATTAGATGTATCTAAAAATTGTTGGTTTATCTGACTTTGGAAGATCTGAAACTAGTGCAAAGTTGTAAAATGGATATGCCTCTTTGTATTGTTTCATAAAACTCCATGCCACATCATGTGTTTTGAATTCTGTTCTAATTCCATCTATCTTGCTTTTTTTCCCATACACATCAAAAGGGACAACAGAGTATTCTTTTGGACGGTTATGTGGTCTTGCTTTGAGTAGCCATGCAAATGCAAATATGAAAACTGCTCCTAAAATCACATATTCTCCAGCAATTTTGAAAAATGCTAAAATTACTCCTGGAATAGTTTGTCCAAATAACACTGCAACGAAACTTGAGAAAGATATGACTGCTAATGCTGTGAAAATATACGTCTTCCAATCAAACACCTTTTGAAAAGCATTCATAAACTAATATGAGTACGTAGTTTTTTGATTTAACTATTTCCTATGATTAGCAAGATCTGAAATGACTAATCTGGATCTTCGTAATTCTCTTTCTTTTCACCGCTGGATGTCTCTTCCATTGGCTTCATCTTAGCTTCAAGAATATCCATTCTTGCTCTATATCCTTCAGCATATTCTAGTTCTGATGGAACAAGTGTTGCTGGATGAATGAATCCTTGACTTCTAATTGCTATTGCTTTCTTTGTAGCATTTTCTCTAATGTAGTCCCAATCTGGAGTTGAGAATCCATCAAATGGTCCAACTAGTTTCCCATTATGCATGCTGAATACTAGTGATTCTACAATTGGAATACAAAAGTTGATTGATGCTGCCGAGTTTAATTTTACTGGCATTAATGGCATGTTGTGACTACCTCTTGTATTTCCTGCAACATAGTGTGGATTGTTAAAGACACTTCCGACTTCTTCTGTGGCTGGGAAGTTCTTTTGAGTTCTTACTAGCATGATTGGATCATCTTTTCCAACATATGTTCCTGCAATGTTGTGTAATCTATCAGTTGATGCATCGAGAATTGGTTCTCCATCTTTGGTGTACACTGAATCTACGACATATCTTCCTGGATACATCAATGCAGCTTCGATGGTTGGCTTGTCTTCCCATAAACGTAAGGATGCAATTTGTGCTTTCTCAACATCCATGATATTCATTACAACACCAGCTGCTAGACTTTTGTTTACAATCAATGCTGTATTGCTTAATGTATCTACAAACATTCTATAGATTGGATAGTTGAATGCACCTGGTTCTGTTTTATCTGCTGCATAAACAGTAAAAGCTTCATTGGGTCTTTCTTCAAATTCTAATTCTGCAACACCTGGACCCATTCCTTTCACGTTTCCTGAAAATGAATCTTTTAACAAGTCTTGACCTGCTCCATACAATCCCTCATCTTTTGCTACTTGAGTTCCTGCCATGAATGCATCCCATGCTAATTTGTGAATTTTTTCATTGTCTACCCCATGTGTGTGGGTCATAACAATATGTGTGTCATCGCCACAATATCCTATATAATGATCAATAAGTAAATCTCCTGAATTTTCAACGGTATCTCTAATTGCTTTGATTAGGCCGTCACTTGGTTTTGTATGTCCGCCGATTCCTCCGACATCTGCTTTGATAACTGAAACTGTAATTTTCATATTTTTGATTTCTATCTCTTTGATTTATGTGCTTTTAGCAAAGTCTTATGATCTGTAATTAATTGATTTTTTTTTAATTTTTCTTCAAAAATTCATAACGCTAATAAATGCCCTCAGCGACGCATTTCATATGGCAGATAAACCACACTTGAACCTGATTGTTACAGGACATATTGATAATGGAAAATCAACTACTATGGGTCATTTTTTGATGGATCTTGGAGTTGTAGATGAAAGAACAATTGCAGCTCACGGAGCAGAATCCGAAAAGACCGGAAAAGGTGATACTTTCAAGTACGCTTGGGTTATGGATAACATTAAAGATGAAAGAGAGAGAGGTATTACAATCGATCTAGCTTTCCAAAAGTTTGAGTCACCAAAGTACTTCTTTACTTTGATTGACGCTCCTGGTCACAGGGACTTTATTAAAAACATGATTACTGGTGCTTCTGAAGCAGATGCAGCCATTCTAGTACTTTCAGCAAAAGAAGGTGAAACCGATACAGCAATTGCTGCAGGTGGACAAGCAAGAGAACACGCATTCTTGCTAAAGACACTCGGTGTAAGCCAACTAATCATTGCAATCAACAAGATGGATGCAGTCGAATACAAAGAAGACGCATTCAACGCAGCCAAAGCAAAAGGTGAAGGTTTAGCAAAATCTGTTGGTTACAAATTAGATCAAGTACCTATCATTCCAGTATCTGGATGGAAGGGAGATAACTTAGTCAAGAAATCAGAGAACATGGATTGGTACAAAGGTAAGACTTTGTTAGAAGCATTTGATGACTTTACTGTCACTGAAAAACCCGTCGGTAAACCACTACGTGTTCCAATTCAAGACGTTTACACTATTACCGGTGTAGGAACTGTACCAGTAGGTAGAGTTGAAACAGGAATTATGAAAGCAGGAGACAAAATTGTTGTAATGCCTTCAGGAGCTCCTGGTGAAATCAAATCTATTGAAACACACCACACTGAAATGCCATCTGCAGAAGCAGGTGACAACATTGGTTTCAACCTTAGAGGTGTTGAAAAGAAAGATATCAAGAGAGGAGATGTTCTTGGTACTCCTGATGCACCTCCAAACGTTGCAAAAGAATTCAAAGCCCAAATTATTGTTATTCACCACCCAACAGCAATTGCTCCTGGTTACACACCAGTAATGCACGCACACACTACACAAGTCGCAGCAACTGTTACTGAGTTCCTCCAAAAGATCAACCCAGCAACTGGTGCAGTTGAAGAAGAAAATCCAAAATTCCTCAAAGTTGGAGATTCTGCAATTGTCAAAATTAGACCGGTGAGACCAACATGTATTGAAACATTCCAAGAATTCCCTGAGATGGGTAGATTTGCCCTTAGAGATATGGGTGCAACTATCGCAGCAGGAATTGTAAAGGAAATTACCGAAGAGTACAAACCATAGGCGGATTTTATGACACAAACCGCCCGTGTTAAACTCACTTCCACCAGTCTTCCTAAATTAGATGGTGTATGTGGGGAAATCATGGGTATCGGTAAAAAAACCGGTGTTAAAGTCAAAGGTCCAACTCCACTTCCTGTAAAAAGATTGCATGTTGCTACTAGAAAGTCACCATGTGGCAGTGGAACTGAAACCTATGAAAAATGGGAAATGAAAATGCATAGACGTATTATCAATATCAATGCTGATGATAAAGCAATTAGACAACTTATGAGACTAAAAATCCCTGATGACGTCTACATTGAATTGTCTTTGACATAATCTGGTAGCCTTAAATTATAGAAATTTTGATGATTAACATGGTTGAAGAAGAAATAGATGAAATCGAAGAAACTCCTGTTGAGACTTTTGATGTAAGTTATTCTTGTTTAAGATGTGGTACTAGTGTTCAAAATTCTGAATTGTCTAGATTGCCTGAAATCAAATGTATTTGTGGATTCAGAGTGTTTACTAAAGATAGACCTCCAGTAGTTAAAACCGTAAAAGCAATTTAATTATCTGTCTTTTTTGTAGCTATGTTCTCTTTGTAAATGAGTTCTCATATCTTCCATGTTTGAAAAAAACTTGTTACATTTTTTGCAATCATATTTCAAATCTTTACCGTGAACAATTTGTATATGATTCATCAACTCCTCTTCTTTGGAAAATTTCTTATCACATAATTCACATTTACTTTTGTTAAAAAATCCCACTTCTATCCAAACTCTGCTTTCTTTTCATCCCAGCATTTTCTACATAACTGGCCTTCAATCTTCCAATTGCCTTTTGGATTGTATCTGATCAAACCCATTTTACCGCCACACAATGAACAAAAGTTTTTCTTTTTACCATGGTCTTCTTCTTTATTATCAAAGCATTTTTTGCATAACAAACCTTCCATGTCCCATTGCCATCTGGGTTCCCACAAATCAGTAATTTTCTGTGTTGTTCCACAAACTACACATGGCTGTCTAACCTTTCCTTCATAATATTCCTTAGATTTATCAAAATGACAATCTCCGCAAAGTGGACCTTTTACATTCCATTCTCTTTTTGGTTTGTGTTTGTGAGTTAATTCCTTATTGCAAACACTACAAAATGATGGCTTTTTACTAAATAATCCCATTTTCTTTGATCCTCATGATATGATATATTCTATAAATGTAAACAAAATAAAAATAACAAAAAATGCTTATTGGCTTAAGATTTTTTCAAGAGCTTGACTTGCATTTAGCATACCGTTTCTCTTGGCAAATTCTTCGATCATTTTGTATTGTTTTTCAGTAAAACATACTGGCATTGAACGTCTTTCCATAGTTAATGTCTGCATATTTTACTAATATCCTTTTCTCTTGGAAAGATATTTCAAACCATATTTTCAATAATCTTTGTGGCAAAAAAACGTCAAATTTTGGTTATTGGACATAACACAAATGGTTGCACTCCCGAGCATGAAAAAGTAGCATATGATGTTGGAGTTGAAATTGCAAAATCTGGATCTGTTTTGTTAACTGGGGGATTGGGTGGTGTTATGCAGGCTGCATCACATGGTGCAAAAGATGCTGAAGGATTAACTGTTGGGATTATTCCTCAAGACGATGCTACATTAGCCAATGAATATTGTGATATTGTGATCCCAACTGGAATGGGATTGACTCGTGATTTCTTGAATGCTTTGAGTGCTGATGGAATTGTTGTTGTTGGAGGCGGATCTGGAACCTTGTCTGAAGTTTGTGCTGCATATATGCATAAAAAACCCATGGTGGCTATTAGAAATCTAAATGGTCCTGTTACCCAATATATTGATGGATATTTAGATCACAGAGAAAATGTAAAAATTGAAGGTGCCGATAGCGCACAAGAAGCTGTAAAGAAGATATTAGAATTAATTAAATGAGGAAATCTATTTTTTAGTTTATCTTATGAATACTGTTGTTTGTTTTTCCCCCTGATTTCTTTCATTTTGTCATTTTCAATACCAAAAATTTCTTTTCCAACTACATCCATCATTTCTGGATGGAAAATATGTGCCATTCTTTTAAAAGCAAATTCAAAAATCCAATTATTTTTAAACATTTTAAACCATTCTAGCCATAACACCCATTCATCTTCTTCTAATAACCCTGCATCTTTTGCTACAAAAACTCTTTCATACAAATCCAATTCTAATATAAAGAAATTAAAAATTTTCCTTTCAATTGTGTTAAGTTGACTTACCTCTAACGTTTCTTCATTATGCCCTTCAGGTATTTTATCAACATTGTAACATACAAGTAATTCTTTATCATTTACTAACATGCGAAGTTGATGAATATGATCTTGCCTAATTTGTTGATAATGCTGTTGATCTACAATGGGCAAGTGTGAGTATTTCTCATTTGTTAACTGGGGTGGTAGATATTCTTCAGGTGACAACGGTGCAATTGGATTTTCTTTCAACCATCTATGTAATTCTGGCCAAAGATCTTCAGATTTTTTCTTTGATTGTAAATTTTGATTTATTTCTTCATGGTCACAATTCCACCAGTTTAATAGTGTCACTCCGTATCTAAATTCACCTGTTTTGAAATAATCTAAAACTGATGAAGGAATCCATTTTTTAGATTCTGCAAAAATCATAGAATCTAAAACATTTAAAAAATTTGTTGCATATGTATCACAATCCATTTTTGTGATTAATTTAGGTTCTTCTTCATTTAGTTTTTTGAATTTTTCTTGATAATCATTCACAATGTTTAGGTATTTAGTTTTAGTTTGGGATCTATTTACAAAAGCATTCAGAACAAACCCTCCGAATAATCCAATTGCTGTTATAGATGCAACTAATATGCCATAATCGATATTGCCATTACTCTTCCCTTCTTCTTGAGCATATGCTGTTGGAATAAACAATGTTATGAGAACAAAAAATACAATGATATTATTTTTCAAACAATCCTATTATGAATATAATAATAAAAGCGTTGTTGCCCTTTTTAATTATAAATCGATTCATAAATTAATGAGTAAAATTTAATGGAAAACTTGAGTGATGAGAAATCTGTAATGGATGCCACTACTTGGAAGATAAAAAATCTAGAAAATAGACTTCATTTACATAAACAGGCTTTGGAAGGTAACAAAAATGATATCATACTTCGTTCTGAGGATTATATTAATACGTTAAAAAATTGGAGAACTACTGTTTTAACTATTTTAGGTACTTTGATTACTGTAATTTTATTTGGTATTCCTATAATATTTGGAATTGCTAACAGACCAGATGAATCCTCTTCTCTGATTAATTCAATGCTATTAGGAGTCGTTCCTTCTGGAATTATTCTTTTTGTGATTTTAATCTATGTGGAACATTCCGCATTTCACATTGTTGGTAAAATCAAAGAAAGGTATGCTAGAATTTTATCTTTTATTTCTAGTCAACAAGATGCTTTATTGGAAACAACATATGACCAAGATAATATCACAAATGATGAAATAGATAATTTTGATTCATTTTTACTCCTAGCATATCTTATTGAAAAAAAAATGGTTTATGAATCTCTACAAGGACCATATGGATCGAATTTTTTAAGTAAAGGTGTAAAAAATAAGATGGATGCCTACATGGATAATCCTGATGAAGATGAACTTAATGATGCGATGAGTGATGTTAATTTTGAAATCCTTCCTAAAAGTTTGCTTCCTTGGATAAATCCTTACAAATAGTTCTGAATTTAATCTTCTTCTGATTTCTTCTTCTTTACTTCTTCTTTATATTTGACCCATTCTTTCTCATTGGATCTTTTTTCTGATTCTTCTATTTTTTTCTCCATTCTTTTTACTGCTGATGCTCTTTTTATCATGATTAACTATGGTTCTTTGTTCTATTTAATTATGATTTTTTTATTGATTATATATGTCAAAATACATCTAAAGTTGATTTTTAATTTATGTTCGTTGGTTATTTCAAGACAAATTTTGTTTCTTTATCTTTATGTGTCAGTTATTTTGTTCAAATATTGTTGACTCCTTTGGCACTGCTGGGGATAGTGTTCTTAGCTCTCTTTATTGGGCTCATGGGATATAGTTTATTATCTACATTTCCTGAAACTGATGAAAAAATTATGGATGAGGATAATGGATTATTTGATAATCTTAACTTAGAGTGTTCTTCTGAAACTATCTATAATTCTGAACCTGATCTTTGCGAATAGAATTACTCTCTGTATTGATTATGGATTTTAAATAACGTCTAATTGAATGATTTATCTGAATCTAATTGCAATTATTGTGTTTAATCAAACAAATTTTATTGCATTGATATGAGTAAGGGATCTGGCCTATAAAATTCCCCATGTTCATCAGCCAATTTGTTTAACTCATCCACAATTTTTTTGATTCCTATCTCTTTTGCAGTTTCAAATAATGGTTTTTTGAGACCTAACCCTAATTTGGCTGCTTTCTCAATTTCTTCTATATCGCTTGCTCCATTTGAGACAAGCCATGCTGCATTGTTTAGAATATTTGCAACAAGTTGAATTGGATCACATTTTTCTGCAAGTTCTTCTGAAAGTGCAACTCGTTCATACTTGTCATCAGAATATTTGTAATATCCTTCTCCTGATTTTTGTCCTAGCTTTTTTTCATCAAACATTTTTTCTACAAGTGTATGTGGATTGATGACTTTTTTATCTCGTAAATGCATTTCTATTGTTGCTTTATGAATTACATCCATTCCTGTAAAGTCAGCTAATTCAAAAATACCCATTGGAAATCCGAGTTTGAATTTTACTGCTGAATCAATTTCTTCAAGTGATGCACCTGTTCTATCTTTAACAAAACATGCTTCGTGAACCATTGGAATGAATAATCTGTTTATGATGAATCCTGGAACGTCTTTTCTACATAACACTGCTTGTTTGTTTACTGATTTTACATAATCTTGGGTTAAATCCGTAATCTCTTGAGCTGTTTTTTCACCTGGAATGACTTCAACTAATTTCATTAATTGTGGAGGATTGAAAAAATGAATTCCGATAAATTTCTCAGGACGTGATGTTGTATTTGCAATTTCTGTAATTGGTAATGTACTTGTGTTTGATGCAAAAATGACCTCTGGCCCTGCTGCTTTATCTAATTCTGCATAAACTGATTTTTTTAAATCCATGATTTCTGGAACTACTTCAATTACCAGTTCTGCATTTTTTACAGCTTCATTCAAATCTACAATTGGTGTAATTCTGCCAAATATTGCATCTCCTTCTTCTTTTGATATTTTTTCTTTGGAAACTAGTTTGTCTAAACTCCACCTGATCTTCTCCATTGCTTTATCTAAAAATTCTTGTTTGATATCTCGTAAAACTACATTGTATCCTGCAGTTGCTGAAACCTGAGCAATCCCATGTCCCATAACTCCAGAGCCTAAAACTGTGATATTTTTTACTGTCACAAATGACAAAAATCGAGTATCCTTTATAATGTATTTCAAAATTTTATGAATTAATGGGTTTATTCAAACGTAAGAAAGATGATGAAAACAAAACCAAATGTGATGTTTGTGGTACAGAGTTACATGATCCTGAGCGATTGAAAAAACATATGAAAAAAGCACATGGAAATGTACCTGCTAAAAAAATGGATCCTAATGCAGGCGATGGCGGTACTTGGTAATTGGAACTTAGCTCTAGCCAAAAAACTAGTCTTGTTTTTGTTGGTGCTTTTCTAACTGCTGGAATTGTTTTATCTACCATTGTTTTCCCTTTTTGGAATCTTATTCGTGAAGATGTCTATGAAGAGGTAACAATTTTGACAAACGATGAAGGAGTTTGCTATGTTGAAACTAAAGACACTGTTCCAAAAATTATCGAGGATTGTACTTTAAATTCCGGAGATGTAGCTATGATCAAATTTGGTGAAGGTCTTGCATGGGCTACGATTGTAGAACCATAATAGATGATTTAATATTTTAATACATTTTATAATTAATCATGGATTGCATCTTTTGCAAAATTATCTCTGGTGATATAAAAACCAAATTTCTAAAAGAAACTAGATTATCTGTTTCATTTCTTGATGCTTTTCCTCTTGCAACAGGACACGTTCTTGTAATTCCAAAAAACCACCACAAAAAAATTCAAGATATGAGTGTTGAGGAAAACACTGATTTGTTTTCATTGGTGCATGAAATGATATCCAATGTTGATAAAATCACTGGTTCAACTTTAGTTGCAATTCATAATGGTGAGGATGCTGGTCAAGAAATTCCTCATGTTCATGTACATTTAGTTCCGAGAAGTAAAAATGATTCTGCTGGAGCAATACATAGCATGTTTAGTTCACCTGTAAACTTGTCTGTATCTGAAATGGATGAATTGTATGATACATTAAAAATCTAGTATGGGAATAATCTTTCTTTTGTATCTATATTCTCTACTCTAATTGCTTTTGTTGGACATGTTTCTGCAGCATTCATTATTTTGTTAACCCCTGCTCCTTTTTGATTAATTACTGATGATTTGGGATTTGATTTGCTAGATTTGTTTATTTCAAAAACCTCTGGTGCGATAGTTTCACAACTACAACAACCAATACACAAACTTTTGTCAACATCTACAAATAGATCTGGTTGTTTTTTTGGCTCTTGTGCTTTTTCATATTCTCCATTTCGTCCATCTGGACGAACTCTTGCATTGTAATCCTCCCAAAATTTTTTCTCATATTCTTTCCAAAAATCAGGGTCCCCTTCTTCAAATTCACGTGTATATTTGCCCCAATCTTGTTCTGGTATGCTTCCATCATCTGGTGCTCCCCATTGTGGTTTTCTTTTAAAATTACTTTCTGGCTTTTTTTGTGTTTTAGTTGCATTTTGGTAAGGTGATTGATGTTGATTGTGATTTTTCTTTAGATGATTATATGCTTCAGTAATTTTCTTGAATTCTTCACCTTCTCTTTTGTTTTGATTTTTGTCTGGGTGTAATTCTAGTGCTAGTTTTCTGTATGCGCCTTTTATTTCCTCCTGAGATGAACTTGAATCTACGTTGAGTACCCGTAATGCTTGGTAAGTATTCACTAGCATTAGAGATTTGTCATATGTTAAAAATAATTGCATCTGATTTTGAGTTTATTTGATTATTCTAGTATGGTTTCATCATCTGCTTTCCATGCTGGTTCTACAATACACAAAAATCTCAAATCCACATCTCCTGTGTTTTCAATATGTTGTTTAGAATTTGGTGGAACATATGCTGAATCATTTTTTCCTAGAAAATGTACTTCTTCGTTTATTGTGAGATTGCCTGTGCCTTCCAAAATATAATATATTTCAGACGATTTTATTTGATGAAGTTTTGATTTTTTTCCAGGCTCCAGTGTAAATTGTGCTAAACTATAGTTAATCCCATTTAGGGTGTTATGTGGATGAAAATATTGTTTAATTTTAGTACCTTCATCACCATCAATAGAATCTATTTCAGAATTTTTTCGTAATGACATCTTTTCTAAATGATTTTTGAAACTATTGTTTTAAAATCAGATTCATACCATTCTGTTTTGTAAACTGCCTTTTTTCTTGGCAGAATATTTATTGCAATATGTGAAAATTCTTTTTTCTTGTCTACAGAACCGTGCGTGTGAAGGGTTTTTGCTGGAATGTGTACAATGTCTCCTTCATTGAGGCTAATTTTTTCAATTTTTTTAATTTTGAAATTATTTTTACTCGTGCCATATTTTCTAAAAATCTCTAAACTTCCTTTTCCCTTCACTCCGATTAATACTTGATTTCCGTTATGTTGATGAAGTTTTGTTCTGGATCCTTTTTCAAAATGAACGTGATAGATGTCTTGATCTTTTGCTTTTATTTTCTCTGAAAGAACTTTCATCCATGTCTTACCTGTAAACCAATCATGATTTACGTTTCTCTTATCTCCTGTACCTGAAATATTGGATTTGTTCATTTTAAATCCTAGCAAGTATTTTCTTTTTCTTCTCTTGAAATTCTTTTTCAGTTATAACTCCTGCTTTTCGTAGTTTTCCAAGTTTCTCAAGTGTTGCTAAATCTTCTTCTTTTTTACTTGTCGCATTTTTTGCAACAGCAATTCCATCGTTAATTTTTTTAACTCCTCTTGATTTTATTTGCTCTTTTTCTTTTAATGCTTTTTTAGTCAACTCTTCGCTAGTTTTTTTTGCTTGAGATGCTGCCATTTCACCAAATTCCACTGCGTCTTCTAGTGCTTCGTCCGCTTTTTTGATTCCTTCATCAATTGCTTTGTCTGCTTTTTTTAGAAATCTCTCAATGTATCCTGCTTTCTTTTTTCCTGCCATACTATCTTTACTGGTTTCTATTATTTAATTCCTAGTCGAATTGATTTAATAGATAGAATTGCGTAATCAGAATAGTTTTGGTTCAATCTTCTTATGATGTAAAGACTATAGTCCTGAGAAAAAATATTAATGAATCTGAGGCAATGCGTATTGTTGAAGAAAAGAAGACAAGTCCTTTCAAATCTTTACTTTCTCGTCCAAAAAAAGAAGATGTTCATGTACATTCTCTAAAATTATACTATGAATGCATTCTAATGGTTTCAGGAAAATATGTTGCAGACTATTTTAGAAAAGCAACCCATTCAATTTCGGTTGATTCTAACGTATCTGAAGTTTTGTTGGGAGATGGATTATTTCCAGTACGCTCAAAATCAAGTATTACCAAGGCTTTTGTTGGAAAACGAGGAAAAAATAAAATTGATTTCAAATTAGATGAGCATGTATTTGTTGAAGAAGAGGATGAATTAACCTTTGATCATCATGGCAGGGATATTAAATTTCCATTTAAAATTAATTCAAAGACTGTTGAAAATTATCCAAAACAATTACTAGACAAAAATGAGTCAAATGTAAAAAAACCTGAGATGACTTATGATGCTGCAATTGATAAACTAAAAACTCAACTAAAAAAACCAATGGAGACAGACGTTAAAAACCTCAATGAGGAATTTACATTACGTGAAATTTCTGAAATTTATATTCCTATTTTTGAAGCAAGGCTAATTGGTCCAAAAAAGAAAGTTGGAATTATTAGGATTGATTCAGTACGCAAGAAAATACTTTAGTTTAATATTTTATGTTAATTTTTGCTTTCTTTTATTGCAGCTAAAATCCCTTGTTGAAACTGAAATCTTCTTCGTGCAATAATTTTGTTTATTTCGTCAATTTGACATTTGGATGGGAATTGATCATATACTTTTTGAAACGATTGAATGTAGTTTGTTTCACACATGCCTACTAGAAATCCTTCCAAAAATCCTTCCAATTCTGGAGTATTCCAATATTTTAAAAATTGGTCTTCCTTATTTTTTAAGTAGTCTGGTATAGTTTTTGCAACTAGATTTAAATCTGTTTCAATTCTATTTTTGAATTTTTCTGGTAACATAGAAATCTCTTTTATCGAAAGTGTGTTATTCATCAATGTCCTATTGAGTTTTTAATTAATATAATTTTTCTACTCATAGGATCTTTTTTATTCAATTTCAGTTATAGTTTGTCATGTCTGATGAAATCATTATCAGAAATACGACAAAAAATGATGCTTCCTCAATAGTAAAATTGCAAAATGAAACATTTTTTGATTTACCTGAACATGCAAGATGGAAAAAAGAACATATCTTTGCACATGTAGATAAATTTCCTCAGGGTCAATTTTGTGCAATTTCAAATAATGAAATTGTAGGTTCTTGTAGTAGTTTTCTAACTCTAAGATCTATTATTTTAAAACCTCATACGTGGATTGAGGCTTGTGGTGATTTTTATTTTAAAAATCACATTGTATCTGGTGATATCCTTTATGATGCTGATATCTCAGTTCATCCTGATTTCCAACGAATGGGAATTGCAAATTCTATGAATGACGCGAGAAAAATGTTGGTATCTAAATTATCTATTCGGAGTTTTTTTTCAGGGAGCCGTTTATCAAATTATGGGAAGTACAGTGATCAATTTACTCCTGATGAATACGCTCAAAAAGTTATTGATAATAGCATAAGTGATCGTGTTCTATCTTTTCATTTATCTTGTGATTTTAAATTTGTAAAACTTTTGCCAAATTACCTTGATGATCTAAATTCTAAAAATAATGGTGTTTTAGTTGAATGGATTAATCCTAATTATAAAAACAATCCTTAATTTATAATATCTTCTCGAAATCTCTTTCCTTCAAATAAACAATATCTGAAATAATCTAAGCACCATTGATGAAAATTCTCATCAGAACTGTAAAACCCTTTACTAAGATCTATTTCCCCGTTTGTAAAAGGAAAACAAACCACTGCTTGTTTTTCATTCATTGTGATGCTGATTTTTGTATTTTTAGTCATTTTCTTTTCTAAAGTGTCGTTTTTGATATATTTGTCAAAATCATATTTTTTTAATATTTTTTTTCTGTCTTTAGGTACAATTACATTTTCTGAAAATATACTTTTTATTTTAATATTTTTTTTTAATTTTGTTTCAATAATGTCCATCATTTCAATAGAATATGGAGCATCGATTAAAATATTGTAAATATATTCTTCAGATTCTCTATAAATGGAATCCCACTTTTCAATAATTCTAGAATATCCGTTAATTGAATTACTGTTGTTTAGAGCTCCAATTCGCTGAATGAACTTTAATGGTAAATTTCCAAAATCGTGCTCTTTAAAATATCTCTCATTTTTTGAAATAAATCCTATTGATGGTGTTTGCATACATATCATTTTTCCAAATGTGGATAAACTGTATAGTCTGTCTTGTTGCTTATCAATTAACCCTGTTTTCTCTAATCTGCCAAAATTTCTTGACACTTCTTGAATTGTGGCCTCTAATTGTTTTGCAATTTCACTAATTGATGATTGTTTTTTAAATAGGGCATAAATTATTTCTAATCTTTGGGTACTTGCCAATTCTAAAAAATATTTGGCAGTTAGTTCTTCATTTTCACTCATGCGATTTTCTTAGGAATCTTCTTCCATAAAAATAAAAAAAGAAACATTGTAATTTTAGATTTTTACTGCTTTTGTACCTTTATTGATTACAATGTATCCATGATACTCTTTTGGTTTTCTTGCTTTTGGGGCATCACTCATTTTAAATGACTTTGTACCCTTGACAGACAAAACCATTAGATCTCCTGCCAATTCTAATCTTTCAAGTTCTTCAGTCTTGAATGATTCTCCATTCCAACTGAGAGGGTCTGGTGTTGGACCAATGAGAACATCAGTTCCTTTGCCTACACTTCGCCTCACACTTGTTGGTTCGATATGTGTTGTAGCCATACACTAGATGTGGTAAAATCCTTCATATGATCTGCTGAGCTCTATTGTTGATTAGTAAGCTTTGATTAGTAATTGCATCTTTTGGTGACTACATTCACTATGTTTTTTGAAATTCTTTATTAAGATAATATTTTAATGATATTTTATCCTTGTCTGAAACTTCTATTAAAAAACCCTCTGGTAAAATCAACTATCTTTTTTTGATTAGCTTGTTTGTAGGGATTATTATTTATGGATATTACAATTCTATTGAACCTGACATAGATGCTGAAATTGATCTTTTTGAATGGCTTTTGTTGGCTGTTCATGTTGTTGCAACTACGATGGCTTTTATCATTGCAAAACAATTTTGGCATACTGGTCAAAAAGTTCTTCAAAATGCATATTTGGCTTTGGCCATTGGTATGTTGGGTAATCTTTTAGGTTGGGCTGGTTGGTTTTCTCTTGAAACTATGGGGGTTGAGAATCCCTATCCTGCTCCAAATGATCTTGGCTTTTTAGTTTGGCATGCTGGTGCATTAATTCACTTACGTTTAACAACACATAGATTTCAACCAAAACTTACGATAAAACAATTGTTTGTGTTATTTGTCATACCAACTTTTTTCCTTGTCTTCTATATCATGTCGTATAGTGGCGAAGCAATTTTTGTTGATGAAGAACATGGTTTTCAATTTAAGCCTGATAAAATCTATATTGAATTTTATGATGAATGTAATGAATTATGTTTCTATACTTCTATTACTTTTGTTTTTCTTAATCCTCTCATGCTTTCATATGCCTTAGTAGGATTTTCAGTTTTTAGAAAAGGCATTCTAGGTCCTGCTTGGATGTTGTTAATTATAGGAATTGGGTTGACCATATTTGCAGATATTCCATATTATTTCATGGAGCTTTATGGTGGTTTTGATAGAACTCATTGGTATACCATGTTTTATTTTGTCAGTCCATTAATCATAACTTATGCATTGTACAAACATAGAGATTTAATTCATTCTGAATAATTCTTTATAGATCTTTAAATAACATGTGAATTTAAAGCCATATGAAAATATGACAATGTATAATATTTTCAAGAATATGGGTGTGGGGGAAATTGGAGAAAAAATTATCGAAGAACGATAATTTCAGCTATCAGTCATTGTGCTCCACGTGTACAGAGTCCTGTTGCTATAGTGTTGACTGTCCTCCATTATTTCCAAATGATTTAAAAAAATTAGATAAGATTGGAAAGAATAATGGTGATTATGTCCAAATTCTAAAATTAAATGAAACTCAGCAATTAAAACAAATTAAAAGAAAACCAAATACAAATGAATGTGTTTTTTTTGATAAAGAAAAAAATGGTTGTGGCATTTATGAACATAGGCCTCTTGACTGTGAAATATACCCATTTGATATAGATGTAATTGATGGAGTGGCTTGGTGGGTGGTATATTCTTGTAATCCTCACTCTGATTGGAAATGGGCAGAATCATACTTGGAAAAATTTGAATGCCGATCAGAACTAATTGAATTGTTAAATTGTTCTGATATTTACCAAACATATCTTGCTATGGGATTTACTGATAAATCTAAACCAAAAATAACTATTCGTAAAGTAAAACTTCCGACTAACTTATTGAATACTCATTTAAATAATAAAAAAATAAAATGACTCCTCAAGATTTTGTTGAACGTAGTGATTTAAGGGGGTTCCTTGCTTTAGGACGAGATTGGGGTGCAATTATTGCAACAATTTTGTTTAGTGTTTGGGCAAATAATTTTTTTGTATATTTGGCATCTGTTTGGGTGATTGGAACTTTTCAATATGCTATTGGTGAGGTTTTGCTACATGAGGCATCTCACTATAATCTTTTCAAGAGTAAAAAAATAAATGAATTCTCAAAAATATTTTATGCATTCCCCTTTCTTGTTTTAATGTCTGCATATCGAACAGAACATCGAGATCATCATTATAAAATGAATACCAAATTTGATCATATTGTTGGGGATTATGAAATTATAGGATTGAATAATCCTAAGAAAAATATGTTTTGGATATGGTTTATCAAACCTATAATTGGGTATAGTGGGTATTTCTTTCTCTATGATTTACGATACACAAAAATTGAAAAGAATCATCTACAACTTATCTTTTTTTGGATTGCGATAATTGGCATTTTTGCCTATTTTGATAGATTGGATATTCTACTTTACTATTGGATAATCCCACTTTTTTGGGTTTTTTCAACTCAACGTTATTGGTCTGAAATTGCAAAACACTACAACACAAAAAACACTACTCGTTCTGATATTGGGTGGAAAAATCATATTTTTCATAATGCCGGATATCATTTTACTCATCATAAATACCCCTCAATTCCATGGTACAAATTATCTCAAGCTCATAATGCCCTTTGTGCAGATTCAGTTGATATTTCTAGTGGATTTCTTGATACATATAGAAAATTAACAGAAAATCTTAATTCTGAGAAAAAATCTTCTGATATAGATTCAGTATGAAAGATAGTGCCTCAAGTTTTTGGAAAAAACGTTCAGATAAACTAAAAAAAGAAAACCGATTCGAAGAATCAATTGAAGCATATGATAAATTTATTGAAAAAGATGACAAATACAAAAAGAAAGATTATTGGTACAAAAAAGGTCGTGATTTTTTTGAAATTTTAAATTGGGATGAAGCAATAACTTGTTTTGAAAATGATCTTCAGCATAATGAAGTAACTTTTGATTCGTTGTTTTACAAAGGTGTTTCATTATACAAATTGGAAAAATATTTTGAAGCTATTGAATGCTTTAACAAAGCTTGGGAATCTAGGTGTGGTCTTTATATGAAATATGTTGATCAAAGTAAAACTCTTACAAAATTTAAAGAATTTGAACAGGCAATTGAGTATGGAAATAAAGCTTCTCAGGTTGATCTTCCTCCTGGTGATTTCTGGTTAGTCAAAGGTGTTTGTCTTTACAAAATTGCAAAATATGATGAATCAAAACTGTGTTTTGATAATGGTTTAGAAGAAGATCCACAAAATTCTACAATGCAGTATTTTCTGGCAAAATGTAATTTAAAATTAGAAAACCCTGATGAATGCATTTCAATATTAAAAAAATGTGCTAAAAATAATAAATCACTAAGCAAAATGTTAATGGTTGACGATGACTTTAATGAACTTAATAACAATCCTGACTTTGCAATATTTTTAGATAATCCTCTTCTTTGATATTTTTATTCCCAAATTAATTCTATTTCATCCCCAATTGAAATATCCTTAATTGTGTCCCAATACACTTGAGTAAAAATACCTCTTTTGATATTTGGTTCAATATTGATCTGTTTTTCTGTTTCATTTTGAATTAATTTAGCTTTTGGATTTTTAATTTTTAAATTACTAGAATAAGAAAAAATTAAATCAAATTTTTTTGCATTTATTAAAAATTTATTATTAAATTCATTTTTTGCTGCCTCTGATGCATATGTGATAGTGAATTCCATATCTTCATTTTCAAAAACTGGATGTTCAAATTTAATAGTAAATTCTTTGATAAAATCTGTATCTACATTGATACTTTTTATTTGTAGTTCCACGTCATCATTAAATGCCTTGACATCTAGATCATAAAATGATTTTTTTACACTGGTAATAATCCCTGTGGTAATTTCATATATTGGATCTTCGAAATGATTTGTAATTTTATAGGTTCGTCTGTGAAAAATTCTATTATCTGAATCTTGTAATCTTAATTCAAATTTTACATGTTCAAATGTAATTTTTTGATTTTGTTCTAGAGTTTTTTCATTAATGATGCTTTTTTCTATCAATCCTTTTTTAGGACTACTTTTATTCCCGAATGATTCTCCGTGAGCAGAATAAATCAATATTTTTTGATCATGTTTTATTTCATAATCGTGTAGTGGATACAATATTTCTTTATATCTTAATGATACTTCAAGTAGACTTTCTGCCATTGTTGATGTCAACAAAATATGCCAATCATCTCCAACATCCATGGTTCTTCTTGCCAGAATAATTCCTTGACCCCAAAAATTTAGGTTTCCTAAAATATCTTTCACAAGAAATACTGGCCCTACATGACAACCAATTCTTACTAAAATTTTATCAATCTTCGTTTTATTTTCATTATATTTTTTCAATTTTTTATGAAATTCTATGGCTAAATCTAATGGTTGTTCTAACCCATCTTTGAATCCGATTGCCATACCATCTCCTGTTGGCAAAACAAACATTTCATTTTCCTTTGTTTTTTTATACGTGTTACATTCTTGTATCATTTGATTTAATCCTTGAATTTTTGCTGTTTGTGTTTCAGTAGACATTATTGGATCTGATAATCCTACGATATCTGTAAAGAAAAATGCTGCATGAACCAAATTATTTGGAATCTTCATACTATTTTGCCTGGTACTCTTGAATAAAATTTCTTTCATTTATTATCATGTTTAAAAAAAGACTTTTCAACTATCTTATTTTCATATGTTTGATGGGTTACAAATTTTTTCTTTTGGGGATTTTATGCGTATTATTTGTTGGCGAACTAGTTGATTTTTCTTATGGACAATACAATAAGGAATTCTATGATGTAGTGGTAATTGGTGCTGGCATTTCTGGATTATCTGCTGCTGAATCACTACGTCAAATGGGATTGGATGTGGTTGTTCTTGAAGCTAGAGATCGTGTTGGTGGCAGGTTGTGGACTGATAATTCCACTGGTACTCCATTAGATTTAGGAGCGTCTTGGATTCATGGAGTAAAATATAGTCCAATTTATGAACTGACTAAAAGACATGATATAGAAACTATTCCCACTTTAGATTATTCCCATAAGGAAGCGTTAATTTACTATGACTCCTCTGGCAATCCTCTTTCTGATGCAGATGAAAAAGCTCTTGATAATATGTATGAAGATTTTCTTAGATTTGCATATGAAAAATATGAATATCATTCAGACCATCCATTAAAAGAAAAACTTTTTGATCAATACGTTGAATATCCAAAAAATTCTGAAAAATCTATTCAGTATCTCTTAGACACATATATTCAATTAAATGATCTTGGTCATCTTGAAGATGAATTTAGACATCTGACAAATTTACATTTTGAACATGAATGGCCTGCACCTATTAACAACACTAGTGCTCGACATCATAATACGTATCTGGGGTTTGCAGGCCATGAGGTAATTTTCCCTGGTGGGTATGATCAAATTACTGACAAACTTGCCGAACAATTAGATATCCGATTAAACCACATTGTATATTCTGTAGATTATAGTTCAAAAAATCCTGATTCATTAGTTTTCACTACTGCAAATTCTGTTTCTTCTGGGGAAGTTATTTTTAAATCTAGATATGTTATCAGTACTCTGCCTCTTGGGGTGATGAAAGATAGTGTGCAAAAAGACAATGTATCAAATTATGGTGATTTTCAATCCTCACCAATATTAGATACCGATGTTGGTAAAGTTACTTTTATTCCATCACTTCCAAATGAAAAAATAAAATCGATAGAAAAAATGGGAATGGGAGTAATGAATAAAGTGTATTTAGAATTTGAAAAACCTTTTTGGCCTGATGAACAATGGCTTTCATTTTTACATGAAGGTGACAATATAGGTAAATGGGCAATTTTTCTTAATGTTCATAAGGTTCTAAAAGATTCAGGAAATGAAAATGCTCCTGCTATTTTAATGGCATTTAATTCTGCTCAATATGGCAAAGAAATTGAAAAAAAATCTCATGAAGAAATTAAACAAGAGGCAATTAAAGTACTTAATCAAGCGTATGGGACTGAATCCAATCCAATCTTGGTCAGTCATTTGATTTCAGACCCTCTGATTACAAAATGGGGTTCGGATCCTTTTTCTCGTGGATCTTATTCTTATCCCTCAATCCATTCTAGTCCTGCTGACTATGAACAACTTGCAAAAAAAGTAGACGGAAAGTTATTTTTTGCTGGTGAGGCTACTACTCCTTCTTTCATGGGGGTAGTTGATGGTGCTTTTCTATCTGGTGTAAGATCTGCTGAAGAAGTATATTTTGAATATCAATGGGATACAAAACACGTCAAAATTTTTTATGTTCTGTTGGGTATAACATCTGTTTTTGTTGTTGCGTGGATTGCATTTCTTAAATATAGGCAACACAGGCAAATTGCTTTAGATTTATTGAATCGAAGTAAAGAAGTTGCATGGAAAACAAGTATTTTGGTAGTTTTTTCAATGATTTTTGTTACGGTTGTATATCTTTGGGCTGATACCCAGGTGGGAATTATACCTGACATTTTTGATTATGCTACTGTTTTAGAAGATGATTGTATTATTCTTTCTGAATTATTGAAAGTATTGCCTTATCTGGATCTTTCTCCTCAAGACGAAGAAGTTTACTATAACCAATTCAATAGGTGTTTGTATCAATGACTTCTGAGAAAAAACTCACTATAGATGAATTACATGAAGAAATTTTGAGATTACATGAAATAGTTAAAACTAATCAAGAATCTATAAAAAAAATTGTTGAAAGTAATAATGCTTTATTGACAAAAGATTTACTCGCAAAACTTGAATCTTTGAATAACAAAAAGAAAACATATGATCCATATGATCAATTAACTGAATGGAGCCACAATGCTATTAATCAAATTAAAAAAGATATTTCTGAATCAATTGAAAATAATGATGCAAAAAAAGAGAAAAAAGCTCAAAGACAAGCAGACAATGTGGATAAACTACTCAACAAAGTTGTTGGATTGATTGAAAAAATAAAAAAGGATGATTTACTTATTGAGAAAGATAATCCTTTTTATCCTCCAAGCAAAACGTTTTCTCTTCGTCGAAAATACCGTGGTGCCAGAAATTCTCTCAGCTTATTGATGGCTGGTATTGGACTGATAGTTTTATCTAGTGGAGTTTGGGAAGCTAGTGGAGAATTGTTGAGTATACAAGGACGATTAATTCTTGGCATTTTGATGGTATCGATGACTGCGTGGCTGGAAAGACGTAAAGTTTTTGCGTTGTTTGGACAAGAGTGATATTATATGTTTGAGTCTATACGTGCTTTTTTCAGACCTCCTCTTGATGAAGAATACCTTTACACTGTTTCTGAATCATCAAATGATGCAGAATATGATAATTTTGACGAACTTGTTACAGCTTTTTATAAAGAAAATCGCCGTTTAACATACAAACTGTGTAAACCCATTGTTTCTCTGCATGATGATATTTTTTATTGTGGTGTGGGAAAAATGCCTGGGAAATGGATTGCTAGTGCAATACAACACAAAGACAAATCTTTCTTGGTAGGAAAAAAACCTATCAAATCACTTTCACTTGGTAGTAATATTTGGGATTCTAAAATTTACAGTAGACAGCAACATTTGGTTGAATCTTCCACTAGGCATTTAATGAGAAGGGAATTGGAACATTTTCTAGGTAATTGTAAGTACGCGTTAACCCATTATGAACAAATGGTGAGAATCTCAATTCCATATGATGAACAAATTATGATTTTTGTTAATGCTAAAAATGATATGATTGCTTCATGGAAATCACCTGTAATTGATATTGTCAATCATGTGAAAAATGGCAAATTAATCAAAGATAAAAATACCTTAAAACAAAAAATATGTTTTGAATCTGATGAACAAATTTCAAAAGATGAAACTACTGACCAAATTTCTGGAATGATTTCTTTATGTCAAAATATAATGAACGATTTGGCCACTGATCCTCAGAAAAAACATGTTTTCATTAAACGATTTTTTGATGTAAATGATGCTAATGATCTTGAAGATATTTTAGATGATACCTTCAATCCTGATAAACACACTGATAAAGAATTTTTGAAAAAAGTTAGGTATGCATCAATTGTAAGTAAGGAATGTTATCCTCTAGCTCGGTATGTTAGAGACCAAGACAATATGATATTGACAAGTTATGATGAATTAGAGCACTTGGTTGAGTCTGTCTCTAGACAAAGAATGAGGAGAAAAACTATTCAGTATTTTGGACCAGTCAAATTCACATTTTCAGTATATGAAAAAATTGAACGACTAAGCATTCCTCTCAAGGATGATTATATTTTATTCTTAACCCTAGATCACGATTCTGAAAATCGTGAGAATTTTATTCCCAATCATCTTGATGTTGTTTTTAAATTTCTTGAAAAATTTGATCCTAAAATTTTAAGAACAAATTAATTTTTTTAAAATATGTGTTGTCTAAAATTTTTATAATTTTACCAATTTTCTAAATTGTTCATTACTATGTAATTTTTCAAAAATTGGCTCTTCTTTTGCCCACACTCGAATAATTTTTGGATTTTTAGCAATTGCTTGTTTTAATAATTCTAATGCTTCAGGATATTTTTTTAATGCTGCTTTACTACGTGATTTTGCATATATCACATTTACGTTTTCTTTAAATTTTATCAAAATCTCATCAAAAACATCTAGCGCTTTTTCATGTTGATTTAATTCTGCTAACTGTACTCCTTTTTGGAAAAATGCATCTTGATTATTTGGATATTTTTTACAAACATTTTGAAAACAATTCAAAGCTTCTTCATGTCTTTTCATTTTACCTAATACAATTCCTTTGTAAATCATAACATTTGGCTTTCTTGAATCCACCGAAATTGCTTTATCCAAAATAGATAAAGCTTCTTCATGTTCTTGTAATTTATCTAATAATACTCCTTTGTTAAACAGTGCTGATGCATTTTTTTGGTCTACTTCTATTGCTTTATCATAACATTCTGCTGCAGATTGAATGTTTCCATTTTCAGCCATTGAAATCCCTTTGTTATTCCATGCTTGGGAATCTTTTGGGTTAATCTCAATTACCATATCAAAACATGTGATTGCATCACTGTATTTTTTTATTTGATTTAATGCTAAACCCTTGTTAAACAATGCTGATGCATTTTTTGATTCTTGTTTTAAGATTTTGTTAAATAATGATATGGCTCCTTTTGGTTGATTCTTTTCCATTAATGACATTGCATTATACATTAAATCTTCCACATTTTCTTTTGACCCGAATAACCCCATAATTTCTCAAAAATTATATTGCTAATGAAAGTTTGGTTTATTCTAATGATTTGAATTTTTTAATTGCTTCTTTTGCCATATTTTCTTGTTCTTCTGCTGATGTGTTGGTAGGGTCTTCTGTAGCATATGCTTCTTTATTTTCCTCTTTCTTTTTCATACTTTTTTGATGTAACAATTTTATAAAAATTTAATTTTCAAAATTTTTACTTATTAAGTATTAAACAAAGTTTTTCATTGATTATGGAGATATACCATAATGTGCATCTACATTTTTTGCTTATTTTTTTAGTTGTAATGTTGATATTTCCATTTTATCTAAATCCTGTTTTTTCATCTACTGCAATCCATACTGAATCTGAAAAATGCTTTGAATATGCTAAAAATCGCAATCCTGAAAGTACTCCGCATAAGCATTCTATAGATATACAATTAGTTCGAATTGGTAATGTTGATACTAAATCTGGCGCATTCGATGCTGATTTTTGGATTTGGATAACTCCACTTGATAATGATGTTCTTTCTTTCCAAAATATGATATTATCTTCTGAAAAGAAACCATTGCCTCCTAGTAGTTGGTTGGATTTTCCAAATGCTGGAAACATCAAATTTTCTTCTGTTAAATTTACTGAAAGTCGAAATGAAATATTATTTAGAGTTACAGGAACTTTTTATAGTCAATTTGATTTAAAGAATTTCCCGTTTGAAGTTTTAAAAATGAACATTTATGCTGAATCTGTGGATCGTAATATTTTTGATTTTGTTTTTGTTGAAGGAGAAAATTCAATCATTGAAACTGCAATAATGTCTGACATTTATGTTGATAATCCTCTTGCAACTATTACGGTTCATAATTATGATGATTATGATAGTGAGTATGCTCAGAGTGAACTCATTAGTTTATCTGATACTTTTTGTCGATTTACTGCAACTTATGTTGAAGAAAATAATTCTGCGGTCATTAAATATCTATTACCATTATTTTTGATCACTGCACTTGGATTGATGCCTTTATGGATGGGAAAAGAATATGCTACACGTGTTGTTCTTTCCACTTTTCTTTTTGGTGGTTTGATTGTATTCGTAAATTCTATACTTTCACAATTACCTGAAGTGTCTTATTTGACAATTTTTGATAAAATCTACATGACTGTTTATGCATTATTTACTCTCAGTATATCTTCATCTGTTATTCAACAGCGTATTTCAAGCTCTGATGAAAATTCTCCAAAAATTCAAAAAATTCGTAATTTTTCTCGTTTATTAATCCCAATTATCGTCTTAATTGGAATCATTTCAATTGTTATTTTTAAAGATCTATAATATGCGATATGTTTAATTTTATAAAAAAATGATTTAGTGTTATGCCTAATTTTGAATTAAAATTTTTAGCTGATAAAGTATATGTTCATCGATGGCCACAAGATTCTCTTGCTTGGGGCGATTCTATTCAAAAACAATTAGATGAAACAATCAACAAGAATCCTGAAAAAAAACAAGTGATAATAAATTCTAAATTAATTAATATCCAATCTATGGAATTTCATTCTTTAAAAAAAATTGGAATAACTGTGCCTCCTTTTAAAGATGAATGTACTCTAATTTTTGAAGGTAAGTTTGGTGGATTTTCCTCACATGTCCATATCACTATAAAATGTGACAATTATCTTGAAGTTTTTAATAATTTAATTTCTTGGAGAACACAATTTTTTTAATATTTGGCTGTACTTTTAGATGATTTTTCAGTATCAAATAATTCTTCAACTGATTTTTCAATATGTTTCCAAAGATCTCCTCTGAATTTTGCATTTGCTGCCATTCCTATTCCTGCACTAACTCCCCAAGTTAATAATGCAGTTCCTGTAGCAATTGCCATATTTTTGCCCCATTCTCCAGTTGTCATCTCTACTTTGAATCGTTCAGGTTTTCCTTGAATTAGAATGTGGATTGCTTTTCGTGTACCTGCTAATGTACTGCCAATTCCCCCTTTCCTTGCTTTGACAATAAACCATTTTTTTCCAGAGTCTTCTTCTAACAAAATATCTTTGAATTTATTTTTTGAGAAAAACTGCTCCATTTTTCCTGCGAGCATCTTTAAATCAACATTTTTGTTTTTGAATGTTTTTTGTTTTCCTAAAAGTTTGTCAAGCTTACCTACCGTTAATTCTTTATTCTTTTTGGCAATTTCATTTTCAGGATCAACTTCCAACACTTTATCATAGAGTGCAGATGCTCCATCAAAATTGCCCACATGATAATCAAAATTCGCCTCTGAAATTGTCAAATTTACATCTACTTCTGGCTTTTGTCCTAACTCTTCTAATTTTTCATGCAAGTCTTCTTTTTCTTCCCGAATTTGTTCAATCTGCGTAACTATTTCTTGAGTGATTTCAGGAACTTCTTTTTCCTTGATAATTTTAGGCTCAATGTGGATTTGTTGCAGTGTTTGTTGTTCTTTTCCTATTAGTATGACTAGTTGCTGTTTTATCACATCGATATCATTTTGCATTGATTCTTGACCTTTGAGTATTACTTCTTGACTCTCTTTGATTTCAGTTACATTGGTATTGATTTCAGTAATTCCCATTTGCAATTCTACTAATTTTTGATCAATTTTACTACTAGAACTAATCAGAATGTCTTTGAGGTTTTCTACTGTTTCTTCTTTTGCAGAAATTTGTTTTAGATCTTGAACGTTTACTAATACTGCATCTAATTTTGTCGCAACTTCTTCATAATGTTTTTCTCCTTTATTTTTAAGATAATTGAAATAATTCATTACCTCATTTGATTTTTCTTTGGGTGTTCCATCAAACGAATTGTAAATATTCCCTGCAACAATGCTAAATGGGGGCGGAATTGCAAGAGTGATGGCTGATTGAATAGCCTTGTTTAATGTAGGATGGTTTTCTTTAAACTTTGCAATTTTTTCATTTTGCTGTAATGCTGCAGCCTTTTTTTCAAACAGTAATAATTTCTCATTAAATTCTGACCATGATGGTAGTCTCAATCTAAACCCTCCAACCTATAATTGATGTTTTTTTAGATAGTTAAACTATATCATTTGATTGAACTTATTTACTTGATATATTATGACTATGTGGGCATGGTGAAGTTACTAATTTCATTATTTGTTATTTTAACCATTCTTACAATTGGTCCTACAGCATTTGCCGATGAAATAGATGATAATTTTGATAATGGATTAGACTTACACGAACAAGCTTTTGATTCAAAAAATCAAGCCCTATATGATGATGCACTGTCTCAACATAAATCTGCAATTACTTTTTTTGATATGGTTTTAGATGAAGATCCGACAGACATTGATGCGTTAATATTCAAAGGAATTTCCCTACATGAAATCGCTGATATCACTGACAATCCTAATTATTATGAAGATTCAATTCTTGTTTATGATATTCTTTTGAATCTAGAACCCAATTTGGCAGCAGCTTTAACCGGTAAAGGAAATTCAATGATTTATGCAGGCTATATTTATGGTGATGATCATCCGTACATACAAGAAGGTTTAGCATTACAAAAACAAGCATTTCAAATTGATCCTGATGATTTTTATGTTTTAAATGAATACGCCAATAATTTGGCACAACTTGGAAAATATGGTGCAGCAATTGCTCTTTATGATAAAATGCTTGAACTTGATCCAAATGATATTGATGCTCTTAACAACAAAGGAGTTGCACTGTTAGACCAAGGACATTATGAAGAAGCAATCCCTTATTTTGAAAAAGCATTAGAACAAGATCCTTTAGATTTTCTTCCATTACTAAATTTAGGATTGACGTTATCTTATCTTGAAAAATATTCTGAGGCAGTTCCAATTTTTAAGGATGTTCTTAAAAGAGATCCTGCAAACATTGATGCTTTAGTAAATGTTGGAATTGCATATTTGGCAAACGGAATGTATGATAAATCAATCACTTCCTTTGATAAAGTACTTGAAGACGAACCTGATAATTTTGATGCTTTAAAAAATAAAGCAACTGCACTTAGTTATGTTGGAGAATATGAGGATGCATTGGAAATTTTTAACGATATTTTATTAGAATCTCCAAACGATATTGAGTTATTAGAAAATAAAGCATGGACACATTATCAATTAAATCAATATGATGAATCTTTAACTATTCTTGAAAAGTTATTGAAAATTGATCCTACAAATTCTAATGCATTACTTGCAAAAAGTACTGTATTGGCTGAAACTGGTAAAACAGAAGATGCAAAAACTGTTCTTTCTCAAGCCTCTGAAAACTCTTCCATCAATGTATCTGAAAAAGAAATCATTGCTGTGAACAATTTGATTGAAACAGTAGAGAAAGGTGGGGACATCCAAGTTGCAAAATGTAAGGTAAACAATGATCTGAATCTTTTAGATTTTACACCTATTGGACAAATAATTAAAATTATTTCTCCCCCTCCAAAACAAATAGATTGTTCAAAAGCATATGCTGAATCAACACCGCAATCAACACCGCAATCAACACCGCAATCAACACCGCAATCAACACCGCAATCAACACCGCAATCAACACCGCAATCAACACAGCCACGTGGCAATGATGACGGCGGTTGTCTTATTGCAACTGCAACATATGGTACAGAACTAGCGCCTCAAGTACAATTACTAAGAGAAATCAGAGACAACACACTATTCAGTACAACCTCTGGAACATCATTCATGTCCGGATTTAACACAATATACTATTCATTTGCACCAACTGTTGCAGATTGGGAAAGAGAAAGTCCGTTATTCAAAGAAACAGTAAAGACGCTCATCACTCCAATGTTATCAACACTATCCATAATGTCATTAGCTGAAGATGGTTCAGAAGAACAAGTGTTAGGACTAGGGATTTCAGTCATTGCATTAAACTTGGGAATGTACATTGCAGCACCTGCAATGATTGGTTTGCAAGTTAGAAAAATCATTAAAAAATCCTTTTAGATCATTTAATTACTTTGTAAATTATTTCATTATGGTTATGTTAAAGCTAACACTTTCATTGTTTTTGATATTTGTTTTAATTCTTGTAACTGTACCGAATTCATTTGCTGAACAAAGTGCTGAAGAATTATTTGAAATTGGTGTGGACTACTATTTTGAATTTTTTGATGACAGTGTTCAAGACTCAGGTTATAAAGCAATAGAATATTTTGATAAAGCTTTAGAGATTGACCCCGAACATCTTCAGGCACTTATTCATAAAGCAGAGATCCTTCATGGATTTGACGGTAATTTTGAAGAAACTATGGCACTTTTCGATAAAGCTTTAGAGATTGATCCTACTGAACCTTACGCATTAGTCAATAAAGGTTCTGTACTTGCAAACAATGGTAATCTTGAAGAATCTATGGCACTTTATGAAACTGCCTTAGAACATAATCCCGACTTCTTTCAAGCAAAGTTGAACATAGCGATTATACTTTATTCACAAGAAAAATATTCTGAGGCAATTCCACTTCTTCAAGAATATCTAGAAGAAACTGATGAGAATTTTGACATTGCAGAAATGCTATTAAAAAATGCTCAAGAAAATAGACCAGTCACTCAAGAAGAGTACAAAGAACTTGAGGAAAAATGGGATCCTACAAATTTAATTCCTATAACACTTTTAATAAAAGTAGTAGTGGCTTACGCAGAAACGGACAATGAAGAAATTAGTAATGATGACGGCGGTTGTCTTATTGCAACTGCAACATATGGTACAGAACTAGCGCCTCAAGTACAATTACTAAGAGAAATCAGAGACAACACACTATTCAGTACAACCTCTGGAACATCATTCATGTCCGGATTTAACACAATATACTATTCATTTGCACCAACTGTTGCAGATTGGGAAAGAGAAAGTCCGTTATTCAAAGAAACAGTAAAGACGCTCATCACTCCAATGTTATCAACACTATCCATAATGTCATTAGCTGAAGATGGTTCAGAAGAACAAGTGTTAGGACTAGGGATTTCAGTCATTGCATTAAACTTGGGAATGTACATTGCAGCACCTGCAATGATTGGTTTGCAAGTTAGAAAAATCATTAAATTTCAAAATTACTAGATGCTAAAACCATTTTCCTGATATCTTCTTTAGTATGGGCGTCTGAAATTGCACCCAATTTTCCTGGCAAAAAGAATATGCCATCATGGGCTATCATCTTAAAATGATATTTTGCAAGCATTTGGGAATCACACATTGCGACATGTGATGAATTTGTTATTTCCTCTACACCGTCTTTGAGAAAATGAGTCATGAACAATGAGCCCTTACCTGTAATTGCCACTTTTCCATCAAATGCCTTTCCTATCTCTTTTCTTGCAAATTCTCCAAGTGAATTGATTTTTGAGTATGTTGATTTTTTTGATTTTAATAGGCTCAGAGTTGCATGGCCTGAAGTCATTGATGCAGGATTTGCAGAAAATGTACCTCCTCCTACATAGGAGCGCTCTGATTTCTTTTTTCCTGTAGTATCTGCCTGCTCCATGATTTCTTTTTTACCGCACATTACTCCAATTGCCATTCCTCCCCCGACAATTTTTCCTAATGTTACAATGTCTGGATTAAGTTTCATTGTGGGATATAGACATCCATATCTAAATCTAAACCCTGTAACAATTTCATCTAATATGAATAATGAATTATTTTTATGAACAAACTCTTGAATCCCTTTGAGATATTCTGGAGTTGCTGGAATGCATCCTCCTCCACCTAACACTGGTTCAATAATCACACCAGCTAAATCTTTTGAATGTTTTTTTAGAATTTTTAATGAACCTTCTAAATCATTATATGGAATTGAAACAATTTTTTCTTCATTTACTACTCCACTACTTTCAGATTCATTAAATGGCCAATTGACACTTTTTAGTAAATCCGATGTATATCCGTGCCATCCTCCATCTATCTTTGCAATTATTTTTTTCCTTGTAACTGAACGAGCTAATCTAACTGCATACATTGTAGCTTCAGTACCTGATGTAACATAACGAATTTTCTCTGCAACTGGAACTGCTTTTGAAATCATTTCAGATAATCTTACTGTCTGTTCATTTACAGTTCCATACATCCAACTCTTCTCAATTTGTTTTTGTAATGCATCTTTAACATTTTTTTTACCATGTCCAAATATCAAAGACCAATGGCCCATCCAATAATCTGTAAACTTGTTATTATCTACATCGACAAGGTTTGTTCCTTTAGATGATTTGACAACAAATGGATAAGGTTCATAAAATCGTATGTTATGAGAAACACCATTTACGTGAAGTTTGGATGACTTTGCAAATATTTTCGCTGAAGTCTTTGTCTTCTTTTTGTATTCTGAAATATAATTACTCAAAAGCAATTTTCAAACTAAGATCTGACATTTTAACTATTGATACGTGAAAATCTACCTTAAGCGAAATCAGCCCCAAAAAACATGTAATTTTTACAATATTTTGGCCCGATCAGGCATAATTTCACGTATGGTTTATATGGATTCTGGCTTTGTTGGCTTCTGCATACGTAACGCAATAGGCGGCGCTCGTGATGAAGTATGGCAAGATGCCACTTTGTGATTCATGGGCCTCCAGTTACGCATACAAAAATGAGGATTTGATCAACAGATCAATATCTGAAATGTGAAGATTATGTGCATCCGTCAATTCCAATTAAAGTACAAATGTACTTCAATAATCAAAATACAAAATAATAATTCAGAATCCGGTTGATCCTGCCGGACCTGACTGCTATCGGATTGATACTAAGCCATGCGAGTCATTGTAGCAATACAAGGCAGACGGCTCAGTAACGCGTAGTCAACCTAACCTATGGACGGGAATAACCTCGGGAAACTGAGAATAATGCCCGATAGAACACTATACCTGGAATGGTTTGTGTTCCAAATGATTTATCGCCGTAGGATGGGACTGCGGCCTATCAGTTTGTTGGTGAGGTAATGGCCCACCAAGACTATTACAGGTACGGGCTCTGAGAGGAGTAGCCCGGAGATGGGTACTGAGACACGGACCCAGGCCCTATGGGGCGCAGCAGGCGAGAAAACTTTGCAATGTGCGAAAGCACGACAAGGTTAATCCGAGTGGTTTGTGCTAAACGAACCTTTTGTCGGTCCTAGAAACACCGATGAATAAGGGGTGGGCAAGTTCTGGTGTCAGCCGCCGCGGTAAAACCAGCACCTCAAGTGGTCAGGATGATTATTGGGCCTAAAGCATCCGTAGCCGGCTCTGTAAGTTTTCGGTTAAATCTGTACGCTCAACGTACAGGCTGCCGGGAATACTGCAGAGCTAGGGAGTGGGAGAGGTAGACGGTACTCGGTAGGAAGGGGTAAAATCCTTTGATCTATTGATGACCACCTGTGGCGAAGGCGGTCTACCAGAACACGTCCGACGGTGAGGGATGAAAGCTGGGGGAGCAAACCGGATTAGATACCCGGGTAGTCCCAGCTGTAAACTATGCAAACTCAGTGATGCATTGGCTTGTGGCCAATGCAGTGCTGCAGGGAAGCCGTTAAGTTTGCCGCCTGGGAAGTACGTACGCAAGTATGAAACTTAAAGGAATTGGCGGGGGAGCACCACAAGGGGTGAAGCCTGCGGTTCAATTGGAGTCAACGCCAGAAATCTTACCCGGAGAGACAGCAGAATGAAGGTCAAGCTGAAGACTTTACCAGACAAGCTGAGAGGTGGTGCATGGCCGTCGCCAGCTCGTGCCGTGAGATGTCCTGTTAAGTCAGGTAACGAGCGAGATCCCTGCCTCTAGTTGCCACCATTACTCTCAGGAGTAGTGGGGCGAATTAGCGGGACCGCCGCAGTTAATGCGGAGGAAGGAAGGGGCCACGGCAGGTCAGTATGCCCCGAAACTCTGGGGCCACACGCGGGCTGCAATGGTAACGACAATGGGTTTCAAATCCGAAAGGATGAGGTAATCCTCAAACGTTACCACAGTTATGACTGAGGGCTGCAACTCGCCCTCACGAATATGGAATCCCTAGTAACTGCGTGTCATTATCGCGCGGTGAATACGTCCCTGCTCCTTGCACACACCGCCCGTCGTTTCATTGAAGTGAGCTCTTAGCGAGGTGACGTCTGATTGGCGTTATCGAACTTGGGGTTCGTGACAAGGGAAAAGTCGTAACAAGGTGACCGTAGGGGAACCTGCGGTCGGATCACCTCCTTAGACATGGAAAGTGTACGGGTGTACATAATCTTCATATTGAATCATCGATGCAATGCATCACCAAAAGTGATGTATGAAGGATGTAGTGGGTCCCTGCCAGGGGACTTGCAATGATCGTCGTGCATAGTCGTGTAATATGTGGCTGAATATGCCGGTGTAAAGACGGTAATAGGTGGATTGCTAGGCTTGAGAAGAGATGAAGGACGTGGCAAGCTGCGATAAGCTCGGGGTAGGCGCACGCATCCTATGATCCCGAGATGTCCGAATGAGAATCTTGTGCTTATGCACATTCCAGTACACAAGTATTGGAAGTCGAACCGTGGGAATTGAAGCATCTTAGTACCACGTGGAAAAGAAATCAATTGAGATTTCCCAAGTAGTGGCGAACGAAAAGGAAAGAGCCCAAACTGAATCCTTCGGGAGATGTGGTGTTTTGGTATGATAATATGGAATCTTGGAACACAGCTGAAATGATCTGAAAAGTTCTGGCAAAGAGGGTGATACCCCCTTAAGCGAAGTGGGAAGAGTCCTATTCATACCCGAGTAGTTGTCCTTGGTAGTGGGCAATGAATATGGGTGAAAGTAGCATCCGAGGCTAAATATTTCTCAAGACCGATAGTGGACTAGTACCGTGAGGGAAAGCTGAAAAGTACCCCGGAAGGGGGGCGAAAAGTGCATGAAACCTATTACTTACAGACGTGCGTGGCATGGAAGGTGATTTTTTCAGATTAGAGATTCTAGCAATAGAGTTGAAGATTTGATGTTCAAATCATCAGTGTTACGCGTTCCGTCTCGAAACACGGACCAAGGAGCTAACTGTCATGGCAAGCTTAAACTTTCAAAGTGTAGGCGAAGGGAAACCGAGTTCTCGCAGCTTCGCAAGAAGTCAGGAGAAGCGTGTGAAAGTGCGTAGAGTCATGGCGGCTAGGCTAGAAGCCAGTCGATCTATTCCTGAGCTAGATGAAGGCGGGCGAAAGCCCGCTGGAGGTCTTAAGACGTTCTGACGTGCAAATCGTTGTTGTGACTTGGGAATAGGGGTCAAAAACCAATCTAGACTGGCGCTCGCTAGTTCCAACCGAAGCGTCTCGCAGGGCGTGGTTTGTGGAGATAGTGTTTCCGGTAGAGCACTGATAGAGGGGCGCGGGGGAGAAATCCCTCACCCCTCATTCAAACTCCGAACGGATACACATCGTAGAAGCAAGCACACGGGCTCATGTGGCGTAAGGCTCATGGCCGAAAGGGGTTTAACCCAGACTGAAGTTAAGGTCCCCAAATCTTTGCTAAGTGTCAAGCGAAAGAGCGTGTTCTCGCCAAGACAGCAGGGAGGTAAGCTCAGAAGCAGCTATCCTTTAAAAAGTGTGTAACAACTTACCTGCCGAGGGGGGATGCCTCAAAAACGGACGGGGCTAAAGCAAAGTACCGATACTTTAGATAATCATCAGTGGATGATTCGTGGTAGGTTGGCGTAGTGATTGGGTCGAAGCAGGGCGATGACGTCCTGTGGACCGATTTCTATTGCAGATCTTGGTGGCAGTAACAGCATAGTATAGTGAGAATCTATACCACCGTAAGCGCAAGGGTTTCCAGGCAATGCGTTATCAGCCTGGAGGTAGTCGATCCTAAGATGTACCTCAACAGAGTACACCGAATGGGAAACTAGTTAATATTCTAGTACCTTGTATCAAGCGTTTGAGCTATATGGTTCGCTTCCGGATAGGGGTTGTACAACCATCGTTGTATCTAACTATTCGAGGGAGAAGGAGTGTCGTAATGACGAGAACTCTCCCGAGGTAGGAATGGCTTCGCGTTAGCGAAGTTTCCTCAATTCCAGGAGACCATGAAAGATTGTGTAGTTAGTAAGATACAAGTTCGTACCCAGAACCGACACAGGTGCGCTGGCTTAGAAAGCTAAGGTGCTACGGGTATACCGTATGGCGAGGGAATTCGGCAAATTAGTCCTGTAGCTTAGGTATAAGGGATGCCTGCGGTCTTCATGAGGAATGGGGATCGCAGGTTGCAATGACAAGGGGGTTTCGACTGTTTAATAAAAACACAGGCGACTGCTAGTCCGAAAGGATTTGTATAGTCGCTGAATCCTGGCCGGTGCCGGTACCTAAAACTTGGGTTCAACCGAGCTAAGGGCCGGTTAACGCCGGGAGTAACTCTGACTCTCTTAAGGTAGCCAAATGCCTTGTCGGGTAAGTTCCGACGCGCATGAATGGAACAACGAGAGCCCCACTGTCCCCGCCTACAACCCGGTGAAGCCACATAAGGTGGACGAACAGTCCATCAACTTCCATTGGGGAGAGAAGACCCCGTGGAGTTTTACTGCAGCTTGTGCTTGTGGTATAGTAAGAATTGCACAGGGTATCTGGGAGCTATGCCTAACATTCCCCGGGATGTTAGTGAAGCAACGATGTAACACCAGACTCTTTTTGCAGTACCACTTATCCAGTGAAGACCGGAGACACGTGCAGGTGGGCAGTTCGGCTGGGGCGGCACCCCTTTGAAAAGATATCAAAGGGGCCCAAAGTTGAGTTCAAACGGGGCAGAAATCCGTTGAAGAGGGCAAAGCCAAAAACTCGACTGAATGGATTTCCAAACGCACGGAATTCATAGACGAAAGTCTGGCTTAGCGATCCTTCGTGTGCCCACTATTGGGGCCCGGAGGTGACAGAAAAATTACCCCAGGGATAACAGGCTCGTCGCGGGCGAGAGCTCCTATCGACCCCGCGGTTTGGTACCTCGATGTCGGCTTTTCCTATCCTGGTCCTGCAGCAGGGGCCAAGGGTGAGGCTGCTCGCCTATTAAAAGGGAACATGAGCTGGGTTTAGACCGTCGTGAGACAGGTCGGTCTCTGCCTAATGGAAGCGTGAATAACTGAGGGGAAGTTGCTCCGAGTACGAGAGGAACAGAGCAGCGTGGCCACTGGTTTACCGGTTGTCTGATAAGGCAGGCCGGGCAGCTAAGCCGTTTGGGCTAAGTGCTGAAAGCATCTAAGCACGAATCCCATCCCGAGACAAGTTATTCTTTCGTAAGATGAAGGTCGGCAGCAAAATACTGCGTTGATAGGAAGGTGGTGTAGATCACAAGCTTCGGCGAGTGGTGAGCCAGCCTTTACTAATAGACCAACACATCGGTTCAGCCACTTACATAGAGACTATGCGCGATGATCATATTCATATCATCAAGTGGAAATAACATATACACGACTTGTACGATGATTTCATTTTAAATCACACATAGCGTTAGCTATGCATTTTTGATTTGACAATTATTCCCTAGCGTAAGCTAGGATTTTCAATTGTTTGAAATTCCCTAGTGAAAACTATACACGAAAATATTTGGATCAAAAAATTGCGATTAAAATAATTTCCAAAGAAATTTTTTTGATTAAATTTTATTTTACTGTTAATGTATAGCTTTTAGGCGGATACATGGCTGTAGGGTTATCAATGCTTTCCCAAACGAAAAAAGTTAAATCATATTCTCCCTGTTCTTCTGGAATCCAACCAATTTCAAAATATTCTATTTCTCCAGGAATTAAGTTTACCATATATGGAGTAAGATTCTTTGTAACTCCATTTTCATTTTGCATTTGTATTAACATAGCAGCAGAGTGTTCTGTATTCATATTTGTAGTGATATCTCCTGCAAATTTTACATATTCTCCTACATCAATTTGTTGAATGGGATTGTTAAAAGTATCAAACAGTCCATCACTGCATATAGCTATTCTTTCTAATGGGGGGGGATTTTCTGATACTCCGTCGTATATTTTTATCGCCACTTGATCTTCTCCAATTAATCCTACATCATCAATGACAGTCAACGTGACTATGATTACCTCATTAGTAAACGTCTTATGAGTTACGGCCTCCCCTGATTTTGATATTCCACAAAAATCCCAATTGTATGTGATTATTTCACCATCTTCATCATCTGATTCTGATGCTGAAAAAGCAATATTTTGTCCAGTAATGAAAGTATTGGAGGATAAGCTTATTTTTGCTATTGGACTGATAAAGGATTCAATTTCAGAAGAAATAATTTCAGATTTTATTCCTTGCCCTATTTCATTAACGGCTGAAACTTGAAAATAATATAATACATTTTTTGCTAAACCGTTTAACAAAACCACTGTTGAAGATCCCCCACCATTGTTGTAAATACTGAAGGACTCATCAGAGCTTCTTTTGTATTCTATTATGTAGTCCGTAATTGGTGAACCCCCGTCATATGGAGCTGCCCATGATAATGAAATTTGTCCATTTTCGGAAATAGCATTGAGATTGCTTATTTTGTGAGGTTTAGTTAATGGTGTCATATCTGTAATGTCTGAATTGGGGCCCTGTCCTAACTTGTTTACAGCCGTGACTTTAAAATCATAAGAAACTCCGTTTTCTAAACCGGATAACATGGAATTTGTTTTATTATTTTTACCATCGTTGTAAATACTAAATGTGCTATCGGAGCTTCTTTTGTATTCTATTATGTAGTCCGTAATTGGCGAACCCCCGTCATATGGAGCTGCCCATGATAATGAAATTTGTCCATTTTCAGTTAAAAGTGCTCTTACATTTCTTATTTTATCTGGCTGTCCTTCTAGAATTGTAGAAACTATTTTTGATTCTGGACTTTGCCCTACTTCATTTTCTGCCATTACTATAAAGTCATATGATGAACCTTTTGTCAATCCAGTTAAAGTAGCACCAGTTGAAGATCCAACCCCGTCGTTGTAAATACTAAATGTGCTATCGGAGCTTCTTTTGTATTCTATTATGTAGTCCGTAATTGGTGAACCCCCGTCATATGGAGCTGCCCATGATAAGAAAACATTTGTACTGTCTGATGATATTTGTAAAGTGGTAATTTTAAATGGAATAACCATGGGAATTGTAGAAACTATTTTTGATTCTGGACTTTGCCCTACTTCATTTTCTGCCATTACTCTAAAGTCATATGATGAACCTTTTGTCAATCCAGTTAAAGTTACACTAGTTGAAGATCCAACCCCGTCGTTGTAAATACTAAATGTGCTATCGGAGCTTCTTTTGTATTCTATTATGTAGTCCGTAATTGGTGAACCTCCATCTGATGCTGGTGATTGCCATGTTATTCTAATTTCTCCCTTGTTATTGATTGCACTTAGATTGGAAATAGGATCTGGCTCTTCAGGTAAATTTGTTAAAATTACATTTGCTGCAACTGTAAGACCTACAACAATACCTATGATGGTTCCCATGGTTTGGAGTTTATTCAAAAATCATCACGTGTAAGAAAATAATATGTTCTTAGCATTTGAACTTGTCGATTTTAGAGATTTCAGAAAGTTCAAAAGATTCAAGTGTCTAAATTGGAGTGACGAATTGTTTTGAAGATTCTTTTAAATGATTAGCTGAATTTCAAAGTTTAAGCAATCCTCTTTAATTTTCAAATTTGTACCTAATTTTGACTAATATCACAACTTTCAATGTTTATTATACACGACTATTTACTCTGTTATTGAAAATAACATACAACCGCTTGTATTATATCAAATGAGAAATCTAGTATGACAATGGGTATTTCATCTTCTTTCAAAAAACTAAATCTTGATATTTCAAACTTTGATGAAATTTTCTCTGATCATTCTATTGTTGCAGTTACAGATCCTCAAGGTACTATAATTTATGCAAATAAAAAATTCTGTGAATTATCAAAATATACTGAAGATGAACTTTTGGGACAAAACCATAGAATTTTAAAATCTGATGAACACTCTGATGAATTCTTTACAAAAATGTGGGATGTTATATCTTCTGGAAAAGTTTGGGAAGGTGAAATTAAAAACCGTGCAAAGGATGGTTCATTTTATTGGTTAAAATCTACAATTATCCCTGTTAATGATTCCAATGGAAACATACAAAATTTTGTTGCAATAAGAACTGATATTACAAAAGAAAAAGAAATTCAAACAAAACTCTTGGAAATGGAAGAACAACTAGTAAAACAAAATGAAGATTTGGTATCTAAAGTAGAAAGTAAAAGTAATGATTTGGTAAAATCTGAACGATTGGCAACAATCGGTACCATGGCAAGTAGAGTAGCACATGATTTAAAAAATCCTTTAACAATAATGCATACTTATGCTGAAATGCTAACTCCTGAAATCCTTTCAAAACTAGAATCCAAAGATAAAGAAAAATGGTTTAGAATGCAAAATTCTATTTTTGATATGAATAGAATTATTGAAGATGTTTTAGATTTTGCAAGAACTACTGAAATCAAAAAGAAGTCCACTTCATTTTTGAGTGTATTGAAATTGGCTATGAATCATGTAAAATCATCATATGGAATCACCATTAACTTGCCTGAAAAAGATTTCACCATTAACTGTGATCCGAGAAAAATTGAAGGTGTATTGTCTAATATCATCAATAATGCAGTTCAAGCTTTAGATGGACAAGGGGAAATTGATATTGAAATCTCCTCAGACTCTGAATTCCTAACTGTTCAAATCAAAGATTCTGGGCCTGGCATATCTGAGGATAATTTGGGAAAAATCTTTGAACCTATGTTCACTACTAAAACTACTGGTACCGGTTTAGGACTGGTTATCTGTAAAAGTATTATCGAACAACATGGTGGTATAATATCAGTAAGCAACAAGCCTACCACTTTTACGATTACCTTGCCTTTCTAGTAATTATTCTTCTACTTCGATGTCATTTTGCAGTTCTTTTGGTAATCCTACCCACCATTCTTTTTGGTTTTCAGACATTACCTAAAAAGATCTAAAGTTGCTAATAGATCTGTTGATAAATTATTCATAGCAAGTATTCAAGAAAATCTGACAAAATCTAATCTTTTAGATATGTTGAGCCTGAATTTTCTTCTGTTTCTTTAATTTTGATAATTATGGTGTCTCCTAATTTGTTGAATACTCTTTGACGTTTTTGATTAGTCAAGACCCATCCCATAATCACATCAATTGGCAATAGGAAAGATTTACCAAAACTGCTTAATAGAATTCCTTTCAAACTAGGTTTTTCTCCGTCCATGTTTTTAACTCTCAAATTTAGAATTTTTTTCCCAACGGTTTGGCCTGTTTTGTATTCTAGAACAGTCCAATAAATAAAAAATAAAATGCTTGCAGGAATGTATTGTGTGTTTTCTGCCCAGAGTCCTTCATCATCAACCTCGTAGTATATTGTTCCAAATGAAAGAAAAATTATTGTCGTTGAAATAGTTGAAACAATAATAAAATCAATTAACCATGCAAGAAATCTATCTGTCCATTTTGCTAAAATTATCTTTGAATTTATTTCAGAATTTGGATTGTCCACTATATTCCTAACAATTTTGAACTAATAAAATGTGTTAATCATTGGTTAACACTGATTGCAACACAGTCCATTTATTCAAGGATGTTGAAAATAATACATGAAAGCAAAATTTGCAACTTCTTGTGTTTCATGTGGGGATAAAATCCAACCTGGAAAAGAGATTTCAAAAAATAAAGACGAGGTTTGGGTTCATAAACACTGTGTTGAAGACTCTGAAGGTTTACCTTAGAAATTAATAGTCTGATCTGTAAACAATCTTAGAATTATTTTTGGTAACAATAAACCCTATAGATCTATTTTTGTGGACATTTCGTAGAAATGAAAAAGATGTCGTGAATCTGTACTCTTCATTATCTCCTGTGATGCAATTAGCTACTGGAGGGTCAATGCTGAATTTTGGTTATTGGTCAAAAGACAATTCAGATCCGATCTCGGCACAAAATAATCTATGTATGATTTTTGCAGAAATGGCTGAATTATCATCAGCACAACAAGTTGTCGATGTTGGTAGTGGTTTATCTGCACCATCAAAGCTTTGGAGAGATAAATATCCTCAAATCAAACTGTATGATGTAAATATAAATTTCAAACAATTGAGTTTTTCTGGAACTGAAAAAAATATTGAGTTTCTTAATTCTACTTCAACAAAATTACCTTTTGCAGATAATTCTGTGGATAGGGTTTTAGCATTGGAATCTGCACAACATTTCAAACCTTTGTCTGATTTTATTTCTGAGTCTAAGAGAGTTTTAAAAAAATCGGGATTACTTGTTATGGCAGTTCCAGTTACTACTGAAAATTCTTCTATTGGGAAATTAGGATTGTTGAAATTTACTTGGTCTTCTGAACATTACACTATAGATTTTCTGAAAAGTTTGATTACATCTTCAGGATTTTCTATCTCAGAAGAGAAACTGATTGGTTCTAATGTTTATGATCCTTTAACTGATTATTATTTAGCAAATCGCGAAGAACTTAAAACTTCTATTTTAAAAAATTATTCTCCATATGTTGAAAAAATTCTATTCAAATCTCTACAAAAAATGAAAAAAGCATCTGAAGGAAAAATTATTGATTATATTTTATTGAAATGTAATTTGTAATCATACTGTGAGAATATTTCGAGAAATAATATTTTCTAGTGCCCGTAAATACTCTGATTCAGAAATTCTTTCTTCTAACAGCCAATATGTTGTGGTTTTCCACCATTCTGGAATTACTACTTGATGTGTTCCCATATTGTATTTTGTATCAAAGAAATTTGTATCTTTTATTTTAGTTTCTTCTCCTACTGTTAATACTTCGGTCTCATGAAATTCATAGGAAAAAATCAGTCCTGTTTTTTTATCAATGATTTTGACATTTTGTCCTGTTGAATCACTAGCAAGCCATGCTGGTCTAATTTCATTATCAAATGTATGGGTAGTTTCTGCAATGATTTTTATATTTTCTGAAATTGAATCTCCTAGTTTTATTGGAAGTGGGATGACAAATTCATAATTTTTACAGCATTCGCCAGTTTTGATAACTCCTTCTCTGTTTACTATGATTTCTTCTTTTGTAATTCCTTCTTTAGATATTTTTTCAACTTCAACTGTAATTTTACTATCTTTTACTGTAATTTGACTATCGTTTACTGAAAAATTAGTGTCTTCAATTGATTTGAAAGTATGTTTGATAGATATGTTGTTTCCATATTTATCAAAATGAGCATATTTGATGAAATCATTTTCTTTTACACAAATTTCATTTTCAATACATTTCCTTTCATTATGATCTAATGTGATAACTCCAGCTTCTAACAAAGTTCTAATGCCGTATGCAAATCCAATATCTTGGTTTTCATTATTGACCCACAATTGAGCTTCTCTTTTAATCCAGTCTGGCATGACATCTGAATATTCTATGTGTCTTTCTCTAATGTAACTAGAGTCTCCTAAATATTTGTCAATTTCTGCAATTAACACCAAATCTCTAGCTTGATGTGTACTATTCCATGCAACATGATTATACAATATCACACAAGCTCTGAGATTTGGAAAATTAGAGTGCTGTTGAACTAGATCATCCACCCCCAGTAATTCATATTCTTCATAAAAAAAATCACAAAATTTCAAAATATCTTCTGAAGAACTTACTTCGAAATCTGGGTTATGTCCAAAAGAATTTTGAATATTGAAACTTCCCATTACTACAAGTAGTAAAATCCCAAAAATGATAATTTTCAATTAATTTCTAATTGATTTTTTTGTTTATTAATTTCATGTAAAAACATCGCATATTTCGTAACCAATTTGGAATAATCTCTTTGAAACACATTCCATTCTCCCCTCACTTGAAATTGACTAGGTTTTTATTTTTGATGTGGTGAATGAAATTAGTATGTCTGGTACAGGCTTGGAACTATATGGTAAAAAATGTGATCAATTATTGAGCGAATCTGAGATCCGATTTGCTGGAATTGTTGACAAAGATGGTCAATTAATTGCTGGTGGATTTAAGGAAGGTCTGGTGCCTCATGAAGGTGATGAGACACGCTTACAATCTTTTCTAGAATTTGTTTCTAAAGCTTCTATTAGAAAAGAATATGATGAAAGTTTAGGTCCAATTAATTATCTTGCTGCCAGAAGGGATAAAGCAGTTTTAGTTAGTTTTCCGTTTCCCATAACCCAAATTCTATTATTGATTTCAGCAGAACCTACTGCAAATATTGAAAGTTTGGCAAAAAAAGTCGTAGAAATTTTTACCGATGTTAATTAAACCTGTTTGAACAATCTGGCGAATTCTTTATTTATGCAAAAAATTAATTTTCAGAAAATGACTATTTTTCCAATTGTTTTCTTGCTTTTATTGATACCAAGTATGATTTTTTCTGCATTTGCTTTGGTAGATGATTTTACTACTGACAAATCATTGTATCATTCTGGTGATCAATTAACAATATCTGGAACTGTTTCATATGATTCAGATGTTCCTTTTGTAACTATTCAGATATTTACTCCTGGAAAATCAAACTTTGCAGATTTTAACACAATTCCTGCAAATCCTGATGGTAGTTTTTCTGCCACATTTAATGTCGGTGGTCCTACATGGACTTCTGATGGGATTTATCCTATCAAAATTACTTATGATGGGAATTTAGAAAAATCTATTGAGTATCAAGAATTTTTAGAATCTTCTCCTCCTGCACCTAAAACTGAATCAACACCTGAACCAACACCAGAAATAACATCTGAATCTACTCCAGATGTTTCAGATGATCCAGAACCTGTTTCTACTTTTAGTACTCTGAAGCTTTCTATTCCAAATTTCCCTGCACTTGATAAATCTCCGCAATATTATATTGATAGATACAATGATGAATCAAGTTACAAATCTTGGTTTGATTCACAATTCCCAAATGATTCTATTGCTGATGTTGTAGGATATCAATTAACACACATAGATAATTTCCCTGCACTTGATAAATCTCCGCAATATTATATTGATAGATACAATGATGAATCAAGTTACAAATCTTGGTTTGATTCACAATTCCCAAATGATTCAATTTACAATGTTTTGGGATATGAAGATCCAGTTTCTGTACCTAGTTGGATTCGTAACAATGCTGAATGGTGGGCAACCGGTAAAATCAACGACTCTGCATTTGTTTCTGGGATTGAATTCATGTTAGAACATAATATCATTATGGTTTCAACTAATCCTTCTGGAAATATCTCTGATGAAGACATACCTGATTGGATTAGAAATAATGCCCATTGGTGGTCTCAAGACTTGATATCTGAAGATGAATTTGTAAATTCTTTGGAATATCTTATACGTGAAGGTATAATTTCTGTAAATTAGAATTTGACAGATAGTTTTAATTTGGTATTGTAATATTGAAATTAAAATGAAAGCAACATTTGGTGCAGGATGTTTTTGGCATGTTGAGGATTTACTCAATAAGACTAAGGGTGTGAAATCAACTGCAGTTGGATACATTGGTGGCCAACACCCAAATCCTACGTATGAAGAAGTTTGTACTGACAAAACTGGTCATGCGGAGGCTGTCGAGGTAGATTATGATCCTAATGAAATTTCATTTGAAGAATTACTAGATGTATTTTGGTCTAATCATAATCCTACAACATTAAATCGACAAGGTCCTGATGTGGGAATACAATATAGATCATCTATTTTTTATCATGATGAAAAACAAAAAGAAATTGCTGAGAAATCCAAGCAATCTCTTGAACAATCAGGTAAATATGATAATCCGATTGTTACTGAAATTGTTCCAGCTCCCACTTTCTACAAAGCTGAAGAATACCATCAAAAATATTTCAAGAAACACGGATTCTCTTAGATTATTTTACAATTACAACTGGAATCTTTGATGTGTGGATAACATAATTTGAAACACTTCCAAAGAACATTTCTTTGGCAGAACTTCGACCCCGTGATCCCATGACAATCATGTCAAAATTGCCTTTTCCGTGAGCAAATTTGATGATATTATATCCAATTTCACCTCTGGCTATTTTTTCATTAAATACGATACCATTTTTGGCAGCCAAAACTTTCGCATCAGCCATGAATTTTTTTACTTGTACATTTAGTGATTTTTCTACAGATCCTACCCCTCTAAATTCTGAATGCGGTGGTGCGTAAATAGAGTAAATTCCGGTGATTGTTGCTTGACAACTTCTAGCCAACGTAATTGCTGTTTCTAGACCTCTAATGGAGTTTTTAGATCCATCTATTGGAACTAATATTTTTGAAATTTTCTTTTTAATCACAAATTGTGTCTATTATTGATACTAAAAAACATACTTCTAATTTTACTAATTCAAAACTTGTATTGTTGATGTTTGCTTGATCGCATAATTCACTAAAACTTATCTATTGATGATAATTCTAGCTAAAATAGTGGAAGAGAAATTTCTTCAAATCGATGGACATAAAATCCGATATTTAGAAGCAGGTGATTCCAAAAAGACTCTTGTTTTACTTCATGGGTTGGGGGCCTCAGCTGAGAGATGGTTAAATGTAATTCCACTTTTCTCAAAGGATTATCGTGTCATTGTTCCTGATTTGATAGGATTTGGATTAAGTGACAAACCTCATGTTGATTATACTCCTGATTATTTTTCAGATTTTTTAGAAAAATTTTTTGCACAAACTGGCATCAATCGTCCAAATCTGATTGGCTCTTCTTTAGGAGGACAAATAGCTGCTAATTACACATCATCTCATACTAAAGAAATCGAAAAATTAGTTCTTGTTTCTCCTGCAGGTGCCATGACACAATCAACTCCAGCACTTGATGCATATGTCATGGCCGCATTATATCCTAATGAACAAACTGCCAAAAATGCATTTGAACTAATGGAAGCTTCTGGAGAGGAAGTTCCACAAGAAATTATTACTGGTTTTGTTGAGAGGATGCAATTACCTAATGCAAAACTTGCATTCATGTCTACTGTTTTGGGATTAAAAAATTCTAAACTTATTACAACAAAACTTGGTTCTATCATAACGCCCACGTTAATTATTTGGGGTTCTGATGATCCTGTGATCCCTATTGATTATTCTGATAGTTTTATTTCTGCAATCCAAGATTGTCGTTTTTTTAGAATGGATGGATGTGGCCACACACCATATGTTCAAGATCCTGATACATTTGCTTCAAAAGTGCTAGAATTCCTAAACGGTATTTAGATCCATTTAAATAGATATTATTCCACTTATTACCTATGAGTGGTAATCAAAACCTATACGACCCTTCTGAGATGTTTAAATCTTGGATTCAAAAAAGTGGACGTGCCCAAGCAGAATTTATGAAAAACTTTGGTTCCTTAATGGGGAATCAAACTAGTCAAACATTCAATCCTTTAGAAACATTGAAAGGAGTTTCTGAAAATGCACGACAAACTCAATCTAATATGATGGATAACATGTCAACCATGCAAAGTAAAAGTATGGATACTATGTTTAGCATCGGCCAAATGCTTCCTTCCTTTATGAATTGGGGTGCTTACAAAACTACTATCAGTAGTAATGGAAGAATCTCTATCCCTGAAGCAGAACGAAATGCACTAGGTTTAGGAGATGGTGATTTAGTCCAAGTCATTATTCTACCAATAGCAAAAAAATCAAAAAATAAGGAGGTGAAACAATGAGTAAAAACGAAACAACACAAGTAAATTCTAAAGATGTATTTTCTGCATATCAAGAAAATGTTGACAAACTCTTCAATGGTATTAAACAATCAGTACCACAATATCATCAATCAATTACAAATGTACAACAGGAATACCTCCAAGCATATGAAAACATGGTAGATTCAACTATCTCTCTACAAAAAGAATATGTAAAGAAAGCAGGTATCAAATCAGACATTCCTGAAGCAACACTAAAAGTAATTCATGATACGACTGAAGAATATGTAAAGGCAGCTTCAATACAAAACCAAATAGTACTTGCAACTATCGATGCAACACAACAAAATATCAAAACTTTCAACGATAATGCAAAATCATTTGCTGACCTAAACAGAAACATTCTACAATCTTGGATTTCTGTATTCACTACAAAAACAAACTAGTGAAAAATTTATTTTTTTAATTTTTTCTTTTTTATGATCTTTCAGCTAACCATTTTCCTAGCTCTGGTAACACCTTTTTCTGAGATAGGGAACTAGCTATCATTCCTACATGCCCCGTTGGATACATTCTCAATGTTTTATCTTCGCTGCCAATTGCATAATGTAGTGGCATACTACATTCCGGTGACACTAGGTGATCTCCTACGGCAATTTGGGTAAATGTTGGCATGTCTATTTTTTTCAAATCTATATGCTCTCCTCCAACATACATTTTATTTTGAATTAACAGGTTATCTTGATAGATATCTTTTATCCATTGTTTGAATAATTCTCCTGGTATTGGCGGTGTATCTCCCAACCATTTCTCCACTCTGAGGAAATTATCTACAAATTTTTTGTTATCTATATTTTTGAAAAATTTCACATATTTTTCAATTCCTTGTTCAAATGGTTTCAAGACTGAGAAACAATAGTACATGAATTCTGGAGGCATATTCCCAATGGTGTCGACCATTTTCTCTACATCCATATGTTTGGCGAGATTGCTGATCACTGTAGTATCACGCCATCCATCAATGACTGGTGCGGTTGCAATGTAGTTTTTTACACTTTCTGGATGTAATGCGGTATATGCTGTTGCAATGGTTGCTCCAGTACAATATCCTTGCAATGAAATTTTTTCAGTTGATGATTCATTTTTGATATGTTCTACAGCAGAATCCAAATATCCATTTACATAATCATCGAAATCCAAATACTTGTCCATACTAGTTGGCGTTCCCCAATCTAACATGTACAAATCAAATCCTTGTTCGAGTAGATTTCTTACCCAACTTTTTTCAGGTTGGATGTCTAGTATATGGTATCTGTTTATCAATGCATATGAAATTAACAATGGTGTTTTGTGTTGTTTTTCTGTAAGTGGTCTATAATGAAGTAATCTTGTTTTATCTAGCTCGTGAACTGTATCATGTGGTGTCACTTCTAAGCTAATCTCATCTGGTGCAGAAACTAATTTTGGAGCTTCAATTACATTCTTGCTGAATTTCAAAACCTCTTCAATTATCTTTGGATCAATTTTAGATTCACTATGCATTTTTCTTTATTTCCTTTTTCTTTAACTCCAATTCTAATTTCCCAACCCGTTTTTTCAAAGAATGAAGTTCTTTGTATACTTCATCAATCTCTTCTTTACTGGGAAGGTTAACTGATTGCAAAACTACATTTGTAATGTTATTCCAATGCTTTGTTAGCTCTAATTCCTTTGAAACTAGTTTTCCATAATTTTCTCCAAAATCTTTGGAATCGAACAATTCTGTAAAATCATTATCGAAAATATCTATCCATATTCTTTTGAATGCTTCAATTTGTTCAACATCTTGAGGTACTTCGGGTGCTTTCAAATTGACTTTTTTTTGTGCGACTTCCCATGCGTTTGATAGTTGTTTATAATATTCTGTGAGGTATTGGTTGAAACCCATCAGATCTTCATTGATTTCTATTAATTCTGTAGTTACTTTTTTTGAATTTGCAGCAAATGCTCTCATTGGTCCTGTGGATGCTAATGCCTGAGGTTTACTGGACATTAAATGCATAATGTCTGTCCAAAATAATGACAAATGCTTGTAGTAATCCATTGTATTTTTTGAAGAATCTGACTGCACAGATATCTATTATTACAGATCGCAATAAATAGTTCGATTACTAAATTAGACTAATGGATAACGTTGATGAGCTTGAAAAAATGTGTCAGACTATTATAGCATTAGACCCAAAAATGCGTTCAGCTAGGCTCATCAATAATAGAGGCCATCTTACCGCCGGTGGAATGAAAGATGGTTTGCTTTCTCTTGAAGCACAAAAACAAGATGAAATGATGTTCATGGAACTTGCATTACGTGTTAGAATGCGACATGAATTTGATGCAGAGTTTGGTGAAGTACATTTTTCAATGTCCTACAGAGACAAAGTCATCGTCATGAGTTTTCCTTTGAATAATGATGATGTGTTGCTGTTATCCTGTGAAAAGGACATCGATTTTGGGAAACTACCATTCAAAGTTCTAAAAATCATAGAACCTTTAAAAAAATCTCCCATGAAAACTTTCTAATCACAACAACTTAATTCTACTTTTCAGATTTCGAATTGTGGCTTTAGAACAATATGTTGAGTGGTCTGAAATTGACTCAATTATAGGAAGACTTTCAGATGTTATTTCAAACTCTTCCAGAAAATTTTCAAGTATTAGCACTTTGAGTAGAGGTGGATTAGTTCCCTCTCGTCTATTGGCAGATCATTTGGGAATTAAAAAAATACTTGTTGATGAGGAACGTATTTCTTACAATTCTTTATTTGTAGATGATATTTTTGATTCTGGTAAAACTTTTGAAAGAGTTATTTCTCAAGTTGATAATTCTTCAAAATTATTCTATATTACACTATTTGCTAGACGTGGAAAAACACATCCTTCACAATTAATCTATGGGAAAGAAACTGATAATGATGCGTATGTAGTATTCCCTTGGGATAAATTGGAATTTGAACGGTCTAAAAAATAATTAATCTTTAATCTTTTAGCATTTGTCTTAGCCCTGCACATCTATTTCTAATCGTTACTTCTGTAACTCCTGATGCGATGGAAATGTCTTTTTGTGATTTGACTTCCCCTGTACTAATACATGCAAGATACAATGCTGCTGCTGCAATTCCCATTGGATCTTTTCCTGCAACCATGCCGATGTCTTTGGCTTGATTTAAAATTGCAATTGCTTTTCTCTTACTTTTTTCACTGAGCTGTGCAATACTTGCAATTCTTGAAACTCCTTTAACTGGATCAACAACTGGCATTTTTAATTCCAATTCTCTGAAAATCAACCTATAACATCTGGCTACATCTTTTCTTCTAATGTTGATTCCTTTTGCGATATCATCTAAAGTTCTAGGTGTTTCTGTATTTCTACATGATGCATAGAGGCATGCTGCTACTAATCCTTGAATGGAGCGACCTCTAACTAATTTCTTCTCCATCGCTTTTCTGTAAATGTAAGCTGCTTTCTCAATTACTGCATCGGTTAGCGCAAGTTTGTCTTTTAATTTGTCCATTTCATTTAGAGCTTGTCTCAAGTTTCTATCTGCAGAAGAATGTGCTTGACTTCTACTGTCCCAAGTTCTTAATCTTTCAATTGAACTTTTGACACTTGCAGATAGTGGCTTTCCTGTTGCATCTTTATTTGCTGCACCAATGACTGTTGATAATCCCATGTCGTGCATTGTGAGGGATGTACCTGCCCCTGTTCTGGCTTTGTTTCCTTCATCATTTGAAAATGACCGCCATTCAGCACCTGTATCTGCAATTTTATCTGTTACAACTAATCCACATTTACTACAGAATAATTCTCCTGTGTTCTGATCTGTGACCATTTTTTTATCACCGCATGATGGGCATTTTGGCCCCGACATCATTGTATTTTTAAGCATAATACTTGTAATTGTGAAAATAGCTTATTATCCATTTTACCAAATATCTGCAGGTTAATTGTGTGTAGGTTGAGCTAACACTTGTTCTAGTTTTTTAGAATATGATCTGATATTTCAAATTTAACTTAGCAGACAATATGCGTATGATGGAGTAAATGATGGATACATGATATTGCTTTTTTCACTTACATGCTTTAATCCGATTGAATGGCCTAATTCATGAGTCATGATGGTTTCAACGCTGTTTACATCATATAATTGAAAACTTCCATCACAATTGTAATCTCCTAGTGTAACTTCTACTACTCCTTTACCAAGATGTGCGTGTCCTAAAACACCATCTCCTATGTTTCTAACTACCCATGTGACCCAAACATTTGCTTCATGTTTTAAATTTGTAATTTCAAATACTATTTTTGCACTTTGTCCATCTGTTGTTAATTCTTGTTTTTCCCAAAATTCAAAACTGTTTGCTAATGTACTAACATGATCTAATGGAAGTCCGGTTGGCTGGTCATTTATGAATACTTTGTAATTAATTATGTACATGCCATCTTGAATTTGATATGTTGGGTCTGGGAATTTTTCTGAAGCTTTTTGTACTTCTGCTTCGAAATTCCATTTTACATAATCTCTAAGGAATTTTTTTATGACATCTTGACTTGGATTTGGATATTCTATGTATCTTTTCTCCTTTGAAATATTATTTGAAACGTCTCTTAGATATTTTTCAAACAAATAAAATTCATGATCTAACTCTTCTTGAGATTTTTGTGGTTCATTTTCTATGGTGACAACGATTATTCCATTTTCAATTAAATATTGGATTCCTGAAACAAATGCATCATCATCAATTTGTTTATCTGACCACCAACCTGCATTGTTTTTTACCCATTCTGGAATTTCTTTACTTGATTGATTCAGCGTCTCTACGGGTGGAATTTTGATAATTTTGTTTTCAATAAGATACATCAAGGCAGAATTAAATTCAGAATCTTCAATACTCCCTTCTGACCACCATTTGGCAATTGGTCTGACCCATTCTGGAATTGATGTAATTTGTTTTTGCTCTGATTCTTTAGGTTTTTCAGTGGGGGTGTATGGATATTTTGAAATTACATTGTTGATGAATTCTTTGTAATTGTTAATCACTACGCTGTCTGGTTTTTCAATTGATGCTTTTTCAAAGTATGTGATTGATTCTTGATATTCCCCTAAATTTCCAAATCCGACTCCCATGCCCGTCAATGATATGACATCATCGGGTTTGTACTGTAAAACTTTGAAAAATTGTTTCAATGAACTGGTGTGTTGATCTAGATTGCTTTCGGCAATTCCTTTCATTTTTAGGGTTGAAATATTATTTGGAGCAATTTCTAAAATGTCGTCATAAATTGCAATTGCTTCTTTGTATTCTCCATTAACAAAATGGTCTTTAGCCATATTGAACATTATTTCAGGATCTTCACTTTGAGCAAATACTGATTCAGAAATAATTGGTAAACTAAATAAAATTGCAATTAAAAAATAAATAACTCTCATCTTGTATTTTTTCATATTTTTGATTTTGTTTATAGTTTATTTCCAATTTGTTCATACCTTGTGCTTGTTTTTTCATGAATGTGTGAAATCTTCAAAATTCTTTCGAAAATCTTTAATTCATTAATGATTACGTGTTTTAGTATTGGCAAATATTGGTGCAGGTGAAATCATTTATGATTTACGTAAAAAAATTCAAGAAATTCAAGTCAGTTTGAAAGAGTTGGGTGACCCTGTGGGAGATATGCCTGAAATGATTGAAACTGCTAATTTATTGCGCTCAAATGATTATCTCTCAAAGGCAAATGAGAAGAAAACTGAATTGTTAGATGCATATGAACAATATTCTTCTGCTCTAGAAGAACTATTGTTATCCGTATTTGATATTCAAAAAGATCTAAAAGAAATTCTTAAGGATCAGTCTTCACTAATTTCAGAATCTCCCAAAAAACGTTTAAAACCTAAAACTAAATCTAAGAAAAAATAATGTTACTTTGATAAATGTACAATATCGCCTGCAATGATTTTGTGGGTTTTATTGTTGTCTGATACTATTAATGCTCCATCTTCGTCTACTTTGACTGCTTTTCCTTTGATTTTCCCATCAACTGTGTTTAGTTCAACATTTTTTCCTATGGTTGATGATCTTTGAGTCCATTCTGAAATAATTTTTTTAGTTTGTTTAGCACTAAGAGATTTGTATATTTTTTCCAATTCTAACAAAAATGTTTGAACTAGTTGAATTGGTTTCACTTTTTGATTTTGTTCACTAAGTGATGCCACTCCATAAAAATTTGGAGTTCCTTTAAGTGATTTTTCTATTTGTTTAACATTCACATCAAAATTTATTCCAACTCCTAACACTAAATTCTCAATTTTGTTTGATTCTAATGATACGTCGACTAACATTCCTGCAAGTTTTTTACCTTTTATTGTCAAATCATTTGGCCATTTCAATTCTGGTTTAATCAAAAATGTTTTTTCAATTGCAAGTGACAATGCAAGTGCAGATGCAATAGGAAACAGCGTTGTTATAGAAATATCAAATTCTGGTTGTAGTATGATGGAAATCCAAATACCTCCCTTTGGTGAAACCCATTTTCTGCCAGATCTTCCTCGTCCTCCTGTTTGTCTTGCTGCAATAATTACTGCCCCTTCATTTGCAGGATCTTCTGCCATTTTTAGTGCCTGATTTTGAGTGGAATCTATTGAATCAAAATAATATGCTTGTTGTCCTATTTTCTTTGTTTTTAGATTTGAAGTAATTTCCCACGGTAGCAATAATTCTGAATTTGAAATTAGTTTGTATCCTAGTTTTTGTTTTGATTCTACAGTATATCCTAACTCTTGAATTTTTTTGATATGTTTCCACACTGCAACTCTGCTAATTCTTAAAACATCACTCAAATCTTGCCCTGATAGATATTCTGTATTGTGAGTTTGCAAAAATGTCAATACTTTGACTAACCCTGGATTATCAAAAGAATTGTAAATCAACTATGCTTTGTTTTTGTTTCAAGTATAAAATACAAACTAGAATCCGATATCAAAATCAAATCCGCCATCATCCATTCCTGCATCATCCATGCCTCCATCTCCTGTATCTGGCATATTTTCAGGGGCAACATAATCTGTCATTGCCATCCCCATCATACTGAACATCATTGAAAACATCATCATATCCATTATTCCAAAGAACATCATTGAAGGGATGAAAGATTTGTTGTTTTCCATTTCTTGTTTTAATTTCTCTTTATCGCCAGATTTGTACAAAACTGACATTTGTTCCCATTTTGTTTGTAATTCGTGTACTCTTTCATCTACTTCTCTCTCCCCTTTTTCTGTAGGTGTAATCTCCACTTTCATCCCAAACCATCCTTTCTTCTCTTTGGCTTGGATGAATCCTCTTTTTTCTAATTCTTCTAAAATCGAATTTAATTCCTCAGGTTCAATCTGAGTCATTTTTTGAATTTTATCAAATTTTTTAACTCCATGCTTTATTGCTCCTAACACGATTAGATCTTTTGGCTCTGTTTCCACATTTTTACATATTTGTAACTGGTAAAAAATTCTTTGTTTGTTGGATACGAATTCAAAAATTATATTCTGCATTTCTAGTTGTCTAATATGGAACAAGATCCTTCTTCCGATGAACGAATTCGTGAGATTTTATCCTTAAACAAAGTGGTGGTTATTGGAATGTCTAAAAATTCTTCAAAAGCTGCTCATTATGTGCCCAAATACCTTTCTGATAATGGCTATGACATAACTCCTGTCAATCCTACAACTGATGAGATTTTGGGAAAAAAATGCTACAGTTCAATTTCTGAAATAGATGGAGAAATTGACATTGTTGATGTCTTTAGACCCTCTGATCAGGTATTGCCTGTAATTCAAGAAGCAATAAAGAAAAAACCTAAAGTGATTTGGCTCCAAGAAGGCATTCATAATTCAGAAGCTGAAGATCTTGCAAAGAAGGCAGGAATCCAAGTTGTTTTCAATCGATGCATGTTAGCAGAACATCAGAGATTATCACAATGACTGATTTTGAAAATTTTTATCATGATTTGTTAGATTTTGTTAAAAAATATGAAAACCAAAACATTCCTTTGAAAGTAGAAAAAGATCTTGATAATGATATTGTAAAAATATTTGGTGAAAAAATTACTTCCTTAGCTAGGGCACAAAATGGTCTCAATGATGTAACTGAACTTGCATATACAACTGCAGAACACCATCCTTACTGGAATCTGATTTACAATTGCTCTGAAATAACAAACAGTGTATTGGACAAATGGAAATCATCTCTTTCAGATGAGGATATTTCTGATATTGAGTGGGCTATTCAAGAGTTAAACCAAACATTAGAAAAAATCAAAAAGAAAAAACCCTCTCCTTGCTAGGCAGAGATAAATATTCTTAACTGTTAACCCTTTCATGCCTATCAAGATTGGATTAATTGGTAAAACCAATACTGGTAAAACCACTTTCTTTAATTCAGCTACACTGTCATCTGAGGAAATTTCATCTTATCCTTTTACTACAAAATCTCCTGTATCTGGAATTGCACATGCAATTTCATTATGTGTTCATCCGGAATTCAAAATTCAAGACAATCCAAATAATTCTAAATGCCTTGATGGTTGGAGATACATTCCTATTGAATTAATTGACTTACCTGGATTGATAAAAGATGCCTGGAAGGGTAAGGGATTGGGGAATCAATTCCTGTCAATTGCTGCTCAATCTGATGCTTTGCTTCATGTAGTTGATGCTTCTGGAGGGATAGATTCATCAGGACAAATTACCGAATCTGGTACTGGTGATCCCATTTCTGATTTTGCAGATATAGAAGAGGAATTAATTATGTGGTATCATAAAATTTTAGAAGGAAATAGAGACAAAGTTTCTAAATTAATTAAAACTGGTTCGGATGTTTTAGATGCCATTACTGATCTTTATCGTGGCATTGGCGTAACTAAAACACATGTCAAAGAAACTTTTCATGCAACAAATCTCGAAGACAAAGACTTTGATGATTTTGATATGACAGATACAAAAAAATTTGCATCACATCTTAGAAAAATCTCAAAACCTACATTGATTGTTGCAAACAAAGTCGATGTTGAGGGTGCAGACAAAAATTTTGTTCGATTAAGAGAGCGATACAATGATTCTATAGTAATTCCTGTTAGTGGTGATAGTGAGTTTGTACTTCGTCGAGCTGAACAAAAAGGCTTGATAAAATATTCCCCTGGTTCTGAAACCTTTGAAATTCTAAAATCAGATGAACTTAATGAAAAACAAAACAATGCTCTGAATTTTATTAAAAAAGGCATTATGGGTGAATACATGAGAACTGGAGTTCAATTTGCAATTAATGTTGCAGTATTCAAATTACTCAAGATGAATTCAATTTATCCTGTGGCTGATGATAAAAATTTGGCAGATAAAAAAGGTAGAGTATTGCCAGATCTTATTTTACTACAAGATGGTGCCACAATTAGTGACCTTGCAAAAGAAATTCACTCCGATTTAACAAAAGGACTTCTATATGCAAAAGATTTGAGATATAATCTGAGATTGCCTACTGACTACCAACTACGAGATAGAGATGTAGTCTCTCTAGTCAGTGCAGCAAAAAAATAGTCACTCTCGTTTTTTACTTCTCGGCTTTGTTCTTAATACTGCCTTACAGCAAATACATCGTGTATCATCTACTTTCAAAAATATGCCGCAAAAAGTACATCTTTTTTGTCCAATTTCGTACCTAATTTTGTTTGGAACTGGTTCTGCCTTGTGCATTTGACAAATGCCTCTACATGTTCTACCCATTGATTTCACCCCCTACTTTTTCTTTGATTTCTTTGGAGCGGTCTCTGATTGTTACTGCACTAATTCCTGATGCTTTAGAAATTTTCAATTGAGTGATTTTTTCATGATTTATCACTGATGCTAAATTAATTGCAGCTGCTGCCATTGCCATTGGGTTTTTACTAGTTGAGACTTTTTTCTTTGATGCATGCCCTAGAATTTTAAATGCCAGTCTTTCTGTTTTCTCTGTTAGTCCAACTGCCTTTGAGACTCTTGTAACAAATTCATTTGGGTTATATGCATCTGGGTGCAAATCTAATTCATTTACTAGGAATCTGTAGATTCTTTGTAGGTTTTTCTTCTTAATGTTTCCTGCATTTGCAACGTCTTGTAATGTCCTTGGGGTATCTGTTAGTCTACATGTGATGTAAACTGTAGCACAAAGCATTGCATTTGTTGATCTCCCTGCAAGTATTTTTTTAGCAGCTATTTTTCTAAACAAGTATGCTGTCTCTTCCACAACAGATTCAGGCAAACCTAATTTTGAGCTAATCCCATCTAACAATGTAAATGCTTTTTGAAATGATTTAACGGAAATTGCAGAACGACTGTTTCTATCCCACATTCTTAAACGATAAAACATTCTTCGATTTTCATTTGATAGTGATTTACCTGTGGCGTCTTTATCTTGTGCTTGCATGATTGTTGATAGTCCTCTATCTGCCATCTTCAATGATGTCTTCATCCCTACTCTGGAATTACTTTGATATTCTTCTCCACTGAGTCCTGTTGTTTCTGAACTAATGTCGATTGACTTTTCATTTGAAACTGCTCCGCAGTTACTACATGCAATTTCTCCTGTATAACCATCTGTTATCATCAGATTTTTTTTACAGTCTTTTTGATGTACTAATTCTGCTATCATGACTAAACTGTGGTTTTAAATTATTTAAGGCGGAAAGATATTCTAATCTAGTGCTAATCTGAACTTAATTCATTATTATAAATAGAATTTTTAGCACTAGTCAATTTTTCAATCTTTTTTTAAATATAATATTTGAATAATATCATTCAAATGCCTCATATTGTAATCGATAAAAAAATCAATTTGTTTGATTTTGCAAGTAGTTTTGCTCCTATTTTTCAAAAATCCCCCCTAATCAAAATTTCAACAATTTATGTTGAAAAGAATGCCTTGACTGCTTTGTTACCTGTGGTTGTAATTGATGAAAATCATCAGGAGTTCTTTATACAAATTTCTACAACTTTGAAAAAATCTACTATTCGTTTGCTTCCTTTAACAGATCCGATAAAAACTGATACCGTAAAATCCACCTTGGCTTTAGTTTATTATCAAATAAAAAAATGGGATAAAGACATAACTGTTACGAAAACAAATCTATCTGAATATTTGAAGGCAGTTGTTGAAATATGAAATCATTTTATTTATGCAGACACAGTATGTTGGACCGGAATGATCTTTTTGAAATTAGTACTAATGTAGATAATTTTCATAATGTGATGCCAAATTATTTTAAATCTATGGATGTAATTGAGGATAATACTTCTGAAAAAATTGTTTTAGAAAAAATATCTTTTCTAGGAAAAACTCTTGATGTGAAAACAAAGCATATTGTTTTACCGCCAAATCTTCATGGGGTTTTTATCTTATCTGGCCCGCTGAGTGGTACTTCATTTATTGAAAATTATGAATCTGATGACATGGGCACAAAAATTATTATTCAAGTCAGTTTGCAAATTAATGGATTTTTAAAATTTGTTCCTTTAATTGAAAAACTTATTTCAAAAAAAATGAACAATGTTATGAATGAGTTTATCATTTCTGCAGAAAGTTTCTCTCAAAGACACTTATTTTATAAAAGTTAGCACTATTACGATATATTGGCACCTGTATAAATAATCCTTTTTAGAAAATTATTCATGTCTGAGCCTGTTGTAATCGTTGGAGCTGGGGTTGGAGGATTAACTACTTCTGCATTACTGTCTCAAAATGGCTATAAAGTAATGATTCTTGAAAAATCTGCACAGTTGGGTGGGAGAACTGCATCTATGGTATTCAGAAACCATGTTTTGGATAATGGGTTCCATATTATGCCTTTTTATAAAAAATCTGCAATTTTTGAAATTTTAAAAAAATTAAAAATTGATTCAAAATTGAAACTTGCAAAAGTTGATGACATTGCATTTTATTCTGATGATGGATTTCATGTGTATCCTAAAGGAATGTTAGATTTATTGAAGCTTTCATTATTGCCTCTAAAAAGTAGACTCAAACTTTTAAAGATTCTTCTTCCTTTGGCGTTTACCTCAATTTCTAAGAGTGAATCTTGGGATGATACTCCATTAACAAAAATCACAAAAAATTTAGATTCTGATACAAATGCTTTTTTTGAGGCAATTTGCATGTTAGCTTTTGCAGATACTGCAGATCACATTTCTTTAGGTGAATTTACTAGAACTATTATTCGAGCTAATCCTTTCAAAGGGGGAACTAGTGAATTTGCATATCCTGATAATGGTGGTTATGATTCAATTTGTAATGTCTTATCTGATTATATTTTAGAAAATAATGGGGAAATTCATACAAAACAATCTGTCAATAAAGTAATTGTTGAAAATTCAAAAGTGAAGGGTGTGTTTATAACAAATCCAAATGGTGAAGACACGTTTATCTCTACAAAATGTGTTGTTATTTCATATCCCGCATATTCTGCATTAAATCAACTTTTTGATAAAAACATCATCTCTTCAGATTTTATTAAAAAAATTAATCAATTGAATAAAACTACTTCTGTGGTAGAAGTTCATTTTGCATTAAAATCTAAAATTGATTCACGTCAAGTTGTTTTTCCTGTGGGCAAGCATTATACTACTAAAGGGATTTTTTTTATTTCAAATATTACCCCCTCTGTATCTCCAAAAGGGGAACATTTGATTATTGCAGGAACTCCTGTATTGCCTGAAGATACTGAAAATCCACTAAAAATTAAAGAAATTGTTACACGAATGAAACAAGAAATTTCTTCAATTTATTCTCAGTTTGAACCTTCATTAATTTGGGAACGTCCGATGGCATGGAAATTGGTAGAATCTGTAGTTAAAGAGCCTGGAAAAGTGTGGAAATCAAAAATGCCTCATCACATTCCTGGGATTGATGGTTTGTTCTTTGTAGGAGATTCTACAATTAGTTATGGGATAGGCACTGATTCAGCTGCCCACAGTTCAATCCTATGTTATCCTAAAATTGAATCTTTTTTGAAAAATTGATTATGCAGTTCTAATGATCTTTGGTAGTTCTTCTAAATTTGGGTCCGATACTATCTTAGCATCAAATTTTGGAATTTTTTCTGATTGCATTGCATAACCTCCAACTAAAATTGGAATGTTGCATTCATCTCTAATTTTTCTTACTAATCTTTGTCCTGCAGAAATATTATCTGGCAATGTAATTGAAACAAACACAATATCTGGATTATTATTTTCAATAAAATTCATTATTGATTCAGTTGGAAGTGATGTTCCCATATTGTATACTTTAAATCCTTTAATTGAAAGATATGTCTCTAACACATCACATCCTAAATGATGTTCTTCTCCTAGTGGTACGCATATCAAAATCTTTTTCTTATTTCCAGTACCTGATACTCTGTCCATAATTATTCTGACTAATGTTTGAGCGATATTGCTTGCAACATGTTCTGTTGCAATGCTGATTTTATTATTTGCCCAATGTTCTCCTATATCGTACATGACCGGTTTTAGGATTTTATCAAAGAAATCTGCAGCATTAAAAATTTTAACATATTCTTTGTATATTTTTACACACTCTTCAATATTACCTTCAGTTAATTTTTTGTATAATTGCTGTTTGGATTTTTTTGAAGCTTCTTCTCTTTTTTTAATATCTTTAGGATTAAAAGAAGCAAGAACTGACAACACTTTTGGATCACTTCTATATTCTATTGGAATATCGTCTTTTACAACATCAGACGCTTTGCCCAGATATTTTACAATTTCTTGCTTTGATGTGCTCTTTTTTGAATCCCAGACACTTTTGACTAGGTATAGATATTGATCAGATTTTACTTTTTTAGCTCTAATGTACACCATGTGATTATTTTTCCAAAATGAGTATATAACTAATGCTAACTATGATTTATAGTGCTAATTACTGAATCTCTTTTTTTAATTTATCCATCACATCATTTGTCATTTTTAGCAAATTATTGATGTGTGTGTCTCCTGCAAAGTTTCTTGTCATGCTATATTATTTCCAAAATTGGACATAACAGGTAGTATGTTATCCTGTATGACAGTCAAATTTTTGAGCCTATGAATACTCATTCCCAATGAGGGCAAATGCGTGTTTTGAAACTCTCAAATTGCCAAACTTTTCAGGCTGAATTATCTTTGCTAAGATTTCAACTCCTTCAACTGTTCTGATGCTTGGTTTACTAAAAAATGAGTTTGCGTCTACAGCAAAAACTTTGTTGTTTTTTACCGCGTTTAATGAATTCCAAGATTCATTATTTTTGAGAATTTCAAAATATTCTTTGATTGTTCTTTTTGTATCAAAACCACATGGCATCAAAATAATGATATCTGGATTTGATTCTATTATTTCCTTGATTTCTAATCGTCTTGAATGTTCACCTGTTTTACTAATCATGTTTTTACCTCCTGCAATTTCAACCATTTCTGGAACCCAATGACCTGCAGTAAAGAATGGTTCAATCCATTCTATTGCCAGCACTTTTGGTTTATCATTTGTATTATTTTGTCTGATGCGTGAGATTCTTTTTTCTAGTGATTCTGTGATGTTTTTTGCTTTTTGATTGCATTCTAGAATTTCCCCTATTTTCATTACTGATTCTATGATCTCTTTCATGTTGTGGGGATCCATTGAATGAATAATTGGTTTTGTTTCCAAAATTTTTACTGCTTTATTGACTTGGTTGGTATATGCAGCACAAACTTCACACGTTTCTTGTGAAATTATCAAATCTGGATTGGCTTTTTTCAAATTTTCTTCGTCTAAAATAAAAACATCTTTACCTTCACTTAGTAATTTACAAGTTGTAGTGTCAATTTCTTTACTAGTTAATTTTTCAGAATCAACAACCGTGTTGATAACTTTGGGTTTTAAACATGCATCTTGTGGATATTTACATTCATGTGTTACTCCAAACAGTTTATCTTGTAACTCTAATTCATATATCAATTCAGTGGCGCTAGGCAAAAATGAAACAATTCTATTTACTGTCATGATTTATTTTGGAATTGATCCTTTAAACACCATACGTTAACTAACCATCAATTTTTCTTATACGGCAAGTTAATAGGCACATTTCAGGCACAAAAATCATGTCTTCTGATTCTCAAACCATTCGAAAAGCAATTTTGTCAAAGTGGCATGAGTCTCTTTCCAAACATGGTAATTTGTTTTCATCAGATTCTATTAGTGGTTCTAGTCCTCCATCAGTTTTTGTTGGCTCTTATGATTATCCCAAAGTCTTTGTTGGTCCTATGGTTCCCCCAATACATGGAGATACTAGTCTTCTTGATAGTCCTGAAAAATGGAAAGGAAAATCTTTAGAAGATATTGTAAACTTTAGACTAAATTTAGTTAGAGGCATTCAAAAAATCCCTATTGATCAAACTGGAGGCCGATATATTGAAAACCTTCAAGAAGTTGCAATGTCATCAAAACCCATTGACTCTGATTTAATTTTTCAAAAATCAACTGGTCCAAACATTGCACTAGATGGTGAAAGTGCACCTTTTGGTCCTATTGGAGAAATCAAATCTGCAAAATTCACTGGAACTACCTCTGTAAAGTCTATCGAAAAAACATACTATGATAAAGATTTGAAAGCACAAGATGCTGTTTTGAATTTATATAATTCTGGAATTGAAATTTCAAAAATTCAAAAATGTTTCAGTATTGGAATGTTGGGACAAAAAAGAAAATTGGTTCCTACTAAATGGAGTATAATTGCAACTGATGATATAATTTGCAAATCCCTTATTGATGATATACTTGATTATAGTTTAATTGATTCCCACAAAGTTTTTTCATATGAACATTTAGGAAATATTTTCACTATTGTACTATTTCCACACAGGTGGGTTTATGAAATGATTGAAGCTTGGTATTCTAACGGTGTATTGGGATTTGGGTCTGATTATGAGGATGCTCGTGGAATTGATCATCCTCCAGCAATTGCTGGTGCCTATTTTGCAGCAAAATTGGGTGTTTTAGAATATTTGAAAAAGAATAAGATTCAAGCAGGAGTTGTTATTTTCCGAGAAATTCGTCCAGAATATGCTATACCTGTTGGTGTCTGGCAAGTTAGAGAGGGGATTCGTGAGGCAATGAATCAAAACTGTCTAGTTGCTGATAATTTTGAACATGCTTTATCTTTAGCATCAAATAAAATGAGTATCAGTAAATCTGAATGGCTCTCTCATGGAAATATTGTTGAATTGATAAGACAGAAAACTATCTCTGATTTTTTTTAATATAACTTCTTTGATAACAGTTTAAACAAATTTCCTGGATGTGGGTTTGAATACAATAGAAAATAAGTTTGGCTTGCAAGATATGTGTCATTAAATCGATAAATTATTGGTTCAATCTCTGCCAAAATTTCGCCCACCGAAATTCTCTTGTTTTTAAATTTATCAAGTAAATCAAAAAATTTTTCTTTTTCTTGTTGATTGAAATTATTTGAGAAATGTCCAAAAATATGCAATATGACATTACTATGTTTTTTTATTGTGGGTTCACTTTCTAAAGATTTTTTCAGATGCATCTCGTATTCTGTGAGAATTTTATTGAAATCTACTTTTTTATTACTTGCAACTAAGTTGCCCAATATTTTTAATTCCTCCTGATTATGTGCCATGATCATGTATTTGTTGATGGCCTGAAACGAAACTAAATTATTTATTTTCTTATTTTTTTTAACATCTTCAAATCGTTCAATCACATAATCTATGACATCTTTTTCAGTAATTGTTTGAGTTTCTATGCTGAATATATCTTGTTTCTCACTCACTTTTCAAGTTCTTTTCAATTTACATATAAGCAAAATCTTGTTTTAGACTGATTACCACTAGCTTTTTCATCTAATTCTGGTAAAATTACCACTAGTCTATCATTTAGCACCAGCTTAAATATAATGAGTGAAAAAAATCATCAATGAAAACCGCAATAACTACAATTGCAGCAATTCTGATAATTGCCTCTACCGTTTCTACTGCTTATGCAGAAGTTCCTGGTTGGGTAAAAAACAATGCAGGTTGGTGGGCTGATGGAACCATTTCCGAATCTGAATTCCTAACTGGAATCTCATTTTTGATAGAAGATGGAATAATAGAAGTACCTCCAACATCTGTATCTTCAGAAACTTCTGAGGGTGTACCAGCTTGGGTAAAAAACAATGCAGGTTGGTGGGCTGATGGAACCATTTCTGATACTGAATTTGTAAATGGGATTCAACACTTGATAAAATCTGGATTCATTTCCATTTCTCTTACTTCTGAATCAATACCAATGGAATCAACTGTTACAGACAACAGTGATTCAGAATTAACATCTCTTCAAAGTGAATTGGAAGCATGTTCAGAAATCAAAGTCGGATACAAAAGACTAGATTGTGAAAAACCCCTCAAAAAGGCAATAGCTCTGTATGAATACAAATCTAATGCAGAAACATTCACAATTGGACCAATCAACTATTATTGGTATGGAATAGGTTCTGAAGGAAATGAATTTGAAGTTCGTCCATCAGGACAACCTATTTTGAGCATCCGAATGTTGGCTGAAAATACTAGCTCAGAAATAACTGCATTACATTGTACAAGTCCTTCAATATGTGCTTATGATGTTTGGGATGGCTCAAAGGCCTACAAATATTCTGGAATGGACTTTACAAGTGGGGAAATAGTACTTAATCCAGGTGATTCAAGAGAATTCAATATTCTATTTGGACCTAATATTGGATATGGTGGAACTGAGTTTGAATATGATCCTTCAAAATCATACATATTCCGAATCAATGAGCCTTATGGAAGTATGAACATCCCTCTAGATTTGGAGTAATACTCCTTTCTTTTTTATTATAATTAATGGTGTTAATTGTAAAAACGATAGAATAAATCCAAGGTTGTTATAAATTGAAAATATGAGTGAATCTGGAATGGACTCTGCCTTTTCAAATTATGGCGTTTATTCTATTGATGATCAAATGGATTTTACTTTTCCAAATATTACTGTAAAAATCAAGAAAATAGGAAAAAATGTTTTTTCCTATACTAGGAAGGACTCTGAAGATAATCTCTTAGAAAAAATAATCCCGACATCTTCTTCTGAGATAACTCTTGAAATTGCTCCTATTCGATCCTTGAATTACCCTGCACGTCGTTCTGAGTATATGTATCTGGAGCTTGAATCTCCTATTTTCCTATCAAAAGATTCATCAGCCGTAGTTTTAGTAAATTGTCCTATTGAAATTGGTGTTTTTTTGATTCATGGTGAAAGTAAAGAATCTCTGGATTGGTTTACTTGTGACCCTTTAAACTCTAGATTTTGTCTTTATGGTACTCCTGAATCTGGAACCCTCTGTAAATATGCCCTTTCAAATATCGTTGAATCATATGATGACTCTATCCCTTTTTTCAATGCAGTGATGGAAATTAATTTTAAAAATGATCTAAACAAAGGATTGACAATATCCAAAATTGTTTTTCCCATTTCCGAAAATTCAATATATTATAAAGATTCTAAAGCAATAGTTGATTCTTTGTCTGCGGTATTAAAGAAAAAACTCACTTTGGAAATACTGGATGTTGATCCAATTCCTATTCAAACCGAATGGACAAAATCTCCAACTTATGAAAGAATTGAACATGTTAAACGAATAGACATGGGAGTTGATTAGGTTGGTTTTTGAATTTTTACAATCTCTTGCTGATGTTGAACTTACTGAAGGATTCACTCTTCTTTCATTATTTTTAGGTGGAATAATTATGAGTGTTGGAATTATTGTTGCACGAACTGTGAGACTTATTTTTTCAAAATACTATGCCCCTAAATTACCTCAAGACTCTGCGAAAAACTTTGGAAAATTAATTTATTTTGGGATTATTATCTTATCGTTCCTAGTTTTTACTTCCACAACAAATGTTGATTTCTCTGGATTGCTTGTTGCAGGAGGCATATTTGGTATTGTTATTGGTTTTGCAACTCAATCTGTAGTATCTAATTTAATTTCTGGAATTTTCTTGATGATAGAAAAACCTGTAAAACAGGGTGACAAAATAGAAATTCCAAGTTCTGGGGTGGTTGGAACTTTATTAGATATCAGCACTTTTTCTGTTCGTGTAAGGAAATTTGATGGAACTATTATTAGAATTCCTAATGAATCCTTTTTCACTTCTAACATTCGTTCATTAAGTTCTACTCCTGTTAGGCGGTCTGAAGCAATAATTGGAATTGCTTACAAAGAAGATATTGAAGGTGCAGTATCGGTGCTTGAAAAATCTATTCGCCGCTCATTACCTTTTGTTTTGACTCTGCCAAAACCTGAATTTAGGATAAAGGAGTTGGCTGATTCTAGTGTAAATATTGAAATTTTGGTATGGCATCCTAGAGATGATTGGGATGCAGTAGGTCCTCATTTACTTAAAGTTGCCAAAAATGCTCTTGACGCAGCTGGAATTGAAATTCCATTCCCTCAACGTGTTATTTGGAAAGCAAAAGAGTAACTATGCAGTTTGCTTGATTTGATTTTTTTGTGCTCTTTTCTTTTTGATTAAACTAAACATTATCATTCCAACATTGATGATTGAAATGATTTCAATAAGATCTACTCCATACAAGAACCAATCAATTACTGGGTGAACTCTCGACACAATTCCTGCTTCCAACATAATGTCTGCATTCCACACCATATGTGGAATTTGAATGAATTGTATAATTGCAATTAATATTACACTGCCTAGAATTTTACTCTCATACCAATTCCAAAATTTATTCCATGCGTTCATGCACTGTATTGTTTTTTTATTCTATTAAACACAATGAAAATTAGATACTCCTAATTAGACTGTCCTAATTTTTTTACGCTTGAAAATTATTAGTTTACACTAATTAGTTTGTACTAATTTTTAATTTTCTCAAATTTCTTTTCCTTTATACTGATAATCAATTATTTTGTGGAATGTGTTATGAGATCCAATTACAGCTAGAATTGATATTGCTGCCCAAATAAAATTCCTAATTGTAACCAACTCATTTGGTTTTTCAATAATCAACGAGGTATCAAATAAAATATAAAAATTATCAAATAGCCAAAATGCTAATGTTGCCCATGATATTAGTCCTGCAATAAGAAATCCTAATCTAGTTTTATTTTTGACAAAAATTATTGCAGCAAAAATCGCAATGTACCAAAACACTCCTGCAATTATCCAAGCTGGCTGAAAAATTTCTACTCTGTCATCAAGCCAATAATATGTAGTGCCAACTAATACCATTGCAATCAATGATCCAAGTAATAATTTTTGATTAATTTTGAATCCTGTGTGTTCTTCTCTTGTAGGAGAACTTGGTGGATTTTCCCTCATCTCTATTGTTGCAATATTGATTGCATCTAGAACTGATTTGAGCTTTAAAGGAATTATTTTTGTAATTGAATTATCTGAAACTATCGTATCGTGAACCAAACTGTCTATGAGTGGTCTTGCCAATGATGCCTTTACAGGTGTGACTAAATCAACCCAATACGAAGAAAGACGTGTAGTCAGAAATGGAATATGTATGATGTAGAGATTTTTTTTCAGATATTTTGAGTATATTCGCATGAGTTGTTCGTAAGTCATCTTCTGACTGCCCCCGATTTCATAGATTTCCCCAATAGTTTCCGAATGCTCTAAACAACCTGCAAGATATTCAATCACATCATCTACTGCTATGGGTTGTGCAAGTGAATTTACCCAAGAAGGACATACCATGACTGGTAGCCTTTCTACCAAATATCTTAACATGGCATAAGAGCCCCCTTGAGCTCCGATAATTATTGATGCGCGAAGTTCAGTAACTGGAATATTCCCTGATGCCAGAATCTCTCCAACTTCTTTTCTACTTTTCATATGGGGGGATAAATCTAGACTGTCATCAACTAATCCTCCAAGATAGATTATTCTTTTCACTCCTGTCTTTGTTGCTGCTTGCAGAAAATTTTGAGCTTGAATTTTCTCTCGTGATGCAAACTTTTTCCACTCTTCTTTTCTCCCCTCCATTGAGTGAAGCAAATAATATGCTGTTTCAATTCCTTTTAGTGATTCTTCAAGCTGATTTTGATCAAAAACATCTGCTTGAACATATTTTACATTTTCAGTATCCGAAATATTTCTTCTTGACATTCCTTTGACTTTATACCCTTTCTTTGAAAGATGGGAAATCAATCTAGAACCAATAAAGCCTGTAGCTCCTGTTACGAGAATATTGTATGGTGCATTTTCCATGTTGTTCTTACTTGATTGTTGAGACATTTCCATTTATCCTTTTAATTTTATGTTTCCTGATAATGTACAATGTTGGAATTCCAATAATCACAACTAGTACCGTAAAGAAAATTACAATTGCTGAGTAATCCTTTACAAATAATTTTGTATCGAACCATGCTTTTGGTAAAATTGTAAAAAAGTCTCCTCCTGAAAAGTCCTCGATGGTGCCGATTGCAAAAGAATATTTTCCTATTTGATTTTTCTCATCCATTACAACAATGTAATATGTACCATCAGTTGGAATTTCCGATGTTATTTCCTGTCTTTCCCAATATGTTACCTGTCCAAATGGCTCGTAAAATTCTATTCCTGGAAAGTTTCCTTCATATGGAAATTTCTCTGAATTATACTGTCCATTGATTTCATTAACTAGAATCATGGTTGGAGAATACTCTTCTAGTCCTGAAATTTTTGGAATTACTATACTGGCATAAAGAGAATCTCCTTTTTTTGCCTCAAATGTGTAGTATTTTGCCTCATTTACGCCTAGATTTTCATAAACTGCCCATGAGATCTTATGATCAGGAATTCTTAGTGCCGAATCAAAATCCCTATGGGTATCATCATGAGAAATGAGTTTGTGACCATAGGCTGATTGCATTGATAACATTCCTATCAAAAATATCACTAGTAGAATTTTTTTCAACTTGAGTATTTACTTTGTTTAGAATATTTAACTAGTGATAATTATAAAAACTAGTGCTAAATTGGCACTAGGATTAGTTTTTTCTTCTAGTTAAATACAAAAAATGACTGAAAAAAATAATGGGTAAAGTTATTTTACGTTGTACCTCTTGCGGTTCTGAATACTATGATTGGACTTGTGATTATTGTTACACTCAATCTATTATTACTAAAATGGAGACTTGAATTTGCAAAAAATGAATAATCCAACAATTGGGAATAACATTTCTAATAAAAAAATACCTGTTAGAATAGCTTTCATCAAGCCTGACGGCACTCCCAATATAATTTCTCTATGGTATGAACAAATAGATGGAAAAATTTTTTGTGCAACACAAAAATCGGCTAAAATTGTTTCATATTTACAAAACAATCCTAAATGTGGATTTGAAATAGCAACTGATACACCTCCATACATGGGCACAAGAGGAACTGGTACTGCAAAAATCATTAATGATGATGGAGAAAAAATTCTTACAATACTAATGAACAAATATCTTGGAGACAAAAAATCTATCCTTTCTGAATTTTTAAAAAATAACTCAAAATCTGAAATTGCAATAGAGATAACTCCTAGCAAAATTTTCAATTATGATTATTCTCAAAGAATGAAGGATGTTTAAAATAATGAAAGATAACTTATGCCCTACATGTGGTTCTACAAATTTTAAAAATGTAGAAATTTCAAGAACCATGAATAACAAGTTCAAGTGTAGTAATTGCAAAAAATTTTGGTTTATCTAAAATGAGAATTTGGGATATTTCTCCTGCATTGCTTTGCAGAAATCATTTACTTGGAGAGCATCGAGAACTTCATGCGATGTGGACAGTGATCACTGAAAATAAAAAAGGATATTCTAAGCATCCTGAAACCTTAAGGTGGATTGGAAAGCTAAAAGCCATGTATTTTAGGCACGAAAAGTTGGTTTCAGAAATGAAATCTAGAGGTTATAATCACCAAAGCCCTCTAGACAAAAGAAAAGCCGTTGGGGGTGGAATTCAAGATATTTTTATTGATACTCCCATGAATCAAATACGTATTTTAAAAAACAAAAAATGTGATTGTAAATTATCTTAAAAATTCTTTTAAAAGTTAGCACCAGTGAAAAAGTTGCCCCTAGGTTATATTCTATAAAGTGCAAATAGTGTTGAGGAGAAATGCAACAACAAACAACAAACCAAAAAACTCCACAGTTAAAGTTCATAGCAATTTTAGCTGTTGCAATTTCAGTAACATTGGTGTTTACAATTACTCCTTGGAATATTGTTCCTACTTCTGTTACTGAAGATGTGACAGTCATTGCTGTAACGAATTATGGCTGTGTTGGAGAATCCGCTATTGGACGCTCCGTCGTAGTTCCAAATTGCAGTGCTGCAGTTGGCGATTCTGTATCTGCAACATTTAACATTCCTGCAATGGAAATAAACGGATACTATGACAGAATTGGGGATAAATTAGAAATGATTAATCCTTAATCTTTTTTATTTTTCAGCATTAATTTTTTCTTTTCTCATCCAGATTGTTTTTCCTTTATGATCAATTAATTCTATATTCATTTCATTTAATTTATCTCTAATTTTATCTGCGTCATCGTAATTCTTCTCTTCTCTAGCTTTTTCTCTGTTGATAATTAATTTATCAATTTCTTGTATTTCATTTTCCGTGATCCCTGGAATGTTTAATCCTAAAATCTGCAACATTCGTTTTAATTCTTTTTTAATAATTTGTGAATTTTCTTTTCCTAGTTTTTCATCAGCTGCTAATCGATTAGTCTCTTTTACTAGTTGGAAAAATGCAGATAATGCCAAATGTGTATTGAAATCACCATCTAATGCATTATCAAAATCTGTGCCTATTTTTTGTATAAATTCATCAATATTTTCAATATTTTCACTATTTGCATGGATTAATTCGTAATGACACGTTTCTACCTGCCTCCATTTGATTAGGTTTTCTTTTAGCAATTCTTCAGAATAATCAATTGGTTTTGAATAGTGTCCTGACAAACAGAACAGTCTGATGATGTTTGGCCCCCAATTTTCTATTACATGTTTAATTGATTTTACATTGCCAATTGATTTTGACATTTTTTCACCCTCTATAGTTACCATGCCTACATGCATCCAAATTTTTGCAAACTGACTATCTGTACATGATTCTGATTGTGCAATTTCATTCTCATGGTGTGGGAAAATCAGGTCTCGCCCTCCTCCATGAATGTCAAAGTTTTCTCCAAGATACTTTATGCTCATTGCAGAACATTCTATGTGCCATCCTGGCCTTCCTTTACCCCATGGGCTATCCCATGTTGGTTCTTTATCTGATAATTTCCATACTGCAAAGTCTAGTGGATCTTTTTTTTCTTCATCGACTTCTATTCTTGCTCCTGATTGAAGTTCATCAATTTTCTTTTTTGATAATTTCCCATATTCTGGAAATTTTGATACTGAAAAATATACTCCGTTCTTTGTAGCATATGCGATATCTTTTTCAATTAATTTTTCAATAAACTTTATAATGTCTCCAATATGTTCAGTTGCTTTTGGATAGTTTGTTGCACGTTTTACATTTAATCCATCAAAATCGGTATAATAATTCTCAATGTATTTTCTGCTGATTTCTTCTGCTGTTGTATTTTCTTTATTGGCCCTATTGATTATTTTGTCATCTACGTCTGTAAAGTTTTGAATGAACTCAATTTCCACTCCTTTGTTTTCAAGATATTTCCTAAGAACATCAAAAACTATGATTGTTCTTGCATGACCTATGTGGGATTCATCATATACTGTGACTCCACACAGGTAAATTTTGACATTTTTAGAAATATCTACTTCTTGTTCTAATTTTGATAATGTGTCTTGTAGTTTCATTCTACTCTCTATCTGGTTTTTGTGATGGCAATCTTTTATGTTCACTGTTTATGTGTAGTTGATGAATTTTTTCAATAATTTTTCTGTCAATTTGTGTCTCTGTCTCGGTTTCTTCAATTGATTTGTTTTTATCCAACAAACAATATAAAATTGAATCAATTTCTTCGTATTGCACTCCTAGTTCATTTTCTGCCTCATGATCTTTCCATAGATGAGGGCTGCTTTTCTTTGCAATAACATTTTCTGGAACTCCTAAATATTTTGCAATCTCTCTGACTTGTAATTTGTATAATGAGATTATTGGCGTAATGTCTGATGCTCCGTCTCCAAATTTTGTAAAATATCCTATCATGTATTCACTTTTGTCACTTGATCCTAGTACGAGATAGTTTTTGGCATTTGCATAATAGTACAAAATATTAGTTCTTACTCTAGCTCTTAGATTCCCTTTTGCTTTTTCATTGGGTTCAAGATACATTGAATATTCGTTGACAATTGGTTTGATGTCTATTAGCTTGTATTTGATACCTGTCAATGAAATCATTTTCAGAGCATCTTCAGTTTCTGAATTTGGTGTAATTGAAGTGTCTGGCATTATTAGGGCAAGAGTCTTGTCTTGTAATTTTCGCTTACATATGTAGGCTAGAACTGCAGAATCTATTCCTCCGCTTAACCCTAAAATTAATCCGTCAGAATTATTTTTTTCAATCTGACTTGATAGAAAACCTTCTATTGTTTCAGTTATTTGTGAATAATCTTGATTTTTTATCTCATTTATGATACCTTGATTCAATATTTTTTTTATAATATGTGAGAATAAAATCTATTCCTAATATTGGAACAAAATAGTTCATTTTGAACACACATTATTCCATATACTAACTTCGTATAGTAATATTACAGAATAATCTGTGCCCAACATAACCCATACCTAGCACAAGGGAGGGGAACTTTGTCCCTTCTCTTTGCATTCTATCTTTCTAAATTTTACCTGTTGCCAAATTACTCAAAAATACAATTTTTTCAATTGATTCTTGACTGTAATGACCTTCGATCAAATTAACTCTTATCCGCACATCTTTTTTGGCACATTCTGAAAATAGCAAATCATTTTCAATTTCATTTTCTTCTCCATAATAGTCATAATATCCAACAACGCAATTTGGAATCAAATCTAATCCGTCAATAATTTTTTCAGTTTTGGCATCTATCTGTAAAAATATGTTGTTTACTGCATCTTTAGAAATCCAATTAGAAACAAGTTCTCCTTTCCAAATAAAAATCTGATATGTTTCATTATTCTTATATGAATAAGTGTAAGATGTAGACAGTATTTCATTTCCTGCAACTGTTTTTTTGATTATGACTGGATTCTCTCCTTTAATGAATTCTTTACTGGAATCAGACCATAACAAATTCCAGTCTTTTCCTAATTCTCCTCCTCTTGGAAGAATTTTTGTTATCTCTTCATTCCATTCAGAATCGTATATTTTTTCTTTGTATACTTGAATTTTATTTTCAGAATCTGCTTGTTGATCTGATATTACTACTGCTCCTGAAATTATGGCCGCACCAATGATCAAATTTATGCCAATTATTGTAATCGAATTCATTTAATTTCCTATTTTTATTGATTTTCTAAAATATCAAATGATGTTGATAAAGAATTCTCGTAATAATTCAATGTGACCAAATGTTTTCCTATCTGTGAATCCTGGGTGACGTGGAGTAGTGTGTAAATTTCTCCTTTCTTTGAAGCATAAGTATTGATTTCTTCTATAGTTTTATCAGGATATGTAATGGTGATCACAATCTCTTCTCCACGATTATAGTTTTCAACAAATCCGATAATTGTTAATTCTTGATAATTGTATTTTGATTCGGGTTGTTGGAATTCCACCTCGTCTACTGCAATGAATGGTGTTTTTTCAACTTCTTGTCCAAATGCAGTTTGAGCAATACCTACTACCAAAATCCCCAGTAACATTGGGAGTATTACTTTACTTTGCATAAATTAATTTCAATTTTTTAAGATAAAAGGCGTGTGCGAATATACCAGTTTTGGAAGTTTGCTTTAATTGTAATTTTACGAGAATACAGAATCTGTGACTAAAACGACACTGTATTTTTTTTAATTTACAAATAATTTAGAGATTAAATGTCGATGTAAATGCCATCATCTCTGGCCTCAACTGGATAAGTTTCTAGTTTGACTTCTTTTAGATAGTCTGTTAATTCTCCTGTTTTGATATTGTAATGCCAAAAATGTAATGGACATTCTACAATATCTCCTTCTAACTTACCAGGTGCAATAGAGCCATCTTGATGTACGCATAGATCATCCATTGCATGATATCCATCTTGATTGAAAATTGCTATCTGCTTGCCGTCGACTTTGAAAGCTTTACCTTTACCTGCTGCAACTGCTCCTTTATCTGCAACTTTCTTCCAAGCCATACTCATGTGATATACTTGTCATTTATTTACATTCGCATGATAGAATTTTATACTGTAGTCTAAGCGTTGAATCATTGAGTAAAGTAAAGTCTAGTCCAAAATTGATCAAAGAAGGTAAGTTATCTTATGAATGGGCAAGATCTCATATGCAAATTTTAGATAATACTATTAATCGATACAAAAAATCAAAACCTCTCAAAGGAATTACTTTGGGATTTTGTCTTCACATCACTAAAGAAACATCTGTTTTATTGATGGGTGCTAAAGAACTAGGAGCCACAGTTGCTTGTTGCGGTGGAAATCCGTTAACCACACAAGACAATATTGCAGCATTTTTAGCATCTCAAGGAATCAATGTTTATTCTTGGCATGGACAATCTGTCAAAGATTATGATTGGTGTATTGATCAAGTTCTAAAACACAAACCAACTATCCTTACCGATGACGGAGCTGATATGAACATCAAAGCTCATTTTGATAAACGATTCAAAGACATGGAGGTTCTTGGGGCAACAGAGGAGACTACTGCTGGTGTTACAAGAATTAGAGCTGTAGAAAATCAGGGAAAACTTCGCTACCCTGTAATTTTAGTTAATGAAGCATATACAAAACACATGTTTGATAATAGATATGGTACAGGACAAAGTACCATTGATGGATATCTCCGTGCAATGAATCTTCTCATGGCATCAAAACGTGTAGTTGTTGTTGGTTATGGATGGGTTGGACGTGGTGTTGCATCCCGATGTAATGGAATGGGTTCCAAAGTAATTGTAACTGAAGTGGATCCTATCAAAGCTCTTGAAGCTCACATGGATGGATTTGAAGTAATGCCAATGTCACAAGCTGCAAAGATTGGAGATATGTTCATCACTTGTACTGGAATGACCAGTGTGATTCGCAAAGAACACATTATGAAAATGAAAGATGGTGCAATCATGGGTAATGTCGGTCACTTTGATGTTGAAATTGATAGTAAATTCTTGTTGAAATCTTCAAAATCTGTTAAAGAAGTACGACCAAGTCTTGATGAATGTATTTTGAAAAATGGAAAGAAAGTTTATCTCATTGGACAAGGACGTCTTGCAAACTTGGTTGCAGCAGAAGGACATCCGCCTGAAGTAATGGCACAGTCATTTTCAAATCAAATTTTATCTGTTTTGTATATTCTTAAAAATCACAAAAAGATGGAAAATAAAATCATCAATGTTCCTGAAGAAATTGATCAACAAATTGCAGTTGATGCTCTAAAGGCTATGGATGTTAAAATCGATAAATTAACTCCAGAGCAAGTAAAATATGCCAATAACTGGTAAACTTCTTAAGATCAATATCGCCACATGCTAATATCTGATGAACAAAAAAGCTATCATTACAAGTGCGTTACCATATGCAAATGGTGAAATCCATTTAGGACATGTTGCATCCACATATCTTCCAGCCGATGTAACTACAAGATTTCTAAAACTAAACGGTGTTGAAGCATACTATGTTTGTGCATCTGATGATTTTGGAACTCCTATTTTGATTCAATCTGAAAAGGAAGGCAAAACTCCTGCAGAATATGTTGCACATTGGAACAAGAGAGATTATGATGATTTTGCTGCATTCAATATTGGGTTTGACTATTTTTACAAAACAAGCTCCTCAGAAAATATCTCATTTGTTCAAGATGTTTTCAAAAAACTAAATGATTCTGGATATATTTATGAAAAAGAAATAATTCAATTCTATTGCAATAATGATAAAAAATTCTTACCTGACAGATATGTGAAAGGTATCTGTCCTTATTGTAAGGCTGAGGACCAATACTCTGATCTTTGTGAGAGTTGTGGCCGTGTACCTGAAGAAATAACTGATCCAAAATGTTCTCTATGTGGTAAGCCTCCTACTAAAGAAAAAACAACTCATTATTTTTTCAAACTCAAAGATTTTGGTGAACCCCTATCTAAATGGCTAGAAGAAAGTCCACATCTTCAAAAAGATGTAAAAAAATATGTGCAAAATTGGATCAAATCTGGATTAATTGATTGGGATATAACTCGAGATATTCCTTGGGGCGTTCCTGTTCCACTTGATGGTGCTGATGGCAAAGTTTTCTATGGTTGGTTTGATAACCACTTGGCATACATTTCTACTGCAATGAAATTTCTAAATGATAAAGGAATAGATGGAAAAGAATTTTGGAACTCTGCTGATATTTACCATTTTATTGGAAAAGATATTGTATACCATCATTATCTATTCTTACCTGCAATGAGGTTGGGAATCGGCTCTGAGTACAAATTACCTGATTATATTCCAACTCGAGGTCACTTGACATTACAATCAAAGAAAATTTCAAAAAGCAGGAATTGGTATATTGGATTAAAACAATTTTTAGAGTACTATCCTGCTGATTATTTGAGATTCTATCTTGTTTCAATTAATCCGTACTCTCAAGATGATTTGAATTTTGATTGGGATGATTTTACAACTAGAATTAATTCAGAATTAATTGGCAATCTTGGAAATTTCATAAATCGTGCACTTGGATTTACTAAAAAAGCATTTGATGGAAAGGTTCCAGAATCTGATGCCTTTGATGAAAAAGATTCTGAAGCTGAACAAAAAATCAAACAACTTGCAAGTGATGTTGGCATATTAATGGAACAAAATCATCTTGATCGTGCATTGAAAAAGATCATGGAATTCTCATCCTTCTTCAATCAATATTTTCAACACAAGGAACCTTGGAAAAAGGGGCCTGGCACTGCAAACTGTGTTTATCTATCTGTAAATGCAGCTAGGGCTTTGGCTATAGCAATTTGCCCGTTCATGCCTGAATCTGCCCAAAAAATTTGGATTCAATTAGGGTTGGATGGTGACATTGCCAAATCTTCTTGGTTTGATATGTCTGAATTAGGAATTTCAGCAAATCATGAATTAGGTGAAGCATCACCATTATTTGCAAGAGTTGAAGAAGAAGATATTAAAAAACACAAAAGTCAATTAGGTCCTTCTGAATAATCATGAATCCTATTCCAAGAATTTCCACTAGGGGGTATTATGATCTTTCAACTGGTAGTACGTTGAAAAACAATTCTTACTTTACATATCCAAAAAAAGATTTTAAAAAATTGGTAAATTCAAAAGAACTCACAATCATGATTCATGGATTACGAAATGACAATGCAGGAGCAGTTGCTAAGGTTCTTTTAGCAAAAAAACAATTACGTAAACTTGGATATGTTCATCCTGTAATTGGATATAGTTATGACTCAAACACTACAGGAGCTCATTTGATAAAACACGCAAAACATGCTCTTGCCGTAGGTCAAAAAATTGCAAAGAAAAATGGTAGAAATCTTGGTAAATTTATTGAAGATTTCAAATTAACTAGTCCAAAAACAAAGATTAGGCTGATGGGTCATTCTTTAGGTTCTCAAGTAATTTTAAGCACTTTAGAGTATCTTGCAAAAAAGAAACAAAACATTGGAGTTGTTGAAGGTGTTTATTTTTTTGGGGCGTCTATAACTGAAGATGTTCCATCCTCCAAAAAATATGGGAAAATTATCCAATCTATTGTAAATTCAAAAGTTGTAAATCATTATGCTCCAACTGATGAAGTTCTCAACTGGGCAAATAATGAAAAATATGTGAAAGGTCCATTGGGTCTTAATGGTGCCACTGGAAAACCTGTGAAAAAATATCGACAAAAATTGGTAAAACCAAAAAATCACCGATTTGCAAGTTATGCTGATGTTTTGAACTCGTTCCCGTAGGCCAAAACGGTCTCCATGTTTAGTATGATTTGTACGTTAGTCTTTTATATAAAAAATGAACCTCATACCTTATTATGACAACTAGAATGGGTTCTTCAGCAAATAAATCTATTTTATACCATCTTCATATTTTGGATGAACAACAGGATGTCAAAACTGATCTTTCCGAATATCCATGCTAGAACTCTTTTTAGACTTCATTTTCTATGACTATTCATGAATGGAACTAGCTGTGACAGTTGCTTTACTGGATATAGGCCTGGACAACTAATTTCATGTGATCAATGTGGGGATGAATTTTGTGATAGTTGCATAAAGAACCACAAGCATTAATGCTGTTTTCTATATTTTATTGATTTTTTACTTTGGCCTGAATTTTAATTCTGTTTAATATCAAACCTGTCAACTCGTTCAATTTGTCGATATTGGGAATGTTTTTACTCAATATGCTTTTTCTCCTTTTTCCCAAGATAATTCAAACAAAGTACTCATCATGTCTACCAAAGTGTCTGAATCGGACCACCATGCAAAGATTTGTCTTGTAGGGTGATTTGCATTTCTCATAAAAATTAAAACTTCTTTGGAATCATTAATTACAAAACATTTGTTTTCTGTTTTTAGATCACACATTCGAATTTTATTCTGATCTAAATCTGAAAGAAATTCTGGCATTTGTGATGATGGTGAGATGACTATGTCTAATTCTGATGTTGAATCTTTTACCCAATCAAAAACATCTGCATAATACATTCTTAACACATCTGCCATACTTCCTAAAACTTTGATTGATTCGGTACTAGAACTAACCATGTCTTTAATTTTATTTGAAATTGGACCTGAACCATGTAACAATTGCATTTTTTCTGATTTTGATTCATCGGTTTCTACTGCAAAATATGGTATTGCATCCCACATTTCAGATAATGATTCTTCTTTAACTGCAAGTGTGTCGATTCTATCTTGTTCTTGTTTAACTAGAGTTGTAACTGCTTCTTTCATTTCCATTGCAGTGTATTTGGTAGGGTGTGTAAGTTCTGCAGTTACTAGACCCAAATTCTGCAGAGAATTCACAAGATGATATGTTTCAGTTCTTGGCAACTGTAATGCTTTAGAAATCTCTGATGCGGTTTTTGCACCATATTTTCCAAGATAAATGAAAACTTTGGCCTGGCTTTTTGTTAATCCAAAATTGATTAATTCATTTCTAATTTTTTCTAATGTAATTTTGTGCTTATACATTGCAGTGTCTGATTCATTATCAAATAGGTTGAGTTGTTCTTTCATCGTCATTTTTCTTGTATTCCTTAGGTATGTCTATTCTATATCTCCAAAGGAACATTTAACCTTTGATCGCTTCCAGGCTGGTCTTTTATTTTTTTCACACTTTAATTTCAGTTTGAAAATACTTCCAGTTTTTTAGACTCTTCAAAAATTCATAAGGTCTGTTTTTTTGTTATCCGTTATGGTACGATCAATCAATTTTGTTGTTCTAGGAAAACAAGAAATTGCATCTGAGTTTGGAAAAAAAGGTACAGAATCTGATCTTACTCTATATGATAGAAAAGAATCTGACATAATCAAAACCTGGGTAATTCCAAATGGATTTCCTGACAAAATCCAACCTCTCTTTCAGGCAATTAATTTGGCTGAATATGTGATATTACATGTTGATAAACTAGACAAATTTACTGGCGAACAAATTATTGCTCTTGACTCTTTAAAAAAGGAAAAGGGAATTCTATCACATACTTTTGATGTTGATGAATCCAAATTGGAGATGATGATTAAAGGAACAGTTGTAGAAAATTACATCAAAGTTGAACAAGATAAAATTAAAGAAGAAATGGATAAACTAGAACCAATTACCAATGATGATCCATCTGAATTACTAATAGATCATTGTTTTGATGTGAAAGGTGTTGGTACTGTCATTTTAGGTAAGGTGACAAATGGAACAGTAAAACAATATGACAATTTGAAATTATATCCTGCTGGAATTGATGTTTTGATAAAATCTATTCAAATGCATGATGATCCTGTATCTGAATCGATATGCCCTGCAAGAGTTGGGTTGGCAGTAAAGGGCGCAAAACCTGATGAAGTTAGTCGTGGTGATGTTATTTCAGTAGAGGGTGCAGTTGATGTAAAGACTGAGATTAAACTTGATTTTCAAAAGAGTCCATTTTACAAAAGTGATATTGCAGAAAATCAAGGATGTTTAGTTAGTATTGGTTTGCAAATCAAAGCTGCCAAATTTTCATCCATCTCTCCATTAAAATTAACATTTGAGAAACCAATTGTTTGCAAAAAAGGCCAAGTGGCAATAATTCTAAAACCTGAATCCCCTACCATTCGAATTCTTGGTAGTGGCCCTATCCAATAGACTGATTTAATTAAATCAAATCTTGTTATTGCATATGGGAGAACCACTACGTGCATGTCCTATTTGTCCTGAATGTGGTTCAAAGAGATTCATTAGAATTCCTGGTGATAAGGTCACTGTAAAATGTCGTTCTTGTGATAAAGTAATTGAAATCTAAATCATAGTTAATATTTGCAATATTTCTGCCAGAATCTATGGCAAAAACATGGAAAGATACCGATATCAGTCTTGATCCAATTAAAGATCAAACAATTGCTGTAATTGGTTACGGAATCCAAGGTGATGCACAAGCAAACAACATGAAAGACTCTGGTCTTAATGTGATAATTGGTCTTAAGGAAGGCGGTAACAGCTGGAAAAAGGCAGAAGCTGATGGTCACAAAGTAATGTCTGTTACAGATGCAACAAAACAAGCAGACATTGTTCACATATTGATTCCTGACATGATTCAAGGTCAAGTATACAAAGACGAAATCGGACCAAATCTTTCAGAAGGAAAAGCATTGTCATTTTCTCATGCAGCTGCAATCTATTGGAAATGGATTGAAGCACCAAGCAATGTTGATTTAATCATGATTGCACCAAAGGGACCTGGTTCCAAAGTCCGAGAAACTTATCTTGATAATTTTGGTACTCCTGCAATTGTTGCAGTTGAACAGGATTTTTCAGGAAAAGCCTGGGATAGAACATTAGGAATTGCAAAAGGTATTGGAAGTGCAAGAGCTGGATTAATCAAAACTGAATTCAAAGAAGAAGTAGAAACTGATTGGTTTGGTGAACAAGCAGACCTTTGTGGTGGAGCAGCTTCTATGGTAACAAATGCATTTGAAACTCTTGTTGAAGCAGGATACCAACCAGAAATTGCATACTTTGAAGTTTTACATGAACTCAAACTCATTGTAGATATGATTCAGAGATATGGAATTAATGGAATGTGGAGACGTGTTAGTGAAACTGCCAGGTATGGTGGATTAACTCGTGGACCAATGGTCATGGATGCTGCAAACAAAGCAAACATGAAAAAAGTTCTTACCATGATTCAAGATGGTACATTCAACAGCGAGTGGATTTCTGAATATCAGAAAAATGGTAAAGATGCATTTGACAAATACATGAAAGAATATGACGAACACCAAATTGAAAAAGTTGGTAAAGAAATGCGTAAAATGATGTGGCCTGATTCCACAGAATAATCTTTTTTCTTATATTTTTCTTAATTTAGACACGCCAGTTGTAATGTGGTCTATGATTGTTGGTAATGGTGTTCCTGGACCAAACACGTGGTCTACTCCACCTTTAACTAAGTCCTTATGATCAATTTCTGGAATTACTCCTCCTCCAACTATTAGTACATCTTTGATACCTTTCTTTTTGAGATTTTTAACTACTCTTGGGAAGAGTGTTCCATGTGCCCCATTAAGTAAACTCATTGCAATTGCATCTACATCTTCATCTTCTGCAATTTGTGCAACTCTGTCTGGGGTGGCAAAAAGTCCTGAATAGATTACTTCCATTCCTGCATCTCTGAATGCTCTACATAATACAAGAGCGCCTCTATCGTGCCCGTCTAATCCTAGTTTAGCAACTAAAATTTTGATACTTCGTGATGCTGCTTTTTGCTTCATGATGATAGTTGTATTTTGGGATATTTTAAAAGGTTTATTTGATTTACTCTGCTTGACCTCTTCAAATATATTGATTCATCTATCAATAGTGACGACAAGATATGACTGAAGATGTATGTGATTTTTGTAAAGGCGTTGGTTCTTCATCTACAAATATCTGTGTTTATTGTAATGGAACTGGAGAATGGAATCAGGCAGCACAAGCATATGTGAAAAATCATATTTGTCAATGTATTGTGCTTGATAGAAAATTTTGTCCTGTTTGTAACAAAGCCTGTCATCATGATACTTCATTGAATCCCAAACAAACTATTGATCCTGGTTATGGGGGCATGTCGTCTCGTGAAATTATTGTTGGTGCATAAAATCTAAAATCTTTTTGTCATTAATTCAAGAAAATACTCACCCTTCTTATAGATGAGAATTGCTTCTAAATCATGTTTAATTATATTGGTTCATCTATTGTTTCAATTATGACTTTTCAAAAAACCAAGGTAGGGTTCTAAATGGAAAATCCATCTTGTGCACGTTGTGGAAAAAATTCCATTCTGTCTGATGAAGTTACAGGTGAACAGTTTTGTGGAAAGTGTGGATATGTAATTGATGGAAAAACTCAGGAATCTGGTCCTGAATGGAGATCATTTCAAAAAGATGGTGGTGCAGATCCTGCAAGAACTGGTGCTCCTTCGTCATTGATGATTCATGACATGGGTCTCTCAACTGTAATCAATCCTCTAAACAAAGATGCATCTGGAAAACCACTTTCAACATCTATGAAAAGTACTATTGAGAGATTACGAACTTGGGATAGTAGAAGTCAAGTTCATGCTCCTGTTGACAGAAATTTAAGACAAGCTCTAAGTGATTTAAATAAATTAAAAGATAAAGTTGCAATTCCTGCAAACGTTTTAGAAAAAGCAGCTTACATTTATCGAAAAGCTTTAGAAAAGAAATTAGTTCGAGGAAGATCTATTTCTGCAATGATTGCTGCATCCCTGTATGCAGCTTGTAGAGATACAGAAACTCCACGAACTCTAAAAGATGTTGCTGATGCTGCAAATGTTAAACGAAAAGACATTGCAAGATGTTACAGGTTACTCCATCATGAATTGGAATTAAAAATGCCTGTAGTTGATTCCATTCAATGTATTGCAAGAATTTCAAGTAAGCTTGAGATTTCTGAAAAAACTAAACGTTATGCAGTCAAAGTTCTCAAAGAAGCACAAGACCGTAAAGAATCTGCTGGAAAAGATCCTATGGGGCTTGCAGCAACTGCACTTTATCTTTCCTGCGTCAAGAATGGTGTATCAATAACTCAAAGGGATCTTGCAGAGGCTGCAGGAGTGACAGAAGTAACAATAAGAAATCGTTACAAGGGTTTGAAAGCAGAACAGTCGACAAAATAATTCTTTGTATTGTCTTGCAATGCACACATGTGTCTTCTCGGCAATTATATCTTAAAATCACATAGTAATAGTATGCAAATCTTAAATCAATTAAAAATAGAAGAACCAGAAAGAAAAGAATCTTTTCTAGAAATTCTTTCTGACAAATACTGTAGAGCAATATTAGAAGCAATTATGGACACTCCAAAATCTGCAATTGAAGTATCTAGAGAAAAAAACATCCCTCTAAGTACTGTGTATAGAAGAATTCAACAATTACATGATTCAAAAATGATTAGAACTTCTGGAGTGATCACTGATGAAGGCAAGAGATTATTTTTGTATAAGAGTAAGATCAAGGCAGTCAACACCAGTTTTAGTGATGGCAAAATAGATGTGGATGTAGTTTTTAACAAAAACTAATCTTCATTTAATATTCATGCTCGCTAAAATCTCCGCCCAATGCTATTGTTGCAATGACTGTTGATTCAGTAGTTTGACATTTCATTTTTGAATCTGGCAAGAACTCTTTGAATATTTCTTGTAGTAGTTGTTCTGTAAATATTGACCAATTACTTCCTAGTTCATGCTGAATGATAAAGTGGTGGAGTTCTCCTTCTATTCTGTGATCTGACTTCATTCCTGATGCACGCATATAGTCCTCTAATGTTTCAATACATCTTTTCAAATCATATTTTCCTTTGATAAACAACACTGTATCTTTAATTACTGGTTTTATCACATTGATAATTTCATTAATTTCATCTGCAGTCATTTCAATTCCAAGAGTGTCAAGTATTTTTTTAGGAACTGGAATGATGCCTATTTTATCTGCAAATCTGTCCCATTGAACATATTTTTCTAAAATCTGTCTTGCCATAACATTGTGTGAGATATTTTTATTCATAGCTTCTGTTTCTATTTCTTCAACAAGTTTAACAGGCAAACGATAGGTTACACTACGTGTTTTTTCTTTTTTAGGAGGATGCTGCTGGCGTTTTATTGTGGAATCCAATTAACACAACTATCCGAAATAGATTGAATATAAAGTTGATTCAAGAGTGCCTGAAAATCTGTTCTCAAATTTGATAATCGTATTTCACTATAAAATAAAATAATTCTGTAATGTCTAATGAGGGAATAAATGTGGAAATTTCAACATTAATTCATTTGAGACATGGGACAATATTGCAAAAATTGTGAAAAATTTATGAAAAATCCTGATATGACTCATTGTTCTGATGAATGTTTATTGATCTCAATTAAGGATAGCAATTCACTAGATGAATATGGATATAGTGCAATTACTTGGGATGAAAAATCAGATCCTTGGACATGATATAAAATAGAAAATCTACTTAAAGTGTAATTAGAGTACCTCAAATGTGGACGTAATTCCTAAAAATTATCAGTTAACTTTTGAACCAAATTTGACAAAATTTACTTTTTCTGGTAATGAAACTATCACTGCTGATTGTAAAAAACTAACAAATCTTATCACTATGGACTGTGCTGAGATAAAAATTACCTCTTGTACAATAAAGTCCAAAGGGAAAATTATTACTTCTTCTGCAAAAACAGATGAGAAAAAAGAAAAATTGCAAATTAAACTAGGTCAAAAAATTAAAGGAAAAATTTCCATTGATTTAGAATTTCAAGGTATCTTAAATGATAGATTACTTGGATTTTATCGAAGTCAATATGTACAAAATGGAAAAACAAAATATCTTGCAACTACTCAATTTGAAGCAGCTGACGCTAGACGTGCATTTCCTTGTTGGGATGAGCCTGAATCTAAAGCAACTTTTGAGATATCTATAATTGCTGACAATAAATTTACTGCAATTTCAAACATGCCAATTAAATCAAAGAAAAAAATGGGTGGTAAAACACTCTATAATTTTTCAAAAACACCTGTTGTTTCAACTTATTTGATTTATCTTGGTGTTGGTGAATTTGAATATCTCACAGGCAAGATTGGGAAAATACAGATAAGAGTAGTTACTACAAAGGGTAACAAATCTAAAGGAAAATTCTCTTTAGAGTTGGGCAAGAAATTACTTACTTCATATGAAAAATACTTTGGAATAAAATACCCATTACCAAAATTAGATTTGATTGCGGTTCCTGATTTTGCTGCAGGTGCAATGGAGAACTGGGGAGCAATTACATTTAGAGAAACTATTTTGCTTTATGATCCTAAAACTTCTTCTACTAGAACAAAACAATTCATTGCCGAAGTAATTTCACATGAAATTGCACACCAATGGTTTGGAAATCTTGTAACTATGAAATGGTGGAATGATTTGTGGTTAAATGAAAGCTTTGCAACTTTTATGGCTACAAAATTTGTTGACAAATTCTATCCTGAATGGGATTTGTGGAATCAATTTGTTGAGGATGCAATGAATGTTGCAATGGGACTTGATTCACTTAAAACAACGCATCCGATAGACGTCACAGTAAACTCTCCAGCTGAAATTAGAGAAATTTTTGATGCTATATCCTATGATAAAGGAGGATGTGTATTGAGAATGCTTGAGCATTATGTTGGTGAACCTAATTTTCAAAAAGGTTTGAAAAAATACCTCTCTGATTTCAAATATCAAAATGCCCAAGGACAGGATTTATGGAATGCGATTGGCAAGGCATCAAAAATGCCTGTTTCATCAATGGTAAATACGTGGTTAAAGCAGCCTGGATTCCCGCTTGTTGAAATCAATCAGGATGGAAATAATCTGAAATTAAAACAAAAACGATACTTGCTTGAACCTGATAAAAAATTCAGTAAAGGTTTGTGGTCTATTCCTCTATCATTGGGATTAGAATCCGAGATATCTGCAAAATTATTTACAAAGAAATCCATGTCTGTAAAACTACCAAAAAATACTTTGGGCTTTGTTGCTAATTACGGAAGAAAAGGATTCTACCGTGTTAAATATGATGAAGGAATTTTACTTGATTTGAAAATGTTAGTTGATGAAAAACGTATTCCTGCTATAGATAGATGGGCTATTCAAAATGATTTATTTTCATTATGTGTTTCTGGGGATGAACAAGTAAGAAATTATCTTGATTTCTCTGATGCTTATTTTGAAGAAGATAGTTATCTTGCATCAGTTAATGTTGCACATAATTTGGCATCTTTGTATTTCCGTTCTTTTGATGAATCTTTTGCAGAAGAAATACGCGGGTATGCTGTAAACTATTTTAGAAAAATCTTGTTTAATTTAGGATGGGAGCCACAAAAATCAGATAAACATACTGATGCATTACTTCGTGGATTCACAATTTCTGTATTGGGTAAAATGAATGATGAAGATGTAACTGAAGAAGCTCTTAGAAGATATAAAAAATTCTTAAAATCTCCTAACTTTATCTCTCCTGATTTAATTGAACCAATTTGTTCTATTGCTGCATGGAATGGAAATTCTAAAACTCACTCTGAACTAACTAAACTATACAAAAATGCAAAAACAATGGAGGAAAAACTTCGATTCTTAGGTGCATTATGTGGATTTAAAGACAAAAAATTACTTTTAAAATCGCTTGACTTTTCTCAAACCTCTCAAGTTCGTTCTCAAAATATGCAATTACCGATTATGAAAGTTGCAGCAAATCCATATGGTGAAAAAGTCTTGTGGCCTTGGCTAAAGAAGAATTGGAAAAATATCAACAAAAAAGTTGGACATGGAAACCCTCTCTTTAACAGAATTGTTGCAAGCATTACTGCTGTGGCAGATGACTCTATGGAAAAAGAAATTAAAACATTCTTCAAAAAAAATCCTACTCCTGGAACAGAAAGAACTCAATCTCAAACTCTGGAGAGAATTAGAATAAATTCAAAATTCCTTAGACGTATGAGAAAAGAATTCAAAGATGGCTAAAAAATTAGGTCCTCCAATATTTCTTGGAGTTTTCACTGTTTTGGCAATTGTTTTCTTGACTGGAGGTGCATCTGATGATAAGGATGTGTATAGAGAAGCATTTCAAGTAGATGCAGTTTACTATGATACTGGACATGTTGAAGTTTCATATTTTGATAAAACTGATAAAACAACAAATGTTGTGTTGGAGATTTTAGGAATGGATGAGTCGTTTCAAAAAACATTTTCTGATTCAGAATTTATAGAAATTGTTCCATTTCCAAATGTTCCCAAATATGGATGGGAAGTTCATCCGATAGTTTTAGAAATTGATCATGAGGATTTTGGCCACATTCAATTAAAAACTGAAATTCATCCTATGGGTGAGTCTCTTCCTCCTGTAATCTATTCTGCTCCTTAGATCGAACACAAGATTTTATTGCACCTCTAATTCATTTACAATATCTTGGATTTGCTTGTAGATCTCAAAAAAGGGAAACGCGGTGCAATTGCAAAAGCAATAACTGTTGTTGAAAATGATCAAAAAGAATCAAAGAAATTATTAAAAAAAATTTTCAAAGATAGTGGCAATTCTATGATTATAGGAATAACTGGTCCAGCTGGTGCAGGCAAAAGTTCTTTGATAAATAAAACCGCAATTGCTATGAAAAAATTAGGCTCAAAACCTGCTGTCTTGGCAGTAGATCCTACAAGTCATGTAACTGGTGGTGCTATTTTGGGAGATAGGGTTAGAATGAGTGAATCTACTGATTCAGGTACTTACATTCGAAGTATTGCATCTAGAGGTGCCACTGGTGCTGTTTCTCGTTCATTACGAAACAGCATTAGAGTTTTAGAATATGCTGGATTCAATCCAATAATTATTGAAAGTGTAGGTGCTGGACAGACAGAAGTTGAAATTTCAAATATTGCAGACATTACGGTTGTTGTTTTTAATCCAAACACTGGTGATAGCATTCAAACGATAAAAGCTGGTCTAACTGAAATAGGCGATATTTACTTGGTTAACAAAAGTGACCTCAGTGGAACAAATCAATTATTTGATGCTGTACGTGATTTCATTGGAGATTCTGAAAGAAATCCAATTATTCTCAAAACCTCTGTGAAAAAGAATTCTGGAATCACAGTTTTTGCAAAAACTCTCAAAGATATGATGAAATCTAAAAAGAAATTCAAGGATGAAAAGGACCGTGAACGACTTGAAACTGAACTAAAAGATATTGTTTTAAATAACATTAAAGAAAAGATTGATGACATGCTGATTTCTGATAAAACATTCTCAAAATATCTTAAAAAATTACAATCTAAAGGTATTGATCCATATGATGCAGGAGACAAAATTACAAAATCTTTGTTAAAGTGATACTATGGCCACAAAAAAATCTAGCAAATCAAAAACACCTGAGAAGAAAATTTTTACAGATTCTGAATATCCTGTAAAACGAGTCTATCAAAAATCTACTAAAAAAAGACCTGTTGAAGATGCAGGAAAATATCCATTCACCAGAGGAATTCATCCTGGTATGTTCCGAGAACGATTTTGGACTATGCGACAGTATTCTGGGTTTGGTGATGCAAAACTTACCAATGAACGATTCAAATTCATGCTTGAAAAGGGTCAGACTGGTCTTAGTATGGCATTTGACTTACCAACTCAAATTGGTTATGATTCAGATTCTCCTCAAGCTGAAGGTGAAGTTGGAAAAGTTGGTGTATCCATTACGTCAATTAAAGACATGCAGATTGCCTTTGATGGCATTCCATTAGGAAAAGTCAGTTCTTCAATGACCATTAATTCTACAGCATCTACGTTATTAGCATATTATATCGCAGTTGGAGAATCTCAAGGATTCAAAAGTCATGAGCTTCGTGGAACTACACAAAACGATATTCTCAAGGAATACATTGCAAGAAATACCTACATCTATCCTCCTCAACCATCAATGCGATTAATTGGTGATATGATAGAGTATTGTGCAGAAAAAGTTCCATCCTGGTATCCTGTATCTATATCCGGGTATCATATGAGAGAAGCTGGTTGTACTGCGACACAAGAAGTTGCATTTACTTTAGCTAATGCAATAGCATACATCCAAACTTGTATTGACAAAGGATTGAAAATTGATGACTTTGCACCTCGACTTTCATTCTTCTTTTGCTGTACTATAGAATTCTTTGAAGAAGTTGCAAAGTTTAGAGTTGCACGAAAAGTTTATGCAAAAATTCTAAAAGAAAAGTTCCATGCAAAGAATCCACGTTCATTACAATTAAAATTCCATACTCAGACTAGTGGTGAATCTCTAACTGCACAACAACCAAACAACAACATTGTTCGTGTTGCAATCCAGACAATGGCTGCAGTTGCAGGTGGAACTCAATCATTACATACTAACTCTAGAGATGAAGCTCTTGCACTTCCTACTCAGGAATCTGCAAAAATTGCACTTAGAACTCAACAAATTGTTGCCCATGAAAGTGGTATTACAAAGACTGCTGATCCTCTGGCTGGTTCATATTATTTGGAAGAATTATGTGATCAAATTGAGGCTGATGTGTGGAAATATCTCAAAAAAATTGAAAAAATGGGTGGCTCTGTAAAAGCAATTGAAAAAGGATTTTTCCAATCTGAAATTAGAGCAAACGCCTACCGATTAAAGAAAGAAACTGATGATGCTGATAGAGTGATTGTAGGTGTAAACAAGTATGCTGAAGAAGAAGAACAGCCTGAATTACTGAGAATTGATGGTAGAATTGAGATTCAACAAAAGAAGGCTTTGAAAAAATTACGTGCAGACAGAGATTCTAAAAAATTAGAAAAGGCATTATCTGCAATGCAAAGTGCAGCTGATACTGAAGAAAATCTTATGCCATACATTGTAACTGCTGCAAAAGCATTTGCTACCACTGGAGAAATTAGTAACACCTTCCGTGAAGTCTTTGGTGAATATCGTCCAAAAGAGGTCTTTTAGTTAGACTATTCCTGAATTTATTTTAAAATAATGATGAACTATTTTTTGGATTTTGCAATATAAAAATCCGCATAAAAATTATCCTCATCTTCATATTTTTCAGTATTAACTTTCATATCGTGTAATATGGATATAGTTTGTGCCTTTTCTTTAGAATCGGAAAAACTTCTTTGACGGATTGGTTTTATGTCACTTTTTACAATAGAGTAGTCATACATCTCAAAAACTTCTTTAATGTCATTCATATCGAACATTCTGAGCACAGAGAATGCAAAGATTGGTGAGGTATACTCTTTTTCAGATTCGATATAATTGGACTGTCTGTTTTTAATCACTTTTAATAAATTTGAAAATGTCTTGTATCCGATATAACCCACACAACCCGTTGCAATCACTACATCTATTTTTGGAAATGATTCTAGTGGATTTAATTTTTCAGCCTCAAGATCTACATTTATGCCTCTTTCACACAATTTCATATCTTCAGAGAATTTTAGAGCCTCTTCTGAAATGTCTATTTGATAGAAGTTTATGTTATCATTACTTGTACATTCATCATAGAATTGCTTGGTCTCTTTTTTTGTAGGTTCAGTTCCGTTTAAAAAGAAATTATTTAATTCTGCCATTGTTAAATCATATTTCATTAATGATGAATTGATGCCGTATGAACTTCCCAAGTCTAAAACATTGATGGGTCTAGATAATTTATCTTCAAGTTGATTTATGATGGAGTTGTACAATGGTTTTGTAGAATCTGATATGTCATATTCCAATCTTTCCATCTCCTTTAGATATTCATATGGAGAATCCTGTGTGTAAATATTAGTAAAATCTTTTTTCACTTTTAGTTCATTCATCATAGGAGTAACGATACAATTCCACCCTTAATAAAACCCGGACAATACTCTAGTCGTGAAATAGATCTTTTATTATTTTTTATAATTTAAAATAAAATAAATCCATTAATACTGTAATTTGATGAGGTCTTTTAGATGAAAATTGATCATATTGCAATTGCAGTAAATAATGTAGAAGAATCTGCCAAAATTTATCAACAAGCCTTAGGTGTTGATGACATTGAATTTGAAACAGTTGAATCTGAAGGTGTCAAAGTTGCAATTTTACATTTAGAAAATGCACGTGTGGAATTAATGCAGCCTACAAACGATGAAAGCCCAATTAAGAAATTCCTTGATAAAAAAGGTCAGGGATTACATCACATGGCCTTAGATACTGACAACATTGAAGGTGAAGTTGAACGAATGGAAGGCTGCGGAATTCAATTTTTAGGCAAAATACGTCCTGGTTCTGCTGGAACTAAAGTTACTTTTATCCACCCAAAATCACTTCACGGTGTTTTAGCAGAACTATGTTCTCACCCTAAAGAGTGAAAAAACCCTTGAGTGATTCTGAAACACTTTCAAAAATTCAAGCCCATTTGGAAAAAACAAATGAAATTATTGAAAATTCTATAGAACAAGATTCATTATTCCATGACTCTTCTAAAAATAAAATATTCAAACTATGGCTAGAATCAAATCATTTTGCTTTGAATATTTTAGAGAAAAATTCTAAAGAATAATTATTCCATCATTTTCAAAGTGTCAGAGGCTGTAATGATGCCTATTATTTTGGATTTTTTTGAAACTAGTATACATTTAGAGTATCTTATCAGTGGTACCAAAACATTTGCTGGTGTGTCAAAATCCACTATTGGTGGAACTGGCTCCATTGTATCTGATAATTTAGATTTTTTCAATTCTGCTTCCCCTAAATCTGATAAATGTTTTACAATCCCATCTTCTGATACTACTCCAACTACGTCTGAATTATCAAAAACTGGGATTTGGCTGATTGATGATTGATGCATTTTCTTTATTGCATCATGGAGTGTATTGGTAGGTTTTAGTTTTACAATATCTTTACTGCAAAAGTCTCCTGCTGTATGAGATGATGACTCTCCTTCTAATTTTGCTAAACTTTCAAAAATTTTCTTAGCAGTATCATAACTTGGTTGACTTCTTCCTGATTCAATCTGATTGATCATTGACGTACTGACTCCTGTCATTGCTGCAAGTTTTTTCTGAGTTATGCCTATTTTTTGTCTAATTTGTTTAATAGAGTCAATTCTAGGAAGCAATTCATTTAGAGATGATTTTGATTGATTTAAAAATTTATTTTCTGATGATTTTAGAGAATTAATCATCATTTCTTAATCTCCATTTTAGTTCACCTGCTTCTCTTACAAATGTCTGAGGTGATTCTTTGTTGTGATTATTTTTGATATGGGACATGTATGTGACAAGTGGGGAAAAATTTTCATTACATACTGGACATGTTTTAGCAAATCCCATACTGGATAGTACTCTGTAAGGCATATTAGCAAAGTTGTGATTTTCAAGTTTGATATTGTTATAATGTGTGAAATCGTTTGAGATTTAGATTTCTTTGATTAATAATTTAATGCTAGAAATTGATTCAGAATTCAATTCAATTTCTTTATGCTCTTCTTTTACGTGTTCTGTAACTTTGCCCATCAATTCTTCTTCTGTTTGTGCAGTTGCTGACCATCCGCAATCTTTTCCTGCATCAGAACAGCTAATACTTTTTGTCATAATTATACTAATTTGGTCTAGAATTTATTTATTTTTTCTTTGATTTTGTCTTTTTTGGTTGTTCAATTGCTGCTTGTGCTGCTGCAACAATGGCTATTGGAATTCTATGTGGTGATGCACTAACATAACTTAGACCTACACTATGACAGAATTTAATAGAACTAGGATCTCCTCCATGTTCTCCACAAATTCCAACTTCCATGTTTGGTCTGAGTGCACGTCCTGCAGCAACCCCAATTTTGATTAAACTTCCTACACCGTTTACATCAATTGATTGGAATGGATTTCTTTCTAGTAGTTCTTTTTCCATATACTCTGGAAGGAATTTTCCTTCTACGTCTTCTCTACTGAAACTAAATGTGCCTTGAGTAAGGTCATTTGTACCAAAACTAAAGAATTCTGCTGTTGTTGCAAGTTCATTTGCAGTCAGTGCTGCTCTTACAACTTCAATCATGGTTCCAAAGTTAATTTTTAATTTCATTTTGTGTTTTGATTCTGTTTCTTTTTTAATAGAATCATAAATTTTCTTGATGTGATTTAGTTCTGCAATGCTGCTGATTTGTGGAATCATGATTTGGGGGTGTGCTTTGACTTTTTTCTTTGTCAATTCAACTAGTGCATCAAAGACTGCTCGAATTTGCATTTCATAGATTTCAGGATATGTAATTCCTACACGAACTCCTCTATGTCCCATCATTGGATTGATTTCTGCTAATTCTCTTGCTCTTTTCAAAACTACTTTTGCTTGATTAATTTCACTTGTATTTCCACTTGATTCTAGTTTCTGAATTTTTTCAACTAATTCTTCTGGATTAGGCAAGAATTCGTGAAGTGGAGGATCCAATAATCTAATTGTTACCTCATAGCCTTCCATGGCTTTTAGGATTTCAATAAAGTCACTTTTTTGTAATTGACCCAATTTTTGCAAAATCTTACTTCGCTCTTCAATATTTTCAGCCATGATCATTTCTACAAACAAGTTAATTCTATCACTGCCGTTGAACATTCTTTCTGTTCTACATAATCCGATTCCTTGACCTCCAAAGATTCTTGCAAGTTTTGCACCTTCTGGTGTATCTGCATTTGCTCTAATTCCTATCTTCTTTGCTTTTTGAGCCCAATCTAAAATCTGTTCAAAGTCTTTTGTAACTTTTGGTTCTACTGTTGGTACTTCGCCAATGAAGACCGTACCTGCACTACCATCAATGGTGATTGTATCTCCACGTTTGATTGTTACTCCATTTGCAGTACATGTGTTATTATCATAATCGATTTTTAATTCTGGACATCCTACGATACATGGTTTTCCCATTCCTCTTGAAACAATTGCTGCATGGGATGATTTTCCTCCTAGACTGGTCAATATTCCTTCTGATGAAAAGAATGCTGGAACATCTTCAGGTTTTGTTTCTTTTCTTACTAGTATGACTTTGCTTCCTGTATCTCCTAATTCTATTGCTCTTTTAACATCAAATTCTACTATTCCACTTGCTGCACCTGGAGATGCTGCAATTCCTTTTGCTAATTGCTTATGATTTTTAATTTTAGATTCATCCATTGTTCTATGTAACAATGCTTCTAATTGCTGTGCTGGAATTCTTGTAAGTGCTTTATCTTTAGTGATTAATTTTTCTTTTACCATGTCTACTGATGTTTTAACTAATGCTGCTGCACTCATCTTTGCAGTTCTTGTTTGTAAAAGATAGAATTTTCCTTGCTCAATTGTAAATTCTATATCTTGTGGTTCTCTGAAATGTTTTTCCAATTTTGTGCATGCATTACTCAATTCTTTGTGTGATTTTGGCATATCTTTTTTCAGTAATTCTATACTTTTTCCAGTTCTCACTCCTGCAACAACGTCTTCGCCTTGAGCATTTATGAGATATTCGCCTTCAATCTCTTTTTTACCATTATGGCCATTTCTTGTAAATACTACCCCTGTAGCACTATCATCTCCCATATTTCCAAATACCATTGTAACTACGTTAACTGCAGTCCCATTTGCAATGTCTTTTGTAATGTTATTTTTTTCACGATAAACTATTGCTCTTTCTCCCATCCAACTTTTGAAAACAGCTTCTATGGATAATACTAATTGTTCATCAGGCGTATCTGGAAACTTTCTTTTTGTATGTTCTTCACAGATTTTTTTATATTCTGATACAATTGTTTTTAGAGATTCTACGTTTAGTTTACTATCGTCTGAAACTCCTTGTTTGGCTTTTGCTGCATCTAATACATGATCAAATTTTTCATCATTTACACCAAATACCACTTTTCCAAATAATTGAATAAATCTACGATATGAATCCCATGAAAATCGTGGATTTTTAGTTTGTTCTGCAAATCCTTCTACTGTTTTTTCATTTAATCCTAAATTCAAAATCGTATCCATCATTCCTGGCATTGAGATTGCAGCACCGGAACGAACTGAAACTAGTAATGGATTCTTTGTAGAATTCCATTTTTTACCTGTCTTTTTTTCCATCTTTGCAATATTTTTCATTACTGCTGGCATGACATATTTTGGAAGTTTTCTGTTGTTCTCGTAATACTTGTTACAAACTTCAGTGGTGATCGTAAATCCTGGAGGTACTGGCAGCTTTAGTCGAGTCATCTCGCTTAATCCTGCACCTTTTCCGCCTAGAAGCATTCTTTTTTTGCTGTCTGCTTCTTCAAATGCATAAACTGGTTTGTTTTTTGCCATGCAGAAATTTGTAAATTATTTGGCTTTTTAAACTAATGCCTTAGCAAATTCAGAAATTACTTTATCCCAGTTTTTTGCTTTAATTATTCCGCTTGCCACTAAGATCCCCTCTGATCCTAGCTCTGCAGCTTTGGCCACATCCTCTCCCGATACAATTCCTGCACCACAAAGTAATTTTGTTTTATTTTTTGAACCATTCACTATGCTTGCAGCTTTTTCAATCAATTCTGGCTTTTCTTTTGAAACTGCCTTACCTGATCCAATTAACTCCGGTGGTTCTATTGCAATAAAATCTGGATTTAGTTTGACATATTTTTTTACTTCTGCAATATCTTTTACGCAAAGAATGGATGTCATTTTTAGTTCTTTTAATTTTATAATTAATTTTTCAATTTCTTTACTTGAAATTCTATGTTCACTATGATTAATCAATGATCCATTTACTTTTGATTTTTTTAATAATTCTGGAATTACAAAACCTGTGGTACTTCCTATTTTAGAGTCATCAATGTGTTGGGCAAAAATTGGAATCGAACTATTTGATACCAGACCGATTAAGTGCTGTGGTGGGCAAATTGCTATTTTGACTTTATATTTTTTAGAAATTTTTTCTGCTGTTTTTACAAATTTGATTATTTTATCTCCTGCAATTTCTTCATAATTTTTGCAATTTACTACAAACATCTTTCTTTGAAATTTTTTGCATTGTATTTATTCCTTGATTATGATTCTGGTGCTTTGGCTTGAATGTCGTATCGCTTCTTCATTCCTAATACGATGATCATTAAGATTAATCCTGACATGTTTGTACCTATGATAAATACATCTTCTACAATTATGCCATAAATCAGCCACAAAATTGAACCTGCAGCAATGAATATCATTAAAAATTTTGAAACATCTCTGAGTCTTTTTGTCTTGTATCCTTTGTAGATTTGCTCTACCCATCCCATTAAAATCAAAATTCCCGCAGCTATTCCTAACATCGTTAGAAGTGTTCCGTCAACTTCCATTTTCTATTTTAACTCCAAAAGAATTCATCTAATCCTGTTTGTTTTGGTTTTCCTAACATTGTATCAAAATCTAAATCCATTGAAGCTGTAATTTGCTCTAGTGTTGATTCTAAAAATTCCATGTACTTTTTAGAATCTATTTCTTCTTTCTTTGCTAATTCGACTGGTTTTACGCCTGGTTTGTTTAGAATTTTGATAAATGAAATTTTATCTCCTTTTTTTATTTCTCTAATTGATTCTAATTGTTTGGCAGCCCTGATGTGTTGTGGGATTGTTTTGACATATTCTGATGGTGCCTTGCTTAACATAACATTGAATGTTAGATCTTCTAGTGGAATTTCTTTAGCTTCTACTTTTTTTCCACACGTTGCAATTTTTTCAGTAATTTCTTGTTTTGCCTTTACAAAATCTTCCATAGTTTGAACTTTGGATAATACTTCGATTAATTCATAGAATAAGTTTTTGATAAATGCAGGTGTGTGGGATTTTTTCCCTGTTAGTCCTTTAACATCTACTTTACCTGATTTTGTAACTCCTAGATAGTTTTTCTTTCTGTTGCTTAACACACAATATCTATATGATTTATCAATCTCTAAATCTACTCCGTGATCTCGCTTTGCTTGGTCTATTACAATTTGAATTTGTTCCTTTGTTGGATTTTTGATAAATAGTGAATCCGTATCTCCGTAGAGAACTTCTATTCCTGCTTCTTCACATTTTTTGATTGTCTCTAAAATGGTATGTCGTCCAATGGCTGTGGTTGCTTCTGCAACTGGTAAGAAATAGAGTGGAAATATTTCAGCACCCATTACCCCATAACTGGCGTTTAGAATTACTTTGAGTGCTTGACTGACTACTGTGTATTGTTGTCTTTGATCTTCAGTTAATGTCTCTTTTTTTGATAAACTCTTGTAGTAATTTACTCGCAAATCTCTCAATGAACCGATAATCATTGATGTTAGTCCATTTTTCTTTGTACATGCCCAGTGGTTAGTCCCAGGAATTGTATTTGTTTTACACTCTTCATGAGCGCATCTTACTGTTTCATATGACAAGTTTCTAACTTTGATAATACTTGGATACAGACTTGCAAAATCCATCACGACTACATCAAAATGAATTCCTTCTTTTGGTTCAACAACAAGACCGCCTCGATATTTTTTATCTTTAATGACTGCGTCAGACATTACTCCTTCTGATCTTCTTTGCAATTCTTCTCGTTTTGGAATTAAGCAGTTTCTTCGTCTATGCTCATAATACAATAAACTTCTAATCCACTGGGATACCCCCATCCTGGCAATATCGTCAATAGGCATTCTGGCAATCCTTGCAATGATTACAAGTAGGTCCATCATCAAATCTTTGTTAAAACTAGTTAATTCGTATGTTAACAGGGCATCATTGTAACAATAATTTGCAGTTTGATACAATGATAACTCGTCAAACTCTAAACCATAGTCTATCTTTTCTTTTCCTAGAAGTGCCTTCGATACACTATTTAGAGAAAAATCTGTATATTTTTGACTGAATGCATAGATTTGGAACGAACGATTTGAAAGAACCTTGTACAAATCAAGATGAACTCCTTCTTTGAGAGTTGCTGAATCTCTCATCATGTATAATGGGTTTTCAGAATTTTTTACTCCTAGTCTTTCTGCTCTGTTGTATAGATACGGTAAATCAAATTCATCTCCGTTGTATGTGAGAACAAATGGAAATGATTTGATAATTTGAAATGCATCTTGAATCATTTCTTTTTCTTTATCTAAATCATAAAATGTGACTTTGATATTTTGTTCTAATTCGTTGGTTCCTTGCTCAGTTCCTTCTGTTTTTAGCACAAAAATCTGGTCAAATCCATCAGAACCTTTCAATCCTATGGCTGTAACTTTCTTTTCAGCTAGTTTTGGATCTGGAATTCTGCCAATTTCTGCCTCTACTTCTATATCTACACTCAGTCGCTTTATTTTTGGAATTGGTTGGTTTAACAAATCAGCCCATTCAGAAATATATTTTTTAAATTCTTCTGCATCAACCATGCTCTCACTATCCACTTTATCCCAAAGCAAACTTTTCAGAGCTAGTTTAACTTCATCTGAAATATCTAGATCATGTTGTTTAATTTTTCCATCGGTAATTTCATAATATTTTCCAACGATTAATTTTCTATCGTACAAATAATTTTCATAATATTTTATATCTGATTCCCATGTTTCAATTACATTTCTAATACTTTTGTCCCCTGCAGTTCCTCCAATTGCAAGAGGATCTGCGACAGTAATTTTTGACATATCGATTTCACTATCTTTCATCAAATCATATCGTTTCACCGTTTTAATTTCTAAAACATCCTCTCGTTCTTGGAGAAAATCTAATTCGTCTGGTGATAATCTTGAATAACAATATGGTTTGTGACCAATTTCATCTTTCCATAAAAACAGTTTTTTAGATTCTGGTTCGTAGAATTTTAAAACTGCTGATTTTGAAATGTTGTCATATGTAGCAGAAACTAACATTGATGCTGGCATTGAATCAATTCTCTTAGTTTCTGGCAAACTTACTTGCATTTTCTCACTCTGATTTTTCGTACTTGCTTACTAGTTCTCTTGCCCATTTTGCAATTTTATTTTTATCTAAACTAATCACCTCTACTCCTGCTTCCTTTAGTAAATCATAATCTGTTTCAGGATATGCGTCTAGACAAACAAATTTTCTAATCCCTATGGTGATTGCCATTTTTGTGCATTCTAGGCATGGAACAAATGTGGTGTAAAGAATTGCTCCTTTTATGCCAGCTTCTATTCCTAAAATTGCACAATGCATTATTGCATTAGCTTCTGCATGATTACATAAGCAGCGGTCTAATGATGCACCTGATTCAATTTTTCCTTCCATTCTAAGTTGACATCTTTTACAACCTCCTTCAAAACAATTTTTGATTCCTGGTGGAGTTCCATTATATCCTGTTGCTAGTTGTCTGTTGTTTCTAACAATTACTGCTCCAACTTGTCTTGTCATACAATTTGAACGAAGTTTAGCAAGTTCTGCCTGAAGCATAAAATATTCGTCCCAATTTGGTCTGTCAAAAGAACTGCTCACACGAATTCTGTTTGTCTGTTCAATATATGGATCACGTTAATCTGCATTTGATTTGCGATCAAATATAGTTATTATCTGGTTGAGACAAAAATTTTGGTATGGGATTCAAAAAAGGCATTAACAAATGTGTAGAATGTGAGAAAAAAATGAAAGAGAATCCAGATGACACAGGTATGTGTAGTAAATGTGGTGCAACAGAAACTCGTATTGAAAAAACAGTTTACAAAGAATTAATCGATGAAGGACGATTCCCTTAATCTGGATTTTTGTTGTATTTTTAATTCATGATGAATCTATTTGAGGTGATTCTTTTCTATATTTTATCAAAAGCGAGATTGAAAGAACTGAAGAGGTCCTTCCAATCTCATGAAGAATGGAGAGAATCCGTTCTTCAAAATTGCGTTTGATTGCCCGATTTGGCAATCGCGATTTTTGGAATCACGCAACAGATTTTCTGCATAGTGCTGTAAATACTTGATGAATGGTACCCATTAGCTAACATGTGACAATACGAAAGCATAAAATCAATAAATTATGATCTTTGAATGGCTGATGACTGAATTTGTCGAGAAAAAGTATGTGAAAAAAAATTCTATTGAAAAACGTGATTACCAAATTAACCTTGCAAATCAGGCTATTGATGAGAATTGTATTGTGGTTTTGCCTACTGGGCTTGGGAAAACAGCTGTTGCTTTACATGTAATTTCAGAATTTTTGTCAAAAGGAACTGGCGGAATTTTATTTTTAGCTCCTACAAGAGTTCTAGTGCATCAACATTATGAATTTCTAAAAAACAATTTGACACTAGATGACATTTCTCTAATTACGGGTGAGGATCCCATACTAAAAAGAACAAAACTTTGGAATAATAGTATTGTTTGTGCAACTCCTGAAATTGCCAGAAATGATTTGAATAGAAAAATCGTTTCCCCAGAGCAATTCAATTTAGTTGTGTTTGATGAAGTTCATAGAACTGTGGGTGATTATGCATACTCTGGAATTGCTGAATGGTTTGCTGAGTCCTCTGCTCGATTACTTGGAATGACTGCAACTTTGCCTAGTGAAAAAGAAAAAGCCACAGAGCTTTTGACAAAGTTACGAATCTCAAGTGTTGCCGAGCGTACAGAAGACAGTCCTGATGTAAAACCTTACACTCAAGAAACCAATACAGAATGGATTAACGTTGAACTTCCATCTGAACTCAAAGACATTCAAAAATTATTAAAATTAGCATTAGATGAAAGATATGACACTCTAAGAAAAAATGGAATAAAATTAGCAGAACAACAATCTCTTTCAGCACTGTTAAGAATTAGACAGTTTGTTCTTAATCAGAATAGACGTTCTGCAAAACCTTTGTTCACTGCAATTAGAATACATTATGCTCTCAATATGCTGGAAGCTCATGGTGTTACACCATTTCTAAAATTCTGTGAACGTGCAAAAGCAAAGAAAGGCGTTGGAGTAAAAGAATTATTTGAAATTGATCCTAATTTTACACGTGCAATCCATTTGGCAAATGAAGCTCAATCTAAAGGAATTGAGCATTCAAAAATTCCTAAATTAAAAGAAATTATTGAATCCGTTCCTGGCAAAGCACTAATTTTCACAAGTTATCGAGATTCTGTTGATCTGATTTACTCAAAACTTACTGAATTGGGCATTCCTGCAGGAATTTTAATTGGTAAGGCAGGTGACACTGGTCTAAAGCAAAAGAAGCAGATTGAAACGGTACAAAATTTTAGAGATGGTGTATTTCGTGTATTGATTGCAACTCGTGTTGGCGAAGAAGGATTAGATATTGCCGAAGTAAATCAAGTGATATTTTATGATAATGTTCCAAGCTCTGTTAGGCATATTCAGAGACGCGGAAGAACTGGTAGAAAAGACACTGGTAAACTTGTTGTCTTGATTGCAAAAAATACTATTGATGAAACATACTATTGGATTGGCAAACGGAAAATGACTGCAGCAAAATCTATGGGTGATAAAATGACTCAAGTTTTAGAGAAAAATCAAGAAATTGAATCCAAAAAGTCTGGACTAGATGCTTTCATCTGATTTTAATTTTGTATATTATCCAAAATAGATTGTTTTCTTTGGATGACTTTGTTTTTCATACCTGATTCTAAATGATGAATACTGCTTTTCTTTGCTACTAGCAAATTCTCCAACCTGATGTCAAATTGACTTTGAATAAAATCTTCTACTCCTTGAAATTCTCCATCTATTTCCAAATTCTCTAATGCATCTTTTGCTAAATTTTTCATTGAGTTATCCAAATATGCTAAAATTTCATCCAAATCTTTCTCAGTTAATACCATGATTGGCCTTGTTTGTGAACTGAAAAAAATGTTGTGTATTTTATTTTGGTTTTTTAGGTGTGTAAATTGATAATTATCTTCTAAACTATTATTTTTAATCTTACAGTATGTCTGATACTGACAAATCAAAAGAAATGAAGGATTTGCTTGAAAAAGAAAAAAAATTACACAAAGAGATAAAAGAAGATTTTAAAAAAATCAGTGAAAAAATAAATTATGATTTTGAAAAGGTCAAAGAATCAAAATCTTCCTAATCTATCCTAATCTTTTGATAATATGATATCCAAATTCTGATTTGACTGGTTCTGAGATCTCTCCAACTTGAAGTTTGAATGCTGCCTCTTCAAATGGTTTGACCATCATTCCTTTAGTAAAATAGCCTAAATTCCCTTCTTTTTTTCCACTGCCTGTATCTGTTGAGAACTCTTTAGCCAAATTCCCGAATTTTTCACCATTTTTGATCTTCTCCAAAATAGTTAGAGCTTCATTTTGTTTTTCGACAAGTATGTGTGAGCATTTTATTTTGTTAGACATACTGAATGTTCATATTTCCAATCTTTATCTGTTAGGAAAAAACTATGTTCCTTATTCATAAATCTCCTAGTTTGTTCAAATGAGCAAACTTGTTTTTATCAGTTTTAACTTATTTCATATTGTATGAAAATCCTTCATGTTGAAGATGTTCCTGAAATAAGTCAGATTTTTGCAGATATTTTATCTACTAAAAATTATGATTTTGATAGCGTCTCTGATGGTAGAGCCGGTTTGGAATTGGCAGTGTACAAAGAATATGATTTGATTTTACTTGATATGTGCATGCCAAAGTATAGTGGCGTAGATTTTTTATTGGACCTAAAACATAGACGCCCTACAATGTTATCCAAAGTGGTAATTGTCAGTGCACTTGAGATGAGTACAATGCAAGAACAGGAATTATTGAATTTGGGCATACGTGCTGTTATGAGAAAACCTATTTCAGTTCAGGGTCTGCTGTCTCAGATTGAGCAAGAAATTGCCTTCTAACTGATTCCCCAACTGGTTTTATTTTTTGTAATAATTTTCAAAAATGGTGCCTCATTCTCTTTCCAAGGATCTTTTCTAACCCATGAAAATTTTGAATAAAAAATATCGTATATTTTTTTGAATTCTTCTCCGTTTTCAATAATTTCACAATCTCCCTGAATGCATATTGCTTTATGATTTCCTGACTTGTAAACATCTATTACAATTCCTACATTGGGATTTGATTTTAAATTCAAAAATGTACGTGTTTTGTAATCTGTTGCCACAACTATTGAATTATCTATGAACACAAATGATACTGGTTTAACATGTGGAATATCATCATGTGATGTAGCCAACCGTGCTTCTTCTATTGAATTTAGAAATTGTTTTTCTTTATCGTTAAATTCAATCAACGAAAATTCGTTCTCTTATCTCTGGAATGTGTTTGTAAACAATTTCTCTGATTTTCATTTGATCTTCTTCAGTTGGTGTTTCTTTTTGTGCACTAAGAATTGCACCTCCCATCCCTAATGCCATACCCATAACAATTCCATAAACAAATTCTTGTGGGTTTTCCACTTTTAGTACTTCTTTGTTTGCTTTAATTTCGTCTAAATATGATGGGATGGTAGTTACTGCCCCATTGATAACTTGAATGATTAATGCTTCTAGTTGATCTTCACTCATGAATAGTGTCAATTGGATTTCTTAATAAATCTGCACCTAAGATTTTTAATCTCTCTTTTTTGACAAGATACATGTTCTCTTTTTTTACCACCAATGAAGCAAACTCTGCATTACCTGATGTGATAAAAAAATATGAGTATGCTTTAGCAAAAAATGCCGAAGTAAAGAAAATAGAGCAAGAATTACAAATTAGCATCTCGACTTCGAATTCTTTTGAATCTTATGTGAATCTGAAACAAAAACTAAATTCTGCAATTACAAAATTCTATGAATCTGTTGAAATATTGGAAAATACAGGTGTGGTAGTCAAAAGTATAGAACAAGGCTTACTTGATTTTCCTTCAAAAAGATTTGATGAGGAAGTGTGGCTCTGTTGGAAATATGGTGAAACTGAAATAAAATTCTGGCATGAAAAAGATTCGGGGTTTATGGGTAGAAAACCAATTGAAGTAAGTGATGATACTTTAGTTTGAAAATTTTAAATCGTGAACGTTTCTAACGTCGTTCCAAGTATTTGCTAAATGAGCACAAAATTCATCTCTGCATTTTGTACTGTAACCACAACTACATCTACTCATTAGTATCTACCTCAGTTGAATCTGTTTTTGACCAAATATTGTTAAACAATAATGCCTTGGAGTAGATGATAGTTTCTGAATTTGTCCAAATTGCTCTCATCTCTTTATTGTTACCTTCGTTTTTGATAAAGAATAAAACTTCATCATCATCTTTTATCAAAAAGCATAGGTTTTCTTTAACTGATGAGAGCATAATTGCTTAATTTTTGATTTATCGATATCTTCAAAGATGTATTTTGATTTTTTTGAAATTGGAGTTAATAATTTGTAATCAATATCATGTTCTTCTAATGCATCAAGGAAATTTGCATGATAGAATTTCATAAAGTCTTTTTCTGAACCTAAAATCCTACACTCTTTTTTAGCATTTAGAATCATGTCGAAAATTTTACTATTGACTTGATTTCCTCCTTGTAGTACTTTGAATTTCTCTTCTTCATCTTCCTCATTAGTTGTTTCAGCACCTGGAATCTTTTTCCAAATTTCTTCTAACACTGGACCTGATTTTTTTAATTTGTTAAGTCGTTCTGTTTCTGTACTGATTAAAAGATTGATTGCTTTTTTTATTGGTAATGCTGTAAATTGAATTGGGTGCTGAAACGATGCTTCTACAATTCCTTTGTTTTGTAGTGCTGTAAGTAAATGATATGTTTCACTTCTTGGCACATTAACTGCTTTAGCAATATCTGATGCAGTTTTGGCACCTATTTTTCCTAAATAAAAGAAAACTTTGCTTTGATTTGGAGTTAATCCAAATCCTACTAATGCATCTCTGACTTCTTCATAATGTGTTTTATCCACAGGGAAAGTTCCTAACTGCATAGTATTTGCCACAATTACCATAAATGGAAATGATCGATTTTGTCTTAAAAGACTGATCGTTCAATCGTATACATTTCATTACAAATTACTACATTTGAAAAAATACTTGATTTTTCATGCCTAACTACAAGTAGTTTTTTATGATTATTTTATTTTTAAGGAAAAATAATGATTACTTTTTAACATTATCCAATATTGAAAATGAATGTTTATGGTTAGCCTGCTCCAATCCAACCATGGAAAACAATCTTTTCTTCTATCTTCTTTGGGATTGATGTTTTAGGCACATATTTGCCACGTTTGATTGATGATGATTTCCTTGCCGTTGTTACTATGATTTCTTCTTCTGTACCTGAATCATGTTCTCCTTCAGCTAATCTGTTTCTAAGCAAAAATATACCTGCCAAAACTAGTACGAGTGAAATAACATCCAATGCAGTAATTGCCTCTGACAATATTATTCCTGAAAATAATACTCCGAATACCGACGTTGTAGAATACAGCAAAACCGTTCTTACTGCTCCTATCAATTTTAGACCTACTAAGAAAAACAATGTTGACATACCTGTTCCTAGGATAGACATTACTAAAATTCCTGGTAACTGGGCTATGTCTATATCCATTGGAATTTGAAATAGTACTATGACTGAAATTGCTGCTGCTGCACAAACAAATGAAACAATCTGTGTCACTCGCTTAACATCAAATCTGTCTCCTACGTATTTACATAATGTGATATCTACTGCATACAAGAATCCTGAAAATATTATCAACAAATCCCCTATGACCATATTTCCTAGAGTGAAATTATTATGAATTAAATCATTGCCAATTGGAATAACCATCATTCCTATAATGATCATGGAAAATGGAATGCATTCTTTGATGCGTAATTTTTCTTTAAACACTAACATTGCAATTACTAATGCAAAAATTATTTCACTATTACTGAAAATTGATGCATTTACTGCAGTCGATGTTGATAATCCGTAAAAATACGTGATTAATGCTGCAACTTCTGTAATTCCTATAATTCCCATAAACATCCAATCTTTTTTCCCAAATTTGGAAATTGAATGTGTTTTTTTTGCAAGTGGAGTAAAGAATATTCCGCAGATAAAATATATCAAAAATGCCATTACAATTGGGTTGATTTCAACTGAATGTGTTGAATTTTCAAGCATAGGTTTTGAAATTACATGAATAAGAGCAGATAATGCTGCAGCTATTATTATGAAATAATATCCATTCTTAGATTTTTTTAACGAAAGGCCCTTTGGTATCATTTATTCCCATTTTTGGAAATGAGATTATCCTTAATAGGTGGATCCTCAATTTTCTGGGAATGTTAGGCGTAATTTACGATCTTCTTAAATCTCCTCAATCTTGGCAATTTCAAAGGAAAATCCTTGTTTATTGTATTCGTCATTCAAAATTCTATACCCGATTTCATTTAGAATTGAATTCATCTGTCCCACGATAAAAAATGGCCAATTTTTACCTAAATCATGTTGAATGATAATTTTGTTTTTACCATTTACTTCCATCTCTCTATATTGAACATTCATACTGAGACATCTTTTTTTGAACAAATCTAAAATTGAATCTAAATCTACATAGCCGTAAAGATAGTTCAATGAATTTTTTAAATCTGATGTACCTGTGGTTTCTGCAATTTTTTCGATTCTTTCTTTTGAAATTGAGTCTGATAATTCCCTAAATGTTGATCTAAACATTGGAATCCATCCCATCTGAGCAGTTAACTCATTCCAATTGACTTGCTTTTCTAATAGATGATTGATGAGTGTATTCAAACTAATTTTTTGTTCTATACACTTCTCATGAAGCTTGCCACTGAGATCCGAATCAATTCTAATTGATACGTTATCTGTTTTTTTTAACATTTGTTTTTCTTGAGCGGTCATTTTTTAACCTCCTTTAAGATCAAGCCTGTTCTTTTCATTTACAGTTATCTTATTTCCAAATTTGGTGATATCAGTTAGTATGTTATTTTCGATACATACAGGATTGTACATTTAACTACAATGTAGTAATTTGTGATCGATCAGTTATGTAATATTGAATATAGATCGTGATAAATTATTTTTGATATAAAAAGAAATGTTTGTCATAATTGTTTTGACACACTGTTTATTATCTAATAATTATCAATCTTGATAATGGAAAACGGTTTAGACAATCTACTTGTACCATCTTTAAGAAAATCTATAGAGGAAAATTTAGGTAAGGAAACGTTACACAAAATTGAAGAGAGATTAATGGAAAGACATGGTCTTGGTTTAGTTCAGGCAATTAAAAATTTCAATAAATTTGATAGTGTATTAAGAGAATTCTTTGGTGCAGGTGCTGATGGTTTAGAACAAAAATTCTTGCAAAAAATTGTTGATGTTGAATCCTCAAAACAATCTACATCTAATTGGATTTCAATAAAAGATCCTGAATTGTCAAAAGTTTTCTTGGAATCATTTGCTGATCAAGATAAAAAAGCAATCTTAGGATCTGTAATGGATGAATCATTGATTATTGCTAAAATTTTGGAAACTTGTAACATTCCACAAACATCTGGATATAGAAAAATCAACTTTTTGATCAATAATGGACTACTTGTTTCAAATGGATTTGAATTAGCTCATGATGGAAAGAAAGTTAAAAAATATGAAACCATATTTGATAATGTTAAAGTTGATATTATAAAAAATGATGTTGCAGTTAAAGTACAACTCAAAAAGACTTTGTTAGCTGAAAGTTCAATTTTACAAACTGTTCAAATTTCTAATTAATTATCTTAAACTCTTTTTGATTGAATTGATTTTTTGGCCTAAAGTGTTTTCTTGTGTTTTACTAGAGCATACATTACTAACCAATAACCTGCATACCAAAACATGTTAACAGGGTGCAATAGATCATATTTGCCAAATAATTCCAAATTGTAATACCAGGTGTCTCCAATTGTGTTAAACAAAATTCCCATTACTAGTAGGAACCATGCTTTTCCAATTACTCCTTCTTTGAAAATTATGGCTCCGAGTACTGCAAAACTTAATGTCAAAGTTGAAAAATAAACAAAAATTACCCCATAGTAAAAATCAAATTCAAAAATGCTAATGTCTGCTTGAGTAGTAGATATTATTGAATATCCTATTAGAACTGCTATTGGCATAATTATTACCCATAATTTTGCTTTACGACCAATTTTAGGTGTGAAGAACTTGATATTCAGAATCAAATGAACTAGTAATAGAGGGTATGACATGAAAAAGAAGACATCTGCAATTGATGGAAAAGGTTCAATGTTGAAAACAATATCATATATCATGTAGGTAACTTCGCCTAGAAATAATCCTAAATATCCAATCGCTAATGCAGCATATGATTTTCCAAAAATTAATGATTTTCTATATCTAATCGCTATGGAAAATCCAATCACTGAAACTATCAGTGGATTAAGAAATGAAAATACTGATGCGATGGAATCTGAATTCTCTTCTGAAATTGCAAAGTTGATCAAAACATGAAATGAAATTACTATTGCTGCAATGATGATGAATATTTTAAAATTATATGGACTCTTGATCTTTTCAGGTACTACTTCTGGAACTTCATTTGGATCAATTTCAGGATCTCTCATACCTTAGGAATTATTTGTTAAGTTAAATTAATTCCGGGTTAAACTAATATCACTATGCCAATTGATTTTTTAAACAAAAAGTTGTATCTATACAATATTACAAAATATTGTATGGTTTGTATTCGCCTTGATTTTTCATTCTGGCGAATCTTTTGAGTACAAATTCAGCAGTTTCTCTAACATCTGTGCTTGGATCTTTAAGTGCTTCTTTGATCAAATCTTCTACCTCAAAAGCTCTCATCAATCCTAATGATTCGATTGATTCATGTTTTGTTAGAACACTCTCACTGTGTAATGCTGCATCAATAAGTACTGGGATCTTTGAACGCATGTTTCTTGCTGCAATTTGAAATGATGCTTCATGTTTTACTACTCCATTGTTATCATGTTTCATAACCCATTCAATGACGTCTGCCACTCTGTTAAACATTGGATCTTCTTCAGTTTTGTTTTCTGCCAATTCTCCGATTAGCCATACTGCATCCCAACGTTTTGACTCATCCTCTTCATTTTTCAAAATTTGCTCACAAGCATTGAATCTATCTTCGTCTGATAGCTCTCTCATCTTGCTTTCATCGAATACTTCTATTGCCATTTCCAATTTTGGGAATTAGTGCCTTTTAACGATTTCTAAATAGTTAGGCTCGATTTTTATGAATATCTTATTTTTGTATAATATTATGACTTTCTATCTTTTTGTTTTCTTTACAAAATTCTTCACATCAATGGTTTTGAGTGTCTTTGATGAATCCCACAGGAATGAACATAATGTGAAAATATTGTCGACCATTTCTGATGAATTTGTACATAGGGAATAATCTGAATCAGCACTTGCATTTTGTGAGGATGCTGCAGAATCTGACATTATCATTTTCTTATTTTCTTGCACTACCATTCTTCCTTTAGATGGTAGTTTTCCAATTCGTGTTTCAGTAGCATTAAATCTTTTAACAAATGGTGCCAATTTTGGATCATTCATATCGACAAGTAATCTAACTTTACCCCCGTTTTTTTCACAAATACTAATTTTTTCTGGAATGGTACTGTGATACATTCTTGATACATCATCAAGTGTAGTTGCTATGTATGTGATACCTGTAGAATTTTCAATTAACTGAGCAATATCTGCATAGATATTTTGCCTTCCTTGAACTACTCTGAATGTAGGTACTGTACTACTTTGGTTTGTTGTAATTTCATTATTAATTTTATCAATAATTGCTTCCCCTGATTTTTTTATTTTGTTTACCTCGTCTTCTTTTTTCCCTAATGCAATCTTTAATGCATCATGAGGATCAGCTGCAATACATAATTTAGGACTAGAAAGTGTTGTTGAAATAATATTTCTACTTACTAACTTGTCGACTGTTCTGTACATTCTTGCTCTGTCAATGTCAAGCTCTTTTGCAAGTGCACTTGCTGTAATTGGTCCTGCTCTAAGTAAGTTGAGATATACTTTAGCTTCTAAATCATCTAAATCTAAAATTTCTTCTAGTTCGGATGCAATTCCTGTTACTTGCTCTTGATAAGACATCATTTTATTTTGTCATCCTCTTTACCCTAGGCTCATTTTTCATGATTGCATTTAGTACTTTCGTACAATTCCTCAGTCTATCATAATGTATCATTTCCATTTTTGGTACTTTCTAAAAGATCGATTAGAACTAAAGCGTGTGGTTGTATGGAATATTACAAACAAAAAAAAATTGTATTTTTTTAAAATTACAGTTTATCATTTTATTATCCTACTATGTTATGAGTATTTGTTAACATTTAGAACAATTTTTGGGAATAAATGTCTGATTTGTATTTTACATTGGAATGTTAAATGCAATTACTGCGATGACAATCATGGCAACTACGTGTTTTGTTCCTGCAACATATGAGCCCGCTCCTATTTTTCCCGCCGCTAGACCTCCAAAGAGTGCCTCGATGATTGCCATGTTGAATAATGCTGATTCTAATTTTTCAATTTCCATACTTGCTAATGAACCAAACAGTCCTTCGGTTCCACTACCTGATGCAAGTAATCCTTCCTGAACTTTTTCAATTTCTGTAAAAAAGCTTGTAGTGAGTAAAACTGCAACTGCCAAAAATACTCCAAATGAAATGTAAATTGTGTAAGTGTAAGGAGCTAAAGCTGATTTTCTACTTTTTTCAATATTTTGCATTTCTGAAACATGTTTTTGAATCATCTCTAAATTTTCAGAAACATCGCCTCCAATTTTCATTGCCATTTCTAATAGTACTGTAACTCTTCTTGCAACTCTAGTTCCGGTTCTTTCAGCAAAATGCTCAAAAGCTTCCTCGATAGGTGTTCCCCAACTGATATTTGCCCTGAGATTTTTTAATTCTGGTGTCAATGCTCCTAAATTTCTGTCTCCTGCCTGCTCTATGGCCTTGATCAGATTTGCACCACTTTGAACGGAGCTTAGTAATGCCAACAAAAATACGGGCAGATTTCTATCAATGTTATCTTTTCTTTGAACTTCTTTTAATTGGTGAATTGTTAATGGAATTATTCCTACCATTATACCAAAGATTAATCCGACATCTCTAATTGTGGTGGAATCTGAATATTCAGAAAAATAGAAACTCATGGAAAGTACACTAATTGACGCAACTAGAGAAAATGTTATTGTCTTTAAAATATTATTTTGAAAGATGGATTGAGTTGGCTCTAATGTTTTGAACCTTTTTACACTCTTTCTTTTCCTTTCTTTTCTTTTTACTACTTCCATTTTTTCTACCTCTTTGGCACCATTGTATCCATCATCACAAGCATCAATACACCGCTAAGTGGAATTACTGCAAATGTCAGAATGTTCATCAATGTTAACAAATCAAATCCTGCTAGACTTGGACTCATGATGCCCATAATTGATAACATAATTACTGCAAGTAAAGGAAAAACAATTAGTAAAATCGTATAAATTTCTGCAACACTACCTAAAGATTCTGTAGTTTTTTGCATGAGCATCTTTTTTTCTTCAAGTTGAACTTTTGCAGTTGCATTGAAATATTCTTTGAGATCTCCTCCTGATTGAACTGTCACAATTGCCCCTTCGAGTAGTTCGGAATATGGCCCAGAAGGAGTCCTGTGGACTAGATCTTTGATAGCGCTAATCAAATCCATTCCTAAAATATCTATATTTCGTACGATGAATCTTGCATCTTTAACGATGTCTTCGTCTGTATCTTCTTTAGATATTGCTTTGAAAATTCCTTCCAAAGTTAGACCACTCGTGGCCAATGTTGACATGTATCCAATAAAATGAGGAATTTCTTCAATTAATTTTGCTGATCTATTTTTTACTCTGATGGCAGGAATCATTTGTAAAATGCCAAATGTCATTCCAAAAAGCATCAGTCCACTTAACAACGGAAGAAGCATTCCAACACTTGCTGGTTGTATGTTGATAAATTGAGCTGCAATGATGCCCATTATTGCCCCACATCCTCCTGCAATTAAACTAAAAAATACCATGCTTGACACATACACTTCAAATGGTATTGGCATCATTGCTTGTTTGATTGCTTTATCTAGAGAACTTAATTTTGGATGTAGAAATTTCACATGATCATTTAGTAACTTGTAGCTGTATACATGAAGCTGACCGACTGATTCTTCTTGTATTTTCTTTTTTTGTTTATTACTTGCTAGTTTCAAACTTGAACCTCTAATCTTTTTCTTTCATAGTATCTCTCTGGGTCAGCATAATAGTCCATGACATTTGATGATACTTCTTTATGATCTCGAATGTCATTTTTAACCATCCATTCTAAAGCTAATCTTCTTTTTGTTAATTCATAATTGATTTTTTCTTCTGTATCTCCATCTCTCTCTTTTAATTTTCTAAATAGAACACTGTTCCCTGCATAATCATGAGCATCAGTTTTTGGGTTCCATTTAAAAATTTCATGAGTTTTAATTTCTCCCGTGTTTTCATCAATACCATCAATTTCTGAAACTTGAATTACTCTTCTAAGCGATTTGTCACCTACTCTGATTTTTAATTGAAGTGTAATCAAATCAAGACTATTTGCAATTAGTGCTTTTGGAACATCCATTGGAGATGAAGTTAATCTTGTTAATGTAGCGTCAACTGAATCTGCGTGAATTGATGAAAAGCCACCGTGACCTGTTGCCATTGCTTGAAATAATGTATATGCTTCTCTTCCTCTTGTTTCTCCTACGATGATAATGTCTGGTCTTTGTCTTAGAGCTGCTCTTAGAAGATCAAATTGGTTAATTTCGCCTACTTGAGTATCTGTAAAATTTTGTCTTGAGACTGCTGGAATCCAGTTTTCATGAGGGAGATTAAGCTCTTGAGTATCTTCTATGCTGACTACTTTTTCTCCTGGTCTGATGAATGTGGCAAGTGCATTTAATGCAGTTGTTTTTCCACTTGCTGTTCCTCCTGCAACAAGCATGGTAGATTTTTTTTCAGCCAAATACCACATATAGGCTGCAATATCTATTGAAATTGTTCCAAATTTAATTAAATCAATCACTGTAATTGGGTCTGCTCTGAATCTTCTAATTGTAAAAGTACTTCCTCTTTTTGTAATTTCATGACCTAAAGTTAAGTTAATTCTACTTCCATTTGGCAGTGATGCATCAATAATTGGGTCTGCCATGGATACATGTTTTCCACAGACATATGCCATTTTTCTTGAAAAATTATTTAATTCTGATTCTTTTTCATAAATGATGTTTGTTGGCATCGATTCATGTTCTCTATGCCAAATGTATATTGGAATATTTGTTCCATCACAACTAATTTCTTCAATCATATGATCTCTCATCAATGGCTCGATTCTTCCAAGATGAACAAAGTCTCTTATAGCAAAATAATTTATTTTTGCTATATTTTTTGGTGGAATTTTTAATCTATATTTTTTAATCATTGATGATATTTTCTTTTTTAATCTTCGTTCCGCATCTTTCTTTGATTTTATGTCGTGTAGAGAAACAGTAAGCTCTGTCATGAGGAGTTTTTTAATAATTTCAAAGGCTTTCTGGTCTCTTTCTGAAAGTACTGGTTCAATTACTTGGTATCTTAAACCTCCTTTAGCTGTTGGATCTTTTATAATGCCTGCATGGATATCATTATTGTCCCAATCTAGTTTTGACAATGTCATGTATTGAGGGATTTTTATCTCATTATCCATTCCATTTGAAATATTTTTTGATATTTTTTTATCTAATTTGAGGTCTGGTTTTTTGACTGTTTGTATTTTTTGTATAACTGATAGGCCATCTTTTAAAATATTGAATTTCAATTTCGACTTTTTATGCACAAGATATGTGTTTTAACGCTTGTTCGTCCATTTGAACAACCTTTTCCTTTTACTCTTCAATGTGCTAAGAAATCTACCATGGTTAGTGATATTTTCATATCTTGTGAGGTGTTTATTTGATGTTTAGAAAAAAATCTATGCCTAATGATGAGAAATCAGGCTCAAAAATTGAACATAAAATGCCTGGGTTTGATAATATTTCATCTATTTTTAAAGGAAATTCAAAAAATGAATTAATCATAGAGGATTCTCTCATTGAAGAATCTCTTCCTATATCTGAAACTGATTTACCTAAACCCTCTAACAATAAAGCAGTACAATTAATTCAAGAAGTTCAAAAACTTGAAGATAGGACGATTAAACCCTTTGTTGATTATAACGAAGGTAGATTATTTTATCCAATTTTATCCAAGATTGGGGAAGTTCAAGATAACATTACATGTCTTGATGATTTAGTTGCTGATGGAATTTTAGAAAAAAAAGTTTATGAAAAATTGATTGTTTGCCCAATTCATCCAGATACCTTTTCATCTAGCATGCGACTGTATTGTCCAAAATGCCATTCTATGAGTGTAGAGAAATTAAATCTTTTTGAACACAAGAAATGTGGTTATATTACTGAGAGTGCAAATTTTGATTTTACTGATAGTGGTAATTCTAGTTGTCCTTCGTGTAACAAACTTATCAAAAATTTTGAAAAAGAAATACGTGTACCTGCAATGTGGTATCAATGTGATGATTGTTCAGAAAAATTTGATAACGCTGTAATTAAATTACATTGTAGAAAACATGAACATGATTTTGATACTAACTCTGGTCAGTTCGTAACTACATTTAGCTACAAATTGAAAAATTCTGAAATTTCAATTAACTCTGATACAAATCAAATTAAAGATGAATTGTTAAAATTATTAGAAGGATTCAATTTCACTGCAAAATTAAACATATCGATTAAAGGAAAAAGTGGAAATGTGCATGATATCCCAATATATGCAAAAAGTCAAACCAGTTCTGAATCAATCCTGATTTTTATCAAAAATCAAAATAATGGAATTGATCAAACTGACATGAATTCAATTCTTGTTCCAAAATTGGATATTGATCCAACTCATACTGTATTGGTAACTGTATCTGGCATTAATGATGGGGTTGAAAATCTTGCAAAACATTATGGCATACATCTAATTTCAGAGCCTGATTTCTCACAGATTCTTACTAGGGTGGAAGAATTTGTTTCTGAATGGTATTCTCAAAATCATTCCAAACCTGCTAGTTCATCCTTTGAATCTCTAGTATCTGATTTAAAATCAAAAAAGGGTGGAAAAAAGTGAAAAATGTCTTCTCATTCATGCCTGTAAAAAATCGACGTGCTGTCAGTCAAGTTATTGGCAGTGTTGTAATTCTTGGCATTGTCAGTTCTGTAGGTTCAGTGATTTTGTTTAATGGTATGGATAGCATTAGTGCATTTACCTATGACCTTTCTTTTCATGAAAAATCTAAAAATCAAATTCATCGAGAAGATGTGATTTTTGAACATGTTAGATTTGAACCTCTTACTGATAATATGGAAATAGATTTGGCAAATATTGGTACTGTCGAATCCACTATCACCAATATCACTATTCTAAAAATTGACACACAAGAAATAATTGCAGAATGGGTTGATGTAAATGAATCTGTTGCAATAAAAGACAATCAAAAAATTATTCTTGATTTATCTGATGATTCTGATATTATTCTTTCAATCGGTTCCAATACTTGGGATGATCCATATTATGTTAATTCAGAGTATAAAATATCATTAACAACTTCAAAAGGTAACTTCATCACAACAGTTGCAAGTCCATATAATACATAGGAAATTTAAATGATGTCAAAAAATATTGAAAAGAAAAAGAAATCTCGTTTAAAGACTAGACGTGGAGTTGCAGATGTAATTAGTACTATGATGTTGATGGCTGTTACTGTTACTGGTGCAAGCACATTAACTTATTTTATGAATGATGCATTTGTATCTGGTAATCTTGGAACTGTTTCTACTCTTGAATCCTCATCACTAAATTTACTTCTTTTAGGATATGATACTAGAGATTCATTTGATTTACTGACATTATCTGAAGTAGACAATTTAACAAATTCTTATTTATGTAGGTTATCTTGTAGTGGAAATTCTGATACTATTCCAGCACTTGGCGGAACTGAATTTATTGTAATACAAATTCAAAATAACGGCCTAAATTCAATATTTTTGGAAGATGTATTCATTAGCGGTGAACGATATTCATGGGACCCTACTACAACTGGTTCTACACTAAATTTACTTGGTGGTGAATTTCCTCGCGATGGAATGTATTCAATTTTAGAAACAGGAAATAATCCTAATCAACACACTGATAATATTGAAATTGAAAATGGCAAGATTGTTAATGTTCTAATAAAACTTGATTCAACTAACCCTGACATTCAACTAAACAAAGGACTTCCCATATTGCTCAATACAGGTGGTACTCATCCTGTTGAATTCCTTATTGAATCTGGTGATGCTCGATAATGGTTAACAAATTCCCTTTTTCACCGAAAAATAGGCGTGGATTATCCTCTGTTGTAGGTGCTTTATTTTTCACTGTTTTAATGATTGCTGGATTTTCTGTATTGAGTTTAGCTTTGGATGCACAAACTGATATTGTAACAACTCAAAGAATTGTTTCAGATATTGAAATAAAAAAACAACAGGAAACTTTTGGAGTTTTTGCATCTACTGATGCAAATGATATCTTAAATCTTAGTATCAACAATCAAGGTCAAAATCCTGTTGAAATTTCTAGTATATGGATTACAAACAAAACATTACCTACTCAACCTACACAAAGATACACAATAAATTACGATGATGCATTTGTTCCTCCTAATTTTGTTACAAATGTTGTTTCGACTCAGACATTAGAAATGATTCCAGACACCTATGATATCAAAATTGTTTCTGCATTAGGAACAATCAAAACAGTTGAAATGGATAATAATGGTGGTGCTACTTCTGATTTACGTGTTGAATTAATTACGGATCCCCCTGATCCTGTAATTGGAAAAAATGTTACAGTTGCATTGATGGCTACTAATACTGGTCTTGTTGATACTATTTACAACGTACAACCTTACAATTTTGACTTTAGTGCACCTGGTGGAGTTGTTGTCACTCCTGATCCTCTTTCCAACCCTCCTTCCACCCCTGCATTTGCTAATCTTAATCCTGGAGCATCTGTATTGTTTAGTTGGGATTTCCAAATAACTGGTGATAGTGGAGATGAACTAACTTTTTCATCTGCTGCAACTGGAGATGGTGTTGGAAGTAGTAACACTGCTTCAGATACAAGTCTCTTAAGATTGGCAGGTGAAGGTGGCGGTACTCCTGATCCTGATATTGTAAATGATGATTTACTTGCACGACCTCAGATGTTTTTTATTATTCCTTCTTCTCAGGGAAAATCTACTGCTGATCAAGCTATTTGGGGAGTTAATGTTGTAAATCCTGTTAATGCCCCTATGAAAGTGAGTAAAATTGTAATTACTGCATTTGCTCCTGGTGCAAACAATAATGATAAAATATTTGATGGTTCTTGTGATACAAATCCAATTTATCCTGTAACTGGCCCTGATTCTAATTGGACTTGTCCTAATGAAAATGCAATAATGTGGAAAAGTTCTACTCCTATAACGATTCCTGAAAATTCTACACAGGCTTTTTTGCTCAAAATTGAGCCTGGAAAACCTAGCGGCTCTTCATCTTTGGAATCTATAGTTGTTCAAGGTTCTGTATTTACTGATTTTGGTTCCTTTGGAAAATCTGGCTACCAATCTACCATGTCTGGAACGACGTCATCGCTCGTTAATGTATTTTTGACTGATAACATTTCTAATCCTCGACTTGATGCCAATATTGAATCTACACGTATAGGAATATCTCCTAATAGTGTCCAAACTTTTGATATGATTTTTGCTGATATGGATGATGATGAAGATACTTACGTCAATACTGGTGCACAATTGATCATTAATGTCCCAAAAGATTGGACAGAAGTTTCAGTTGTTAGTGATAATGGATTTGTGGGTACTCCTTTAGTAACTCAATTTGGTGACGGTTCCCATCAAATTGTTGGAATCACTGATGATCTCTTAGGTGATGGTGATAATGTGGCAGATAGAATTACTTTTACTGCACGTGCTCCCAATATCACAGAAGATGAACTTTTTATAATGTATGTGTTGGCTCAAGGAAGCACTGATTCAAATTTCTCTATAGGCCCATTAAATGAAATTGTATTACAAGTTGATGGTTAATTTTTTGTTCATTTTCATACACATACGCACACCCTATCCAATTGTAGTCCATTTTGAACAAAGATCTCTTTAACACCTTTTTTAATTCTAAGAAATTCAGAAATGACAAAACTACAGTCAAAACAAAACAAATTGACTTCAAGAAGAGCAGTTGCTCCAGTTATCGCAACACTTCTTTTGGTAGCAATCGCAGTCGTTGGTGGAAGTATTGTCTTTGTGTTCTCACAAGGATTCTTTAGTTCCGCACAAATCAGTGGTGCCCCAACAATTGAGTCACTCCAAATTAATGGATATGACGCAACTGATGTGACTAACCTACAATTACACGATGGTGGTTTAATTGATCAACAAGCAACTCCAAATGTATTCTCTGGTGCTGCAAATGATGGTCTTTTGACCGGTGAAAGAGTTGCAATCTTTGTAACAAACCAAGGTGTTTCACAAGCAGCATTAACTGAAGTACGATTTGCAGGTAGTGTATACACATATGCAACCGCAGCAACATTAGATGACTTTGCAGCCAACACATGGTTAGATGCAAATGAGTTTACAATTCTTGAAAGAGGAGTTGCATTAGGTGTTGCAGATGTATCACAAAACCCAACTGCTATCCTACAACCAGGTCAACAAGCTACACTTCTACTTGAATTGGAACAAGACGTTTCATTTGGTAGAGATGCACAAATCAAACTAACTACAGCTAATGGTGCTGTGTTTGTTGGAACTGTCGTAGCTGGACAACTAAGTGGATAACTCCACCCTTTTTTCATTTTTATGAAAAATCAACGGAGTAAAATGAAAAATGGAGAAAAAAATGAACACAAAAAAACCAACCATCATACTACTTGCGTTAACATTACTTTTAGCTGGAAATTTACATACTGCTGCGGCACAAAACTTGGAAGCGTTATCTGATTATTCAATTAAACTTGCAATATCTCCAGATCATTTGGAGAGTGGAATGGCTGAACATCCAGTTGGTTATCTCTATGTTCTAAGTAAACATGGTGTTCCAATAACCTCTACATATGATGTACCAGTTAGTCTAAACTCCGATGATCCTTCAGTTGCTTCAGTTCCAAAAAAAGCAATTTTAAAAGCAAATGAAGAATATGTTTCCTTTCCTGTAATTACTGGTGAAAAATCTGGTAAAACTACCATCACTGCTAGTTTAAACGGTAAAACAACATTTCAAAAAATCGAAGTAGGGACAGATGAAAGTCATCTTCCTGATGATTTAATTTTAGAATTGAATTTACCAACATCTGAAATGCATGTAAACTCTGAAATGCCTTTTTCAGTATATCTTACAACTATGGATGGTGTGATAGTTAGGGCTCCAAATGATGTTGAGATTTTACTAGATCATGAGGAATCCTTAGCATCTCCTAATTCTGAAATTTTGACAATAAAGCAAGGACAATACTATGCTTGGGGTGTATTGTCTGCTCATGAAAGAACAGGAAATACCTTTTTGCGGGCAATACAAGAAGATTCTGGACTAGATGTTGCAAAGAGTGTAAAAATTTCTTCTACATTGCCAACTGCAATCAAATTATCTATATTTCCCGAACTTGTTCCAGCAGAGATTGATAGACAATTAAATATTTTTGTAACTGTTGTAGATTCTGAAGGCAATCCTACAAAAACTCCTGATGATATTCCATTAGAATTCTTTTCTAGTGAACAATACCCAATTGGTGAAACTTTGGCTGATTTTGGAAAATCTGAAAAACCAGTGATTGAGAAAGGCCAATTTGGTTATTTGCTTCAAGAAAAATTTAGCTTACAAAATTTACTTGAAAATGATATTTTGATTGGTGTAACATCTCCTGGATATGGTACGGCAACTGATACTTTTAGAACTGTTGGAACTTCAATAGAGGGTATCAATAATATAAAAAAATCTATGAATCATGTATTTGATTATGGGTTTGACATAAAAAATTATGAACATACAGTTGGAGTTTATGGGCTAACACACATTCCAAGTAACTCATCTGCATATTTTACATATCAATTATCTGTAATCGAAGATGACGATGATGATGATGGAACTCGTCCTGATGGTTCACCTATAACAATTCATCCCGAATGTGCCGAAGAAACTGATGAGAGTGGTGGTTCTGATGATGATGTGGAGAGTAATGCAAATTTAGATTTTGAGGATAGAACTTTGTACTCTGTTGATTGCATGGATGATGAAATGCTTTATCCTATTCAAGCAGAAGAAAATCAATACAGTGATGGCTATGTTCAACAAATTTCTATAACTTCTAGTGATGCTGATTTGGCAAAAATTACAGATGGTGGAAAAATAACTAGTTCATATTCTTTTGGAACTACTGAAATTTCGACTGGACAAAAAACAGGACCTGTCACCATTTCCACTTCGGTAAATGGTGTTGGAACTGGCTCGTTTACCACTAATGTGATAAACACATTGGAGCAAAAAGAGGTTAGGATATTTTCTCCTACTGGGGAAGATAGTTTAATTTTTGATCGAGATGGATTCTTTGATGTATTTTTAATTGCACTTGATGGAAATGAGAGACCTAAAGTGATGAAGGAAACTGAAAAATATTTAGTTACTCCTACCAACGGTCTTGTTGAAATTGAAAAAGGTGCAACCTTTACTTTTACTCAATTACGTAGTGATACATTTGATGTTGCAATAGAGGAAACCCGTGTAACTCTAAATGTGGAGCCAATTGGCGAGAAAACAAATTTTGATTTAAAGGGAACTAAAACATTCATCACACAGCCTTCTTCTAAAATACAAGTAACCTTACCTTTATCAAAAATAAATTCTGAACATACTCAGAACATAGGAATTATTCAGTTGGTTGATTTACAAGGAAATCCCGTAATCCCAAAACTTCCAGTTAAATCCAAAATCACATCCTCTGTAGATTCTATTGTACAAATAATTGATGATTCTATAATTCCTACGGGTACATCATATGCTACATTCCCAATTAAAACAACTGGGTCTATTGGTAATTCTATGATTTCTGCAAGTGCTAAGGGTGTAAATGGAACATCAAATTTGATTACTACTGCATCTTCTCAAACTCAATTACAAATATTCACAGGTGGATTAGCTAGTGAAATTAAAGTTGATGAACCTTTTGAGTTTAGGTTATTTGTAGATGATGAAAATGCTGATTCAGTTTCTGGTGCATCTCTAAAAATTATAACAGGTGATGATGCAATAATCACCCCAGAAGTTGTACGAACAAGTTCTGATGGAAGTGCCATTGTTAGTTTAACTGCATTTGAAGGACCAGATATTTCATTTGAAATTATTGCTACTGCAGAAGGTTATGCTGAAGGAAAAGATTCTTTCACCGTCAATGTTGATGCCCCAGAAAAAGTATTTGATGCTATAGATCTAGAATTACCTGAGTGGATGATTTACATTGTGATAGGTGGAATTCTACTGGTTGGTGTAATTGTATTCATGTTCTTACGAAAATCAAAAACTGATTTAGAAGAAGAATGGGAAGAGGAAGAAGAGCTCTAATTATTATCTAGTCTTTTCTTATCTCTACATATTCCGCAAAGATATTTTTTTTTAAATTCTTTAATTTCTATTTCAAATTCCTTAGTTTGAGAATATTTCTCTCCAGTTTTTAGCCCTCCTGGAACTTGTTTTCCACAGTTTGTGCAGTAAATTTCAGCCTGAATTTTAATCATTTTTTCATTATCTGAAATTTTCCCTATTCTCATAATCTCTACTCATTCAATTTTATTATAAACAAGTTTTATTTGTAATCTCATGAATATTATATTGAAAAAGAATCTTAGTTTTTAATGCTATCCGTTTGGCTTAGGGTGATACGTGTTAGATTCCTTCTAGCCTCTGTAATTGCAGTTTCAGTAGGGCTTTCATTAAATTGGTGGCAAAATTCATCATTTGAACTATTTGAAGCAGTATTGACTTTTGCAGGAGTTATGGCTCTACATGCAAGTGTCGATTTACTAAATGATTTTTGGGATTTTAAAAGAGGAATTGATACAAAAACCACAAGAACAAAAATGAGTGGTGGAACTGGTGTTTTGCCTGAGGGTTTACTTAAACCATCTTCTGTTTATCGTGCTGGTATTGCATTTTTAATTATTGGAACTGTGATTGGTGGATATTTTGTAATTACAGATGGTATTATCATTGCAATAATTTTGGGATTTGCAATTCTATCTATCTATTTCTACTCTACAAAAATTGTTGATTCTGGTCTAGGTGAATTTTTTGTTGCTGTGAAAGGATCAATGATTGTCATTGGTACATTTTTCATTCAATCTGGAGAGATAACTTTTGAATCCATTCTTGCAGGGATAGTTGTGGGTTCTTTATCTTCACTAGTTCTTTTCATTGCATCTTTTCCAGATCATGATGCAGATAAATCTAAAGGAAGAAAAACATTGGTTATTGCATTAGGAAAACATAAAGCTGCAAAATGTTTTTGGATTTTCCCACTGGTGTCTTATTTGGCTATTCTCATTGGAGTTTCTACTGATGTATTTCCTGTTTTTTCATTGATTAGTTTTCTGAGTATCCCTTTAATGATAAAATCTGGTTTAGGTTTACAAAAAAATTATGATTCTATTGAGAATCTTGTTCCATACATGTCATCTACACTGATGTTTGGAAGAATTACTGGTGCTCTGTTTGTAATTGGATTTTTAATTGATTTTTAGCACTCTAAACATAAATTTAGCATCATATGAGAACCTTCATGATTTCTGGATGTGCTAGCGTTGAGGGTACTGAAAAATTTGCTCAAAATTCAGGCGTAAATAAAGAAAACTTTAAGATATTTGCAAATTTATCTTTGTCAAATATTGGCATTGGAACTTATCTGGGTGAACCTGATGCAAAAACTGATGAATTAGTTACTAGTGCAGTAAAACAATCTGTTTTATCTGGAATTAATGTAATTGACACTGCAATCAATTATCGATCTCAAAAAGCAGAGCGTTCTGTTGGAAAGGCTATTGCTGAATTAATTCAAGATGGAAAAATTTCACGTGATCAAATCTTCATTAGTTCTAAAAATGGATATGTTACAAATGATGCTGATGTTGATCTAGGTTTTTGGGAATACGTAAAAGAAGAATATTCTAAAAAAGGTGTGATTCAAGAAGGAGATGTTACATCCGGTTATCATTGTATGACTATTCCATATCTATCTGATCAATTAGATAGAAGTTTGAAAAATCTTAATGTTGAATGCTTAGATTTACTCTATCTTCACAATGCTGTTGAGGGACAAATTAAAGATGTATCAAAAGAAAAATTTTTAGAAAATCTAAAATCTGTTTTTAAATTATATGAAGAAAAACGAAAAGAAGGAAAAATAAAATTTTATGGAATGGCAACTTGGGAGTGTTTTAGAGTTGCACCTGATAATCCTCAATATCTTTCACTTGAAGAAACAGTAAACATGGCAAAAGAAATTGGTGGTGAAAATCATGGGTTTAGATTTATTCAATTACCTTACAACATGAATTATGATCAAGCGTTACTTTCAAAAACTCAAATCCTTGGAACCGAAAATGTTTCTGTATTGGAAGCTGCAGTTAGATTGGGAGTTGGGGTATTCACTAGTGTTCCTTTCATGCAGGGAAGATTGTTGTCTCCGGGAGTAATGCCTGAGTTTGATGAATTAAAACCATCGTCACGTGCTTTACAGTTTATTCGTTCGACTCCTGGGGTTATTGCTCCTTTGGTTGGGCAAAAATCCTCTGAACATGTTTCAGAAAATCTTGAAGTGATGACTATTCCTCCGATGTCTGAGGATGAATTTCTTTTATTGGTCAAAAAATTGACTTCTTGATTTGATTGTTGTCAGCCTCAAAAATTTGTATAAAGATAATAAATGAGTGATATTTAGTGTGACTTAGTAATTTGTCTGCAAAAATTTATGATTATACCAAAATCTGTGATTCTATACTGGCTGTTGATCCTAAAATTAGATTCGCTGGTGTGATTAACGAACGTGGTCGTCTAGTTGCAGGTGGCATGAAAGAAAATGTCGAACCTTTGGAAAGTGAAAAAGATGACGAAATGATTTTCATGGAACTAGCTTTACGTGTTAAAATGAGAAAAGAGTTTGATAAGCAACTAGGGCAAGTAAATTTTGCTATGGCCTCTAGAGAAAGAGCACTAGCAATTAGTGTAATAATCAATGATGACATTTTGTATGTTGTAGCCGAACCTGACTCTGATTATGGCATACTCCCAAAGAAAATTATTGAAATAATTCAATCTTAAATTGATCGGGTTTCCACTTTTGGGACTTTATGATCTTCTTAATTAATGATAAAATATCAAATCGATCACATGAATTATTCGAAACTTGATTTTGATTATTTTGCAATATCTGAATTAACTAAAGAGATTGGTTCAATTGTACAAAATTCATTAGATGCTGGAAATACTGATTTGTCCTCGTCTGACGTTGAACATATTTTGAAAATCACCTCTGATGTAACATGTAAGATAAAATCTCAACCTGAGGAATTAACCGTATGAATCAGTGCAATGATAGACATGAATCAATATACAAAATAAAATACAAACCCACAAAGCTTGGCGGAATTACGAGTGAATGGTTAGTTTGTGAAAATTGTTTTGGTAAGAAAGAATTTTTTGGTGAAGCAGAAGAAATTGAATCAATAATATCTCTACGTAATCATAATGAAATTAGGCTGGAAATTAATCATCTATCAATCCTGACTAATACAGTAACAAAAAAACTCAAAAAAATTCTATTGCTTAATTAGCTCGCTGATTCTATTTACTGAATCTATAAATAGAAATTAAGAGAGGAAAATTTGTGCCAGTAGATCCTGTATGTGGAATTGAATTTGATGAAGATTTAGCAGTTATTCATGAACATGATGGAAAAAAATTCTATTTTTGTTGTAATGGCTGTAGACGTATTTTTATCAAAAAACCTAGAAAATACAAAAATAATGTTTAGATTGGGAAAGCCCCGCACATTCTACAAAACTTTGATGTACCTACATGGTGCTTGCAATATGGGCATAACTCATCTGATTTAGTATCTGCTGGAGATCCAAACAACTTCTTGAAAATTTCATAATAATGCATTGATTCTCTACTCCTAATTACCACTCCGTCTGTTTTTTCAACTGTCAATTTCTTTTCAACATATTTTTCTTCTCCTATGATTGATTCAAACAAATTGGTCAATCCTGCAGTTCCTGAACCATCTTGCATTGGTGATTTATCTCTCCAAGCAATCTGTTGTGGAATATTTTTTTCAAAAGTTTTACGCAATATCCACTTCCCATGTCGTTTTCCATTCTCTTCTTTAACTTTGAATTTGACCGGAATATCTTCAGCAATTTTTATTACTCTTTCATTAAGAAATGGTGATTCAACAGTTATTCCTAAGGCATTTCCAATTTTTTGGGTTGGAAAATGCATAACTGAACATATTCTTTTAATTTCTTTTTCTAATTCTTCTTCTGATTTGTTGACTAGGAAACTATATCCTGCAAATAATTCATCAGCCCCGTCTCCGGTAATGATTGATTTTTCTCCATTGTCTTTTGCCCATTTCATTGCAAGGTACATGACTACATTGTTTCTAATTTCTATGTCATTGAAATTTTTTAAGATTTTGATTGTTTTTTCTACTGCTTCAAGAATCTCTGCAGTTTTGACATTGAAAATTGTTAATGGTAATCCTAAATCTTTTGAAATCATTTGACAATATGTTAAATCTGTAGATACGAAATCTTCTGCAATAACTGCAATTGCTTTAGGCTTTTTTTGCTTTAACAAATACGCTATAATGGAACTATCTAGGCCTCCTGACAATGAAATTAAATTTGATGTGCATTCCTTACATGATTCCTCTAAAGCAGTGTACAGATTTTGAGAATATTCTTCCAACACAATCAATCTAATTTTGAAATTAAAATAGATATGCCTAAAGAGGCTCAGAAAATTGTATTGATGACATTGCAAACTTTAAATTCGTTATCAAATTCTTGAGGGGTAATGCTACTTCCTGCTGAAATAGAATCTAAAACTCTAATTCCTGCTTTACGTGCAATTCTTGCCAAAAAGCTTGCCGAAGATCATAATATTAGAGAAGATGAAATTTCTAAAATGCTTGGAGTAACACAAGCTGCTATTAGCAATTATATCCGTGGTACTAGAGGTGACCCTTCTTTGATTGCTAAACTGTTAGCAGAAAAACAAGTTGCAATTATGATTGATGAATTAAGCGATAACCTCTCTTCTGATATGGCATACACTCCTTCTAGTCTTTCCAAATTCATTGGTTTGTGTAATTATATCAAATCAAGTCTGCTAATTTGTGAGATTCATCATAATTTGGAATCCAACATTGATGAACAAGTATGCAAAGAATGTGAAAATATGCTTTTAAAAGGTCCTGGAAGCGTTTACTAGATTTTAATTAATATAATTTCTATTGTTGATGTCATATTTCCAATTCCTGCAGCAGCTACTGTATCCAAATTAATTTTTTGAACTTTAGAATTACCTTTTAACATTTTTTCGGTAATGATATTTGCCACTGCAACTGCATTTGGAATTGAATTTCCTTTTGATTTTAAAATTATTTTATTTTTTTTGCCTAAAAATGTCAATACATCTAGTGCAGATTCCATTACAGGATAGTTTCCAATTTGTATCGTGGTATCTTCAGACTTTTCGGTCTGCTCTTGACCACTCGGTTCGATTGTCTCGTCCATGAGCATTATTCAATATCTAGAAATTTTATGTTCTTTTAAGTTTTATCGACGATAGGTTCATGCCAATTACTCCATATTCAATTTATTTTAGGATTATGAACAACGGATAATTTTTTGTTTGTTATTGATTATTTCTCAAAATAATCAATTGGAATATTTTGATAATCTCCATTTGGTAATACTCTTCTAATTGTGATTGGAATTACTCTTTCCTCTAATTCTTCCATGGATATGTCTAGTGAAATTCTTGCTGATTTTGGAATTGGAATAAATGGTGGTGCTCCTAATGATAATTGTAATGCTCTTGCTCCCATAATTCTTGCTTTTTCAAATCTAGTTAATGTTGGTGGTCCAATTGTGATTTTGTTTTTTTCACAAGGGATTTCTACTGGATCGTGCTCTTCAATTTTTTCTACGACTTCTCTATTTTCAATTTCTTTAATTCTTTTTTCTAAACTGTCTTGTTCTTTTTCAGTTAATGGTTCAACAAGATCTTTTCTATCGATTAATTTTCGATATGTATCTAATGCTTTGTTTAATCCTGCGTTTTCTTCTATTTCTGCATCAAGCTCCTCTTCAGGTTGTGGTGCTTCAATGATTGCAGGATCTTCAACTTTAGACAAGTAAGAAAATTTCCTTAAAACGTTATATAATCTAATCATTTTAAAGTACGAATTGAGCACATCTTCAGTCTCCCGAAAACAACTAGTTTTAGAAATTCGAGGAAAAGCAAAACTTTCATGTGATCTTAAACGACATCTATCTCCTAGAACTGTTGGAACTATCATGAGATCTTTACCCTTAGAGGGACATGCTCATTTGTTGGGAAAAAGTATTTTGTATTTTGAAACAAGTGTTGATAGCGGGATTGAAAGATCTAGGACTGAATTCAAAAAAGGTGATGTTGCTTACTTACCATCCTCTGGAAGTGTTTGTTTTTTTCTAAATGATGCAGTCTTTACAAAAGCAATGACTCCAATAGGTAGGTTAACTGAAAATATTGATGCATTAAAGGATGTTAAATCTGGAGATGTATTTTGTATCTATGAAGAAACTGATTGATACAAATGATGGCCTGAATATCCGCCAACTTTTTTCACAACCCCTTTGGTTGTAGATTCTTTAAGAAATGCATTTGCTGCAGAAATTTTTACTCCTGTTTGTCTTGCAAGATCTTGAACCGTGATAACTTTGGAATTTTGAATTATTTTTAATGCTTGAGCTTCGTTTACCTTTACAACTATCTCTGCTTTCTTTGGTCCGCCTTCACCCTTGTCTTTCTTTTTCTTTGTGTCTTTAGAACCACCTGATTTGTCTTTGTTTGTTGTAGGTTTCTTTGCTCCGGCCATAAATTAGGAAAAAAATATTCCTCTTATAAACGATGAATCTATCTTTTTTTAATATTATTTATCGTTATTTGAAAACTAGAAAAATATTTTCAAGTATAAATAACATCTTGATTACTATTGAATATGGGAATAGTATCCAAAGGTGCAAAATGCAATTTTGAAGGCTGTGATCAAGATGGTGCACGTTCTCTTAATACAAGTAAAGTTGAAAATGCTGGTTTGCGAGTAAATTCAACTGGTAAAAAAACTGTTCTTTGCAAGGAACATTACAAAGAATACAAGAAGGAATCTAAAGATGATCGTGATCTTGAACGTGCACGATTTGACAAGTTTTAGTTTTTCTTTTTTATTTTGTTATCTGGGTTCTTGAAATAATCTTCACTGAGACTTGAATACAATCCATTTAATTTCTTGTACAGTCTTTTTGGCTTTCTTGTTTTTTGATTACTTAGTACGTATAATGCAAGAATTGGAAATGCTATAGTTGCATCTGCATAAACTGTGACCATTCCATTATGCGCATCCTGAACTTTTCCCCAACTCTTTCCTTCTTGTAATGTTGCACCTGATAGTCCACCTGTATCTGGACGTGCATCTGTGATTTGAATAATGTAATCCTGACCTCCATCATCTCGTTTTAATATTTGATCTAATAGAGGACCTGTTTGCTGTGCTGTATTTTTTGGAACCCCTCCTCCTAATTCTAAAATGCCTGATTTTTTTGAACCATATAGAATTGCAGCTTGTTCTATGATTTCTCGTACAAAATCCAAATTGTATGTTTTATCTTGTAATCTATGAACGGCTAAATTTAGTGCAAGTGATGAATCTTTCATAGTTGAAATGTACACTGGTACATCATAATCGTATGCAGTTGTAATGAAACTTTTTTCAGGATGCTTTGATTTTTCTTTACTTAATTTTCCCATTAAATTACAAAATTCTGCAGTTGTAAATGGCTTGTCTGGAAAATCTTCTCCGAACATTTTTTGAACTAATTCATCTTGTGCCTCTAATGTTTCATGAAATTTGATGTAAACATCTCTGATTCTGACAATTTCGTTTTCATACAATTTCATATCGTCTACATTGAAACTTCCTTGTTTGACTGGTAATCCCCATGCAAAATGATCCTCATGATACACATTTGCCCCTGTTGTTACAATCCAATCCACAAATCCTTTCTCTATGAGAGTTTTGATTATTCCTCCAAATCCCACGGGTGTCATTGCCCCAGAAACTGTAAGACAAATTGTTGCATCTTCTTCAATCATTTTTGCATAAAGTTTTGCTGCATCTCCTAGTTGTCTTCCATTGTATCCTGAACTTGCAAATACATTGACCAAGTCTTCTATGGTCATTTTTGGATCTAATTTTATGTGAGGAATATCCTTACCATGAAATTCATGTGGATCCATGTTTGAAAAACTAATTTTTTAGTAAATAATACTATCGAATCCTTTTTGATGGATGTTGAAAATCTAAGAATATCTCAAATGACGTTAAAAAATTATATTTTTAAAAATTTGTGGCTACAAGTTGTTTTATCTTTAATCATAGGGCTTTGTGTAGGGTTAATTTTAGGTGATGATGTAGGTGTTGGGTTAGATGATGATTCTTTAGATTCTTTATCATCATATCTAAAAATCCCTGCCAACATATTTTTGAGTGTAATTTTGATGATAATAGTCCCATTGATCTTTGCATCAATTGTTGTTGCTATTGCTAATTTGGGTGCAAAAGAAAAACTAAAAACTCTGGGGTTGGGCATTGGTGTTTATTTTGTTATTACTACCACAATTGCAATTCTCATTGCAATCACTCTTGCATCAATTATTGCTCCTGGAAGTATTCTTGATCTTACTGCGCTTCAAGAATCACATGATCTTTCTGAGGAAGATTTGAAAGTTACAGAAGGTTTTTCATTAGATGATATTCCTGAAGTGGTATCAAACATTATTCCACGAAATCCGATTGTTTCTTATCTTGAAGGACAAATGTTTAGCATTTTGATAATGGCTCTAATTGTTGGTTTGTCGATGGCGGCTCTTCCAAAAGATTCCGTTAAACCTTTACTTGATTTACTAGAATCTATTCAAAAAATTACGTTATACATTCTACTCATGGCTATGAAGATTGTACCCTTTGCCGTTTTTGGTTTAATTGTAGGTATGGTTGCCACAGTAGGAATTGGAACAATGGTTGGACTTGGAGTATACATGGTCACCGTAGTTTTGGGACTTGGAGCTATGTTGTTGGTATATGCAATGTTCATAAAGTTTGTAGCAAAAAGATCATTTTCTTCTACATTTTCTAAATTCCGCAATCCTCAAACATTGGCTTTCTCAACTGCAAGTTCAATGGCAACAATGCCAATGACACTAAAGACTGCTGAGGATGATCTAAAATTAGATCCTCGTGTTTCAAAATTTGTGATTCCTCTAGGAACAACTGTGAATATGGATGGTACTGCTCTGTATCAAGTAATTGCCGTCTTCTTTTTGGCACAACTCTTTGCAATTGAATTGAGTATGCTCTCTATACTTGTGATAATTGTTACTTCTCTTTTGGCATCTATTGGAACTCCTGCTGTTCCGGGAGCTGGAACAATTGTTTTATCTACAATTTTAATAACTGTAGGAATTCCCCCTGTTGGAATCTTACTATTGCTGTCTGTGGATAGAATATTGGATATGATTAGAACTATGGTGAATGTCACTGGAGATCTTACCGCGTCTTGCGTATTTGATAAAATAACGCGAGATTAAGATTTTTGTGTTATTACTTATTTAGGAATGATTCTAAATAATACAGAATGAATATTGTAGATTTACATGATCCTAAGCGAGTAGATAAGATTCCTGATGATGTGGAGGTTTTACTTTCAGATGGAAATTTTATTCAAGATGAATTTAAAATTTCTAGAGTTGAATTACGACTTTACAATGAAAAAACTGATAATCAATTAGGTATTTTTTCATTGATTACATCTTTTGTTGAAACTGATAGATGTTCTATAGAAATGATTTATGATGAAGGGTTTCGTGGAGAAAATTCTCTTTTGAGGGCAAGTGAATTTCTTAAATCTAATTTAGGAATTTCTGGTTTAATTTTACGTTCAGTAATTGCATTACGAGAAAAATCTTAATTTTATTTCAGGCTCGTTTTGAAATTATCTGTAATTTCATTTTCTGACACAGAGAATCAATACTGATAATTTCTGCTTGTTCCTTAAGTATTATTTTTCATTTTTTCCCTCTATGAAACAAACCAGTAAAAAACATTCATTGCTTTTTGCACTACCTGTGTTGGCAGTACTTGTTTTTGGTTCAATAGGAACAACTAATGTATTTGCAGAAGATGCAAACAATGGTTTTATCCCTACTACCGTTTCATCAGTGACTACTGATACATTATCTGATGTAGCAGTAGAATCTCCAGATAGACAAGCCGAAGTAAAATTTGATGGTAAAACTAGTGGCTGGGCAATTGTTGCCGGTCAGGCATTCCCTTCAAGTATAGCACTTGATGGTAAAGCAGTTCATCAAAATAATGGTGTTTGGAAAGTAAAATCAACTGCAGAAATTTCTGTAGGTGATAGAGAAAACATCGAATTGGATTTGAAAGGCAAAGCAGTCAATGGAAAACTTAGACTACATGGTACAGGAACCTTAGATGGTGGCGATACTTTTAGAATTATTCTAAGAGGACATTATGCCCCTGTTGCTGATTCTCCTGGTACCTTTATCCTTGACTTCTCCACTGCTAAAGTCCAAAACATGGAAAACGGTTTGAGAATACCGCTATTTCAACATGGTCCAATCACTGTTGAACCTGTAGTCTCAACTGTAGATGATTTAGTAACTGATTCAAACGTAGAGGAATAATTCCTTTCTTTTTCTTTTTTTAAAATAATTTTTTACCATGAATTGCCTTGTTTCTTTAATTCTTCTTTTGTAATTTTTGATAATGTATCTAATGTATGGGAATCATAATTTGCATTTGATAAATCTGCTTCATTTAGAATTGCCCCTTCAAAATTTGCATGTCTAAGATTTACTCCGCTTAGATTTGCTTGACTAAAATCAACACTTCGTAAATCTGTATAAAATAAATCAGCACCTTTCAAATCAGCTCCTCGCAAATCAGCTCCGTACAATTCTGCATCCCATAATTTTGCATTTGATAAATCCACCCCTCTCATGTCAGCTCCTCTTAATTTAACATAGAATAGAATTGCTCCGCTTAAATCAGCCCCAGAAAGATCCGTACAACTCAAATCTGCATTGTGAATATCTCTGTTTTTGAGGTTTACTCCTTTCATGTTGGAGTCTGATAAATCCCTGCCAATCAATTCTTCATATTCAAAATTTACTTTTGAAAGATTTCTCTTTCGAAAAACATCTGATGGTTCCATGATGATTATTTGTTTATTTTAGTACATTTGAATTTAATTCAAAAATAATGGTTAATTGTATAATTCCAATTCTTGCAAGATTTTGCCCATAGTATGCTTCCAACGTCTCATTTCCTCAATTCCGTGAGGTCTATTTTGCTCTAATTCTTTTTTTTCTTTTAGCAATTCTTGATGTCTTTTCTCATTTTTCTTAGACTGCATGGATCAGTTATGCTTGGGCAACATAAATTTCGTTATGGGTAAAACCCTCAATTACTTTCAATAAACACATCTGTCTTCTGTGATTGGATGCCTGCGCTTTTTTGAGAATCGTATATTTATGCCACTTTTGACATCTCTAATCATGCGTATATTGCAACTTCATTGTGATCATATTGAGTATACTCCAACTAAAAAGGAGATTAAATCTGCTGAGGATATTGAAAATCCTCAAACTCAAAGATTAGAAGAACTTGTAGTTGTATTTGTTGCTATAGAAGATGGTGATGATTCATCTGTTGCCCAAAATGCAATTTCTCAAATTAAAGCATCCATGGAAAAAATTGGATCTAAAAAATTATTGTTATATCCTTATGCACACTTGAGTTCTAATCTTGCAAAACCTTCCATTGCAATGTCTTTACTAAAAGAAATGGAAGATGGTGCATCTGAACTAGAAGTTTCACATTCTCCATTTGGTTGGACAAAATCATATAAAATTCAAGTCAAAGGTCACCCTCTTGCAGAAAGCTCCAAGGTTGTAACAAAAGATTCTGCAGATTCTAAACCTGACGAGGAAATAACATCAGATGCTCTTAAGGGAGAATCTAAAATACGCTCATACTGGAAAATACTTTCTCCAGATGGAACCATGACTAACATTGGTGATTTTAATTTCTCAAAATATCCTAAATTAGAAATTTTAGCAAAATATGAATCTGCAAAAATTAGAAAAGTTGATCAACCTCCACCTCATGTAGCATTGATGAAAAAAATGGGCATTTCTGATTATGAACCTGCATCTGATTCTGGAAATATGAGATTTTATCCAAATGGAAGATTGATCAAATCCTTGATTGAACGTTATGTTACTGATAGAGTTAAGGAATATGGTGGATACGAAGTTGAAACTCCGATAATGTATGATTCAGAGCATCCTAGTATGGTTAGTTACTTTAATCGATTTCCTGCAAGACAGTACAATATTGATTCAGAAGGCAAAAAACTATTTTTAAGATTTGCTGCATGTTTTGGTCAATTCTTAATGGCTAACCAATACCAATTATCTTACAAAAATTTGCCCTACAAACTCTATGAACTTACAAGATATAGCTTTAGACGAGAACAATCTGGAGAATTAGTTGGTTTAAGACGACTTAGAGCCTTTACCATGCCTGATTGTCATGCATTTTGTAAAGATATGGCTCAAGCAGTTGATGAAATCAAGGTTCGTTTTGATCTTTCACAAAGTGTTCTACGTGAACTTGGTATAGATGAAAATGATTATGATATGGCAATTAGATTTACTGAGGACTTTTACAATGAGAATAAAACTGCAATAGAAGAACTAGTCAAGAAACATGGAAGACCTGTGTTGGTAGAGATGTGGAAAGAGAAATTCTTTTACTTTGTTTTAAAATGGGAGTTTAACTTTATTGACGGTCATGGAAAAGCATCTGCATTATCTACAGATCAGATTGATGTTGAAAACGGACATAGATATGGAATTGACTTTGTTGATGAAAACAATACAAAACAACATCCTATCATTTTACACAATTCTCCTAGTGGTGCAATTGAGAGAATCATCTATGCATTATTGGAAAAAGCTGCTAAAGATTCCTATGAAGGACGTAAACCTCAATTCCCCCTGTGGTTAGCTCCTACTCAAGTTAGGATAATTCCACTTAAAGAAGAATTTAATGAGTTTACTGAAACTCTGAGTGATAAAATTTCAACAAATGATGTACGTGTTGATATTGATGATAGAAATGAAAGTATTGGAAAAAGAATTCGTGAAGCTGAAAAAGAATGGATTAGATATATTCTTGTAATCGGTGAAAAGGAAGCAAATTCACAAAATCTTAGCATACGTGATAGAGTTTCTGGTGATGTCCGAGAATTACCCTTTGATGATTTCATTAAAGAAATTAATGATCAAACTAGTGGAAAACCATTCACTGGATTGAACCTGCCAAAACATCTCTCTAAGAGACCTAATTTGATGGTGTAAAAAATGAGTTTTCTAGATCTATACATGAACAAAAACCCCCTAATTACTGCCTCTGATGATGATTCTGAGCCTGTAGCTACCATATTTGGTATTCCTTTTGATGCCACTCATTCATACAAACCTGGATGCCGATTTGGACCTGATTCAATTCGTGATTCATTTAACAATATTGAGATTTTTCATCCTGATCTTGGAATCGATTTAGAAACTGTAAATATTGAGGATTTAGGAAATACTCGACATACTGTTGTTGCATCTGAGATGATTGACATGGTTAAAAAAATCACCACTGAACTTGTTTCAAAACAAAGACAATTGTTCATTTTGGGTGGTGAACACTCTATCACATATGGAACGTATACTAGTTTTCCAAAAGATACTGGATATGTTGTATTTGATGCCCATTATGATTTACGTGATGAATTTGCTGACATTAAATTAAGTCATGCCTCCTATTTGAGAAGAGTTGTTGAAGAACGTGGTTCTGAAAATATCTTACATGTGGGTGCCAGAGCATTTGTAAAAGAAGAGTTGGAATTTCTTACTGAAAATAAAATTAAAACTATTTCATACAAACAAATTCGTGAAGGTAAAGGACCAAGCCTTCTAAAAGACTATGTTTCTACATTTGATACAATGTATTCAAGTTTTGATCTTGATGTTTTGGATCCTGCATATGCCCCTGGTGTAGGTAATCCTGAAGCTGATGGAATTACGTCTAGGGAATTATTTGACATGATTCGTACTTTAGAAAATACCGAAGTAACTGGTGTGGATATTGTGGAGTTAAATCCCTATCATGATAATGGGGCTACAGCATCTTTGGCTGCAAAAATTATCTCTACTTTGATTGCAATTAATTTATCTCAAAATAATTAATTTTATTTCAAATTTACAAATATGATTTTATCACTAACGTAAACAATATTGAAAAAGCCACTATTCCTGAAAAAGCTATTTTCATATATGTATCCATAATATTTTCATATTTACATCAAGTATTATTATCTTCTTATTTTTATTCCATGGCTAAAATTAGACATTTTAATTGATTTTTGCCCCTTTTTGGCTCATTTTGACTCCTGTTCACTTTATTAGATGGTATTTTGGGTGTAACTCGTGTTAAACAATCTCAGAGAAACACTTCGCCCTACTTTAGAAAAGATTGGAAAAGGATTTGCATCTACTGGATTATCTGCCAATTTCTGGACTTTTGTAGGTTTAGGGTTTGCACTAGTTTCTGCAGTTGTTTATGGGATGGGAATTGAATTTGGATTAATTATTGGTGGTATACTATTGCTTGTTTCTGGATTTTTTGATATGGTCGATGGTCAAGTTGCACGAGTTACAGGAAAGACCTCGAAAAAAGGTGAATATCTTGATTCGATGTTTGACAAGATTTCTGAAGTTGCAATCTTTTTAGGTATTCTTGTAGGTGGATATGCAGAACCATATCTAGTATTACTTGCAATCACGTTATCTTTGTTAGTTAGTTATGCTAGAGCAAAATCCGATATTATCAATATCAAACTTCAAGGTATTGGAATTGGAGAAAGAGCTGAAAGGCTCTTGGTAATTGCAATAGTAGGAATAATTGGTTTTATGGATTATGCTGTAATTATAGTGGTGATAATAGCTGGAATAACTTTAATTCAAAGAATGATTTTCACTGCAAAAAATATTAAAGAATAATACTAACGAAGTTTTCCACGTTTTCTTCTATTGTCTGCTGATCTAATTTTTAGAATCTTAAAGTGAATTGCACATGAAATACAATAATGTTTCAAAACTGTTGGTGATGCGATGTAAGCGCCTTGTGCACGGAGTTCTTTGGCTAAAGTATGTTCTACTAGATTTAATCTAGAAGTTACTTTTTTTGCCTTGTCTTTTGGAACTGTTTGTCCGCAGTTCGTACATTGTACAACTCCTGAGGAACCTTTTCCTCCTTTTGTTCGACCTCTACTTGCACGCTTAAGTGGCATGCACATGAACAAATTTGCCTACTTATATTCTTGTAGAATTTTCTCAAAAACAGGGTAATCTGTGCCTAGATTATGAGTCAAAATCCTTTATGTTTTAATCTTAGATCGTCTAATTTCAATTGATATATCATGCGTGGTTTATGCCATACTTGTCTAAGATCTGGAGTTGAATTGGAGATAATCAAGGGCGAGATAATTTGCCATAAATGTATGTCTGAAATCAATGCAAAAAACTAAATCTATACTAAAACAAATCTAGGGAAATGAAATTAGCAGTATTTTCTCACTGTGCAATTGATACTATTACTATTGGCGAAAATAACTATGAACAAATTGGCGGAGCTGCTTGTTATTGTGGGATTACTGCCAGACAATTCAAATTCGATGTTGATTTGTTTACAAAATTTGGACCTGATTTTCCAAAACAATATCTAAGTGAACAAAAAATTAATTTTCCAAATTCTGAATCTAAAATAAATACCACAAAATTTGCAATTTCGATTACTGGTTCAGATAGAACACTAAAACTTGAAAATAAATGTGAGGATATTGATTATCCTGGAGTTGATGCTGATGGGCATTTGGTCAGTCCTATTTTTAATGAAATTTCTACTGATACATTCAAAAAAATAAAAAATGATTCCAATTTCCTTCTTGTTGATCCACAAGGATTTTTCCGACAAAAAGATTCACAAAACAATGTATTTTTACAAAAAACTGATCTTGATTTATCTCAAGTTAATGCAATAAAAGTAAACCCTGAAGAATCAAAACAAATTGTTGATGGAACTCCTGATGAAATTATGTTATCTTTACAGAAGAAAGGGATTGAATATGTATTGTTTACAAACAAAACTGATGTTTCATTATTGGTAAAAGATAAAATTTATTCTATTACTTTGCCCAATAAACAAGTTCACGATACTACTGGTGTTGGAGATATTTTTTGTGCTGCATTTACTTGTACAATGCTTAAAGAAAAAGACTTTTTGTGGGCTCTTTGTTTTGCTGGAGGGGCAGCCCAAGCTGCATTAGAATCTAATAAAGTGGGCTTGCAAAAAATTCCTAAAAAAGGCACAATTGAAACTAATGCTTCATATTTTTACAATTTGGTAAAATTCCGAGATTTGTAATACATTATTCTTTTATTGTACTGAATTGAATGTTTCTTCTATGCAAATAGGGATTTATGGTTCAGGTACAGCTGATTCTGCTGCAAAGACAATCAAAAAGATCCTTGACGAGTCTGGAATCAAATCATTCCCAATCACAAAATCCAAGAACAAACCTGCAGACTGTATTATTGTATTGGGTGGAGATAAGGGTGTCCGAAATTATTTTCATAGAACATTTGATTCAACACTGCCAGTATTGGGAGTCAGTGAAGGTGAAGCAAGTGGATTTTTGGCTCAAATTGAATTAAGAGAATTTTCAACATATGTCAATGTTTTAAAAAAACAAAACTACACTGTGGAAGAGGTTCCACGTCTTGGCGTAAAAATAGATGGAAAAAATGTTTACCCTGTACTAAATGACGTTGCAGTTTTTTCATCAAAAAGTGCAATGTTGATGGAACATACCCTACGTGTTAATGGTGATGAAGTATGGCACGATAACAGTGATGGAATTATAGTTTCAACTCCTATTGGTTCTTCTGCATATTCCATGTCTGCAGGTGGGCCTGTACTTTTTCAAGATTCTGCTGTGTTTGAAATAATTTCAGTCAACTCCCTTGATGTAACTCGTAGACCCATTATTGTTTCAAATGATAGCTCAATTGAGATTGATGATATTTCTGCAAGATTACATTGTGAGGTAGTTCTTGATGGTTTGGATAGATACAAAGTTAACAAAACTGTTGAATGCACCCAATTCTTTCCTCCTGCAAAAATTATCAGATTAAAAAAAGATTCTACTGCTATTTCAGCACTTGCAAAAAAGGTACATTTGGCTGAAGAATTACTCAGTATGCCTCCAAGTTCAAAACTATTGCTAAAAACTCTAGAATATGAGGGGGCACTTACTCAAAAAGATCTGGCCAACAAAACTTTGCTTCCTGATAGAACTGTTAGATTGGCATTAAGTCATTTGTTGAAAAAGGGATATGTGAAAAAGAAAGTTTCCATTCGAGATGCAAGACAAAAAATTTATGAAATTTCTAAAATAGAATAATTAAGAATCTTCTTTGGTTAGTTTACTTGTGTGTGATTTTTCATTTGCAGTGGCATCGTCAATTCTTTTTTGAATATTTTTTTTAAAACAATCTTCTGAACAAAACTCTCTTACCCCAACCTCATATCCATTACCACATTCCTTACACTGCGTCATTGTTCTTACGTTTGCAAGAATTGTAAGCTATTTACTATATATGACAAATTCCCATTTTTGGAACTTTTAAAAAGAAATCTGCTTGCTTGCCTATTTGAAAACAAAAAGTGGTTCATCTACTGTTTAGTAGATGAGTGCAAGAGCTTGCAAATCAAAGAGCGATATTGCATTGTAGTTCATGTTGATTTTTGGTTGCATTAGATCATTTTCAACATTTGTATGTCCTAATCCCAATGCATGTCCTATCTCATGTCTTATGATTGACTCTAGTTCTGATTTGTTTAGATCATCAGTGTTGTAAATTGTCACGAGTGCTCTTTGGATTTTCCCATTTTTGTCATAAAACAGATTTGTATATCCGTTGAAGTTGTTTTGACTGGGTTTGTCTCTCAGGAATATCGTGATGGCTTCTGTTCTGTCTAACTTGTGTTGGATTTCTAATGTAGGAACATTTACTCCATATGATTCTGAAATTTCTTTTATTCCTTCATTCCATCCGAGAAATAGAGTTCTTCCTGAATTTTTTTCTTTAGAATTGATTGCATCTTCTACAATGTCAACCTGAGTTTCACTGACTTTTGCATCTCTAATAATTAAGACTGGAATTTTGTTGTCTGTTGACTCTTTCCACACTTTTAATTCATTCCATTGCTTATCATCTTCTGCCCACACATCTAGCGGAACAAAGATGATAGTTGCCACTGCTATACTTAGCAGTATCATACCTCTCACAAAGTATGATTATCATAGATTATATTATTCATAAGTTTGTAATTAGTATTACATACATATTTTCATACAAATTTGTAATCTGAAAAATTTTACAATGATTTTTAGGCGATAGATTTTACAACAAAAGTTGTAATAATTTCAATTTACATTCAACTTTTTTCAGATGATGCTTTTACAAAAGCTAAAAATGCTTCTTCGGGAAATCCTGGTCTACTGTTAAATTCTGGATGAAATTGAACTCCGAGATAGAATTTATGTAATGGAATTTCAAGCATTTCCATTCGTTTACCTCCATCACTATCTGCAGAAAATATGAGTCCATTTCTTTCAAATTCAGGAATGTAATCTTTGTTTATTTCGTATCTATGTCTGTGACGTTTACTGATTGTGGATGAATTGTAAATTTTCTGAGCATTTGTATTTTCTTTAATGATTACGTCGTTAGCTCCTAGTCTTAGTGATCCTCCCATATCTGAAATATCTTTTTGTTCTGGTAATAGGTCTACAATTGGATTCCTTGTATCTGATTTTATTTCTGTAGAATTTGCATCTTCTAAATTCAAAACATTTCTTCCAAATGCAATTGCTGCAAGCTGGAATCCAAAACATATTCCAAGATATGGTATGTTTTTCTCTCTAGCATAGTTTGCAGTTTGGATGATGCCTTCTGATCCTCTGGTGCCAAACCCTCCTGGAACCAAAATTCCATCATAGTTTGATAATGTACTATAATCTGTAATTGATTCAGAATCTATCCAATCAATGTCTATTGATTTTCCAATTTTTGCCCCTGCATGTTTTAATGCATGATTTACACTCACATAGCTATCAGTTAATGTTACATATTTTCCAACCATTGCTATCTTGACTTTATCATTTTCATGATTAACCATATTTTCAGCAATTTCATTCCATTTGTCCCAGTTAGATGATGCATTCACCATTCCTACTTTTTCAAACTTTCTAAATATGGAATCCATAATCCCTTGATCATACAACATTTGAGGAACTTCAAAAATTGATTTTGCATCATGGCATGATAGCACATCTTTAGTTGTAACATTTGTAAACATTGCAATTTTCTTTTTTGTTTTCTCTTCTAATGGCAAGGTACATCTTACTGCTAAAAAGTCCGGTTGAATACCAATTCTTCTTAATTCTTGAACGCTATGTTGAGTTGGTTTTGTCTTTTGTTCTCCAACTACATCCAGTGATGGGGCCAAGGTTACATGAACAAATATTACACTTTGAGGTCCCTCTTCCACTCTCATTTGTCTTAATGCTTCTAAAAATGGCAATGATTCAATATCTCCAACGGTTCCACCACATTCCACAATTAGAAAATCTAATTTTTCATCTTCTGCAATCTTTGTAATTCTATTCTTAATTTCATCTGTAATGTGGGGGATAATTTGGACACATGCTCCTAGATATTCTCCTTTTCTTTCAGCTTCGATAACTGAGGAATACACTTGAGCAGTTGTAATGTTGTGGCTTTTAGGTATGTTCTGATTTAGAAATCTTTCATAATTTCCAATATCCATATCACATTCTCCTCCATCATCTGTTACGAAGACTTCTCCATGAGCTACTGGATTCATAGTTCCTGCATCATAGTTGAGATAAGGATCTATTTTGATACAGGATACCTTTTGATCTGCCAACTGTAATAATTTTGCAATCGAGGAAGTTGTTACACCTTTTCCAAGGCCAGACATCACACCACCTGTGACAAAAATAAACTTCGTCTGCACATTAAACTAACGAATATCTGGTTTTTGTATGTTTTGTCGATCCTGATTAGTTGAAATACTGGATATTGTTTTGTTTTGTTGTGAGAACTTTATTCTATATTCTTCCATTGATAATTACATTAATTGCAAGTTCTGGCGGGGTGGCTTTTGCTGAATCCTTTGAAATAGTCATGCCTTCTGGAGCCTCTGATCCTGGAGCTCCGTTCTTTTGGAAAGAGAAATCTACTGGCGTCACTACCGGTGAAATTACTATATTCCCTAATGATTCGGTAATTTGGAAAAATGCTGATACTGCATTTCACACCATTACATCTGTTACACAATCAGGAGAAGTTGATGGTCTTTTTGATAGTGGTTTCATAAATGCTGGCGATTCATATGAAATGCAATTTTCTGAATTAGGTGATTTCTATTATTTTTGTAGTCTTCATCCTTGGATGAGCGGAATTGTCCATGTAGTAAAAAATCCTGGCAGTGTCCAGTCTATTGATAATGTCGGTTCAGGATATAGTGAAGATGGTTTAGGTTTTGAAGTAAAATACATCCTTGACACAAATTTGCAAAAAGCAGTTCATGTAAATCCTGATGACAGAAGTTTGACCTTTAGGGTATCTGGTGATACTGAAAATGAACAAATTACTTTTGTTCTACCTTTTGAATTAATCGAAAATCCTAATGCTGTGTGGATTGATGGGGTAAAAACTCCATTTGAAATGTTGTCCACTTCTTCTGGAAGCCAATTGATTATTCCTATGCCTCCACATTCTCAAGAAATTAAAATTATGGGAACAAAGGTAATTCCTGAATTTGGATTTTTGGCATTGAGTATTTTGAGTATCGGTCTTATCTCTACACTATTTTTAGCCCGCTCAAAACTGTCTATTTTCTAAACATCATCCATATTCTAGATCCTACAAAAATTCCCACTGCCGATATTATCAATAATGGAACTATTATTTGTCCTTCTTCCATATCTTATACTCGTTATTCTTTCTTCTAAACTCTTTTCTCACTCTGCCTATGATACATGATTTTCATAAATAAGAGAAACAAATCCGTATTTCATTGAGCAAAAATTCTGAATCAAAATCTTACAAAGAACTAGAGAAAAAACTTGGTAGAGAATTAAAAAATGTCTCTGAGAAATTAATTAAAGAAAAACTAGACAAGAAAAAACTTGATTATGATACTGTGTCTCTAGTTCTGGAAGTTTTTAGAAAATCTAATTTTGAATGGAAGCCTGAGCATTTTGATACATTTGATTCTACTCCTGATACTTTTAGAGGAAAGACATTGCCTACCAATTATAGAGAATGTGTCATGTTGGGGATTAGATTAGGAACAATGCGCGGAAAAATTATTTTTAATTTACGTGGTAGCCAAATTACCGAAAAACAACGACAAGAAATTGATGATTTAACATGGAATTTAATTTGGTATTCTTGGCAAGAGGCAAGAATTCTACATGATCGTAAAAATAATTAATAAAAATCTCGTAACAAAAATCTAATTCCTTGTCTTTAAACTTGTAAGATATTTTGCTTTTTTTCAAATGAATTTTAGAATTTTCAAACGTTGTTTTTTTATTTTTCTTATGGTATCATAATATGAGAACCTCTAGTTTGGCGGCCACTAACTGAAATTGAGTTCCCCTCCATGAAGTATGAATATTTGACCGCCAACTTAGACGATTATGTTGTTACAGAATAGTTTGTTTTTTCAGACTTTTTGTAAATGATGCAATCTTTGATTCAAGTTGATTTTGAGGTGTTTTTTCGATCAGTTTCAAATATGCACTCCCAACAATTACTGCATCTGCCCCTGCTTTGATGTATTTTTTTACATCATCCGGTGTTGAGACGCCAAATCCTATTCCTATTGGAATTTTTCCTTTGGTTTGTTTTTTAACTTGCTTGATTGCATCTAATGTGTATTTTTTAATTCCTGATTTTACTCCAGTTGTTCCAAATACTGCAACAAGATACAAAAAGCCTGATGATGCCTTTGCAATTTTTTGAATTCTTATTTTACTGGTATTTGGAGAAATTAGAAATATTGTGTCTGCTTTGTTTTTTGCTGATTGGAGATATTCTTTTGATTCCTCAACTGACATGTCTGGAAGGATGAATCCGTCAATACCTGCTTTTTTAGCCTCTGAAATGAATTTTGCGTATCCTTGATGGTATAGTATGTTGGTGTATGTCATTAGGATTAATGGAATGTCTGTTTCTTTTCTGATCTTTTTTACAAGTGTGAAAAACTTTGCAATCTTGGTTCCCTTTTCTAGAGATATGGTACTTGCATTCTGAATTACAGGACCATCGGCAAGCGGGTCTGAAAATGGAAAACCTAATTCAATAATGTCTACTCCTCCTTTTACAAGACCTCTAACTGTGGATAATGTGGCTTTTTCATTTGGAAACCCTGCCATGATATATGAGATTAAGGCTTTTTGGTTTTTGGCCTCCAACTCTGCAAATTTTTCTTTAATTCTTGTCATGTTTATTCAAATAATTTTGTACTTCTTCGATGTCTTTGTCTCCTCTTCCAGAAAGTGTAACAACAATTGATTCTGACTTTTTACTCTTTCTTGCAACTTTGATTGCTTCAGCAATTGCATGTGATGATTCTAAAGCTGGAATAATCCCTTCAGTTCTTGTTAGTGTCAGAAATGCATCAATTACTTCTGCATCTGTTGCCGCATGATATTTTACTCGTTTAGTGTCTTTATAGTAAGAATGCTCAGGCCCTACTCCTGGATAATCTAATCCAGCTGAAATACTATGAGTTTCAGTAACTTGACCTTCTTTATCTTGTAATAGATATGTCATCATTCCGTGTAAAACTCCTTTACTTCCAGCTGATAGTGTAGCTGAATGCATTTTTGATTTTAATCCATGACCTGCAGCTTCAACTCCTATAATTTCTGAATTAGAATCTACTAGTGGATAGAATGTTCCAATTGCATTTGAACCTCCACCCACACATGCAATTACTGTGTCAGGTGTTTTGTTGTTAATTTTTTTCATTTGTGATTTTATTTCATTACCGATAACACTTTGAAAGTCTCTAACCATTACAGGATATGGATGTGGTCCGACTGCTGATCCTAAAAGATAGTAAGTATTTTCAACATTCGTTATCCAGTCACGGATTGCCTCATTAATTGCATCTTTGAGTGTTTTTGAGCCTGATTTTACTGGATGAACTTCACACCCCAACATGTTCATTCGAAATACGTTTTGTTTTTGTCTTATTGTATCTCTATAACCCATGTATACTTCAGCTTTCATTCCTAGTGCTGCACATGCCATAGCAGTTGCAACTCCGTGTTGTCCAGCACCTGTTTCTGCAATGATTCTTTTCTTGTTCATTTTTTTTGCAAGTAATGCTTGACCTAATGTATTGTTTATCTTGTGAGCTCCTCCGTGAAGTAGGTCTTCTCTTTTAAGGTAAATTTTTGCTCCTCCGATTTTCTCAGACAAATTTTTTGCATAGTACAACGGAGTTGGTCTACCTGCGTAAACTTTGAGATAGTAATCTAGTTCTTTTTTGAATTTTTTGTCATTTTTGAATTTCAGATAATTCTCTTCTAATTCTTCAATTGCTGGAACTAGTGTCTCTGGAATGTATTTTCCTCCAAATTCTCCAAATCTGCCATTTTTAGGATATTTCAATATGCATTCACCAATTTTTTTACTTGTTCTTCAATGTTGTCACTTTTCATTATGCTTGACCCTATCAAGAAAGCATCTGCTCCACATTTTTTTAGATATTGAATATCCTCAGATGTATTGATTCCACTCTCTGATAAAATAGGTCTTGATTTCTCTATTCCTGAAAGTATGGATTCTGTAGTTTTGATATCTATTTCCAAAGTGTCTAGATTTCTGTTATTAATCCCGATTAAATCAGCTTTTGTGTTTAGTGCATTTTCTAATTCTTTTTTTGTATGAACTTCAAGTAAAATTTGCAATCCTTGTTTATGCCCATAATCTATGAATTCATCAATGTCTGAGAGGAATTTCTGATCAAATAAAGACTGAATCACTAACATGTAATCTGCTCCTATCTTCTTTGCAGCATCAATCTGAATTTTGTCTATCATGATATCTTTCATTAACATTGGTACATCTACTGCCTCCCTAACTTTCATGAAATATTCCGGTGAGCCCTGAAATAGGTGTGGTTGGGTCAATACTGATAATGCTTTTGAGCCTCCAGCAATCATTTGTTTTGCAATGCTTACAGGATCAGTCAATGTCTTGATTTTACCTAACGATGGTGATGCAAATTTTATCTCAGTTAGCAGTGTGGCATGTGGGTTTGCATTGATAATTTGAATAAAGTCTTTACTTGATTTTTCCAAATTTGCGTCTATATCATAAACTCCATCATCAATTGCCATTTGAGAATTGTTCACTAGTTTTCGTAAAATATTTTCAGCCATCTTTAATCTCCTTTAATTTTGCAATGTCTCCAGTGTCTTGAACAAATTTTTCCAACAATGAAAATGCTTTGCCACTTTTTATTGTGTTTAATGCTAATTCTACAGCTTCCTCAAAGTTTTTCGAAATATTTGCAACAATTAATCCTCCAGCTGCATTTAGTGCTGTAGTTTCAATCATTGCTTGATTTGCGGTGTTGTTTAATACATTGACAAACGACTTGACAGCATCTTCTTTTGAATTGATTTGAATATCTTGTAATGATGATTTGTGTAATCCTACGATTTCAGGATCAATTGCATTCATCAATACTTTGTCATTTTTCAACATACAAACTCGATTAACTGAACTGGTAGAGAATTCATCCATTCCGTCATCCGAACGAACTGTCATGATGTTTTCAGCTCCCTTTCTCTTTAGAAGTAATGGGAGTCTATCTAGATACTCTGTAGAGAATACGCCTACTAGTTGATTTTTCACTCCTGCAGGATTTGAAAGTGGTCCTAGAAGATTAAATGCCGTTCTTTTTCCTAATTGTTTTCTTGCTACAGATACATGCTTCATTGCTGGATGAAATTTTTGTGCAAACATGAAACAAATATTGTGTTTTTGTAAAATATCTGCAATTTTCTCTGGTTCTATATTCAAATCATATCCAAAATATTCAAAAATATCTGCACTTCCAGAAACTCCTGAACTAGAACGATTACCGTGTTTTGCTACTATCCCGCCTGCAGCAGCTACGACAAATGAGGCTGTAGTGGATATGTTGAATGTTTGGAGTTTATCTCCGCCTGTACCACACATGTCTATGACTGGGCCTTGATTTGTTGTATCCACCTTTAATGAAAATTCCTGCATTTTATCAAGCATTCCTAATAATTCATCATCTGTCTCTCCTTTTTCTGCCAGTAGTGATAAAAAATCGGCATTCTGTATATCATTAGTTTTACCCGATAATACATCTGTCATCACTTGATTCATTTCGTCATATGTGAGGTCTGTCTTTTCTTGTAATTTTGAAATTAATTCTGAAATCATTTTTTTCTATCCTTTACTTGTTTGATAAAATTTCCAAGAATAATTTTTCCATCTTCAGTCATGATTGACTCTGGATGAAATTGCACTCCTTGAATAAGATATTCTTTATGTTGGATTGCCATTACTTCTCCATCATCTGATGCTGTTGCAGTTACCTCTAACACATCGGGAATTATTGTTTTATCTCCTACCAGACTATGGTATCTAGTAGCTTTGAATGGATTTTTTACATCAGAAAATAATTTTGAATTATTGTGATCAACTGGACTTGTTTTCCCATGTCTCACACATCCTGCATTAGTTACCTTACCTCCAAATGCATCAATTATTCCCTGATGTCCTAGACAGACTCCGAGAATAGGTGTGGTTGGTCCAATGTCTTTGATAACTTCAGAACATACTCCAAAGTATTTTTTATCTTCTGGCGTTCCAGGTCCTGGAGAAATTATTATTGCGTCATAATTTTTTTCTTTAATTTGTTGTAATGTAATTTTGTCATTTCTTATTACATCGCACTCTACTCCCAACTCTCCTAGATATTGCGCAATATTGTATACGAATGAATCATAGTTGTCTATGATTAGAAAATTCATTTAGATGCCTCCTTTAATGCTTGTAGCATTGCCCCTGCTTTGTGCTCTGTCTCCTTGAATTCATTTTCTGCAATTGAATCTGACACAATTCCTGCACCTGATTGAACAAATCCTTTATTGTTTTCAATGAATATGCTTCTAATTGCTATTGCAAAATCACAACATCCATTGTATGAGAAATATCCTACAGCCCCTGCATATGGGCCTCTTGCCTCTGTTTCCAGCCCATCAATTATCTCCATGGCTCTAACTTTGGGTGCTCCTGAAACAGTTCCAGCTGGAAATACTGCCTGAAATGCATCAAACATGTCATTTTCAGGAGCCAAATTACCTACTACGTGACTAACAATATGCTGAACATGGCTAAATCTCTTGATTTCCATCAGGGATTCAGGATGTACACTTCCATATTTGCAGACTCGACCAATGTCATTTCTTCCCAAATCTACAAGCATTGTATGTTCTGCAAGTTCCTTTTCATCATGAATTAACTCCTCTGACAATGCCTTGTTTTTTTCTTCATCATCTGTAATTTTTCTAGTTCCTGCAATTGGAAATGTCTCTACTTTATCATCTGTAATTCTAACTAACATCTCAGGGGATGCTCCGATTATTGTCTTGGTATCTTGTTTTAGATGATACATGTATGGTGATGGATTTAGTTTTCTTAGTGTTTTGTATAATGTCAAATTATCTCCATCTGTATCAAAAGTAAACTTTCTAGATAATACCACTTGGAAAATATCTCCATCATGAATGTATTTTTTTGCCTTGTTAACTATTTCAGAATATTTTGGTTCATCCATGTTTGGTGTTACTTCACCTGCATGAAATTCTCCAAATGCCCCGTCATCCATCACAAATTTCTCAAACCTATTTTCATCATGATAAAAATAAAATAATTTTTCATGTATTTTGTCATATAGTATTCCGTCATCATAAATTCCAAATTCAATTAACGGCTGTGGTGAATCGTGTGAATCTTCTATGTTTTCAACTAGTCTAATTGCATCATAATTTACTACTCCTACTGCTCCTCCCAAGTATCTATAACTTTGATCGTCTGATTTTCCTAATAATTTTTTTAGTTCCTCAAATGGTTTTGTGGTTTGAATAGTTTGTGTTTCTCCGTTTTCAATAATTTCCACTTTGTCTGAATATCCTTTGAGAATGATTTTTGGATCAAAACCCATTACCGATGTTTCAGCTAATACTTCTGGCCCTGTCAGTGATTCAAATAGAAATGAATGTGAATAATTTCTTGAAATTTTATTATAAATTTGAAATTGATTTTCAGATAAATCTAGAGGTATTACTTTTGCTTGTGTTTTTCCAAAGGTGTCCACCCATAGACAAATTTCTGGTGGTTTATTATTTAAAGTGATGAGATGTTTGTGATCTCTCTACTATTGTCTGAAATTATTGATTTCTTAGGCGTATAACCATTACGGTATAGTACGGTACCTTTATAGTCTAGTAGATCGTATTACAATCATCATGCAGGGGGCAAATCAGACAATCATACAGGATATGCAGATTCTAAAATCACATTCTGTTTCAACATCTGTTAGTAAGGTGGAGTGTTACGTTTGTGGAAAAGGATTGCAGGATGGTCATTCTATTACTGCTAAAACATTACCTAACGGCATAGTGCTATTTTGTGATGTTCACTATTCATTACAGTAATTCTTCGATCTAGCGTGCCATTTTGGAATTGCATTTTTAATGAAAATTCCATCATCATTATGTGCTTATGGTGTATTGTATAATCATGGTACAATGCCCTCATTGTGAAATACAGTTATTGAGTAATGGTTTTCTAAACCGTCATGTAAGAACTATTCATGCTCCTGAAAAACTTATTTCAAATTTACAATAATTGAAACGCAGAAAAAAATTCTTTTGCACCATTTTTAGTTAGTTCTTTGTTTTTTGTTTGACAATAGTTTGTGGTAAATGTACATTTGGGACATCCTCCCCAATTTTTCCCATCCTCTATTTGGGATTTATCTGTAGGACAATCACAATCTTGTAAAAGAGAAAATCCTGTATTCAGAACTTTTTCAAATTCATCATAGACTATCTTACTACATCCATTAAACCCGTCTGATGAATTATCATAAAGATAGATTACCCCTTTCTCATAATAAACATCAATATCACTAGATTCTGATTTTGTTAAAATTTTACTTGCATTAACTAGGATGTGTGATATAGTGTGAATTCTAGGATCATTGACTATGGGGCTTTTAGAATCTGAAATTGCTTTTGAGATGAATTCTGGTGGAATTATTATGCTCACTGATGAATGCTTTGATTTCCAGTGGAAGTTTCTCCAACCTGAAATATTACTACCATTATACATTGCAAATTTATCTGCTGATTCATTGTAGTTTCCTTTCATGTATCCTGTAATGGTTCTATCAAGTGAAATCATTCCATATCTTAATGATATTTTGTTAGATTTTACTTCAATTTCTCTATGAATTGCCTTACCTTCTGAGGTTTGAATGATGGATGTTTTAACTACTGGAATTGTTCTTTTTCCTTTTTCATTTGACCTCACAAGATATGCTCTAGCACCATTTTGAGATTTTATGAGTGAGTTTACCTCATAGTTTTGTTTGTTAAAATGATAGATTGCCTTTTGATGAAGCTGATAATATCCTACAGGAACCCCTCTGGTTCCAATTTTTCTAGAATTATAATAGATGGAAATTTCTCCTGATGCTCCTCTAAGATTTACACTGTTTGCAAAATCAAAGAATTGTGATTTGTCTGATTCCTTTGCAGATTGATCTTCAATTTCTACTGACTCTACATGTCTTTCTGAAATAATTGGATTCTTTTTGTTGATTGGAATTATGTGGTTTTGTTTTAGATATTCATCTATGTGTCGTGCAAAATAGTGACATGCTGCATCTTCAGGATCAAAAACACAAATTGCATATGATTTTTGACCCATTCTACCTGCTCTTCCAATTCTTTGAATAAAGGAATCAAATTCATTTTTGAATGCAGATATTACCACATCTACATGGCCAATATCGATACCAAGTTCTAGTGTAGGGGTACATGATAGTACATCAAGTTCTCCTGCCTTCATTTGAGATTCATACATTTTTCTATCTCTTTGGTCAAGACCTCCCCTGTGGATTTGAATTCGCATTCCTTCATTTGCAGACTCTACATTTGATGCAAGAAATTCTGCATCGTTATGAGAATTACTAAAGACAAGTTGAGTTGATTTATTTTTGTAACATACTGATGAGAGCATTTCCATAGTGGTTCTTTGTTTGAATTTTCTTGGCATGATGAAAAACATATGCATGTTTTGTTTTCGTCTGAACTGACTTTTGATGTATGAAAAAGAATCTTCAGGTAAATCAAACATGTTTGAAAAGAATTCTTTTGAATTATCCAAGGTTGCTGATGAGCCTACAAACTGAACTTTGCCCATAAATCGCTTCATTCTTTTTAAAACATGGTATACATTGGAACCATGAAAACTTGTGTAAGAGTGTGCTTCATCCATAACAATTATTTTTGCATTTTTGAATAATTCATTCCATTTTTTGTCTTGTAAAATCAAATGATAATTAATAAAATCAAAATTTGTGGCAATGATTAAGGATTTACTACTTGCATCTGATATGATCATGTCTTTGTATTCTGTACTTTGCCCTCCGTGAATGGAATACACTCCCACTTTGTCACCTAGTTTGCATTTCTGAACTAAATCTGCAATTTTTGAAACCTGATCATCAATTAGTGCATTTAGTGGGTATACTAGTAATGTGAATACTCCTGGTGTCACCTTTTCTGAAATTTTCTGCAAAATTGGTATGGCAAATGCCTCTGTCTTTCCAGATCCTGTTGGTGCTGAAATAATTGTATTATTTCCTTTTAGAACTTCTCGAATTGACTCTTCTTGAAATGGTAGAACTCCTGTGAACCCATATTTTGCTAATCCTTTTAGAATATTTTCTGATAAAACATCTTTTAGTGAATCAATTGGAATTTTTTCTGCTTCTGGCGCAATTAACCTTTCATAGTGAATTAATGCAAGTGACTCTTCTTTGTGACCTTGAATGATTTCTCGAATAATACTGTCGTTGTCAATTAATGATTTTGGAATTTTATTTATATCAAATAGAATGCTTTCTGGAATTGGAATACTCGGTGTCGGATCTTTTACTTTTGGTTTTGAATACTTTTTAATCTCATCTGGGAAGTATTCTCCGCCTTCTGTGGGTCCGTCACATCTGTGTGGTTCATCTGTTCTTGAATCAATTGGAATGAATTTCCCACTGTCTGATTTGAAACCTTCATCCCAGTAAATTTCTGCACCGCAACCTTTGGAGCATTGCTTTGTTCTTCCAGAATAGTTTACTCCATATGTTGGGGCTTTGATTTGGATTTTTTCAGGGTTACATTTGGGACAAACCCATGGTCCTCCAACGTCTTCATAACTTTGTACCAGTCTAGAATCACAGTTAGAACAAAACTTCATGAATAAGATTTGAGGTAAATTTACCATTAATGAACATATGAGACTGTGTTATTACCCAAGAGTTGACTGGTTTTATCAAACACACTTAAGAATCTGTTATGTACAATCTAACTATGGGATGGAAAAAGACCTTGAGTAAATTTTGTGTTATGAAAAAGGTTAGAGACAAGGCAAACGAGCCTGAAGAAGATTAATTCTTTTAAAAAATTATTAATCAAACGTTTGAAATTTGATTATGCCTTTAGACAAAATGCCTGATTCTGAAGAGTTTGTACTTACTCATGAATCTACGGTTTTACACACTCAAGGCGTGCCTGTAGCGTGCATTATTGATAAAAATGGATTAGAATCTAGTTATCAATCCCTCCCAAATGATCTTTCTTTGAAGGCTGGTCTTACTGGATTTTTGAATAAACATGATGATTTGGGATTACTTATGGGATTCAAACTGCAAATCAAAACTGATTCAGAATTTTTTGAATACACTGTGTATCCGAATGATGAGTTTATTGACACTGTAATTTTCAATGAATCTATTTCTATTATTGATGAAAAAATGAAAAACTTGTTTACATTAAGAAAAATCGTAACGGATCAATTTGTAAAAACTAGATCCGAGTTTGATAAATTTAAAAAAATGATTTCTTGATCTGTCTTTTCCAAATCATTCAATAACTACGATTCTATGCAATTTTTAGTGACAAACTTTACTCAGATGTTAAAGGCCCGAGAACCTGAATTGTTAGATAGAGAAGATGGCCATTGGTATGAAACAAAATTTGACAAAGTTTACCCTTCAATTAGTACCATTTTGTCTGCCACTGCACCAGAACATAAGAAAAATGGATTGGCCCGATGGAAAGAAAATGAACCTGCTCATGAATACATTACAAAACAAGCACAAGATATTGGAACTCAATCCCATAAAATGATTGAAGATTATTTGAGTAATAGTTTGGCTATGGACGAATTTGATTTATTGCCAATTGCCCACTTTAACAATCTGAAACCTTTTCTTGAAAATATAACAAATGTTACCTGTATTGAACAGAGAATGTATTCAGATAAACTAAAGGTTGCAGGTACTAGTGACTTGATTGCTGAATATAATGGGGAATTATCTATTATAGATTACAAAACAAAAAGAAAACCTCAGGTTGATGAATACATGTATGAGTACTATTTACAAACTACCTGCTATGCCCACATGTTCGAGGAAGTCACAGGACAAAAAATCAATCAGGTGGTAATTCTAGTTAGTAGTGAGAAAAATACTAGGCAGGAATTTATCAAAACCTGTGATGCTTATGTTGAGCCTATGATGGAAAGAGTTGAAAAATACTATTTGAATAATTTAGAATAATTTAAGAAATTTTATCGAGTTTTTTATCTAGTTCTTGTACTTGTTTTGCTAAATCACTAACTATGTCGTCTAATTTATCTGGTTTCTTTTCTTGATTTTTTGTTATTCCATTTGACCAATCAAACATTGCAGCTAGTATTTCCATTGCTTGCGATGAATAGTCTGCTAAATCTTTAATGTCAAACTGTTTTTGCATTTTTGAATCATTTGGATTAATTATCAAATAACCTGTTTTTTCAATAACAAAATGCTCTTGTGTAATTGCATCTTTAAAATCAAGTAAAAATAAACCTCTGATTGAATTTTGTAATTTTTGATTATAATTCATTTTTTTACAAATCCTATCAACCATTTGCTGCAGTGTGGTATCTTTACCAAAACCGTCATCTAATTTTATTGGGTTGATGATAATTTTCAAAAATTTCTTTATTGCGTCTAAATGAGAATTGATAAATGACATTTCTGAATACACCATGAAACTTGTCATTTCCTCATGTTTTATTTCAAATGTGTCTAGATTAGTAATTAATTCACTAATTGAATGCGAAAATACTTTTCTGAATTTCATAAAATTTTTGAAGAATTTTTCATCTGCATATTCTTTGTTAAATTGTACTAGTCCATTTCTTTCAATATCATTTAAAATCACTAGTGTTGCTTTGTAATTGGGCTCAAAACTCAATAATTTTTTGGATTTTCTGTGAACTTAAGCTTATTGATAATTTTATTTCCAGCCCTTCCATCTACTTTTGAATTCGATCTCTTCTTTTTTCTCAATTATTTTTCTGCGATTCATTTCTAGGTTCTTCTTTTTGTTTTCTAATTTATCCCATTTTTCTTTAATCTCTGCCCTGAGTACTGGATCTTTACTACTTCGATATTCGTGTTTTAGCACTGCCCATTGTTTTGATATGGCATCGATCTCATAATCTGCTGCTATCAATTGCTTGGATATCTCTACTATGGGATCTTCCATCTATCTTTTTTTGTAATTTCCAAACTTAAGCTTATTGATAATTTTCCTAATTGGTATGTTGTTAGCTATTGGTTTGTACTATTTGAAAAGAGAAGATTATCACAAAGAGAATCCATATTCCTATATGAAAACTGAAAAAGAAATCAAGTTGCTAAAAATGGAATTGATGGAGTCATTGAAACCTGTTGATAATTCATACTATGGATTGTCTCTTGAAAATTTAATTGTGAACAATTAATTTACTATGACTAAAAATTAGTGTAAACTAATTAGAAGAAGCTAATTAGGATTGTCTAATTTTCATATTGTTTAAATTCAATATTGTACATACTAATACATGAAACAAGATTCATGCAGACGTTGTGGACACGAATTAGAATTGAACAAAAAATGTGAAGTGTGTAATGAAGTGAACCAATTCTATTGTCATGAATGTGGATTTGTTTCTGAAGAACAAATTCATTTTCAATGTATGATGATTAGTATGGATCATGCATTACTATCAAACCAAGTGCAGAAATAAATTACAGAACATCTTTTAGTATTCATGGCAGATAAAATTACTGCAAATGATCTAAAAACACAACAAAGTGATTTTGTGATAATTGATGTTCGAGAAGCTGATGAATTATCTGGTGGAGTTGTAGAAGGCTCTGTTCATATGCCCTTAGGACTATCAATTAGAAATGCAAAGAAAAAACAAATTGAAGATATGAGAGACAAGAAAATTTGTACCTATTGTGGCACTGGTTATAGGGGAAATATTGCAGCTGATGAATTAATCAAAGAAGGATTCAATGCAGTTACTCTTGATGGTGGGTACGGTTCTTGGAATCAATCTTAATTTTTTATTCATTCCATATTGCCTGAGTTTTCAGCCAAGCAATGAGGTCTTGATATAATTTGCTCTTTTGCATATTCAAAACCCCTATCTCTAAATTTGTTGATGATTTTACTGTCTTTGAATAATTTTCATATACTGCAAAAATTATCTTATCAAGAAACATTTCGTTCTGCATCTCTTTTTTTGCCAATTCTTCAGACTCAGTCATAGCAAAACTGGCAAATAACACTCCATCAACCCAGTAAGCATTTGCGGCTTCAAGTGATGACATCATACCAATCAGATCATCTAAACTGAGTTTGATCATGTCTCTGACATAGATTTTGTCATATGGTCTGTGGACAAATTCTGTCATATCATTTTCATTTTGTATGGTCTAATAAATTATGGAAATTTTATATCTGGTTTTTATGAAATTAAACTATGAGTGAAAAACCTGATGATCTTTCAGAACATGAAATGTTTGTAACTGAATTCCCAAAAACCGGATTTGGAATAGTCGATTATCTTCAAGGTAGGGTTCATTTTTCATTAATGGATCAAATGAAACTAATGCACAAATCGGGGATGAGTCAAACCCAAATCAAAGAAACAATTCTTACCAGTGTGACTGAGATCATTGATAATTTTGAACCTGAATCAAAAAGTCCTTGATTCAAGTTTTGAAGATTCTGCCATGATTATTTTGTGACATTGGCAATAACAATTTGTATGTGGCATGTCGTTATTCATTCTGTATTTGCATTCTTTTGTATGCTCGATCATAGTCATTATTGATAACTCTCATTATCATCTATCAAATTTATAATCTCTTTTCAAAATAATTTTTTATTGTTTTGTAGGATCTTTGCTTAAAATATTCAACACGTGCTCAATAATCTGTTTTTGTCCTCCTTCATGTAAGTCTGTTCTGACTGTATCAGAACCCATACTGACAAAAATCAAATTATCTTCTCCTAATGGGAATGTCATTCTTGTAATTTTTTCAAATGTTGCAACCGCATACAATCCATGACCAATTTTTGGGGCTAACTCATTCCTGCCTTTCCATGCAACTGATGCTCTTTTCAAAGAAGCCTCTGTCTCTTCTGCAGAAAGATAATTTGTAATTCCTTCCCTGTGACTGGTTGCTAAAATATTACCATCGCTATCTGTTACTACACTATGTCTAATGTTTACATCTGAATCCATAATTCTCTTTAGAAGATTTTCAAAATTCATCTTCATCTGTTACGTCAAAATAATACTTAAGATCTACCCCTAAAATCATACGTGATTTTTATTCTGATGATGATTTACATTCAAAATATTCTGTAACTATATTGTTAAAATCTTCCAATAATTGCTGATCAGCAAATCCAGATTTTTCAAGCAATTTCCATGATTTGTAGACCTCTTCTTTTAACACATACAACGTTCGTTTATCATCGCAGTGCATATTGATATTGTTCTAAAATAGAATTTAATCTTTGTAATTTACACAGTTGATTCTACTGGCAGAGTGATTTTCTTTTTTGCAATTTTTACTGCTATGATGCCTGTTATTGCACTTGGTATACTCATTATTCCAAATACTATTGCTAGGGTTTCTGAGAAATCTGGGAGTAATGAATATCCTGAGACCTCATTGAACACATAAAATTGAATAAAAGACATTCCAACAAGAGGCATACTGTTTATGATAAACACAGCACCTACTAATCCTCCTGAAATTTCCTCTTTGAATTTTCTGATTTTGATCTTATCATTCATTATTGCATCTGCAATTACTGCTACAATCATTGGCACTGCAAACCATGGCAAAAATCCAAACAAATTTTCATTTGGAATCACATTTGCTGTAATATTCATAATGATTAATCCTGCAACTGCTGTACTTGCCCATCCAAAACCTTTCATTGATTTAACGGCTCCCCAAAAAATCAATGTGCAGAAAAATGGTATTGTAATGCCTAGAATGATTGCTCCCACATATGGATCTGGGTTTAAGTTGATTGTTTCTCCATTAGATATTGGCAATCCAAATTGGAAACAAAATGCAATTACGATAAACCATAATGCTGAAAATCCTATAGTCGTTGCAGGTTTTGTTGCTTTGAAATTATATGGAATTAATCTTGTTAACCCGACAATAATTCCTACCGACTGAATCAAAATGCCTGTAATTAGTGTCAAATGAGTTGGACTGAGTAATCCATCTGTTCCAAAGAGTTCATGCCACAAATAATCTGAAGGCCCTGCGACAATCTGTATCATGCTTCCAACCAAAATTAATTTTAAACCTAGGGAAAATGATTCACGACGGATTTCTTTATCTCTGCCGATGATTCCTAGAGATGCAATTGCTGCAATCAGGGATATCCCTACCCCTGAATACAATACTGCATGTGGTGGTGTGAAAAATGACTCTGGCGCTCCAACTGCGTGACTAGTAATATCCCAACTTCCTCCCCAAATTTCTAAAACACTTCCAAATAATGAAACGAGTAAAACAATCAAAACAAATTTTGGTGTCATTTTCATACAACAAGACCAAAATATTACTTTATGAATATTGTGAATTAAAAAATTAAAGCCTTAGAAATTTCTAAAGCTGGTCGTCGATGTTTTCAGATTTCTCTATTTTACACCAACAATTTGGGCTGCATATTGAATTAAAACTAGACATTTTATTCATCTGATACTAGCCATGAAAGGCCTATTGCTTCTTCCCATTCTGATTGATTGTTATTATTTTGCATATTTTGTTGTGGCAAAATTTCTATTTAATGAAGATGAACGATTTATCAGTACAATTTCTCAGTAAAAATGAGTAGTGATTCTTTATATTGAATTTATGATAATTCTATTACCCGACCATACCTGGTGATGATTCAAATCCTAGATTCATTTTTGAATCTCACCTTTTTCTTAATTTAGAGAATTTGCAGTTTTTTCATAATAGTATTCTTGTTTCTTCAAATCTTTTTCTGAAATTATTCTGCATTTTCGCATTGGGACTAGTCTTGATATTTGCTCATATGTCTTCATATCCCTTACATCTGCTGCATATGCAATTTGTAACAGAGGTGGTTTCTCTACAATCATGGGTTTTGCTTGTTCATATCCTCCACTTTGTCTCATACCTGTTCTGAATAATCCTAAATGGCTATCATTTTTTGAAATCTGCGGATCTTGATATACACAAATTGCAAATTCATCATTGTCTTTTTCAATAATTGTCAGTCGTGTAAATTTATCACTCCAATCCTCAATTTCTTTGGCAATCAAAATTGCTTCTTTTTTATCCTCAAACACAGTTGATACTACCAATCTGTCCTTCTCATATGCCCAGGATATGCCGTAGAAATTATTTTTCCAATCAATATCTAATGACATGAATATCTGTAGAAAAATATCCCATTAATGCTTTCTAATTGTGTTCATTTCTGGTAGTCTGCACAAAAATCTCAAGAAAGCAATTATCTGCCTAAAATAAAAAATGTGACTAGCATGTTTTGTCACATTCGCATTGTCTACTTGTAAACAAATTTTTGAATGTTTCAAATTTTGACTGACCAATTGATGGTTTTTGTCTTCCGACAATTTTGAATAAATTAATTCCAGTCTCTGAGCTAGTTCCTTTTAGTGCCCATGATCCATTTTTCATTAGATATGGCTGTGGATTTTTCATTGATACCTTTTTTCGTGCTTTGATATCATATGCCTCTATTTTTGACATGTGCCCTTATGACAAAATCACTATTACAAATTCAAAGTAAGTTTTTTCACATCTAATAGCTGAAAATTAATCAAATATTATGCGTAAGAATTTTTTAAATTATTTTTTAGGCTCGTAAAAATTCACTATGATGATGACAATGTTGCCATTTCACAATTACAATCTTCACGTTTTCCACAATACGGACAATTACAATCACAGTAAATTAATGCCTGATCACATGAGATGCATTTTGTATACTCTGCAAAATCCTCATTCACTTTGTTTTACCATCCGTGAGTATTATGTTCATTTTTAATTGATAAACAACATGTTGTAAATTCTAAAAATTAGTTTTATTTTTTCATCTTTAGTGAACAAATGTTTGATAATCACATGATTTGTCTTTTATATCTCGAGCCTAAAGTAATATTGGCGCCTTCGATTAGTGGTCTAGGCATGCTATAAACGACCACTATTCCAAGACGTTAATTATCGTTTTTTTAATAATGCGTCTTCTGGTGTTTTATCTTTATTTGATTCCCAATGCCAACTGTGATGTTTTTTCCAGTGAGTCTCAAGTTCTTCTGTAGTTGGTTCTTTTCCTAATGGGGTTCCACATAATTTACACTGTATCATGATTTGGCTCCTTTTGTTTTTTCTTTTTTGATTTTGGAATTGGATGACATTGTGCAGGTAAATTCTCTTCATCCATTAAAATATGTCAAACTGAATTGAAATTAAGAGTTTGCTTTTGGTGGTGATTTCTTTTTTGATTGTTTTTTATTATTTCTATACTTGTCTTTTTTTCTTTTTCTTTCTAAATCTAGAATAGAATATGTTTTGCCATTTTCACAAAGCTTCATCTCTCCAGAATATTCATCATGAATTGATTCGAAAGATCCACTTGATAATAATTCTCCAACAATACTCCATGCCATGTCTTCTGATACATCAAATTTGTATGAAATGGTTGATACTTTGGTAAAATACCCGTTTTTAGAATTACGAATTACAAATTGTTCTACCTTTTGCTCTGTTGTCAAGCTAGGTTCACGTTTTTTGAAATTTCTATATGGTTTTCTTTCTGACATTTTTATCTGATTTTAAATTTTAACTCTCAGCATTAAGTGTGTCAGGATCATTATTTCCTGGCATATACTTGTCTCCTAGTTTATTTTTCATTTTTTCGTCAAATTCTTCTTGTAATCTGGTTAGATACATTTCTGCCTCTGTTTCATCATCTGGAATTCCTGTATCTGTATCAAAATTAAATCCTGTTGCTAGGTGATAAAATTCTTCAAAAAATTCTTTACAGTCAATGACGTCTGCTTTTTCATCCATTGTGGATACAAGACAATTATTTTCAATTCTAAAATTTAGGCATATTTCTTCTTCAATCATCACATCTGCCATGACTGACATGAGGTATGCCACGTACTTTTCATCCAATTTTTCGTCATTTTTGTTTGCAATCCATAACTCATTTCCATCCAAAAAATTATCAAAAGTTCTAACTACCATTTCACGGATATCTGAATCTGGATAAGATAATTTTGATTTCCAAGATTCAAAATTACCTGGTTTAGCATAAACTGCGTCAAATGTCAAATCTTCATTGATTTGTTCAAATTCCCAAATCTCTCTATTAGTCCACATTGGTGAAAAATCAACAATTAGTTTTCTTGTAGTCTGATCCAATGTCTTATCTGATTTTTTCTATAGTTTAATCTTATCTTGAATTAGTTGCTAATCCCTGATTTGAGGAACTCTATGGTACATTCTGCTAGTTCTTTACTGGAGTGCTTTTTGATATCATGTTTACAATTAGGACATGTTCCTGTTTCTTCATCTGAAACCCCTTCTCCTACTTGTTTCATACAACATTCCATCAACTCTTCAGTTGAATGTGATTCCATTGCAAGTTTACACGTAGGGCATTCTGTCAAATTGAGATGACTTTAAGATAATCTAGTTGCTAATAAATTATATTTGATTTTTTAAAGAAATTGTTATGGATTTGAATGGAAAATTTCAAAATAAATTACGATGTATTTGTAATGAGAATATCGTTTTTGAAATAATTGAAGATATTGAATGTGATTGGGGTTCTCACTTTGTTGTTCAATGTTCTAAATGTGAAGAATTGTTTTCTGCTGATTGTGAGTGTCCTGCATTTTCAAATATTTTATCTCTGTTAGAAAATAATCCTTTGTTATATTCTGATACAGAAAAATCTGAATATTTGACTAATTCACATCCAAAGTAAAATTTTTGGCCACAGATAAAATTGGTAATCAATGTCGAATTGCGTTAGCGATTACCAACATCCAGCTATTCTATGGCAATGATTATTCTGTGATTATTCTTTTAAAATAAAAAAAGTGTGTTAAAGTTGATTTATGTTGTCAAAAAAATCCATCCAGCCTATACACTGCTTATTTCATGGAAAGTTTTAGGTAATGCGATGTTTTTCTTTTATTATTGAAAGCAGTTTATGTGATAATTGCACTAGTTGTAATTGTTGGTTATGCCTGGTATGCTGATTTATTGCCTATAGGAAACGATTCTTCCTCCATAGGCTTGTCCCCTTCTATTGAAAACATACAACAAATCTCCAATGTTGTAACTTCTGAAGATCATCAGATCATTTACTATTCATTTGAGAATGTTCCGGATGTTCCAGATAAACAAATTCCAGTAAATGCATTAATGAAAGCAATAGAAAATTGGGAAAACTCTAATCCTAATTTGGAGTTTATTGAATCCGAAAATTCTAACATTGAAATTAGATGGCAAAAATATGCATCCACTACACACACTGGACTTGCAACATGTAATTCTGTTCTTTTTGGAATTCTTAGTCATTGTGTTTTAGATATTTCAATTGGAGCCGAAGATTGTAATTCTAATTTTGTTCAAAACGATGAAAACATGGTCGTAAATATATTGATGCACGAAATAGGTCATGCCTTAGGTTTAGGTCACACTAGTGAAGAAAATCATTTAATGTATTCAACTGAATCTCCAGAAATTAATTATGATACACAGGGATATGTTATTCCTGATAGATTAGAAGAACTTTATGTTGGACAAAAACTATTGTTGGTTCAAGAAAAAGAAATTCAATCTGAAATTGAATCTCTGGATGTTAAAATTTCGCGTGAACAAACTCAGTATGATGAATATTACAAACAGTATGAATTCTATGAAGGAAAAACACTTTCCCAAGAAGACTACAAAAAAGCACAAATTGCATATGATAGAATAAATTCACAAGCTGAAAAAGTCAATGGATTAATTGATCAACAAAATGAATTGATACACGAAATCAATGATATTATCAATCAATTAGGTTGTGATCCTAACTTTGAAATTCAATCTTAACTAGCTGAATAATAAAACTAATCCTACTACTAAAGCTGCTACTGAAATCCCCATTGTAACATAAAATCTTGTCATCATCAAAATATGCTCATATTATCTGAGATTAATAGTTTAGAATTGAGAAAGCAAGCAAATTTGATATCCTTATCATCAGCCCTTTGGGGGTTACAGCAGATATCAAATTCGCAATCACCTTGCTTTCAATATTTGTATTAATTGCTATTTTCAAAAATTCTTAAAATAAAACATGTCTTGAATATTGATCAAAAAGGGTTGAAAAAATGATCCATTTTTTACTTAAGCCTAAAAATGACTCTTTTTTTGAAATATTGCGTTTGTTCAAAATGGACACACGTTTTCTTTTAGTCTATTTTGTATCATAAATAATAGAGTCATCTGTTTGACGGCTTCATACATTTGCCTTAATCGACCATCTTGGAATTCATTTGCCGTCAAACACTCTTTTTCTAAAAATAATTTTATTATCAATTAATTGACCATCTATTATGGGCGATAGTGTTACTTTGGATTGGACTCCAAATTTTGCACTAAAATGGTCTGATTTTCAAGCAGAATCAAATCCTGCAGTTTTTGAAGACTCTCACAGTGTCGTAAAATATCGATTTACGTGGATTGTAAATTCTGATAAGATAAATGACAAAATTGTTTTCATGATTGAAGATATTCGTATTTTTACTGAGTTTCATCCTCTATTGTCTTGGGTAAGAATATCTGAATCAAACGATATGTTGCTTAATCATGAGCAAGGTAAATTTGATCTTGCAGAATTGGTAAAGGTTGAAAATCTCCCGAAACTAAAAGCAAAATTCTACAATAAACATTTTCCAACTAGAGGTCAAAATGAGCCCCAACAAAAACAGTTTGCAAAAGAGGATTCAGGAAAAATGATACATGGCGAGGTTGAAAAATTGCAGAAATTGTTTGAAGAAAAATGTCTAAAATATCATGAAGATACTAAATATGGTCAGAATTTGGAAGAGCAATCAAAATATGACAGGCTCAATAATAAAATAAAATAAAATTTGTCTTGCAGTGTATGCTGGTATGTTATTTACTAATTATTCTAACATCCTACATGGAAACTGCAAATTTACCCAAATTCAAATGGAATGAATTATCCGAACAAAATTCAGGCCATACTCCAAATGAATGGGGTGAAAAAAAGAAAGAATCTTCTCCTAAGACTTTTGTATCTTACACTGTATCTTGGGATGCTTAGGTTCTATTTTCTATAATTTTATTTTCTGGAATTGAATTAATGTAATTTACTAGACTACGATAATATTTTAAATGAAAATTTAAATCTCTCATCTCAGTTTGTTTCAATTCTTCTAATTCTGGGCCAAAATCTGTATTGTTTGATTGAATATGGCTTAGTGTATTCTCATTAACTTCTATCATGTGAAATAGACTATGCAATACTTCTCCTTTTGTGAGTGTTCTATCACATGATTTTTGCAACAAATTTTCAACCCAATCCATATTGTATGTGAAATTAATTCTTATATCCGCTCCAGAATTTGATAAATTCTGACCTTTGCTCTATTTTTTTTAGTCTAGGCTGAAATGATTATTTTTTAGCTGCCTGTTTCTTTCTTTCCATGATTTCCTTGTTACGTTCACTGTCTGAATGAATTTCAACATGCTCGTAAAGCTGTTCTTTGGAATCAAAAATTTGTTCACAATAATAGCACTGATGCATTGTTAAATTACGTCTATCTCAGATAAATTGCTTTACCAATAAAATGTATAATTTATTCCTGAATTTGATTTAATTAGTAAAAATTTTGAAAATAATATGGATGATAATCTATATGTGATTATCTCCCATTTTGTTCTCTAACTTTTTGTGCTAAATCGCCGAAAGGATCTTCATGCCATTTCTCCTTGTTTAAATCGGCTCCAAAAGTCCCAGTTTTAGGTAAGAGTCCCTCTTCTGCTGCTTGAGACAAAACTGCGTCTTCTGGTATGTAGTTTTTTTGGTTTTCAGTACCGTATGCAATTGCTGCACCCATTGCTATTACACCTACGGCAATTCCAACGTAAATCATCGCGTTTGACATGAAATAAGATAATGATTTTTTATATTAATCTAGTAAGACTTCATTGCAACGCAGTGAACTTGTCTAAGGCGTTTCTATCTTGATCTCTGAATTACAGACAGGGATATTGCCTGTTTCATTTTTAAAATCATCAATCAATTGCATTTGCATTTCTTTTGGATTTTCAGCAAATATCCTTTGATATGATGATGTTTTTTGTTTACATTCATCTCCGTCAAATTCAGTATCTACATAATTTGCAAAAGTTTTCTCTAGATTATCAGTTTCACCAATGAATATTGGATCTTTACTTCTGTTATACAAAACGTATACTCCTGGATTTGGTTTTACATATTGAGCACTATCTGTCCAAACTCTCATTTTGTCATCTAATAGTTCCATAACATAGCAAAGTAACACTAGATATTAAACTAGATTGCAAAAATGACGATTATCCAATAACCTCTATGCTTTTAATATTGAGCTGAAAAAGATGTAATCCTGTCCTTATTAGAAAAATTTCCAGATCAGTTTACTCCTAGATCTATCCAAAAAGAAATTCTCACAGAAATAGAAGAAAAACTCCAATCGGGATTTAAAAAAATTATTCTATGTGCTCCGACAGGAGTGGGAAAATCACTGGTAGGTGCAACTGTCTCCAATTATTTTGATAGTTCATTTACTGTAACTGCATCAAAACATCTTCAAGATCAATACATCAAAGATATTCCGTTTTTAAAACCCGTAAAAGGCAAACAAAATTTCCCCTGTCTAAAACTAATGTCTGCAGAAAAGGTGGATAATGAAAGACGAGCTATGAGATGGGGTTTAACCTGTGATAAGGGAGAATGTCAGGAAAGAGTCACAAAAAATGGAAAAGAAGTTTTTGAAGTGTGTAAATTCAAGCCCACTATTGGCCAAGTAGCCGATAATACTCAGGATACTCCATCATGTCACTATTATTTGCAAAAATATGATGCTCTTGCATCAAAACATTCTCTGTGGAATTATCACGCATTTTTCACAATTATGAAATTTAACAAGAAACTCTTTGAGGATTATCTAGATAGAAAAGTTACTGTCTTTGATGAGGCTCACAAAATAGAAGATCAAATAATCCAGTTTGTTGGATTTGATATTTTCAGTGGTCAGGTTGATGAATGTAATCTTAATTCAGAAAAATATGATTTCACTGATTTGGATTCAATGATAAAGCTAACTGATGATATGGCGTTTGCATATGCTAAACAAATTAAAGATATCAAAGAAAGTCCTGCATTTCAAAACAATCCTGATTTTGAATTAATCACGGGATTGGAACGTCGTCATGATAGATCTGCTCAAGCTAAAATTGACATAATGTCTGATAAAGATAATTTTATTGTAAATGATCCTCAAAAAGATTTGAATGGGAATTTTAGAACCATTTCTGTTAAACCAATTGATGTCTCAAAATTTGCAAACTCTTTCTTTGAAACAGAATACCAAATTTTCATGTCTGCAACCATTGACAAATCCAGTTTTTGTGAAAACATGGGATTGGAAAAAGATGATGTAGCCTTTGTCGATACACCAAAATCCCCATTTCCAATTGAACATAGAACAATTGATCTTCTCAATATTCGACGATTAAGTTATGGTTCAACTGATGAGGATGAACTTGAAATTATTAAAACAATTGATAGAATTATGGATGAGCATTCTAACGAGCGAGGATTAATTTTGACTTCGTCTATTCCTAGATGTCAAAAAATCATTAGACACCTTTCTCCTAAAAATACTCAAAGAATTAGACTTTGTCATAGTAAAAACAAAGATGGCAAAACACAAGATGAAGTGATATCTGAGCATGCCTCTGATCCTACTGGTGTTTTACTGTCTTCATCTCTATGGGAGGGTGTGGATTTGAAAGATGATTTGTCTCGATTTCAAATAATTGCAAAAGTTCCATACCCGAACTATACTGAAAAACGTACTAGGGCAAAAATGAATAAATTCCCTCAATGGTATACTTCACAAACTCTTACAAAGATATTACAAGGATTTGGGCGTTCAATTCGAAGTGATGATGATTGGGCAAAAACATACGTTTTGGACACTGCAGTAAATAATGTATTTTTCAAAGGACAGTCGATGATTCCAAAAGCATACTATGATGTTTTAGGCATGGATTCAGTTTAATTTTATAATTACTTATTTTCTATTTGCACAAGCACATTTCACATAAACCATTTTGAATTCTCCATCTGTTTTCACGTTATGTGACATTGGTTTTCTGCATTGTTGACATTCTGTAAATCCAAAATATTCATCCACTTTGATCATTTTATAATCCCATGATTTTTTTTCTTCGTTCCAAAATACAGAATTTATTTCTGACGGTCCTTCCATGTTATGATATGGAAATAGTTTCATTAATTAATTTTCTATGTGTTTAGATTTTTAAAATCTAGGCATTTTTGATCAAATTCATTAAGATATTGTTTTGCATTAATCTGAGAATCCATTATGTATAATTCACAAGTTTCAGCATCGATTAGTTGTGCGGAATTGTTACTATTTGTTAACACTTGTAAAGACAAAATGGTAACAAGTACAATTATTACAATTATTGCAAATTTACTAGAGTAGATATCCATGATATTGTGAGGGTCTTGTTCAGTTTAATTCTTTTTAATTTTTTAATAAATTGATTACGTCATTATTTGTTTTAATCCATGTTTTAAGATAAGCCGAAAACAAATTTTCAATCTCATCCATTGGAAGTCCTGCAAATCTAGGATCTTTTGCAAGGTCTTCAAACTGTTCATGAAGTTGGTCTAACGTATTTTTCTGTTCTTCATTTAATTGCTCTAATTTTGCTACTACTTCTAAAACGACCATGGTTTTCTTGAGGTAAATTCAGTTAAAATATTTTTAGAAAACCTGTAGTAGACAACAGTAATTTGATAAGCATAAGTCGTTTCTTTTTCCTGTTATCTCTAAATCTTATTTTAGATCGCGATCTATAAAGCTTGTGGACAATTTGTTCTTCTAAGGATTGGCTGTAGTAATTGCACCTTGAGCGGCTGAACCAACAAGTGTTGCATATTTTGCCAATGCTCCAGAGGTATAGTTTGGTTGAGGTTTCCTCCAAGATTCTTTTCTTTTTGCTAATTCTTCTTCTGAAACATGAAGATCAATTACTGTAGTTTCTGTATCAATTGTAATTTCATCACCATCTTTGACTAGTGCTATTGGTCCTCCAACATATGCTTCTGGTGCAACATGTCCTACCATGAATCCTCTGGTTCCTCCTGAAAATCGTCCATCTGTTACCATTGCCACTTTTTTACCTAAACCTTGACCTACTAGTGCTGCAGTTGTTGCAAGCATTTCTCTCATACCTGGTCCTCCTTTTGGACCTTCATATCTAATCACAACAACATCTCCTTCCTCGACATCTCCTTTTGCAACTGCATCAAATGCATATTCTTCTCTATCATAGACTTTTGCTTTACCCGTAAATTTGGTCATTTCTACACCTGCAGTTTTAATCACTGCTCCTTCTGGAGCAAGACTACCTTTGAGTACAACTGCTGTTCCTACTGTGTGGATTGGATTATCAACAGGTCGGATAATGGACTGTTCAGGTTCTGGAATTGTCATTGCATCTAGATTTTGTTGAATGGTTTTTCCTGTAACTGTAATACAACCTCCGTTGAGTAATCCCTTAGCAGCTAATTTTTTTAAGACAAATGGAATTCCCCCGATTTTATCTAAACTATTCATTACATAGCTGCCACCTGGTTTCATATCTGCAATATGTGGTGTCTTTTTTCTAATTCTTTCAAAATCATCATAAGTTAGTTTTACTCCAGCTTCATTTGCCATTGATAACAAATGCAAAATTCCATTCGTTGAACCTCCAACTGCATTAAGCATCACGATTGAATTCTCAAATGCTTCAAATGTCATAATGTCTCTTGGCTTGATGTTTAATTCTAATAATTTTGCACATGCAGCACCTGTATCATAAACCATTTTGTTTCTTCTTTCATCTTCTGCAGGCGGACTTGCACTTCCAGGTAATGCCAATCCAATAGCTTCTGAAATTGATGCCATTGTGTTTGCAGTAAACATTCCACCACATGAACCAGAACTAGGACATGCTGTGTTTTCAATATTTTTTAGCATCTCTAAAGAAATTTGTCCTGCATCATATGCTCCAACTGCTTCATAAACATCTACAACTGTAAGCTCTTTTCCATCTAAAATCCCTGGCATGATTGTTCCACCATATACAAAGGCTGATGGTAAATTTAGTCTGGCCATTGCCATCATTGTTCCAGGTAAACTTTTGTCGCAACCTGCAATTCCTACAATACCGTCGTATTGATGTGCTCTTACCATTAATTCAATAGAATCTGCAATAACTTCACGAGATATTAGAGATGATTTCATTCCTTCATGTCCCATGGCAATTCCATCACTAACTGCAATTGTTGAGAATATTCTTGGGGTTGCACCATTTTCTGCAACTCCTTTTTTTGCCTCTTCGGCCAATGTTGGTAACAAAATGTTACATGGAGTTGCCTCATTTCCTGTGTGACAAACTCCGATGAATGGTTTACTAAGATCATTATCATCTAGCCCCATAGCTTTGTACATTGCTCTGTGTGGCGAACGTGCTGTACCTCCTACTACGTTTTGACTAGATATTTCCATAACATGTCAAATTCAGATTCCTATAATTTAGACTTTATTGCAATTATCTGATAGAAAACTTTCATTGAGTTTAAAATGAATACTCTATAGTTTTATTTTAATAGTTTTCAATTGTTTTTGGGTTATGGCATTAAAGAAACTTCTAAGAACTAAAGAAACTTTCATGGCTAAAATGATTACTCGTGACCCTAAAACCTTAGAAGGTTATACCCACACATTACAAAACTTTGAGAATTATTGTATGGAAAAGACTGGAAAAGTTGATTGTATTGAGGATTTAAAGAAATTTGATGAGACTGACCTATTTGAATTTCTACAGGGCTGGATTAATCAAAACCACGATAGGGCACCAAGGACAGTAAAGAACTATTTCTCACAAGTGAAAAAGTACCTACATTATAGGGGAATCAAGCTTCATCCCCAGGATATCAAGGAAGAATTAGACTTTAGACGAAATATGCAAGAGGATTTGTATGGATTGTCTTTAGAGGACATACAAACCATACTAAAACCCCTAAGGTACAAGCATAGAGTCCAATTCCTATGCCAGTTATCCGGATTAATGAGGGTTGGTGAAACTGTCCAGTTAAGAAAAAAGCATCTTGATGGATCTGGATTAAACATTATTGTGAAAATCCCTCCAACAATTGCCAAGTTCAAGAAAGGCCGTACTACTTTCTTTAGTAAAGAAGCAAGCAGATTGTTAAGACCAATACTAAGAAAGTTAGATGATGATGATTTAGTCTTTGGTACAAATGAGAATCATATCTTTTCAGAGTTAAACGTTGAGCAGATTATGAGAAGAACTTTGAAAAAGGTCGGTCTTGATATGAGATACGAATCAAATAACAGATTTATGATTAACACCCATTCATTCAGGGCATATGGCATCACCAAAGTGTCTAGACATGATTCAAACTTTGCCAAGAAGCTTGCAGGGCAAAAAGGCTACCTTGATGAATATGATAGAATGACAGATGCAGAAAAACTAGAACTATACCAAAAGATAGAGTCTGACTTGACCATTGATGATACTGCAAAACTAAAAGCAGAAAATGATAAACTTCAAGAAGAAAGAAAAGAAATTGACGAATTAAGAGAAATGGCCAACATGGATAGAAAACTTATTGAAAAGTTGATGGAACGTTTAGACCTGAAATTAGATAAGAAAGAATAATCTTTAGTATATTTTTTAGAAATAATTGACGTTTTTCGTATATGATTAACTGATATTGGGTACTATCCATACTATCATAGTAGTAATAGTACGGATATCAATAAAATATACTAAAGATAGTACGATATTCGTACATATTAAATACTACTTGTGTTATTAGTATGATATGTCTCAATTTGCTCGCCGTACAACTAACATATCCATAACATTGTCAAACGATACTCTTGACAAATTAGATAAAGCTCGTAAGTTAATTCCTAGAAGTACATTAATTGATTATCTTATTTCAAAGTCATTAAAGAAAAAAAATAGTTTTCCGTCCAAAGAAAACCAAACCATCACCAATGGAGATGATTCTATAATTGAGTAGCATAAACATCAACTTATCCGTGTCACGTTCAAAAACAGGACACAATGAAATCCGTATTGTCTGTTGTTATTGTAATAAGATTTCTAAAACCTATGAGGGTTTTAGAAAACATATTGAAAGAAGTCATAGAAATGAATATGGAATCAAACACATAAAGAAACAAGCTTCCAAACTATGCAGACTATACAAGGAGGTTTATTCTTGACCGTTCAACTAATCAATTGTAATGAATGTTTAGGGGATAGACATGATAATTGCCTTAGTGACAGTTGTTTATGCAGATCTGATAATCATGGTGTCAAAAAAGAAAGTATCTTAGGAAATTGTAAAGTTGACCCAACAAAGAAGATTTCCCAGGCTAATCTAATGGAGATATTCATCGTTGATAATAATTTGAGATTTGATAATGAGGAAAAGATAGACAATGTTGCCAAAGTTCTTAGAAATTTCTATAATTTTGTCACACTAAGAAAAACTGAAAAGGTTTTACTATTCAATGGAAAAATCTATGATTCCCTACATGCAGAATCAATAATCAAAGAAGAAACTAACAAGTTAATTCCAAACTGCACTAAACATGACCGAGCCGAAGTTATTGATAAAATCAAAGTTCAAACCTTTACAGACCTTGAAGATTTTGACAAAGACCCTAATCTAATCACTGTTGAAAACGGCATACTAAACTTGGAAACTTTGGAATTAAAACCACATACACCAGAACATCTAAGCCAGGTATTACTTCCGGTAGAATACAGTTTACCAGATTATGATAACATTGAGGATAATCTAAAAGATACTTTGTTTTGGAAATATCTAGTAAATTCATTTACTGTCAAGGATAAATTTAGAAAAGAAGATTTTGAGACAGTATTAGAAATTATTGCAAGCCCAATTGTAAAACGCCATATTGACGAAAAAGCTTTCATGTTCTTAGGTAATGGGGAAAATGGAAAGTCTGTTTGTTTATCTTACATTGAATCACTATTAGGCAAAAACAATGTCACACATATCCCACTTCAAAAGATTGCATCTGATAAACACATGTCAGCCGATTTGGATGGAAAGTCTGCAAACATCTTTTCGGACCTTGAAAAGAATGAACTAAGACATACAGGTGAAATCAAAGATATTGTATCTGGTGAAGGATTACAAGTACAGAAGAAGTACAAAGACCCATTCACATTATATCCATTCTGTAAGCTAATGTTTAGCTGCAATAGATTTCCAAAGAGTTTCGACCAAAGTCAAGGATTCTTTAGAAGATGGATAATTATCAAATGGGAAAGAAACTTTGAAAATGATTCTGAAAGAATCCCATATCTTAGAGAAAAACTAGAAGCCAACCAAACCGAGAAAAACCTAGTATTTTCTTGCCTTGTACGAATTGCCAATAAATTGAACAAAGTAGGCCAATTTACCCATACTAAGGATTGGAAAACCATTCAAAGAGATTGGAATGAAAACGCTGATCCTATTGATTATTTTGCTTCAAACTGCATAATTGACAGTGAAAACCACAAGTCAAAAAGAGAAACTTATCAATTCTATAAGGAATATTGTCTAGAAAAGGGTGAAAATCCTTTAGGATTAGGACAATTTGGTAAGGCTTTTGCTGAATATTATGAAGAAGATAAGCAAAGAATTGATGGAATTAACCAAAGAGTCTGGCTAAACATTGATTTCAAGCGACCTCAACAAACCACTCTAAAGGAGAATGAATCTGATGTTTGTTGACATTTTTAGAAATAAACTTTTTTCAAGTATTCTATTTCTAAAAACAGTTTATTATCATAAATGTCAACAGGAGATTCCTCATGTCTTGTAATTGTTCTGAATGTTTAGACACTATTTGTCCTAATTGTGATAAAAAGTTAGTAAGCAAAACATTGCTTAGACTTCACCTTCAATGGTTACACAACATAGACGAACAAACATCTCTAGAGGGCTTTTTGAAATGACGTTAGATATGTCAGACCTTGAAAGCGTTGATAGACGTTACAAACGAAAGTTAAACCAATTCAAGAAATTATACAAGCAAAAGAAACAAGGTGTTACACTTTATGATTATGCGTTAAAGCTTGCACATGAGAAGTGGAGCTATGCTAGAAAGTGTTGTTGTATTCGTTGCATTGTAGCCGGTACAGCCGTTTCTAAGTATGAATATTTCTTTAATGTCGTTAATGATTTGTTTAACGATGAAAATTTCAAAACAAAAAGAAAAATCCCTGATTCCTATTACCATGACACCGATTAAACGTTGAATCTAGTGTTAGTATAGTGACATGCTGATTTGTATGTGTGCCCGACTGATATATAGAAGGATTTTTTATAGTAATGGGTAGGGTAATTATTTGTATTATTCTACACTCTATACTTCGTGCCTGTAAACCCTCTGTTACACATAATACATATTTTCTGATATAGAGCTAAATAGTAGTAGTGTGTATTAGAATTATTGAACAGTAATCCAAACTACATCAATCAACATGACTTTAACAGGATATTAGATGCAATACCTAGGTTAAACATTAGAAAGTGGGATGATTTAGACATACAATTCCTAATGAAGATCCTATACCACATGGCCTTAAGACCAATGGAAGGAATCAAACTAAAGAAAGAGGATTTTGATTTAGAAAATAGAATCGTTTACCTAGGTAAAACAAAGACAAGTACATCAGACAGGGCAGTAATTCCTAAAGTATTTCTCATGGAACTAGATGGCTATCTATTACTCAAGGATGAAGGTCCTTTGTTTCCTGGATTAACATACAGGACATTTTGGATTTGGTGTAAGCGACTTGGTGTTATGTTAAACATTGAAGCTTGGATGCCACAAAACAGAATCAAGATGAAGGAGAATACCGTTGGACATATCTTTAGAAAGTCATGGGGTAAGGATGCACTTGATAGTTTAGGCTTTGATAAGATTGATGTTATCAGTACACATCTAAGACATAGCAAACCATCAATGACCTTTGACCACTATCTAAAGGGAAACATCAAGAAGGTTCATGACACTATTTAGAAATAAAAAAGAATAGAGTTAGATCATAACTCTTGGTTTTTTCTAAGGATCTTTCGCATATAGACCTGATATGCAACCATAATACCGGCCACTATTACCCCAGCTACTAACAAAACAATGCTAGGATGGATTGGCATTACACCGACGATGCTTAGGATTGAAGCTGCAACGTAAATCAAGACCAAAGTCGAGATATAGACTTTGAATATTTTCTTGACGTTGCCGCCCATTGGATTAGATATTATACTATCCATAGTATTCTATAGATATCTATGGATATATATCTTTATATCTACGGATATCTATTGATATATAATGCCAGAAATAACAGAACCCATGCGAAAATTCATGCAATCAGTAGGAGATAAGACATGGAAAGAATTAGTCAAGGAAGCTAAGGACCGAGACATATCTATTCAAGAATTAATCAGGGTTGAGATTATCCCAATGTGGTTAAAGAGTAGAGAATAGACATGTTAGATGTTAGATTTCTTTGTAGTAATTGTAACAAGATTACATCGTATAGACCAGGGTTAACCAATGAATATGCTACAGAACCAATAAACTGTGAACATTGTGAATCATATGTTGGTGACTTTGTATATTCACCAAATGAAAAGAAGGTAGACCAATGAGAACTTCATTAAAGATAATGTTGGGTGGTACTGCTATTTGGGTAATGTTTGGTTTAGCTATTGCACCTCAAGAAGTTATAGATGAATTTGGTTATGCAGAAAGTATTGGTAGTTTAATGGGTGGTCTTTTCTTTCCTTGGATTGGGTTTACAGTTTACTATTTCTTAACTAGAAACAAAACTAAAACAAAGAAAACTTCTGTTTAGGTTTCTTTGATCCTGTAATTTTCTTAGTGGTCTTTTTGATATCTTCTTCATAGAGTTTCTTTGTTCTTTTATCTCCAACTGTGATATCTGACTTACCTGTTCTAAATCCTGTAATCTCTGCAACTCTTGTACTTCCAAGAAAGTTATGGGATACTTTACCTGGCTCTTTGTGTTTCTTTGTTGAACTTCGGAAATTAATAATTCCAAATGGTACTACTGGTCTTTTTGGAATGTATGTGTATGGTTGTTTAGTAATTCCTAATGAACCAAATGAACCCCCTCGACCACTTGAACCCGTACTGCCAATAGAACCGATAGAACCGATAGAACCAATTGAACCGATAGAACCAATTGAACCAATTGAACCGATACTGCCAGGACTACCTTTAGAACCCAATGAACCTTTAGAACCGAACAATGAACTAGATTTTCCTTTAGAGTTTGAGCCTTTACTTACTCCTTTTGAGCCTGTTATTTTCTCAATAGTCTTACTGATTCCTTTGGAATCTAACACTGTTTTTGATTTTGCTTTAGATATAGACCTTGAATCCAATACGGATGGTCTTTCAATATTACTAATGGATTTAGAATCAAATACAGATTTAGAATTATCCTTTGATTTAGGGTCTTGAATGTTAAGACTATTTTTGATTAATGGTGGTAGAATTGCTTTGGTTTCTCCTAGTTTTGCATAGCTTGACGGATAAGATTGGGCACTGAACTCTTTTGGATAATCAAATTTCTTAAAGTCAATTTCCGGATAGAGTTCTTTCCATTCTTTTGTTATTGATCTTGTTTGTTTGGCTTCTGATTTTAATCCAATTATCTCAAAGTTTCTTGCTATTTGCTCGGCATCTTGAGACAATAGTTTAGACATATCTTTGAGTCTGTGTTCACTTGGTAGAATTGTAAAACCTTTTTCTGTTGTTTGAACACCTTTTTCTTTAAAGGCATCACTAAGATATGGAATATCTTTTGTTTCTCCTTTGAATTTGTCAGTCTTTGAGCTTTGTAATGATAGAACAGATTCAATTCTATTCATTGTGTTTTGTTCTATTGATACAAACTTTGTATCTTTACCCCCCTCTTTTGCTGGAACTTTTACTATTCTTTTCTTTAGTTTAATCTCAAATGGTTTACTAATTGGATTAAGATAACCACCTTTAGCATCTCTCTTTGTAAGTATGTTGAATAACTCTTTAGATTCCTCTCCTTTAGTTTCTGAAAATACGTTTGTTCCTTGTTTGTAAAATCTTCTATTATCACCTGATATTTTGTTTAAGATGTCAACTGCTTTATCTCCTGCTCTTTCTGCTCGTTTAGTTCCAAATGTTAAATGTCCAAAATCAACATCAATATCTTCTGTACTATCCGACCTTAAGATACTGTTTCTTTTTCCCAGATTACTTGTTGGACTTTTAGAATGACCTAACTGATTTAGAATTTCTTTTGTTTCCTTTGACGTTCTAACTAAATTGGTGTCAAGCTGTAACGTTTCTGATAATGTACCTTTGATTGGTGGGAACCCAGGTAAGATATCTTCTTTGAGTGTGGTTGATTCAATGCCCTCAAGAATAGATGTGGTTGGTTTTTCTGGTAAGATATCTGCTTTCTTTCTGATATTGTCAGGTACTTTCTTTGCTGATGTTTGAACTAATCCGGCAAATGTTTTACCTAGATGAATTGCCTTGACATCTCTAGGTAATAGTTTACCCTCACCTGACAATATTTTCAATGCTGCATCACTTGTTAGAATCTTAGATCCTAGCTTGCCAGTGGTTGAAAACTCTAATCCTCTATCAACGGCTTCAATATCTTTTAGACTTGATTTAACCAGAACCTTTTCTTTTGTTGGGTCGCCAAAGAAAAAGCCCTTGTCGGTTTTTCCACCTATTGTTTTGACTTTACTACCATAACCAACATCTAAAGTTCTGGCAATTGTTTTAGAACCTGATGAAGTTAAGGCTTTGAATGATGGGGATGAAACAGGTAAAACTCTAAGGGGGTTTTTCCCTACAGGTGCAACAATTGCGATACCTTGACCAAATGTTTCAGCCAAGCCTTGTGATCGTACAAGGCCATATGCTTTAGAGATTGAACCACTGAAAGATTTAGTCAAGTCCTCAACATTTCCAGATTTATAAGATTTGAAAATTCCTTCAGTTGTGCCACCTGTAATAATTCCGAGAGGTGTTTCTGATACTTTGTTTTCTAAAACGTTACCGTATCTATCACTCTGTATTGATTTAGTCGAGCGAACTTTAGAATTTGTTAGTTCTCTTTTATTTGTAAATAGATTGTGAAATTCAACCCCTAATTTTTCTTCAAGGTTGACACCTGAACTCATTGTAGTAAATACTTCTTTTCCAAACCCACCTAGAATATCGATGAATGGATTATCGGATTCCTTGGTAACTCTATCAAAATAATTAGTAACATCATCTAAAGGTGATGTTTTTGGTTTACGTGGACCAATGAACATATTCTTTTGTGTGATTTGTGTTGAGCCTGGTTTAACAAGGTAGTCACCTGTCAATGATGTAAACCCAATTAGTTTTGCTGGGTTTTGTGTAACATCAGCATTTCTGACACTTTGATTCCTTTTGGTATCGTCTCCAACGCCAATATTCTCATTTAATGATAATGTGTATTGTCTTGAAAATCTGTTTTTGTTTTGATTCATGTTTTGTTTTAGTAATGGGGAAACTAAACCTAAATCTGGTTGAGTGTTTTTGTAAGGATTTGTAGTAGTTCCTAAGCCTATTCTGTTTGTTGGTGTACTTGATTCTGCTTTCTCTCTTGCATCTGTAAAACTGCTGGCATTGCTTCTTGACTGTCTTTGCTTTTTCAAAGTCTGTGAGTCAACGGTACCGGCTTGTTTGATTTGTCTGGTTTGTTGTAAGGAAAGATTTGGTTGTTTTAATTGGGCTAATCCAGCTTGAGCTCTGTCAATATTTCCCTGTGCTTGATTTCTCAATTTTCTTTTAATCCTTCTTAATCCAGCACTTGATTCCGGTCTGCGTTTGATTGATTCTAATTGTCTTTTTGAGTTATTGATAATCTGTAACATTCGTTTTTCTGCTGCTTGAGCTTCTCGTTCTTGTTGAACTACTCGGCCACTAACCATTAGTTAACCCTCACTAATTGACTGATTGTTTGCTCAATTTCTTCGGTTGTAACTTTTTTCTTGTTTACTGCACATCTAATACAGTGAAACCCCTTATCTTTTGCTACTGAAGTTGAATAGACTATCTTGACATCATTATAGGTGCTACAGTGTAAAGGTAAGTCACATCTATCGCATCTTAGACTAGCTCTGCAAGTATCTGTTAATCCATAATTTGATTTATCCATGAATCATTATGGACTAATCTCCTAAAGATAGTGACAAACCCAAAAACTGGACAAACTGAATTTCACTTAAAACTTTTTGACTATCATTGAGTTTAAATTGTAAATATTTTGAACCTCTTTATGGAACAAAAGGCACTAGAATGTCCTGTTTGTAAAAGCAACAAAGCTGAGATTGCTGGAGATAATGTCAAACTTAGCGGTCGTTTTGAGGATAAAGAATTTCTTACTACTGATTTGACTGTTCTTCGATGTGTGCAATGTGGATTTTACATGTTCTTTGACAAAAATGCATCATCATTTACAACTAAAGATGAATCTTGATAATTCTATTTGATTAATTCTTGATTGTCTAATTGTAACAAATATGCTTCAATCTCTTCTGGGGTTTCAGCACCAAATACAATTAATATTCTGTCATCTTCTTGGACTTCATAATCTCTAATGTCTGATACTTGTTCTCTGTTGATAAAAAATTTCAATTTGTAGTCTTCATCAGAACAGAATTGTTTTCCGTCAGGGAATATGTAACATTGATCATCTAGGCCAATTGCCAGTGTTTCAAAGAGATATCCTAAATCAACACCAGTTGCATGTTTGTGTATTGTAGACCCGTCTCTTCCTTCAAAATGAATCCAACTTGATTTGATTTGGAAAGCTGGACTAGAAAATTCAAAAGTATCTCCAAAAATCTTTACTAATAATGCTGCATGTGCGTGATCACTACCTAATGCTCCTGCATTTTCTGGACCTCCAGGTGCAGTTTCAGTCATATTCAAAAACAAAAAGGCTGCATAACCGACGATTACTGCTATTACTCCTAACACTCCAATTGCAATTAGGGTTTGTTTCCTTTTTTCAGCAGAATGTTTTGTAGCGTAATTCTCACGTTTTACTTCACGTTCTCGTCTTTCTTTTCGGCCCATTTGTTAACTCCATTCAAAAATTTACCCTAATTAACCATTCGTCACTATTTGCTATCTGTTACATTTTGTAATTGATTTTCTATATGTCTGGAAAAGAGTTCATGCAGATCGATACTGTTTTTGACTAGACTCTTTGTAATGGTATTTCTTTTACAGTTCATGTGAGTTGCAAAGAGGGATTTATTCATGATTTTGTGTGGTTTGAGATTCTTTCCACAAAAAGATGCATGCATTGTGGAGAAGAAGAAAACTAAAACTTTGGGTTTTACTTTCTATCATGATTAATTTGTGCCTGATAAAACAATAACTTCATTCTTGATTAAAACCAATAAATAAAATCATCAAATCTTGTTTTCTATGTCTTGTATCTTTTGTGATATATTAGATGGAAAACGAGAAGGCTATTTACTTTATGAGGATGAATTCCATATTGCATTTTTAGATAAATATCCAATTGATGTTGGTCACAGCTTGGTAATTCCAAGAAAACATCATGAAAGAATTACAGATATGAATTCAGAAGATGTAGGCAAAGTTTTTTCAATAGTTCCAAAAATTGCTAAAGCTATTTTGGAAGCAACTGGCGCTGATGCATTTAGTCTTGGTCAAAATAATGGAAGGGCTGCCAAACAAATTATCCCTCATGTTCATATTCATATTATTCCAAGATACAATAGTAAAGGAACAGTTTGGACAAAACGTCAAATTTCAAGTGATGATGAATTATTAGAATTATCTAAGAAAATTCGTAGTCTTATTTAGAATGACCTGGATTATATCTCAAAATTGCTCCAACTTTGCCCAAACTTGCCAACATGTTTCCATGTTCAGCACTCCCTGAAATAACTTCTAGTTGAGAACCTGTTTTAGCTGAAAGTAATTCTAAATAATCTACAATATCTTGTTCGTTAACTTCTACTTCCATTGAATTACATCCGGGACATGGTTTGTTTGCATATTCTGTTTTTTTAGGAATAACTAGAGGTCTTTCTACAATCTCTTCTTGGATGTGTTGACATCTTTTGCATTTACCTTCAACTCTGTGCAAATTTGTATTATCTGTAATTAGCAAAGTTTGAACCACATTATTTTTTAAAAATTCAATAACTTCTTGCAATCCATATGATCCTTTTCCTGTGTTGGTGTTGATTTCTCTAAACAAATCCTCCACCATTTTCTTTTCTTCTACCAGTCGGAAATCTCCTAAAATATCTGCTGATTTTGCAAATGCTTCTCTAATTCCTTCTGCTCCAGAATATGAGGAATCAATTGTACTGATAATATTATTTTGTAATCTATATTCTAGATAATTGCCATTGATGAAATCTTCTTTGGTTGGTCCTGGTCCTGAAATAATTAATCCTTTAACTGGGTAGATGTCGATAAAATATTCTCTAGTAGTTTGTGCTACTCTGTTGTAAAAGTAGGTTAATTCCATCTCTCTTAATTTTTGGAATCTTTTTGCAGATTGTCCTCCTTGTCTATGTTTTCCTGCAACTCCTGAACCTGTTTGGGATAATACTTCAATTTTATCGCCATGTAATAATCCCCACCCTGCATCTTTTGCATCAATTGCTAAAAATCCAATAAGATTGTCATCCTTTAGCATATCTTTTAGAATATCTACATGGAAATGATCATCACATCTGTACAAATACTGATTCAAATCTTTTGGTGGGTCTACTTCCCAAACTGTTACAACTTCACTTCCTAACGGTCCTCCCTCTTCTGGGGGCAATGCTCCACAGAACATTACTAGTCCTCTTTCTGGAGTTTTTTTGTAGAGCTTTAATCTTTGTACAACTTTACCTAATGAATCAACTACATGTGATCTTGTCAAATCTGATTTTATGTTATCTGCAGTTCCTTGCTCTTGTTGTAGTGAACCTATGATTTCATGTAATTGCTTTCCTTTTGGAATGTATACTGTAATTAACTCTGTTCCTCTGCCTGATTTTTTTGATAACTCTTCTAGGGTTTTTCTAATTTTGTAGAGTTTTACTGAATCTTGTTTTTCAATATTTACCTTAGGCATTGCAAATTTACCTTAATTTGCGAATATATCTTTTTGATTAATTGATTTTAAATTATAATTCATCAAATGTTTTTAGAAATACTTCTAAAGGTTGATTTCCTCTAATTTTGATTATTTTCTCATCATTGAACACCAAAAATGATGGTGTTGCATCAATGCCTATCTCTTTTCCAAATTCATGGATGTTTTTAACCTTAGTTTGGTATTTTCCCCTGTCTAAACATTCGTTAAATTCTGCTAAATTCAGGTCTATTGTAGTTGCAAAATTATTTAGAGATTCTCTTGTAACCCAACCTGTTCGTTCTCCGCCCCAATTTTTATACAATTCATCATGGTATTGCCAATATTTTCCTTGATCATGAGCACAGAATGATGCTTCTGAAGCAAGTAATGAATCAGGACCGTTTAGTGGAAAGTCTTTGAAAACTAATTTCACTTTTCCTGTTTGGATGAAATCTTCCTCAATTTGACCTAAAGTATTCTGGTGAAATTTATAACAAAATGTACATTGATAGTCCCCCCACTCTAAAATTGTAATTGGTGCATTAGGATTTCCCATAATTGGAGAGCCCCCCTCAATCAGTTTTGCTGTAGTCAACAAACTTGATTCATGTTCTGAATCCGGATAAAATGCTAAAAACATACCTGCAAAAATTCCAATTAAAATAGGAATTACTAACAAATAGAATTTTGTCATACTGAAATGAATTTAATTTCAAGTAAATATCTTATCTATTCAAATTTGATTTTGTAATACTGTCATAACTTCTGACAATTTACGATCTATGTCTTTTTCTTCTTGATTGATGCTTATTTTATCTAGTTTTTCAAATACTTCATTGTTGTTTATCGTGTACTCTAAAACATCTAGAGAGAAGGGTTTTTCAATCACTGCAATTGCTCTGTTTAATTTTGTTAATACTTCCAACACTGTTTGTTCAAGACCTCCAGAAGCAAAAACCATTCTTTGTTGTGGGTTTATTTTGAGTATTTCAATCGCTGCTTGTAATCCTGTCATTATTGGCATTTTTTGATCTAATATTATTACGTCGAAATAACTTTCTTGGTTATTCTCTTCAAACTTTTTCTTGTATGCTTCAACACATTTTTTCCCATCTGTTGTAACTGTCACCTCTTTCCCTTTTGCTTCTAAATACGTCTTGTATAATGCTAAAATTTCTGTTTCATCATCGGCAATTAGTAATCGCATGGATTTCTTTTCAATCGTGTTTTCTTGTTGAATATTCTTTTCACCAATTTTATCCATCTCTAGTTTAATTGGTCCTAGAATTTTTGATTCTGCCAGTCTACCAAAAACTCCTTCAGCCATTTCTGCAAATAATTCATAATTTGTAATAATTTCTCTTTCTTTTCTGCCGCAAATTTTTACCATTGTCTGCATAATCGATTTGTATCCATCTCCTCCATAGAGATCAATTAATTCCCCTTGAATGATCTCTGAAAGTTGCTTTTCATACTCATTATTCTTTGGATCTGTGCTTGGTGTACTCATTTTCTAATATTCTCAGAAAAAAATAAGTCTAAAAGAACAGTATGTTAGATCTTATACAAACAGATTTTGTGTAGATAATCTGATTTCTTTATAAACAAAACACCTATCCAAGAGCTTAAATATATTCAGAGAAAGATGATTTTCATGTCTGAAACTAGACAAATTAATGTCTCAAAAACTGGCGTATCAAAACTTGCAATTCTTGCATTAGCAATTGTATTTGCAGCAGGATTATTCGTTGTTGGATTTGATAATGGCCATATTGTAAATTTTGTATTTGCTGAGGGTGGAGCAGCCGGTGGTGTTGATCCTTTAGTGATTCATGAATTTACTCATGATATGAGACATGCAGCAGGCTTTCCTTGTCATTAGGAAATAACTCTCTTGAAAACATCTTATTTTATAATCATTGTTTTGCTCTCCGGGGCATTTGCTGGATTAATCCATGGAACTGTAAACTTTGCTCTAGTAGAACCTTATCTTGATCAAGCGATAGGAATTGAAAATCAGAATTTATTTGAATCTGGTGAGGAATTGGATACTCCTGAATTTTGGGTTGAATATGAAGGGTATAGAGTATGGCAAAAAAGTGGCCAAATTTTAGCTGGGGTAGTTTTGGGAACTTCTGTAGGTGCATTATTTGGAATTGTATTTGCATTATCAAAAAATTCCTTACCTGGAAATAATTATCTAAAAAAATCTCTAACATTAGCAGGAATTATGTGGTTTACAATGTATCTAATTCCGTTTCTCAAATATCCTGCAAACCCTCCAACTGTAGGTGATGCTGAAACTATAGTGTTACGGGCAATTCTGTATTTGTCATTTATTGCAATTTCTGGTATTGGCGCATTGGTCTTTTTCAAATTATCTAAAAAATTCCAAGATAATAAAAAACTTGTATCTTTAATTGGATATGGTGTTTTTATCTTTGCCGTGTTCTATATCATGCCTGAAAACCCTGATGAGATATCTGCACCAATGGATTTGGTTAATGAATTTAGATTAATGTCTGTACTTGGTGTTTCTTCATTCTGGTTATCTGTTGGTATAATTTTAGGGGTTCTTTGGAATAAAGTAGAACCTCATAAAGAAACAACTCAATATTCTTAATTGTTCTGACTCTATAGAATGAGAATTATTTCATGTCGTTTAAATAGATGTAGGGTATTTTTGATATTTAAATGTCAAGAAAATTAACTTTACCACAATTAAAAAAATATGATATTACTCAAAAAGTAATAGAGGCATTAGCTGATTCTGAATCAAGAGCAATTCTTTTTTCAATAATCAAAAAAGGAAACACTGCTGCTGAATTATCTGATAAACTCAAAATTCCTCTTAGTTCTGTGTATAAGAAATTAGCAGATCTTGAAGAATTAACATTAATTGAGATTGAAAAATGGATGCTTTCTGACAAAGGCAGAAAATACAAAGTTTATCGTAGTAGAATCAGCAAGGCCGATATTTCCATTAGAAAGCCAGAACCTACTTTGACATTAATTCCAAATTGAGAAATATTATGCAAAAACCAACCATCATCCAACTCTCTGAATTTGATATTACTCAGAAAATTATTGAATCTCTAAGTAATGTATGCACACGATCTGTCTTATTTTCTGTAAAAAATGAATCAAAGGATGCAACTCAAATTGCTGATGAATTAAAAATTTCACTTTCAACAGTTTACAAAACTTTGTCAACACTTGAAGATCTTGCTTTAGCAGAAGTTGACAAGTATGTAATTTCTTCAGAAGGTAAAAAAATCAAATTGTATAGAAGTAGAATCGGAAAAGTTGAGATTACTTTGGATGATTTAGAACCAAGCCTGAATCTTTATTCCAACACTTCAAATCCTAAATCAAATTCCTAGAATTTCGTACAAAAAAATAATTACAAAATTTAGAATTTCTCTTTTTTGGGATTTTTGTTATTGGATTATATAGAAAAATTTGTTATTCTGCAAGTATAGATGAATATTTGTAGTGAAGTACATACGCCTGCTTTCAAAATTATTTACAAGGGTGCAAAAGGCAGTTCTTATCAACCAGAATGGCTAGTATGTGAAAATTGTCATGAGAAAAGACATTTTGGCACTCTTGAAGATATTGTTTCAATTGAGCCTGTAGACTAGTATGATATTCTCATTCTATAGATTTAGAATGATGATTTAGAATGAAACCCTGATTTAAATAATTTAGCTAAACCTAATTTTTTGTTAATCATGAAACGACAAATCACATTAACATTGATTGCTGTATTTGCAGTAATTGGTGTATTGTCTGTACCATTAACTCAAACAGCACAAGCTGAAAGTTTAGTTCCTGATTGGATCAAAACAAATGCTGGCTGGTGGGCTGATGGTACTTTGGATGATGAAACTTTCCTTAATGGAATTACATTCTTGTTGGAAAATGGAGTCATCAATGTTTCATCTGAATCTAACACTGTAGATGTCGATACTCTTACCATTGGATTTATTCCAGTTGAAAAAGCTGATGAATTAACTCCTAAAGCCCAAGCATTGGAAACATTTCTTGAATCTGAACTTGGTGTAGATGTTGAAATCGTTGTCCCAACAAATTATGAGACTATAATCGAAGGAATGAGATTTGGTCACATTGACGCTGCCTTTATGGATACTGGTCCTGCATGGATTACACACCAAAGAACTGGTGCAGAAGCTGTAATGGCAGAACTTGTTAAAGGTAAAGTAAATTACCAAGCAACCGTTTGGACACTTGCTGAAAATGATTCAATTAATTCATTGGAAGATACAGTTGGCAAAAAAGTAGCATTTACCAGCATTACTGGTTCATCTGGTTTTGTTAGACCTATGGGAACTCTAGTTACTGAAGGTCATGTTACCATTGAAGGTGATGATATTGTTGCTTTAGAATCTGCATTGGCAAATAACTTTGAAAGTTATACTTTTGCAGGTGGATACAAGGCTGCATTACAATTACTATTAAATGAGAACGTAGATGTTGCATTTGGTTCAGATATTGCTCCACAAAAATATCTTGAATTAGAAGATCAAATAAAATTACGTCCAGTTACAACGATTGGACCTGTACCATCACATGTGTTTATGGTAAGTGCTGACATGTCAGAATCTACCAAAAATGCTCTTGTTGATGCACTAGTCGAACTCAATTATGATGAAAATAATCATATTTTGACTGATTTGTATGGTGCAGAAGCTTTAGTCCCAACAACAACCACTATGCATATTGGTGAATTTGGAGACTTTATTGATGCTTTAACAGGACTTGATCAGTTAATTCTTGACAAATATAACAAGAGCAAATAAAACCCGGTATTCTGAAAATGAAACAAATTCAGATGACCCAAAATCCTTCTTTTTCATTAATTTCTACAAATAAAATTATTCAGATGAATGATGTATGGACATCTTATGACTCAAAGAGTTTTGCACTAGAGGGAATTAATCTATCCATTGATAGGGGAACCAACTATGCAATTGTTGGTCAGTCTGGTTCAGGAAAGTCAACTTTACTAAAACTCATGAATGGCATGATGATTCCAAGTAAAGGAACCATCAAAATTGATTATGTAACACCAAACATGAATGATAAAAAATTTAAAAAAATGATGCATAGTATAGGATACATTCCACAAAATCTGGGGCTGGTGAAAAATATCCCAGTTATAGAAAATATTTTGATAGGTGCATTACCTCGATTAAATACAATTCAATCTTTACTCAAAAAATTCCCAGAACATGAAATCAAAGAAGCTCAGAGAATCATATCTCTTGTTGGATTGACTGGAAAAGAAGATAGAAAAGTCTACATGTTAAGTGGAGGTGAAAAACGTAGAGTTGCTATTGCTAGAGCATTAATGCAAAAACCTACTATTTTACTAGCAGATGAAATCGTATCTGAATTAGATCATGTAACTGCTCGTGAAATAATGAATTTGATTGCAGATGCTCAAAAAAGAATGAACTTGACTGCAATAATGGTGCATCATGATATGCAATTGGCATTAGAATATGCAAATAGAGTCGCAGTGATCAAGGAAGGCCACAAAATACTGGAAATTGGAGTTGAAGGTGAAACTATAGTTGATTTTCAAACTGGTGATATGAACACTGAAGAAATTATGGAGATGTATAATGATGACTCCGAAAAATAACATTGTTATTGGAATTATAGTTGCACTTGTAGTAGTTGCGTCATACAACGTAGATGCAAATCCTTTAGAATTTGTCGAGGGATTGCCTAATCTTGTTATTGTTGTTGAAGAAATGTTCCTTGTTGAACCAAAGTATATTCCAACTGCACTTTGGGCAATGTTTGAAACTATTCAAATGGCATTCATTGGAACTGTGGTTGGAACTGCAATTGCTTTACCTCTTAGTATGTTGGCTGCAAGAAATCTAAACAGCAAATATGTTTATGCTCCAGTTAGAGCTTTGTTGGCTGCAATTCGTACATTCCCTTCTATTCTTTGGGCAATTTTATTTGTAATAATGGTTGGATTGGGAACATTTGCAGGTGTTTTGGCAATTGTAATGTATACAGTTGGGTTCGTTGCAAAATTACAGTATGAGGCAATAGAGACAATTGATTCAGATCCAATGGATGCTGTTAGTTCTATTGGCGTATCAAAGTGGCAATTGATTCGTTATGTTGTAATTCCTGAATCTGCTTCTCATTTGCTAAGTCAAATTTTATACATGTTTGATTACAATGTACGTCAAACCAGTATTTTGGGGTTGGTAGGTGCAGGTGGAATTGGATTTTATATTATTAATTATATCAAATTCTTTGAATATGGAAAAGCAGCAATATTCATGTTAGTTGTATTGGTAACTGTATTGTTTATTGACTGGGCAAGTGTAAAAATTCGAGACAAATACATTATCAAATCCCAACACGGTATGGAAGTTACAACAAAATAGAATTTCTAAGTTGTAATTTTATCTAATTGATTAGATTCTGTGGCTGTTTTTACTTCTCTTGCAATTCTTTTACCCATACTCATTGTTTCATTAAACAATAATGAATAGTATGGTGAGCCATCCATGTAGATATTGGAACCTGCAACAATTCTTGCTGAAAATTCAAAAGATGTGAATTTTGCATTCTCATCATAAACTCCTTCAATACAAAATGGACCATTCATTCCTGGTTTTACTACTCTTCTAGCAGCTTCAACAAAATTTTCTCCCATTTTATACACTTCATCTAATAGAGATTCTCGTAAAACTAGTGGACTATTACCAATAACGTTGAATGATGGAACTTTGTCTGATTTCATTTGTTGCTCTGCTGGAATTCTGCCCAATCCTTCAATGTCTGATTCATGTCTTTGATCAACTCCAAAGAACTCCAACTCTTCTTTTAATGGAGAATAGAAAAATGTCAAATAAGCTAAAACCCCCGCGGCATATTCTTGAATGTACAGAGTTTCATCCTTTGAAATTGTTCCTTCTGAAATCAATTGATTTCTTTTAGCATTATAATCCCCTTCGTTTGCAGCCATAAAGTAACCTTTACCGCCAGCTGCTCCTTGTCTTTTTACAATTACTAGTTTTTCAATTTCACTTGGTTCTGTAACTGGTTTTGGCATTGGAAGTTTTGCTTCTCTCATGAGTTTTTCTTTCATTTCTCTATCTGACTCCCATCTGAGAATCCACTTGTTGCCAAATACTGGAGTCTTGATTGATTCAATTTCTTCAGAACTCATTTGTGCAACTAGGGTACCATGAGGAATTAGGACTGCATTATTTTCTTCAAGAATTGATTGGCATTTTTGATCAAGTACTTCTTTGAATGAATCTACGATGATTAACTCATCAATAAATGGGAATCTTTTGTATAATTTTTCACGTTTTTTTTCACATACTAGAATTGTTTTCAAACCTTCATCTTTTGCTCCTTTTAGAACCTGTAAAGAGCAATGGGAGCCTAATGTTGCAATTGAAGTCATTGATATTTTGAGTATGTTATTGGACTTTATGAACTATTATGTGCTGATGTAACGTATTGAAATACTTCGTCAATTAACTCTACACTCAATTCTGACTTGATATTTTCTGGGATTACCTTTAATACGAAATCGTACATTGTTGTGTTTTTTGGCAGTTCGTCTCTTTCCTGTAATAGTGAAAAAACTGCAATACCGTTTGAAATCACTGCTACCATTTTTTCTTTATCTGAAAGTACCATGAATATATGATAATTTGCTATAATTTAATCTAAATCTGATATAATCTCACAGTATTGATTTCTTGAGTTCTGGATTTTGAAGAATTTGTACTAGCCCCATATCTTGATCAACTATCTCTAAATCCATATTGATTCTATGTGCGTCTCCTTCTTCTTCAACTTGCTGTGACGCATGATATCCAACATAAACTCCTACAATTACAAACATTGCAATTACTAGAGCCATCAATATCATCGTATTTTTTTTGGAATTTTAACTGGCTATAAGCATTATGAAAATTAAGGTAAAGGTTCACTATTTTGTATAAAAATTAATTACACCATGATATCAGGAATAAAGTAAATTATGATTGAAACTGAACTAGGATCTTTACGCAGATCTCACTATTCAAATGAAATTAACTCCTCAATGGATGGCACACAGGTAACTATAATGGGTTGGGTTTTGACAATTCGAGGTCATGGAAACATTAGTTTTGGTACAATTCGTGACAAAAATGGAGATCTTTCGATTGTGGCAAAAAAAGGAGATTGTCCTGATGAAATACGAGAAAAAATCTCATCACTAAAAGCACATTCTTCTATTGCAGTAACTGGCAATGTTAAAGCATCTGAAAAAGCACCTAGTGGATTTGAAATAATTCCAACAGAATTAAGAATTTTCTCAGAGGTTGAAAAAATACCTCCTTTTGAGCCTACTGTTAAAACTGTAAAAAATATTGATACGAGATTAGAAGTAAGACCAATTGATCTAAGACGAGATGTTCTTCAACATGTCTTCAAAACTCGAAGTTTAGTTTTAAAATCAATTAGAGAATACTTTGGAAATCAAAACTTTGTGGAAATTAATACTCCAAAAATGATTGCAACAGCTACCGAAGGTGGAGCAGCACTATTTCCAATATTTTACTATAACAAAGAAGCATTCTTAGCTCAAAGCCCCCAATTATACAAAGAACAACTCACTATGAGTTTTGAAAAAGTTTTTGAGATTGCTCCTATTTTTAGAGCGGAACCCTCTAGAACAAATAGACATTTGGCTGAAGCAATATCTATCGATTTAGAAGAAGCATTCGTTGATTACAATGATGTAATGAACAGAATTGAAGAAATTGTCAAAGTTTCAATTCAAGCAGTCAATGAATATGTAAAAGACAACCCTTCATCTGAATTTCCTGCAATTGATGTTCCTGAACATATTCCAAGATACACATACGATGAATTGGTAGATAAGATGCAAAAAGCTGGTGCAAAGACTGAATGGGGTGATGACTTGTATCCATCAAATTTGAAAAAAATAGGTCTTGATGGTTTTTATTTTATTACTGATTGGCCTCTTGCACCAAAGCCTTTCTATGTAAAAGATAGTAAATCCAACCCAAAAGTTTCAGAATCATTTGATTTGATGTATGGTGATTTAGAATTATCTTCTGGCAGTACAAGAATTGAAAAACGAGATGAGTTAGCTGAAAGAATGAAAAATAAAGGGATGAAAACAGATGCATTTGAATACCATCTTGGAGCTTTTGATTATGGTGTTCCTCCACACGCTGGATGTGGTATTGGGCTCGAGAGACTAATTATGGTCTTGACAGGCACTGAAAATATTCGTGATACTACATTCTATCCAAGAGATGTGGATAGGCTAACCCCATAGGTGTGAATAATGGTTTCAGAAGAAGAAATTGAACATGTTTCAAAATTGATGAAAATTGATATTGATGATCATAAAGAATATGTTGAAAAAGTCCATACTATGATAGACTATTTTGATATTCTAGATTCTGCCGGAGTTGAATCTGAAGAAATCTCGATGCCTGAAATTTCTTTATCTAATCTTAGAGAAGATGAGTATGTTCCATTTGATGATAAATTAATTGAAAAACTAAACCATTACAAGGGGACATACGTTCGTGCACCAAAGATGTCTTCATGAATCTAAAAATTTCTGCCCTTGATTACATTCAAGAAGTAAAAACAGGAAATATTTCTGTAGAAGATTTTGTTGCAGCAACAATTGAACGAATTCAAAATGTAGATGATAAATTACATGCTTTTCTGTCTGTAAATGATAAATCTATAGATCAAGCCAGAGAAATTGATAAAAAAATAAAATCAGGTCAACAAGTTGGTGATTGCTTTGGAATGCCTATCTCAATTAAAGATAACATGTGCATCAAAAATTCTAAAACTACATGTGCATCAAAAATGCTTGAAAATTTTGTAGCACCTTATGATGCTACAGTAATAACAAAATTAAAACAACAAGATGCCATTTTCATTGGAAAAGTAAACATGGATGAATTTGCCATGGGGTTGACCACTGAATTTAGTGCATACGGTCCAAGTAAAAATCCGTGGAACATTGATTGTGTTCCTGGAGGTTCTTCGGGAGGAAGTGCTGTATCTGTAAGTGCGTTTGAATGTATTGCATCCTTAGGCTCTGATACTGGAGGATCTGTTAGAAATCCTGCAAGCTTTTGTTCAACTGTTGGTTACAAACCAACATATGGATTGATTAGTAGATATGGGTTGATTTCATATGCAAACAGCATTGAGCAAATTGGCCCTTTTACTAGAACTGTAAAAGATACTGCATTCATGTTGAATAAGATTACAGGACTTGATCCAAACGATAACACTACTGTAGATAACAAAAATGAAGACTATCTAGCAGGAATAGATGCTGGAATTGAGGGTAAAAAAATAGGCATAATCAAAGAAATGATGGGGGATGGAATTGCTCCTGAAGTTCTCAGTGCAACTAAAGATGCAATTGCAAAGCTAGAAGGGTTAGGTGCGATTTGTGAGGAAATTTCTCTTGACATGGTAAAGTATTCTGTTGCTGCATATTATACAATCACTGCAACAGAAGCTGGTAGTAATCTTGCAAGATATGATAATCTAAGATATGGTTATGATTTCCCATTAGAAGGATACGAATTCAACTCATACATATCGAAAGCTCGTAAAAAGTTTGGACCCGAAGTTACAAGAAGAATGATTATTGGCGGATTTGTTCCTTCTGCAGGACACGCTGGAAAATATTTCTTAAAAGCATTAAAAGTAAAAAGTAAACTTACTAAAGAAATCAATGAAGCATTTAAAAAATTTGATTTCCTAATTGCTCCTACTGTCCCTATTCTTCCATTTAAAATTGGAGAAAAAATAGATGATCCTATATCTTTATTTTTAGTTGATATCAATACCGTAACTGCAAATCTTACTGGAAAACCTGCAATATCTATTCCATATTCTATTTCAAATGGATTACCTATCGGAATACAATTGATAGCAGACTCAATGAATGATAAATTACTATTGCAAGCCGCATATGCATTAGAACAAACTGTTAGTTTACCGGAGGTTCCAATATGACTATGATAGGTTTAGAAATTCACTGTCAGTTGACTAATTTGAATAGTAAATTATTTTGTTCTTGTAAGGCAAACTATAGAGAATTTGAAATCAATGAAAATATCTGCCCTATTTGTATGGGTTTGCCTGGGAGTTTGCCAAGATTAAATCAAGAAGCAGTTAAAAAAGCCACCATTATTGCAATGGCGCTAAATTGTTCAACTCCGGAAAAAATTGCATTTTTTAGAAAAAATTATTTTTATCCAGATTCTCCAAAAAATTTTCAAACTACTCAATTGAACATTTACGGTGACACAAGCGTGGGTGGCACTGGTTCTATCATGGTTGGAGACAAAAAAATTAGAATCACTAGAATTCAACTAGAAGAAGATCCTGGACGTTTAATTTACGAAGGAAGTTCATCTAAAAACCAAATTACGTTAGTAGATTACAATCGTGCAGGCACACCTTTAGTGGAAATTGTTACCGAACCTGATTTTGAAACTCCTAAAGAAGTAAGAGATTTTCTTAATATCCTATCTGATATTCTAACAAATCTTGGTGTTGCAGATCCTAGTTTAGAGGGGGCAATGAGGGCTGATGCCAATATTTCAATTGAAGGTGGAAAAAAAGTTGAAATTAAAAATATTGGTTCATTTCATGATTTAGAAAAAGCAACTCATTTTGAAATTACAAGACAAGAAAGTTTGCATTCAAGAGATATAGAAATAATTCAAGAAACTCGTCATTGGGACGATAAAAGAAAAATTACAGTTTCATCTCGTTCCAAAGAGGAAGAACTTGATTATCGTTATTTCTTAGAAGGAGATATTCCTTGGATAAAGATGGATCCTGAAATTCATAAAAAATTACAAACCCAAATGCCTGAAAGTATTAGATCTAAAAAAGAAAGGTACATTACAAAATATAACATACCTGCACAAGTTGCAGATGTCTTATCTTCAGACAAATATTATTCTGATTTATTTGAAGAATCTCACACAGAAACTAATGCAAAAGAAGTTGCAAATATTATTACTACTGATTTAATGGGATTAGTTGATACTCGAGAAAAACGTGAAGCATCCAAATTTACAGCAACTCATTTGAAAGAACTTGCAGATTCAATTCAATCAGGTAAGGTATCTCGAAATTCTTCAAAGAATGCATTACATGAAATTTTAAAAACAGGTAAGGATTTAACTACTGTGATTTCCGAATTAGATCTTGGTAATGTATCTGATGAATCTGAATTATCTGGAATAGTTTCACAGGTAATTAAGGAAGAATCACAAGCAGTTGAACAAGCAAAATCTAATCCTCAAACAATAAACTTCTTGGTGGGAAAAGTAATGCAAAAAACAAAGGGCAAGGCAGATCCTATATTGACATTGGAATTATTGAAAAAACAAATTGGAATCTAATGGCTGATCTTTCGTTAGAAAATATTGAATTTATCAAAATATTAGCTACTTCTGATGCAACCATTCTTCAGGCAGGCATGAATGATGCTACTAGACATAGATTAGATGATGAAATAGGCACGATTTTACGAGAATATTATCGAGAAAACACTATGGGAATACAAACTGGCTGGACTGAGAAATTATCCAAAGTTGGAATTGATGAAGATGCTGGAAAGGCAGCAATTGCATGTGCTAGACGATTAGGAATTGATATTTCATAACAAAAAATCTTTTTACCTTCATTGAATGGAAAAAATTATCCCTTGTCTGATTTTGAATTCATTCCAACAGAAAAACAAATTCAAGAATCAAATATTTTTAAATTCATGAAAAAACATAACCTATCTTCATTAGAAGAATTGTCTCAAAAAGCAAAAAATGATTTAGAATGGTATTGGAAATCAGTTGATTCTGATATTGGAATCATTTGGGATAAACCTTACTCAAAAATTTTAGATGATTCAAAAGGAATTGCGTGGTCTAAATGGTTTGTTGATGGTAAAACAAATATTTACAAATCATCTGTTGAAAAATTTGCTAAATTAACACCTGATAAAACTGTATATTATTTTGAATCTGAGGATGGAGCAAAATCAAAAATTTCATATTCTGAACTTGATTACAAAGTATCTAAATTTGCAAATGGGTTAAAATCATTGGGTGTAAAGAAAGGAGATGTAATTGCAATTTACTTGCCCATGATTGAAGAGGCAATACTATCCATTCTTGCTGCTGCTAAAATTGGAGCAATCCAAACTGTAATTTTTTCTGGATATAGTTCAGAATCATTACATATTAGACTACAAGATTGTAAAGCAAAAATTCTTTTAATTTCAGATGGTTTTCACAGAAAAGGTAAACCAGTATCCCAAAAAGAATCTGTTGAAACTGCATTAAAGGACACGTTTGTAGAAAAAACTATTGTTATCCCATACAAAGGAATTGACAAATATGAAAAATCTGAACAATTTGTTTTTTATGATGATCTTGTATCTTCTCAAAAGGAAATTTGTGATACAGAAATTTTAGATTCTGAAGATAAATTATTTATCTTGTATACTTCGGGCACTACTGGTAAACCAAAAGGTGTGGTCCACACCCATGGCGGTTTTTCAGTATTTGCAGGTCATCAGGCAGCATATCTGATTGATACTCAGGCACAAGATACTCTATTTTGGCCTGCAGATATTGGTTGGATTACCGGATTAGTGTGGAATGTGTACGGTTTATTGATTTTGGGTGCTAGTGCAGTAATTTACGATGGTGGATTAGATTTTCCAAAAACTGATAGAATTTGGAAAATGCTTTCTGATTATCAAGCAACCATATTTGGGATTTCTCCAACTGCAGTACGATTGTTTAAAAAAAACAATGTTGAACCTTTAAAATTATTTTCATTAGATAAAATAAAAAATATTCCTACAACTGGTGAACCTCTTGATGAGGATTCATGGTGGTGGTTATATGAAAAAGTTGGAAATAAAAAAATCCCAATAATGAATCTTTCTGGTGGCACTGAAATTGGGGGTGCAATGCTTTCTGTTTTACCTGGAATGAAACTAAAACCATCTACAGTTGGAATCCCAGTCCCTGGAATGAATTTAGATGTAATTGATGATGATAAAAAAAGTGTTAGAGAAAAAAATGGTTATTTGATAATTAAATCCCCTTGGCCTGCAATGACTCGTGGATTATTAAATGATGATGAACGATACATTGACACATACTGGTCCCGATTTGAAAATATTTGGTTTCATGGTGATTATGTGTATGTTGATAAGGATGATTTGTGGTATATGCGTGGAAGAACAGATGATGTAATCAATGTGTCTGGTCATAGAATGAGTACTGCTGAAATTGAACATACTGTAATTTCACATAATAAAATATCTGATGCTGCATCAATTGCAATACCTGATGAACTTACTGGTGAAGCGATTGTAGTATTTTTTGTTCCAGATGATAAAAATGAAATTGATTTAGAATCTGAAGTATCTGATTACATTAGTAAAAAAATTGGCAAGGTTGCAAAACCTAAATTTGTTTTTCAATTAACTGATTTACCAAAGACTAGAACTGGAAAAATTATGAGGCGATTGCTGAAATCAAAACTGCTGGGAACTGATCTTGGAGATTTATCATCTTTAGAAAACCCTCAAATTTTAGATGAAATTTTAAAAATTGGTTAACATTTACTAACTTTTTGATTTTTTCTATTTCACGCTTTATGTAATAATCAAAATGCCTGATTACAGGCATTGAGATTTGTAGTTGATCAGCAAGTAGAAGACATTGAGATGCCTGAGAATCTAAAATTAAACACGTTTTTGCAGGAATTTCACTCAGATTGCACTGATCCTGACTGTGGATTTGGCTTCTATGGGTTTGCCTTTGGGCAATCACCGTTCCCTGTGCCTAGACTCATACAGGAAGCATTGATCAAAAATGTAAACAAAGGAGAATATGCTCCTGTACCTGGTATCCCAGAATTAAGAAATGCAATTTCAAAATACAATAAACATTATTTTCAAATGGATGTCTCTCCAGACAGAATCTATGTTGGTCCTGGAACAAAGGAATTAATTTTTAATCTTTTAGAGATATTACATGGAACTGTAATTTTACCAACTCCTGCATGGTTAGGGTATCTTCCACAAATTAGATTTTTAAAGAAAAATTATCATATGTTACCAACCAGAGCAAATAAAAAAATTGCACCAAATGATCTTCGACGTCTTGCCTTAAGATTACAAGATAGACAAAAGATCTTAATCTTGAATAATCCTCATAATCCAACTGGCTTACTATACAATCGTTTAGAATTAGAAGAAATTGCAGATGTTTGTAGAGAACTAAACATTACTGTGATTTCTGATGAAATCTATGCTCAAACTACCTATGATTTTTCAAAATTTGTCAGTATGGGAAAAATTTACCCTGAGGGAACATTTGTAACAAATGGATTATCAAAATCTCATGCAGCTGGTGGATACAGATTAGGATATGTAATCTTTCCACAACATGCAACTGATCTAAAATCTCAATTCAAAAAAATTCTTGCAACTGAATATACTGCGGTATCTACACCAATTCAACATGCTGCAATCCCCGGTTTTGAAATAAGTCATGAAATGGATGAATATTTTGAAACTACTAGAAATATTCACAAGATTATGGGTGAATATACTTACAATACCTTAATTGCAATTAATGGAATCAAAGCAACAAAACCTGAATCTACATTTTATTTACTCGCTGATTTTAATGCATATGCCCCAGAATTACAAAAAGCAAAAATTACAACATCTCAAAAATTATCTGAAGCATTCATTGTTCATCCTTATCATACTGCACTAGTAGGTGGTGATAGTTTGGTATTGGAGAGAACTGATTTTAGTGCAAGAATTGCATATGTAGATTATAATGGTGCCAAAGTCTATGAAAGTTATCAGAAAGAAAAACCAAAAACACATTCTGAAAGAACTGAATTTGTTAAAAATAATGCTCCCAAAGTGGTAGCAGGTCTTGGGATGATTGAAAAATTCTTTGAAGCATTGAAAAAAAACGCAGTGGATGAATTATTACTTCTGAAAAACAGCGTTAAAATCCCTAATTAGGTTTCATTTTAGTTTTTTTTCCAAGATTTCAAATTCTTCTAATGTGATTTCCCCTTTTACTAGTCTTGTTTGGAGAATTTCTTTGGGATTTGAGCCTCTAATTGGATGAATTATTTTCTGCATAATGATATCTTTGTTGAGTGAAATTTGTCTTGAATTGCTGTCAACCTGTCTTTTTACTCCGTATACTGCACCAAACAATATTGCCAACCCTGCTATGGCTAATGAAATCTGTGCAATGTCTGAATTGTCCGTGACATTTTGTCTTGTATCGACAATTGATGATGCTTGAGCCTCGGGAATAATTTCGTTATCTATAATTTCTTGAACTGATGATTTAATTTCAACTATTGTATCCGTATATCCTACTGCTTCTTCTATTGTCAAATCTGGATAATTTTTATCAAACCAACTTTTGTAAGTAGGTTCTGAATAATATCTTTCAATGTAATGAGATGGTTCTTTACTTGAATCAACAAAATCTGCATAATTTGTTTTAGTATCCTTTTGTATTGGTTCTTGAATTTCTATGGGTATTTTTTTAATTATTTGGTCTTTTACTTCCAATTCTTCTTCATAATTTACTTCAACATTATTTATTGGAATTCCATCTAATGAAACAGAAAATTCTGTTGAGATTCCTTTTGTCATATTGAGAATAAATCCATTTGCAGAATAAATCCCATGTTCTGTAAATCTATCCTTGATAATTAGACTTTTTTCAAAAGTATTATCATGATTTATTATTGCTTGAGTAAGTAAAACAAATTTGTCATTAAGATCTCGAATTACTATTGTTACCAATCCTGATGAATCTTTTTCAACAGTACCTGAAAATATTATTTGATCATTTTTTAAAAATGAGTCCTTATTCACTTCTAAACTTGAAAGTTCAGCATATGCTGGGTTTAAGAATAATCCTAACAATACCATTATGCCTAATGAATAAGACCCAAACCTAATCTTGCTCAATGGTTTTAATCAAATTATTTTTAATTTAAGAGAAACGTAGTATTCATCTGAGTTAATTATACGAAATAGTTAAATTCAATTTTATCTTTTAAGAAGAATCATCTTTTACAGATATTTTGATAGGTTTTTTTGGAATTTTAAAAAAGAATGTTGTTTTAACATTTTTTTCACTTTCAACCCAAATTTCCCCTCCTAATCCTTCTGTAATTCCTTTACAAATTGCCAACCCTAGTCCACTTCCTCCTTTTTTTCTCTTTGATGATGTGTCTACTTGGTAGAATTTCTTGAAAAGATCTTTTTTATTATCCTCTGAAATTCCAACTCCGTTATCTTGGACAAAAAATTCTACATCGTTTAAATTATTTTTCATTCCTATGGTCACACATCCTGTGCCTGGAGAAACATAATCTATTGCATTTTTTATCAAATTGGAAAATACCTGGTTAATTCTATCTCTGTCACTGAAAATTTGAACATCTTCATTAAAATTTGCAGTTATTTCAATTTCTTTCTCAATTGCTATTGGATCAAATTCTTTTATTAATCCATGTAGTAATTCTGAAATATTGATATTTTCATGATTAAAAACTAATTTACCCAAATCTAGTTTTTGCGTAGTCAAAATATCTCCGATTAATTTTTCTAGTTTAATCGTTGAAGTGTAAATTTCATCTACTGCATCTTTTTGACCTTCATTTAATTTTCCTAACAATTCTTCTTTTTGTAACATTTGTACATATCCTAAGATGGGAACTAGTGGTGTTTTTAATTCATGTGATACCATTGATGAAAATTCTACTTTTTTTCTATCCATATCTTTTAATTTCTGCACATATTCATTTTGTACTTTGATTGTTTTTTCAACTTTTTCACCCATGCTTACAAAATTTTCATTTAATTCAAAAATTTCTTTTACATTTGTTTTAATTTGGTTTTCATTTGATAATTTGTTTGATTTTGAAAAATCTGACATGTTTTTTGCTAATTTTTGAATTGGTTTTGTAATGCTTGTTGAAATATGAACCGTTCCCAATAAAGTACCAGTTGCAACAAAAACTGAAAATATTAGTAATATCATTCCTGTTGATTCCTCTACAGATGTTAGAAAGTTCACAATTCCCATATAGAAAATAATGAAACTAGAAACTCCTGATACTATAAACAATGTATTTTTTATTGGAAGCATATGTTATACTCCTAAATGTTACAAGTTAGCAGTTTCAATAAGTTTTGAATGTAAAATATCGATGTCTATTGGTTTTAGAATATATGATGTAACTCCTCTTGTAACCAATTCATCTAATTCATCTTGTGTTATGGTAGATGCAGTAAACACAATAATTTTGTGATCTTTTAATGCATTATTGTCCTCCAAATCTTTAATCACCGAATATCCATCAAATTCAGGCATGGCTAAATCCAATAACACTACATCGTGTCTATTTTCTTTTATAATGGATAGTCCTTCTTTCCCATCATTTGCAATGGTGCATTTGTGATCTTTTAATTCTAAAAATGTAGTTAACATTTTTGTAATTTGTTCATTATCATCAATTATTAAAATATCTAAATTCTTTATCTCTTCTTTTTGTTTCCCTGTCTTACTCAATTTTTACCTCTCCCTGTATCTAATATTTTGAAATTCTCTTGCAGATAACTTAGAATCATTTTTTCTTGTTCAATTTCTCTTAATCTATGTTCATAAGTAATTTCTGAACCTAATAGCGACTCTGCATCTGTTTCGTCAATATGGTGTGATTTTTTCCACATTAAACTAAATAATGATCTTAATGTAGTTACAAATGCTTGAGAATCTGTCCAAACAGCAAGCATATCTTTTACTTTGTTATTACTAATAAAGAAAATAACTTCACTATCATCTTTTATGATGAAACAAAAATCTTCTCTATTCTTATCTTCAATTTTTTTAACTTTTTTTGGTGATACACTTTCAAAAATATGTGGTGTGTCTGGTGTATGGTCTGTTAAAATTCTAAGTTCTGATTTTGTTTTGTTTAATAATTCAGTAAATTCTGTAAAGTAAAATCTTTTAAAATCTGCCTCAGTGCCTAATACCAGAATATTTTCTTTAGATTCTTTAATCATTTGTTCTAGTTTTACTAGAATAGAATTTCTTCCTTGCAGTGATTGGAATTTATTATCCTGTACTTCATCATCTGTTTCCCCATATTTTGGGATAATGTTCCAAAGTTTGATAAGTGATTCTTTGCCTGCATCTAGTTCATTAATTCTGTTTTTTTCGTTATTTAGCAAAATTTCTAATGATTCTTCCAACCCCACTGCATTGAATTTTGTAGGTTTTCCAAATACTGAAAAAATTACTCCTTTTTGTTGTAATGTCGATAACAGGTGATATGTTTCGGTTCTTGGGATTTTTAGTGCTTTTGATATTTCTGAAGCTGTTTTGACACCTATTTTACTCAAAAATAGATACACTTTGGCTTGATTTGGAGTAAGATCATACCTGACAAGCATTCTGTTTAGTTCATGAATGGGATTTTCAGTTTGAAATAATCCCTCTTCTACTGTCTCTGTAACTGTCATTGAATTTGTTATATTCATTTGTGACATAAGGGGGTGTGTGTTATTGCATATTACAGATCATCTGTCTAATCAAAAATCACATGCCTAGGAATTTGCTCAAAATTATGTCTCCGTAGAATAATTGTATGATAAATCCTCCTGTAATTAGTAGCAAATAGGGAATTCCAGGTGTTATCCATGTATTGGGGGTGGTACAAAATTCTTGATTTTCAGCATGGTGAATGGTAAGATCTAATCTCTTTTTCCCATTTTCTTTTTTTTCTATTGCAAAACAAAACTTTGGATTTTTTGCTTTATATCCCATTAATGAGGCAACAATTTTTTTGAATTTACTTTCATCAAACCCGTCAAAAATATTTTCACCTCTTGTTTGTGCAATAATGTTTCTTGAGATATTAATTATAAATGGAATTACAAATAATATTGCTGCATTAGATAATGTAGTAAATGGAGATACTGGAGATTCACTAAGTGTAGCCATTGGTGCAATTACTGCTAATGCAATTAGTGCAAAAGCATCTGCACCACCAAACAGTCCTATTCTCCACACTAAAATTACAAATGGTGCTACAATTAACGCAAATCCCATTTTCAGTAAATCTGAATAAATGTCTTGACTCATAAATACAAGTAATAACCCTGTTACTCCAAATCCAACCCAATAATAATCATGGATTTCTCTTTTCCATATATCAATTATTGAACCCGCAATCAACATTATAGTTGCCAATACAATTCCTAATGTGCTATAATCCAGTAACTCTTCAATCATTTACATCATATCTGATTTAATTACATTACAAATATTTTAAGAAATAATATATCATATTTTGAAATTTTTTTCATATTGTTGATCATCGATTCCTAATATCTGAAACTCTTTCTTTAATCTCTTCAATTTTCTCTCCAAATGAAATTCTATCTGTTATTATGTCTAGTTTATCCATTTTCTTTAACATTACCAATGAACCTCCAACGGCAATTGGGATTATGATCATGATGATGGTATTCATGTCTATGGGTAATCCAAATCCTTGCTCTTCTGGTACGTTTTCTACAACTTCATCTATTGGAATGTTTTGAATTTGCGCTGTTTTTGACAATGTAGATGAACTTAGTCCATTTCCTGAAACAATTGCTGAAATTGTGATTGTTTCTTGATCATTAGCCATGACATTCATGATTGCAACCCCGTTAGAATCTGTAGTTTCATCAAATTGTAGTACTTCTCCTCCTTGAACTTCCCATTCCACATTAAACCCATCTAGTGCTGTTTCAATTTCAGGTATGCTGACGGATAATTTTCCTTCAAGTCTTTCATTCCAATTCATCCCCCCAAGAAGATCCAATGCTAGAACTGGAGTGATATCTATTACTTCGATATCGTATTTTGTTAAAGCCATATCTTCGGAAAGTATTGCCAGCTCAATTTCCCCTTCATCAAATGAATTAATATCAAACATGGCAAAATATTCTCCACTTTTAATTGTCAATTCTTGTGGAATTTGAATAATGTTTTCATTATTTGATACCAATTTAATTATTACATCATTTTTTGCGTATACTGGATTTTTGGCTGAATCTAATAGTTGAATGGTTGCTAATGTGTTCGAATTTGCTAAAATTATTTTTGGAAATGACAAATGTATGTCTGATGGATCAGTAGTATGACTTATGATATTGGTTGTACCTGAAAATCCCCCTAACTGGTATGGCAATGAAGTTGTTCCAACTTTATTTGACAGCATGTTCAAAATTGCATAATCTTGATTCTTCTTAATTGTGACATGATCTGTCTCGATAAAATCATTTGCTGAAAATGTTAAAACTGAATCCTCAATAAACGGTGTCACTCCAAGTCGTGGATCTGCTTCTGCATCTTCATCCTCCCCAGTAATAACAACGCCATCTTCACTATTTTCGCTTTCTAGCATATATGCAATAACTGGAAACTCTTTTTCTGCTAAAATCATTGGCAACAATGGTTCAACAGTCAACCCTAGGTCTTCTTCAATGGGTCCTATGGGGTTTCCTGTCACCGTCTTTATTCCTTCATTATCTGTGATTGAAAAAATTGTGTCTCCTTCTGACATCAATGGTCCTGTTTCACCAAATACTAGTACTACGTTATCTGATTTTTTCATAATTGGGTTAATTGGATTTACAACATCTATTTCAGATGAGGAAAATGTAATACTGTGATTTTCTTTTGCTGTTACTGGAACAGTCACAGTAATCAACTCTCTACTTTGTGAACCTCCAATATTTCCACCCACTTGTCTGGCTACTTCAATATCTGTTTCATAATATGTAACAGCTATTATCTCATTTTTACCTGTTGTCAAAAATGGCAATACTTTGGTAATTGATGGTCCATCTCCTTCTAAAGATCCAATTTGATCATGTGCTATGGTAATTGAATTTTCACTAGTCAAATAATTCTCAACTGAAACAAATATGTTAAAAGTCTGTACTAGTTCTTCCGTTGAATCTCCTAAATTTAGTCTTGGAGTAAATTCTGTAAATGCAGAATAACTCCCTTTTTCAATAACTAATTCTTTCTGTGCAAAATTTATTTCTTCAAAATCATGACTTGTATTGATAGAAACATCTGGGTTTTCTACAGTTAAACTAAAATGAATATCTTCTTCAGATAGAACAGGAATACCTTCACCATCTACTAATTGAACTATTGCAAATCCTTTTGTTCCACTGTAACTATTATAATTCTCCGGAAAAGTATATAGCTTAAGCGTAAGAGGTTTTTCGGCTTCAAGAATATTTACTACACTACTAATTTTTTTCATATTTTCTGTTTCTGCAAATATGATGGCATCTCCCGTACCAATTATTTCAAATTCTGTAATTGCATAGTATTCTCCTTCAGATATAACTAGTTCAGAATCTTTTATTTTTATAATTTCATTGTGAGGTGTATCTAATTGAACTACAATGTCTTCAGATGTAACCGTTGGAATTCCTCCTGTTGTTGCAATTTCTATTACAATATGTCCATATTTTGGTCCATCGATTGGAAATACGTTGGGTGTAATCTTCATTAACATTTGAGTAGGATAATTATTATTGTTAAACACTTCTAGACTAATTTCTTTTGATGAAAAACCTTCAGCTGCTAATGCTATGCTAGTTATCCCCGGATTATTTGCTTTTAATAAAATATTTTTTGTATATTTATCACTCCCATCTTTGATTTCCAAAATCTCTATGATTGAATTATCTGAACTAATTGCCTTAAGATTTGTAATCTGTTTTGGCACCATCATTTCATTTGATGTTACAAAAACTTGTAGTGTCCCCTCTGTATTTTCTAGTAATTTTTCAGGATGAAGTTGATATCCAAATTCTGAAGTTGTTTGAGCTTGAACTGGAATTATGAACATGCCTAAAATTAGTCCTAGGATGAGTAGTATTCCCTTCATAATATGATAAAGTTGCTAAATTTTTGATATATTGAATAGTGTGAAATATTACAATACATACAGTTATCCAAAAATAGCGGAAACACTGAATATTTTCATTTGAATAATCACTATTGCCCCTATGGATATGCCTACTAAAAATATTGAATACATAAAACCACCCGAATACGAACCTGTGGTAATTTTACCTAAAAATAATCCTGATATCCATGATTGGACTAAAATTGCGATTCCTAATAATTCAAATCTTGATTTTGATTCTAATTCTAACGCTGCTCTTTTTACTTCATTTTCTTCTAATTGAGATCCTAAACTTGTTATTGATTCAATTACTAACAAGGTGGTAAATCCCGTAATTGCAATAAGCATGAAACCTACCATTACATATGGTTTTAATTTTTCTCGTTTCTCTTTTTCAATATTATGCATTTTTTCTGCAACTCCTGCAAGTGTATTCAAGGTATTTACATTTCCTCCTCCTGCTGAAATTATTTCAAATAAAACTCTAAAGTTAATTAATATCTGGAAATCATTAACTTCTTTTTTAATAAATCCAAAAATATCTTCCAAAGTCATCCCCCATTCTAATTTATTTGCAACTCCGTTTGCTACTGGATTAAATAATCCGTAATCTTTTCTTTTGGTGGATCGAATTACACATTTTTCTGGACCTAATCCTGCTTTTCTTGCTTCAGCTACATCTCTCATAATTTGAGTTGCTCCTGATTGTGCATCTAGTGAAAATTGATATTTATTTTTAAATTTTAACGCTGGCCAAATTGCTGACACAATTAAAGCTGCTCCTAGAATATACAAATTATAATCCGGCAACAAGCTCATTGGATTTAATGCAGCAGCAACAATAATTCCTGGAATTCCAAACATTAGAATTTTTTTCCAATCTAATTCACTAACTTTTGATTTGTTTAGCTTGTGAGCTATTACTAAAAATAATGCAGATACAGCTGGGGGCATTATGATAACCAGATACAATGGATCAATGTCATTAGGACCTGGAGTAGAACCTACTCCATCAGTGGATGTTGCTGTTATGATGATGTAAACTGCCAACACCACAACTTGCATTGTCATATATGTCTCAATTACAGTTTCAACTTTTTTTGCCAATTCTGATTGTTGTGATTCATAGAGCTCAAAAGCTGAATTCATTTTTGTCGTAAGATAATTTACCACATCTCCCCCACTTTGAATTGCGGATACCCATCCATTCAAAAAATCTCCAAAATTAGATCCTCTTTCATTTGTTTCAGTCATGACTATGAGGGGATCTTTTCCTAACAAATCAATTCTTTTTAAAATCCTCATTGATTCTAATCTCACATTGGGTAAAAGTTCCATATCTTTAATTTTTAAAAATATGGTATATGGACCAAATCCACTTGTAGCTAACAGGGTTACAATTGTGATGAAAAAAGGCAATTCTGCCTGAATTTTCTTATTTTGCTTTTTCTTCTTGTCTGCCTCTTCGTGTTTTTTTATGAAAGACATGATTATACACCGTACTCTATTTTTTTCATCACTTTTTCTGGATCTCTATAATATTTTCCAATAAATTCTGCAACTTTATCATATGCTCTAACTCCCGTTTGAACTAAATATTTTAAAATAATTTTTCTTTTTTCATATTCTTCTAAAATTTCATCCATGCTTTTTCCAGTTTGAGTTGAAATTCTTTCCAACATTTCACTATTTTCTAGTTGTGGAAGGAAATAATCTGTTTTTGGATCCCATTTGAAAGCATTATGATATGAATCTGATGTTTTAATTTCTTGAACTGAAATTGCTCTTCTGGTACTCTTTCCATCTTGCCCTTTTACTCTTCTAATCACTATGGCACAGTTCATCAATGCCATATATGCAGGAGGTATGTCCATTGGTTTTTGTTGCAATCTTTTACTTGCTGATTCTAGACTGTCTGCGTGCATCGTACATAATCCTCCGTGTCCTGTAGCCATTGCTTGAAACATTACATATGCTTCAGATCCTCTAATTTCTCCTACTACGATATAATCTGGTCTATGTCTAACTCCTGATTTAATCAAATCATATAACCCAATTTCTCCTTCCCCACTATTTCCAAATCCTACCCTTGATACAAGACTAAACCAGTTTTGATGTTTGATGTTGATTTCAGCAACATCTTCCACCGAAAATATTTTGTAATCTGGATTAACTAAACCTGTGATTGCATTAAGAATTGTTGTTTTTCCACTTCCTGTAGAACCAATCACCATGATGGACATCTTGGATTCCATTAACATCCAAAGATATGCTGCAATTTCTACACTAATTGTATCAAATGAAATTAAATCAATTACTGAATATGGATCTTTCTTAAACTTTCTAATTGTAAAACTAGTTCCTTTTGGTGTGATTTCTTTTTGATAAAGAACTGATATTCTGTGATTTCCTTGCAATGCTAAATCTGAAATTGGATGTGCAGAACTGATATGTTTTCCTGCTCTAAAGACAATTCTGGATACAAATGAATTTAATTTTTCATCTTCAAATGTAATATTACAAGGAATACTATCATATTTTCTATGCCATACATAAATTGGTGTTAATATTCCACTACAACTCACATCTTCTATGTTGGGATCATTCATTACAGGATCAATATTTCCAAATCCATCGATATCTCTTTCAAGATAATACTTTACTTTTTCAATACTAGCAAGGGGTTGCTCTTGAAATAATTTCTCATTTTCTTTAAGAATTTTATTAACAAAGGACATAAATCCAAAATCCTTTTCAATGTTTTCTGGAGAATCTAGATTTTCCTCAATTAGTCTGTATAACTGATTATACACAATCTCTTCAGATGGGTTTAGTTTTGTTTCGTCAACTTGGTAGGATATACTTCCTGTATCTAGGTCTTGAATAATGTTGGCATAACTAAATGGAGCTTTTAAGGGATATTTTTCTAGTACTTTAGAACCTTTGGGAGTTTCATTGTTTAATTCACTTAAGAATTCACTTTTTAGGAATGTCTCCAATCCTTGTTCTTCTTTCTTTTTACCCATAATGATCAATTGTTATGGATGATTTTTTGTTATATTGAACAGTATGAAATATTCTAATACATACAAAGTAGTCTAGAATAAAATTAAAAATAGTTACAGGATAATTAAATAAAAAAATTCTATTATCCTGTATTTGTTACACCTGATACGGTTACACTTTGTGGTGCGCCTGCTTTGCCTGCAAATATGTTAACTGTAGTTTGTGCACCAGAGTCTAATGATGTAAGTGTACCATTAGTTAACTTGAAGTATATTACTCCTGATTCTCCAGGTGACAATCCAATAGGTCCTGTTGCGGCATTAGCACAGATTGATGATGCATCTGTTTTTTCAGAACTCAAGCCAATTTCTACTGTACTTGATGTTGTACATGTTGTATCATCTACAAGGTTACCTGCAGTACCAGACCATCCAGTGAAGTTTAATGCAAGTTGGAATGTGGTTGCATTAATTGAAGTATCTGCATACCATTGTGAAAATGGTACATCTGATCCTCTAACTGAGATCTTGTCTACTGACAAAACTTTGTCTCCTGTGTTTCTTATTTTTGCTGCGCCCCAAGCTAAACCGTCTGATGCAGTACCATGTACCCACATTTTTACACCTGATACGGAAATTGCTTCTGATTGCGTACCGCCTTGGAAAAGACTGGTACCATACAAAACAACACCTGAACCAAGTACAACTGATGACACCAAGATGATGACAGTTGTGAGCACTGTACTGATTGCACGTTTTTTGCTTAGTTTGGTTTTCATTTTATTATTTCCATTTTTGGTTAATAGGATATCTAGTCGCGTATGTAATTTTTTTGAATTACAGAGTAAAAACTATCACACATGATAGGCTCAATATTCAAATCCTATGGCATGTTTTCATTAAATTTTGTATTTTTATCCGTTATTTGGCGATGAATTCTATTATCCTGTATTTGTTACACCTGATACGGTTACACTTTGTGGTGCGCCTGCTTTGCCTGCAAATATGTTGATGGTTATGTTTGAACCTGAATCTAATGATGTGATTGTACCATTAGTTAACTTGAAGTATATTACTCCTGATTCTCCAGGTGACAATCCAATAGGTCCTGTTGCGGCATTAGCACAGATTGATGATGCATCTGTTTTTTCAGAACTCAAGCCAATTTCTACTGTACTTGATGTTGTACATGTTGTATCATCTACAAGGTTACCTGCAGTACCAGACCATCCAGTGAAGTTTAATGCAAGTTGGAATGTGGTTGCATTAACTGAAGTATCTGCATACCATTGTGAAAATGGTATTTCTGATCCTCTGACATCTATTTTGTCTATTGACAAAACTTTGTCTCCTGTGTTTCTTATTTTTGCTGCGCCCCAAGCTAAACCGTCTGATGCAGTACCATGTACCCACATTTTTACACCTGATACGGAAATTGCTTCTGTTTGCGTACCGCCTTGGAAAAGACTGGTACCATACAAAACAACACCTGAACCAAGTACAACTGATGACACCAAGATGATGACAGTTGTGAGCACTGTACTGATTGCACGTTTTTTGCTTAGTTTGGTTTTCATTTTATTATCTTATTACTTTCGTGTAATGTTATAAACTAGAACCTAACTTCCCAATATTGGGGAATTGTAAGCTTTGTAAGCTTTTTTTATAACATTTTTTATTATTGAATATCACAGATCATCTCCTGCAAGCATTGTATATGCGCCCAGGAATCTTGCAACTGTTTTTCTTAATCCCTCATAAGGCATACACATTGAAAAAATCTTTGTTACTCCTGTAGGCATTCCGATTGCCACCACACTGATTCCTTTTTTCCTAGCTGCTTCTACTGCCTCTTCCATTTTTTTATCTGCTTCATACGTTCCTAATGCTTGACCATCTGTAATCAAAAAGATGTATCTTCTCTCAATGTTTTCTCTTTCTAAAATTCTAGAACAAAGCTTTACTGCATCTGCAATAAATGAGAATCCTTTGATTTCAATTCCTCCGATTCGAGACTTTGAATTTGCATCAAAATTCTCATAGTGATCTTTTACAATTGTAAAATTATTGTTAAAGGTAAAAAATCCCCATTTTCCGTTCTTTGAATTAACTTCATTTGCAGCTTCTCCTAAACAAATGGCAAATTTTTTCATTTCATCAAATTTTAGCCTCATACTACTGCTTGTATCTACCACAATTGCCCATTCTTCCTCAATCCTTCTATAATCGTCTTGTTCAAAAATCTGAATACTGTTGTTTTGAGCCGCAACTGCTTGAATGGCAGCTTGCATTTGTAATAATCCCATATCCTCAGGCATTCCTTCATCCATAACATTTGGAGTCATTTTCATTTGTGATGACATTTTCTTCAAAAACAAGTGGGTTGCATTTTTCAGTCTAAGGTACTCTCCAATATTCTCTGGAGCAAAATCTATTTTATCAAATTCTAAATCATCTGTAATTCCACCGTATTTTTTTCTGACTTTGGCTCGGCGTTTTAGTTGTTCAAACCAAACATCATTGAATCTTTCAACGATACTCAGAAACTTTCCCTCTGTTGACAAATTGATATTTTCAATCCATTTCTCAATTCTTTTTGGATGACTATAGTGATCAGTAAATGGCAATCTAAAATCCGATATTATGTTTGATGATTCATAAACCTCATCTGCAATTTTAATAAACTCTTCATCCTCTTCAGAATTTAGATTCAAAATCTTTTCTTGCAATTGCTCTCTTTTGATTTTAATGTCTGAAACAAATCTATTTGAAAATACTTTTTTTGAATTTTTTTTGACATTTTCTAAATTTTTTTTTTCATAAATATTTGTAAAATATTCTTGAATTTTATTAATTTCTGTATGATACTCTGAGAATTCTTTTTTCAAAAATTCATTGACTCGTATATCTTCAATAAATTCAAATGTTTCATATGCACGTTTTTTGTTTTTATTTACCATCCATTTTTTATATTTTTTAAAATCCGTGACTTTGGCATGACCTGCTGCATGACACACTGATGATAAAAATAATGAAAAAATTGTAGATTGATAAGTTTCTAAATTTGAAAAGGCACACCCTTGTATAGTTTCTAATCCTTGAATTGCCCTTGGCATTGGAAAAAATACAGTCATTCTTGGTTCATAATCAATTTTTGGGAAATACTGTTGTTCTAAAAAAAACATGTCTATATCAATTGGTTTTTTTCCACAAATCTCAAAGAATAATTCATGTGCAATCTGTTGCACTGTTTCTTTCATCTAGTTTACACCTTTTTTTTTAGCAGCAGCTTGACTTTCAAGAACTTTTTTTACGATGTGCCTTACTTCATCTTGCACTTCTGGATCATCACTGGTCATTGGAATTAGTGTTTCATTTCCACCATCCATTATGGACATACCATCAGAACAAATCTTTGCCCAGTTAACCAAATCCCCTACAGATGGACCATAAGGTAAATCCCCCATCTTGTATTCTTGTCTTAGTTTGGCCCCTACTTTTACAATACTTTCTGCATCAACCATTGGGATGCCTCCTTTCTTTGAAACCATGCTGATTTCTTTTTCATCAATATTGTCCCCAACACTCATGTAGTCAAAGTTTAACCATACACTCATTCTTCTCCTCATTGCTGCATTGATTGGTTTAGTACCTGCGAATTCTGATGAAACAGGGTTCATACTAATTATCATGTAAGCGTGTTTATGTCTATGAATAATCTCACTATCTTTTTCAGTTAATACCATATGACCTCTTTGATCCAGCAATGGGTTGAGTTTTGTAGCAACATCTTGCTTCATCATGTTTGCTTCGTCCAGATATAGAATTCCTCCTTTTCTACACCATCCTGTAATCAAACCATCAATCCAATTTTCTTTTCCCAATCCAACATAACGTCCAAACAAATCAAAAACAGATGTTGCCAAACCACAGTTAATTTCCCACATTGGCAACCCTGCTAGTTCTGCTACAAGGTACACGATGTGAGTTTTTCCAGTTCCACTGGGACCAATTAATGCACATTGTTTGAAAAATTTTAGAGCCCTCCCAATTCTTTCAACATAATGCTCACCATTGTCCAAATAGGGTGGTGTGTCTTTTGGAATCATCTCATCCATTTCTTCAGGGAAATTCATGTCAGATGAATCCATGTATTTTTTAAAATCATACATTTTTGATAATTCATGGGTATTTTTTTTGATTTTTGAGATTGAAACTGAAAGGTTTACTTTATCTGAATTAATTCTTGAGCGATTTGTTGATGAAATAAGTTGTTTATTGGTTTCCAACGGTGCTAATTTTACATTCAGATATAGTTAATGCTGTTATGTGTGTGTAGATGTTACATACACCTTCTAATAGATAGATTTACTACTATTTTCTTTAAGATGAATGCACAAGTTGAGTTAACTTCTATAGCTATGAGTAAAAATGATCCTAAAATTACAAAATTGGACAAATATGATGTAGAGGCCAATATTGAAGAAGTTGATAACAGTGAGGACCAATCTGTTTTCAAATATGGATTTACTGCGTTATCTAATCCAAAAAATGTGCGTTTAGCAATTGAAGGTATTGCTAGAATTACAGGAGATTCTGTTGAACGAAATGAAATTTTAGAAAAAGACGAAAATAACGTTCCAAAAATTCTCACTATGATATATCATGAACTTTTTCCTACATTCTTTGTACTTTCAAAAAATTTGAATGTCTCATCTCCTCCACATACAATTGGCGAGATGGGTGATTCACCTGTTGAAACTGATGATGTTTTAGAAACAGAATCATCTGAAACACAATCTGCTGATAATTTACCTGAAGAACTTTTGGAATCTAATTCTGAAGCATCTTCTGAAGTAACTGAATCTCCTACTGATTCTATAGAGAATCCAGACATTGCCCAGCCTGGTGTGTAAGTTCATTTTCTTACATACTAGTAATAATACCATAATTTTGACTGATTATGACATTGCAATATAGAACAAATAGACATCCCCATTTTCGAAATCGTAGAGGTATTGCACAAGTTGTAACTAGTGCAATAATTTTATCTTCAGTTAGTATTATGGGTGTGATGATGTTGGGGTGGTCTCAGACCAATATTGCTACACAACAACAAGAAATGGATGATGTGTTTAACACTCAAATGAATAAAATTAATGAAGATTTGATTTTTGAAAATATTTGGTTTGCAACCCCTGCAGGTGAAATGACTGAAAACCATCTTAATGTGACAGTTGCAAATATTGGAGTTTTAGGATTAAACATTACATCTATTCAGGTCACAAATACTACTGGAACAAATACTACTGCATTTGGATATACATACACTGATGCTGGAGTTGTTACGGGCGATTCTATTTCTCTAAACACTACATATCCTTGGCAATCATCTGATGAACTTGATGTGAGAATATTTACAAATCGAGGAAACCAATTCCTTTCTCAGGTGGTTGCCCCATGAGTTCTCACCGAGGTTTAAGTGCTGTAGTTGGTACTGTATTTTTAGTCGCAGTGGTAATTGGAGCACTATCTTATGTTTCGTATAGTTTGGATGTGATGGGAAATTTCTCTGAATCATTAATTGTTGAAGAATCAAGACAAAGGGACAAACAAGCAGAATCTTTTACAATAGAATCTATTGATGTTACTGATGCATCTAAACTAGGTGGAGTCATAAAAAATACTGGTGAAATCCCATTAGAATTAACAACTCTTTGGATTGATGAACAAGGAGTAAATGATGTTGTCCAAAAATTTACTTTAAATGAAGAAATAGCTCCTGGAGGTACAGTTGACATTTCTAGTTTGGTTGACTATACAATGGATTCTGCCAAAGGCTATAACATGAAAGTTGTATCATCTCGAGGTGAAGTAAATTCCTTCACAGTAAATTCTTTAGCAGACGAAAATGTGTACATGAGTTTGACTGCTACTCCATCAGTTATCCCAAGTACGTTTACTTCTACACTTATCTATACTGTCGTAAATAATATGTCCAATGGAAATTATTTGTACAATTTAACACCCGTAATGAACGATACAAAACAAACTCTTGATGTAAGCTCTTCTGGACTTACTTATGATATGCTTAATGGTGGTAAACCTACTCCAGAATCCTATGAATCATTAGGTCCGGGTGAAGTTGCTATTTTTACCTATGAAATTCAACTTACTGGTGAGACAGATGGGGATCTACAATTATTTAATGTAACTTTGGCAAATGCAAATGAAGGGAATGAAGCATTAGCTAGTGTAGGGATTAGCACAGTTCCATTAGCAACTGATGCTGGTTCTGCACTGACATCTTTGGGACTCACTGAATCTGATTCAGACTTGACTGATGTTTTGTATTTTCATGAAGACACAACATTATCGCCAAATGGTGAATATACTATGGATGGTTCATCTCCAAATGCTGATGGCGAAACAGCATCTCCTAATGGAAATACCATGTCATTTATTTCAGCCCCTATGACTGCTGAAACAAATGTTCCAATTGGAGGATATAATGTAACTATGACTTATTATTCTAGTATTGTTCCACTCGGTTTTCCTGAACCCTCATTTGCATTTATGATGGATTGTTTTGAGTGTGGAGATACTGGTGATAATGAAATTGCAGACAGTATGGGTGCCTTTGGCAATCAAGGAATGGACTCTGGTGGCGGACATCCTGAATTTTTTGACACTGGAGGACCTGATGGGGATGGGTATTATCATTTTGATGATGATGATGATGATTACTTTTGGGATGAGTGGGGGTTTGGAGGTTCAGCAGCCGATGTTGGTAACTATCCAGATGCTACTGCAATTTGGGTGAGAGTAGAAAGTGGTTCAGAGGATGATGTTTCGATTGTAGAGATGGGTGAATGGGATAATGAAATAGAACATTTAGAATATTATGGACTTTACCTTGCTGATGGATATGAGTTTAATTTTGGTATGGCATCTAGACACGGCCATCAGGGGTTAGAGAATCACGTCGAGTGTCAAACTCCAAATGAATCAGGAACTGATATTACATACAATGATGATCAATGGCATCACGTAGTTTTGGTAAGAGATGGTGTGCTCAGTTGCAAATTATATGTTGATGGTGTTCTAATGGATAGTGCTGTTGAATCAGGCTATGAGGATGATGACATAGAGTCTGATTTTATGTCATTTGGATACACACTGAGATATTGTAATGATGGAGATGAATATCCAGAAGATGATGACTGTTATCCCGCAGGCGCTGATTTTGATGGAGATATTGCATCTGTAATACATTGGAATGGAGTAGATGGTGATCTTGATAGTATTCCATTTGCAGAAGCAGAGGGTGCTGCTGAAGTAGAGGATCTATTCTATACAAATTATGGAAATAATGCTACTAGGTTACACTATAAGATAGAGGTAATTGATACTGATGGAACTCCTGTTGAACCTGAAATAATCCCATTAACAAAAATAGAACTACCTTTCAAAGACGTTGTACTGGGCAATTTTGATGATCAGGGAATCTGGATTGATGTTGATACAACTAATGGCACTGATCAAAAATATCATGGAGATGCTGATGATGACGATATAGTTTTCTTCTCTGCCAATCTGACTGCACATTCTACTAGTATTGCCAATTTACAAATAGGTGAGAGATTAAAAGTAACATTGGATTGGAATGGATTTGATGAACAAAATCTACCCATCAACATAATGTTTGATGATACAACTTTTATCGATGGAACTGGGTGGACTTTTCCTGATGGACCAACATTCCTACAAACTCCAGAACCTGATCCTAGATGGCCTACTTTTCTTAGCTTTGGTTCTCAAGACCCAGTAACATATCGTGCATTCAATGAAGGTCCTGAAGGAGTCTGGTTCACTTACGGTGGTACTAGGCTAGTTTTGACATCTTTAGATGGTTTAACGTCCTATGGGGCTACTCCACGCTATGTAAATGGCTCAGATGCGAGTGCAGAAATTGATGCATCACGAGATAGTCTGTATATTCCAGATCAATATTATGCTGAAATTACATTTTGGCCTATTCAAGCTCCTCCTGATGACAATGATTCAATTAATCCTTGTTCAGCTACATGTGAAGTTCCAAATGGTGACTATGATGCAGCACTGTATTTACAAGGGTATGATGAGGCAGGAGAGACTTTCAAGAAAACAGTAAATCTGGGCTTGGTGCACATTTATGGTAATCCCTAATCTGAGCCTATTATTAGATCTGTAACATTAAGGTACATACAACTTTTAATGTGATCTTTTGGCATTTGAAAGACATTGCAATCTGCAGAATCTACTGATAATGCCGCAGCTCCAGAACAACAAGCAGCTCCAGAACAACAAGCAGCTCCAGAACAAGTCTCAGTGGATCCTAATGATGTCAATGCAAAAACTTTGACTCAGCTAAACACTCTGATGGAAGAATCTTTACAAATTTATGAACTTGAAGATCAAAAAACAAACGTAATTGATGATTTACATAATGCGTTACAAGTAATCACCCAATTTTTGTCATTTTCCACCGATGTCAACCCTGTAATTTTCAACCTTCCTCAAGATGCAACTGTTACAATGTTGCCAAATTTGAAATTAGTAATTAAATTAGTAAATGGTAAAACAGAGACAAAAAAATTCACGGATTATCCTCCTGAGGTTATCACCGCAATTGTAGAATATGTTACTCCTCAATTATTAGAGTTGATTCAGAAACAAAAATCATACTTGACTGAGAAAATTACTTTCTTACGAACTGCTACTAAACAACTTAGTACATTGTCTCAACTCAAAGAAAATTTGCCATCTATTGTCCCTATGGATGAATAATCTTGAAAAGCCTAATAGAGCGATTTAACTCAGTTAATTCACTCAAAGTTAATTTAGAAAAAGAAATTGAAGATACTGAATTCCAAATTCAAGAATATTCTAATTTACTGGGTGAAAAAATAAGAATCAATGAAGAAATGTCTTCTGATGATCCTGATTTTCTTGCGTTAAAAGCAAAATTTGATGGAGATGTGCCTGGTAAGAAATCTGATGATAAGAAAGCTGATGATAAGAAAGCTGATGATAAGAAAGCTGATGATAAGAAAGCTGATGATAAGAAAGCTGATGATAAGAAAGCTGATGATAAGAAAGCTGATGATAAGAAAGCTGATGATAAGAAAGCTAAAGCAAAATTTGAAAAAAAGAAGAAAGGAAAGAAAGGTGTTAGCGATAAATGGTATAATCTAAATGAAATCCTAATTTATAATGGAATTGGTTTGAAAGGTGAAATGGAATTGTACTTTAAAGCCGTAGATGAATTAAAATCTAAACTTGAAAATCTTCAAAGAACACTATCGACACTAACTACAGTAATGGAAAAAGGGCTAAAGGAAGATATGGGATGTGTGGCTTTTAGAGGATCCGATGGGACCTTGGAAATCTCTTTCTTAAAATCAACAGGTGTTAGAGAAAATTTTACATTAAAATCGATCTATTCTGGAAAGGCAATTTCAGTACAAAATATGATAAAAATAGGTGCATAGCATAAAATCATGCCTAATTCTTCATCTATGAAATGTCAAAATATTGACAAAAACGATCAACTCGATCTAACAAATTTAGCTATACATCAATTTAGCCTAGTCCATTCTAACGGAGGATCCTGAAAAAACATGGCAAAAGAAACAACTCAATCATCAGTATTTGACTCAACACCCGACTCACAAATGTACGAGTACAAGCTTTCTGTTGAAAAAGTACAATCAGAATTATTACAATATGGATTAACATCAAACCAGAGTAAGGTATTCATTTATCTTGGAAAGTATGGTTCAAAAACTGCTCCTGAAGTATGCAAAGCACTCAAACTCCCTAGAACTGAAACATATCATTTGTTATCTGCATTACAAAATAAAGGCGTTGTATCTGCAACATTCCAACATCCAATCCAATTTACAGCATTACCATTAGATAAGGCAATTTGGATTTTAGTCAATTCAGAAAAAGAACGAGTAAAATCATTAGAACAAATGGAAAAAGGATTATCTGAATTATGGGAAAACATTCCTGCTTTTGATTCAATGCATGAAGAGGTTGAAGAAAAATTCCAAATGCTTCAAGGCTCAAACCAAATTCATTCAAAAATCACTGAAATGACTGATAGTTACAATGATGAATTTTTAATTCTTGGTTCAGAAAAAGATTATCTCAAACTATATCACGGTGATTTCTTAGAATCATTTGTAAAATCTAAACAACAATTCAGATTACTAAGTGCATGTTCTGATAAAACATCATACATCTTTGATGATTTGGAAAGAAAGAATATCAAAAAGTTAAGCAAAGACATTGAAAATCATCTGTGCTTTATTCTCAAAGATAATGGTGAAATGTTGTTCTTTACAAAGAATGCAAATTCTACTGAAGAATTATTCGCTATGTGGACAAATTCAAAATCCATGGTGTATTCAATGAAATTACTATTTGAATCTCTATGGACTAGTTCCAAGAATATTCATTTGTAATAATTTCATACAAGAATATTTGTTAGAATCAAACTCGTCTCCGTCTTTATATACAAAATTTACCCTAGTTTTTCTATAGAAATGGATTCTACATATTCTAAAGTGAAAACGGGAATACCTGGATTAGACTCTGTAATTTCTGGAGGACTAAAACCTGGAAGATCTGTGACTGTTTCAGGTCCTCCTGGAAGTGGGAAGACTACTTTGGGATTACAATATCTTCATTCTGGTGCTAAAGACTTTGATGAACCTGGTATCTATGTTACAATGTCTCAAAATATTGAAGAAGTAAAAAATGATTGTAAATCATATGGTTGGGATTTTGATGATTTAATCTCACAAGATAAAATTTTGATGATTGATGCTAGACCATTTAAAATTCAAGATGAATTGATTGGGAAAGATGATTCATTATACCGAGGAGAACAATTACCTTTTGAGCATTTGACTAAATTATTACTTAGTAGCATTAAACGCATTGAAGCAAAACGTGTTGTAATTGATTCAGTTACGATATTGGCTATGCAGTATTCGGACAAGTTTTACATGAGACAGGGATTGCAAGGAATGGTTCAGGCTCTAGAAAATTTTGGAGTAACAAGTATTGTTCTGTCAGAGTATTCTGAAAATGATAAAATTCCATTAGAGTGGTTTGTCACTTCAGGCATTATTCAACTTCGCCATACTAGAATAGAAGATACTATGGAGAGAACTATTCAAGTTACTAAAATGCGTGGAATAAAACACAGTGAACAAATTCACCCAATTGATCTAAATTCAGATGGGTTACAGTTGCTCCATCCTAGATTGATGCCGTGATTATTTCTTTCTTCTAATTTGTTGTGCAACCATTGGTAAAAATGCACCAACATCAGATACAATTCCTAATGCTTGCCATGTGCCTCTATCCATGAGTTTGGTGACCGTTGGTTGACTAATGTCTACTACGATAACTTTGACATTGGCAGGTAACATGTTCCCAGTAGCTATAGAATGAAGCATTGTAGAAATCATAATCACCATGCTGGCATCTTTTAGTACTTTTTTGTACTCTCTTTGGGCTTGAGCAACATCTGTAATTACATCTGGTAATGGTCCGTCATCTCTGATTGAACCTGCCAAAACAAATGGAACTTTGTTCTTTACACATTCATACATTATTCCTTTAGTTAGTTTCTTTGATTTTACCATATTGGCAATTGAACCTGCTTTGAATACTGCATTGATTGTATCCATGTGGTTTCTATGACCATGATATGCTAGTGTTGCATCATGAACATTCATTCCAAGTGAAGTACCTAGCGTAGCATACTCTATATCATGAACTGCTAATGCATTTCCTGCTAAAACCCCGTCGATATATCCTGATCTAATTAACTCTGATACTGAATCATCCGCCCCCGTATGTACAATTGCAGGCCCTCCGACAATGACAATTTTCCCGCCATTCTTTTTAGTATTGTAAATATCATCTGCAACTTTTTTAGCAATGTGTTGAGTTGGTCTCTCACTAGAGCTTGAACTTCCCATGAATTCAAAGACATTAACTCCTTCTCTTGGACGTTCAGGGGGTGTGATTTTGATACCTTTTTCTCCTACAATAATTTGATCATTTTTTTTCACATCCCTTACTGGAACACAAAATGCTCTATTTCCTTTAACAACTATACATTTGTCCATCATCATATTTTCTACTGGAATCCATTTTCCTTTATGAAATACATTGGTGTGATTGTTAGTTGTGCTGTAAAAATTATCTGGCATTACATAATTTTTTGGTGCTTTTTTTAGTGTAATTTGTTGTTGAATTTTTGATACTGCTCCTAATCGATAAACTGTTTCTAAAATCTCATCAAGATGCTTTTGATTTTTACCTGTAATTAATAATCTGGCAAAAGATTCGTCTCCTTTCTTTTTACCAATATTAATTTCATCAACTTCGAATTCTCCATGCAAATCCATGATTTTATCAAAGATCTTAGTCAAAATTGAAGAGTCAATTAGATGTCCTCCTACCTCAATTTCTTGAGAAAATTTGCTCATTTTATTTATCAATATTATATCATAACTAAAGCTTACGTTTTTTTCTTGATACTAAACAGGTAAGATTACTTTACCTTCGAATTTTGGAATATTGTCCTTTTCAAAGGATTTTTCTAATATCTCTTTTTGTTGTTTAGTGACTCCTTGTACAATGGTTTTTGAGGAGCCTGTTTTGTCAACTAGTGCCAGAATATATCCACTATTATCTGTCAATACAAAGCCTGCTGATTCATCCACAAAAGCATACAAGTTTTCCTCTCCTACTGGCGCCCAATTACTAGATGAATTACTTGCAAGGGCTAATGCCGGCATTGCCTTTCCATTAGTTAGGGTGTTAAGATATTCTCTTGCTTCTGCAACTCTTTTTTGTCCTAATTTTAGAGCCTGAAAATATTGCATATTTCACATGAAATACAATTGCTATAACAATTTTTGCTCTAAAGATTGTTATAGAATATTATAGTTAGCAAAAATATGCCTTTGACTAATTCTGTCATAATAAAACTAAATGAAATTACTACCATGGTTGAGGATAAATCAAAACTTTCAGAAACTGAAATTGACGAAATTAAATTAATCTTCAAAAGTTTAGTAGAACAAAATGAGCGATATGACCTAAATGAGATAGAGTTTTGGTTTGAAAATGAGGGTCATTGGACAACAAAAGAACCTAGAGTACGAATTGTTAATTTAGCAAATTATGTTCAAGACAAATACATGCAAACTGCACATCTGAGAATAATCTCTGATGATGATTGCGGTTGTGGAAATTAAATTTCTAATTGTTCTAGTAATCTACCAACAATCTTTGCATTTTCTGTTCTTTCCTTTTGAATCTCAGTGATGCGGTTTTCATTTTTTGCACCATTTGATAAAATTTGAAAATACTCTTCATCCAAGTCATTATTTTCTTGTAATCTTTTGATAACCTCAAACAAGATTCCAATTACTTGTTTTTGAGCCTCAATTAATTGGTCTTTTTCATTCTCATCCATGTCTATTTTTCATCTATGATGTTTCTAAATAATTCTTTTAATTTTGGATGGATAATTTCCTTTTTTGCTGATTCAAAAAAAGTACTCAGTTTTTCTTTAGAATGGCCTTCATTTTGATATATTTTGGCTTGAAAGGCCATCTCTAATCTGTCAAGTTGATGAACAATTTTTGCTTCTGATGATTCCTTTTTCTGATAATCATTCCATAGTGTCTCATACTCTGTTTTTACGTTATCTGGTAATGTCTTGATGATTTTAGAAAATGCATTATTTTCCAGTTTATTTTTCTCTTCTATGGGAATTTCTCCAGGGATAAAATCTCCAATTTCTGATTCTGCCAAATCATGAAGTAATATCATTTTGAGAATTTTTTCACTATTGTAATTTTCAGTATCTGAAATAATCATACCCATCATGGCCATAGAATACGAATGATCAGCAACTGATTCAGGATTTTCTATGGATAGTTTATCTATCCATCCCTGCCTTTGAATTTTTTTTAAATTTGCAGCTGCATTGAAAAATTCCTTCACAATATTATGCCATTACGAATCACATATTACTTATTTCAAAAGTAGTAGATTATTGAAAATATATACAAAAACTGGTGATGATGGCAGTACAGGATTACAAGGAAATTATAGGATTGACAAATCCCACCCTCGAATCATCTCGTATGGAACTGTAGATGAGGCAAATGCTACACTTGGAATTGTTTTAACACATTCTTTGGATGAAGATGTTAAATCACTATTAACGCAAATTCAAAATGATTTGTTTCTAGTAGGTGCAGACCTCTCAAATCCCAATCTTAATGATACTAAAAATAGGGTGTCATTAGAAATGATTGAAAATTTAGAGACTCATATTGATAAATTTGAAACTGAATTGCCCCCCTTAACTAACTTTATTTTACCGGGAGGTGATGAATCTGCTGCTCAACTGCATTATGTTCGAACTGTCGTTAGAAGAGCAGAATCTCAAACTGTACTATTAAGTGAAAAAGATGAAATCAATTCAAATTGTATTAAATATCTGAATCGACTATCTGACTTGTTTTTTGTTATGGGACGTTTGATCAATAAACGAAAAAATATACCGGATGTTCCTTGGAAAATTTAACAGACTGACCTTAAAGATACATGAATTCTCTATTGGTGAATCTATATGATTAATTGGTTTATGGTTATTGCGATTGTTTTAATTCTACTTTTTGTAATAGTTGGCATATCCATTGCTTTGCCTCCATTGCTCAAATATGCTGATGATGAAGCTAGACAAGCAGCATACAACAATGTACCTGAAAAATATAGAATGATGTGCAATACACCCTCAGAACTTGAGATAATATTTGATAGAATGGATACAATATCATCAGATAATTTGGATACTCAGGCAAAAGGAATCTATCAATCAATTCTTTGGGGTAATGATATTGAAAGCTGTGATGTACTGTATTTGTATAATCAGTTAGATGACAATCAGAAAGAAAAACTTCTCTGGTTAGAGATATCTTGTACTGTAAGTCATTGTATTCCATAGATTTCAAAGATCGCGATCCCAACTTTAGAAAAAAGTAATCATATGCCATAAAATGACAAACTTTAATTCCTCAACACAATCCTTTTTTTCTAAGTGCCGTGGTAGCTCAGCCTGGGAGAGCACTCGGCTGAAGACCGGGCTGTCGCGCGTTCAAATCCCGCCCGCGGCACTGTTTTACTAACATCCAAACTTCTTAGCCCAGGATTCTTCCTTGAATTCACTGTCAAAACAATGAATTGTTTTAATCTCTCCGTGCCCTTTTTCTAAAATTTCCTCATTAAGTAAAACTCCTTGGCAGTACACTTTGGCTATTACCCCGCCATAACTTCCTTCAATTTGCCCATCATCTTCATCAATTAATACCTCTGAATTAATTGGACATTTTTCTTCAACGAAAATCTTTGATTCTATACCTCCTAAATCATTTAATTCTGGAGTGGATGTGAGTGCTAATCTCACTCTGGTTTCTCCCACATCAATTGTATCTCCATCAACAACATTCGTGATTTTTCCCTTTAGACATAGGGCATTCCCTGTACAATCTAGAGCTGTTTGGGGTGTTAGTATTATGAACATTAATGGAATGCTGCACAATAAGACCACAATTGAAATTTTAGAAATCATACATTTTACTACTTTGTATGGGATTTAAGATATTATGAACAAAATATGTCGTCATTTTTTAAAATTACAATAGAGTTAAGTAGATTTTTGATGTAGCATATTTGGTTTTCATTTTATTCCCTTTTCTTAAACAAAATAAAGAAAAGGTGGAAAACCTTTTTTTCTCAAATTTTTCTAAAATTATGCATCTACAAGATTAAAGAAATTCTTTCCTGATGCTGATTTTTCAGAGATGCATTTGACGGGTCCTAATGGAATTTGTTTTACGTTAACATCTTCTCGTAATTTTTCATTCTTGAATCTGTTAACTATTGCCACTCTAGTAGTATGAAATTTGTTGATGTGATTTCCATCCACTTCAAACATTTCTTTTGTTGTGATTTTCACTCCTTTTGTGACTGTTTCACCCTGTGTATAGTCAGAATCCTCTACAAATGTAATTGTAAATGATTGCTCCCCTATTTTTGCCAATGATGCACTATCTCCGATTATTTGGTAATCTGCTAATGTTGCTATGTCCTTTCACCTCCAATAATGTGGATATAGATCATTAAATGATAAAGTCAATTATGCGTCAAAACTTGACTCAGGTGGCCTCTTTGATCGATGATGTGTTGAGAAATTGTTCTAAATTCCATTCTGCATAATCTTTAAAAACCACCCCACCTCTTGATTTTCGAGATTCATGGCTGAAAAAAAAGCAGTAAAGAAAACTACAAAAAAAACACCTGCAAAGAAAACAACCACAAAAGCTAAAACCACAAAAGCTAAAGGTACTAAAACTAAAAAACCAAAAAATGAACCTCCAATCGATATGGGTATTGTAATAGTAGATGATGATATTAAGATTGATCAAGAACAAATCAATGAAGAACGACGAGCATATCTTGAAGAGGCTCGCTCTCAAGAAGCATCTGACTAGGAATCTTTATCAGATTCGGTAACATACACTATTCATGCGTGCATTATGTTTAATCACTGTTAAACCTGGTAAGGTTGATTCTGTTGTTGCAATTTTAAAGAAAAAACGAAAAATTGTAAAACAGATTATGGTTGTTGCAGGAAGAGCTGATATCAGTGTTCTATTACAGGGAAATATTGATGAAATAAACAGTATTGTAATTGATTTTAAAAAAATTAAAGACATTGTAACAACTGAGACATTGATAGAAGTGGAGGTTGATTTGGGATGGTAAGGGCAATCATTTTAGTTAAATCTCCTAAAAAACTAATAGCAGCTAGATTAAAAAAAATTACATCTGTCACGGATTCATTCCCAACTAGTGGTCAATTTGATGCAGTTGCAATAATTGATGTTGCAGAATTAGTAGAGATTAAAGAAGTTGCAAATCAGATTCAAAAAATCAGTGGGGTTGATAGAACTGAAACCATGGTTGAAGTGCAATGAGCAATGGATTTAAAGAACTTCTGACTAAGTATATCTGTGAACATCAAAAAAGTAGGCAATGTAATTTTAGCAGTAAAAGACATTGACAAATCCCTACAATTTTACCATGAAATCATAGGTCTTCCAATTAAGAATCAAAGAAGATCCTGGATTGATTTGGGTACAACTGGTGCTTTATTGAGTTTACATCCCGCATCGTTAACAGCTCAACATGTTGGTGATTCTATTGATAGTGGAATTACTTTGGGATTTCTTGTTGGCGATGTTCAGTCTGCAGTTGACGAATTAAAAGAAAAAGGTGTCACAATACATCGTGATATTATTGAAAAAGATGCAGGAAAAAATGCGATCATTTTAGATCCTGACGGCTATCTTATTTCTTTATTCGAACCTATCTTTGATGATAAAGATCAACAAACAGGCGGATATCAAGGATTTACACCAGCTTAGATTGCTTTCTTAATTGAAGAAACAATATTCTCTAAGTCTTTTTCTTTTCTATTAAGTGACACATAATATGTCACATTATTTTTCTGTAAAATTAATATTGTAATTTTTTGATGTTGTAAAATCACATGTTCTAATTTTCCAACAGAACTGACTGAGTCTTTTCTTAATGAGATTAGTGTGGATATTACAAATAATTCATTTTTGAAATCTTCTGATTGTAATAATGGTTTAAGGTTGGGCTTTATCATTCCAGTTAAAGTTCTACCATATGCGTTTACAACTCCAGCATATCTTACACTGTTTGATACTTGAAGAATTTTTTGACATTGTTTTCTATATTTGATAACAGTGTCTTTCCATTTATCTGCAGGAGTTTTAACCATGATCAAACTAATATTCGAAATTAATAAGGATGTTGTCTAATTGCAATTTTTAGAACTAGATATTTTATTTTGTTTCTTTTTGTAATTTTTTCTTCAATTCCATGTTTTCTTTTATCAGTTTGTCATTTTCTGTTTGGAGTGTTTCTATGGAATTTTGTCTTGTATATGCTGGATGTCCTGGTGGAATTACTGTTGAATTCATTGTAAGTAGTCCTGCTGCATATTGTTGATACATGTGTTGGAATCCTTGAAGTTTTTGAGCCATATTCTCAGCATTTTGTAAAAATTGTTTTTTCATTGGATTTTCATGGTTTTTGAACATTGGATTTGCTAACCCTGGTGGAAGTCTTGGGAATTGAAATGCTACATGTGGGATATTTGGATTTAATCCATACAAGTCACGTAGGTGATTTGTTACCATATTATCCATGAATATCCTCGATATTTGCTATATTTGTGGCTTGCTTTAGTCATTTGATAAACAATGAAGCTAAATGTCAGTCGTTTTAGCTCAACTTGAGTTGATCGCAGATCCTTATAGATTCCCACTTTGGATCGCTGATACACATGGACGCATCAAAAAAAGCATGTCTAAAATGCAAAAAGGATATTGGAGAAAAAGATCTTCATAAAATTGTAATTTATGTTGTTCAAGAAAAATTCACTGAGCATCATTATGAACATGTAGAATGTCCCGATAATTTTACAGTTTAATTTTTAAATTTATCCTTTGAATTCATATACATTGTAGGTTTCGCCCGTAGTTCTTGAACGATACTTCCATTCTTCTTTTGTCCAAACAACTTGAATGAAGTCTTTTTGATAACTGGGATGCAATCTTTGGTACACATCACTGCCAATCAAAATTTGATTTGGTTTTGCCATGTTTTGAATTTTTGCTGCAATATTCATAGCAGGACCCATTAAATCCACATGAGAGTTATCAACATCTGCCCCATATCTTACAACAATATTTTGACCAAAATCAACTCCAATCTTTACCATCAAATCAGGATAATCATATTGATTTAGAATTGGGTTAATTCCTTTTTGAATAATTGAAATCATTGACTTTGCACAATTTACAGCATTGTCTCCTGTTTGCATTTTATCACCTACGAAATAACCAATAACAGCATCGCCTACAAATTTTAAAACATAACCATGATGTTGTCTGATAACAGCTGCCATTTCTTGAGAGAATGAACTTATGATAATTGCAATTTTTTCTGGAGGCATTTCTAATGTCATTGTGGTGGAGCCCACCAAATCCACATAGAGCACAACCATATCCAATTTAGAAAAAACATTTTTTCTTAGAAATTGGTCTGACTCGTCAATCAGTCCCGAATATTCGTAACCTTTTTTGAGGGCAGCCCAAACTCGCTTTTGAGTTTCTAAAATCATAGTTTCAGAATCTAGTGTCTGCTGTTGATTCTTGCTAAGTAGCATATCCACTACGCTGTTACTTTTTGTTTCTTCAGTTTCAGGATTGCTCTCAATTTTTTCTTCAGTCATATTTTACCTCATTCTAAGGGGAAATCTACTCCACATTTGGGGCATTTACCTCTTTTTCCCTTGTATCCATCATGATAATACTCTGTAATATTTTCATTACAGTTATCACAAGTATTTTTTAATTGCCCCATGCCTATAATTGCCATCCAATCTATTTAGATTTGATCATGAAGGTTTAAGGAGAGCAGTTTCTCGATATTTCATGTGAGATTAGGTTCAAGATCATCTAATGAATTCATTCAATTACTTAATGAAAAAAATGAATTAATCCAAAAATCATATCTGCCAAAAATGATTGATTTGACAAAAATGATTGATGTCAAAGTAATGATGGGAGATTCTACAATTACTGATCAAAAAACATTTGATCCAAAATTAATATCAGACTATTTTCAAAAAATTAATGATTCATTAAAAGATTGGTCACTACAAGATGTTTCAATTACAAACAATCAAGATGTAAGAAGAATTTTTACAAAATTTGAAATCAGAGAAGGAAATTATTTGATTTCAGGGCATTTATCATTACAGTTTCATGTTTTGTTATATTACAAACCCGATCAACGAGTTATTGATTGTCAAAAAGAGCTTTCGGAGATTGTTGATTTAACAAAAAATGAGCAAGAGCAACTTTCAGATAATAGTGATCAAATTGTATTAAACAAACTCAAAGAAATGGGATACAAGGATTTTGATCATCAGAAATTATTTGAAGTATTTTATGAAAATGATGAATTTAGAGAAAAAGTTTTTTCAGAAATTCAAAAAGATGCTGGAGTTGATTTTCAAGAATTGTCTGAAAAAAAGTCTAAACTCTTTTCTGAACTTGATTCATTATTGGTAGAAACATATCAAACATCTCCTGTACTAATAGATGATCCTAAATTAGTTGGAGGTGAAGAGGGTTGTTTGTTATCAATAGATTTAGAATTTATTAAAAACGATACTCGTGAAGGAGTATTTGATCCTAGAAAAATGTCTGATTCCACCAAAGAACATATTCTAAATAGATTAGTAGAACTTGAAACAGTAATTCAATCTTCATAAAACCCAGGAAACCGGAAAATGAGATATTCTCTCAAAGGGGAGATCCGGCTCCTGTGTATAATTTCAACGACAATTTCAAAGTATTTAGGCATTCCTGAAATTTTACACATAAAATTTGACTAATGATGCAACTTTTCCGTAGAAGAAGTAAAATACACCAAACCGATAGCATCATTTCCAATGAACCCCACATATGATGACATACTAGCTGCAAATGCATTACGAGGTAATGAAATTAAAAAAACACCTCTGATACATACTCCTACATTTAGTGAGATTACTGGTTCAGATGTATATCTAAAAGCAGAGTTTCGGCAAAAGACCGGTTCGTTTAAAATTCGTGGAGCTTATTTTAAAATAAAATCATTAACGGATGAAGAAAAAAAACATGGTGTTGTTGCAGCGTCAGCAGGTAACCATGCACAAGGAGTTGCCTTTGCATCCTCATTAGAAAAAATACCTTGTACTATAGTAATGCCAAAAAATGCATCTCCTGCAAAAGTTGCTGCTACTAGAGGTTATGGTGCTAATGTAATCTTAGAGGGAGTAAATTATGATGAATCATCATCAAAAGCAAAAGAGATAGCCAAAGAGACTGGGGCTACAATGATACATGCATTTGATGATCCACAAATAATTGCAGCACAAGGAGTTATCGGATTAGAGATACTAGAAGATCTACCGGATGTAGATGAAATCTATTTGCCCATAGGTGGTGGCGGATTGGCTGCAGGAACATTGATTGCAATAAAAGAAAAAAATCCAAATATCAAAGTTATAGGAGTACAGTCAAAATCATTCCCATCAATGCATGACTCTGTAAAACAAGGTTCAATCACTTCAAGTGGTGGCGATAGAACTATAGCTGATGGCATTTCAGTTAAAGTGCCAGGACAATTAACATTTACAGTGATCAAAGAACTCATCGATGAAATAGTTCTAGTGGATGATATTGAAATCACAAAGGCAATGTTCCTCTTAATGGAAAGAATGAAGTTTGTTGTAGAGCCAGCTGGTGCCTCAAGTTTAGCATATCTAATTTCAAAAAAACCGGCTGTTGGAAAAAAGGTCGTAGCAGTTTTGGCGGGAGGAAATGTAGACATGTATCTTTTGGGTCAAATTGTAGACAAAGGATTAGCTGCAATGGGCAGATTACTCAAAATCTCTGTTTTACTGCCTGATAGACCTGGTGCTTTCAAGGAAATAATTGATGAGATATCTCTAGCCAATGCAAATATCATAGAAGTTGTACATGACAGACTAAGTTCGAATATTAATGCAGGATCAGCTGGAGTTACCTTAAGTTTAGAAACACAAGGAAAAGAGCAAGCTCAATTATTAATTGATTCATTAAAGAAGAAGAATATTCAATTCACTTTATTGACTTGATTAATTGAATTTCTTTTTAGCAAATTTTGAAAGGCCTTGTTTTTGTAACTGATCTGATTCTTTCATAACTGAATTATGTTGATTTGATTTATGTAATTTTAATTTCTTTTTTAAATCTGGAAATTCATTTGCAAGAATTTTCATGGCGTAAATTCCAGCATTACCTGCTTTGTTTACTCCAACTGCAACGACTGGAGAACCAGAAGGCATTTCAGTTATAGACAATAATGAATCCAGCCCCCCAAATGCAGAAAATTTCTCAGTATCTGTTTTTTTATGATGTTTGTCATTGTATACCAAGATTGGTACGCCAATTACAGGAATGGTTGTGTGTGATGCTATCATTCCAGGTAAATGTGCAGCTCCTCCGGCACCAGCTATGATAATTTTAAATCCCATTTTTTCAGCATGTTTTGCATATTCTGCTAATCTTGCAGGAGTTCTATGTGCAGATACGATTTGATCCTCATGTTTAATTTTATGCTCATCTAAAATTTCTGCTGCTCCCTGCATAATTCTACTATCAGAACTAGATCCCATAATGATTCCAACAAGTGGTTTTTTAGAATAGGCCATGATATTAGGAAAAACTAGAGAGTAATTAACAATTCTATTACAAAAAATTAGATATATTTTGTATATCGACATTAGATTTTTTTAATCGAAAAATACACATTTGGCTATGGGGAAAATTCTTGGCATTATTGGTGGAGGTCAATTAGGAATGATGATTGCAGAAGCTGCGAAAAAAATGCCTAATGAGATATCTGAAATTATCGTATTGGATCCTACTGAAAATTGTCCTGCAGCTCAAGTTGGTGCCACACAAATTATTGCAGATTTTAAAGATAAAGACGCAATAGTTGAACTCTCTGAAAAATCAGATATCATCACATATGAAATAGAGTCTGGAGATAGTGATATTTTAAAATCAGTTGAAAAAAATGCAGAAATTAACCCGTCCCCCGAAACATTAAGAATTATTCAAGACAAATATTTACAAAAAACTTTTTTGAAGGAAAATAATATTCCCGTCCCAGATTTTGTTAAAATTGAAAATATTGAGGATGTCAAAAATACATTAAAAGAATATGGATATCCTGCACTACTAAAAGCTAGAAGAGACGCATATGATGGTCGTGGGAACTACAAGATTGATTCTGAAGAGATGATTCAAGAGGCTTATGATTATTTTAAGGGACAAAAATTATTGTTGGAGAAATTTGTTCCATTCAAAATGGAAGTCTCTGTAATAGCATCAAGAAATACAAAAGGTCAAATCAAAACATATCCACTAGTTGAAAATATTCATGAAGAAAACATATTGCGTGAAACTATAGCTCCTGCAAGAGTTTCAGAAGAAATTACCAAAAAAGCAGAACTTATTGCAGAAAAGACCATGGCCGTACTAAAAGGTGCAGGAATATTTGGAATTGAGATGTTTGTAACCCAAGATGATTCTATAGTGATTAATGAAATTGCCCCACGTGTTCACAACTCTGGTCATCATTCACTACAATCAAGTGAAACATCACAATTTGAGCAACATCTCAGAGCAATTTTGGGTTTAGAATTAGGCAGTACCAAATTAATTCACAATACAATAATGTACAATATACTTGGCTCAAAAGAATTTCAAGGGGAGTACAAACCACTAGAAATTTCTGATGAGGGTGTATTTTTGAAAATGTATGGAAAAAAAGTTTCAAAACCTCTAAGAAAATTAGGCCATTTCAACCTAGTAGGAAGTAAGGGTGAATCAATTGCGCAGTTGATTGAAAAACTAAACACCCTCAAAGATAGGGCAGCAGTACAATCAATCTGATTAAGTTTATTAATTGTGAAAAATTCATTTTGGTATGGCATTAACTGTTTCATTAATTCTTGCTGGAATAGCAATTGGATTGCTTTCACTTTATGCTGCAGATGTAGCAGTTGCAATGTCTTCAGATAGTGATCATGGATTTTTGCCTCTTGATCATATGCAAAGAGGTATGGGTCTTGGTGGACCTGCATTGATATTACCAATAATTGCATTTTTCATATCTAGAAAAGAACCTTCAAAGGGATTGGGAATTATGATAATCATTTCAGGGATTTTGATCATTCTAGGTGGAGTTGTAGTTTTAGCAAATCCTGCTCCTGCTGCAGAAACTTCAGATAGAGATCCAATGGCCTCAATGGCAATGATGTTTGTTCCAGCTGCAATCCAATTAGCATTAGGCGGCATCAAAATTTCAAAATCATAAATAAAAATACCATGCCTATTTGTGCAAAATGTGAAAATGATGTGAATAAAGTATATGATTGTGATCATACAGATTATTTAGATTACTGTAAAGAATGCTATACAGAGTTACATTACAATATAACAGAAGAAGGTAAAACATCATGAAAAAACTAACTTTAGATTTCCCATATTGTCCTGAATGTTATACTGAATTACATTACTACGTTAGCGATACAACTGAGAATGAATGATCATGTTAACTGAGAAAGAAATTGCCATTTACGCTTTAGGAAAAACAGAAGGAGTTCACTCTATAGCTGAAACCCTTGGAAAAGGACTAGATGATGAAAAATATATTGAATCTTGGAATAAAACAATGAAATTACTTGGTATTGAGATGCCATTAAAAGATCTTGAAAAAATCTATAACGAGTTTGCAAAAAAGATGGAAGATCTAGTAGATTATGAAAACATAAAACCTGAAAAATCTACCACAAAATAGATGAAAGCAATAATTTTAGCTGGTGGTAGGGGTAAAAGACTAAGACCCATTACAGATTATGTTCCAAAACCCCTTGTCCCAATTAAAAATATACCAATAATTGAATGGCAGTTAAGATATCTTAAAAAATATGGAATCAACGAAGTAATAATTTGTACTGGATACAAACAAGAAATGATTGAAAATTATCTAGATACAAAAAAAATTGGAATAAAAATTAATTATTCAATTGAAAAAACACCACTAGGTACTGGTGGTGCAATCAAGAAAGCTGCAAAAATGATCAAAGACAAGACATTTTTTGTAATTAATGGAGATACAATAACAAATATTGATTTGAAGAAATTATCTAAAACAGACAATGCTATAGCTGCAGTGGAATTACGAACTAAATTTGGAATTTTAGAAACAGATGAGGATAAAATTACAAAATTCAAAGAAAAAAAAGAAATTTCGGATTTGTGGATGAATGCAGGAATTTATCATCTAGAATCAAAAATTATCAAAGATTTGCCGATAAAAGGAGATATTGAAAAAACAGTCTTTCCAGATTATGCAAATAAGGGAAAACTTCATCTTGTAAAATTCAAAAATGTGAAATGGTATTCAGTTGATTCATTCAAAGATATGGAAGAATGCTCTTTAGAAGTAGAGAAAATAATAAAATAGATTTTTAAAATTTATGCGCCTGTACGGTGCAAAGTCACCATACAATATGCTATTTCTTCAACAAATGATTCGTCTTTGCTAACTGATGCATACTTTGTGGCATCATCCCAAAATGATGGTTTTTCCGCATGTTTTTCTGAGAATAATTGTAAACTCATGATTGTATTTGTGATCTGATCTGATAATCTTCAGCCTCAATCAAAATTAACCTATTACTAAAACAGATACACTAGAATATCCAAAAGTCATACTAAATTCATGCGTGTTGCCTGTAGTTTAGGATCATTACTCACGATTGATGAGGTGATACAATGCTCTGAAATCATATCAAACACAAAAATAGACACTATCTGGGTGCCTGAAACATGGGGTATGGAGAACTTTTCTATGCTTGGGGCAGTTTCTGCAAAAACCCGTACTCAAAAAATAGGCTCATCCATAATCAACATCTATTCTAGAAGTCCATCAACTATTGCCATGGGGGCAGCCACAATTGACACATTATCAAATGGACGATTGATTTTAGGATTAGGCACAAGTAGTATTCCAATTGTAGAATCATTTCACGGAAACAAATTTGAAAAACCAGTACAAAGAATGAAAGAGTATGTGGAAATAATCCGCCTAGCATTATCAGGTAAACAAATCAAATATGATGGAGAGATTTTCAAACTAAATAATTTCACATTATTGATAAAACCAAAAAGAAATGAAATTCCAATCTATGTTGCAGCAATAAACAAAAAAATGGTAGATTTAGCTTGGAGTATTGGAGATGGAGTAATTTTCTATCTACGACCTCTTAAAGAAATGAAAGAAACAATATCTAAAATGCAATCAAAGAAAAAGATAGACGTTACATGTCAGTTGATAACGTGTGTTTCAGAAAATCCAGATGATGCAATTCAACGAGCTAAAAAGACAATAGCATTCTATGTTTCAGTTGGTGAAATATATCGTAAATTTTTGGCAAATAATGGATATTCGTCTGAAACAGAAAATATTTTTGAAGAATTTAAAAAATCTGGATTTAAATCAAATCATGAACTAGTTACAGATTCTATGCTACAATCCCTATCCATTTGTGGCACACCAAATGAATGTAAACAACAACTTGACAATTTTATAAACGCCGGAATTGATCAACCAATTTTACAATTTAACCCAATTGGAAAAACATCAGATTCTTTTCAATTATTTAAAAAAACATTTTTGGATGAATGACATGAACAAAGTAGGAATAATTGGTTATGGGATTACGCCGTTTTCCAAAGATGATCAAAAAATTGAAACAGTTATGCTCAATTCAACAAAAGAACTTTTCAAGACTAATCCTCAAATTGATAGGAAAGATATTGACGCAGTTTTAGTATCTACTAATAATAATTCAAAATATCTCTCCCCTGTTTTGTCTGAGATGGCAGGAATTCAACCAAACATCTCCCACACCATAGAAAGTCTATGTAATTCAGGCACAAATTCTATTGTTTCAGCCTATTCCTACATAGCATCAGGATTGGCAGATATTGTGCTGATTTCAGGAGCTGAAAGATATGATAGCCCAGGACAAATTTTAGAATGGGACAACTCCAGAGGAGAATACAAACACCCCATATTTTGGGCATCCATATTTGCAAAATCATACAAACGAGAATATTCAATTTCTGACGAAGAGTTAGCAGTAGTATCTGTCAAAAACCACAAACATGCAAAAGAAAATCCCAACGCCATGTCAAATAAAACATATTCAATAGAGGAGGTATTAAATTCTAAAAAATTAACAGATGATCTAAAATTACTAGATTGTTCAAGACCTTGTACTGGAAGTGCATCCATAATACTTGGTTCAGAAGATAAAGTAAAGCAACTATCTGAAAACCCAGTTTGGATTGCAGGGATTGGTCAAAAAACAATTTCAGCAGGATTTACAAAAAATATTTCATTTAGTTCTATGGAGTCTACAAAACTTGCAGGTCAATCAGCATTAAAAATGGCTGATAAAAAAATTGAAAATATTGATGTTGCTGAAGTTCATGATGCATTTTCTGTTTGTGAACCTATGGCACTAGAATCTTTAGGATTTGCAATGGATGGTAAAGGAACTAACATGGTTAAAGAATTACACGAGACAAATAATTTTAAAATAAATCCTAGAGGAGGGTTAATTGGTTCAGGACACCCTTTAGGAGCTACAGGAATTGCACAAACTATTGAAATAACTCAACAACTTCAAACAAAAGCAGGTAATAGGCAAATAGAAAATCCACAAGTTGGATTGATTCACAACATGTCAGCTGCTGCAACTTCTTCAACCGTGTTGGTATTAGAAAAATGAGTTTTGAATCTAAATTAAATGAAGGCAAATTTTGCATTCCAGAATGTGTTGAATGTAAAAAAATCGTGTGGCCTCCATCAGATACTTGTAATCATTGTTTTGGTAATGTTCATCTAAAAGAAGGGGATTTTGAAGGTAAAATAATGGAATTTTCAAGGCAAAATGAACAATATTTCTGTATGGTTGAATTTGAAAATACTATCAGAATAATGGCCAATATTTTAGAACCTCCTGAAATTGGAAAAAGAGTAAAAATTTCAAAATGTGGAATTGTTAATGGAAATTATTCTTTTCAGGTTATTTGAATTCTGTAAAAATGTAAGGAGTTTCAACATTCTGATCAAAAGTCCAAATTGTAGGTAATGAAACAGTATCAATTACTTTTAGATTATGTTTTTCAATTAATGTACTCCATCCTCCGTTTTCCAAATTACCTGATAGTTGACGTTTGGTGTTAGTTCCTGCAAAAACTATTGCAGTGTCATTTCTCAAATTTTCAATAGAATTTATCCTATCGATAATACTAGTAGCTAATACATCTCCCCCCATTTGAGCTAGACCACCAATAAAAAATACAGGTTTTTTTAGATTTAATGTAGAATAATCAAATTCCAATGCATCATGACAAATGGGATTAAAATTTTGATCAGTGGATGAACTAATTATTTTTTGTAAATCAACTAAAACATCATCAATTTCAATACTATGGGAATTCATACCAATGGCACTTCCACAAAATGCAATGCGTCCATCACCAGAACCAATATCTACTAATTCTAAATATCCTATTTTTTTTGCAATACTTGCCATTAAAAATGCAGACATAATCCATGTAGGATAAAATGGTTGGCAGCTTGAACCGTGTTTGATACTGTTTAACCAGTATTCGTTAATATCCCCCTCATAGACAGTACATAAAATACCGTCTATCTCTTCTTCAAAATGATTAAAGTAGATGGGATTTTTTAGCGCAAAATCATGAAGAGAAACTAAATCTATTGTGTCTATAGGGAATTTGTCGGATGTAGATGTTGGAATTACCTCCTGAATGTGAGCATTTCCAGAGTAATTTTTTGCAAAAATTTGTTTCGTTGAGACTAAATTTTTTACAAGATCATCAAACATAATTTTGGTACATTTTCAGGGTTTGATAAACTCATTGTATTCTAAGATTTTTTAGCAGTCAAAAATGCTATTTCTTGTTCTATTTTTTTTAATTCTTCAATGGTGTTTTTTTGCAACTCTTGAATTTTTTCAATTTCTTTTTCTGTAGGATCCATCAATAATTCAAAATCAAGATTCTTTAACATACTAAGATTCATGTCTCTTTGTTCAAAGAGCTTTTCAATAATAATATCCTCAGATGACATAATTGATATTTGATATTAACAGTTTAAAAGATTCAGAAAATCAATATGACTCACATCTAAGATTTCTTTGAGTTATTATGTAATTACCTCCTCTACTATACTAAATAGAAGTAAAACATGGTATTGAGACATAAACGCCCATCATTTACAATTACAAAACAAAAGACTGGTGAAAAATCCATACTGAATAATCAAAAAGCTGCTAGAACTCGAAGACAGAGAGGATATCAATGGGAAGATACCATAGTTAAGAGATTCAAAAGTACTTCAGATTGGAAAGCTTTCAGATTAGGATCACCAAGTATTGCATTACCTGATGTTTTAGCTGTTAATACCACCAACAGCACGATATTCACAATTGAAGCAAAATCAGGCACAAGTACATCTTTACCAGTACCTGCAGATCAAATTGAACGATGCTTGGATTGGATTAAAACATTTGATATTTACAAAAAAAGAAATGTCTTGTTGGCATTCAAATTCCTTTCAAAGAAAAGAATAGGGGTTGGAGAGTATGAAAGTCGAGAATTACGAGAATATTTCAAAATTTGGGATGAATCTCTAGAAATTACTGACTGTGTATGTACCTATGAGGGTAAATTTTTTGCAAAAATAGATGGAACTAGAAAAGAGCTTTTTCTAAAAGAATGTAAAATGCCATTTAAAACAAAACAAAGAACTAGTGCCTAACATGAAAATATCTTCAAATCGTTTTTAAGGATAAGATGTCAAGTAAGTATATGTCTGAAGATAACATCAATACAGAATCATCTGACAAGATTACTGAATCCTTACTTGAAACAGTATCAGATGCAGAAGTAAATTCAAGAATTAGTTTTGAGGAATTTACTGATGAAAGAGCACTAATCAGTCATGATGCATTTGGTAAAAAACAGATGAAGATCAAAGTGTTAGAGGTTTCAGATGAAAACCCAGTATTGAAATGGAAATTTGGAGATCGTGTGAAAGTTACAAAAATCATGGTTACAATCAAACATCTTACTACTCAACAAGTTGAAGAGGCAGAATTTGATATTGAAGCAATTGAACGAGAATTAGCTGAAAAAAGACACTACTCATCCACAAACCGATGGATACCTGCTGAAGATATTAAAAATGGCTATGTTGTAGGTTCAAAACACACTAGATTGATCAGTGATGCCTCAGCATTAGACTACATAATGTTTTGAGCATTACAACATACAATATAATTAATTTTTAGCTGAAAACATTATAAACTAAAGATTTTGAAAAAGCATTATGAGTTCAAAAGAATTTGACGTAAATGGAACCGATTACAAAATAGTAATCACAGAGCAAGTAATTGGCCATGTAAATAACCTCAAAAATCTTTACAATGCAGCATATGAAGATCCTGAAAGTTTTGAAGATGTTAGTTCTGAAATTTCCAATACTATCAATGAAATTGCTAGTACCGTTGAACCGGAAGCTGAAGATAGTGATTTAGATGGATTAATTCAAGAGATAATCAAAGCAGTAGACAGTAAAGCAGAAGAAATCAAAAAAGAGCTTGAAGGCAAACCTGCAAAAAAGACAAAATCTAAAAAATAATCCTATTTTGACCTTAAACTCATAAAAAATTAGTGCATAAATTATATTCGAAATGTATCAATCATTATCATGTCAAGTAGCTGTGAATGCGGTATTTGTGGTCATCATAATGAATCAGAATGTTTGCAAAAAGAATGTAAATGTTGTTTAAATTTTCATGAAAGATCTGGGCCAAAACGAAAATAAGTATTTCAAATTAATTCTTAAAACAACTACATTTTTTTGACATGTGTCTATTACATCCAAAAATTTTGTGATCACGGCATCCACACAGAATACATTTTTTTTCTTCAGTCATAACTTTTCTATCAAATCCTCTATACTTTCAATCATTTTCCTATCATCTAAGGCTTCAATGATTTTTAATCTCATGTTTTTCATTCGGTGAGAATCATTAGAGTATAATGGAGCCATGGTGTCAATTTCTTTTTCAAAGAAATAATTTTCTAAATAATGATTAAATTTAGATTTTAAATTTTTAAAATCAGACACAGTAATTTTGTATTCATCAATATTATTTGTGGATACTTTGAGAAATCCATTGATTTTCAGCATTTCCCTTTTGATAACTTCTAGATCTCCTGGTTTGTCTTGAATTTCTTTAAGAATTGCATAAGAATCAAGAGTTTGAGAAAGAATTTTTTTTAGATGATCATTATATGAAACCATATTTTGATTTATGATGCATCCAATCTATAGTTTATCAAATATAGCTAAACTCAAACAAAATTTACAGGATTTCCTTTAAATTATCACTGATTATCTGTAATTACGATGCAAGGTGACGCCTATCTCAAATGTATTGATCCTCAATGTGGATTAGAATATCCAATTGAACATACACAAGTTCAATGTGAGAAAGGACATCTATTAGATGTAAAATACAAAAATAAACCCCCTACATCGCTAAAAGAAGTTTTTTACAAAAGACGAAATTCAGAAGGCAGTATTTTTAATGAAAGTGGAGTTTGGAGATTTAGAGATTTACTAAATTTTTGTCAAATTGATACAGAAAATATGGATGAGTGTGCAAAGTATCTTGTATCATTAGACGGTGCTGAAGGCAGACAATCAAAACCATATCAAATGTCAAAAGCTGCAGAATTTATCGGGATTTCAAGTAATAATTTATGGTTACAACCTGAGGGATACAATCCAAGTGGTTCATTCAAAGATAATGGTATGGCTACTGCTGTAACTCATGCAAAGATGGTAGGTGCAAAAAAAATTGTTTGTGCATCTACTGGAAATACATCTGCATCAGCTGGAATGTTTGCCGCAAATGAGGGAATAAACTGTGATGTGTATATTCCTGCAGGACAAATAGCTCCCGGAAAACTCAGTCAAGCATATCAATTTGGAGCACAGATTGTAGAAATTGATGGGAATTTTGATGATGCATTAAAACAATCATTGGACGATGCACAAAATCATGACGGATATACAGTAAATTCAGTTAATCCATTTAGAATTGAAGGTCAAAAAACAATTCCGTTTAGAGCATTAGAATATTTGAACTGGGAAGTACCTGATTGGATAGTATATCCTGGTGGAGCATTAGGAAACACATCAAGTTGTGGTAAAGCATTAATGGAATTATATGAATGGGGATGGATTAAGAAAATTCCAAGAATTGCTGTGATCAATTCTGAAGGAGCAGGTACATTATCTGATTTGTATAATGGTAAATTTGAAGGTGAAGAACTTAGATGGAATAAAGGAAAACCAAATACGGAACTTATTTCAAGATATTATGATCACTTGGATAAAGAAGGCTTAAGACCTAAAACAAAAGCTACAGCAATACAAATTGGAAGACCTGCAAATATTTTGAAAGGCTTACGTGCATTAGATTTTACTGATGGTGTTGCCACTACTGTAACTGATTCAGAAATGTTAGACGGTATGTCAGTAGTAGGCCTAAACGGGTTTGATTGTGAAATGGCATCCGGTGCATCCGTAGTTGGGATTAAAAAATTAATGAATGAAGGAATAATCAAAAAAGATGATGTGGTAGTAGGTATACTAACTGGAAGACAAAAAGATGCAATGATACCTGTGGATTATCATAGAAATCCAGAAAATAAATTTGCAAAACCTCCAAAAAATTAGCCTTGATTTTAGGCACGTTAAATTATGAACATCTCAAGCCTTAAATTCCAGTTTTACAAAACAAGTACAACCAAAAGATGGTGCAAAAAAACTAAATGAGTAATTGTTACAATTGTTCTAAGAAATTTTCTAGGAGAATAATATGGTAGATTTATGGATTGAAATATCAGCACTAGCTGTACTTATTGGATTATCCGGATTCTTCAGTGGATTAGAAGTAGCCCTGGTAGGAGTAAGAAAGTCCAAAGTAGTTCAGTTGTTTAACGAAGGGAAAAAAGGCGCCAAAGCACTTCACAAATTAAAAATGAATCCAAGTTGGATGATGTCAAGTGTAAATCTTGGAAATAATTTGGTAAATGTGGGAGCTTCTGCATTAGCTACAAGTTTAGCAATCAGATTGTTTGGAGATGATGGGCTAGGAATTGCTGTAGGAGTAATGACATTTTTGATACTTGTATTTGGTGAAATCACTCCAAAAACATACTGTAATGCAAACTCTACAAAAATTGCACTAAGATATGCACCAGTATTACTAGCATTTAGTTATGCATTTTATCCAATTGTGAAATTCTTTGAAATTATCACTAGAGGGGTTGTTAAAATTACCGGCAGTAGTCATACCCCACCACCAATTACCGAGGAAGAAATCAAAGGTGTTATTGATCAAGGGTTAGAAGAAAAAGCTTTGGAAAAAGACGAAATGGAATTGGTTCATGGCGCTTTAAAATTTGATGATACGGTAATTCGTTCAGTTATGACTCCTAGAACAAAGATGTTTTCATTAAATTCTAAAATGTTATTGTTTGAAGCATTACCACAAATTAATCAAAGTGGACATTCAAGAATTCCAATTTTTGGAGATACTAGTGATGACATTGTAGGATTTATTCACGTAAGGGATGTTCTAAAAGAGTTAGAAAAAGACAATAAAATGACTAGTCTTGAAAAAATAGCAAGAAAACCTGTATTTGCATCGCAGGAAAAAATGGTCAGTGCATTGTTGAAAGAAATGAAGGGAAGAAAAACACACATGGCCATTGTAGTTGATGAACATGGTGGCGTAGAAGGTCTTGTAACTTTAGAGGATCTGCTTGAAGAAATTGTAGGTGAAATTGAAGATGAAACTGATTTAACTAGACAGGCAGGATATGAAAAAATTGATCAAGACACTATTGTAACAAATGGAGATATTGACATTGACACAATAAACGAAATTTTCAAAACAAGAGTTCCTGAGGGGGATGACTATGCATCACTAAATGGATTGTTACATGAAAGATTGCAAGATATACCACAAGAAGGAGATAAGGTAGAGGTAGATGAATTGCGAATCATTGTTGAAAAAGTTTCAAAAAATATTCCTAAAAAAATTAGAATTGAAAAAATTAGAACCTAGTTATTTTTAGCAAAATGTTCTTGTAACTTTTTTTTCTTTTCTTTCATATGAAATATTGATTCAGTATGTGCAAATGCATCTTGATATGATTTATCAAATAACATTGCCTGCATTAACATGTGATTTTCAGGAATTACAATCCCAGTTTGATCATCCGAATACATCATTTGAACCGTATCACCTATGGAAGTAGTCATGTTTGCATGAATGTGAATCATGTTTGTATCTATAAAGTTAAATCCCATATTTTGCGCATAATCTCTTACATCTTTGGTACCTTTTGCAGTCCATAATGTAGCCACACCAAACTCATTAGTAAATACATCATGGATTTCTGAAGGTTTAGGTGCATTATTTTTGAATCTAATATCCATTATGTGTAAGTGCATTTGTCTTGTTGGGACTTTGATTGCACGAACATATAGAGGGGCATCTTTTCCAAAGTATAGTTTAACATCATCCCCGTGATGAGGTTTTTCAGTCATCTCAATTGTGTCAGATAGTTTTTTTTCAGTTTGTTCAATATCTGCCCATCTTCTTACAAGAGTCACATCAAATCTAACTAATTGATCCCCAAATTTATCACGTAATGGTTCTAAAATTCTTCCCATACCAGTAACATTGCAACTGCCTTGCATTACATGGTATTTTCCAAGTGCTTGATCATAATTTGCTCGAGAATTAAATAATAAATCAGAAACTGCTTCAGAGCCAATTGTAGATTCACCACCCTGATAAATGGCAGGAATATTTTTTGGTTCGTAAAGATTTTTTTTATTTTTGTAACCATGTCCGCCAGGAGCTGCATCAATAACTAAATCTGATTTATCTAATGCAGATTCTATAGAACCTGAAATCTTATAATTTGAAAAGGATTCCATTTTTGATTCTGGAACATAAACATCTAATCCTTTAGAAATCGCCTCTTGAACTTTTTCATCAGGAGAATATTTCCCAATTCCAACTACTGAAATTTCTGGATCATCTTTAAGAAATGAAACTATTCTACTTCCAATAGAGCCATACCCATTAACGAAAATGTTCTTCATAAACAAGATTTGTTTAGCCCATTTATTTAGATTAGTTTAAAGGAAAACACGCATAAGTTGATCAAAACCCCGCAAAACCATGAATTGTATGATATGTTCTAAAAGAAAAGAAGATTTTGAAGTATGGCATAATAAAGTAGTAGTTGCAGCAACATATGATTCAGAATTTCAAAATCATGAACAAATTCGTAAAATGGATGATAAATCCATAATTTGTCATGATTGTATACTATCAATAAAAGAAGAAGTGGAAAAAAATAGAAAATAAATAGAATTTCATATCAATACCCTTAAGTTGATTATCTGAAAAGTATACTTATGGTGAAATCACTAGGGGATTATAATAAAGAAAAATCATCATCATCGGATTTAAAAAATATCGTATGGAGTAAGAAAGATTTACAGAATTTGGATAAACCTAAAACTAAAAATAAAAAAAAGATTTCACCTACAAATAATCTACCTACAAAAAACAAAAAAACAAAAGAATCAATTGAAAAAGTTTTCAAAATAGAATCAAATACAAATGAAGAAAAAGCTAAAAGTACGATAGATGGCAAAAAATTTAGAGAATCATCAGCTACTAATTGTAAAATAGAGCGAGGATACAAAAGACCTGCAAGATAAACTGTAAAAATAATTTATGATTTAACCAAAGGCTTAAGTTCATTATTTGTGTAAAGAAATCATGGAAGAGGAGAATTTCTATACTTGTAAGAATTGTGGTACAGAGTTCCCTTCAAAAGAAATAAGACTGTATTGTAAAGTTTGTAAATCAAATTTAGATAAAACAGGAAATTTGCCTAAGCTATAATTCATCAAAGATTATTATCTAAACAAAGTTATTTCACAATATGTCGTCATTCATGAAAATATCCATAGCCATAGTTACAGTTGCTTTTATCATTGTGTTTGTAACGCTTTAATCATAGATTTTTGATATCTACAATATGGGTTTTTTATCAAATTTGAAAAAAGATCTTCAATCAACTAAAAGAGAAAAAGCTGCGAAAATGAACGGTAAACAATTAAAGGGATTATTAAAAAAATTCAAAGAAGAACGAGACAGAGTTGAAAAAGAGACCGGAATTAGACCTCAAATTGATCAAAGCACACAAATGTTTATGCAAAAAATTCTAAATGTGTGGATTGATGAGGGTCGCAATATAGATGAGGAGAAATTTTGGCATGAAGTTGATCATTATAGACAATTTACCCACTCTGTAGAATTTTATGAATTATCCAAATAGATCACAATTTAAAAAATAACATTTTCATAATTTTGCATAAAAAAATAGACTGAAAGGAAAACTTTCATGACGAACTCACATATAATCACAAATTATGCTTTAACAATTACAAAAATTGGATAAAAATCTCATCATCTCAAAGCTAGCAGATGCTATGGAACAATCAATAGGAGATAATGGAAGAAATCAATACCTCATAAAGAGACTAAATCAAAACAGAGAGATCATTAATTCTGATAGATTGTATTTAGAGAGAATTCTAGGGCTAGAGATTAGGGATATAGAATCTAAAAAAGATAAAACTGTTCAACATACTACAAGAAAAGATAAATCCGTTTTTTTAAATCCAAAAATGATAAAATGTTCTGAATGTAAAATTGAAATCAAGCTTGATGAGAAATCATCTAGGTACAAGAATAATTGGTATCATGAAATTTGTGTTAAGCCACTTTTAGAAAAAAACAAGATAATTCCTCCTAAAATTCAAGAAATTGACAAAAAGAAACCAGATCCAATTCAAATTGGATTGACTGTGGCAATTGTTGGGTTTCTAGTAACTAGTGTGTATTTCATTTTAGGTCCATTAAGCATGATTGCGATGGGCATGGGTGGAGTTATCACATTGTATCAAGTCTTAGGATCAACTGGAAAATTATATTCAAAAAATGAAACAGGTAGACGTGCACCTTCAATATTTTTAATATTTCTTTTAGGATCACCGTTCATCATAGGTACTATGATTGCGTATGAGGGATATACACTACTTGAATCACCTGTAAGAATAATTTTGTTATGGGCATTAACCATATCCTTTTGGTCAGTTATGTTGTTTGTTCCAATGGCAGTTGTTAGTAAGTATAGAGAAGATGCACAAGCAGATGTTAAAACATTTCCAAAAATTTCAGTTGTTATCCCTGCATACAATGAAGAAAAAGTTATTGCAAATACAATTGAAGGTCTGTTAGAAACAAAATATCCTAACAAGGAAATAATATTTGTAGATGATGGCAGTAAAGATGCGACATTGTCTATTGCATCAAGGTATAAGGATCAAATCCGTGTTCTTCATAAAGAAAATGGAGGAAAAGCTACTGCATTAAACTATGGTATGGTGTATGCTAAAGGGGAGATAATAGTAATTGTAGATGCAGACACTATCATTGGACGAAATGCCTTAAAAGAAATTGTGAAAGGTTTTGAAATAAATGAACATGTTGCAGCTGTTGCAGGAAATATCAAAGTAAGAAATAGAATGAATTGGATTACAAAATGTCAAGCATTGGAGTACATTACCGGAATCCAAATTATACGAAGAGCATTCGATGTATTTGGTTCAATCACTATAGTTCCTGGTGCATTAGGTGCATTTAGAAAATCATTTTTGACTGAAGCCGGCGCATATGGTAAAGATACTATCGTGGAAGATTTTGATCAAACAATAAAACTTCTCAAAGCAGGATTAATCACTCAGGGAAGTAGCAAGGCTACAGCATATACTGAAGCGCCAAACACCCTGAAAGATTTTGTTGCTCAAAGAAAGCGATGGTACAGAGGCAACATTCAAGTTTTAAAGCGTCATTCGGATGCACTCACAAATCCCAGATTCGGTTATTTGCAGCGATTGTCATTACCATATCTTTTCTTAGGCATGGTTGTGACTCCAATAATTGGATTTATTGCCACAGCTAATGCCATTTTAGGAATTATCATGGGAGATGGATTGTATATTCTTCAAATTTCATTAATTTTCATAGTAGTACATTATTTGATGACTGCATTAGCACTAAGAATAGATGATGAAGATCCAAAATTGCTTTGGCATACAATCTTTTTGGTTTTTGGATTTAAACAGATTGTAGATTTCTTACTACTAAAAGCAATTATAGAACAATTGAGAAACAAGAAAGCTACTTGGACAAGTGCAAAAAGAATAGGTGTATAAATTGAATGTTATTTTTTTAGTATCCCTAATCGCATTGTTTCTAAGTTTTTCAATATCTGTACAGAATTCATATGCAGAGGAAAATGAAACAATTGAAGTAGAAGTCAAATATACCAATGGAGACATTGCAGATTTCAATTCAATGAAAATTTTAGTTTATCAAGATTTTGAAAAAGAAGTATTTTTAGAAAAGAAATTAACAAGTAACCCTGATTTTATTTCTGTTCCAGAAAATCATAGATATAAAATTGAAGTGTATGCAGACGGAGTTTATGGAGATGTGGAATATATCCAATTAGAAGACAAATCTGAAAAAATTAACATAGATATTCCGTTATCTGGAGGTTTACAGTTTAATGTTTTTTATAAAAATGGAGAAACTCCAATTGAAGGTGCAACTGTAATTCTAAAATCACATGATAATTCAGAATTAAGACGAGGGTTGACAAATGATGAAGGAAATACAATGCGTTATTGGATTCAATCTACACATTTACAAAATGATCATTATATTGCTGATGTATATTTAGAAGACTTGTTTCTAACATCTTATTTTCCAATTAAGCTACTTCCAGGGATAGCTACTGATCAAAAAATTGTTACAGATATTCCAGAGATAATTGAAGAACTAGTTACAATTAACTTGTTTTCAGGCACAAAAAAGATTACCAGTAATGATGGAGATTATAAGATAATTTTAACAAATTTGAATGGAAATCATGTTGTTTCATCAGATGTGAATTTTAGAGGGGATGCACAATTTGGAAATTTGAAATCTGGAACATATGTTGTAAAAATAAAGTCTCAGAGTAATTTTGAGAATCTACTTTGGCCAAAAACAATAATTCATGTTACAGGAGACATAGATAATTTTAACATTTTCAAAAATCAAAATAACTTTAATTTAAAAGAAAATCCATTATTATCCTGTAATTGTATATCATTTCGATTAGATGACATACAGGATCATTGGTTGGCAGATACACAGATAAGAATTATTAAATTATTTGCAGAAAAAAACATCCCATTGACAGTTGGAATTGTTGGTGAATTAATAGGAACAGATGAGAAATTAGTTTCAACAATTAAAGATCATGTTGAAAAAAATAATATTGAAATTGCAAATCATAGTTGGGATAATGATGCACTAGTTAATTTAAATGAGAATGTGCAAAAAGAGAAAATTCTAAATACAAATCAAAAGATCATAGAAATTTTTGAAACTACACCAACAATATTTGTACCGCCTCAAAATTTATACGATTCTGCTACAATTGACATTTTAAAGGAAAATAATTTCTCATATTTAATTTCTCATGTAGATGATAATGATTCAATATTCATAGATGATGATTTATTTTATAATGTTCCTGCAACTACTGAAACTGGAATACTGATTGATTCAACTCAATGGAAACTACATGACAAAGAATATGTCAAAAGTAAAATAATTGAAAATTTGGACACCAAGGGATATTCAATAGTAATGATTCACCCACAAGAATTTTCATTAAATGATCAAGGGGAATACGACATACCGAATGAAGAATCTCTCGAAATGCTAAGTCAACTATTAGATGAAGTTGTATTACTGGACTCTAATATTGTCAATATTAGTAAAATTGAGCCTACAGAAGCGATTATTGAACAAGATGTTATTGAAGAAGAGGTAATTGATACATGCAATTGTGTGGCATTTAGGTTGGATGGAGTGCAAGATTATTGGCTAAATGATGTTCAAATGGAAATAATGAGTGCATTTGCAGAAAAAAATACACCATTAACTATAGGAATAATAGCAAATGCTTTTGGAAATGATCCAAAAATTACTGAATTTGTGAATAGCCAATTAGAAAATAGAAATTCGGAATTAGAGATTGCAACTAAAGGAATAGGGTTAACGCCATTTACAAATTATAATAAAGAAGAACAAAATCAAAATCTAAAAGATTCTATTGATATGATCAATCTTAACATAGGAGTTAAACCCAAAATATTCATTCCGCCAGATAACAAATTTAATTCTGATACATTAGAAATCCTACAAGAAAACAACATCACACACATTAGTGTAAGTTTAGTTAATGGGGATTCACCACCATTTCAGTTTACAGGTGAAGAAATATACAGATATCCTCAAACAACTGCTACTGGAAAATATGTTTCATCAAAAAATATTTTTGAAGGAGTAGAAAACCAACAAATAGTTTCTGAAACAACTCAGAGCATTAAGAATTATGGGTTTTCAGTAATTTCTATTCAGCCTCAAGAATTTTCAAATGTAGAAAATTCCACATATGTTAATTCATTTAATGAAAAACAAATTGATGAATTAAAAAAATTAATTGATGAATTAAACTCTATGGAATATAGAATTGTTCCAATTGGAAAAATAAACTCCAATCTAGTTGTGTCAGTTCCCGAATGGATTAAAAACAATGCAGGGTGGTGGGCAGATGGGTCTATCGATGATAAAACATTTGTTCAAGGAATAGAGTATTTGGTAAAAGAAGAAATCATCAATGTAACTGAACAATCAGAAATATCTAATTCAGAACAAAATGTTCCCGAATGGATTAAAAACAATGCAGGGTGGTGGGCAGATGGGTCTATCGATGATAAAACATTTGTTCAAGGAATAGAGTATTTGGTAAAAGTTGGAATTATTTCGTATTAACTACTTTGTAATTCATGCTTGATTTCCAACGAGCATCTTCTAATTTGAATTTGTTTTCACATTTCAAACAAATGTAACTAGTAGATATTTCAGGGAAAAATTCATTACAATCATTACAAGTGTAATGATTTTGCATGACTCTATAATCAACACCTAATGCTTTAATCTCTTTTTTACAGTTAGGGCATGCATCATTTTGATATGTGTTTTCTTCAGAGATATTTCCACAGTCATAGTGTTCAATTAGTTTGCCCAATTTGAAATTTGATCCTTTACAATTTGGGCAATAAAATACTTGAGAAGTACGAATAGAATCACATTGATTGCATGCAATTTCTTTTTTGTTATCTAATTGAACTATTTTCCCTTCATTTTCTAATTTTTTTAAATATGTTTCAATGAAATCATTTGAGAATCCTAAAATTTGTATGATTTTATTTAGACTAATTTGATGTGTTGTTTTTAAAATAAAATTAATATGTTCAACAATTTTTTCTTCATCAATATCATCATCTTTTGGTAATTCTGGTTGTTTTGATTTTTTTTCAAGATAAGATTCTTCTTCTTCTAAAATGGTGATAATTTTTTCAACTTCATTAAAGTGAATTGGTTTTTGTAAATAGTGATATGCACCTAAACCAATTACTTCTTTGATACTATCTTCTTCTTTACCATTTGCAGTTTCAATTATGATTTTTGTAAATGGTTTAATCGGTAAAATTTGCGACATGATAGAATTTGCAGTGCTATCAGGAAGATTGTAGTCAAGGAAGATCAAAGGCGTGATGTCTTTTTGAACCATTTCTTTGAATAGAGAAATACCTGCATGGCCAGATTCAGCAGTTTTGATGTCTTCATAGCCTAACTTTCTCATAAATTCAGCCAATAGCATTCCTACAGCAGGGCTATCCTCAATTATCAATACTGAACCTTTGGAACCCAATATTCATTCACCAGTTTAAACTAAAATAAAAATTGTTTATAAAATGAAACATGTATTCTTTAGACATACAAGATGAATTTTTTCAGTATTTGTGGAATATTTCTATTATTCGCAGTTGGTCTTGGAATAAATTCAACATATGCGCAAATTGATCCTAATTCAGACATTGAATTTTTTCAAACTGGAGAAATACAAACAGTAGAAAATCAATTTCTAATCAGTAATGAATTTGAAATTAGAGAATTTTTTAATGGAAATATCTTACGTGTTTCAGGTCAAACCATAGAAGGATTTCCATACATCATATATTCAAAAGTTAATGATGATAAATTAGACGTATTTGGGAAAATTTTCATAAGTGGGAAATTTGTCAAATTGGTTTTTAACGAAATTAATAATAATCAAGAATCAGTACCAGAACAAAAACAAGACAATCTATCAATAATAGTGAAATATTCTCAAAGAGTTTATTCTAATCAAGATATTTTAATTCAGATTAAAACATTTGATTCAGAAATAAATACTAAAAATGATTTTACACAAAACTATGGTTTAATCCCAAATACAAACATACAAGTTGACATTATTGATGATGAAGGAATAACAATTTTTTCAGAGAAGGGCAAATCAAATGAAAATGGTTCATATGAAACACAGTTTAGAGTACCCGTAGATAAAATTAGTACCTACACTATGAAAATTGAATCAAGTAATGATAGTTCAAAATCATCAAAGATTTTACAGATTATTCATGCAGGGGCAGACCCCACAGATAAATAAAATTAACAAAGACTAAATGTACCAAAAGAATTTTTGTGTTCAATGATACATGGACCTTCACTTGCCATAGGAGCTATCATTTCAGCTATAGTAATTATAATTGCATTTATTGGGTTTGATGGAATGTCAAATCCTACAGAACTAAAAATTGAACCCACACCAACTGTCCAGCAAGTTGGTCCTGCAAAAATTACCATGAATACATTCTTGGCAAACGGTTCCCCAATTCTAGGAAATCCAACTGCCCCAGTTACATTAATTGAATTTGGTGACTATCAATGTCATTTTTGTAATGTTTTCTTTCATTCTACTGAAGATGACATCTTGAAGAATTATGTAGAAACTGGCAAAGTCAAGATGATCTTCAAAGATTACAACATTATTGGTCCAGATTCAGTTAATGCATCTCATGGAGCCCACTGTGCTAGTGATCAAGGACTATTTTGGGAATACCATGACATTTTGTATTCAAACTGGACTGGAGAAAATAATGGATGGGCATCATCAGAAAATCTAGGCAAATTTGCACAAGAAATTGGATTAGACATGGATATTTGGTCAGAATGCATGTTGAAAGGAAAACATTCTCAAACAATACTTGGAAGCAATGAGGATGCAAAAAGTTTGGAATTAACTGGAACCCCAGCATTTTTTGTCATAGGTCCTGATGGAAAAACAACCCGTCTCTTTGGAGCACAACCATATGAGACATTTGAAAAAGTTTTTGAAAATGAATTGCAAAAATAGGGATTTGCGATCAGATTATGAATAGATTGTCAAAAAAAGTACTAAAATTTCCTTCCTAGTTACTTAGAATTTACCCAATATCCTTATTAATGAAATTTCGTGAGCTAGCTTATGACAGCTGGAATAGACGACATTGCAATATACATTCCCAAATTGTATCTCGATGCAGCTGATTTTGCAGATAATAGAGGATTAGACCCAGTAAAATTACAAAAAGGTTTAGGAGTTTCACAGATGGCAATAGTTGATGCCAATCAAGACCCAGCATGTCTTGCAGCTAATGCATGTTTACGAATCATGCAAAAAAATAAACTTTCACCTGATGATATAGGCAGATTATACGTTTCAACTGAATCTGCATTTGATGAATCAAAAGCAATGAACTCGTATGTCATTGGAATGTTAGAACAAGTTTACGGTCAAGGTGCATTTGAGCACTGTGGAGGTGTTGAAACAAAATTTGCATGTGTGAGTGGCTCATATGCTCTTTATGACAATGCAAATTGGATTAGAGCAGATGAAGCAGATGGCAAGGCAGCACTTGTAGTAGTTTCAGATATTGCAAAGTACGATATGGGTTCTAGTGGTGAAATGACACAAGGTGCAGGAGCAGTTGTAATGCTTCTAAATGATAATCCAAGATTACTAGCATTTGATCCTAAAGTAACTTCAACATCAATTAAAGATGAATATGATTTCTATAGACCGTTTGGAAAAGAAACTCCAATTGTTCATGGTCAATATTCCAATTTACTTTACATGATTCAGGTAAGAAAAGCACTTGAAGCATACAAGAAAAAAGTTGTCTCATCAGGACTAATCAAAATGGAAGAAGGGGAAACAATTTTGGATCATATGGATTACATCAATATGCACTTACCATACAGCAACATGGGAAAGAAAGCCTTAGCATATCTAGTCAGACATGAATGGAGACAACTCCCAAGATGGAAGAAAATTTTGCAAGAGATTGGAATTGAAGAACCAATTCCAAAAGACCCACGAGGTACAATTGAGTCAGTGTTAGGAGATGAAGAGTTTATGGCAAAAGATCATGAATTCACAAAATTGTTCACCAAAACACAAGCATATCAAGAAGTATACGAATCAAAACTATCAAGCTCACTTATTGCATCAAGTATGATTGGTAATTTGTATACGGCATCACTTTACTTGGGATTCAGAAGTAGTTTAGAATTTGAATATCAAAAAGGAATTGATTTGGAAGGAAAGAGAGTAGGGTTTGGTTCCTATGGTAGTGGAAGTAGTGCAATGGTGTTTAGTGGAGTAGTACAATCAACCTACAAAGAAATGGTAAAAAATATGAATTTGGAAGCAGAAATTGGAGATAGACGAAGACTGACTTGGGATGAATATGAGGAATTACACGAAAATAAACTAACTCCTGAAGAATCAATGATGCAATCAAAGAAAGAATTTGTCTTGGTACATGTAGATACTGAAAAGGAATCTAGAGGAGAAAGACGCTACATCTTTAACGAATAATACGAATTAATTAAAATTATAATAAAGAATTTTTTGGAAATTTACTTTTAAATTCATTCACTTTTTCTAGAATTTTTTCCTGGGTATTTTTGGTAAGGCGAAATTGTTTATGTCGAATTTTTATCACATGATTCTCTTTTAATGCGTTAAAAAAATCGCTTGCTGGAACTATTCCAAAATGTGAAAATTCGAATTGATCTATATCTTTTTCAATAGCAAATTCAAAAAACAAGATAAATAATTCATCATAAGGGTAGATATGCGCATAAACATTGCTAAATGATGATTTTTCAATTGCGTTAAAAACTTCAGTTTTTAATTCAGTAATTTCAATACTTGCAGAATCAATCGAGTACAAAGATAACGTTTCAGGATGAATCTTTATGCCTTCATGAAATTCCCAAGGAATTTTTTCCAAATCTTGTTCTTCAGGATGGATAATTGAATCATCTTCAGTTAATTCAATCAAATCTCCATAAATTGTCATTAATTAGAAAAATGTAATGCGCTTTTTAAAATCATCTAACAAGGGTTAATTAAATGAAAATTCAGATTCAAACAACATGGATGAAGAGTCAAATCCAATCAAAGATTACTTGTTTGAGTATATTGAAAATTCAAAAATTATTCCTAAACTGATATCTGAAAAGAAATTTGATATGATTATAGAAAACATAACAAAAAACTGCTATGACAAAATCCTAACAATGGGAGAAAAAGATGAATCAGTAGGAGTATTAGCTACAGGATTACTACATTATTTGCTCACAAATAGTCTAATTACAAGTCAAAGAAAAGTGGACTATAACGGGAATGAATTAGACATAGTAATCCCAGATATCAAAACACTTGAAAAAGATCATAAAAAGACTCTATTAATTTGCATAACAAAATCATCCGACATTGTGATTATTAAAGAAAAAATTGCACAGTTAGAAAAAATTCAACCAGAAAAAGAGAACATATGGTTAGTATTATCAGAAAATATTCAGACAAACAAAAAAACATTCGTATTATCTAAAGATAATAATTCATTTTCAAGGATAATTTTTGAAATTGCACAGTTTAGCAATGTTGGTGGCGCAAACAAGTTTAAAATTTTAAGAATATAATCATTTTAATAACAATTTTAAATTTATGTTCTTTTTGAAAATTCTATTCAAAGATTCATCACTCATGTCTTTGATGAACGGAATAGAGCCTAAAACAGGAACGCCAGTAAGATTTTGCAAATCTTTTGTCAGGTCTTTTACAGGATAGCCCTTGTCAAAATCATTGATAATAATTCCCTTAACAGGAATTTTATATTTTTCACACATCTTTATTGTCATTATTGTGTGGTTCACTGTTCCCACTTTGCTCCTAGTTACAATCACTGTAGGAATTTTCATTTCTTTAATCAAATTTGTAATAAAATAGTCTTTGAGTATCGGAGTCATAATTCCACCCATCCCCTCCACTAGAATCATCTCATGAAGTTTTGTTAATTTTTTAAAACTAGATAATACAATAGGAATTCTTGGTTTTATTTTCAATTTCTTCCATGCAGTATATGGGGATGCAGGAATAGGAAAGAATTGTGGATTTACTAAATTTTCAGGATCACATGCATGTGCAGCACGAGATAAAATTTCAACATCTTCTGATTTGTAACCTTTTTTTTGAGCAGAACCTGCTGCAAAGGGTTTCATTACACCAATATCTACGCCCATTTTTCGAAGTACAACTGCAAGTCCTGCAGTGATGTATGTTTTTCCCACATCAGTATCAGTTCCTGCAATAAAGAGAGATTTCAACAAAAATATTCAGACTAATTCATTGATTAACTCATCGGTTAATTATTAAGATCTTAAACCATACAAAATCCGTTGAAAAGTTCTGTTTGGCATCCAAACACCCAGATGAAAGAATGGGATTCTTTTGATAATATTGTAAAAGCCAAAGGTGTATGGTTAGAAGATTCTAAAGGCAATAAGATAATGGATGCTGTTGCATCAATGTGGTGTAACGTATGGGGACATTCAAATCCACAACTAATCAAAGCAATTAATCAACAAAGCAAGAAACTGCAGCATTCCTCACAGTTTAATTTAACAACAGATCCAGTAGAAAAACTTGCAGACAGCCTTGTAAAAATATCACCTAGAATGCACAAGGTGTTTTATTCAGATAATGGTTCATCTGCAATGGAAATTGCAATCAAAATAGCACTACAGTATTGGAAAAATATGGGCAACAAAAAGAAAACTGAAATTGCCACGATTGAAAATGGGTACCACGGAGATACATTTGGGGCAATGTCTGTAGGATATGTACCTGAATTTTTTGGCAAATTTAAAAAACAATTATTTTCAACAATTCAATTTCCAGTACCAAACAAATACAGAATGCCAAAGGGAATAACATTGGAAGACTATCAAAACCAATGCTTAGATAAAATTGAAAAAAGATTTTCTAAAAAAGATAACATTGCAGCGTTTGTAATGGAAAGTGGTGCACAGGTTGCAGGAGGAGTCATAATTTATCCCAAAGGATTTCAAAAGAAGATTAGTCAATTATGTAAAAAATATGATATATTGTTTGTTTTAGATGAAATTGCAACAGGTTTTGGTAGACTGGGATCAATGACACAGTATGAAGAACAAAAAAGTATTCCAGATATTGTTGCCTATGGAAAAATGTTAACCGGGGGATATCTAACTATGGCTGCCACTCTAACAAATAAGAAAATTTATGATTCATTCTTGGGGGAATTTAATGATTGGAGACATCTATTCCATGGACATACATATACTGGAAATCCAATTGCAGCAGCTGTTGCAAATGAAAATATTCTAATGTATAAAAAAAATAATTTAATTAAAAAAATTCAAAAAACATCTAAAATATTTGAAAAATTCTATGATGAAATTTCAGAGATAGACATTGTTGGCGATATTAGACACAAAGGAATGCTTATGGGGATTGAGCTAGTCAAGGATAAATCAAAGAAAACTCCAATATCACCAAAAAAATCCATAAACAAAATTTTCTTTGAGGTAGGAAAAAAGAATGGAATCTATCTTCGAACTCTGGGAAACATAGTCATGCTTGTTCCACCTTTAGCAATATCAGAATCAGAACTGGATTTACTCCTAAAAAGAACAATATCCACAATCAAATCTGCAAAATCAAGTGTGATTTGACTGTTAACCCCCCATATCAAATAGGGTTAACCTTTCCATTATTTTTATAAATGGAATAATGGTGAACAAAATAATGAATACTCTAGAATTTATCAAAGAGTGTCAAGAGAAGGTATTTTCAGGAAATCATATATCAGTAGATGATGCAAAAAAATTACTAGACGTTCCTGAAGAATATCTAAAAGATTTAGCAAGATGTGCAAATGAAATTACCCGAGATTTCAATGGTGACAAAGTAGATGTTGAACAATTAAACAATATTAAAAAAAATGCATGTAGTGAAGACTGTACATTTTGTGGACAATCTGCATTTTTTGATACAGGAATAGAATCTTATCAATTGCCAGAGCCAGAAGATGTCGTTATCAAAGCACAAAAAGCAAAAGAAGAAGGTGCAGAATCATACTGCCTTGTTGCCGCATGGAGAGAGCCATCAACAAAAGATTTTCAAAAAGTGTGTAAAATTATTACTGAAATTAATGAAAAAGTAGGAATCAGTGTAGAATGTAGTTTAGGTTTTCTCACAATAGAACAAGCAAAAAAACTAAAAGAACTTAAAGTAAAAAGATATAATCATAATTTAGAAACTGCAAAATCAAAATTCTCAGAAATATGTACAACTCACACATATGAAGACCGTTTGAAAACTCTTGGAATTGCAAGAGATGCTGGACTGGAATTATGCACAGGTGGAATCATAGGTCTTGGAGAAACAAGAGAGCAGAGATTAGAGTTGACATTAGAATTAGCTAGACTTTATCCAGAAGAAGTAACAATTAACATTCTAGTACCAGTTCCAGGAACACCATTAGAATTACAAACAGATTTACCAAATTCTGAAATTGTTAGAATGTTTTCTGTGATCAGATTCCTGTTACCTGAATCAGTTATCAAAATTTCAGGAGGTCGTGAAACTAATCTAGATGATTCTGGTGAAGAGTTGCTTCAAAGTGGGGCAAATGGAATTATCACAGCAGGGTATCTCACAATGGGTGGGAATGAGGCTGAAAAAGACCGTAAACTAATAGAGAAAATTGGCCTTAAAGCATAAACTAAATTTTGTAGATAAAGAATTAGAAATTTTAAAGAAAAACAACCTCTATAGAAAATTACGATATGGTACTAGTCAAGGCTCTGTAATTACAATAAATAATAAAAAATTGATCAATTTGTGCTCCAATGATTATTTAGGAATACCAACGACAAAAATCCAAATCAAACAATTGCAATCAAGTTCAAGATTAGTCTCAGGTAATGATGAGTCTTATTGGAAATTAGAAGAAGCACTTGCAAAACACAAATCGCATCAAAGTGGTTTAATTTATCCAACTGGATATATGGCAAACTTGGGAGCAATTTCAGCAATTGCAAAAAAAGGGGATCTGATTCTTAGTGACGAACTAAACCATGCAAGTATTATCGAAGCTTGTAAATTGACAGATGCAAAAATTTCCATCTACAATCACAACGACATGGATGATTTGAATAAAAAATTAAAACAAAAAGGAAAAAACAAGTTTGTAATTACTGAAGGTGTTTTTAGTATGGATGGCGATATTTCAGCATTAAAACAAATTACAGAAATAGCAGAAAAAACAAAAGCAATAACAATTGTTGATGATGCACATGGAGATTTTGTTTTAGGGAAAGATGGGAAAGGAACTCCAAATCATTTCAATGTTTCTAAAAAAATAGATTTGTACATAAGCAGTCTAAGTAAAGGGCTAGGATCATTTGGAGGGTATCTTACATCACATAACAACATTGTCGATTTGTGTATAAACAAATCAAAATCGTTTATCTATACTTCGGCATTGCCATCCTTTTTGGTAGAATACTCTTACAAAAGATTCCAATCAAATAGAGAAAGACAAAAGAAAAAGCTGGAAAAAAATACCAAGCATCTAGTGAAAGGACTAAAACAACTAGGATATGAAATAAAATCTCCAACTCAAATTATTCCAATAATAATAGGAGATGAAAAGAAAGCATTAGAATTTGGGAAATATTTGTACGATAATGGAGTATTTGCACAACCAATCAGATATCCAACTGTGCCCAAAAATCAAGCAAGATTAAGAATTTCAGTTACTGCGTGGCTTTCAGGAACAGATATTGAAAAAGCATTAGGCATTTTTGAAAAAGCACATAAAAAATTCTACGATTAGCGTAGTCCATCAAAGCCACCAATTGCAGGTGAGCCTATAATTACTGCAACGGTAACGACAATTCCCAAAGCAATTCCTACAATGATGAATCGTTTATTCATATCAAAATTATTAATTGCCCAGTTAAAAAGGGATTGAAAATTAGATTTGGGCAAGATATGGAAGAACGCTTTAAAGGAAAAATTACAAAATGCAACTATGGCAGACCCTACAATCCTTGTTGCACTAGTGGCAGGTCTTAGCTCATTTATTGCTCCATGTATTCTACCTATGATTCCAGCTTTTCTTGCATACATTTCAGGAACCACTGTAACTGAATTGGGTTCCAAAAATGGAACAGTTCTATCAATTAAAAGAATCAATATTATACTAAACACAATATTTTTTGTTTTAGGATTTTCCGTAGTATTTTCTACATTAGGGGTTTTGATCAACAGTGTTTTGTCAAGTACTGCTAATGAATTTACTGAAAGTCTCAATATGGTAGCAGGGATCATTATTGTTGGATTTGGAATCTTTTTGCTACTATCTACAAAAATTCGTTCATTAAATGTAGAGAAAAAATTCTTTCCTCAAAATTCAAAGTCCAGCTATCCAATGTCATTTGTATTTGGTTTAGCATTTGCAGTAGGATGGACACCATGTGTAGGGCCAATACTTGGAACAATTCTCACGCTAGCTGCAACGACACCATCTATTTCATTTACTTTGTTACTTGCATATTCATTGGGTTTGGGAATTCCATTTATTTTGATGGGAATCTTTTTTTCAAGGGCAACAAAATTAATTCGCTCAATGTCAAAACATCTAAAATATTACAACATCATCTTGGGAGCATTCATCATAATCTTAGGAGTTTTAGTATTTACAAATCAACTTGCTTATATTGCAAACTTTCCACTTCTTAATGAGCTGGTACTTTTAGGGTGATTAAATGAATTCAGAAATTAAAACAGGATTAATTTTAGGAGTCATAATTGCTGCAGGTTTAGGCATATTAGGCATGATTTTCACTACATTAGACCAAGATGTACAATCAACTACCACATTTACTGAAATGAATTCACTTTCACCAATTGATAAATCAGGATTTAAAAAAGCTCCTAAACTTGTCGGGATTGCAAATTATCTAAACACCACACCTGAAGAATTAGCCAAAGAGATAGAAGGTAAAGTTGTACTGTATGACATTTGGACATATAGTTGCATCAATTGTATTCGAACATTACCATACATTACTGCATGGGATGACAAATATTCTGATCAAGGATTATTGATTGTCGGAGTTCATTCTCCAGAATTTGAATTTGAAAAAGATCCTGAAAATGTAAAGATGTCAATAGACAAACATGGAATAGACTATCCAGTTGTGATGGATAATGACATGGAGACTTGGAAAGCTTTTGAAAATAGATACTGGCCAAGGAAATACATTGCTGATCATGAAGGATTTCTAAGATATGATCACATTGGTGAAGGAGGATATCAAGAAACTGAAAAAGTTATTCAAAAATTATTAGAAGAGAGAGCTACATCATTAGGTTTGCAAATGTCATCCACATCATCACTTGTAGAAATTGAAGAATTCCAACATTCGTTATTTAGAACACCAGAATTATACTTTGGTTACAAATTTGCTCAAAATAGAAATCAATTAGGAAGCGATGAAGGGTTCCAACCAGGAAAAACTATTTCATATCTAGAGCCAGAAAAAGTGGATTTACATAAATTCTATCCAATTGGAACCTGGAAAAATTATGATGACAGTATGGAATTGATCTCAGAGACAGGAACAATCAAACTCCTTTACAATGCAAAGGAAGTAAATATTGTAACTGAAAATTCTGCAGAGTTAGAAATATTCATCGATGATGAACCGCTATCTGAGGAATATTCAGGAAAGGACATCAAAGATGGACAAGTTCTAAAAGTTTCAGAAGCAGGACTGTATAATATCATCAGTAGTGACACTAGTTCTTCCCATATTCTGGAAATCAAGGTAAAGGGCAAGGGTTTCCAAATTTTTACATTTACCTTTGGTTAGTGTACCTACTGTATGTGTAACTCCAGTGACACTACCTGGGGTGACAAATCTGTTTAAAACAAAAAATTCAAGGTTATTCAGGATAAAGGCATGATCAGTAACTCTTGGAATAAAACAGAAGGAGAAAGCATCTCTCAAAAGGTTATTGGCAAAGTAAAGCCCGATGAACCACTAAAGAACAAGATTGATTTTGCACAAAAGAAATTACAATTTCAAATTTCCAAATTAGAAGGAATTAATGAGAAATTACAGAAAAAACATGATGTAATTTTTGAAAAAATAGTAAACGCTCAAAGAAACAACAAAACAGGCTATGCACAAGCATATGCTGGAGAATTAACTCAAGTTAGAAAAATGAAAAACATGGTAAGTGGAGCAAAACTATCCATGGAACAAGTAAAACTAAGATTAGATACCGTTTCAGAATTAGGAGATGTTGTTGTAACACTAAGTCCATGTATGGCAATTATCAAAGGTCTCAGCCCATCACTTAGTGGAATTATGCCAGAAGCAAATGCTTCAATGCAAGACTTGTCACAAATTCTAGGCGATGTTATGTCTGGTTCATCAGTAGGCATAGGAGATAGCATGAGTACCGTTCCAGAAGCAAATGCAGATACATTAGCAATTCTAGAAGAGGCACACAGTGTAATTGCTGGACAAACAAAATCATCCATACCAGATGTTCCAGAATCTCTCAAACAACAAATTGTAGAGAAAAAAACAGACATCTTCATCTAGAAACAAATTAAAAAATTAGTAGACATCGTTCTCAATCTATAGAACAAGAATTTGTAGGAATGATTAACGTAAGAAACATTTTAAACAAGATGTAAAAATTTCATGGTATGAACAAAATCGCATTAGGGATTTTATCCATAATTGTTCTAGGAAGTTCACCATTAGCTTTTGCAGACTCTGATTTTGATGCAAAATTAGAATTTGCAGGAACTCTTGAAGAAACCCTTGGGCACTTTTGGGCATTAGAAATGAATCTGGATGAAAGTAACACAGAACTAGCAATAGTTCATGCAACACATCCAATTTCAGAATTGTATGATACGATGAGTACACACTTGGATGCAAATCCTGAATTTAATGAAGAACTAGAGATGACATTGTTAGAGTTGAAGGATAATGCAAGTACCAGTGTTACTAGAAATGACGCACAAGCTGCAGTTGAAGATGCTAAAGCAATCATTCAAGAAGCAAGAGAAATTGTGATTGGAGAAGAACTCAGTGAAGATTCAGCATTCAAAGCACAACTAATCAACGGTTTACTTGAAACATCTAAAGTTGAATACATGGAAGCAATTGAAGATGGAAACATTGTTGAAATGGCAGAATTTCAAGACGGTTCTGCATTTATTTGGAGATCACAGCAGATCTTTGAAGAAATAAGATCAGACGTTGCAAATTCTGGCAAAGTCAATGACACGTATGTACAAATTTGGGAAGCTTATGAACAAAGACATTCTCCTGAACAAGTTACATTACTTGTTGACGAATTAATCGCAGAATTTGAAATTGTTAGTGGAATAGAATCTGAAGAATCTTCTCATATGGAAGAAGTTTTCGGGACTGATGATGTACCATTACAATTAGAAGAAACAATTCATATGGATTCAGAAATATCTGATGAAAAAGATGTTGCAAGTTTACCACCTCTAAAACAAATCAAAGAAGGTGTTGAACCAGAAAATATTCAATGTAAAGAATCATTTGAATTAATTTTCAAACCATCAGGTGGACCAGCATGTGTTAATACAACTAGTGTTCAAAAATTAGTTAGTTGGGGATGGACCCAATAACCTATTTTTATTTTTAAGAAGTAATCTTTAGCAATACTAAATAGCAATCATAATTTCATAATTTCATGCCTGCAAAAGGCCCTGTAAGTATAACATGGCAAACAATTTTTTGTTTTATTCCCATAATGGATATTGTTGCATCATATCGTATCAAAAAAATGCGATGGTATCTTCTAATCTTTACTATATTTGGAGCAATATCTATGTTAATCCAATCAATTGTTTATCCACTTGATGAGACATCAATATACAATGAAAGAATATACTCGGAGATCAATGGTGTTGATTGGAATTATGCAATCTTAGGAAGTAACCCAGATTTAGGAATATTGAATATAATCATTCATCATGCGATTGCATATGTAATTGCAGTTTATTTGATTAGAAGATGGTCAAAAAGATGGAATCAAAATTTTAGTCAATCACTTTGATTTCTTTTTACTTTTCTGAATCAGGATTTTCTTTATTCTAGATATGGTAGGATAGCTATATCCACGTCTACGATAATTTGCAATCATCATCTTCCAATTTTTCAATCTCCATTGTGCTTGTTCAGTTGTAACAGAGTGTACTTCTTTCTGAATAATGCTTTTTCTTCCAACTTTAAGAGTTCCAGCATCTTTGGCAGACCACCTATTTTTTGCAAATTTTAGACCCGTAAGAATTTCAGTTACAGGCATTTCTTTAAAATAATCTTTGAGTTTCTTCAACTCAACATCAGTAGGTTTTTTAGAAATTGGTAATTCAATGGTGGGTTTTACCATGATAATTGAGTTGTATCATGCCTTAAGAGAAACTTGCTAAAGTAGAATTAACAAAACATGATCATTTTTGATAATGATTATCTAACAAACATTTAATGTGAAATAATAGTAATTAGATTAATGAAAAAACTCGTATTGAGTTTAGTGTTATTATCACTAATTCCTGTTGCATTTGCACAAGAATATCCAGAACTTCAAGTAAAAGTAGAAGTCATAGCAGACAATCTAATCATTCCATGGAGCATAGACTGGTTACCTGATGGAACTATTCTGTTTACAGAAAGAAATGGCAATCTAAGAGTTATTCAGCATGGAATATTGTTGCAAGAGCCACTTCTGTCATTAAGTGTTGGAGGTGTTGAGGGAGGAATGCTAGGAGTAACAGTGGATCCAAATTATTCAGAAAATAATTACATCTACTTGTATTATACTTACAATGAACTTTTAACAACAAAGAACAAACTAGTTCGTTATCAATTTTCTGATGGGATATTAAATGAAGATAGGATATTGATTGATGGTATTCCAGGAGGGCCATTTCATGATGGAGGAAGAATACAATTTGGTCCGGATGGAAAACTGTACGTTACAACAGGAGAAGCAGGACTACCTGATTTGTCACAAGATTTGAATTCATTAGGAGGAAAAATTCTAAGAATTAATTCAGACGGTACAATTCCAAATGATAATCCATGGAAAAACTCTCCTGTTTATTCAATAGGACATAGAAACCCTCAAGGAATTGATTGGGATGAATCAGGAAATTTGTTTGCAACAGAACATGGACCATCAGGTTGGAGAGGGGTAGCTCATGATGAAATTAATAAAATAGTTGCAGGTGCAAATTATGGTTGGCCAGATGTTATTGGTGATGAGAAAAAAGAAGAATTAGTAAATCCGATTTTACATTCTGGAAAAGATACATGGGCACCATCAGGAGCTGAATTCTATGATAGTGATAAAATTCCACAGTGGAAAGGAAAATATTTTGTTGCAACATTACGTGGTAGTCATTTACATATGATTGAATTTGATTCTGAAAAGAATTCAGTAAACTCACATGAAAAATTATTCCAAGATGAATTTGGAAGATTAAGGGATGTACAAACAGGCCCTGATGGATTTTTGTATATTCTAACTAGCAATCAAGATGGCCGAGGTACACCAAAAACAAATGACGATAAAATCTTACGAATTGTTCCAATAGATTACAAATCACCACTCAAAGACCATACACTCAATGATCCAAACCCAATTGACTTTAGAGAACCTAGAGGTTATGTTGGTGAATTTTATGCATTTGCAGGAGTGGGATTGGTTGGAATGATAATTGGTTTTATTATCATTAAAAAATTGAAGAACAAAGACAAGAAATAGAACTTTTGGAGAGAATTTTTAGCAGTTTATTGGAATGTTTGAATTTTTACAGATTGTCATGTACATTCCAAAGCCGATAACGATTGCAGCAAATGCTGCCAATGGTACTAAAAGAAAGAAATTAGTTTTACGACCCATATCTAAAGCCAATTAAATTACCTATAAAATTGTCACAGTATTACTCAACTGTAATTCTAAAGGTACCAATAGTTTTTGGATTTTGTAATTGTTTTACCATGTTTCTAGGTAACAAATCAGAAGCCTTGTCACATTTTACAGCCAATGTTCGAGGACAGATGAAATCACTTTTTCTAATCACTATGTCTTCAGTGTGAGATAAGATAAGATCAGGATGACCTTTACCTTCAATTTCAAAAGAATCATCGCCAACATTAATTGAGAAAATCACTTTTGAATTAGGATTTTTTAATTTGGTTTTTAGTTCTTCGGGCAAATCAGCACAGCTAGATTTTGCATTTACACCTACGATACAATCACCTTGGGGAGTTAAGTGAGATTCTTTGGTGATTTCAATAGTTTTTTGATGGTTAGAGCGAATATTTTCATGTCCAGAGAATTGGATTTCAAATTTCATAATCAAAAATTAATTTGACTTCAAATAAACTTACATTTGAAAAATAAATTATTTTAATAACAGTATTTTACACACAAATTGTGTATAGTAATACAATTTTCATTTTAATTCCATTAATTCTATCAATTGGAATTATTCCATTTGTTGATGCAGTAGAGAATCAAATTTGTGTTGATAAAGTTTGGATTGAAAATAACAAAGGAAAAATTGCTTGTGTAACACAAAATACAGCAGAGAAACTTGTCGAACGAGGATGGGGAATCATGTTAGACGAGTCTGAATCAAAAATGAAAGCATGTACAAAGGATTATCGACCAGTATGTGGTGTAGATGGGAAAACATATGGAAACATGTGCACATTGGAATCTTTTGAAATAGATTATGCATATGATGGAGAATGTTCTGAAATAGGAGTGGAAACCATTGAAACTAGAAGTGGAACGATAGTAATTGATCACGATTATCTTACACCAGATTCTTCAAAGATTCTTTCAGATGAACTCTTTTTCCAACGAGCAATTCAAGTTTACCATTTAGCACTTCCTGCAGTTAGTGGTGCAGGAATTTTTTATGATCTAGAAAAAGCAGGTGGAGAAGTAGGAGACATTCTATATTGGTCAGACTTTATGAATTCAGAAATTGATCTGTTAACAGGAAATACTTCTGTGCTTTACTTTATGTCACTACAAGATCTGTCTAATGGTCCAATAGTAGTTCATCTACCAGAAGGAAATCTGCAAGGACATGCAGATAACATATACCAACAAGTCATGACAGATTGGGGGATAGTAGGACCTAATGAGGGTCAAGAAGCATTGTTTTTGTTTTTGCCACCCAATTTTGATGAAGATATTCCAAACGAATTCAAAAATGAAGAAGAGAATAATTTCGTAATTCAGTCAGATACAATGCAGTTTATTGCAATGGGTAGAGCTTTTGTTAATGCACCCGATATGGATGCGGCTGAAGAACTGATCAAAAAAGTAAACATCTATCCTTTATCTGAAATCGATAATTCACCACAAGTAAAGTTTATTGATGTTGCAGGCAAATCATTAAAGTTATCATATCCAACAACGGATGGTTTTTGGGAATTCCTACATGAAGTATATTCAAAGGAAACTATAGTTAGACCAGATGATAAAAATCTCTTCGGATTAATGCATGCAATTGGAATAGTTCCAGGAGAGCCATTTCAACCAGATGAAGATTCTAAAAAATTACTAAACAAAGCTGCAGTTGTTGCAAATTTGATGGCAAGAAACATTGCATATGATTCCCCAGTGAAAGAACCGTTCCTATATTGGCCAGATAAAAATTGGGAATTAGCATTTCAAACTAAAAATCCAAAATATGAAGATGAAAGAGGGATAACACAAATTGAACCAAGAATGTCTTTCATGTATCAAGCAATAACAACAGCTGATGCAATGGTTCTTGAACTTGTAGGAAAGGGTTCAAAATATGTTGGAACTTATCGAGATTCTGAAGATAATTTCCTAATTGGTTCTAGTACATATCATTTGAACATACCAGCAAATGTTCCTGCAGAAAACTTTTGGTCCATAGTAGTTTATGATGCAGATACTCGTTCAATGATCAAAAATGATCTACAACCACTTCCTGCAATAAGATCACTTAATCCAGATTTAATGCAAAATGAAAATGGCTCTTATGATGTCTACTTTGGACCTGAAGCTCCTGAAGGTTTTGAAAATAATTGGGTAAAGACTAACGAAGGTGACGGATTCTTTGTCTACATGAGATTTTACTCTCCAACAGAAGCATACTATGACAAAAGCTGGCAATTACCAATGATTGAAAAAATAGAATAGGCTCCGATCAAAGTAACAATTACTCTCAATTGTGGGCATGGTTTAAATTGTATAATCAAAGCATTGCAATCAAATGCTTCCTGCACAACAAGGTTACGATAGAGCAATCACAGTATTCTCACCAGACGGTAGACTATACCAAGTTGAATATGCTATTGAAACTGTAAGAAGAGGTACTGTTGCTGTAGGTGTAAAATGCAAAGACGGAATTGTAATTGCCGTAGAAGAAAAACCAAGAAAATTACAAATTTCAGAAACTGCTCAAAAGATCTTCCAAATTGATGATCATGTAGGAGTAGCTGCTGCAGGATACATTCCAGATGCAAGAAGTCAAGTAGACAATGCAAGATTCTTTTCTCAAAGTAACAAAATGATTTATGATGAACCAGTTGAAGTTGAAACCATTGCTAAACATTTAGCAGATCAATGTCAACAATATACACAGTATGCAGGTGTAAGACCATACGGTGTTGCACTTATTCTCGGCGGAGTTGTAAATAACACACCACAATTGTATTTGACTGATCCTAGTGGAACATACATCTCTTATGATGCAATTGCAATAGGTTCTGGTTCTGATCAAGTTACAGACTTTTTAGAAAAAACATACAAAGAAGATTTATCACTTGATGATGCTGCAACATTAGCTGCTGCAGGAATTTATCTTTCAAGTGAAGATAAAGAAGGAACAAGTCACATCAGAATGGCTCACATCAAAAAAGAAAATGGATTGTATGAATTAGTTTCAGATGAGCAGATTACAAAATATGCAAATGCTGCTAAAGAAAAATACCCACACGAACAAAAATAGTTATTTTAAGAGCCTGCGAGATTAAATTACATTGAAATTATCTGTTGCAATTCCTGAATCTTCTTTATCAGATGAATCCCTCAAAATCGATAAAACTAGAAAAATATCTATTCTAGCAAGAGCTTGTGCAATTTTTAAAATTGACACAATCTATGTCTATCAAGAAGGTGGAAAGAAAACAGACCCAGGATTAATGATCATGATTCTAAAATATTTAGAAACGCCACAATTTTTGAGAAGAAGGCTATTCCCAAAAATGAATGATTTAAAATTTGCAGGAGTTTTGCAACCATTGAGAATTCCAAGTCACGTTACACCAGTAAATTCTAAAAAAATTAAAGCAGGAGACATTAGAGAGGGGATTGTAGTTAGTTCAAAAGGTAAAAAATTCGTCGATGTTGGAATTAATCAATTAATTCAATATTATGGAAGTGTGTCAACAGGGAAAAGAATAACGGTGCAATTTAAAGAAGGATATCCAAGATTGTCAATAAAAGAAATAGATAGAAAAGACATCAAATCATACTGGGGATATTCAGTCAAAGAAAGAGCAAACTTGTTTTCAATATTATCAGAATGGAAAGGAAATATAATTTTGACATCAAGAAAAGGTAAAACAGTTACAAATGAACAATTATCAAAATATGTAAAATCAGATGATCCCACACTAGTAGTATTTGGATCTCCTGAGAGAGGAATTCATGAAATTATTGGTGGGAGAATGAATAAAGTTCAAAATGCAAAATCACTAAACTTTTTCCCAAATCAAGCTACAGAGACTGTACGATTAGAAGAAGCACTTTTGGGTACTTTGGCAATAATTAATGCTCAAGATATTTGAAATGGCTGAAAAGAAAAATTTCTTAATCATGGCTATAGGATTCGGTGCACTAGGGATCATTATTGGAGGATATACAATTTGGAATTCTGTGTCAGAATTATTTGCACCTTAACAAATTAGGCATAGATGGTTAACCAAAAAATAATTACAGGTTAACGATATCTCACATGGTTTAATAGAGGGATTTCGATGATTCGTTTTAATCATGGGAGCTCGAAAACGACATTCACCACGTAGAGGAAGTCTTGCATACTCACGTAGAGTTCGTGCAAAGACAATGGAAGCAAGGATTAGAGCTTGGCCAACAAGATCAGCAACAGATGAACCAAAAATTTTAGCACATTGTGGATTCAAAGCAGGGTGTGTTCAAATTGTAAGTATTGATGATCGTGATAAAGTTCCAAATGCAGGAAAACAACTTGTAAGTCTTGGAACAGTACTAGTAACCCCACCAGTATTGGTTTTAGGAATTAGAGGATATTCAAAAGATCATGATGGAAAACATGCAGAGTTTGATGTCTATGCAGAAGATATTCCAAAAAATATTGCAAAAGAAATTACAATTAAAAATATTGCAGGTTCAATTGAAAATGCAGAATCAAGATTAAAAAAGATTAAAGAAATTTACGCAATTGTTGCAGTTTCTCCAAGAGCTGCAGGATTAGAGATGAAGAAACCATACATTTTCGAAGCAATGGTTAGTGGCGGAGATATTCAAACTCAATTTACTCATGTTAAAGAATCACTTGGAAAAGAAATTAAAATTGATCAAATCTTTGAAACTGGTGCAACAGTAGATGTTGCAGCAATTACAAAAGGTCACGGATGGCAAGGTGTCATGCGAAGATGGAACGTAAAAAAGAAACAACACAAATCAAGAAAGACCGTAAGAGAAGTTGGTTCATTAGGTCCAATTTCACCACAAAGTATCATGTATACAGTTCCAAGAGCAGGACAAACAGGTTTCCATCAAAGAATAGAATATGATAAAAGAATCATGATCATGGGTAATACAGAATCAGATGAAATTAAAATTAATCCAGATGGCGGATACAAACATTTTGGTTTAGTAAAAGGTGATTTTATTATTCTAAAAGGTTCAGTCCCAGGAACTTACAAAAGATTGATCAAACTAAGAAGTCAAATCAGAAACGCCCCAGCCAAAGTTAACAAACCAAACATTTTGGAGGTTGTAGTATAATGAAGACAACATCTTACACAACTACAGGAACAAAAGATGCTGAAGTAGAGATTCCAATAATTTTCTCAACACCATTCAGAAGAGACTTGATTCACAAAGCTGTTACTAATTTAACATCACATAAATTCCAAAAGCAAGGTAGAAAACCAATGGCAGGTATGGATGTAGTAGCAGACTCTAATGATCCACCAACAGGTCAAGGTGTTTCTCGTGTGGCAAGAATGCAAGGTGGTGGCGGTGGAAGACAAGGTCAAGGTGCAGAAGTCGCATCAACTAGAGGTGGAAGACAAGCACATCCACCAATTGTCGAGAAAGTAATCTACAAAAAACTAAACAAAAAAGAGAACAAATTAGCATTATGTTCTGCAATTGCAGCAACAGCCTCAAAAGAATTGGTAGAATTAAGAGGTCATAAAATAGAAGGTATAGAATCATTCCCAATAGTTGTATCTGATGATATTGAATCAGTTTCAAAAACAAGTGAAATTAGCAAAATTCTTGATTCATTGAAATTAACACAAGATGTCAAGAGACTAAATGCAAGAAAACCACGTTCGGGTCAATCTAGACTAAGAGGAAGAACAAAGAAAGTTGGAAAAAGCGTATTGTTTGTAACTAAAGATTCTTCAAACTTGTCAAAAGCAACTGGTGCAATACCAGGTGTGGATGTAACAAATGTAAAGAATCTAAGTGTGTTAGATTTGGCACCTGGTTCTGATCCAATTAGATTAACAGTTTATTCCAAAGCAGCATTAGAAGAAATTGCAAAAATAAAATCAACACATCTGGAGATTATGGTGAAAACACAATGAATGTAGATCAAGCAATGAAAATAATCATCAAGCCATACATTACAGAGAAGACCTTTGCAATGGTTGAAAATGAAAGTAAGATTTGTTTCATAGTAGAAATTTCCGCTAATAAAACACAAATTTCAGAAGCAGTGAAAACACTTTACAAACAAAATGTCAAAAAAGTAAACACTGCAAGAACAATTTATGGCAAGAAAGCTTTTGTTCAGTTTGAAAACACCGAAAAAGCCAGAGATTTGGCAACAAAGATAGGAATGCTATAATATGGACCATAAAACTCGAAGAATACTAACAGGAGAAAAGAGAAATGGTTAAAGAATTTTTATACAGAGGCATTCCAAAAGAGGAACTTGAAAGTTTGTCCCTTGAAAAATTATTCATGTTATTTAATTCCAGACAAAGACGATCACTTACAAGAGGAATTACAGATGGAAAAAGAAAACTAATTGAAGAAATTAAAGCCGCAAAAGCAGGCAAATTAAAAAATCCAATCAAGACTCACATTAGAGAATTGATTATTCTACCGTACATGGTAGGAGTTACAGTAAACACATTCTCAGGAAAAGAATTCCAACCAGTTACAATTACAACTGAAATGATTGGACATTATTTGGGAGAATATGTAATAACAAACAAGAGAGTTTCACACGGTGCCCCAGGTGTAGGTGCATCAAGATCCAGTCTCTACGTGCCATTGAAGTGATTATTATGGGTAGATTCAATTACGCTTTCCAAAATTATGACCCAACTAGACATGTACGTTCTTCATTAAGAGAAAAAGACATCTCACACAAACATGCTCGTGAAGTTGCAGTGTCAATCAAAGGGCTATCAATTGAAAAAGCAAGAGATTATCTCATTGCAGTAATTGACAAAAAAAGAGCAGTTCCATTTAGAAGATATAAAAATCAAGTAGCACATAGACCAGACCCAGGAGTAATGTCTGGAAGATATCCACAAAAAACTGCAAAAGAGTTCATTAAAGTTTTAGATAATTTAGAATCAAATGCAGAATACAAAGGAATGGATTTAGATAGATTAAGAATTGTAAACGCAACTGTTCACAAAGGAGTTGTTGTAAAAAGATTTATCCCAAGAGCAATGGGAAGAGCAACTCCAAAGAATAATGTATTAACACACGTCGAATTGGTGGCAAAGGAGATTTAGAAATGTCTGCAGTGAAAAATGTAATTAAAGATAACTACAACATGATGTTACTCAAAGATTATCTTAGAGAAGCAATTAAAGACGCAGGATTCTCACATGCAGAAATATCAAAAACACCAGTAGGAACAAGGGTCGCATTACATGTTACAAGACCAGGAATTGTAATTGGTAGAAAAGGTTCAGGAATTAGAACTTTAACAGAAAAACTAGCAACAGACTTTGGCTTAAAGAATCCTCAAATTTCTGTAGTAGAGATTGAAAAACCAGAACTTGCACCTAGTGTAATGTGTAACAGAATGGCATCTCACTTGGAAAGAGGCACTGCATTTAGAAGGGCAACCATGTGGACTTTGAAACAAATTATGGAAGGGGGAGCAATGGGAGTTCAAATTACAATTTCAGGAAAACTTAGAGGTGATCGTTCAGCATTTGAAAAACACACTCAAGGAATTCTACCAAGAGCAGGACATCACGCAGAAATTATTGTTGATGAAGATATTGCCCACGTAAAAACAGCAATGGGATTAATCGGAATTAGAATTAGAATTGCAAGAAAAGAAAAACTCATTCCAGAATTTGAAATGAGAGTTGAAAAAGAGGAAAAGTCAAAGAAAGGAAAACAAGCACCAGAAGAAAAAATCAAAGTTGAAGAAATTGAAGTTGAAGGTGCTAAAGTTGAAGTTGTTAAAGTTCAAGGAAAAGAAGATACTGCTAAATCAGAATCAGAAAGAATTGCTCTTGAAGCAAAGAAAATGGAGAAAATTGAAACATTAGAAGAAGAGGAGGCCAAATTGAAATGACCAGACTCAGTATGAAGACAATTAGACAGTTAAACGAGAAAGATCTAAAAAGTAAAGTTCAAGAATCACGTTCTGAGCTTGCAAAACTTAGAATTGACGCTTCAAAAGGAACATTAAGAAAAGAAAGTGGAAAATTAAAGCCAGTACGTCGCGACATTGCAAGAATGCTTACCAGATTAAACGAGGAGAGGAACGAGAAATGATTACCGCAGACAACATAACATCACATGAATTTTTGGGATTAAACACTGAGATCATCAAATCAACTAACCCTCAAGTAATAGGATTAAATGGAAGAATTGTCAATGAAACAAAATCCATGTTCACAATAAACACCGAAAAAGGTCATAAATCAATTGCAAAATCTACAAATAATTGGAAATTCTCTATCGAAGGAAAAGATGTCGTAGTTGAAGGTACTAAAATTTCAAAAAGACCATTTGACAGAATAGGAGGAAAAGCATGACTCAAAATATAGGACTAAAAGTAAAAGAACCAACTAGAGAATGTGAAGACAAACATTGTCCATTCCACGGAGGTCTTTCAATCAGAGGAAAACTCTTTGATGGAAAAGTTACAGGAGCAAAAGCAAAACAAACTATCACATTACAAAAAGATGCACCAATTTACTTTAGTAAATTTAAGAGATATGCAAGAGGTACAAGTACAATTCATGCACATGTTCCTGGATGTATTGATGTTGAAGCAGGAGATCATGTATTGACTGCAGAATGCAGACCATTATCAAAATCAGTCTGCTATGTTGTTGTGGAGGTTAAAGCATAATGGCAAAGCAAGCAGGTAAAGGAGTAGAAGAATTCCGACCATATGTAACTAAAGTAATACCAGTTGGCGCAAACATTGTTTGTGCAGATAATTCGGGTGCAAAAATATTAGAAGTAATCAATGTTCCAAGACATAAAACAAGAGCATCAAGACTTCCTTCAGCATCAGTTGGAGACTTTTGTAATGTTGTTGTAAAGAAAGGACCAGCAGAGTTAAGAAAGCAAGTTTACGGTGCAGTAATAATTAGACAAAAATATGCAGTTCGCAGATTAAACGGTGTAAGAGTTTGTTTTGAAGATAACGCAGCAGTGTTAATCACTCCAGAAGGAGAAACCAAAGGAACAGACATCAAAGGACCAGTAGCAGCTGAAGCAACAGAGAAATGGCCAAGAGTAGCAAACTTGGCATCAATGGTGGTATAAGAAAATGAAACCAACAAAAATGCGTAACCAGATGATTTATCAGGCAACTTACAATACTAAAAGTAAACAACTTGCAGCTGCTCTTTCAAAAGATCTTCATAAAAAATACGGTAAAAGAAGTGTAAGAGTTGTTGAAGGCGACAGCGTTACAATTCTAAGAGGAGAATTCAAAGGAGTGGATGGTAAAATAGAAAAAGTATCCACACAAAAAAATAGTGTTGCAATTGGAGGAATTAAAAAAGAAGCTACGAAAGGAGAAAAATATGATGTCTACATTCACACATCCAACCTAGTTGTAACTTCACTTAATGGTGATGATAAATGGAGAATTGCAAAATTAGAAGGCAAAGATCCTAGAAAACAACCAAAGACAGAAACAAAACCAGAAGCAAAAAATGAAGCCCCTAAAGAAACAAAAGTAGCAGATAAGCCAAAAAAGAAGGAAGATGAGAATTAATGGTAAGTATTTCAGGTAGTAAGAAACTCAAACGTCAAATGGCCCCACAGTTTTGGGGAATTACCAGAAAAGACAAAAGATTTGTAATTACAGTAAAACCAGGTCCACACAAAAAGAGCTATTCTGTTCCAACAGCAGTATTTCTTAGAGATATGCTAAGTATTGTTACTAGTTTAAGAGAAGCAAAAACTTCAATTTATTCTGGACGAGTAAAGATTGACGGAGTTGTTAGAAAATCACTTCATCATGCAATTGGATTAATGGATGTAGTTGAATTACAAGATGTTTCAGATATTTATCGTCTAGTACCAACTGAAGATAAATTACTAAAACCAATTAAGATCAATGAATCAGAAAAATCTAAAAAATTAGTAAGAGTTACAAGTAAAACAACAATCAACAAAGGAAAATTACAAATTGGATTCCATGATGGGCGTGCAATTATTTCAGATACAAAAGTAAATGTCGGAGATGCTTGTTTAATACAAATTCCAGAACAAAAAATTATTGAAGTAATAAAATTAGAAGAAGGATGTCAAGGTTTAGTCACACGCGGAAACAATGCAGGACAGATTGGTAAAATAGAAACCATAGAAGAAGGAACATTCATTCTACCAAAAAGAGTTATTCTTGCATTAGGTGATAGAAAAATCGAAATCCCTGCAGACATCATTATGCCAATTGGAAAAGAGGAGCCAATAATTCAATTAAAGTGATCTTATGTCCCAAGTAACAGAATCCCCAATGAAAAAAATCTCATTAGAGAAAGTTGTCTTAAACATGGGTTTAGGCAAATCTGGTGATGTAATTAACATTGCAGAAAAAGCATTAGAACAAATTTCAGGTAAAAAACCATCTAAACGTTTAGCAAAAGCAGCTTACAGAGATTGGGGAGTCAGAAAAGGTGAACCAATAGGAGTAGCAGTTACAGTTCGGGGGGAAGATGGAGTTGCATTACTAAAACGATTACTAGAAGCTAAAGGTAACACAGTAAACGGAAAATCATTTGATAACTTTGGTAACTTTTCATTTGGAATTAACGAACATATCGACATCCCAGGAGTAAAATATGATCCACAAATCGGAATTCTTGGTTTAGGGATTTCAATTACATTGACAAGACCAGGATATGGAATTAGAACTAGAAGTAAACACAAAGCAAGTGTTGGTAAATCTCATGTTATCAAAAGTCAAGAAGCAAAAGATTATCTATCAAAAGAATTTGGAGTCACCATAACATAATGGCAAAAGATAGATCCTACGAGGCAACTGGTAGAAAGAAACATGACTTTGGACGAGGTTCAAGATGGTGTAAAAGATGTGGAGATTATACTGCAGTTATTCAAAAATATGATTTAATGTTATGTAGACGATGCTTCAGAGAAGTAGCAACATCTTTAGGGTTCAGGAAAAATAAGTGAGATAACATGCCTGCAACAAACATCTTAGCAAATCTATTTGTCACATTATACAACAATGAAACTAGAAGGAAATCAGATTGTGTTATTCTTCCAACATCAAAATTAGGAATTGAAGTTCTCAAAACATTACAGAAAGATGGATACATTGGAGAATTTGAACACATTGATGATAAAAGAGGCGGAAAATTCAAAATAAAACTATTAGCAAAAATAAACAAATGTGGAGCAATATCCCCAAGATTCAAAGTCAAAAATGACGAATACAATAGTTGGGAACAACAATACTTGCCAGCATATGACAGAGGAATGCTTCTTGTTACAACAAACCAAGGAGTAATGTCTCATCACGACGCATCACAAAAAGGGATTGGAGGATTTTTGATAGGATATGTCTACTAAACAAATAGAAGAATTCAAAGATCAGGTAGATATTCCTGAAGGAGTTACAGTTACAGTTAACAAACACATGGTATCATTTGTTGGACCACTAGGAAAAACTCACAAGAGTTTCAGAACCATACCAATCAAAGTAGAAGTTACTGAGGGAAAAATATTACTTACAGCAATTGAACATAAAAAAAGAGATTATGCAATTTTACATACAGCAAGATCAATTATTAGAAATATTTGTGAAGGTCTAGTTAGTGGATATACAATTAAAATGAAACTTGTATTTTCTCACTTTCCTATTACAGTAAAAGTTGAAGGGAAAAAGGTCTTGATTGAAAACTTCCAAGGAGAACGTGCTCCAAGAATTACACATATTGTTGGCAATACCAAAGTAGTTCCAAAAGGGGAAGACGTAATTCTTACAGGAGAAGTGTGGACTGACATTACTCAAACTGCAGCAAACATTGAACTAAAATCTAAAGTTAAAAACAAAGATCATAGAGTATTCTTAGATGGTATCTATGTATTTGAAAAGAAAAAAGGCATAGACAAATAGAATCTTCATTATCAAATGACCCTAGACCCTGAATTTTCAAAACAAACAACTGATTTAATTCAACAAACATTAGAATTATACAAATCTGCAGGAGCTTCTCCAAGAATTGGTGAAACATGGGAGTGTGGAAACATTGGAGATTTTTTGTGTGGTTTTTTTGTTGGTGAGATGGTAGGTTCAGCACTAAGTGCGTTCCAAATCGTCCATCAAAGAGAACCAACAGCAGATGAACACTTGGAAATTATTGAATTAGTGGAAAGTCACGCAAAAGAAATCAAAGAATTTTTTGCCAAATTTAACTGAACATTTACAAACTTTAGTCTATTTTCCATAGTCGCAAAGATTAAATCACTTTTGCCAAGGTAAAATCGTGTGCCTCCCTAGCTCAGCGTGGTAGAGCAACCGGCTGTTAACCGGTTGGTCACCAGTTCAAGTCTGGTGGGAGGCGCTCTTATTTCTAAACTCGAGTTTTGAAACATTATTTTTCTATACTTGTAGCATAATCATAGGACATAATAAATTATATTTCTAAATTCGAATTTAGAAACATTGATCGGTTGTTAGTAATTAGTTTACTCTATTAGACAACATAGATCTAATAGATGATCGCACATTAAGAATATGCAGGAGGTTTACATTGGTCAGAACTAGAAGGGCCAACAGATATTGTGTTGATTGCGGTGCAAGATTAGTGTATTACCCAAGATTATCAAACCCTAAAGCACCAAACGAACACAGAGTTCTAGTTTACGCTTGTCCTGATTGTACAGATGACTTTGAAAAACCAAAAATGTTTTCAATAAGAAGAAATCAAGTAGAAGATCCATTGGAAACAGTTGAAATTGAAATAACTCAACTACAGAAAAAAGCAATTGTTGCAAAATAGAGAAAAATATGTCCCGACCTGAAAAACAAAGAAGCAATGTTTGGTTTTTGTTACCAATTTTCTTTGGAGTGATAGGAGGAATTATTGCATTTTTTATCATCAGACAAGATGATCCACGAAAAGCAAGAAATTGTCTCTATCTAGGAATTGCATTTATGATCATGGGAATAATTCTCAACGTATTCATGATAGCAACAGTTCCAGGTTTAGATTCAGGTTTCAATGTAAACATCTAGATAATTTTCATTTGTTTTTCAGGTAAAGAAAATCATTATTTCTAAACTCGAATTTAGAAACATTATAAATTCAGCATGGCAATCATATTGTTTTAGAATCATATAGAACTAAGTAGAGGTATTTTTTATGAGTGCATCCAGAATGAGAGATAACGTAGAAAGATGGGTAATTCATGAAGGACTTTCCTTTGAAGAAGTAAAAAATCCAGAGAATAGTTTTCAAATTCTAGTTAAACATGCAGGGCAATATGGGATCCCAGTAGATGTGTTTGAACCAAAAGGTCAACCAGGAATTCTAGTAATAGGTGCCAAAGTAGTGATGAAAAATAATCAAATTGCAAGATATCTAGGGTTTAGCCCGGATGAAAAGGAAAAATTTGAGAAAAAAGTGTCAGATTTTTGTTATTCAATACAAGCGATTAACAAAATCATTACAGAAGATGGAAAACAAAAGGTGGGAGTATATGTTGTAATGGATGATAAAGAAAACATCAATCAACAAACAATGCTTGAAGCAATAGACAGTGTTTCTGAAAAATATGATAAAACTGCCAGATTTTTGTTAAAAACATTCTAAATTATAGACGATTTATCAGTTCTACGCGGGCCTTTTATCATAAATTCACCAGTATAGAGTATGAAAACAACAATTTTTACAAGAAAAAACAAACAAAACCAAACTTCAAAAGCAAATTTTTTACAAAACCAGGTTTTGAAATTCAAGGCTTCAAAAAATAAAGTGTTTATTTTGACAGCAGTCGCAACTATGATGGTGTTTATAAAATGAACATCTTCAACGTGTTATTCAGACATACAGCAAAAAACTATGAAGTTAGCGTCAGCATCAATGTGAGTAAACTCAGATTAGAGCATGCAACTTCAAAATTGGAGGTAATTCAGAATTGAATTTACTCAGTATGATAGGAGAAATTCTTGACACATACGAAAAATCTGAAGGTGAACCACCTTGAGTAATTTTTTCAAAGTAATGGGGATTGCATTGGCAGTACACTTCATTGTGAAAACAGTTCAGAAAGAATTGAAACAATTTGAAGCGTAATGGTCAACAATACCTCTTTTGGGGGACATCCCCCCTATTTTGAGTAAAATCCACCATATCACAAGATATCACAGGGTATCACAGGGTAAATTGAGTGTATTTTCATCAAACATACAAGTGGTTAATACAAAAATTATCTACATAAAATCATGGATTTAGGGGCATTATTCAATTCAGATGCATTAATGGAAGCAGCCACCGGAGTAGCCAATCAGATGATGACGGCAACAACAGGTTTGGTTGACAAATTAATGTCATCAGTGATGTTGGGTTAAAGTATAATTGCAAGATTTGGCGGTATTTTTTCTAAAAAACCCCCCTTATTTGGCATAAAATGTGTGTCCAAAAATGCACACATACAGTCAAATCAAAATTTTTCATAAATGAATGATGAATAAAATAGCATTACAAATTGACGAGACAAAAATCAATGAGACGTTTGAATCTACAAACAATATTTTTGATGAATTCAGAGAGTTATCATCAAGTCTTTTTCTGCAAGTTTTTGATTGGATTACATCAATTACAGAAAATTTGATCAATTGACAAAATTTACAAAATTAAGCCTAGGCGTTAAACCCCCCCTGAAAATTACCATGTTTAGTCACAATGTGAAATTTTCAAAATCAGGCGTTTTGATGGGGGGTTGAACACTTGTGCCTAGATACAATATGCAACCCTAATTCCACCAAGATCTCCCAGCTAAACATACCCAAACTATTATTGTCGTGCGTAAAAGCTCAACCCCCTAAATTTTGTCAAAAAATAAAGAAAAAAGATAAAGTTTTGGTTATTCAGTATCGTATAGAGTTGTAATACCTAAACCAGTAGCAGTACATTCAGCACGAGGGCCAACAGTTCCAGTTGCTGCAAAATCAAAGGAATTTTCAGATTCCAATGTTACTGTTTTGTGCTGAACCTTAAAGTCTGCTTTTGGACTATCAAGACCAACAATACAGTTGTCTGCATCAAAAGTTACTCCATGAGGATGATAACTTTGTACAGGTGATGATTTTGCGGCTTTTCCAAATGCCTGATGATCATTTACACCATGATGAATAGTAATTGCATCAGCTTGTAATCCATCATCAGTGATTGTTACCCAAGCATAGAAAGTGATTAAATCATCTGCTTTGTTTGCTGGAATTTGTTTGATTTTATCTTCTACGGTCATAGTGAGAGTTTCACCATCAGTAGAAGCAGATGTAATTTCAAACTGACCAGCATTTACTGCATATACTGCAGAGAACATACCAATTGCAAAAATTGCAGTTAGGGATGCCCCTAAAAAGACTGTTTTTGTCATTGGTACAAGTCCCGAACTTGGGAAATTTAAGCATTATAGCTGTATGATGAAAATATGACATTGTGTATTGTGATCTCAAAAAAATGATCAAAAACCAAGAGACAAAGAACAATGACGAAATCGTCCCAGGGCCTGATCAAGCATTCTAAAACAAAATTATAGATAATCCTGTGTCTGTTTTGAAAAATTACAGTTTTAGTCACAATTTAGGCCAAAATGGTAGGGGTTTTAGGGCAAAATTTCCGTCGATTTTAAGTTATTTTGTATTATAGTATTATCAGAGTTCAGACCTTCACCTCTCACAAGGCGCAATTTTTTGCGTTAGGTCTGGGCTATTTTTTTCAGAATTTGCGTTTCAACTATATACCAAATTAATTCAAGAAATTTATGGCAAATATGGGAGTTGTAATTGTAATTGGTGCAATTATAGCTTCAATGGTACTTGCAAATTACATGTATACGCAATATACTACAAATTATATCGAATCAGAATCTGGCGAGATAATTACAGTGGGTCCAGTGGAATATGTGATAACATTTGAAGGAACACACCAAGGAACCAAAGAAATTGTACCTGAAAACACATTTGTTATGATTGGAATTACTGCAAAAAATATCAGTGATGAAAAAACGATGCTTACAGGAGGGCAATTCTACATTGTTGATGAAAAAGAGCAAAAACATGAAGCTGTCTTTGGCGAGGGTGAATTTGATGCTAAAGACTTGTACATAGAATGGTTAGAACCAAACAAGCCAATTGAAAGAACCACACAATTTGACATTCCATTTGACGAGGAAAAACAATACAAAATAATTATTCGTCCACAAAAAGAACAATCAACTGTTGATACAGCTGTTGTTTGTATTACAAATTGCTGATCGTTAAATTTTAAAAATCAAAAAAAGTGTCAAATTTTTCTATATACTGCGTAGTAATGTGTGACTTTTACCATATAACACATATGATTTTCGGAAACATTCATGGCAATATCTAAAGCCAAAAGAGCCGAAGCAGCTAAAAAAGCAGCAAGAACTCGAAAGAGGAATGCAGCTAAAAAAGCAGCTGAAGCACTAAAAGCAGCAGCAACTCGTAAGAGAAAGGCAGCAGCAACTCGAAGGAAGAATGCAGGTAAAACTGCACCAAAGAGAAAAGCAGCAAAAAGAAAAGCCGCTCCAAAGAGAAAAACTGCAGCTAAAAAAGCAGCTCCAAAGAGAAAGGCAGCTAAACGCAGAGCCGCTCCAAAGAGAAAAACTGCAGCTAAAAAAGCAGCTCCAAAGAGAAAGGCAGCAAAAAGAAAAGCAGCACCAAAACGTAAAGCTGCTACTAAACGCAGAGCCGCTCCAAAGAGAAAGGCAGCTAAACGTCGACGTTAAGCTGTCTATGCTATCTTTTTTAAATTCACCCTACTGAATGTATTATATTTCTAAATTCGAATTTAGAAACATTCTAGATTATTACTCTGACATCTTTAGTTCAGGCAAAACAAAAACTTTGTTTGGTTTTATTTTTAGAACAACTCTTTTTTCATCATCACGTTTGAACGGATAATGTTCACGACCCATGTACTGTTGTGTAAGTTTGTCTGCATGTTTGTATTCATTGTCTGGAATCAATTCTTCAACAGTACCACGAATTGTTGTCATGTCAAGAGGATTATCTTTTGAGACAACTGAAACTGCAACTCTAGGATCTCGTAAAACATTTTTGTGTTTAATTCTCCCTTCAGCTGTATTTACCAAAACATAGCCATCTTCATAATTTGCCCATACGGGGGAGACTTGAGGAGAACCATCTTTCATTACAGTTGCAATGAACACAAGATTTTTCTCTGAAAATAGTTTGATTGCCTTATCATCCATTAATTTTCACAATCCAATATGGTAGAGGATGAATTTACACCCCCATTCAAAACAAATGCTTTTTGAGAGTATTTTTTGTTCATTTTGTATCCCAATACAAAAAATGAATTGATCGGTTTTAGATGATTAATCATTTCTATTACAGATTTCACTTTTTGGATGATTTTTCAAGAACATTAGTCATTGCCCTATTCATTATCTCCATTACAAGATATTGAGAATACTCTTCTGATTTTTTGCCCTTTGATTTTGTAGTTTTTGGCGTTAATCCTTTGAGGATTTTTTCAATTTTAGTGGATGTGTTGTTGATGATTTTGGAATATGTAGAATCAAAATCTTCAGGAGTCTGAAAATCCAACAATTTTGTAGATGTGCTGTAGAATTTTGTGATGGCTCCACGAGATTCTTCAATTCTGGCAATTTCAATCAATCCAGATTCTTTTAGGATTTCTAAATGATGACGGACAGTAGTTAGTGCTTTTTTGTATCCAGTCTTTTTTAGAGCAGTGGAAATCTGATCAGCTGATAATGCTTGATGATATAGAATTTCAACAATTTTTGCTCGTGCAGGGTCTTCAATTGCACGTGCGTGTCCAATACTTGTCGTAACAATACGATTAACTTTGATTTGCTTTTCTAGTAACGTAGACATACAGAATTACCTTTCAAACCGATCTAAAAGATCCTTGTATCATATTTTTTTGTCTAATCGCATCAATTTTTGTTTACTTTTACAAATGTTGTACTGCTACCATATGGATAGTAACCAGTACAATCTTTATCGTAATGCTTCTAATATTTTCAATAGCACTACAATGAATATAGTATAGGAGGAATAATTATTGTAGTGGTTTTAAAATTTTGAAAAAATATCAAAAAAGGCAAATCCTGGAAAACATATTGTCAAATCACCTAGGATGTCAGTATTTTGTAAAGGGTCAGAAATAAAATTCGAGTTGAGAGTTAGCTTCTAGTCAACAATGAATCAAGAATCAGGGTTACAGAGAATTACCAGTTAGTTTTTCATATGCAGTAACATATCGTTTGGTCATTTTTGAAATGATGTCTGCAGGAATTTCAGGTGCTATAGGTTCTCGTCCTGCATCACGTTCATCATCAAATTGTTTTTGATATCCATTTGCTGTCAGCCAATCACGTAAGAGTTGTTTGTCGTAAGCCTCTTGGATTTTTCCAACCTCAAAGGAATCTTTTGGCCATAAACGGTATTCGTCAGGACCTATGGAATCACCCAAGGTAATTTTTCCATCAAGTAAGCCAAATTCTAATTTCAAATCAGCCAAGATAAATCCCACATCATCTGCAACTTTAGCCATCTTTTTGTAAATTTCAATTGATGTTTGCTCCAACCAATTGTATTGTTCTTCAGTTACCAAATTCATCTCTAATGCTTTTGTTTTGTTTATTGGGATATCATGTTCAGATTTCGTGGTAGGATCAAATATTGGTTCAGGTAGTTTTGCTGCTAATGTAGGGTCAGTGCCTTCAGGAATCGACACCTCACCTTTCTTCCATCTGCTAACTAAACTGCCATAGAAATAGCCTCTAACCACACATTCTATTGGAAGCATTTTCATCTTTTTTACAACAATTTCAGTATCAGATTCTCGTCGTATGAAGTGATTTGGCACAGATAATTCATTGAACCAAAACTCTGCAAATTTACAAAGAACCTCCCCCTTTCGTGGAATATCTTGTTTGAATTTTACATCATATGCTGAAACCCTATTAGAGAATTTGAATAAAATACTAGATTCATCAACATCATAAAGATCCTTTACTTTACCACTGGTAAGAAACTTCAAGCAATTATGCCTACTTTTGATAGAATTTAACTGCTAGGTGTGAAATAAAGAAGAAATATACCAGATTTTCAAACAATTAGAGTATGAGTAACCTAGATGATTCCATAGGAAAAATACTGTTAGAACTCCAAAAAGACGATCCCGACACTTTCAATAAATTAATGAAAAAAGCTCAAGAAGAAAACCCAGAATTGTTTGAGGATGATACCGATGAGGAAAACAAGTCAATTGACGAATACAATCGTGAAATAGATGAATACAACGAAAAAATAGACAAAGACAACTAACTATATAGATATTATAAAAAACGGTATCTACATACCTTATACCCATATTCTCATTAAATCATAAATAAATTATGAAATATCACGAATTTGATTTCGTTGAATGTTATGATGATGACGATTATGACTTTGACGAAGAATAATACTCAATAAAATTACGAACCCATCATACCAACCATTTTTGGCATTTCACGATATGCTTTACTAACAAAAACACCATTATCAGCATCAACCATTACAAACTCCATAGAATTTTCAGGTGGGGGTGAAACGATAATTTTTTGACCAGCTTTTAAAGTTCCAATATCCAAAGTATCACCATCACCAAAATTGATATGAATATTGGTAAGTGGTTGTGAGCCCGTATTTTGAATTGTTACTCTCCCCATTACAAACAAGCTTTGTTTATCCAAAATTGGATCTACAAAAATGTCATATTCTTGAGTTGAGACAGACAATTTCAAAATATCCATTCCAAAAATAACCCCCATAATTGCAATGCCTCCTACACCAACAGCAATTATCACAGTGTACTGTTTCACTGAAAGTGTATAGAATTTCTAATAATTAAAATAGATTATTTGATTTTAACACCATTCCAAAATGCCACCATTCCTTTAATTTTGGAGGCAGCATCATTAGGTTCTGCATAATACCAAGCACAGTCTTTGTTTGTTTTTCCATTTACTTCTACAGAATAATAGTTAGCCATTCCTTTCCATCCACAGAAAGTTGTCAAGTCAGTTTTTTTGAAATATTCTTGTTTGATTGAATCAAATGGAAAATAAGGATTACCTTCTACCTCGATAGTATCATCGCTTTCTGCAATTACCACATCATTCCATATTGCTTGCATGAATATTGGAAATTCTAAACCATATTTAATCAAATCTCCAAATAGGAAAATTTTAGATTTTTGCCTTTACTTGTTCACGTTTTGTAAAATCAGGTTTTATTCCCAAGGAATCATAATTTCCTGAAGAACATGTGAAACACATGGAATCTTTTGGAATTCCTACAGCATTAGCTAGATTTTCAGCGTCATTATAGCCCAAAAAGTCAACACCTATACTTTGTCTGACCATCTCAGTAATCTCATCACTAGTCATAGTTTTTCCATCAGTGTATGTGGCAAGTTCTTCTTGAGAAGGGAAATCAATTCCAGCATAACAAGGATAATTAATTTGAGGATATGTTATCAACATGCTAATTTTTTTAGCACCGGCACGACGAAGAGCCTTGATAATTGCCTTGGAGCTCGTACCTCTAACTAGACTATCATCAATTACAACTACATGTTGGTCTTTGATTATTTCGCTAATTGGGATAATCCAACGATTAATTTCAACCCTGTCACTTTGGTGAGGCTCAATGAAACTTCGCAGTGGACCTTTCTTGCTGTATCTGTCTTTTAGTAAACCCTCATCAAAAGATACGCCAAGTTCCTGAGCATATCCTAATGCAGCAGGTCTTGCCGAATCAGGAACAGGTATTACTAAATCGGCATCATTGATTGGGAATTTCTTTGCCATAAATTGGCCAATTCTTTTTCTTGAAACGTAGATATTTTTTCCCTCCATTTTACTTGAAGGATGTGCAAAGTAAGTGAATTCAAAAGAACAGTGTGCACGAGAATCATCAGTTGAAAACTTTTCAGTTTCCAAACCAGTTTTACTTAGTTTGATTAATTCACCTGGAACTACATCTCTTTGAAGTTCAGCACCAACTGCAGTAACTGCTGCAGATTCGGATGTTACAATGTATGTATCATCAGATTCCTTATGTCCTAAAACCATTGGACGAAATCCCTTAGGATCACGTGCTGCATAAACAGAATTATCATCAGAGATAAATGTGAAACAATAAGACCCAACCATCTCATTTTTGAGGATAGAAAGTGCTTTTCCCATTTCACCATTTTCAGAAATTAGCGAAACAAGACGTTCAGCTGCAACCAAAGTATCACTTGCATTTTGAGGAGTAAATGAACAACCTCCAACCAAATTAGATAATTCTTGGGCATTTGCAATGGTACCATTGTGTGCAATACAGAGGTCTTTTACTTTCAAGGGTTGGGCATTATCCAATGTGCTAGTACCCATTGTAGAATATCGGACATGACCTATGACACATGAGGATTCATACTCTTTTGCAATTTTTTTAAATTCAGATGAAGAATGTGAAACTAGTCCAACTTTTTTAAATGGAGGTTTGTTTGGGACGGCAAAACCCCAGGCTTCTTGTCCTCTGTGCTGTAAAGCACGTAAAGCATCAAAGACCATAGGAACTACATTCTTTCCAGACAAACTGTAAATTCCAACTACACCACAGTTTTCCTTGACTTTAGGCAAATCTATAGTGCCTCCAATACAGAAAATGATGAGAAAAGGTTAGAAAAAGTGTAAAACTCATCTGAAAAATCAGTCAATGCTCTCATCCCCTGATCCATAACTAACTTTGAACAATAAAAATGCTGATCACTTTATGCGATCAGAAAACAATTTTTGATTCCTGATTTTTTTCCTATTCCGATAAGTGATCAAATGATATTTGATAATGTTTTTGAGTTTATCCTCAACAGATAATTCCTCATCAACACATACAGATAGAAAATCAAGATAGTCTTTATCCAAAATATCAATTTTGATCTCCCTCATTGCAATACTTGAACCCGAATTACAGAATCATCATCAGAAATTTGTTTAGCATGAATAATACAAAATCTCATGATCTGCTTATAGGGCTTTGAGCTCCCCATCTCAAAGTGATAGAACATTACCTGAGCATAAGCTTCGGTATTGCATCCTAGCATATTGCAAATCATGAGAGAATATCTAGGATATTTTGAGCCTAAAAGAGCAGGTTATTATGAAAAACTATAGACCACCAGGCTTGTAATTTACAGATCACATATTTTAGGATCAAACAAGGTTACTTTCTGCTCAAAACATTCACTGGCAGATTCAAATCTAAAATCTTCAAAATTAACTGGACATTCCTTATTGAAAAATTCTAAACGATCTTCAATTTCTTGTTCAGTTAGGCAAGTTTGGTCGTTATCGGCAGTTTCTGCAATATCGGTTTGAGACAATACGGCGATGACAATAATCACCATTGCAGATGCAATACCAAGATTTCTCAAGAGTATTTTGTCATTACTGCCCATCATGATTCTATAATATCAACCCATTTAGAAATGTTGCAAGCCTTCAAAGAGAATTGCGGTTTTAGTTTAGAACCTTGTAATGTAAATCGACTAATTGACCATACTTTTCTGTTTTAACAAGTTCAAGCTTTGTTTCATTTTCAATACTCTGGAATAGTGAAATTCCTTTTCCTAAAAGAACAGGAATAACAGTTGTGATTATTTCATCTACAAACCCTATCTTAAGAAACGACGCAATAATTTTGGCTCCTCCAACAAGCCAGATATTTTTTCCTGCTCCGGGAAAACCATCTTTAACGAATTTTTCAATATCAGATACAAATTCCACATGGTTATCGTTATTCATACTAGTTCTACTAAAAACAAATGATTTCTTATCCTTGTATGGATATTCTCCAAATGTTAACACTTGATCATACGTAGTTTTGCCTAGCATGACAGTATCAATAGACTTGTAAAATACGTCATAACTTGATTCAGAAGATTCTGGCAACCAATCAATGTCACCATTTTCTCTTGCAATGTATCCATCCAAGCTTGTTGCAATGTAAAGCAGAACCTTTGTCATATCAAATACTATGATTTCTGAGTTATAATCTTAGATTAAATCCATGGAGGCTGACAAAGAGAATTGTTATTTTAATTCAAAACCCTTCTTCGTTTGAATTTGGTTCCCTATTGACTTGTTCAAAAGACATTTCCTTTTTTTGACAAGATTCACATTTTTCCATAATGCCAAATTGATTTTTGTACTTGCCTTTACCATCACATCTAAAACAAACCAATCTGATCTGATGAGTAGGAATACAAGTTAAGGTTTTCTAATATTTCTTGGGCTTTTTCCCTTTTTTCTTTTTTTGTTGCTCAGACTTGTATTTTTTAATACGTTCTTTTTGTTTAGCTAACTTTTCACCTTTCTGTTTTCGGTCAGATTTTTTCTTTGATTTTTCAGCCATTGATATCAAAGAGTTTTCTTACCATGAAGAACCAAATTAGGAAGGGAATGCAACCATATTTTGTGAGAGGACTCAACATCTACATTGATGATAGATTCTGAAGCATTGTTAAATTGAATTTTCTCACCTCCAAACTGACCAATTTGTCTAAAAGAAACTTTGTGGGTTTTGAGAACACTCTCAAGTTCTGAGAGATTTTTCTTCTCAAAAGATATCAGATATCTAGAATGACTTTCAGAAAACAAAATTCTATCAACGTCCAATTTTTCTCCAGGAACTTTATCCAAGGATACCTGACAACCAATTTGATTAGTCATACAAATCTCAGATGCAGCAATTGCCAATCCGCCTTTGGAGCAATCGTGAGCAGATTTTATGAGATTTTTGTCAATTATGTCAAGAACAGATTCCATATTCTTTTTTGAATCCTCAAAGTTAACTGTAGGGCATTTTCCACCCACAAATTTGTGCACATATTCAAAGTATTCAGAGCCACCAAGCTCATCTTTGGTATCACCAATAATTAGAAGACAGTCATCTTGAGAAACCCTTTGAGGTACTGATGGTTTCTTGTCAATTAGTCCAATAACGCCAATAACGGGAGTTGGTTTTATCGAGCCCTTTGGAGTCTCATTGTACAAACTGACCTTTCCGCCAACACATGGAATTTTAAAGAATTTTGCAAAATCAGTCAACCCCTTTAAGGATTCCAAAAATGTCCAGAAAATTTCAGGATCATTAGGATTGCCAAATTGAAGATGATCAAGCATTCCAATGGGTTTTGCTCCAGTGCAAACAACATTTCGACATGCTTCCTCAAAGCATCCAATTGCACCTTCACGTGGATTAATGTAACATTGTTTGGGGTTGCCATCAATTTTTGCTGAAAGATATTTCCCATTATCTAATCGAAGTACAGATGCATCAGATCCAGGTTTTACTACAGTTCTAATTCCAACCTCATGATCATATTGTCCATAAACCCAAATCTTACTTGCAATGTTTGGAGACGAAAGTAAATTCATCAAAGTTTCAGAGTAATTAGAAATGGATTCAAATTTCTTTTCAGTTTCTATAGTTTTCAAATAAGCAGGTTCCTTTGAAGGTAAATCAAGCAGTGTTGCATTTGCTACAACATCAGCAGGTAAATTCGCAACAGTGTTTTCACCTTTTTTGATGTGGACGTTATTGTCAAATTTCACATGGCCAATTACAGAGCAACCAATACGAAATTTATCACAGATTTCTTGTAATTTTGAAAGTTTCTCTTTACTGGTAACAATTAACATTCTTTCTTGGGATTCAGAAACCATAATTTCATCAGGGTGCATGTCAGACTCTCGGGTGTGAACTTTGTCAACATCCATCTCAATTCCAACTTCCATGGCATCAGCAGTTTCAGAAACGGCACAAGATAAGCCACCACCACCAAGATCTTTCATTGCATGAATAAGACCATCATTTCGAGCCTGCAAAACGGCCTCTATGATTAATTTCTCAATGAAAGGGTCAGGAATTTGAACAGCAGAACGGTCTTCAGATTCTAAAGAATCAGATGCAAATTGAGAGCCACCAATGCCATCTCTACCAGTAGAGCCTCCCATCAATACAACAATGTCGTCTTTTTCAACATGATTTTTAATCAAATTTTCTTTTTTACCAAAACCTAATGCAGCAACATCAACCATTGCATAGTTTTCATAGCATTCATCAAATTCCACTTCACCGCCAATTGTTGGAATTCCTAAACAATTTCCATAATCAGCAATTCCAGTAACTGCATTTTTGAAAAGCCATCTAGCTTGCAAATCAGTTTCAATATTTCCAAATCTTAATCCATCAAAAATTGCAATAGGTCTAGTTCCTGCAGATAAAATATCACGAATTACTCCACCAACACCAGTTGCTGCACCACCGTATGGTTCTACTGCAGAAGGATGGTTATGACTTTCAATGTGAGCAGTGACCACATATCCATCACCAACATCCAAAACGCCTGAATCATATCCTTTCTCATTAATTACAAGAGGACCATCCATTGGCAACATTTTCAAATGTTTTTTTGATGATTTGTAAGAGCAATGCTCAGACCACTCAGCAGCTACAATTTGTAATTCAGTTGAAGTGGGGTCTCTGCCAATTTTTGATTTGAGCTCAGAGAGTTCTTGATCTTCCAGACTCATTTGGCGACACCCATTTGCGTTAATAGTGATTCAAAAATTAGAGAAGAAGGTTTGTTATCAATTGGATTAATATCAGATTCAACTGCTCTTTCAGGATGAGGCATCATACCTACAACATTCCCATCCTCATTACATACGCCTGCAATTCTATTTGTAGAACCGTTTACAACTTCAGAATATCTAAAAACAATTTGGTTTTTTTCTTTTAATTTTTTCATAGTTTCATCATCAACATAGTAGCGCCCTTCACCATTTGCAATCGGGATAGGAATTTTTTCATTTAATTGGAATTGATTTGTAAACGGAGTCTTGTTATTTTCAACAATAAGATTAGTCCATTCACACATAAAATTTAGAGATTCATTTTTGAGCAAAACTCCAGGAAGTAATCCTGATTCGACTAGAATTTGAAATCCATTACATACACCCAAGACAGGAATTCCTTTTTCAGCTATTTTCTGAACATCTTTGATTATTGGACTATGTGCTGCAATCACACCTGCTCGCAGTCTGTCACCATATGAGAAACCACCAGGAAGAATTACGGCATCAATATTTTCAGGCAATCCTTTTTCATGCCAATAATATTCAGCATTAAGATGAAAAACATCAGTCAACACATGATACATATCGCGATCACAGTTACTACCTGGAAAAACTACAACTCCAACTTTCACAATTAGTTTAACATTCAGAGATGTTTATACTATATGATTAATTATTCATTTTTTACGATCAGAGTAATTTAATTTTCAAAAACATCAACAGTTACTTTACTCACCATAGGATTGTAAATTCTCAAATCATCACAAATTTCTTGAACTTTAGACTGAGCAGTTTCTTTATCGCTTTCATCGATAGTGAATTTTAGCATCTTTGCTGTTTTAATTTTTGAAACGCTCTTGTGAGTTCCTTTAAGGACTAAGTCATTTAGAATTGTTTCTCCTTCAGGATCACTGATTCCAGGCTTGTTTTCAATTGTTACATGAACATTGTAAGTTGTCATAAACAAGTTGAAAAATAGAATCGAGGTTAATCAATCTTCTGAATAATTTTGTGCTTTTATAGTTATTTTGAGATATCAATCAGGTTTCCGGATCTGAGGACTAGTGTTGTTTAGATATCTCCCAGCCCAGTTCCGGTTACTATGAATTCATGTTTTCTTTAACAAATTCAGTGTATTTTCTATAGAGACCAGATTGATAATTTGGATTCTCTATAATCAATAATTTATTTTTCAAATCTTCTTTTGATAGAAACATATCTTTTTCAAAAATCCCTTGGTCATCAAGAGTTATGCAAATATCTTGCCAAGCAAATACATCCTTTGGATTTCGATTTGCAGTTGCATAGTACACATAGAGTAATCAAAGTTTATTGTATTCATCCAAAGCCATCTCTTTTCCAAGAACATATTTTCTTTTCAAAGATTGAAAGAAAACTAGACCGTCAGAAGTTAGTACATAATCAAAGAGTTTAGGATAATCATTCACATTAATTGAATATAGAGGATTTTCTGATTTCACCGTATTAGAAATAGAGTCAATACTTGAATAATTTTCTTTTTTTGATTATGCCTTGAATTTCTTCAAACCTTCATGTACAACAAGATTTAGAACGTGTGAAAAACTGACAGATTTTGGAGATGTTTTGATCATCTTTGCTTGTATGTTTCTGAGTTTTTCAGCATTTGAAGGATTCAGCACTACTGTAATTCTTGATCCCACATAGACAATACGTCAATTTACTATAAAAAAAGACAATATTTACCAGTCACATAGAGATGGAATTTATATCAGAATAATTCTCAATATTTCATAATGGCAAAAGGTAGAATGAGATACTGGAAAATCACATCTGAAGAACTAGGCGGATATGCATATGATGAAAAAAATCTGTTAAACTGGGAGATCAAATGTGTTAGAGAACCAGAAGACGAGGCTCATTTTATCGGGGTATTCATGTATAGAAATGGAACAGCCTATGATTATGAATCAGTAAAAGGAATCTGTTATTTTCACAACAACATAGACAGAAAAGAATTACCTGAAATTACAAAATTCCTACAAAGCAAATACAACGGAAAAGAGATGGAAAAAGGAGACAGAATATTCCTTAAAGATTCAAAAGAAATCTACTCTCCCAAAGACATTGCAGAATTAGCAAAAGAAATGGAAGTGAAATTTAACACCAAAGCTATCATATCATTGGAATTTGGAGGAATTACTGCTGAAGCACTCAAAGAAGCAGGACTGCCAGAAGCAAAATTATTGCCAATTCCCACATAATTGATATAGTTTAGAATCAAAGATATCAGATGTCCGAATTGGAAGGCATTAATCAGCATCTTGAAGAATTAAGAAAACGTCTAGTTCGAATTGTTATTGTAATCGGTGGGATTGCGGCATTTTTGTTAATGTTTCATGCAGAACCAATACAAATCAATCAATTTACTTTGTATTATCCGACGCTAGAACCAACTCACAACATTGCAGCTCAGATTACAAATCACATGAGATTAAATCTTGTTCCAGAAAATGTAGATTTGATTCAAACAGCACCAGGACAAGCATTTTTTGCTCAAATGTATGTTGCAGCACTTGTAGGAGTTGTTGCAGGAATGCCTGTAATCATCAAAGAGCTTGTAGGATTTATCAAGCCAGCACTGAAAGAAAACGAAATCAACGTTAGTAGAAGTATCTCATTACCTGCTTTAGGATTATTCATTGCAGGTTGTGTATTCTCATATAATTTTGTCATCCCATACATGTTAGATTTTTTGTATAGATATGGAGAAGGGGCAGGACTCATCACTTTCCTAAACGTAATGGAATTTGTAACATTTGTATTACAATTTTTGTTAGCTTTTGGTTTTTCATTTCAACTTCCTCTTGTAATGTATGCAGTGTCTGCATCAGGAATGGTCGATGTAGATTTTTGGAGAAAAAATATCAGATATGCAATAGTAATCATAGTAATTTTTGGTGCAATAATTACTCCGGATGGAACAGGAGTCACAATGATGTTTGTTGCAGGTCCAATGATTGGGTTGTATGCTGCAGGCATGTTATTGATTGAGCGTAAAGAACGAAAAAAGTTGAACACTTAAATCTGAAATCAGCCAAGTTTGTATAATATGCTAGGAAGTACTGAGATCATCGTATTAGTAGTAGTGATTGGTGTATTGATTTTTGGTGCAAAGAAAATTCCAGAACTTGCAAAAACATTTGGTAAAGCCAAAGGAGAATTTGAGAAAGGAAAAATCGAGGCAGACAAAGATCTCAAAGAATTCAAAGATGAAATTGACGGTACATCTAAGGATAAAGAGATTAAATCTGACTAGTTTTCAGCAATTTTTACAAAATCATCTAATATCACATCATAATCATGTTTGAAATTATTTTTCCCAAACATCATCGATAATTTCATTTTCCCTTTAAATTTTAAATCAACATCCACAAGAACTTTGGTTGCGTTTTCAAGTTCAATGAATTCTTGCTTTATTTTACTTCCTTTTGCATCGCCACCAATAACAAAAATTTCATGTATGATAGGTTTTTGAGAAACGTGTTTTGCCATGATTAACAATTCCAAATCCCCCAAAATCAAATGCTCTTCAACTACAGACACTGCACCACGCATTGAGCGAACTCTAATTGAGGGATAATGTTGTGGGATTATTTTTTGATAGTTTTCAAAATCAGAGAAAATATCAAAAACACTGGTTCTATCTTTGTTAACTATTTTTTCTAAAGAAAACTTTGGCAATGGTAATTTAGAGAGTACCCCATCGAGGGTATAAATCGTGCTCTATGTTAAATTGATCTAGACATTTTCCTACACCATGATTTACAATATCATCAATAGATTTTGGTTTGGTATAAAATTCAGTTACAGGTGGCAAAATTACAATTCCCAATCTTGCAAGTTTTAACATATTCTCTAAATGGATTGCAGATAGAGGAGTTTCGCGCACCATTAAAATTAATTTTCTAGATTCTTTTATTGTTACACCTGCAGCTCGTGCAACTAGTGTATCATCATAGCCATTTGCAATTGCAGCCAACGTCTTCATGCTACATGGAGCTACAATCATCCCATCAATCCTATGAGTTCCACTAGAAACACTGGATGCCATATTTTTTTCATCAGAAGTATTAGTTGCTAAAGATTTTACATATTCAGGAGTGAATTTAGTTTCCATAGAAATGCATTTTTCACCCCATTCAGAAATTATCAAATGAGTTTCAATGTTTAATTTTTTTAAAGTTTCAAGCATTCGGATTCCATAGATTACACCAGTACTGCCAGTAATTCCAATTACAAGTTTCAATATGTTATATGGGAAACCAGAGTATTTTATGTATTAGATAGAAAGGATTGCTTACCACTAGAGGTTTTGGAATTCATCATTTTCAGCATTTTCTAATTCCCGATTTGCTTTTCTTCGCTTGTACCACATGATAATACCACCAGCAAGCATTACAGGAAGAATGATTGCACCAAGCATTTGAATTTCAAAGTGGTAAAGCATGATTCGTATCAAACGCCAATTGAGAAAAGTCTATTGATTGCACCCGATCTAATTTTTCAAAAATTAGCTATATTAGATCCCAATATCTAGGCATAATGTGATTAAGAGTTCTGAGATCAAAAAGATAGTCAACGATTATTCTGATGTGAAAATCGGAGTTCTTGGTAGTCACTCTGCACTTGAAATTATGGATGGTGCAAAAGATGAAGATTTCCAAACCAGAGTCTTTTGTCAAAAAGGACGAGAAGGACCTTACCAAAGATTTGGCAGAATTGCTGATGAGATTACAGTACTTGATAAATTCAAGGATATGGCATCAGCAAAATATCAAAAAGAATTACGAGATTCAAATACAATCATAGTCCCACATAGATCACTTACAGTCTATTTAGGTTACAAAACAATTGAGAACTCGTTCAAAGTTCCAATATTTGGAAATAGAAAACTATTCCAAGCTGAGGAAAGAACGGCAAAAAAAGGTCAATACTATCTTTTAGAAAAAGCCAGAATAAAATATCCCAAATTATTCAAGGATCCTAAACGAATCAACAAGCCATGTATTGTCAAAGTACAAGAAAAAAAGAGACCATTAGAAAGAGCATTCTTTACAGTTTCATCTCACAAAGATTATGTACAAAAATCTGAAGAGAAAATAAAACAAGGGGTAATTGCCAGAAAAGATCTTCAGCAAGCAAGTATTGAAGAATTAGCAATTGGAACATACATGAATTTTAATTTCTTCCACACACCAATTTCAAACCAAGTAGATTTTATTGGGATTGAAAGAAGATTACAAACTAACATCCATGATTACAATGCACTTCCAGCAAGGGAACAATTGGAAATAGATATTGATTTACAAAATATTGAAGTAGGTCACACACCGGCCAGCATACGAGAGTCACTACTTGAAAAAGTACTCAGAATGGGAGACAAATTTGTTGCAGCAGTCAAAAAAGAATACGCCCCAGGAATCATAGGGCCATTTTCACTACAAAGTGTAATTACAAAAGATTTGGAATTAATCGTATATGATGTCTCATTAAGAGTTCCAGGGAATCCAATTGTAGCTACAACTAGCCCATACACAAAATATCAATATGGACAAACATTTGGAGTCGGCAGAAGAATTGCCATGGAGATTAAACGAGCTCAAGAAGAAGACAGACTCGATGAAATAGTTACATAGACAATTTTTAAAATATACTAAAACCAATTTTGAAAAAATACATCAATTTTACAAAAGAAATGAAAAGGCGCAAACCCCTAACTGCAGAACTATGAGAGATTCCCTCTCGTGGTCAAACGTCTAAACGTTTGATTGCCTTGTTTGTTCTGCGGGGCAGCGCAATCTAATCGCCAGATTTTATAACTAACGACATCAATTAGTATAAGACAAATAACTATTTAACATTTAGTATGAATTATTTCAAGAAATATTTCAATATATTGTAAATTATAATCTACCTTAACTAAATAACATTTCTGTCTTTTAAACATGAAAGGAATTACCACTAGCAGAAAAAAGATGCCTTGTATTAATACAGAAAAATGAAAATTTGTTCATGGCAAGAAGAGTCACCATAATGATTGAAAATGATTTGGACAAAAAAATCAGAGCATATCAAGCAAAAAAAATTCAAAAAGAGAATGCCACATTTAGTTATTCCAAAACAGTCAATGAATTACTAAGAAAAGCAATCTAACATGCCCAAAAATTTATTTTTGAGAAATACTACAAAATAGTGTTAATTGGTTAGTGTGGGAATATACTGAATACCACTCGTTCTAATTTTGAATGATTAAAACGGTTTGACATTCAAAATGGAATGCTGATACCAATTAACAATATCATTCTTTAGAGGCTTGTCTTAACAATGAACCATGGGCAGGACGATATTCATCAAAGAAATTATCACCATTCTAAAGGAGCCAAGATTATGCCCCACATGTCAAAAAGAAGACAGACTGGAAAAAGACATAGTTAGAGAAGAAAGATCCAGCGGCAAAACAATTCTTTGTTCAAGATGTGAGGCATTAATTGTGATAACAAATCATAATCTTAGTCAAGTGGATTTGTCATCAACTAAAGATGATACAATTATGTTAAAAGAACCGCATTTGATCAGAAAGGTAGGTTACTGATCATCATTATTTCAAAGTAAAATCATTTCTTTGATTTTGAAATGGGTTTTCTTGTAGTTTTGTTTGTGGAATCTTTTTTGTAAATTCGTTTCTTTGTAGCTGATTTCTCTGAAATTGGTTTCTTTGAGAATTGCACATCGAATAATCGTTTGTTAATTTTATTTTCTTTGCTATCAGGAGCTAATCTTGTAGATAACAAGCCTTTTTTATCTTCTAACAACATAGCGATAATGCGAGGTCTAATGTATCTAGCAACTTCCCATTCTTTCAAACCAGCATTTCGGCATTCTTCTTTGATTATTAGACCAGCTAAACCATGACTCCAAATGTGACGTTTGGTATCATATACTTCAATGACTTTACCATGTTTAGTGATTTTGATTGCCCCATGACATCTTTGAATTATTTGTTCAGATACTCGTTGATAGATTTTTTCAAAATTTGCCAATACTGTAGTGAAAATCAATCATGAGAAAAACGTTCTCATTTTTCATATGGAATGAAAATATATCCTAGAGAATATGAGTAAAAATGCTGATGATTATTCAACCTTCTAAGCTATACTGATAGATGATGAATTTGCCGAATTATGAAGCGTGTTTTATTTAATCATATTTGACGTTCGCTGACATTTATCGTCATAGATAATGGTGGTGATAACGCTGAAGGATTGTCAATACTTTCCCAAACATATACCTGAATTTGATATGTTCCAGGTTCAGTAGGTATCCAGGATTGTGTAGGAGAAAATGACTGTCTAGGAGATAACGAGCCAGTCAGCCAAGATAAAGAAATTACAACATTGTCATCATTTCTCACCTGAGTGATATATGCAAAAGTTTGCTGTGTGTCTTGATTGTTTGAAATATCAGCCATTATCATGATTTGTTCATCAACAAAATGGATTTTATCTTCTGATGTAGTTTGTGCAGTTATGGGAGCCGCATATGCCATGCCCATTCCAGATATAATGACAAGTAAAGAAAGTAGTAGAATTTTCATAACCAGTATTATTAGGATGTCTATTTAATCTAGCTAATGGGCGATGAACTACCTGAAAATTTTCCAGAATTTTCAATAATGTACAAGACACTAACAAAACAAATCAAAATTCTCCAAGAATCATTAGAAGGAAAACAGGGCAAAGAAAAAGAAGAGATTCGATTAAAAATTCGTAACTATGAATTAGAAATTATAAAAATAAAGAAAAAATTTCCAGACAATTTTTTTGAAGAATTAAGTTGATTATTCATGTGCGTGGTCATGGCCACAATCACAAGAATGATCATCACCTTTCATAGACATTAATTTTTGAACCATCTCATCACGAATTTTCAATAAATCTCCAACCTGCTCTTTCATAGATATTGAATCCCAATTTCCCTGATGTAGTTCTCTTACAACATCAATAATTTCAAGGTCAACATTGAGTAAATTATCCATTAGTTGCTCTTGTTCATTCATGAAATTTCACCATCACACTAGAAGAAAAACCATTCGAATTAAAAATAGTCAAATGTATAACTATTCTGCCTCTACACTTTCTTTGAGAAGATTTTTCCTAACAAGGATTGGAATTTTGTAAAATGCCCCCAAAGCCATTGCATCAGATGCACGATAATTTCTCAAAACAAGGTCAGTTTTACCTGTAAAGTATAGATTTGCACGTAACACCTCACCGCTTTCATAAATTTTCACTTTGACCAATACCAGTTCGCTTTGCTCACAAATCTCTTCAATCATTTTGTAAATTGACGGAGGTGCCTCACCTTGAGTTTCACTAAAACTTGAGATGTGTTTTGCAACTTCACCAGAAAATGCACGCATATGGAATTCTTTTCCATTATCTGCCTTTAGAACAACCATTCCTTCAACAGCGTAAGGATCAACAAATCCGACATAATTGATTTTTACAGAGTCATAATCAGGCTCTTGTGCTTGATCGATTTCCATTGTATTACGCATAAACTTCCTCTTTAGTGCTTATAAAGATAGCAAAAATTACAGATCAATATCTGTAAAATAAAAGGGTAAATTATTTTTAGACGATCAAGATTCACGCGTAACCCCAAATTATTTAAAATCCCCAACTAAGGTAGCTTCATGTCAACAAATCCAGAACGTGCTGTATCATATGTTCTAAACAAGTATGTTACAAACTACATGGACAAAGACGTTCTGATACTTGGAAAAAATACACAAACAAGAGAAGCTGCAAGAATGTTACGTCACTATGAGACAGACGACATCATAGTTACAGATGAAAATAATCTCCCTGTAGGAATTGTTACAGACGAAGATATTCTAAGTAAAGTAAGTGATGTTACAGTGTACGCAGAAGCTACAACATTAAAAGACATTATGAGTGCCCCATTAATTACAATAAATGAAAAATCAACTTTACAAGATGCTTTACACATAATGAGAGATAACAATATTAGAAAACTTCCAGTAATCTCAAAGAAAAATCAAGTCGTTGGGATGATTTTCCAAACAGTGATTGCAAATGTAATCAGAGATGCAACAGCTACTGCTCCTCGTCTTCTCAGTCCACCAGTAAAAGCGGTTTTAGGTAATCTGGGATTTGTGTTACAATTTGCAGGAGTGCTACTTTTGGTACCAGCAATTGTTGCAACAGTGTTAGAAGATACACTAACTGCTACTGGAATTTACCTTACTACGGTTCTTTTACTCGTTACTGGATTTTTCCTCAATTCTTATGGTGAAAAATCTAGTCTAAATCTCCAACAGGCGTCAATTTTGGTATTTTCAAGCCTGTTTTTGCTGTCATTATTTGGAACAGTTCCATATCTGTATGTATTTCCAAGTGATGAAACAAGTTTCGAGGTATTTGGTAATGCATTCTTTTCAAGTGCTGCAGGATTTACCACAGGAGGAATATCATTATTTGATGAACCTGAAGAACTAACTCGGAGTTTCACATTTTTCCGAAGTTATACCCAACTAGTGGGAGGAATGAGTTTCATTTATCTGGTAATTACCGCATTTTATCCAGAATCAAAATTACAATCAATGCGTGGTTTTATTTCTGGAAGAACATTACACATGAAAGAATTATTCTTAACCATTACAGTCATCTTTGCAATCTACATTGTCATTGTAGCATTTCTGCTACACATATTTGGAGAAGGAGATATCATAGATATTTTCTCGTTATCTATGATAGATAATTTTTCATTGGCAATGAGTACATTAGCAACTGGTGGATTTACACCAACATCAACAATTTTAGATGATTTGGTATGGCAAGAACACATCATCTTAATGGGTGCAATGATTCTAGGAGCATTACCATTTACGTTCCATTATGCATTTGTAAGAAAAAAATTCCTATCGCCAAAACTTGGAAAAGAAGTTTTAACATATTTTGCAATTTTAGGAAGTGCAACTGTTTTGTTCTTAGGAGTAAGCGGATTAGATCCAATGCAGAGTGCATTTTATTCAGTATCAGCAAGCACTACAGCAGGACTTCAAATCGATAGTCTTGCGGGATTAAACGGTGGTGCACATACAATCTTGATAATTCTAATGTTCATTGGAGGATGTGGATTTTCAACAACAGGAGGTTTGAAAATATTCAGACTATTCCATCTAAAAGATCTTAAATCTTTACTTAGTAAAGCAAGAAGAGCAGAACTATCATCACAATCAAAAAAAGAGATAATTTCAACTCTTATCATCATAGCACTATTTCCCACAATTTCAGCAATCACAGGGGTACATCTAGCAGCAATAGAAGATGTTCCATTTCAAGATGCATTTTTTGAAGCAGCTGGCGTCATTACCACAGGAGGGCTCTCTGCAGGAGTGATTGATTTTGATACAGATCCTGCAACAAAGATTGTTTTGGGATTCTTGATGATTTTTGGAAGATTGGAGATAATTGCAATCATCTACATCTTTGTTCCTAGACTAAGCTAAAATTGTGCCATTTTTCAAATCAATATTTCATTTTAGGAACAGGTTTTGAGGCTAAAATTGTGTAACAGATCTAACTGACGTATGCTTATCAATACAATTTACTACAGATAGTACATGAGCATTCTAGAAGAAACAAGTCAGGATTTTGTATTTTTACAGGATATGACAAAACATGTCTTAAAAGAAATCAAAGAGTCTCTCAATACTCAATAAGCCATTAAAGTATAGACAAAATCATCATCAAATCCATTAGAATAGAATTTAATGTCGTAGTAAAAAATTCCAAATTGTGGAAACTAGCGTCAATAAAAGCACCAATCAAGGAAAAAAATTAATCATTTTAGGATTTGGCACTATAGCAGTTTTATTTTTGATGTATGGACGATATCAAGATCCTGAACTTTTGACTCCAAGTGCAATTGATTCAATTCAAAGAATTGCTTATGGGTTTTACATTGTTTTACTAGCATCATTTGGAGCCATTGCATTTGGAATCTACAGGTATCATAGAGAAAAAGTTGAAAACAAAGGTAAAGATCTTTCTACAATTATTGCACTTACAACATGGAATTCTAAATCAAGGAAAATATTTGTTGCAACATTTATCGGATATGGGATATTCTTTTCCCTAATTTCTGGAACTCTAGTGTATCAACCAGAAGTAGATTTTTCATATCATTATGGGGCTAAAATTCCATCAGGATTTGTAGCTCCATGTTGTGATGGACCAGGATACATGCCTCAAATAATTATTTATCTTACAGAACACATAGGATTGAATGTAATTCCAGTTAACTTGGTGTTACAAGTAATTGTATCATATTTGGTAGGATTAAACGCAGCAATTGCAGTAAACGCATATACAATTTCTAAAAAAGGCAGAGGAGCAAGCAGTATAGGGGCTGCAGCTGGTTTATTCATTGCTTGTCCTACATGTGCTGGAACATTTTTGTCAGTGTTTATCGGAACAGCAAGTGGAATTGCATTATCAATTGCACTAACACAATTACAGACATTTTTTATTGCCATATCAATTCCAGTTCTACTCATTACACCATACATCATGGCAAAGAAATTAAGAAATGATGATGGCAGTTGTAAAATTAGCCCAAGTTAAAATTTTTTTACTTCAGGTATTTTGTGATTCCCAATGTCATAACCATCACGACGTAAAAATTTGAGCGTGAGTTTGTAAACAATTTCATCATGATCGACTTTTTCTAAAATTTCACTCCATAGAACCTTGCCATTATCTTCAATGTGTTTTTTAAAATCAGGGTTCAGGGATTCTGCCATGTCTCTGCATTGATCAAAGGTTTTTCCATTTTTGTAAGCACGTACACGCCTATCACAACTATCCATAGGACTATTTTATCAAAATTGTAAATAAACTTAGATTGAAGGATTTCAAACAAATACTAGGATACAGTGTATAAAACATGGCAATCAAATCTACTGAAGAGTACATTGATTTTTTCACAAATTTGAATATGGGGGAAAATGTCCCACTGTTAAGTTTTGTAAATAATGAAAGAATGGTATTAAAACAAAAATTAGAATACAAAAACTTGGAAAAAGAACCCATACAAAAGGGGATTGGAATTCTAGAAGACCTAGTAACAGAGATTAATGAGATTGGAGAGAAAGCAGTACTAGAAAAATATCAAAAATAAAATCTAGGAGAAAATTATGGATAAAAATTCAGAAATTATTAAAACAGAAATTATCAGAGTATTAAATGAAAACGGGAAAATCAGGGGGACAGAATTAGCAAAAAGAGTAATAGAAAAAGTAGGTAATGAAAAAATTGTCTATAGGGAAATTAGTGCTCTAGTTGAAGCAGGAGAGATTGACAAAAAAGTACACAGTAGATCACATATTGAATACGAGTTGATCAACTTGTCTGAATCAGTAAACAGTCAACTCAAAAATTTACATAAAGAAGTAGAAATGATATATGAAGAAATATCAAATTTTGAAAAAATGGTCAAAGAAGAGAAATTCTCATTTCATGAAAGACTACGCTCAATAATTCATCAAATACACATCATTCAATCAACTGATGGAATAATGAAATTATTATCATATTATCCTGCATTTAGAAAAGACCAAATGTATTCTCAAATAACTAGAAAAATCAATGATTGTTGGGAATCAATTATGAATAGTATCATGCATCAAGAAGAGGGGGATTTTCTCAATGAAGTTCTCGCAAATTTGAGAATAGCACAAATAGATTCAAAGAATGTAAACTAGGAATTTTTTAGTTTCTCTAAAACAATCTTAAAAATTTCATCATTATCTAATAATATGTATGGAAGATCATTTTCCTCACATGCTTGACCACTTTCAGTATCACGAGTAACTAATACCATATTGTGTTCTTTAGCATAGTTAATCACAGAATAGTCTGTTCGTAACTTGTGTCCATCACTCCGGAGCTTTTTAACACTGTAAGCATCATATCCTAATTCTTTGAGTTTCTCATCCCATCCATCATCCATTTCATCAATTAAGATTTTCATGAAATACAATGACATAATTTCAATATTAGTGTAAACTGATAATCAATGATCAAGTACTTATTTTCAACAGATAATGAAAAATCATGGATGTAAAAGACGAAGATACTTCAGAGGAATCAAAGAAAAACCACATCTCATATTACAAATCACTAACTAAAGTAATTTCACAAATAGAAGCTGAAAAAAAGGAAGAAGGAGAACCTGCAATTCTTAGTCATTTAGATAATAGAATTGACGCCATGGAGAAAGATAAAAAAAGAATAAGAGACATGTTTCCAGATATTACAGAAGAGGAATGGAATGACCACACCAACTGAGAAAAACCACAATAAACATCTAGATTTGCTTCATGACTACAAAATTCACCTAGTCAAATACATCGAAGAATTAGAAAGAATGGATAAACAATCAGAATTTGCCAAAGAATGGAATCAGTCCACAATTAAAGAAAGAAAACAAGAAATTCAAGTAATTGATAAAATATTGAAAAATCTAATTCGATTTTAATTGTGATTTTTTTGAGTCAAATCATATAATGCATTACAAAATTTATCCATGTGTTCTGAAGAAACACCATCAAACCATGCAAGTTCTTTATCGATACTAAAACCTTGAAAATCATAATTTTTATTTGATTTGACATAATTAATTTCATCATCAATCATTTTTTGAACTTGTTTTTGATCATTTTCTAAGAAATTATAATCACATGTCATCAAATCTATTTGAACAAAGTAGTTCTGATGTATTAGATTAATTTTTGCTTTGATGAAAGGCTTGTTTTGTTGCTGACATTCGCGGTAATGTTTGTCAAACTCAAACATCTTAGAGTCGCCAAGATATTTGTGAAATGTCATGTATTAAAAAATCCGCTATTAACTTTAAAGGTCTGCAGTAATTTTTTTGATTTTTGTAATTAGTCTAATTTTAGTATTAATTGGCATTTCAGGTTCCATGGTAAAATATACAATATTTCTTTTTGTGTAAATTACCATTTGAGAAACTTTTTCTCTTTCAACATGCACATATCTGACTTTGCCAAGTGATCTATCAAACTCTTTTCTCATTGCACGTCTTTGTGCAACTTGTTTACAGAAATGTTCTTCTTCTTTTTGAGATTTAAGATTGGTTTTACCTGCATTCATAATGGCTTCTCTAATATTTCCTTTAGAATCAATAATTGCGGCAAATCTCATTTTAGAATCTAGTTTGAGAATCTTCTGTACCACATCAAGTAGATCGATTTTTTTTACCATGAACAATATTGAAAAATTATTCACTAAATATAAGCTATCAAATATTGAAACAAAATAAAGAGACATTATTAAATCTCAAAATTTATTGTTAAAAAATGAACAAAATAATTTCAAATGTTCTCAATGAATTAGAAATTCAGTCAAACTTAGAAAAAAATAGAATGGTAGATATCAATCCAGAAGACAGAATGTTAGCAATTACTAAAGAAACAGGAGAGTTACTAAATATGATTTTACGCCTCAAGAATGCAAAAAATATGCTTGAAATCGGGATGTCAGTAGGGTATTCAACAATTTGGTGTGCTGAGGCCATATTGGAAAATTCAGGAAAAATTACTACAATTGAAAGAAATCGCAATAAAATTGAAAGGGCCCGAAAAAATTTTCAGAAAGCTAACGTGGGAAAAGCTATTGACATTAAGGAAGGAAACGCAATGGAGATTCTAAAGAACATTAGGAATAAAAAAGAGAATTTTGATCTGGTGTTAATTGATGCAGATAAAGAAAATACAAAAAAATATTTTGATTTAATTCTTCCCATGGTCCCAGTAGGAGGAGTCATTATAACTGACAACATGTTATATCCAGAAAAATACAGGGAAGATATGAAAAAATTTTCAGATTATATTAAAAAGAACGATAGTCTCAGAACAATTACATCCCCAATAGGATTTGGGGAAGAAATAACAATTAAAATTAGATAATTATTTCTTATTGACAGTCTTTTTATTTGTTGATTTTTTAATAGGTTTTTTTGAAGATATTTTTTTAGTAATGGATTTTAGTTTTTTATCTTTTTCAGCAATCTTCTTTTTTAATTTCTGCTGTTTTTCTTTTAATTTTTGATTTTTATTTTTTATTTGAATTTCAATTTTCTCACGTTGTTTTTTTAACAAATCATATGTTTTTTCTTCTTTTTTGAGTTGTTTAGTTAACTCTGTTTGAGATTTCAATTTTGCTTTTTCCTCAACAGTCTTTTTGGTAATTAATTCTTTTTCAGCTGCAATTGTATTGATTAATTTCAATCTATCTTCTTTTGCTTTTATCAAATCTTTTTCTTGTGATTTTATCAATTTTTTGAGTTTTTCAGATTCTGCAAATTTTGCTTTTTCTTCATTTACTTGGGAAACAATATCATCAAAATCCTGCTTTGTTTTTTCTAATTCCTTCTGCTTAGACGCAATTTCATGAGCAATCTGTGCCTGTTCTACCAACCTAGATTTTTGCTCAGAGGCCATTTTTGCCAATAAATCTTGCTCACGAGCAACCTGTTTTTCAATTTTTTCTTGTTCTAATTGAGCTTGAACAAGTTGTCTTTTTTGTGAGAGTAAATCTTTTGAAATTTTTGCTTTTTCAGCAACAATTTTTTTAATTATAGATGTTCTTTCTTTTTTTACTTTGTCAAGTTCTTCTTTTTGGATTATAATTTCATTTGAAAGTTTTGTTTGAGTTTCAATTTTAATTCGTTCTTCTTTAATTTGGGATTCAAGTAAAGATTTTTGTTGAGTGATTTTTTGTTCGTTTTCTTTTCTATGAGAAATTAATTGAGACAAGTTAGAACGTTGTAGATTAATTTCTTGATTAATTTTTTCTTGAGTTTTAATTTTCTTTTCTTCTTCAGATATATTTTTAGTGATTTTTTCTAATTCTTCAGGTTTATCTTCAGGAGACCAACCTTTTGGCATACTTCCTTTAACTTTAAGAGATGTTTTGATTTCTTCAATAATTTGTGTAGGTTTTGGAGGAATTATTTCGGGTTTAGGTTTAGGTGATTCTGTTTTAAGTGTAGTTTTTGGAAGAGTGATTTTTAGAGTGTCTGTAATTTCAATTGAATTTAGTTTTGATTCCAAATAAACAGAATCTGAATGATATAATGGCTTATTATTTTGAATTGTATCATAGATGTATTGTAATCTGCCAGGATCACCATTGCCACTGTCAATTAATTCTTTAATTTTTGGTAAAAGTTCATTTTCTTCTATAGGTTCATCTTTTACAGAAAAGGAAGAATTTAATTTAGTTTCAAGATAAACTTTGTCAGAGTGATATAATGGCTTATTATTTTTTAAGAATTCTAAAATGTGATATAATCGTCCCGCATCACCATTGCCACTGTCAATTAGTGCATCAACTTGTTCAATAGTTTGAGATAATGAGAGATGTTGTAATTGAGTCACCTTGCTACAGTTAATTTTTGATTGAATCTAGTAAAAATAACTTTTCAAAAAGAATTCACACAAAAATGAATTTTAGGTGATTAAGATTATGAATGAAATACTTGATTTGTAGAGAGATTCGGAGGCTAAATCTGGACTTAGAACTTGATTTTTGATTTTTGGCTTAGAATAAGCATGGAAATTATTGACGTTACAAGGATCATCATACTTAATGACCCAAATTCAGGAACAACAGAAGTTCCAATAATTGTTAGCAGTTCGGAATCAGGTTCTAATGAGACATACAATATGTTAAGATCACCATCTTTTGTTTGCTCAAAATTAGAAATTTTTTCACCGTCAATCCAAATTACAAAATTCCCATCAATTAATTCTGAATGAAGTCTTAATTCTAAATCATGTATATCGGATTGTGCATCACCAATTATTTCAAAACTGATGGATTTTTCATCCTCGTTAATTTCAGGATTTGCCAACAGTCGATTAAAATCATATTCTACATCAAAGTATGTTTCACCATTACCTACTAGTTTTCCAACATTTGGGACAATTGAATATCCTTCAGTTACCAAAATAGTACCATCCATCCAAGGATGAAGAAGACAATAGTAAGGATAATCACCGGTTTCTGTAAATGTATATGAAAAAGATTTTCCAGGACCAAATAAGTTACTATCAAAAATATCATCAGGTCCTTCAGAGACAATTCCAGAAGTTACTGTATGTGCAGCAGAATCAGCATTTTTCCAAATAATAGTATCACCAACTAGAATATCCACATTTCCTGTTGTGCTGCCATCTTTTTCACTTTGCCAGAAGAAGGGAGCATTTGGATTGGCAGCCCCCGTTGGAATATTTACATCATAGGTAGTTTGAGCAAATATTTCTGAGGATAATGGAATTGTAAGTAAAAATGCAATTGCCATGAAAAGAATCATTGTGAACATGCTAAAATTCAACTTCAATTAATTAAAAGGGTTTACAATGAACAGTGAAACGAACATTCTTGTTATTTATTAATTAGAAAAATACAGTTGTTTTATGAAAATGAGTGTAGGCATTGCAATTACAGGGATTGGCATGTTTGTTACAGGTTTGATAATGTTTTACTCTATTGAACTAGGTCAAACAGATCCAGTTCTAAGGTTTATTAAAAATACAGGCACATTTGGAGGCATTAGTGGAATGGGTGTCTTTCTAGCAGGAATTCTACTATACATAATTGGCAAAAATGAGCCACAAATGAAAGAACATGTAGATGTTTAAGCTTGGGATAAAATGTTCTTGTATTCATCTACTGCAATTACAAATTTGCAGCTCTTGCAAAATAGTACTTCCTTGTTTGTTAATGATTTGATTTCAGTTGGTATCATGCCACAATATACTGTATCAACATTACACTGAGGGCAACTAGCTGCAAGTTTTGTCATTCCAAATTCTTTTGTCAGTTGCATAGTATACAGTAAGTTTTTCTAATATATTAAAAATAAGTAGAATTCATACTAGTGGTAAATCAAGAACAAATTATAATACAACTTGAATTACACAATAAGAAATGACTGAAAAAATATGGCTTGGAGGAGTATACCTTAAAGAAGAAGGAGGTTATGAAATTATTTTAAAATCTCTGAATCATTACAAAAATAGATTAAAAACTCTAAACGACAGTCCAGAATTAAAAGAGTCAGCAGCAATGTTTGCATCAGTTTTGAATCAACAAGCAAGAAAAACAGTTCCAAAAATCAACGAAGTGATAAAAAAAATCATCGACAATCTTGAAAATAACAAAAATACTGATGAGATATTTGAAGAAAAGTCATTTTTAGAAAAGGCCCTATCATGTTATGAAGCAGACATTCACAAAGCTGAAGATACAGGTTATGAATATTTTGTAAAATTAGTAGGAGACATGTTACAAGCACGAAAAGATCTCAGTACAATCAAAATTGCATTAGATAAAATTAATAATTTTTCAGAGTGATTTTACAGACCTTGCAGATACCAATCAAAATAAGGCGTTAGTGCCTTGCATTGCTTCTTTTTCTCAACCTCATCAGGAGAATCTAAGATTTTCTGAATTTTTCCCTCCAGATATTCAGAAATTAATTCATTTTTAAAATGAGGTTTGATCTGATTTAGAATTTTAAATATTTTTTCAGATGATGAATTCTCAAAATCATCCAAAACAGATTTTATTTCATCTTGTAAAGTCATAATATATCATCATCATCCCACGTTAAACGAAATTTTCCAACTACCCTGAACATGTGAATTTTCCCTCCTTCTTTAAATCGAAGTTTGTAAGATTTGTGAGAAGTATCTTCAATTTCTAAACTTACATCATTTTTGATTGTTTGGAATACTATAGGATTATTGGAAATTTGATTCCATTCATCTTCTTCAAAATCCATGTAAAATTTGGTATACAGCAATCCCATGATTTTACTAAAAAGTAGCTGAATAAATAACTAGATAATTGTACATTTATCAAATAATTAAGGAGTTAAAGACATCATGTTATTCGCAATTGAAGGAAAGATAATCTCAAAGTCATGATCTTTTTTGATTATTTCAAATACTTGATAGATTAATTGTTGTATCATCAAATGTTCATCACGATAAAGGGTTTTTTTAGGATTTTTGATGGAATCTAAAAAAGTAAATCCATTATCTGTAAATATCAAATTTTGCAAAATAGAATTAGCAAGATTGATTTTTTCATCAATGTCTTTATGAGGATAATCAGTGTTTAATCGTTTAATTTGTAATTTTAAATCATGAAATGAATTGTTTGTTTTTTGCTCTATGCGGTGTTGAATTTTTTCATCATAGTTATTTTCAGGCAAATAGAATTTCATATTGCCTTGCTTTTTGACGAAAATAATTTCTTTATCCAATAAAGAATTTCGAGTCTTTTCAAAAGTTGTTTTTGCCATAAATTTTGGAACAATTTTTTTGAGCAGTGCATTATGGTGTAAGTTAGGGTTTTTTTTTATTATTTCAAAAACAATTCGTTCACGCCCATGTACTTCAGAGTTAGGCTGGATTTGACTCACCATATCTAGGTCAACCTATTTGTAATAGGTCAAGTATTAAGGGTTATCGGAAATAAATTTTCATCTATTCAGTATTAAAGAAGGGTAAATAATCAATATTCAAAATAAATGGGAATACGCCATAGTTACTATTCCCAACTAATATTCCATCATGTCTTGGTAGAGAAAGGTATGTTTGAGCAAGTCCAACTTCAGTTTCAGTAACAATATCAATTAGAACATTAGACACGTTTAATGAAATTTCATATTCATAAATGATGATATTTTTTAAAGACAAATCATGATCGTGAGTATAAATATCCAATAATTTTTCACTGAGAACTATCTCAACAGAACTATCACCTTCCTTGATAAATGAAGTTAATGCCGAAACAATTTCAGGGCTAATCGTAGTCAGAACAATACTTTTTATTTTTTTATCAGAAATTGTTTTAAATTCAGTTATTGCTTTTTCGTTGGATTTATACGAATTCAAAGAATCAATTACAATTATTCCATTCTCGCCCTCAATGAATATGCTAGAAGATTTATCAAAATCAATAATGGACCAAATGCCATCTGCAATTCGTTGAATTTTTGGAAAATCAGAATCATCAATCAAATTATTTTCAACAGGTAAAGTTTGTTCATCCTCAACAGGTAAAGTTTGTTCATCCTCAACAGGTAAAGTTTGTTCATCCTCAACAGGTAAAGTTTGTTCATCCTCAACAGGTAAAGTTTGTTCATCCTCAACAGGTAAAGTTTGTTCATCCTCAACAGGTAAAGTTTGTTCATCCTCAACAGGTAAAGTTTGTTCATCCTCAACAGGTAAAGTTTGTTCATCCTCAACAGGTAAAGTTTGTTCATCCTCAACAGAATCAGTTACTGTAAAAACATCACCAGGGTCAATCTCAAGAACATGGTCTTGTGGTTTTTCAGTTTCAACAATTTCAGCCATTCCTAATCGCTCCCAAGTTAGGGCTGTAAACATATTTGCACAAATCGTATCTCGATATGAAAATTGATATATCAAAACTTGGCCACCTCTACATTCAGAAGTATAATTTACTTCAGGTGATTTCACTGGTGGTGGAGGAGGGGCACCAGGATATTTTTCTTCATATGATGCAATATCAATTTCAGATTCATCCTTCTCAGTAGAAGTAGAATTTTGAACAATTTCAGCAATACCTAATTCTGCCCATCTTTCAGCAGTGGTTGGATCTACACAGATAAAATCAAGATATGTAGAGCGGTAAACTAGACTTTGATCATCTCTACATCCAGCCATAAGATCCTCCTGTGCCTCAGATTCCACAGAAGCATAAGAAAAAGAAACAAAGATAGAAGTAAATAAAATCACCATAATGGCCAAGAATGAGAAAGTCCTAGTCATCATATAGTGAAGTTAGTAGTCAATTTCGATATATCCATCTAGGTGTAATATTCTCACTCATACTGTTTTTTTGGTTTAGTCTATCAAAGATACAAAATAGACAATTTTTAAGAAAAATCTGAAATTGATCGTGCAAATTTTTGACATCTAAGAGAATTTTGGTTATTCATAACTGATTACTTGAAAAAAGATCAAAAAAGAAGTATTGGAATCATCTGAAATCATTTCAAAGCTTCAAGATAGTCTAGAAATGGATTATGGAGATCAAGGAAGAACTCTATACATTATTGAAAAATTAGAAAAAAATGCTCAATTACCAAAGTCAGATTTCCTATACATTGAAAGAATGATAGAATTATGCAAGCCTATTTTTGAAGAGCCAGTGAAGGAGGAAATTATTGAAAACATTCTATCTGAAGATCTGATAAAATGTTATCATTGTGATTTAGAAATAGGATTAACTGAAAAATCAATAAGAAAAAATGAATTTTGGTTTCATGAAAAATGCTTCAAAAAAATTCCAATAGTGCAAAATGAAATCAGAGAAAAACCTATCATAGTTCAAAAAGAACCCAGACCACAAATCAAAATTATACAAGAGAAAAGATCACATCCTCAAATGGTATTTTCTGGAGTATTACTAGCATCGCTAGTAGGTACAACATATTTGGCAGCTGGCGAGATTATTGCCACCATTGTAGGGGTTTGCGGAAGTGTTTTGTATGTAACGACTTTTAAAAATCAAATAATTCAAAATAAAAAACAAAACTCAAAGTTAATCAAAACAGGAATTCCAGGATTTGATTCAACATTATCTGAAGGTATCAAAAAGAACAGTTCTGTTCTAGTTTCAGGGCCACCAGGTAGTGGAAAAACCACATTTGGATTACAATTCATTTATTCGGGTGCAAAAGAGTTTGATGAACCAGGAGTATACATTTCATTATCACAAGGAATTAATGAAATCAAAAATGATTGCAAATCGTTTGGATGGGACATTGAAAATTTGATAGAGAAAGGGAAAATATTATTGATAGACTTGAGACCATTTAAAATCAAAGACGAAGTCGTAGGCAAAGATGATTCTCTGTATAGAGCAGAGCAAATACCATTCGAACATTTGAACAAATTCATCTTAAACAGCATTAAAAAAATCAAAGCTAAAAGGATAGTTGTTGATTCTATCTCCATTTTAGGAATGCAGTATTCTGATAAATTCCACATGAGACAAGGATTACAAGGAATGATTCAATCAGTAGAGAATTTTAATGTCACATCATTACTTGTTTCAGAAAATTCTGAGGGTAGCATACCACCTGAATCATTTGTAACCTCAGGAATCATCCAATTAGACAATCAAATTGTCAATAATCAGATGAAGAGAACCATACGAATTAAAAAATTACGAGGAGTAGAACATGATGAGAATGTGCACTCTTTAGATTTAGATAGCAATGGATTGTACGTTTATGAGAATTAAGATTCATTGTCAGACTCTGAAGATTCAGCCAGTTTCTTTCTGACAGCATCTGCAACTTCTTGTTTTAGCTTGTCTTCTTCTTCAACAAGTTCTTTTTTGAATTTTTTTTCCCAGTAATTTTTTACCATACCTAATGCTGATTCTGATCGCTTGGAAATAAGGGCATCGAAGATTCTGAGCCTAGGAAATTATCTTTAGAGGATCAGAGTTTGTAATTTCATTTATTGTAACATACATCTGAAATTGGCCCCCTTCAGTTTTGACTGAAAAATTATCAATTACTGAACAGTATTTTTTGTTGTGTTCAAAATCTGTCAAATCACTAGTTGCAAGTAATCCGTGAGATATCAGATATGAGATATTCTCAGACACAATACTTGGTTCAAGATTAGTTCGTGAGGCAATCTCCCAGATTGTGAGAGGATAGTCAAATGCAATGTCTAGGATTTGCTTTTTCACATCATCCTCAAAGGAAGTTAAAATTGCATTTTTGATTGATTCGTCTTTGATTTCTACGGTGTGTTCAGATTTTGATTGTAATGTACAAATTGCATCTAGTGTTTTTTTAATTATAGGAGTTCCATCATCACCTAAAACTTGTGCTGTAATTGATTGGAATTTTTCAAAATCTTTGATAGAGGATAATAAGGTCATATGGTATTTTTCAAACACTGAATCTTTGATTTTTGTTACATCATCATTGTCTACAAAATCGTAAAACTTTTTCTCAAAAGAAGTGGCTAGGAGAGTCTCCATTGAGGTCATGGATATATGGGCTCTCCTATTGGAAGTTTTGGTAAACGCGATAAATTTACCTGAAGTCGTATTTGACTTATTTTTGTAGATACGCTAAACTCAGCCTTTGAGATTATCTTGTCATATAGACGGACACGTTTTGTAGATTTAGTGTATCCAACTGGCAAAATAAAGCCATCTTGCAACAACTCATTGAACTTTCGATAAGCTGAAGATTGCGATGCACCACATTGATTTAACATCTCGTCTTTCGATATGGGGCTATCAATTAACAACAAGATATGGCGCTTTACTGGATCTGAATAAATTCCAATAATCTTTTCAGCTAGGTTGTGTTCGTGGAGTTCAATCCAAAGTGCATAATCATGATCTTTTAGAATCGTCAATGCGGCCTTTACAGTGGACTTTGGAAGCTTGTTTTCACAAGCAAGCATAGCTCGTTGTCCTGGCTCTAGATGATTATTTGCATTTCTTATTGTATCCATGCACAATAGTTGAGAGAACTGGTTTGGCATTACCATACAATAGGTGAAAATGATACTTAAGAAATGCTACATTTTCCTATTTATGAGAAAAAATTTTTCTTTTAAATAATTGAGTCATTTTAGGTACAAAAAGAGGGGAATTATCCCCGTCCGATTGCAGCATATTTTCCTTTTTTGCCTCTGATGAAAAGAGTTGCAGCAATCCCTCCAAATATTCCACCTGAGAGTAATGATGCACCTAAGACACCATCAGCAGCAAAATATGGAGTACCAGAACCTTTAGCACCATCTTTTGTAGCAATCTCTACTTTGTTTTTTGCAGTTTCCATCTCATTGTATAGTCCTTTTTCCAGAACATCATACTGTGCAAATGCTGGTTGTGATAATGTAACCATCATTGTTACAACAAACAGTCCTGAAAGGATTGTGTATTTTCGCATGAGGATGTAATGTAAAAATGATATAAAAAATGGAAAACGTTTTCCCAAAGAAAATAATTTCTTATTCTTGTTTTATAGAATAAGAGACAATTTATGGTATGAATAAGAAATATGTTACAATTAGTCTAATGTTGGTTCTAGTTTCATTTGTAGTACCAGCCCATGCAGTTCAATTAGATGTTGCAATCCCTAAAGGTTCTGAAGAATTTTCACCAGTATACACATTTACAAGAATTATATCAATTCAATATTCTGAAGACAGTAGACTAGCAGAACTATTTGGCGATGTACAGCAAAAAATATTATTTGATTTAGATTCTAAAAATGCTGCTGTTTTAATTGAGAAAATAAACTTACAATTAGCAGAAAAATCATTTGTTATAGTTGATGATGTATCAGGAGAATATTCGGCTACTATAACTCCACAGGTAAAATCAGTATCAATAGAATACAAGATTACAATACAGCCAACCATGAAAGGTCATTTCATTTCAGATAATGTACTGGATGCACAATGGAGAGGATTTGAGATATTAGATAAAGTTCCAATAGAGACAGAATATGGAATTATAGACATCAACTCTCCAATGGCAGCAGTTTCACAAATGCCTGAATTGAAACAGTATCTCTCAGACTCAGAGGCCATGCAGGTTCTAGAGTTGAGTATTCTAGACGCATCAGGGTTAGAACTGTCACTATCTAGTTGGGAATCGATGTTTGATCCTACAGGAAAGATGAGTGAGGCAGAAGAATATGGATTTTCAGGCACAGTTATCACAAATTATTCCATGGGAATCTGCACCGTATACCGCGGAGTTTGTCAAGACAGAGACATTTCTGTGTCATTTGAGAGAGATGGAGAAGAGTATTCCATTCGCTCAATAGAATCCCAGGATGATGGTACCATAGTCATTGATGGATATGTTCAAGAAAGCAGTGGAAGAACAGAGTCATTTCTTGTTACGGATGATAGGCCAGAAAATAGGCCACCAGAAGAAGGGCAAATTCCAATTTTGTATACAGCCTCTGGCGCAGGCATTGCAATTGCTGCAGGCTTTTTTGTCTGGAGTGACAAGAAATCAAAAAAGATCAGTACGGAGCAAACAGGTATTGACCCAAGTGATTTGTTTTCAGTAGCCATTGGCAGTGCTGCGGGAAGTTACCAAACTAATAGGGGTACTGCAGAACTGCGATAACTCACTGATGAATCGTCCATCGGGGTTAAATAGAAATTTTGAAAGACAAATTACCTAACACACCGTGAGATTTGATGAGTAATCATCAAATTTCATGAATTTGTATTCTAAAAAAATAAAAAAGAAAAATCAATCACACTATTTTGTTTGTGTGAAAGGAGTTACCCAGGTTTGGATAATGTTTTTGTTTAGTTCAGCAAATGCATTAACGTTGTCGTTAAATGTTTTGAAATTTTGAACAGTTGCTTCAAAGGCAGTTTTTACCATTTGATTATTAACTGTACTTGCTTGAACAAATTGCTTGTTGGTATCAACGATTGCAGTTTTTGCAGAGTCTGGAATTTCAGTGTTGATTCCTGCTTTCTTTGCAAATTCTTGTTGCATTGATACTGTAGCGTTAATTGTTTTTTGACAAGTTTTCATACATTCGTTTTGCAATTCTGTTGCAGATTGAAAATATTGTGGGGTTAGTTTTGTAACATTTTCAAAGTATTTCTGAACATTTTGCGTGTACATTGCAAATGCATCGTTGTTTTGAGATTGTGTACTCATAGTTTGAGGACTACATCACTGGTATATATACTATTGGTAATGAGTGGTAATGAGAGTCATTGAATGGTGTATAATGAGCAATTTTGGCGAGTATAGACGTGAAGAATGTTTGTTCAAATGCACAAACAGGTGTTTGTTCAAATGCACAAACAGGTGTTTGTTCAAATGCACAAACATTTCAGGAAATCAAGAAGGATATTATATCAAATTCTTAATTCAAAAATTGTTCAAAATGGATAAACGTGATGCAATGGTATTAGCAGGAATTTTTGTCGCCGGAGGAACGGTTGTAGGATTGGTAGTTCTCTTGTCAAATGGGTTGATCAAAAATCCATTCATCTAAGAGATTAAGTTTAATATTCTAAATTAAAGAACTGAATATCTATGAATTTTATTACAAAAAAAGTCCTAGAAATGCAATACAAGAAACTAGATGATTCTAAAAAGAGATTAAATCAACATTTAGAGAAAAGGGAATCTCTAGTTAATTCTGATTCTAAAAAAGAACTTGAAAAAATTGAAAAATATATTGAAATTTGGAAAAAGAATATTAAAAAAATAGAAAAAGAGATTAAGAAAATAGAAGACAAGGAATTAAATTCTGAATAATTGGATTTTGAGGCTTGTTGTTGAATGAAATTCTAACATTTATCATCACAACCAAAATCCTTTGTTTGGTTTGCCAGCATTAATTGTCCTAGTTCTAAATCAGTAAATCCTGCTTTTTTCTTTGCGCAATCAAGACAGTATCTTTCCTCAGGGGCTACAGGGTTTTCAATAAAATTCTCCTCACCCAACACACATACGTTACAATCTATGCCTGAGCAAGTAAATTGATCTAAATGATTCTCACAATTACAAGTCATTCATTGATTAGTTTTATTCCGAGGAATATAGTTTATTCTTTATCGATAAAAATAGAATGCCCCCCGTTTAGGCGCTAAAACAGACAGGTAATTAGAAATCCATTTCTAACTTTAAATCATCTGAAAATGAAAATATCTTATGAAAACTTGGAAGGCATTAGTGATTTCTTCAAGTGTAATTATTGTTGCGAGTTTATTATTTTTTTATATGGTAAATTTATTGATGTTTTCTGAATCCTTTTCAGAACCAGGTAGTAGAGACAGAGATAAAATTCTCATTGGCGCGATTGGATGTCTTTTTTTTATTTTTATTGGAGTTGTTTCTCTTTTGTCTACTTTTAGATTCAGGAAATTTTCTTCATAAGGTTCATCTTGAAATAGAATGCCTCCTTTCTAGGCAGGATTTTAGACGGTACTAGATGATTTTCATTTTTGGAACATTTAGGATCTTGTTATATTATTGAAGGTTCAATATACCCCATGGAAAAAAATTCAGAAGAATTTGAATCCTATGAAGAATATGATTGGACTTCGCAAGAAGACCACGATTAATTCATAGGATGACAGATTTCTGTTTTTATTTCGCATGACATTCTGGGGCTATGGGTTTGGTATCCCTAGCCTTTTTTCATTTTCAAAAAGAATATTTCCACTATGCTTAAGTTCACACAAAATCCAGATAATTATTGGGTTTTAAGAAAAGACGAAACAATCGTCATAACAACTACAATAGAAAAAAAGGAGGAGCACGTCCAAAGTTAGCAGTTATTGGTGCTATCTCTTTAGTAATTGGAATTTTACTAATCCACTATGTCGGAGTGCCAGAGTTGCGTGCAGATAGAATGTCCGATAACCCTGCATTGATTGCAGGTTTTGTAGGCGTTGTGGGAGGAGTTTTGATGTTATTGCTTAGTTTGAGTAAAAGAAATCAAGTTCGAGTGGGAAACGTAATAGATTCTGCAAGAGAGGCATTTAGAGATGATTGTATGTGTTGTAAATGCCAGAATTGTGACAGAAATCACAATCACTGGACACATGATTAATTCATTTCAAATTAGATTTTAGGATTCACAACCGATTCCATCATTGTCCCTATCAAATCCATGAGGGTCACTTCCAATTACTCGGAAATTAGAATATCCAATATCCCCACAGTTTAGGTCTGGAGGATATGGTGGGATGCAGACATCAGGATATGATGGGTCACATTTTGGTGCATCATCAGTTGGTGGATTATAGTTTGATTCTTTTATTGTATAACACAACCCATCAGACCAGAGATACGGATAGTCGTTGTGACAACCATTTGATAGATATTCAGGCGAATTGTAACAGAATCCATTAGACCAATAGTATGGCTTGTTTACAGGACAATCAGGTTCTACCGTACTATGGCAGTAACCATCAGACCAGAGATACGGATTATTTTTGTGACATCCATTTTCTAAATAATCAGAGTACGAATCAGATGAACTAGTTCCTAAAAGATCATCTAGTAAATCATTTAGTTTTGCATTTTCTGTTTTTAGATTTTTATTTTCAGATTCTAAATCTAAAATCCTAGTTTCTAGGTTGTTTACCTTTTTTTGTAAAATAGAATTATCCTGATTTGGCATGTCAACTTTTATGATATTTTGCTCAATTAGAAATGAGATAGATTCTCCAAAATCACTATCAGAAATATTCCCTTTTACCCAATAATCAGCCACTCCTTTAACCCATGCAGGAATCTCTGATTGAGATTGTGCAGAAATTGAGGTAATTGAAATGCTAGAAATTACAATGCCAAGTATTGCAAATAATAGTAATTTTCTCACAAATTATTCAAGACATACTGTAAATTAAGAATTTAAGAGAAAATCAGTTTTGGTTCTATGAAAAAAGAGTTCCAATATGCTTAAGTTCACACAAAATTTATCAAAATTATGACATTTTGTTCTTATTGCGGTCATGAATTAGAAGCATACTCTAACTATTGCTCAGAATGCGGAAAACAAGATAAATCAAAAAAGGAAATTCTCCATGATTTCAATATAGGACAACAATCAGTTGAAAAAATGTTTGAGAAAGGAAATCGTTGTGAAAAATGCAGACATTTGATAACTGGAAAATTTTGCAAGAATTGTGGTTGTAAAAATAGTTAGAATAATCTGCAATTACTATATGATTACTTTTGATCATACTCCGATAGAATACGATAATATCCCGAGTTAATGCGATTATACTCCGATATGACACAATTATGGTAATAATCGTGAGAGGCTCAGCTTTTGCTCGGGCACGATGGTTTTGCGATTATGGGTGGCTCAGCTTTTACTCAGGCACGATGGTTTTGCGATTATGGGTGGCTCAGCTTTTACTCAGGCACGATTATATGGAAAACAGGGCTCTATTGGAATTCTTTTTTCAACTCATCGTATTCTGCTTTTGTAATCTCGCCTTTTGCCAATCTAGTTTTTAGAATATTCAATGAATTGTTGTTTTGATCATTTTTGATTTTATCAGGATTCTCTTCAGTTACAGGGGGATTGGATTGTAAATCAGACATGTCTTCTTGAAATGTGTTTTTTGATTTTCTGCTTGCTACAATTGCGATAACTACAATTATTGGAATTACAAATAAAATCAAAACTAGCAATTCAGTAGTGCCAATCATATTGACATATTGCATCATTTCTCAAATTCCCCCTTTAACTCATCATACTCTGACTTTGTAATCTCACCTTTTGCTAGTCTACTTTTTAGAATTCCTAAATTACTTAGATCATCATCTTTAGGATTGACATATGCTTTAGCAGATTGTGATTGTTTTGGTCTGGAATGATATGCTTTTCTTTTTTCGCAAGTCGTATGATGATTATGCAGTTCTTTACCGTTTTCTGCTAAATAATTACAGTATACACATCGCTCATAATCACTACGTCCTTTGAAGTAATCTACTACATGTGGTCTCCACATGTAAAATAGAACTATTACATCTATCACGATATATCCAATTGCAAATACATTTCCTCCAAATAGTGTCATTAGTTGAATTATCAAATTAACTATTGCAAGAATGATTACAATTACTCTACCACCACTTCTTCCGCTGAACAATGCACCAGCAATTGTAAACTCGATTAATGCTGCAATAACTATTGCAGATGCAATCCAACCTGCAAATTGACCAATTCCACCAAGAAATGAATTACCCATCATACTATTTGCAATATATCCAACCCCAATTGCCAGAGCAAACAAGGTCAGCCCTTCAAGAATATACCAAACTCCTAGAAATGAAACGCCTAGAGGTCTACCCATTAGATATCCCTCTTTTGAGAAATCATAGAGTTTACACTAGAAATCTGAAACTCTGTCAAGTGAAGAAAATATGAATTTCTCAACATAGGGTTTGCCAAAAAATTGCATATAAACAATATTGTAGTTTAAGATGTTACAATTACGTTTACGAGTATTCATGCGTCAAACCCTGAATAAATCGATGGCTCAGATTTTACTCAGGCACGATTGTATCAAAAAGAGTAGAATTTGAGGGTGTTTTGTAGAAGAGTTTAGAAATCACTTTACAAATCATAAGTTATGAATGTCCAAGACAAAAGAAAGAATGGGATAAACAACGATACAATAATTTCTGAATTAGAAAAAATTCCCACTATCAATCAATATGAAGATGTTCTCATTCGATTAGCAGTTGACAAATTAACTGATTCTAATAATCTCTATTTTGCAAGGATTGATTATCTCTGTAAAGGAGATCCTTTACCTGAAGAATTTACAAAAAACTATGATGATATAATCATTACACAGTTAATCAAAAAACGTGGCGAGTTTATAGAATTTTTATCAAACTTACTGAAAAACGGTTCATCAAAAATTAATGAGATTACTGTCAGTGCATCAATGAAACAAAACTGGGATTTTGTATCTAGACCAAGTAATTCATCTCACGGTTATGTAAAAAGTGATTTTCCTCATTTAGGTGCAGAAACTCAATTAGAATATGATCGAAATAGAGATCCTTATGCCCTAGTTTCGGGGAAAAACCTCCCTCCATTTCCAAATACATCTAGGGCAATAATTGATTTGTTTGATTTGCATCATGGAGGAAGAGAAGGAGGATGGTTAAATGAAAATAAATTGATTATAGATGTACCTGATTATCGGGTAGGAATAAAGAAACTTAGAATTGGAAAAAATAAAATTTCAGTAGAAATTAATTCAAAATTATTAGATGAATCAAAATTAGTCTGTCAGTTTTACACAGAAAAGAAACAAGAGGTTTCATCACGCATACAAAATGGAATTTCTGAAATGTCTTGTGAGGATATCCCTAAAGAAATTCTTGCAGTGATAAAAGAAAAGGAAACTGATGAGGTTCTAGATTTTTTTGATTACACTGTAAGTTGGGCAATGTCTGAAGAAGCAGTAGAAAAAGAGGTTCCTGAAGATGTGATTCGAGGCTGGATTAATGGGGGAGAAAATGAAACAGTGGAATTCAAGGAAGTGCTCAAACATGCAGATGATGTCATGAAGTCAGTAGTTGCTTTTGCCAATACAGAGGGGGGCGTAATTCTTGTTGGAGTATCTGATGATTGTTCTATACTGGGATATGATGTTCCAGTAGAAGATGTAAAAAATAGATTTGGCAGAATGGTTGCAGACAAATGTGATCCTCCCATAGAATTTGAAATAGAAGAAGCCGATTTGAATCCACGAATAATTGTGATAAAAATTCCTAAAGGAAAAAGCAAGATCTATTCAGTAACTAATGGTGCAATCTATGTTAGAAGACATAGTTCGGATAGATTCATCAAAACTACTGAGTTGATGGAAGTTTTTGGAGATAAGTCTCGAAATGATAATAATTCTGTTTAAGTAAACTATTTCAAAATTAAGTCAAGGTTGAATTTGTTCAAATAATTCCGGATAAAGTGTAATAATTATCGAAGCAATTTGTGGGAGAGATACAGATACTGAAATAATTATTCCGATAAGAGGACTCCACTCTATGACTTTATCTTTGAAAGAGATTCCAGTTAGAACATCATCTTTAGAATCATTTGTAGGGTATTTCTTTTTTAATATTTGAATTAATTCTACATTATTTAGATCAAATGAATCATAAATTTCTTGTATATTGTCATTCATTGAACCATTCGAATTTGAAATTATTTGTGAAACAACCTCATCAGTCTTTTGAATTTGTAATTTCATGACCCTGCGCAAATATTTGTTGTAAGAATTAATCCCGAAATACAAATAATTAATTTTCTCAAATTCGTTTTCCAAATGTAAGCTTAATTCTAAACTCGATTTTGCCAGATAGTACCTATAATCAGTGTAAATCAACAGCATTAAAAATTTCCAAATTGCAGATAATGAAATAATTGCAGATGCTAATGTAATAACAAGGAAAATTGTTCGTAAATATAACGAATCATTTTCAGATAGTTGTACATCATAAGAACCCAACACCAAGGCCATCATTGCAAATATTATCATTATTGGAATGGATGCCATCAAAACTTTACTTACCCATCTAAATTCAACTACAGTTTTCATGGTGCCATTTACATCAAAGAATACTCTTGCCGATATTGTCGTAGGGGAAAGGAAATATCGTATTGGAGCTAAAGTAAAAATAATAGGATAAAAAATTACTCCCAAAAATGCAAAAACAACATATTCGTTATAAAATATTGAAGGCGCGTAAACAATCAGGGCAAATAAGAATGCAAATGCACTGACAGCTACAGATGGAATGGATATCAAATAGCGAGCAGGTCGTTCAAGGGCATCCTTTTTAATTTCATTATGAGGGGTTTTATCCTCATAAACTAATTTTAGAATCCATTTGATGTTTAATGTATTGTATATTTCTCGATTTATTTTTACAGGAAGTTTTTGTACATATGAAGGAATTTGTTTAATTTTTGAACCTAAGTTTAATTCCACAATTTTACATAAACTCATACTTTAATATATTAGATCGTAATTTTTTGTATATAATTTAATGAAATAGACATTGAATCATTACATTCCTTTTGATCAATTGATTCAATTGTACCCAACCACAATCTTTTCCTATCCGCATTAAGATTAACTTCTCTAGTTATTGGTGCAATCTTTCCAATGTCTTGTATCCTATCTGATAGTATGCTTGAACGTAATCTAGAATTTCTCAACACATTAAATTTGTAAAATAATTTCCCGTCTTTTTCAAATGTATCCAAGTGTTCAATTTCCTTAGACCCTAATCGTCCCAAACCACGTTGTTTCCAAATCCCGTTAAATCGATAGAATCCATTTTGTAAATAGAAGGTATCTTGACTCTCACCATCATATGAGAAATCGCCTAATCGTTTAGAATCTAAATTCAGTTTCTTGGTAGTACAGATTGAATCAGTCGCAAAGGCCACAATGTCTCCCTCAAGCCTGTTTCTAGTCACAAATTCGTACAATTTGGCACGAGTATACCCTGTGATGAATGCAAACATTACAGGATTAAACAAATTCCCCATTACACCATTGATCTTTTGGCCAGTCTTCCCATAAATTGAATTTAAGATAATTTTGATTGGTTGCTCTAATGGATTATTTTCTTTCTTTAGTTTCTGTCTTTTTTGATACAAAGATTGAATGAATTTTCTGTATGGATAAATATCAGATGTACTGATAAATTGATAACCTTCAAGAATCCTGTAAAGATTTTTTTTGCAGGCTTGGAGTTCTGATAACGTACAATACGTTACAAATTTCCCTGAAGGGTACAATATGACATTATTTGTTTTAAATGGGAATGGTGCCACTATACTATCATCTGGAATATCACATAATACTTTGAAGAATCCCAACTTTGTATCTGCGTGTATTGATTTTCTTTTAATCCATTTACCTTTAGATAAATCTGGAAAGTGGGCAATGGCATCAGGGTATGCAGAGTTGATATCATAAAGATAGGCCTTGCCAATGTATCCTCGCTTGATTAATTCAATTCGTCCTCCAAAATATGACTTGAATGCTAACTCTTGAATTGGATAAGGAGTATCAACGAATCTAGGTAGATTGATCCCATTGTTGATCAGAACTTTTTCTGCCAAATATCCTGCACTGGTCCATTTGGCAGGATAAAATGAAAATGCATTGCTAAATAGTGTAATCCATTTTTCAGATAATTCTTTTGTAAATTTACAATCTTGTATACAATAGTTTCTAATTTTTTTCTTGTTGTGATTGTAAAATCGTAATGTAAATTCTTTACGCTTTTCTTTCATAGAGAGATATTCTGAAGATAATTCTCCAATGTTTTTCTGATATGCATTACTTAGAGAACCTCCAAAGAATTGCATTATATCAAAAAACAATACTGAATGATGACCTTTCTTGATTCGAAGAGATTTGCCAGGAAAATATTCTAGATGGTAATCCCCCCACCAGAAATCTAATTTTCCAGTGAAGCGATATCGATACAGTTCTGAGCCTAGCAGTTTGAGGATAACTTCGGCATCATAGGATAGATTATAGAAAAAGTTCCATGAACCGTGATATTTTTTACAAAATAGCCATTTTATCACGGATTCAGGTGTGATTTTGTCTAAATATCGCCCATCAGAGTCCGCAATTAGAAAGATATCTCCTTTGTAGGTCTCAGTGTCTAAGGCATGAATTTGTCGTAATTTAGAATGTGCAGAGTTGCGATTTTGAGGCCTTTTGGTGTAGACCTTGGATAAATCCCGGCACTCTGTTACGGGGAAGGATTCTGCCATATTGCATCAGGTATTGATACTTGGTTTCCTCTACGTCGTTGGGATAGTTGAGAGCGAATCTGGTTGTACTTTAATCCGGGAAAATTATTTCTGATTTGTCTAATGTAATTGTGATATCGTCTTAACTTTCCAGAACGTGTAAGATTTGCTTTTCTTTTTTTAATCAGAGGTTTTTGTTTTCTATCTATCTTTTCTAACTTCTTTTTAATTTGAAAACGAAGTTCTTTGACAAGTTTGGTATTTGGGAATATTTTTAATGCTTGTAATTGATCAAGCAAGTCTTGTTTTGTAGCCATGATAAAAAAGAAAAAGAAGTCAGAGAATAATCTCTGATCTTCTAATTGGACGATTGTTTTTAGATAATCCCAAGTATGTTTTGAGTTGGAATTTTGTATCTGCAACAATCTTTTTGTGTTTTACTAGTTCATTCCAGGACTTTAGTAGAGAACTATTGTGTGATTCATGTGACTTTAGTGGAAGTAATCGGTCTTCCCATGAATCATGTATTCTTTGTTGTACGTGAACATTTGTAGTTAATTCTGAATCCATTGTTTCAGTTTTTACTACTTTACATTCAAGTACATCTGGTTTGTCAGGATTTTTGGAATGACATTCACCCCATTTGATAAAAGAGATGCTTTCAGTACTCATTTTTTATCTCCCTTTGAAGGAGAGAGTTTGATGAATTTTTCTCCCTTTTCCTGTACTAGTTCAACCTTGAACTTTTTGGTTCTCCCATCAATACAGTTTTCAAGTGCTACTCTTGGAAGAGTGACTGTGTTTGTTGTATTGTTTTTAGAGATTTTTCGCAGACCAAATGATGTGGTCGTTGAATTTGTAGTCCTTGGTTCACATGTTTTTGTGGATTTTTTCTCCATGAATAATATAAAACAGATTTTAATATAGGCTATTTCTAACGATATATGTAAGATATATGGCCAATTATAGACGAGAACTATCTAAAATTGAGCAAAAAGATGTCCATTCCAGATACAAAATACATACAGATGATTATGGAGGAATTTTCACCAAAGACAAACGTCGAAAGTTACTTGGTCTTAAACAAAAACAAGGAAAGTATCATGAAGATACTGCGGATTTTTGGTATGATGTGAGGTCTAGTGTAAAAAGTGGTTTGATGGATCTAGAGTTATTTTTTGAAGTAGCCGATAAAAATCAAATCAAAGATGTACTTTATGATGCAGAACAAAAAGCACAATTAGATTTACTAAAACAAAAACTTGAACTTAACAAACAATATGAACTAGAAAGACAAATTCCATCCTTCACACGTGTCTTATCTGTATTATTTCAAAAATATTACAAATCTCGCAAGTACAAATTATCTACAGGTGAAACTAGAAAATATTCTGAACATGTTGAAGAAGATGATACATGGAGGGCAGAAATTATTGAAAAAATGATCAACACTTGTATTATTTATTTAAGAGATCATAATTTGATTTCTTCAAAAGCACATGAACGATTGACTGATGAATTTATTGATATGGTTAATGTTGAAATTGCTAGAGGAACAAAACTGTCTTTAAATGAGAGAGTAAAAGGTTCTGTTTAAAAAACTATTTTTCATCATGATCAATACTGTGTTTTGAATAATATTTCTCTAGAAAATTTAACTTTATGTTTTCTTCTTTGATACACCTTATTACAACCATTAACCCTTCATGTGAAAAACCTATTTCACCTTTTTGATTTTTACTATAAAGATGAGGATACTGTTTCAAAATTTGCTTATATTTTACCTCATTTACAAATTCATCATTGAATATTTTTTTATAATCTTCAGAAAGATAATTATCTTCCAACCACTTTGCTTTTTCATCGGATAAATGCATAATTTTTAGTGGTTCGCTTAATTCTTTGTATTGTTTTACAATTTCTGCGATATTTTTAATTTTATTTTTCAAAATTTTTCCAAAATCAGGATCATAAAATCCTGCAGACATTATTGAAACAAACAAACGTTTGCTAAATTTCTGTATCGTATCCATATCTAGAGGGTAATGAGCCAGAAACTTGGTCATTTTACCATCGACATAGTGACCAAAGTCAATATGTAAAAATTTCTCCCCTTTAGAAACATCAAATCGTAGATTATAATCGATTTTTTTCTCATCTAAAAGATCAAAACGAATTACAGCGCTTCCTCTTGAATTTTGAGTTACATTCTGATAGTAAAAACTATCTTCGGTATTGAGTTCCTTTGATATTCCAAATAAGAAAAATTCAGGAATAGTAATTTGAGATGTATGATCATTGTCAGATTCGTATTCAAATGGATATAGCGCAGAAAAATACATCCAAGGTAAAGGAGTATAATTTGCATGAAAAAGAGATACATGCATCATACTTAGAAAATTTTCTTGCTGGTATGATTTTTCAAGTAACATTTTACAGGATTTGATAAATAATTCAGGAGTCTTGACTTTTGGATTAGGTTCATTTTCATATCTACTTGATAAATTGAATGAAATCGTCTTTTCATTTTTCAAATCATAAAATATGCAACCCAGAAACACATCAGGACTAAATTTTGATTTATTGGATTTTGAATAAATATAGAAATAACTGAATGCAAAACAATTTTGTATTTCTTTTGATTTGTTTTTTAATTCCAAGATTTTTTGAATAGAAGTACGATTTTTATCAATTATTTCACAATCAATTTCATCATTATTTTCATAAAGTATCAATACATTAGAAAATAAATTAAACATGTTTTTTCCGGAATTGTTTTGTTGATATAATTTAATTTCAGAATCTGCATATTCTTTAAGAAAATCAATTATTTTTTTGAAATTTTTTGAATTTATTTTTTCAACATGAACACAAGGCTTTCGCCGCTTGTCAAAGTGCTCATAAGTATACATTTCAACATCGGATTTGGCAGTATGATCTGAAATTTTATCCATGTAGACTCCATCGATATTTGCAAATTGATTATATTGTAAAGCAAAAAGTGCACCTAATTCTGAGCAATCAACTGTTATTCGTTCATTGTTTTTTTCTAAAAAAATATGTCCAAAATTCTTTGTTGTTTCAAGTTCCCCTTTTTCATTTTTCGCCATAGCGATAGTCCCGCTTCTGTCAACTACGATGTACCCTTGTGAAAGTAGTTCTTTGAATTCTTCCTCGGTTTTAATTTTAATTAGTTTCTTACTTTTTTTATCCAATTGCTTATTTCAATCAAATTATGTATTTCAATTTAATTATCCAAGTAAAACATTATTTGTCAATAAAATATGAAGATAATACATGTGGTTTGATAATCCTTTGTTACCGCCTTTACTAGTTCTTGTTGCTATTGGTATTGCTGTTGGATATATGATAGGATTTGTTGATAATGATGTAGATTCTGCAAGTGAATTGGGGATTTATCTTGCTGCAATTTCAATTGGATTGACAGGAGCAGTTTTCATATTGCAAAGTAAAACTAGCCATGAAGTTAAAGATATTGTTAAGAAAATGGATGATGAAAAAAAGGATAGAAAAGAATATGTCCTCAGAGGATTGGTAAACGCGTTTAGAGAAACACGTTATAATCTGCAATTGATGCGTTCAGAATTACTGACATTGGCACGATCCAATGGAGTAAATGGAAATAAGCAAACAATAGAAAACAATTGGAAAATTATTAACAATTCAGGAGTTGACAGAATTCAATTTTTAATAACATTGTCTCATGATGTTATTTCAACCTCTAAATTAGATCAAATTGAAACTGTCAAAAATATTATGAAATCCGAATATGATTCAGATTATAACACCATGAGTACTATAGTATCGTTCTTGTTAACTCAATCAGATTATGTATTTAGAGATGATCTTAAAGAATTACGACTTAAAATGGCAAAAGAAGAAATTTCAAAATTAGTATCAGAATTAAAAAGTGGGGCGGATGAAAATTCATTAAGTTTTCAGAGAAATAAAAGGCGGTGGGAATCCTATCTATATTTACCAACAGATGATGAAATCAAAAATGAGTGTGAATCTAAACTTGAAGCAACTTCTTCTGAAGACAGCACTCTGCCAGATTTTGAACCATGACCTTAGCAACAGTAATCTCTTGAACTGATTTCAGACCTGATTTTGTCTTCTTTCCGTGCCTAAAATCATACTTTCTTTCCTGTGAAAATTGCCTTTCTAATAATTCTAAAAACCTTCTAATCAAATCGTATTCAATTACTACAGTTCCATCTTTGGTGTAACTATACTCTTTGAGTTTGATTCTATTTCTCTTCTCTTTGTTATTTGCAATTTTATACACAGAATAGTCCACTAACCATCTGAATGGCTCAATCAAATCATAAACTAGGGGTTGAAATCCTGTGTGAGTTTTATGCATAAATCCAAAGTAAGGATCAAGACCAATTCCACAGACAAATTTTGATATCTCACCTGCCAAAACAGAATACCCATAATTCAGTAAAGCATTGATGATGTCAGTTGCATCATTTTTGGCAATTCTGATAGAGGATTGATTCCTTGAATGAAATCCATATTTTTCCGGGATGAATTTGGCATATTCTCTAAAGTAGATTATGGCGGCAGATGATTCTCTATCAGGTAATGAAGTAATGCCACTACCAATTAGTTTGAGCAGTTTTAGTTGAGATTCTTTTTTGGCCGAGATGATTTGTTTTCTCAGATATCCACATTTTGACTCGTTTCGAAACGTATCATATTGTGCTATTCGGTATTTTGTTCCAGTTAGAGAATCCATCATGCCATTACAGAAAGTGACGGGTTTTCCGTGATTATCAAGTAAAATGACATTTCGGTTATTTTGAGAAAGTAGCGATAATGCCTCAGTGGAGACGTAGCCCTTTCCTGAAATAACAATTTTCTCATATGGCATGTTTTTGACAAACCATTCCTCAATTTCAGGCTCAGAAAATGGGTCGTGATTTGATTTTAGGATAATTTTAGAATTTTTAACAGAAATAGAATGACCATAGCCTTTGAGGAATTTTATGTTATAGTGGTTTTTTTGACCTTTAAGAGTCAAATTCTTTAATTTGATATTCTACATCTTCAAACGGATTTTCTAATTGATTAAGCTGATTGTAAATCAGAGTAATTGCAATGTTCAAACAATTCCAAGCATTCTCTTGAGTCACTTCTCTTTTTTTCCTATGAACAATATCATTTCTTAATTTTCTTAATTTTGTAAAGCATTCATATCCTTTTGAATCAAGTTTCTCAGAAAACGTAAAGGCCTCAATATAATGACTAGTGCTCCAAGAATGATGATTTTTTAATGCTTGTCTTTCCTCCTTTGTTCTCTTCAAATCTTTGACAAATTTTTCCCAAACTCTTTCTATAACACTTTCAATAACAATCCAGGAATTAAGAAAAGATATGCTAAACAATTCATCTTGATACATTCCACCAGATTCACCAATTATCAACAAATCATTTTTGAAACTATCATTGTCAAGGAAACGAGCTGATTGATCAATTAACATTTCCATAAGATGTTTTTGAATTGGTTGTCTTTCAATTGTTGACCAATATTCATAGTCTACATCATCTTCACGTTTACTTTCTTGAATTACCCGTAAAGATTTACTCAAACTACCTGCAGCTACAACATAATCCCAATCTTCTTTCCAAGTAAATCCACAGATATCATTTTTTGTAATAAATCTGGCCCGATGAAATTTTGTGATAAATACTGCAAAAAGTACATTGAGAAATTCAAATGCTTCATCTTCGTTTTTCCCAATAGGACAAACAAAACAATCATCAGTTACTAGAACTCGCAATCCTTCGGATGTAGTAGTGTCGATAACAATGGGTCTTTTAATCGTCGATATTCGTGGTAGTTTCTCAGGATTTGCTTCATAAAGTTGAGATGGTGGATAAAAAAATGTGCCAAAACCAATCGTTCTTCCAGTCATGTATTGTCTCTAATCTTAGTCATTTTTACAGATTTCCTAGTTAATTCATCAATTGCACTCTGAATAATAGAATGATCTCTATTTGCCATTTGACTTAACATTTGAGCAGTTTCTTTCAAATCTTGATTGTTAAATCCTTGAGCACTTTGCTTCCAATTCTCAGCATAGAATTTTAGCATATTTTGATAGTTGGACAATATCTCAATTGCCTTGGCTTTTGTCATTACTTTGTCATAATGAACATCATGATCTTAAAGAATTTGCAACAAAATAGAATCTGAAAAATCATCTAGTGTACCGTCTAAAATTAGGCGTAAAAGGGGGGCATTCTATTTTTATTCTTTATCGATAAATTCTGAAACACCTGGTGGTTCTGGTGCCAATCCTTTTCTCTTTCTAATATCAGCTACTGCTGGTCCTAACATTGATTTTGGAACTTCAGTCCATTCTTTGAAAGAAGTATTCCAAGTTGCACGACCGGCAGTCTGTCCTCTCATAGCTTCTGATAGTGTAAAAGTTTCTGATGCAGGAATCTCTCCAACGACAATACTTGTTGCACCTTTTTGTGACATATCAAGTACTTTACCTCGTTTACCTGAAAGTATAGTTGCAACATTTCCAACCAAATCAGTTGGTACACGAACTTCAATTGCCAAAGTTGGCTCCAACACTGCAGTACCTGCTGTTAGCAAAGCACCCATACATGCACGTCTTGATGCAGGTCCTAATTGTGACAAACCTCTGTGTGCTGTATCCTCGTGAGGAACAAAGTGAGTAAAGATGAATTTACAATCCCTCATCTGTTCTTTACAGAGAGGACCTTCTTTCATTACTTCTTCAAATCCTGAATTAATAGAATCAGTGGACTCTTGTACAAATTGAACACCTTTTGTTCCATTAATCAAAACATTACCACGTGAATCAAATTTCATAATTCTCTTGATTGTGTCAGTATCCCATCCTGCACCTTTGAGTAAATCAGATACCACCTTCTTATCTTTGATGTCAGATATTTCACCAGTTCTTAGCATATGTGCAATTTCAGGTTCTAGTGGTTCTACTTTCATGAAAATTTTATTGTGACGGTTTGGTGATTTTGCCATGATTGGCTCACATGGACCTTTTACAGTTTCTCTGTAGTTAATCAAAGGCTCTGATGTTACAATCTCAACTTTTGCATCTTGGATTCTGTGTGTTGCAACATCCAAGTGTAGCACACCCATTCCTGCAACAATTGTCTCACCTGATTCCTCATCAATTTTTACAACAAGGTTAGGATCCTCAATGGTTAATTGTCTTAAAACTTCGACTAGTTTAGGTAAATCTTTAGGATGTTTTGGCTCGATGGCAATTTGAACAACTGGTTCTGACACATACTTTACACCTTCAAACATTGGAATGTCTTTAATTGATGATAGAGTGTTTCCTGCTCTACACTCAGTTAATCCTAATAATGCTGGAATATTTCCTGCTCCTAGTTCACCAACTTGTTCTCTTTGGTTACCCATAAAGAAATTGACGGATTGAACTCTGCCTTCTCTTTTCTCATCTATAATGTTCAAAGTTTGACCATCTTTGATAGTACCAGAAAATAATCTTCCAATTGCAACAGGACCTGCTGCAGGATCTAACACCATGTTTACAACCATCATAATTGTTGGACCATCATCATCTCCTGCAAGCAATGCTTTACCTACATCAGATTCTAAATCGCCTTTCCAAATTTGTGGGATTCTGTACTTGATTGCATCGTGTGGTGCTGGATGATGTTTTACAACCATTCCAAGAACAGCATCAGCTAGTGGTGCTTTCTCAATAAGGTCTGGAAGTTTTTCATCAGTGTATGCATCAATTACATCTTTGAATGTGATTCCTCTTTCTTTCATTAAATCAGTGTTAATTGCCCATCTGTCTTTTGCTGAACCAAATGTCACACTTGCATCTTGAATAGATACTTTCCATTTCTCTTTGTATTCAGGTTCTGCATAAGTGTCAACTAGAGTATTGAAATTTGAAACAACTTCAGCTAATTGTGCTTGCATTTTTTCTGGAGTTAATCTTAGTTCTTTGATTAATCTGTCTACTTTGTTGATAAACAAAACGGGTTTTACTCTCTCCTCTAGTGCCATTCTAGTTACTGTTTCTGTTTGAGTCATGATACCTTCTACTGCATCACAGACAACTACAGCACCATCAATTGCTCTTAGTGAACGAATTACCCTTCCACTGAAATCTACGTGGCCTGGAGTATCAATCATGTTAATTACGTATTCTTGGTCTTTTTGTGCAAAGAGCAAAGTAACGTTTGCTTGGTAAATTGTAATTCCTCTTTCCTGCTCTTCTTTATCAAAATCCATTGCAAGGGCTTTTCCAGCAGCTGAAGGGGCAATAATTCCAGAATTTGCTAAAAGACTGTCAGACATTGTTGTCTTTCCGTGGTCTACGTGAGCAATGACACCAAAGTTACGAATGTTGGCTTTGTTTTTGATAATCTTCATTACGTCTTGTGTAGACTTGAATTTTGCCATATTCGCAAAACTTTGGATTCAGGTATTAAACCTTAGTTTTTGAAAAGATCAGTAGATCATACGGTTAGAAACATCACGAACCTTTTCTGCTGTGACAAAATGACATTCTTTCTTGCGTGTTCTTTTGGCCTCATATAGCGAGATTAGTTGAGAGAAGAAAACACAAAAGATCACCTGAGATAATTTCTCTTTTGGTACATCAGGATGAACTACATTAATGCCAATATTTTTGAGATTTTTCCCTAGCTGTTTTGTGTGAGGGTTTTTCTCCTCAAAAATTATTACAGTATCTCCTCTTTTAGCTGAAAACAACTCCATGTGAGAAAATTGTTCAATTCTTGAATAATGTACATCATACCCTAGAATTTCATAAAACTTTGCTGCACAATACATTGCAATTGGAAATGTATGGAAATTCCCTAGAACAAAAATTCTCTTTGAGAGTTTAGCCTTTTTTGCAGAAGTTGCAGCTTTTCTAAATAGGGAAATATTTGGAATTTTAATATTACTCACTAGAGAGATACAAGTTAATGCACTTTCCAAAAAGGAAATGCTGCCAGCAGTGAATATACCAGAATTTGTAGATTTGAGAAGAATGGTTCTATCTGATGCTTTTGCCAATTTGCTTTGAGGCTGAGAAGTAATTGCAAGTGCCTTTTTTGCAATCTTTGCCACCTTGATGTTAGTTATAGTATTTCCAGAAATTGAGACAAAATAGACTTGTTTTGATTTTGCTAGAGATTTATTCTGATACAGGTCTAGTGGATCCATGGCTTTTGTCAAACCATTAGAAAAGGATTCAGCAAGTAAAGCAGAGACCAGAGAATCTCCACTACCAGAAAATAAGATATTTTTTTGGCTAGATGCAGAGAGTGTTTTTTGTTTTTTGAAAGACTTTAGAAAATCAAGCTGCAATTGGATATCATTCTCATAAGCCTCAATAGAATTCATGATTGGGAATTAATTATCAACATAGAAAAACTATTCCAAGGAGGTTTTGGTATTTATTACCAGAATCAAGGAAGACAAATATGGAAATTTCTGTCGGACACACTCCTGATTCAGATGACGCATTCATGTTTTATGGAATGTTTACAGACAAGGTCCCATCTCCAGATTTTAAGGTAAATCACGTTATTGAAGATATTGAGAAATTAAATCGTAAAGCAACTGATCCAGAACTTGATGTAACAGCAGTTTCAGTACATGCATGCGCATTCATTCCAGGATATACAATCCTGAGGAGTGGTGGAAGTTTTGGAATAAACTATGGTCCAATTGTAACTGCCAAGAAAATGATGACCATAGATGAGATTAAAAAATGCAAAATTGCAATTCCAGGAAAAATGACATCAGCATTTTTGCTACTCCAATTAATGATTGGAAAATTTGATTATGTAGAGATGAATTTCAGCGACATTCCAGAAGCTGTCAAATCAGGCAAAGTCGATGTAGGATTGGTAATTCATGAAACTCAATTATCATATGAGCAAGAAGGCAATGTCAAAATTTTAGATGTTGGAGAATGGTGGGATAAAACAACAAATGGACTTCCAGTACCCCTAGGAATCAATGTAATGAGAACAGACCTAGGCATGGATACAATAGTAAAGTTTGACAAATATCTTCAAGCATCTATAGAATTTGGAATTGAACATTTTGATGATGCCATTGAATATGCAATGCAATATTCAAGAGGTAAAGAGAGAAGCCTAATTGAGAAATTTGTAAAAATGTACGTAAACAAAGTAACTGTAAACATGGGAGACCCAGGAGAGGAATCCATCAGACGAATGTTTGCAATGGCAAAAGAGAAAGGACTAGTTCCAGACTTTGAAATCAGTATTGCCAACAAGTAATTATAGAACAGAAAAAAAATAATCACCATGGGAGACGGAATTGGTGGAGCAGTACTAAATATTCTTACAAACAATGCTTTTGAATTACTAGTTAGCCATACAAGAAAAGACAATCAAGAGCAATACGGTAAAGTTGAAAAAGTAATCATGAGCAAAATTGATGATCCTGAACAACCACAGTATGAGGAAAAAACTAAAGAAGACTTAGAACGAGCACTCAAAGGAAAATTTGTTTCATGTAATGTACAATATAGAGATGAGAAAACAGATGCACTGGTTTGTAATGTCTTTGTTCAAAGACCACCTGAAGGATTTTAGAAATTACAAAATACCTAATATATGGTAAAAGTCAATTAGAAATAGAAATGGTTCTTGTCGATAAAAGAATACTCGCAGGAGGAATTGCAATGATAATTGCAGGAATTATAGTTACTATCATATCTGCTGAAACACCAATTGGCCAATCAGGGATGAGTGAAGAAGAAGTTATTGATTTGCTTATTGCAGAAGACCAAAACCAAGCTTACCAGATGTTATCAGGAATTTTAGTGGGAGTAGGATTTTTACTAGTTTTGATTAGTTTTGGCGCAAGAAGAAAAAAAGACAGTGCAACAAGAAAAGAAAAAAAGCCTGCAGAGTAGTTCAAAACTTTTAATCCCAAATCATCTTACCAACACCATTGATTCAAGCAGAAATTAGCATTTATCCGATGGCGACCAAAACCACCAGTGCCAGTTTTTACATCGCAAAGGCAATTGAATCAATCCAAAAAATAGAGAATCTAAGATATGAGATCAATCCAATGGGGACAATTTTAGAATCAGATGATATCGATGTGATAAATACGGCCAGTAAACAAATGATGGAAACAGTTCACAATCTAGGCATAGCAAGAGTCGAGGTAATTATCAAAATAGATTCGAGACGAGACAAACACGTCAAGATGGAAGAAAAGTTGGATTCCATTAAAAAACAGATGAGTTAGAACTAAAAATGGAATCAGAGCAAGCTCAGATAACCATCCCACTTGCGATAATTCTAGGAGTATGTTCGGTTATTTGAGTCAGACTCTGGTTGATGTTTGGAGACAAAATAAAGAAAAAATAACTTGTAATTACAAATCTTTACTCAAAGTTTTCAATGCAAAATTTCCACATTTTGGACACCGATGTTTTTTCAAAAGATCTGAATGAGTTTGCATAGATTTTTTAGAATATGTGATTTGGGCCCCACAATCCATACATTCACCAGGAATGTCACCTTTAGGAAGCATGCCTTTTCTAATATTCCGCGAAATATAATCCCAACAAATAGAGTCTAATCATCAAAATCAAAGAGAAAGTTAGAATTTTTTCAAAATATCAAAATGAGTATTTCTTTGTGCAGGGCTGCGACCAATTTCTTTTACCATTGTTGCCAATTCATCAACTGATGAAGATGTTGCTTTTCCTGCAGCTTTGTAAATTTCCTCAGAGAAAGCAGTTCCTACCAAATCATTACCGCCATTAGATAATGCAACTTGAGCCAACTTTTTACCATATGCAACCCAGTATACTGAAATGTTGTTTAGAACATTTGCAAGCATCAGTCTAGATAGTGCAACTATTCTCAAATCATAAACTGAAGAGCATTCATTATTCACCAAATGTTCTTGTTCTAATTCAGTGTTATCCAAACTAAATTTCAAAGGAATCAAAGTAAGAAAACCATTTGTCTTCTTTTGTAATTCGCGTACTTTGATTAGATGGTCTACAACATGTTCAGGTTTTTCAATGTGTCCGTAAAGCATAGTTACGTTACTTTTGATATCCATATTATGGGCCTCTTCAATAACATCAAGCCATTGTTGCCCAGTACATTTTCCACGAACTATCTTTCCTCGAATATCAGGATGGAACAGTTCGGCTCCACCGCCAGGCATCGAATCAAGTCCAGCATCCTTTAGACGAGATAAAATTTCTTTGGTAGAATTTTTTGTTAATTTTGATAAAAAGTAAATCTCAGCTGCAGTCAATGCTTTGATGTTTAATTGAGGATGACTCTTTTTGATGGTCCTCATCATGTCTTCATAATATTCTAAAGGTAATGATGGATGAAATCCGCCGACAATGTGAACTTCGGTTGCACCCATCTGTTTTGCAATTCCAACTCTAGTTTCAATTTCTTGAGGAGTCAAAGTGTATGCATCATCTGCACCCTCTTTTCTGTAAAAGGCACACATCTGGCAACTAGCAGCACAGACATTGGTGTAATTCATGTAGTATGATGCTGCAAAAGTTACAGTATCATCAACTAGTTTTTTTCGGGTATTGTCTGCTACTGCACCAAGTAAATGTAAATTATCATAGTTCATTAATTCAAGACCATCTTTGTAAGAGAGTTCCTCACCTGCTAATGCACGATCTAAAGCTTGAGAATCTCCAACTAGTTGTTCTAACATATTCATACTTGGCTCTTTCATGATATATTCCTTAGTGAAATGAATATCATTTTTCTTTTCAAATCAGACTAGATTGTCATTAAAATCCAATTTTGTTCAAAAAGGAATTTAGCATATTGTTACCTTTTTCATTGTCTTGATTTTCAGAAGAATCTACTGGAGTTATTTCCTTCTCCACAGGGATTTCACGGAATTGAGGTTGTGGATTTTTGGCAATTCTAAATTGTTCTTTTTTTATCGCCATCTCCAAACCCATTAATGTCATTTCTTCATTAAGCATCTTTCTTGATTTTTGCTCAGGTGTTCGCATTTTTGGGATTTGAGACATGTTTTTCATAACATATAATTCAACTTAAGCCAATGTCTGTCTCAAAAAAAACAGGACATCCTTACAATAAGGAAACAAGCTCAAGAAATAAGTAGTCATACAAGATAGCATAATCATGGTACTTCCTCTAGTTGATGAACACAAACCAAAATGTTACTTGTGTCATGAAGGGTTTGAAAACATAGAGAAACTAAGAGAGCACCAAAATTCAGCACATAGGGACTTTTTTGAAGAAAACAAGAAACAAAATAACCGAGAGCCAGCACCTGGCGATGTTACTGTGTTTTAGATTTTTTTTCTTGAATAGATTTTAGTAATTCCTGAGCAAGATCTTTTGAAATACTTGCCAAATGGTAATCTTTGTCAATAGATAAAGCCTTTTTGAAATGTTTGATTGCATCTTTTAATTCCCCCATCTCTCCCAATGAGAGACCCTTGTACGCAAGTGCCATGGCGCATTTTTTATCAATTTTCAAAGCAGTGTCATAACAGTCAATTGCTTCCAAGTATTTTTCATCTGAATGCAAAGTGGCCCCCTTGTTTAGTAATGCATCAATATTATCAGGGGAAATTTCAAGTGCTTTGTCATATGATTTAATTGCAAGTTTGAGTTTGCCCATATTTTGTAGAGTTGCCCCTTTGTCAATTAACACATTAGCATTAGCAGGTTCTTCTTTTAGGGCCAAATCATATAATTTCAAAGCATCAGAATAGTTTCCATCCTCTACACATTCTAGAGCTTGAACAAGCAGCCTCTCAATTTCATTACTCACGGTATTTGACGATATTTTGTTAATAATATAATCTTCTTTGATCTGATTTTCGCCATACATTAACAGTTTTTGAGACATAAAATAAGAATAATTTCTGAACTTATTATAGCGAGGTAATTATGATAAAAGAAAAAAATTAAGGCGTTGGGTCGTTGAGCCAAGCTTTTACATGTAGTTTTCTCATGCATCCAATAAAGATTCCATTCATAAAAATTGAGAATATTGCAAACATGTTTCCAGATAGAATATTGAGGATTACAAAGATGAATCCAGTTACAGCCAACATAATTTACAAAATAAACCAAATCTCAAAAAATAGACTCAACTGGAGTTATGAGGAATATTTGTCTCGAGGCTCAATTTCTAATGATTTGTTAAAACAGTACATAGACTCTTCGTATCGTCCTAGACTGCGTAATGCGATTCCTTTGTTATTCCATAAATCAGGATCATCCTGATTCAAAAGAAGTGCTTGCTCAAAACACCCTAGAGCATCATCATATTTTCCATCATCCATTAAGGACTGTCCTTTCTTGACAAGATCTTCAATTTCGCCCATAATTCAACAGAGATTCCATTTGTATTAAATTTGAAAGAGATATCTGAAATTGTTACAGAAAAAATCAAACAAATTTACACTATTTTCATGAAATTTTAAATATATTTTTCACCAATATACTGTATGACCCTAGATGAGACAGATGAAAAGATTCTCAAAAATTTACTAGTTGATGCAAGACAATCAGCTAGACAACTTGCACTCAAACTAGGAATGTCTACAGTGACAGTTCTATCAAGGATTAAGAAATTGGAAAAAGAGAAGATCATCAAAGGATATACTGCAATAATTGATCATGAAAAAATAGGATATTCACTAACTGCAATAATTGAGATCATGGCAAAAAATGACAAGGTGGTAGATATTGAAGATGAAATTTCAAAATTTGAAAATGTCTGTGGAGTATATGACATTACAGGCTCAACTGACACAATAATTATTGCAAAGTTCAAAGAAAGAAACGAATTAAGCAAGTTTGTAAAGGGTCTAGCAGCCATTCCTAACGTGGAAAACACAATAACACATGTGGTACTAAATACTGCAAAAGAAGATTTTAGATTATCATAGGAGAAAAAATGGACAAGTTCAGTATTTTTGTAATTTCAGTAATTATCTTTGGAACAATGCAAATAGCATATGCCCAAGAAAAGAATCTAGATATGGAATTAGAAGTAAGTGATGAAGAAAAAATAATTCTATTTTCAGGTTTTGCAATTGCAGTGATTGGTCTCTTTTTATTTTTAGCCAGAGACATCATACTAAGGAGAAAGACATCCTATGATAAAGAAGAATTAGAATCAAAAAAAGACAAAACATTTGAAAAATACCATTCTGATTGGGGAGATGACTATGAAGAACTAGGACATAGAAGTAATACGAAAGAAGACAAAGAATTCAGAGATGCATTAAACAATGACGAATTACCAAACTATTATGAAATAATCGGAGTTGAAAAAGATGCAACACCTGAAGAAATCAAAAAGAAATTCAGAGAACTTGCAAAAAAGACACATCCTGATAAGACGAAAGAAGATTCAGAAGAAGAGATGGCAGAATTAAACAAAGCATATGAGATATTATCAGACAAAGAACTCAGAGAAAAATACGACAGGTATTTCAAAGTAGATTAACTAGTTTCTAATTTTACAATAATCAAACTAAGTTCTATGGATGTAGGGGTCTGAACACTGTTTGTAAGATTAGTAAAAATTTCAATGGGTAAGGGTTTACCGTCATCTTCAATTTCCGTAGTAATTTTGAGTTCACCAAATTCGGTGTTGGGACCAAGCATTTTCTTAGTTAGCAGAGGAACAACTGAAAGATCATCCACCTCACATTTCATTTTGTAGGCAAACTTGTCTGAAAAATATACTCCACCACGAGTGGTTGGTTCATTTACTGGAATCGGAGAATTGGTAATGGATGTACTTGATATTGGATATGTTTTATCATTAACATAAAGAACGAATTTTGGGGAATTTTGTTCGTTAAAATTCATCAATTTTTGCAACAAATCGGTATTAAATGACATTCAAAAATTACCAATCCCGAATTCTATTGAATCTTTCTAACTATTATCAACATTTGATTCAAGATCCATAGATCATCTTTAAAAACTTGAAATCAGATCGAAATTATTGCAACAATTTGCAAATACACACTCTATGAGAAATGAAATTCTCAGTCTGATGGTAGAAAACGGTTTAGAAGATGACTGTTATGTAGAAATGCTAGATTACACTATAGAATTGTTTGAAAGTCAAGGTCTTGGAACAGAATATTATGGATATCACAATATCAATCACGAATTAGAAGTAACATATGTTTCACTTTTAGCAAACAAACAAAAGAAAATTGAATTTACCCCAGAGGATCTAAAGTATCTATATGTTGCAGCATTATTCCATGACTTTGATCCACAAAAAAGTGTAGATAAACCGCATGAAGAAAGTGTTTTAAAATTTATTTCAATGGATAGAAAACTCCGTCAATTAATTAACGATGCAAAAATAGATTTAGAAATTATCAAAGTTTTGATTTTAAGAACAACATATCCTTGGAGTGGAAAATTAAAAGAGAATGCAGAAATTCAAATCAAACAATCTTTTGACAGTTCAGATTTAACAAGAAACAATCTTCCATATCAAGAACACATCATGGAGATGGGATGGTATCTATCAGTGGTAGATAGAATCAGTGGTTACGCATTAGGGGATTTTGCAAAAGCAATGGAAATGGCAAAAATGAATGCACATGCTTTAGCATGGAGACCATCACTAATTGTAAGAAGTGCAGTTGCATATTTTGAAGAATTACTAAACAAGGAAACAGATATGGCAAAAGGAATACTCAAGGTATTACCAAAAGAAATGAGGAAAAATTTCTTTGACACAGTGTTATCATTTATGAAAATTAGACAACAAGAAATCACCATTCAAGCAAATTATTCTTATGAAAATCTAAAGATGATTCCAACAATCGAATCAATGGCAACAAGAGAAGATCCCAAATTCATAAAAACACTATATGAAATATTTTTAGAATTACCAACTCCATTGCAATTTGAAAAAGAAAATTTTGAAAAATCTCTAAAAGATCCTCAAGTTATCATCAACACCCTAAGATTAAATGACAAAGATGGAGAAATCATAGGATTTTCTAAAGGTGGACCTTTAGAGAATTACAAATTACGTGAAGAAATTAGAGATGAAAATTACGGAATAGGAAATACAATATTTTTAGAGCCATTAGCACTGAAAATGGGCTATTGGGGACTAAAAGGAGGCAGTGAAATGCGTCACTTGTTCATCATGCAAGCAAATTCTATGAAATACAAATTCATGTCAAGTTTTGCATTACGAGATGTGATTAGAGCAAGGATAGACAAAGAACAAGCAGAATTTGTAACATTATTTGATCCTGAACGATGGGATTACTATAGAATCAAAGTATAGTTTCACCACATGAAAATATCAATTTTAAAGCAATTAGAATCAAAGATTCACGGAGAAGTATTCTCATCAAAAGAATTTAGAGAATTTTATTCAGTAGATGCAAGTTCATATAAAATAATTCCAAAAATAATTGTAGTTCCAAAAAATGAGGTAGATGTTCTCAATACAGTAAAGATTGCAAGGAAAAGAAAAATCAGTGTCACTGTACGTGGTGCAGGAACTGGTCTTGTGGGAAGTGCATTAAATTCTGGAATAATCATAGATATGAAAAATTTCTCTTCGATTAGGCTCAGTAAAAATCAGGTTAATGTTGAAACAGGAGTAATAAAAGGAAATTTAGATAAAAAATTAGAAGCATCAAAAAAATTCTTTCCTCCAAATCCATCAATAGGATCATTTTGTTCAGTAGGAGGAATGATAGGAAACAACTCTAGTGGAAGTAGAAGTCTAAAGTACGGAAGTGTAATTGACAATGTAATAGAAATTACATTTGTTGACGGAAATGGAAATAAAATTACTTTGCCAAAAAATAAAAAGATTGCAAAGCAAATCAAAAAAATTGTGAACGGTATAGATTTAGAAAAATTTCCAAAAGTTTCAAAAAATTCATCAGGTTATAGATTAGATAGAATAAAAACAGAAAATGACATTCATAAAGCAATTATAGGTTCTGAAGGCACACTAGGAATAATATTATCTGCAAAATTACAAATCAAAGATAAACCAAGAAAACAAATTCTGTTCGTTGCAGAATATAATTCAGTTATCGAAGCTGCCAAAAATTGTTTAGAAATTAACAAGACCAACCCATCAGCAATAGAATTTGTAGACAAGACAACTTTTGATCAAATAAAATCTAAATTTAACAAGAAAAGTAAATGTCTATTATTTGTCGAATATGATGAAAAAATTAGTCTAAATGAAAAAAAACTCAAAGAAATCATTACAGGGAAAATTATTAAGAAATTACAAACAGAGGAAGAAATTGAAAAATGGTGGAGATATAGAGATTCTTCATTACATTATAGTTTAAAATCAATTAAAAAAGAAAATAGAATCCCACATATTATTGAAGATGCAGTAGTCCCATTAGAAAATTTTCCAAAATTATTTTCCATATTAAACAAATTAAATAAAAAATACAAAACAAAATCAATTGTTTATGGGCATGCAGGAAATGGCAATGCACATGTGCGATTAATTTCTAAAAGGAAAAAAAGGGACCTTATCAAAAAGATCGCAACAGAGTATTTTGATGAAATACTCAAACTTGGAGGCTCAATTACTGCAGAGCATGGAGATGGACTTGCACGCTCAGAATTCATCAAAAAACAATACGGCTCAAAAAACTATCAAGCATTCAAAAAAATCAAAAAATATTTTGATCCAGACAACATCCTCAACCCAGGAAAAATCATCACTTCTAAAAGTAGTATAATAGAAAATTTAGAGCAATTTTGATTTTTTAGAGCCATAGTAAAAATTTTCAATGCAGAAAGGCTTTTGTAACTAAAAAATGTCCAGAAAACCGTGTTAGGTAAAGGCATAGGTCTGTTAGTAGTACTAGTGGTTACTGTAAGTATTACACCAGCTTTTGCATTAACAGAGTTAGAAAGAGCAACAATGGAAGATCCAAGATTAGAAAATGCATTTGGAGCACCAATAGTTGACAATGTAAATGTCAGTCAACAAGTGCAGATTTCATCAGACATTACAAATCATCAGACAAAATCACAGAATTTTGTATATCTTGTTCAAATCAAAAATGATGCAGATCTTGTTGTATCATTAGGTTGGATAAGTGGTCAACTAACTCCTGATCAAAAACTTAGTCCATCATTGTCATGGACTCCAAATAGTTCCGGGAAATTTACAGCAGAGATTTTTGTATGGGAAGGTTTGAACAATCAAAATGCATTATCAGAATACACAACAATGCAGATCAGTGTTAGTTAGAATTTACAAAATATTTTTGCCAAAAATTTAATCATTATTTAAAAAATACTAATAATTTGTTCCTAAATTGATCAAAAAAATATCCGATACGAAAAAAATCGTTCTGCAACGCAATAATTGAGATCGGAGATTTGTCTAATAGTGAAAAAAGTTTAACAAGTTCTCGGTAATACGACCTCGAGCCTAGTAGATTTATGACAATAGGATATTGTGTTAAGTGTCGTGACAAACGAGAAATCGGCGGCCCTAAACCATACACCATGAAAAATGGTAAACCTGCAATCAAAGGCACATGCCCAACATGCAGTACAGCCATTTTCAGAATCGGTAGAGGATAAACTTCTCACTAGAGAAATTTAGTACTGCCATTCATCAGTAAGGCCATTCCATAGTGAACGCATTGGGGATGGATCTTTTTCTATTTCTTCAGTAATTCTATTTTTTAACACAAAAAAGAAATTCTCTAAAGCGTCAACACCACCATCGGCAAACAACTCGTGACCAATTTCAGTAATTCTTTTGTGTTTATCAGATACTTCTGTAGAATCAGGATTCTGAAGACAAAAAGTCATCAAATCAATTAGTTCTTCTTCCAACATGAAATCCATATAGTTTAGTTGGAAATTCAGTAGAATTTAGAGATTTAGATTAAAAAGAAAAAGAGATTATTTTAGACGTCTATAGATCTCTTTGAATTCACACGATATGTTGTATGACATATTTAGTAAATGTGCAAGTTGATTCATGGACGTCTTATCATGTCCCAATTGTCTTAACAAAGTCAAAGCTTTTTGTGGAGAACTGGGAGCCAAAGGACTTTGTCCAGACCAGGTCTTAAAAGCATCCTCAACATCCAAACTGAAATTCAAAACAAATTCTTTCCAATTGGGCATTGCCTTTAGAGCTTTTTCATTTAGAAGAACTTCAGACAATTCACGAAATTCATTTTTCCTGTCAAGATACAGCATGTCTAAAACTTCATGAATTTTAGATTCTTCGTATTCTTCTGTGTTTAACATGTACATTCCCGCAATACTCATGTTCTATTATTATCATAATCAAAGATAAGTTAGATAGGTAATTCCCAGAAAAAATGTTAAAAAAAATCTTTAAAAATGAACAAATGTTCAATTTTTAAAAAAATAAAAAAGAAAAAAAAGATCTTATTGGAATGGGTCAATAAATGGACAGTTGACAATATGGTCACTATCCATTGGACGTGCAATACCAATGTTGATCAAACCAGCTTCGTTGTATGCGTTCATATCATCAATAGTTTCTAACAATTGAGCATCATCTGGATTTTCCCAGCCAATCATAAAGATTCTCCACATAGGAGAATAGTTAGCATCGCCAGGAGCTCCTGCTGCAATTCCAGGTTGGAATCCCAAAGGACCAGTACCTGTTAAACCATTTTTGAACTGATACAAGTCTACTGCTGCTGAATTTGCAATCAAGCTTGCAGAGGTTGGTGAACTAACAACACCCATCATTCCGGCAGGACCACTAGGAGTAGCATCTGTTACAATGTAATAGATAGTTCTACCATCGGGACCCCATCCACGATGAGCTATGAAAGTTACATTCATCTCTTCTGTATCGATATCAAGAACTTGGCCACCGCCGTAAGGAGTGACATCAGTTAATGTTTTGTCTTCCTTAACCATCATCTGACCTTCAGGCCAAACAATTTGTGGCATATTCAAAACTACATCAATTTCTGTTAATGTAATTTCATTATTCTCAGCTGCTTCCATAACCATTGCTTCTGAATCAAGTACTCTTGCAGTTGCACCGTCATTCCACATAACATGGACATGAGAAGTCAATGCACTGTACACATCTGCTTGTGCAGGAGTACTAGTGAATACTTGACTTTGGTATCCGTGTATACCATCGCCTTCAATGCCGTTGGTAAACAAGTATACTGTTGAAAGTGCTTCTTCAGGAGTGTTCTTCAACAAAGGAGCAAGTTCTACTTGCCATCCTTGGTTTGCAGTAATTATGTCTGCATGTGTTGGATCACTAGAGTCAGTGATGATATAGTAAACATCTTCACCGTTGTAGTATCCTTGATGCATAGGAATTGTTGCTGGAACATTTGCTCTTGATAATCTAAGTACAGAACCCAAGTCTGCTTCAGTTTCTTCCATGTGTTCTTCTTCATGGGTTTCTTCCATAGTTTCTTCCATAGTTTCTTCCATGTGTTCTTCTTCATGGGTTTCTTCCATGGCCTCTTCAACTGGAGCTACAGGAGCGACACCACCTTGTTCTGCTTGCCAAGCGGCTTTACCGCCAGGATAGTTAGAACACAAGTCTAATCCACAGATACCAGTACTTGAACCATATTGAGAGGTTCCAGTACCTTTGCTTTTGAGGGCTTCAGCATCTGTAAAATAATCTGTCGTCATACCTGCTGTAAACAAGGGTAAAATTGCAAGAAGTGCAATGTATCTTAGACTCTTGTTCATAAGTGCAAAATCATGATTTTTGTTTAAAAGAATTTGTCCAAATCAGACAAAATTATGCGAGCTCTGAAAATCTATTTCCCACATAATCCCAATTGACAACATTCCACCAAGCTTCAACATAAGCAGGTCTCTTGTTTTGGTATTTCAAATAATATGCATGCTCCCAAACATCCAATCCAAGTAACGGGAATTTTCCCAATGTCCAAGGACTAGTTTGATTTTCAGTTGTAATGATTTCTATTTTATGATATGTGGAATTGAAAACTAACCAACACCAACCACTACCTTGAATTGTAATTGCTTTTTCAGAAAAGACTTTTTTGAAATTCTCAAAGTTATCAAAATAAACATCAATTTGATCAGCAATTTGACCAAAAGGTTTTCCATCACCATTAGGAGTCATAGTTTCCCAAAACAATCTGTGATTCTCAAAACCACCACCAAAAAAGTTGATTGCAGAACGTCCAGATTCTGGAATAGATTTCAAATCAGATAAAACAGATGAAATGTATTGAGGGTGAGAAGCACTTCCAACATCTGCAAGAGATTTGTTTAATCCATCAACATATGCCTGATGATGTTTTTGATGATGAATTTTCATTGTTTCAGTATCAATGAAAGGTTCTAGTTCATCATACCCATAAGGGAGTCTCGGAAGTTCGTATAGAACCATGAGTCAATTTTAGATAATCCACATATATTCTTCAAGAACAAAAATTGATTCTAGTGCAAAGAATGATAAATCTTGAGGAGATATTAGCAATATGAGGAAATTAGGAACTATAGATTTGGAAATTTTGCATTTAGCCATTAATGAAAATGGAACATTTAATGAAAACAACCTAGAAAATTCTGAATTAAAAAGATTAGGAGTTGGAAAAATTTTGGATTCTCTTGCAACATTAAAAGACAGAAAAATGTTATCGTTGAATAAAGACGGATCATTTTCAATTACAAATTTAGCAAAAGAGATTCTTTGGAGCAAAAATATTCCAACATGGGCAAAAATATTGAGACTCTTACAGGTAAAATCTTGCAATATGGGCCAGATGGAGGACATTCTCAAAATATCAAAAAATGAACTAGTAGAAGAAATAGAAAAACTGAGGAAAAGTCAATTCGTGCTAATGTCCCCACAAAGACTAGAAGATAAACTAGTCAAAGTATATGAAATTCTTCCAGAAGGAATTGAAGAGATAGACAAAACAGAAACTGAAGGATTTGACAAAATAAACTTTGGAGAAATGAAATCAGAAGTAGAAATTCTAAGTATCATAGATGGTCTGATAAAAGAAATTCAAGATACCACTTTGGAGCAAACTCAGAAAGATTCAATCAACGAAAAATTATCAAAGTTAAAAGACAAATTAGAAATTTAATTATTTTGCACGAACTTTGTCTTGAATTTGGGCCAAGATAAGTTCAGCCTTGTCTTTGTTCTCATAATTTTCTTTTGATTCATCCATAATTTCATCAATCTCATAGCTCTTGTCAACTAGGACATTTGCAACGTGATCATCCAAAGTACCATTCCCAATTAAATAATATGCAAATACAGTATTTTTCTGGCCAATTCTATGAAGTCTATCTTCAGCTTGTCTATGGATTGCAGGACTCCAATCAAGCTCTGCAAAAATTACATATTTTGCCCTAGTCAAATTGATACCCACATTTCCAGCACGGATTCCGGCAATCATTAGTTTTGATTCACCTCTTTGGAACTTGTCTATTTGGTCTTGACGAACTGAATCAGTCTGTCCACCAATTATGGATACAGGAGAGAATTCTTGGAGACTCTCATGAAGTAATTTATGAATCACTTTGTGATGACAAAAGACTACAACACTTTCTTCAATCTCCATAATGTTTTTAACAAAATTGATTACATGAGGTAGTTTTGCAATACCTGCAATTTGTCTTTCACTTTGAATTGCTCTATGATAGGATGCAGATTTGGAAAATTCAGAGTCAGCATCTTTTTGTTCTGTCTCAACTTTCTTCCAAATTTTATCTAATTCTTCTAAATAGTAATCAGTATCAGCTGCAATGACCTCTTTGTAACGAACTTTGTCCTTTAGTTCTTTTAGCACATCTGCTTTTTTCCTTCTTAGCATCACATGTTTTTGTAATTCATTTCTAAGAGATGCACGTTTGTTTTCTAAAACAATTGCTTTGCCTTTATCATTGACATAGCAAAAGTATTCACAGAATTCTTTAAAGCTTCCAAGCAGGCCAGGTTTTATGATATCTATAATTGGCCAAATTTCAGAACCACGATTATAGATAGGAGTGCCAGATAGACCAATTCTGTACAATATTGAAGAAAGTGCTGCCAATTTTTTTACTGCCTTGTATTTTTGAGTAGTTTTTGATCTCAAATTGTGAACCTCATCACAAACAATTGTTTTGAGACCTAACTTTGACAAATCATCATTTCGTTTGAAAAGTAATTCATAGTTAATTATGTAAATGTCAGTTTTTGGAAGTTCTTTGGATTTTCCAGTTCTAATTATTGTGACACTAGGAGATTCAGATTCAATTATTCTACCATTCCTGCTTTTCTTTTTTAGAAATTTTGCAATCTCACGTTCCCAGTTGTTTAACGTCACCAGTGGGGCAACTACAAGAATGGGGAATGTTTGTTTTTCTGTTGCAGCATAAGAGAGTGTTTGAACAGTTTTTCCCAAACCCATCTCATCAGCAAGTAATGCATTACCCGAGGATTTTAACAAAAAATCCAATCCCTCTTTTTGAAAGTTAAGAAGTTTTCCTCGGAATTGTTCACCAGTTTTTGCTCGTTTTAGTTTTAGTTTTACAGGCGGTAAAGTTGGTTTTGGAGCATACGTTTTTACAATTTTTCTTTGCCAGGTGGATTTTGAAAGGATTTCAAGTGGATATCTATCCATGATTAATTTTAGTTGTTTTACAGTTTCAGTGCTATCAGGAATAATAATTTCATTTACGTTTTCACCATACCATGCTTCAGAGACCAATCTAGAGATCATACTTACGGCACGATCACCAGTGACTTTCCAGCTCCAGATTTTGGAATATTTGTCAAGCACATATTCCAGTGTACCAATGTTTTCCATGGATGTTTCCATAATTTGAGGACAGAAAGTTTTTTTGCCTTATGAATCTTCACGTTTTTTTCGATCATTAAAAAGTAGAGCAAAAATCTACAAGAGTTAAAATATGATAGCAGTTTCTACTTTTGGGTAAAATTATCATGATAGATTTTCAGGCTCAAAATTGGATGAAATAATCAAAAATTGGAATTAAAAGAAATCAAAAAACCAAATAAAAACATAAGAGGATCTAAAAAATTATTAAATAATAATTTTAAAGAAAAGTTTTAGTTTTTCCATTAATCAGACAACTAACAAGATAAAATCAAATTTGTTGTTAATTCAATTTTTAAAATGTTACCAAAATTAGATCAGGAAAATCAGACAATGAATTTTCAATATACGTTTAAAGTTCATTAGATTTTAGAATCAATGTGGAATTTATTCAAAATGAAGAACCAGATGTTGAAAAACCAATTATCATTGCAGCAATGCAAGACATGGGAAACGTAGGCAGTATTGTAGTTAATTTCATAAACGAATCACTAAGAACAAAAACATTCAGAACAGCTAAAACGCCATTTCCAACATATATTGTAGACAGGGGAGGATACATTGATCTTCCCGATGAGAAGTGGGAATACCGATACACAGATGATTTAATTATTTTTGGAGGAGGAAAAGGCCAACCTCAAAGTAATAGTGAATTAAACGCATTGTGTCAAGATGTAATTGATGTTGCAAAAAAATATTCAGCAAAATTCATCTATACATTAGGAGGATTTCACACAAATAGAATATTTGAAAATACTCCAAAAGCATACATCACTACAACATCAAAGGAATTAACAAAACAAATGGAAGGGTTAGATGTTGAAACAACTCCTCAAAAATCAATTATTACTGGATTCAACGGGTTGATTTTAGGATTTGCCAAAAAGAACAACATTCAAGGAATTGGAATGTATGGGGAACTAAATGAGCCAGAAATCCCACAATATAGATCTGCAATCAGCATAATCAAAACACTGGAAAAGTTGACTTATAGGAAATTAGGCGATACAAGTCAATTAGAAATTATGGCTCAAGAAATAGAAAGAAAATTTAAAAATTAATTTTAATGGGTTTTCCCAACTTCATGAGCTTCAGTATTTTCATCATGGCAATCACAGCTGCAAAGATGAGTTTTATGATTGTTCATACAATCAATGCATTCAAAATGCTTTCTTGTTTCACAAGCTGCACAAATCATTCTACAACTCCTAAACAATAGGAGAATTTGAGCTTTTTCTCTGAGACATACCTAATATTCAACTTCACTTCTCTCAAGAAGACTACCAGTCAAATCAACATATCCTTGTGGATCAAGTTCCTTAGCAAAACCTTTGTCAATATTTATCAAAAATATAGAATGAAGATGGGCATTTAGAATATCATCAAATTCTACTGGAGGATTTTTGTAATAACGATCACATAGATCCTTTATTTTTTGCACATCCTCTTTTTTTCGAGCATTGGGAGGAAGTAAGAAAATTTTTGAAATGGGCAAAATACCAACTGCAGGAGTTGCCAAAGAAAACTTTGAGCAATGCTGACTGTATCTTGCAATCTTGCTCATTATTCTTGCAGAAAAATAATCTATTGTGTCCATTGCATGTTCTGGAGGAGTAAAGCCAGTTTCAATTTCAATGATGGTGTTTCCTCCGCCTTTTTTTGCAAAAATATCACAAACCAGAATGTCAGATACATCTTTTTCAACCTCAACAGCATAACCTCTAGAAATCAAAGTACTAGCACAAATCAATTCCAAAATAGAATGGTTGATTTTTACCAAGTTTTTTTTGTACATTCCAATCAATTGCGCTTTAACATAATTCAGTTTAGAAACATCATTTTCTTTGAGATGTTTTGAGAGTTTCCCACTCATCACATCTACATCATCTTGGAATTTTTTCAAATCCATAATTTAAGATAGGATGATTTTTGGGGTTTAAGAAGTAGTAGGGATTGTAAATTTGACCAAGCCCAAAGGTACGAAAGAAAGTAAATTACTCAATAAAAATTGAAAAATAGCGAATTTTTATTCATACTTTGTCTTAACTGCATAAATCAAAATCATGCCATGTGTATAACAAGCCTGTAATTATTGGATTATTTTCATTTTTGATGATATTTTCATTTGCACCTAGTTCTCAGGCAGAACTATGGGAATTTGTGGTTGAATTAGACATGGAAAAAGGAGTAGTCTATTCAGGAGATACAGTGGTAGTTACAGGCAGAGTAGTAGACCACGCATATGACCCAACTAGAGGAGTCGAAGTATTAATCAGAACAGGTGCAGATACCACCAAAGCATTTACAGATACAGATGGAACATTTAGAGGAGAATTTGTGGACTTTGAAAGAGTTCCAGGAACTTACACTGTCAATGTTATTGCATCATGGTATGGAATGACAGGATTGGCAAGTACAGAATTTCAAGTGAAAGGAGATAGTACCCCAGTATCACTATTACAACAGCAATTATCAACTGAGCAAGCAAGAAAATATCTCAGTTCAAATGAAAGTGACTTTGAAAAAGACCCCATAGGTCAAACATTATTCAAGTATTATCATGATTTACATGATCAATTAATTGCAGAGAAAAAAGAAGCTGCAAAGCCAATTGCTGAACAAGTTCTATTAGAGCAACAAAGAAGAATTGCAGAAAATCTCAAAAATCAAGCAATTGAGGAATACAAGCCAGGATATGGTACCTACGGAGGATACCAGTATGAGGATTACATTAGAGGATTGAATCCAGAAATCAGAGATTTGATAATTGAACAATTAGATTTTACAAGAAGCAACTTTGAGGAAGCTCAAAAAATTAAAAATGAAATTCTTGAAAACGGAGGCACAGCAGAAGAGGCAAGACAAGCATATCTTGATAGAATTTCAATTCCAAAAGAAACTTTGGAAAAATTCAATGATGAATATCTAAATGAAGAAACAGAAGATGAAACAGTAGATGAGGTTGAAGATACAACTTCAGAAGAAGAGTAGATAATTTCTACGCGGGCCTTATATTCAAAATTCCCATATTACAATTGATGAAAATAGATATCCCATTACCATGTCCCTCATGTGGAGGAAAAATGTATTCTGTCTCTTACGAGTCATCATTCTCAATCCTCAAAAAAAGAAGCTGGCAAGCATGTAAAGAATGCAGTTTTGAGAGGAATTCTGAAGAATTCAAAAAAACCATCTGCTGTGCATAGCAGCATTTTTCATTTTTCTAAAGGATTTTAATCCAACCTAATCAAACTAAATGGAATGAAAGTTTATCACAAATCTGCCTGCATTACGTGTAAAAAAGCCATATCAGAAGTGGAACGAATGAATGCAGATATTGAAAAAAGAGATTTTTTCAAAGACCCATTCTCTGAGAGTGAATTGAAAAAAATTATCAAAATGTCAGGTAAAAAACCCATAGAACTAATACGAAAAAGAGACAAAATGTACAAAGAACTTGATTTGGAAAATAAAAAGAAAACAGATTCTCAGATGATCAAACTAATGGTAAAACACCCAGGACTCATCTTACGACCCATCATCATAGTAAAAAACAAAGCATTTGTTGGAAAAGTAGATACTAAAAATCTAAAATAATTACTAAGAGTTTTCTTGTTTGAATATTCTAATTGCTTCTAAATGAGAGCAGTTTGCCTTTAGTCCTTTACCATGATGGAATTTATAGAAATTTTTGAATCCAGGACATTCACATGTATCAAATGTTACAAAGTAGGATTTCTCAGGATCTGATGATGATTTTATTTGAAACAAATCATCTTCAATTTTTACAACACCACCGCTTTCAACTAGTTTTTTGGCCTTTCGAATTGTGTTTGCACTCATAGAAAATTAAGAAAAAATCAATGTTTTATCTGTTATTTTTCACATGTTCATAAAATCTTTAAATGATATGATCGCGTATATACTACAGACGAGAGACTTGCTTTTCTGCCTTAGTGAAGCCTAGAATTCGTTTCACTCTCGTCTAATTAGATATTTGGCAAGATTGAAATTTTTAATTTAAAATAAAGGAGTTTTGAAATTTACTCAAAACGATTTTCTAATTTCTGTGATTTTGGAAGCACTCTCTGCAATAAACAGGTCTGTCTTCTTTTGGTTTGAATGGCACTTGGGTATCAGTTCCACAGTCACCACATTTTGCGTCATGCATTTCACGTGGTCTGTCATCTCTTCTACCAAATCTAGAGCCTCTGTCGCCACCAAATCCGCCAGATCTTCCACCAAATCTACCGCCACCTTGTCTTGGGGCTGGTTTGTGATTTTGGAAGCACTCTCTGCAATAAACAGGTCTGTCTTCTTTTGGTTTGAATGGTACTTGACATTCATTTCCACAGTCACCGCATGTTGCGGTATGCATTTCTCTTTCTCTATCAAAGGACATGTGTTTTCTAAATCTCAGTATTATCGTACAGTAATAAACTGTAGGAAAAAACATGTATTGTTATAAACTAATTCTCTTCCTTGAGATTATTGAGCATGAAAAAATATGTTGCCACAAGGGTGGCAACAATGTTTGGAGTTTTGATGATTACATTGCTAATTACAATTTCACTAGTCGGCTCCAATATGGATACCATACTAAAACAGGGTATTGTGTTTCAAGTAAGATCTGAGATTACAGAAAACCCAGCAATTGCTGAGAGCTTTTCATCAGTAGAAGAGTTTGACGTATTCATTCAGAGTCAAATTGACCAAAGAATTCAGACGCTGGGGCTTGATGAGCCGTGGTATTCCCCTCAACGAATTGGAATAACAATGTACAAAATTATGCTGTTAGACTTTGGACATGCAACATTTTTGACTAGTGATGAAGGATCGTCTGATGTCAAAGACATACTATTTGAGAAACTACCTAGAACCGTTTTACTATTTACAACTGCGACAATCATTATATCAATTATAGGGATTTTCCTAGGGGCATTTTCAAGTAGTAAAGTTGGTTCAGGGATTGATAGAATAACATCTAGTTTTGCAATAATTAGTTCTAGTTTTCCAGTATGGTGGATAGGAATGCTAATGATTTTCCTATTTGCATTCACATGGCAAATATTTCCTGCAAGAGCAACACCAGATATCCCGTCATCAGATCCTGCATATATTGGATCTCTACTATACCACATGGCATTACCATTAATCACAATTGTAATGATTGGTTTTGGTTCATGGGCATATCTAGTAAGAAATTTCATGGTCGGAATAATGCAAGAAGATTTCATAATGGCAAAGAAAACAATTGGAATCAAACAAAAAAGAATCATCTATACACATGCATTAAAAAATGCAGCACCCCCAATTGTTACAATTCTAGCACTTAGTTTATCAGGTTCACTAGGAGGAGCAATAATCACAGAAGCTGTTTTTGATTGGCCTGGAATGGGAAGGCTTTACTTTGAGGCAATCACTGTGATGGATTTGCCAGTAATTATTGGAGCAACATACCTGCTTACAGTATTTTTCCTAATTAGCATATTCATTGCAGATTTGCTATACGGATACTTTGATCCTAGAGTGAGGACAGGTCAATGACTAGTATTACTCCTCAAGAAATCAAACAAGAATTTCTCAAAAGCAAGATGGGAATTGCAGGAATTACAATTCTCGGAATTCTTGTTGCAACTTCAATTATCGCAATGGTCGCAATTCCAGTTGAAACATTTCAAGAGTGGAATAATCCAGGGAATTGGATTTCAAACCCCAAAGTAGCAATTCCAATTTGGGTAAATATTTTCATGACTGATAAAATCCCAGAGCACAAAATTCTAGAAGACCCATTAATTCAAAATATCTCTGAAGGCGAAGTGAATCTAACATCACACCAATTTGGAGTGAATTTTGATTATGACGAGTTTCCAAATGACTTTATCTATGAATTCTCATCAGAATATTCTGGTTCGCCACTATTACAAATGACAGTGATAAGACCAGATGGAATCAAACTAGATTTGCTAACAACATCTTTACCATATTCTGATGGAAAGACAAAACATAGTGAAAGGATTTTTTCAACTGATGACGCAATAAAGAAAAATTTGTCATTGCAATCAGATACTTTTGAATTTGCATTTGAAAGGATTTCTGCAGAAGATGTTGTATTTTCAAAAATTCAATCAAATGAGCCACTAAAGGGAAATTATATTTTCTCAATTGATTTGTACGGAATTAATTCAGAAAACCAAATTCAAGAATCAAATCTGATCATCGGAGGCAAAGCGTTTGGAATAATGGGTACTGATGAATTACGAAGAGATTTGGCAATTGGATTACTTTGGGGGACACCTCTAGCACTATTCATTGGATTAGTCGTGTCAATTGCATCAGTAATCATGGGATTGCTATACGGAGTGTATGCAGGATACAAGGGCAAAAAGACAGATGAAACAATGATGAGATTAAATGATGTCATCTATGCCTTGCCAGCCTTGCCATTTCTCATCATACTATCAGTTACAATCAGCAATAGCATCTTTGTGATGGTAGGGTTTTTGATGATTTTTGGATGGGTAGGCATTGCAAAAGTCTCAAGAAGCATGTCGCTTCAAATCAAAACTCGAGGCTATGTAGATGCTGCAACCATGATGGGTCAGAAAGATTCCAAGATCATTCTCAAGCACATTGTCCCTCAATTGTTACCATATGCATTTGCAAGTATTGCAATTTCAGTCCCAGCTGCAATTACCACAGAAGCTGGTCTTAGTTTTCTAGGATTGGGAGACCCCTCTTTTCCAACATGGGGGCAAATTTTGCATGATGCAAATACATTCGGAGCTGCTGCCAGAGGAATGTGGTGGTGGATTATGCCACCAGGAGTAATGATTGCAATCACAGGATTGGCTTTTGTGTTTATTGGAAACGCACTTGATGCAATAGTTAATCCAAAGTTAAAGAGATAGTCAGATAGAATAACTGCGGATAATATCTAAAGCAGCATCATTTAGTTTGATGGTGTATGTTAGAGAGTTTGGATCTTCTTTAGTTTCAGCCAAAGTTTCAGTGAATTTTACTTTTTCATCTTCAGTAGCACCTGCTTCATGGGCACATAGATTAAACGCCTTTAGATTCAGATTGTTCTTTAGTAAATGAGCAATGAATTTTTTATAATCCTCAGGGTTTGTCCAATCTGAATTTTTTTCAGAACATGTTGCAATCCACACATCAACAGAATTATGAAAAATTACCTTTTTACGAATCTCATCTAAGGACATTTTAATTCAGTTAAAAATCCGCTCTTTGCATTTTAGAGCCACATCTAGGACATGTGCCACCTTTGTGTTTGTTGTTACAAACTAGACATACGTATCGTACTCCACCGGAATTTCCTTGTGAACCCATTCCAAAGAATCCACCTCCACCGGTTCCAGAATCGCTACCATAACTTCCCATTTTACTCATTGCACGTCTTCTCATAATCATAGGGAGTAAGATGAAAATTGCCATTACTGCACCAATACTGAAATACCATGGAACGCCAAGCATTCCAAGTCCAATTTGTAATCCAATACTAAACACCAAAGAGGCACCTAGGAAAATATAATATCGTTTAAGCTGAGGGTTCAATTCAATAAAAGTATCTTTAAAACGGATATAAAGTTTCTTCAGTTTTATTCAGTCTGGACAGCATGGATTTTAGATAATTACTCTATCAAAAGTGGAATGGAACTTCCATTACTATCCCATGCGAAAATAGAATTATCATCATATGGAGATTTTACAATCATCGAAACAAGACCAAAGAAATTATGTAAATCAGTAACAGAAGGTTCAGCAGATCCGCTAGGATGAGAATGAACAATTCCAACATAGCTCATATCAAAAGGCAAGAATGAATGTGGAAATCCTGCAAAAGTTGGACCAGTTTCACTAAAGGGAGGAATTACGAGTCCATCTATTTTGATTTCTCCATTTTTTGATTTTCCTTTCAAAATCAATATTCCTTCATTAGGATGTTTCATTTGACAAAAAGACAATATGCTATCCAACACATCTTTTTTCAACAAAACTTTACGTTCAAATTTTTTCTTTTTGAATAACACAGCAAGTCTCTAGCTTTGAACTAATTTAATTTTAAGATGTCAAGATAGTATATCGTGTATTAGAGAATTCTCGGAGTTTTTGTTCAATTTCAGAGACTAATTCAGGTATTTTTGAATCAATTTCATCTATTTCACCTTGAAAAGTTTCAGATTTTAGCTGAGAATCTTCAAGAGAGGAGGTGTTTTTTGCAAGATCATTCTCCAAAGAAATCAATTCCTCAGGTTTTAAAGAAGCAAGTTCACTTTGAATCTCTTGATATTTTTTATGATATTCAGAAATTTGATTTACAAATCCATCAAGGGATTCTTCGGTTTCAGTAATCTGAGAAGATGTTTTTTCTACATCCTTTACAGAGATAGATCCTGATGATACTCCTTTACGGACATTTTCAAGAATTATAATTACAGAATCCTTATTTTCACTAGTCAACACATCAAAAGGTTCTGAAACCAATGTAGATAGAATATTTTTTTGGTCCTTATCTAATGAAGAAGCATATTCGTATCTACTCAAAGGACGAGAGATTTTTGTGAATTGTGTGTTTATTTGATTTTTAATTTTGGATTTTTCTTTACTAAATTCATCCAAAGTGTTTTTCAATGTTTGATATTTTTTGTAGTTCTCAGAGGATTTTATCTCGTCAATATTAGTTTGAATTGAAGAGATTTTCTCATTAATTGAAGTAAGATTTTCGGTAATTTCTGTAATTCTTTGAGATTTTTCTTTACGTAATTCTGTTTGATTGTTAATTTGGTTTATGGTATCAAGTATTTCTTCAGAAAGGGATTTTGTAGAATGGTAATTTTTTAACAATTTTTGGATTTCAGAATGATTAGAATTCATCACTTCAAGATTGCTTTTTAGCTGTGCGGCATATTTTTTGGCAAAAATATGAATGACTCTGGTTTGACGACCCAAGACATCGCCCACTTTTTTTAAAATAAGGTTTAGTGTGGAATTTAATTTTTCAGCATCTTCAAATGAAGATATTTTGGGTAATGAAACAACATCTTTTTTGATCATATCAATTACCTGTTTTTTACCACGAACCACGATAATTGCAAGATGTTTGTCAATATCATCAATATTGAGACTATCTTTCTCCAAGACATTTCCAATTTTTATCAAATCGTCAATTAAGGGCATAGTACTATTTCTCAAACTGTTTATTTCAGAGAGAGTTTGGGTTTTTCTCAAAGTGCCAAGGTCAGATATAATTTTTGGAACATCTACAAGGGAGATTTCTTTATTTTGTGGAATTTCTTCTGCAGGTTTTTCCTCTTGTTTCTTTTTACCCCATCCAAAGACCATTTGATTTTATTTCCCTCAGGGGATTAAAAATGATTGTCAACTAAAATTTAAAATTCACCATAATTCAGAGATAGACATGGTAAAGAAATCATTCCAGACAGGAACAGTGAAAAAAACAATCAAAATCAAAGCATCTAAAGACAAAGTTTGGAAAAAGATTAGTAATATTGCAGGATTGCCTACATGGGTAGTAGACGTTAAAAAAACAGTTTACCTTTCAAAAAAGAAAAAAGATGTAGGAGCAGTAAGATTGATCACTTTCGAGGATGGAAATCAAATTGAAGAACATGTGGTTGCATGGAAAAAAGGGGAATATTTCACCTATATTGCAACTGAAGGATTACCGTTAAGAGCATATGTTGCAACAATTTCAATCAAAGCAAAATCAAAGAATTTGGTTGAATTAACATGGCAATCATATCTCAATAGTCAAAAAATGACTGAAAAGGAATTTCTGGAATTCATTGTATTCATGGGAGCATTTTATGAGGCATCTCTGGAGAACCTAAAAGTATCTCTTGAAAAATAACACTAGAAAGCAATCAGGTCAAAGTGTAAATACGATAAATTAAGAAAAAAATCATGGGCGATATGAGATTCATCATTATCGGCATTGTGCTAATTTTTGTGGGATTTATTATCCTAGGAGGTTTTGGTGGAAATTATCAAGCTGCAACTCTAGAATCAAATGAATTTGGAACATGTTATGAATATTCAGATGATGCACCACCAGCTGAAATTAATTGCTCATACAAAATATTTGATCAAACGGTATTCTTTGCACTAATCATAGGATTCATCGGGGCAGGTATTTTTTCCTTGATTAAAGGAGTCAGAGGAGATTGGGACAGTAAGGTCAAACCAGAAGACATTGTAGGTCCAGGAAATAATCAAAATGGAAATTCTGATGATTCCAAAAAAGACTAGAATTATTTTTTAGATTTTAATTTCTTATAATCTTCAGGACTTTCTTCGGCTAATCTCTGATAGTATACTTCTTCATATGGCATATTTCTTCAGTATTGTATTACAAAATTTGCATTTAAGCTTGAAGAACGATTTGTACTAGTCTAGGCAGAAAAATTAGGATTCAGATTCAATAAGATTTTTCATAGAATTAAACATCTCACCAATCTCAGTCATTCTAGTATCAAACTGCTCATCAGATAATTCATCAGGTTTGTTCAAAGTGATGATAACTTCAGAAACATCTCCATTTGATACAACCCTCATTGGGACATCCCAAGAAGATTCTTCATCCACATATTGGTGGTCTAAAATTCCCAAAGACTTGTTTTCATTAAATTTCAACATGGACTTTCCATGAGGTCCAGTAAAGGACCACCAGCCAGAATCATTAATTTTAGCATCAGGCATCATTTTAGGAGGCATTTTCAGGATTGCATCAAATGCATCACCAGTCTTCTTTTCCACAGTAATGGAAATAGTCCTAGATCTGACCATAGTAGAGAAATCAAATGATGATTAAAAAGGATATAGTAGTAATCATAGGAAGTAGTGCTACTAGAACTATTTGTTTAGAAATTCTTTAATCTTCTTTAGATTTGTAACATTAGATTCATGAAACATCACCATTGATTCAGATAAGGAGTTTGGCAAGACAGTTTTGAGGTTATCAACTAGTTCATCTCCACTAGTAATCATATTATCAATAAGCTTGTCAATCTCGTTTTTGTCATCAGCCATTTGAATAGAGTAAGGACCTAGTCTTAGTTATCTTTTTTTATCAAAGTAGCAGTAGAACGTACTTTTTTTAATTTTTGAATATTCCAAGAAACAATCTCACGGATTTTTTCAAAATTCTCTGCTTGTAATTTCACCATCATGTCATGAGTACCAATGGTTTCAAAAACATCTGCAACTTGTTCAATCTCTTTTAGTTGTTCAATAATTTCAGCTTCAGCACCTAATTCACAATTTAACATCACATATGCATCAGTCATAAAATAAACAATAATCAATGATTATTTAAAGATGGAGAATTTTAGGTAAAGCTTACCATGTAACATGAACCAAATCTTTAAGATTTCGTCTTGGTTTAGGGAATTTTGTTTGTTCAGGATAGCCAATACACAATACAGATGATGGCACAAGATCAGTTCCTATTACATCCATAACTTTTTGCTCATCAAACATTCCAATCCATATTGAACTTAATCCCAAAGCCTGAGCTGCCAATTGAGAATATCCAGCAGCCAGAGTTGCATCCTGAATAGCAAATTTTTTCAGAATATACTCTGGAAAATCAAATTTTACTCTAGAGGGATTTTTACAAAAAACCAAAACTATTGGGGCGTCAACATAGGGCTGTTTGTTACAAGCATCAACTAGAAGTTTTTTCTTTTCAGGGCTTTTGATGTAAAAGATTTCAAATCCTTGAAAATTACCTGCAGTAGGCGCAGTGTCAGCTGCTGCAATTATTTTATCAACTTTGGTAGTTTCAACGGGTTTATCTGAAAACTTTCTTGTAGAACGTCTTTTTGCCATTACGGCAAACAAATCAGTGTCCACAACTTCAGAAGGGCCAGATTGTAAAATGAGATCTAGTAAGTTATTCCGTACATTATCATCAGTAGCTTCAGAAGTTATTTCTGGCTCATAACCTTGAGGATAGATTTTTTCTCCATCATTTCCTGAACTCATAGAAAGAGTACAAAAAATATCCTATTAAAGAATTAGAATAATCTCAGAATTGAAAAGATCACTCATTCTGCTTCAAACTTGTCACAGCCAGATGTACAGGGTTTGTTCATTACTCCCTCACATGCACCTAATTCATTATGCATTATACGATGATGGCCACAAATTTTACATTTTTCTCGAAAATGTGAAATTAATTCAGCAGTTGAAATGTTTGAATCTTGAATTTTTGATTCAGTTTCACTAGTCATGAAGATTTTCAGCAATCAAGTTAGTTTAAACATTTTGAACAGAAAATCTAATACACCATAAAATGCAATTTTCAATATTGGTTGAGTCAGATCAAGATAAATATGAAACAATAATGATTGAATCAAAAATCAGGGAAGGGGTTTTTCATAAAGTCGTCAAAGATTTGGAAAGTGGAAAAGCTGTTTCTTGTTCTTGTAAATGCTGGAGCAAAGGAAACAAGCCATGTGTAGGCATGAGAACTATTGGTTATGAGTAGCCCCCCACCCAGAAACAAATTGACAGTTGGTATGATGGTTCAGATTATACAAAAACATGATCAACGTACAGGAAATCTAACAGATGGAAAAGTTAAACGAATTCTTACTTCTAGTCATTTTCATCCTCATGGAATTAAAGTAGAATTAGATTCTGGAAAGATTGGAAGAGTTCAAAATATCATTTGAGGTAAAATGAACTAAGGCATTCTAGAAAAAAGAGCAAACAAAGGTGAAATTACTCTTTATAATGAACTATCAAAGAATTTTCCATTACCGGCATCACTGCAATTATGTTATCACCTTTTTCTGCTAGAAAGTCATTTACCACATCTTGAAGATATACTCCTTTGGACAGTGTCTTTGTTTCAAAATAACGAATTTTATGAATCATCTATATTTGATGAAACTAATGTGTATTAAGAATTCAATCACATACATGAAATTATAGATTCTAAATCTTGCATCCCATATGCCAGGGCTTTTATGATGTGTTTTCTTATAATCTGGATGGCTGATTTTATTATTTGTTCAAATTGTGGTTTATCTTATTCTACACAAGAAAATGAATTATGTAGTCATTGTGGATTTACCCTTAAAGAAAATTAAATTTCTTTACATACCTAAAGCAAACCAGTTTATAGTTAAGATAACATCACGAAGTAGATTGATTTTTTGTAATACTGTTCAATTTAGAATCCTCCCGATTCAAATCCATCTGGGCTCAATTAATGATTAGATTATCAGGTCTTAGTTATTGTGATTATAACAGATCCATACATAAAAAATTTCTTTTTTCACAAAGTGGTTTGAAATTAGATAACGAGCAAAAAGTATCATGACAGGTCATATGGGAGATAAAGCAAGGATGATTGTACACAATTTAGCAATGATGTCTCCAGATTGCAGAATTTATGATGTAAAAAAAGAAAATATGAAATATTTTATTCCTGACACTCTTGTTCAAGCAAAAAAAGAAGGTTTTGTTATGTGTGAGCAATGTAAAGAAACTACTAATAGAATAAGTCAAAATGATTAAAAAAAAATGCGACAGATGTGGTTCCGTTTTAGGAGAAGAAAGTAGGAAAACAAAACAACATTTTTGTGGCAAATGTAAAAAGAAATTTCAATTATATCAATAAATTACTAATTTTAAATGAATAATCTCTATAGATAGAAGATAACGCCGAGAGAGGGATTCGAACCCCCGCACGCTTGCGCGTAGCCGTTTTCGAGACGGCCGCCGTACTACTTGGCTATCTCGGCATCTATTCTGAGAATACCTCCATAATAAAGCGAATTGATAAGATTAAATTTTATCAATATCAAATAATTCATCTTTGAATTTCTTTTTGATTTGATCCTTTGTTCTATTCCATTCATCTTCAGTTACAGAATCTGTAAAAATGGAATGGAATCTATCAAAACTTGAATCATTTAGAATTGAAATGATTTCATGTTTTTCAGATTCAGAAAAAGGAAAGTATGAGATAATTTTGGATGCAGAGTCATTAGAATCAGAGCGTATTTCAAAAATTTTATCCTGTAAATGATCTGGAAATTTTTCTTGAGGCATTCTAAGTTTTGAATAATTTGCATATTAAAACCGATTTTAAAATTATGCAATACAATTACCGATCAATTTGAAAGGATAAACACAAAATACCTGAAAACATCAAGAATTCTCATGGGATTAAACCTAAAAGAATTGGTGATAAGAGAGAAAACAACTCTAGAGGCATTTTCAAATAAAGTGATAGCAATTGATGCTTACAATGCAATTTACCAGTTTTTGGCAAGTATCAGAGGACCGGATGGATTACAACTAACAGATGCAGAAGGGAGAATTACCAGCCACCTAAGCGGATTATTATACAGAAATGTGAATTTCTTATCACTAGGAATTAAACCAGTTTATGTTTTTGATGGAAAACCCCCATCACTGAAAACTGCTGAAATTGAGCGCAGAAAACAAATCAAAAAAGATGCCACTGTAAAATATGAAAAAGCAGTTGCAGAAGGAAATATGGAAGATGCAAGGAAATTTGCACAGCAAACAACTAGCATGAAAGATGGAATGGTAAAAGACTCAAAAGAATTTCTAACATATTTTGGGATTCCATACATTGAAGCACCATCAGAAGGTGAGGCAACTGCAGCTCATCTAACAAATACAGGTCAAGCATATGCATCTGCCAGTCAAGATTATGATTCTATTTTATGCGGGGCAAAAAGACTAGTAAGAAATTTCACCAGTAGCGGAAGAAGAAAAATTCCAAATAGAAATACCTACATTGACGTATTACCAGAAATTATTGAAACTCAAAAAGTATTAGATTCCATTGAAATGACAAGAGAAGAATTAATCGATGTAGGAATTTTAATTGGTACAGATTTTAATCCAAACGGATTTGAAAGAATTGGCCCAAAGACGGCAATGAAACTAATCAAACAACATTCCAGATTGGAAGACATTCCCCAAATTCAAGAACAGTTAGAAGAAATAGATTTTCAACAAATAAGAGAGATATTTCTAAATCCAGAAGTTGCAGATGTGGATGAAATTGTATTCAATGATGTCGATCATGAAGGAGTAATGAAATATCTTAAAGAAAGGAGTTTTTCTGAGGATAGAATTCAATCAACTCTAAACAGATTAAAAAAAGCTTTAGAGAAAAAGAGTCAAAATCTCGATCAATGGTTCTAAGATTTCAATTTAATAACTAGTCAATCCAATTTTAAAAAATGCCTCAAACTGAAGCAAGAAAGACACTCAAAGATGCCCCAGTTATGTGGAGAAGAATTAACTCCATAGGCGTGATTTTGGACTGTAATTCAACATATGCTGCAAATCTAGGCTACGCAAAATCAGAAATCATAGGAAAAGCAATCTTTGAGCATGTCCCTAAAGAATCCTGGGAAGACATGAATAATTCTCTAAAAATTTGGTTTGAGACAGGCAAGGTAACAGATAGAAAAATTACATTCAAAAAGCAAAACGGAGATACATTTTCAGGATTATTGCAAGCAACAAGTCTTTATGACGAAAACAAAAACTTGCTTGGAAGTAATACAGTAATCTTTGATTTAGAACAAATGACAGATGAAAAAATTAAAGAGTATCAAGAATTTTTCAAAGAATCAAACAAAAGATTAGATGACATTAAAGAAAAAGAATATGATCAACTAGATGAGAATTCAAAATCAGAGTATGATGGATTGAAGAAAATGTTTGAAATGCTATCTTCAATTAATTTAGAAGAGTTGAAAAAATAATTATTTTAAATTTTCTTTAATTGATTTTTGGAGTTCGTCAAAAACTTGTTTAACTTCAGTTACAGCAGCACCGTCTTCGAGTGTACTAACATCTCCAATTTGTTCATTATTACCAATTGCCTTTAGTAATCTTCGCATAATTTTTCCACTTCGAGTTTTTGGTAATTTTGAAACAAAATAGATTTGTTTAGGAGTAGCAATTGCGCCAATATCGGTTCTAATTTTATCAACTAGTTGTTTTTCTAAAACATTAGAATCATTTATCACACCTTGTTTTAAAACTACAAATGCGATTATCACCTCACCTTTAATTTCATCAGGAATCCCACAAGCTGCAGATTCAGCAACATCAGGGTGAGAAACCATACAACTTTCAAGTTCGGCAGTCCCAATTCTATGACCGGCAATTTTTAGAACATCGTCGGCTCTTCCCAATAACCAAAGATATCCATCATCATCTTTTAGAGCATAATCTCCAGGATAGTAACAATTCTCATATTTTGACCAATAGACAGTCTTGTATTTTGCATCATCATTCCACAAAGTTAAGAGCATTCCAGGCCAAGGATTTTTGATTACCAAGTATCCTTTGGTATTTGGAGCAACATCATCACCATTTTCATCAACTACAGTGATATTCACGCCTGGAATTGGGCGCGTTCCAGATCCAGGTTTTAGAGGAATTGTCTCAATTCCAGGAAGAAATGAAATCAACATACCTCCAGTTTCAGTTTGCCACCAAGTATCGATGATGGGACATTTTTCCTTTCCAATGGTTTTGAAATACCATTTCCAAACTTCAGGATTAATCGGTTCACCGACGGTTCCAAGCAATCGTAAACTTGAAAGATCAAATGAGTTTGGAATGTCATCTCCAAATTTCATAAACATCCTCAGGGCAGTAGGAGTAGTGTAAAAAATTGTAACTTTGTATTTTTGTAATATATCCCACATTCTCGATGCATCTGGAAAATCAGGTGCACCCTCATACATCACTTGAGTTGCACCATGAAGAAATGGAGCATACACAACATAGCTATGTCCTGTAACCCAACCAATATCAGCAGTACAGAAAAAAATATCTGAATCTTTAATGTCAAAAGCCCATTTGAATGTAGAATGTAAATGAGTTAGATACCCACCAGTACCATGTAAGACACCTTTTGGTTTTCCTGTGGTTCCAGAAGTATACAATATGTAAAGAGGATGATCACTAGGCAATTTTTCAGCAGGACATGAATCAGAAACATTATTCATTAATTCAGTCCAAAGTTTATCTTTAGAGGTAATGGAAATTTTATTTTTTGTTCGCTCAAGAACTATGACATGCTCTACAAAATCAAGTTCTGTAATTGCATCATCAACAACATCTTTGAGTGGAACAATTTTTCCTCTTCTATATCCACCATCAGCAGTTATGATGACTTTGGATTTTGAATCAAATACTCTATCTTTGATTGAGGTTGCACTAAATCCAGAAAAAATCACAGTATGAGTAGCGCCAATTCTAGCACACGCCAACATTGCAATTGGTAGTTCTGGAACCATGGGAAGATAGATTGTTACTCTATCACCTTTTTGAACACCAAGGGATTTGAGAACATTTGCAAATTTTTGGACTTGGATGAATATTTCCCCATAGGTAATATTTCGAGAATCCCCATTTTCACCCTCCCACAAAATGGCAGATTTTGAGGATTTGGTCTCCTGATGGATGTCCAGGGCATTGTACGAGGCGTTAATCGTGCCTCCAACAAACCATTTTGCAAAAGGAGGTTGCCAATCAAGGGTTTTCTCCCAAGGTGAAAACCAAGACAAATTCTTGGCCTGCTCATCCCAAAAGGATTCAAAGTCAGAATCAGCCTTTTTTCTTAAATTATTATCATTATTTCCTAATCCAATTTCAAATGTCTCTGACATCAAAAAGTGTATGAAGTTAGATCTTTCTAAATGTTAAAAAAATAATTTAAAAAAATTATTGTGCTTCCATTCTAGCAAGCCAATCGTTATCATTGTCGTCTTTTGAAGTATCTGCTGTCACCTGTTGGGGTGGTTCTGGAAATGCAAATGTTACCTCAGATTCAGTAGGAGGTTCTGGTATAGGGGTACTAGGGGCCTCAATTGGTTCTGAAGGTATTATTGTTGATTCGACTGGTACTTCTGGAAGTATTGTCTGAACTACTTGTTGTTCTTGTTCAGAAGTCTCCAGATATGAACGGGCTGATTCTTGGATGTCTGGTGTTGGAGGGGCTGTTATCTCTTGCACTTCCAATTCAAGGTCTGCAATTCTACTCTTTACATTTGCGATTTCTGCGGTTTCGTGAGTTACATGCTCAATTACCTCAGTTGTGCATGATTTCACAGTCTCAAATGTTGCATCAGAGATTTCATTGCTCTTGTATTGTACTTTTGCATCAAACGATAACATTTTTGCGGACTTCATTTGATCATTTAGCTCAGTCAATCTTGCCTCAAGAATTGCTTTGATTTCGTGTTCTGTTTCATCTAATGATACAAGTTTTGACTTGTATTTTTCATGAATGATTTCTGCATCTGCTTTCATGTCATCATTTTCAGAAACTATGTCAATCAATGCTTTTAATCGACGTAGAGTTAATTGTTTTTCTCGAATGAGTCTTTGTGAGTCTAGTCTCCATTTTGGAATGAATATAACAACTTCGCCTTGAACTACTAATTGTTCATATTGGATTTGCTGTAATCCTTGTGAACCGCAGTCAATGCCAACGGATTGAATACTTCCGTCAATATCTGTTATTGTTCCTACGACTTTACCCATGAATGTTCCGTACATGTCTTTGACATTTTTACCGATAATTTCGATATCGTCGTTTGTCATGTGTGATAGTTTAGAATTTTGTATAACCGACAAAGTGTAAGAAATGTTTTTAGTTTTAGTAAGATTAAATTCACAAACTCAAAATCGGCCCATTTTTAGCAATTTTAAAATTTAGAGACAAAATAGTAGCCTCATGATTCAAAAAGAAGAACTTGAGCAAATTTTGAATTTTGTTGCAAGTAGATGGATTGAAGCTCCAAAAGACCCAAACAACAAAGCAATGGAGACATTGCCAAATGATTTTTGGATGAATTCAATCGGCGGCAAAACTGCCAAAAAAGGATATTGGGTTACAACTTTGATGTATACCGAAAAAGAAGAAGATGCCGAAGCCTTCAAACAAGTATTACTTAGATGGCAAGCAAAAGGTCAAGACAAAGATAGAGACAAAGGCCCCGATCTAATTCAAATTGGAAAAAAGAAATAGAGTATTAATAATTGTGAATCAACAGAACGTTATTGTCTGAGTTCTCAATTAAAGAAAAAAAAATTCTATCAGATCACTTTTCAAATACAGAAGGAAATGTCTTTGCAATAATTACTCCACGGCAAGTTGATCGTGGTGCATTGATGTCACGATATAGTAGAACTGACAAAAGTATGAGACGAATATTTCTTGACGAATTTTTACAAAACAAAAACAGAGGTGAGGAATTTTACAATCGAGTACTTTTAGAATATGGCGATGATTCAGTTGCAGAGTTAGGTGAAGCACAGATTGCAATTGAAGGATTGTCAAACATTGCAGTAAAAAAAATTGAAGATAGAAGAATTGGATTGTCATATTTAGAAAAATCTTCAAGATATGTTGCATGGAATAAAAAAGAAAATGGAAAGTACAGATTTTACAGAGATCCTGAAATTATGAAATCAAGATATGCAGACATGTATGAAGAAAGTTGTAATTTTTCATTTGACATTTATTCAAAAAATATAGAACCTATGGTGAATTATGTCAGAGAAAAATATCCAATAGAAAAATATAGTTTTAAAGATTCCAAAGACGGAAAAGAAAAATTATTTTCTAAATTAAAAAATGAATCAGACATAAAATCAGCAAATATGATTTATCGCGGTTCAACAAAAGCTAAAGCACTAGATATTCTTAGAGGATTACTACCAGCATCCACATTAACTAATGTTGGAATAACTGGGAATGGACGAGCATTTGAATATCTTTTAACAGTTCTAGGCTCATCTGAGCTAAAAGAAGAGCAAGAATTAGCCTCAAAAATCAAGAAAGAGCTTGACACTACAATCAAATCATTTGTCAGAAGAGCAGACGACAAGTATGGAAAAGCATTCCAAAAATATCTCAAAGATATTAAAAATAAATCAAAATCAATCACTGCAAAAGAAATTAAATCAAATCCAAAAAAAGGAACAATAACAAAACTTGTAGATTATGAATCAGAAAAAAATGCTATTGACAAAATAATTACCAGTATTATGTATGAGCAATCACCAAGTACTTCTTATCAAAACATTTTCCAACAAGTCAAAAAAATATCAAAGGAAAAGAAAGTCAAAATAATTAATGAATTTACAAAAATTCGAACAAATAGACGCCATAGACCATCAAGAGCATTTGAAAATGTCTATTATACATTTGATTTGTGCAACAATTATGGGATGTTCAGAGACTTTCATAGACACAGGGCATTAACTCTTGAAAGACAACTACTAACAACAGATCATGGTTACAATATGCCAAATGAAATTAAAATTCTTGGAATCGAAAAGGATTTCAAAGATAGTATGAACAAAACAAAAGAAACATTTGATAAAATTAGAACAAAATATCCTGAACAAGGACAGTATGTTGTAAACTTTGGATACAACTATCCATACTTCATGAAATTCAATTTAAGAGAAGCTTGTCATCTGATTGAATTAAGAACAGTCCCACAAGGACATGTAGATTACAGAAGAGTTGCACAACAAATGTTCAATCAAATAAACAAAGTTCATCCGAATCTAAGTAAAATTATGAAATATGTAGACATGAAAGAATATGATTTAGAAAGATTTGAATCTGAAAAAAGAACAGAAGAGAAGAGAAAAAAACTGAAAAAATAGAAAAATATTCTAATATTTGAAAGAGAGAAGAACAGTATGGCAGAAAAAATAGAAAAAAGCCCAGAAGAATGGAAAGAGCAGTTAACACCAGACCAATATGAGATTTGCATAAACCATGGAACAGAGCCACCATTTTCTGGAAAATACAACGATACAAAACTTGAAGGGAATTTCAAGTGTACTTGTTGTGGAGAAGAACTTTTTTCATCAGATTCAAAATTTGATTCAGGTTCAGGATGGCCAAGTTTTTGGAAACCAATATCTGAAGACAAAATAGAATACATTTCAGACACAACTTACGGCATGGTTCGTACTGAAGTGAACTGTAAAAAATGTGGAGCACATCTTGGTCACGTATTTGATGATGGTCCAAAGCCCACAAATGAAAGATATTGTATAAATTCAATTTCACTTCAACACGAAAAAGACAAAGAATGACAGTCACAAAATAATTGACATGATAAATTCAAAAATATTTAATAAAACGCAATTAATCATAAGAAAATCAAGAGAAATAAAATGAGCTACAACAATACTTCAAAAAGGAAAGAAATGATTTGAGAATAATACTGTGTGGATTTGGGGTAGTAGGTCAAAGCCTAGTTAAATTATTTGATTCAAGATCAGAGGATCTTTATGCAAAATACGGATTAAAACCAAGAGTTGTAGGAGTGTTTGACAGTAAAGGAAGTGCAGTAGACAAGTCAGGATTAAATTTCAATAAATTAATTGATGTAAAGAAAAAATTTGGCACTGTAAAAAATTATGCAGATACCCAAAATTCAATGTCAGGAATAGACATGCTCAAAAATATCGAAGCTGATGTACTTATTGAGACAACTGCAAGTAATTACAAAGATGCAGAACCAGGGATGACCCACATTACCACTGCTATGAAAAAAGGAATGCATGTAATTTCAGTAAATAAAGGTCCATTGGCTTTAGCATTTCCATCACTACTGGAGCTTGCAACATACAATCAAGTTATGTTCAAATTTAGTGGAACCGTAGGTGGGGGAACCCCAATTCTAGACTATGCTAAAAATAGCCTTAGTGGAGAAAGAATTACATCATTTGCAGGAATTCTCAACGGTACAACAAATTACATTTTGACAAATATGGGAACAGGTGTATCATATGAAGAGGCACTAAAAGATGCAAAAGACAAAGGATACGTCGAAGCTGATGAAACTTTGGATTTAGATGGATTAGATGCAGCAGCAAAGCTAGTCATTTTGGCAAACTGGATAATGGGAATGAAAGTTACATTGCCAGATATCAACTGTACAGGAATTCGTAAAGTTACATTAGATGATATCAATAAAGCCGCAAAAAAGAATTCTTCAATAAAATTAATCGCATCATGTAACAAAGAACTAGTGGTAGGTCCAAAAGAAGTGTCTACAGACGATCCTCTATGTGTCAATGGAACACTAAATGCAATTGCCTTTACTTCAGAGCATTCAGGCACTCAAACAATTATCGGTAAGGGTGCAGGAGGCATGGAAACAGCTAGTTCAATTCTAAGAGACTTGTTAGACATCAGACAAGAGATTGCAAGAGATTGAAATCAAATTTAATTTCAAAAAGTGAAACTTCATCACTTTTAAAAACAGTTTCAGAAAGATGGGGAATTGAAATTCCTAAAATGAAAAATGTGAAAGTTCATCAAATTTTAGATGATGCACAAATAATCACAGGTGATGGAATAAAGATACTAAAAGTAGAAGATGATTATTTACCATTTTTATCAGAAACAGAAATGTTGAAAAAATTTCCAGCAGTTACAGTAGATATGGGCGCCGTCAAATTCATGTGTAAAGGTGCAAATTTGATGCGACCAGGAATCAAAGAGTTCGGAGAATTTGAAAAAGACAAGTTGGTTTGCATAGTAGAAGAATCACAACACAAATTTTTAGCAGTAGGTAAATCACTAGTATCAAGTTCAGAATTAGAAAGTATGGAAAAAGGCGAAGTCATTAAAAATATACATTATATTTCAGATAGATTCTGGGAAACAGGCAAAACGATTTACGATTAAATATTTTTAAAATTAAGAATTTAGTTATTTGATTTCTTCAGTAAACTCTTCAGTACCGTCTTTTGTAATAACTAGCACATCCAAACCATCACCACTTGCTGAATCTCTAAGTGCGGCTGAACGAACTGCTCGTTTTGCCAAATCAATTGCTTCATCTTTACTCATGTTTGGTTTGAATTGTGGGTCTAAGACACCTAATGCCATTTCAGCTCCAGTTCCTACTGCAGCATATTCATCAGGAAGTACTGAACCTAATGGGTCCAAAGTATACATGATTGGTTTATCGACAACACCACCAACAATTACCTGAGTCAATAATGGGAAATATCTTCTTTCATACATCATATTTGACATCATTTTAGCGACAGTGTTTGGAGGAACATCTCTTTTGAGTTCCATTTTTCTAATTTTAGCAAGAGCAGAAATTTGTAAAGATAGAATTTGCATATCAGCGACAAGACCAGCACAAGTTGCACCAACTTTTGGAGTAATTGGGAATGTTTTCTTTGTAGATTTACTTACAAGAAAGTTTCCAAATGCGATCCTTTTCTCACTAGCAAAAACTACACCACCATCAAAAGTAATTCCAACAGCAGTTGCTCCTGGCATATACATTGACATATTTCAAATAATTTTGCCGCATAATAAAGGGCTTTCTACATTTCACGTGTAATTTGTGGGCAAAATAATTATACTGAAAAATTAGGAATATCGTATTGACTACTGCTGAGATTAGAGAAAAATTTCTAAATGATATCGTCTTCATGGGATTAAGATCTACCATAGGTGTGATCTTTATTCTTCACAGCATAGGAAAGTTTAGTCCAGGATTTGCAGAAAACTTACCGAATATGGGATTACCAGCTGAAATGGCAATTCCAATTGCATTGGCAGAATTAGTTCCAGGGATTTTGTTAATCATCGGAGTACTAAGTAGACTATCAGCATCTTTGATTTCAATAATTATGCTAGGTGCAATATTCATGGTCAAAGGAGCATCAGCCATTACAGGAAAAGGTGGTGTAGAATTAGATTTGATTTTACTTGCATCAGCATTAGTAATTATGATTGCAGGTCCAGGAAGAATTTCACTTGCTCAAGCCATCAAAAAGATTCCTAGATGTTTACACTAATTTTTTCCAAAATTTTCCATTATCAAACACATACACTTTGTTGTTTTTTTGAGTAAATCAACTCGTGCAAATTCATTTGGAGAATGAATTCTTGAAAACATGTATGTGCTGCCTATAGAAATGCAGGGAGCTTTTAGAATTTCAACAAAAGGATACATCGGACCAGTTCCAGCATTTGAAACATTCAAAATAGAAGTGCCAAAAGATTTGTCTGCCGCATCTTTGACTTGAGAAACAAAGGGATGTGAAGAATTTGTTCTAGCAGCTGCTTCACCATGGAACACTTTGATACCAACATCAGAGAATCCTTTTGATTTTAGATGTTTTTTTAATCGTGATACCTGTTTTTTAGGATCCATTTTAGGAATCAATCTAAAATCAATTTTCACTAAAGCACTACCTGGAAGAACAGTTTTTGCCCCATCTCCAGTATATCCTGAAACAAATCCAGCAATATTGCATGTGGCACCACCGACCATCGCTTTTTTTGCCTCCAATCCTTTTTTGTCCCCTACAAAAGATTTTATCCCAAATTCTTGTTTGAATACATTTTCATCAAATGGCTCTTTTTGAATAATTTTCAAATCATTTTTTGATAAAGATGAAACATCTTTGTACCAATCTTTTATGAGAATTTTCCCATCAGTGTTTCGAAGTGTATTTACAGCCTCAATTAATCGCCATGCAGGATTTTTTATCAAAACAGCTAAACTAGAATGTGCATCTCTGATAGATTCTTTGACGGATAATTCTACAAAAAGTAGTCCCTTCATTCCAAGACCAACTATAGGTCTATTTTTTGCATCAACATATCCAAATTCCCAGATAACACCATCGCATGAAAATTTCTTTTTGTATTTTTTTAGATAATCTTCAATATGTTCACTGCCAGTCTCTTCTTCTCCTTCAATTACAAATTTTATGTTACATGGAACATCACCAGTTGTTTTTAGACAAGCCTCAACTGCTTTGATTCGAGTAATGAGTTCGCCTTTATCATCAGTTGCACCTCTTCCAAAAATTTTATTGCCTTTTCTGACACCACTAAATGGAGGATCATCCCACAAATCAAAAGGTTCAGCTGGTTGTACATCGTAATGATTGTAAAACATTAAAGTTTTTGAGGGATTTTGTTTTGATTTTATTTCACCATAGACAATTGGAGCAACACCTTTCTTTAATTGTAATATTTCAGATTTGATTCCAGATTTTTTTAATAGTTTTTGAACTAGTTTTGCACATTCCTCAATACCCTCATTTTTTGCAGACACACTGGGTTGACGAATTAACGTCTGCAAATCTGAAACAAGATCATCCATGTGGGAATCAACATATTTTGTATGGATCATACTAGTCACACAATTCTATCAAATGGCTTCATCACATAGGGAATTTCATTCAATAAATCCATCGAGGTCATATGTAATCCGAGCTTCTTTTGAGCGGATTTACCTGCCAATCCATTGATGAATGTTGCAGCAGCAGCAGATTCTAAAGGATTTCTATTATTTGACAATAATCCAGCAACTAATCCAGATAGAACATCACCAGTACCACCAACAGTCATTGCAGGAGTCTTTTTCTCATTGAGATAAGTAGTCGAGCCATTTGAAATCACATCAGTTGCACCTTTTAGTAATACGGTAATTCCAAACTCTTTTGCTTTATTTTCAACAAGTTTGATTCTTTCATTTTTAGAGTTGGAGGGTGATTCACCAAACAATCTTTTAAACTCTCCAGCATGCGGAGTAACTACAACATTCTTGTTTGCCAATATGGGCAACACTTCAGGAATCAGAGCACTTGCATCTAAAGATAAACGAACATCTCTATCCAATAATGATTTAACAAAATGTAGCAAGGAATTTCTTTCTTGAATTGCCAACCCCATTCCAATTGTTGCAGAATGAAGATTGCGAGGTAATGCACCAATAAGCTTGTTTACAGCACCCAAAGTTAGTTTTTGATCAACTAGAGGAATGACAATTAGATTTGGAGAAATAGCGCGAGTTGGAGTGACATTAATTTTAGGAACTGAAGTGTAAACAAGATCCGTGCCACATTTCAACGCGGCAAGTGAGGATAAAATTGGAGCTCCATGGTAGATGTAACTTCCACCTACAACCAATGTAATTCCATTGTCACCTTTTCGTGATTTTGCTTTTCTAGCAGGAATGAATTTTTTTACAATAGATAAAGTTAGATTTTTTCTCACCATACAGAATATCATAGTAAATAGCCGAATAAATCTTGTTTTGTATTAAATGCCTAAGAAGATTTTTTGGTTGTTTTTTTAGCAGGTTTTTTGGTAGTCTTTGTAGTCTTTTTTGTTGTTTTTGAGGCAGATTTCTTGGTTGCCTTTGTAGATTTTTTAACAGTCTTTGTAGAAGGTTTTTTCTCAGTTTCAACAGATGGTGGTTTTTCAGTAGTTTTTCTAGCTGATCTGCCAAAAAAGGCTTTTCTTGCAAAACAAAGGTAAGTAGTATGACCAATGCCTTGAAAAGAATGTCGTGTTTTTCCTTCCCTAGCTTCGATATTTCGAATAATGTGTTCTGTTGATTCTATATCTGTAAATTCGTTTTCGACCAAAGCCATAGTTAATTTCTCTAACTGATTCATAGTTGGACAAATTGCAAATATACTACCACTGCCTTTTAGCATCTTTCTAACTTGAGGAATTACAACCCATGGATCCCCCAAATCAATTAATGCTACATCCATATCTTCAAGAGGCATTTTTTTGGCAGTCTTTAAATCCAAATTGTGTTGTGTAACATATTTTGAAACTCCTGCTTTTTTGATATTTTTCTCAGCAATTTTCATAAATTTTTCATCCACATCAAATGTGTATACATGTCCACGAGGTTTTACAACACTTGCAACAAAAGAGGTCAAGGAACCACTTCCGGTTCCAATTTCTAAAATTTTTTGACCATCACCAATGCCGGCTCTTGCAATAATGTAACCAATATCTTTTGGATATACAATTTGAGTTCCATGTTGAATTCTCATCACATAGTCATACATCGTAGGTTCAAGAAGATAGACATACTTGTCCTTGTTTGTAATTAATTTGGAACCGTATTCTTTGCCAATTGCATCAGAATGTTTTAGGATTCCAATATGCGTATGAAATGATTCATTTTTAGAAATTTTTGCCAACCATTTTTTTGAGTTATTATAGAAGAATAGTACTGGAGAATTTTGCTTAATTTTAGCCATATATTTTGCCTAGAAATTTTAGATAAGAATCTACTGGTTTTTCTTGACGTTTTAACAATTAGTCAACATAGTAGTTTAGGTGGCACTATCCTAAAGAAACTACAAAGGTATACATGAACGACAGGAAGACAGTAGATATGACTAAGAAATTACCAAAGGGCCACAATATTGGCGGCGGCGCTAAACAGAAAAGACGCAAAGAGCAGAAACAAGAATCTAACAAAAACTAAATCAATAAACCACAAATTAGTTAAAATCAATAATCCAACCCCAGGGTTTTTCTTGAAAGTTTAGTCAGAACCTGAAATGATTTAAAATCATGCCTAAAAACAAGTTCATTTGCCTAAAAAATTATCAATAGGGTAAAATCAGCACCATCATGAACACTTTAGATTATCTGATAAAACAAAATGATCAAATTTCAATGTCAATGCCTGAATGTGATAACATTAACACTGACGGACAAGATGAGGAATAAGACATGGTTGAAGCATCATTATCAAAACTGGATGACAAAGGAGTGTTCACCATTGTGAAAGTTGAAAATGTTGAAAAAAAAGTAGGGAAAGAAACCATCACAGAAATAAACATCGAAACTGAAGAAGAATTTGACGGCGTAAAGAACTTCTATACTTCAAGAAAGATGATTGTATCAAAATTTTATGATGATGGGAAATCAACTACGCTAACTCAAGATATTCAAAAAGGTAAAAAACACAGAGTGAAAATAATTACGCAAAGGTTTGGTAATGGGAAAGAAGATTATGACATTGCAAAGTCATGATTTTAGATTCTGAAAAACTCAGTTTTATCACTGTAAAACCAGATTAATATCAATAAGATTAATTTGATAAAATTATAGATATCAGGTATGGCAGATTATGATCCAGATGGACGTCTTTTAATATGCAGAGCTAAACAATTAGATGAAAAACCAACGAGATGCCACAATTGCGATAGTGAAGATATTCAACAAATAATGGAACATGTAGAAGGGGGAAGTTGGATATGCATGGAGTGTAATTTTCTAAATTCATACGAACCGGTGATGAAGTTAACAAAGAACATGTCTTATTCCATGGTAAATTTAGGAAATGATGAGATTGTTTTTGTTGATGGGTGGGATTTTGAGTAAACCTCACATGGCATCAATAGGCTTAATTTGATAACTTTGGGGAGAAAATTCATGAGTTTTAGAACAAGTGTGTTTTCAAGAAGAGAACTAGTGATAATTGTAGGAATTTCAGTCGTTGTTTCATCAATTTTGTATGTATCTTATGTCACAATGAGATAATTGAAAATTCTTAAAAATAATTAGTAAAGATTAAGATTATTGAATTTCAACTGCATCTTCCCATCTTGTAATTACAAAAGAAATGATATCGAAGAAGAAGAATTTCAAAAACATTTGGAGGAAGAACACGGTAATGAAATTAAAGATATTTCTGAGAAAGAGAGCATACCAATTAAAATGGCAGAAATGATGACCATATCAAATTCCAAAGTATTCATCAATTCATAAATTTTAAAATCCAATACGCTTAAGTTCAGAATAATTTTAGAGATTTTAGAATTGGAAGAAGAATATCGCAAAAAAATGATTAAGCAGAAAAAAGAATTTGAAGAATGGAAAAAGAAGGAAGGAGATTCAGATCTTTTGTTTAATAAAAAAGATAATAAGAAAAATAGTAAAAATTAGAATTTAAATTCCAATATGTTTAAGTTGATAAATACATCAGAATAGATATGAATGAAATTTTTGTTTATTGTAAGACATGTAATAAAAAAGTAAAAGCAGTGATTTTAACAAAACACGATGAAGAGTATGATGAAGTTACGGGCAGTCGTAAACTATATGGCATGGTTAGAATCTTACAGCACAACATAGGATTTAGAAAAAACTGTGAAGACACATCTCAAATCAAAGCAATAGTGGAATCAGATTCAAAAGATGATAACGGAGTAATGGTCTAAACCACAACATTGTTTGTTACAGGATAATTCAAAGTGTTATTTACCTCAAAAAGAAACAGCATATGCTGATGATTATTACAACGGGTTCTATCTGATTTCCTCAAATTTGATGAATATTGCCGAATAATGAAGCTGTTTTTCTTTTAGGCGAGGAAAATGTTGATCGGACGTTTAGAAATTTAACCTAAAAGTAATTATTTTTGATTCCGGTTTTTTAACAAAAACATCACCCTAAGAGAATCATTGAGTCAGAGACATCTCGCGGTGTTAGCTGGAAGAGCCCAATGCTCACATAAACTAGTTAATACATTTCAGAGTCTCCACAGTAAAGGAGACTGACTTTTTTTCCGTGATGGGCACAAACAGTATTTTAATGCCAAACAAAGAACCATAGCAAATTGACAGAAATTCAACTAGCAGGTTCAGGAGGATGGGTAAATGCAGATCTTACAGATGAACAAGTAACTAAATCAAAACTTGTACCAAACATAGACAAGCATTTTTTGTCATCACTTGAGAAACTTGACACAGCAAAAATGTCAAAGCATTTTTGCAATCAATGCAATTCAGAATTTGATGGTCCTACTCAGATACAAATTGAGGAACAACCTAACGAGGCTGTTGCAGACGGATTAACTTTGATAGAGAGAGGGCAATACACTTGCCACAAATGCAACTCAATCATTGGAGAATACCGAGTATTTCAGAAAAAAGAATAGGGAAAATCTTTAATTCTGAACTTTATTATTTTCATTCAGCCTAAATAATGCGTATTCATTAAATACGGCAATTTTTTACAGACAACATGTCAAACCAAAAATGCGTATCATGTGGAATTGGTTTCTTTTCCCCAACAGGATCAGACAAATGTTCCAAATGTGCAGGTAAAGAATCAGAAGGCCATGGCGGACATGACTCTTGTGGTTGTGGACACAGCCATTAATTCTTTTTTTCTATAATAGGGATATAACTAACAGAGGATAACTAAACTCATGGCAAAAACATCTCAAGAAATGAAAGATTTGATTGAAGGATTTATCAAAGTAACAAACATCAATTATGAAGATCAGACTAAAAAAATCAAGGAAAAAAGCCAAATTATTGACTGGCAATTTCATGTGGGAACAAATGTCATAGTTAGTAAAAATGCCAACAGAGAAGACAGAATTCACGTAAACGTGAATATGCGATTTCCTCCTCAAGATTCAAAATTACTAGTAATGAAAAACCCATCATTCTCTAAAGCAATTATGGAGATTAGTGAAATTTGTACAACGTGTGGTGTCGGACATCAGTGGATAAAAGATGGGGAAAATATTGCAGGTTTAGCAATATTCTCACATGTTGATGAAGAAAATCTAAACAGAGTGTCATTTCATAATACTTGGGATAATGTTGCAAGAGTATCAGGACATGTTCAAAAAATCTTACGATCAAATTTCAGTGGTTTTTCAGCACAAAACAATACAACTGATGCAACAATAGACAAGTCAATGTACGGATAATTTCATAAAATTTGAGATATCCAAGTACCGAAATGAACATACACTAGTGAAATACAGCAAAAATGAAATGATATCTTTTGAACACAGAATTCTTAGCGAATACAGAATTAAAATAGCAAAAATTGAGACACTTGCAAAATCCATAATGACTCATCATACTCCAAAAGGAGATGAAGCTAAAGGCGCTTCAGAATTTTTAGATGTTCTGATCAACGAGACAGACAAATTCTATGAGACCAATAGTACAATATTATCAAAAAATGGGAAAAGACCTCATGCTCGCTCACGTCTACCAGAAACTAAAGAATGGAATGAAAACGTAGAAGAATTTTATGAGAAAAATCCACGAAGAAGACCTAGAAAATAATCATCAAACAAGTTGAGATAGTTTTTGAATATGACTGACGTCATTTTTTGCTGCCAAGTCTAATGCCTCTTGCATCTCATTTTTGTATGCTTCAACATTTTTTTCATCGTTTTTAATAATTCTACATTCTTGAAGTACAGGTAATTCTTTGAAATTCTTGTATTGATCATATGTCAGAATGCAAGTATATGATTTTGGATCATCTTTGAAGACATATTGAATTTTAAACGGCATTAAATTATGAGACTCCTCAAATATTGACTCAACTAAGATATTTACGTCGACTGGTTTGAAAACAATTTTTGTAGGCTCTAATGATTCAATTTGATCATTCATAGACATTGGAGAGCCGCCAGTAACTATAATGATAATACTATTGGGATCTATTTCTCTGATTTTTTTTAGTGCATATACTCCATCATATTCAGGCATCATCAAATCTAGCAATACTATATCAGGATGTAATTGATTAAACAGTTCAACTCCTTCTAATCCATTGTATCCTTTTCCAACAACATCAATTCCATACATTTCTAAAAGTTCAGACATTGAAAAAACAATGTCTTTGTTATCATCAACTACAATTACAGATGTCAAATTGATCCCATGCCCTTCCTAATTTCGATCAATTATGAAATTAAATGGTGTCTGTTTAGAAAATAAATAACACATGAATAATATCTATTTGCGTACAAATATTTAAAATAACATATTCATACTTTGTATGAAAATATGAAACAAGTGTTTACACTCAATTTGCAACAATTTGGAAAATACATACAGGATTTAGACAGTAATTTTCCAAACATTTATGACTAAATTACTTTTAATGGAAACCAATTGGTTTGCACGCCAAGATACTTTTTCAGAGTTTCGGCTCTGTTGAGTATCCCTAGGGAGAGAACACTGTTTTCTCCCTAGGACATTACATTCTTTCTGGTGCTTTGATCCCTAAAAGATCTAATGCCTTTTCTAAAACAATTTTAAAAGAATTCACCAAACAAATACGAGAATTTTCTAATTCAACATTACCTAAATCCAACACCTTAGATTTTTCATAAAAGGAATTGAATGCAACTGCTAAATCATGACAATATCTTGCAATAACTTTAGGAGACAAGTTGTTTGTAGCATCTCGTACTTGCAAATTAAAAAGACCCACAGTTTTAATTAACTCTAATTCAGATTTTTCTTTCAATAAAGTAAAATCAACATCAATAGTTGGAGTTCTACCAGATTTCTCCAATATTCTTGAGGCCCTTGCATGAGTATATTGAATATATGGAGCAGTGTCACCTTCCAAACTAAGTGATTTTGTTAAATCAAACGTGATGATTTTATCTAAATCTTGTTTAATCATTTCATATCTCAAAGTACCAACAGAAACAGAATGAGCAATTTTTTCAATTTCAGAGTCATCCATTTCAGGATGTCGTTTTTTTGTTTCGACACGAGTTTTTTCTTTTAAAAGATCATAAACAGAATCAGCATTAACATACAATCCTTTACGTCCAGACATTTGAGCTTGTTTTCCATCAGTTTCCAAACCAAGAGTTTTTGCAGTTTCAGAACTCAAAGTTACAGATTCATACCCAAGGTGATTGTATGCATCAGGAACGGATTTGAATTTCCCCATTAAAGTTGTGATTATTTTTTGTAATCTAGCTTGTCTAGAATCAATAACAGTGACAACTTTTTCTCCCGTGAAATTCTTAGAAACAGGAGTTGTTTTATCCAAAGTTGTTTGCCACAAAATACGAGAATTTGGTTGCTCACAGTATTTTTCATAATTGAATGGATCCTCAAGCAATCCTAGTTTCCAAGCAGCATATGGAATATCTTTTGCAATATAGGTTGCAGTACCATTACTACGAACAATCACTTTGTCTTCTTCTTTACCATCACCACGAATTACCCAACAGCCAGCATTCTTTCCTTCATTTTCAAATTCGACAAGTTTCATTGCTTGTAATTTTTCAAAAATATTATTCCATAAACCAGAGCGGATTATTTGAGATTCAAAATTCAGACAATCGTAAGTAACTCCTAAATTCCAACATGTTTCAAGTTGGCCTGCCAATACTCTTCGAGTGATTTTATCAGCAAATTTTGCAGTTTCAGAATCACCATCTTCAAGTTCTTTAAGAACATTTTTTCTTATCTCTTCAAGACTAGAATCAGTCTCATATTTTTCAGTAGTTTTAACATAAACATCATCTCCACAATAATGATCAAATTTCTTTCCATTTGGAGGCTCTTGATCATATCCAAAATGTTTGAATCCAACTATAATGTCAGCAACTTGTAATCCAGAATCATCGATATAGTTCAACACATTTACTTTGAACTTTGCTTTTTCTAAAATTCTAGATACCGTATCTCCAATTATGATATTTCTGATATGCCCTATGTGTAATGCCTTGTTTGGATTAACACTAGTGTGTTCAACTACAATTGTAGAGTCGTTTCCAATATCAACATCACCACATGTTTCAAGATAAGATTCAGACAGAATCAGTTGACTAAGCTTATCCCAATTTGCGAAAAAGTTGAGATACCCAGATGGATGTGCTTCAGATTTCAAAACTAGTGTATTAGTGCAATTTTCATATTTTGTAGATAACATTTCTGCTATCTCTTTAGGACTTTTTTTGAGCTGTTTGGCAAGCAAGAAGGAAATATTTGAGCTGACATCACCAAAACCAGGTTTTGCAGGTTCAACAGAGAAATTTATTTCAGAAATAGAAAGTTCAGATAAGATCTTGTTAAGATTATTTTCAATTTCATCAAGTATTGATTTGAATGTCATGATTACATCTCAGATAACTTGGGTGCTAATTTATCTAATGCCTCAAGAACCCCATCCCCAGCTTTTGCAGAGACCACCATAGTGGCCTCAGATTTTACCTGATCGGATGCGTTACCTAAAGCAATGCTTACTTTTGCCACCTTAAACAACGGAATGTCAGTAGCACTATCACCTATTGCAATTACATCTTCAGCAGAAATAGATAGTTTTTCCATGATTTTTGTAAATCCAGTCCCTTTATCAATTCCAGGGGAATTGATATGATATGCATATTGACTGTCAGATAATTCAACATTGATATTTTTTTCAGCAAGTAATTTTCTGGCAAGATCTAAATCAAAAGTTCTCTCTAAAACAACTTCAGTCATCCTAGGAAAAACACGCTTTTCTTTTACATTATCAATATTATTTTTAATAACATCAAATGCCTTTTTGCACTCTTCAAGATTTCCTAACAATATATGATCATCAGACTCTAATGTAATGCATCCACCATTTTCCCCCACTGCAATTTTTGTAGTTCCACCAAAAACTGAAAGTAAGAATCCTTCAACAGAAGAACGTCCTGTAACATAGATAACATTGTGACCCATATTGGTTAAACGACGTAGTGCATCAAGGGCATCAAGATGAATTCTACCCCCTCCATTTTCAGTAATTGTTCCATCAATATCGACTGCAAAAGTTCTCTTTTTCACAAAAACTGTTTTTTTAACCGAATAATATTTGCTACTAAGTGAAGTAATACGGTTTTATTTGAAAAGAATGTTAAAGAATTGATCAGTCTTGGGAATTCCTGAAAAAATTAAAGCCATTCAAGATGAGATGGCTAAAACTCAGATTAACAAAGCAACAGAGCATCACATAGGCTTACTCAAAGCAAAAATTGCAAAGCTCAAAAGAGAGCAAGAGTCGGAAGTTGCCAAAAAATCAGGGATGAAACAAGACGGGTTTGATGTTAGAAGAACAGGAGACGCCACAGTTGTTTTCATAGGATTGCCAAGTGTGGGGAAATCAACATTACTAAACAAAATGACAAGTGCAAAATCAACTGTAGGAGCTTTTCAGTTCACAACATTAACAGTAGTTCCAGGAATGATGGAATATAGAGGTGCAAATATCCAAGTATTAGATCTTCCAGGGATCATCAAAGGAGCATCAACAGGTAAAGGATTAGGAAAAAGGATTTTGTCAGTTGCAAGAACTGCAGATCTTGTCCTATTGGTACTAGATGTATTCCAACCATATCACGAGGATGTCTTAACAAACGAATTAGGAAATATAGGAATCAGATTGAATCAATTACCTCCAAACATCACTATTGAAAAAGCATCAATGGGAGGAATAGCAGTTGCACAACAAGTAAAATTAACAAAAATTACAGAGAAACATCTTAAAGATATTTTGCATCTATATGGATTAGTAAGTGCAAGAGTAGTAGTTAGAGAAGATATTACGTCAGAACAATTAGCTGATCATATTGCAGGAAATATTAGTTATTCAAAAGCCCTTACAGTATTAAACAAAATAGATTTGGTAGATAAAGAATTTCTAAAAGATTTGAAAACAAAAATAAAATCAGATGTAATAGAAGTATCAGCAAACTCAGATACCAACATAGAATTATTGAAAGAAAAAATTTATGAAAAATTAAAGTTCATTAGAATTTACATGAGACCAAAAGGTGGAGAAACAGATTTCAAAGAACCATTTATTGCAAGAGAAGGAGACACAGTAGAAGACATTTGTAATAAAATGCATAGAAGATTAAGAAGAGAATTCAGATATGCATTAGTTTGGGGAAAGAGTGTAAAGTTTGGAGGACAAAGAGTAGGATTGAATCATGTTTTAATTGATGAAGATGTACTTACAATCATCAAAAGACGCGGCATTTAATCCAAAATAGATCAAGAAATAAAAAAAAATAATTATAATTGAAGAGTCAAAAACAAATTTTAAAAAAATAATTTAAAAAAAACAGTTTAGTTACGCGCAATTACATTGTAATTGTTTAATTTTTGAAAACATGTTGTGATTTAGGCTCTAAATGTTGTTTTGAATTACATTAATTGAAAAAATAACGATCAAAATAAAAAAATAGAAATGAAATTACTTGACAAATTGTAATCAAATTGTGTAAATTTCTTTAGTTTAACCACTGAAAAACGATGAAAATGCCGAACTCATTAATGGCAGCTAAACGAAAAGCCGCTCCAAAGAGAAAAGCAGCTCCAAAGAGAAAAGCAGCAGCAAAACGCAAAGCAGCTCCAAAGAGAAAAGCAGCTCCAAAGAGAAAGGCAGCTAAAAGAAAAACCGCAGCTAAAAAAGCAGCTCCAAAGAGAAAAGCAGCAGCAAAACGCAAAGCAGCTCCAAAGAGAAAGGCAGCAAAAAGAAAAACTGCAGCTAAAAAAGCAGCTCCAAAGAGAAAAGCAGCTCCAAAGAGAAAGGCAGCAACTAAACGCAAAGCCGCTCCAAAGAGAAAGGCAGCTCCAAAGAGAAAGGCAGCTCCAAAGAGAAAGGCAGCAACTAAACGCAAAGCCGCTCCAAAGAGAAAGGCAGCAAAAAGACGATAATCTCGTCAATAAACTAACAATCGTCATAAAGACGACGAATTGTTTCCATTTTTCTAAACTCTTAACAGTGTAAACTATAGACATGTATTTTTGGAAAAATAATTGCAGATGAGTTAATATTGATTAATTTTTGAAAAAAATTACATGTCTGAAGATGACAAAATTGAAAAAATGTTACAAATGTTAAAAGAAGAAAAGAAAAAACTTTTGGATGAAGTTGATGAAACTATAATGAAAAAGAAATCTTTGTCAGATCCAAATTCAGAAAATGAACTTTTGAGAAAATAAATTAGAATTAAAAAATTATCAGTAAAGATAGCTCATTAATTTAATTTGTTCTTCAGTAGTGATAATGTCTTTGTTAGTTAAAATTTCTAACAAATCTTTGAAGATTGCTTTTTGTTCAGAAGACATTCCACCTGATGGACCTTTTTCTCCGGGAGGACCTGGCGGACCTCTTGGACCTGCAGGACCTACTGGACCTTGTCCTCCTACTGGACCTTGTTCGCCTATAGAACCTATTGGACCTGTTGGACCTCGTTCACCTTGTGGTCCTTGAATTCCTTGTGGACCTTGCGGACCTTTTTCTCCAGAAGGACCAGTGGTTCCACGTTCACCTTGAGAACCTTGTGGACCTTGCGGACCTTTTTCTCCGGGAGCACCTATTGGACCTGTTTGTCCCTTTTCTCCAATTGGACCTACAGAACCTTTTTCTCCTTTTTCACCTTGTGGACCTGGAACACCAGTTAATCCTTTAGAACCAGCAGGACCTTGCGGACCTTGCGGACCTTTTTCTCCAATTGGACCTTCAGTACCTTTGTTTCCTTTTTCTCCAATTGGACCAGGTGGACCTATCGGACCTTTGTCACCAGCTGGTCCGTTTGGACCAGTTAATCCTTTATCACCATGTGGACCAGGTGGACCTATCGGACCTTTGTCACCAGCTGGTCCGTTTGGACCTTTGTCACCAATTGGACCAGGACCACCTTGAATTCCTTTTTCTCCTTGAACCCCAGATAATCCGGTTGGACCTTTTTCTCCAGGAGGTCCAGACGGACCAGTTAATCCTTTATCGCCAGAAACACCTTGTGGACCTTTGTCACCTTTTTCTCCAGGGACACCTCTTAACCCAGCTCCACCTTTATCACCAACAGGACCTGTTGGACCTTTTTCTCCTTTGTCACCAAGAGGACCTTTTAATCCAGATAATCCTTTATCACCAATGGGGCCAGTAGGACCTTTTTCTCCTTTGTCACCAGGAGGACCAGTAATTCCTTTATCGCCTTTATCGCCTTTATCGCCTGTAATTCCTTTATCACCAGTTAATCCTCTATCTCCAGAAATTCCTTTATCACCTTGAGGACCTTTGTCACCAGTAGCTCCTTTGTCACCAGCTGGTCCCTTTGGACCTTCAGGGCCTTTAATTCCGACAGGACCTTGTTGACCAGGAGGACCTATCGGACCTTTGTCACCAGCTGGTCCGGCTGGACCAGTAGGACCTTTGTCACCAGGAGCTCCGGCTGGACCAGGAGAGCTAGCAACAGATGTTTTTTGAGAACGTTTAGGTTTTGGAACATCTTTTGTTTGAGAAACAGATTCAGTTTTTGTTTCAGTTTTAACTTCAGATTGTGATGCAGTTCTTGCTAATGGAACATCAAACACAGTATGTAATGATGAAAAGAGATCAGTTACAACAATCCAAACTTTGTCAAGATTTGCAATAGTTGCAGGAAGAGGATTTGCAGGAGAACCTATGGTCTCTGAAAACATGCCATCTTTAACTCTAAGATGGAAATTACCTCTCCATAAAGAAGAAAATTGTTTTGTTCTAATATCATCATCAGTGGGTTTACTGTCAGTAATTGCAATTTGAGCTTCATATACACCAGATTGTTTGAAAGGTGCCTGTCCTTGAATCTCTAATCGTGGCTGAGATGACACAACCGTTTGTGTATATTTCAAGTATTTCTGTATTTAGATCGCTTGAACCTAATTCAATTCAGGTACGAACAGCAGCAGGCTCGATTAAGGTTGGTATTTATCTAGATAAAACACCATAATGAGCTGTGAAAAAACCATTTGGTAGAAAATCAAAGGAAGAAAAGAAATCACTAGACGAATCAAAACCAGAGGAAATAATCCCCAAAGAGAGAAGTTTAGTGGATATAGACTATAATCGTAAAAAATTATTCAAAAAAGGCGTCAATTTGATGGCAGATGAGAAATTAGAAGACGCCATTGAAATGTTTGAGCAAGCACTAAGAATCGACCCAGATAATGTAGAAACTTTGATGAAAATAGGGTATGCAAGATTTCATCTAGACGAACATGCAGAAGCATTGAAAGTATATGACAAAGTTTTAGAAATTGATATTACAAATCCAGAAGCTTGGAATCTTAAAGGATTAGTACATTATGAACAAAAAAATTATGCTAAAGCACTTGATTCAGTTCAAAAAGCAATTGAATCAGACCCAACATATGGCATGGCACAATACAATCAAGCTTGTTTCTTGTCATTGTTAAATCAAGTTCCTGAAGCTTTAGAAGCACTCAAACGTTCAATTGAACTGGATGTCAAAAATGCCAGAAGATCAATTAGAGATAAAGACTTCATGAATGTAAGAATTGAAGAAGGATTCAAAAGAATTGAAGAAGTAGTAGTTTTAGAATCAATTAAACAAGGATACCACACTTTAGGTGCAATTGTTTGGACAACGTTTCTAGATAAAGTCGATGCAGAAACTGCATTGAGAAAATTATTAGAGAAAGGATTAATCGTACAAAATGAAAAACGAGATGGTCTAAGTAAAATTCCAATATATGATCTTGCAGACAATATTGCAGAAAAACTTGGAAAAGAAAAGAAAGGTTTGTTTGGAATTACCAAAAAAACATTACCAAAACCAGTAAAGAATTTGAAACAACTAAGCCAAGCAATTCAATCAGCTAGAGAAGCAATTGAAGAAAAAGATGTTGATAAAACCATTGAAATCTTTGATGAGTTCATAGACCCAACAAAATCAGGAGAACAGATGATAGAGAACTTCTTTGAAGAACATAGAGAAATAAGATTATGGAAAATTAGACTAAAAGATAGAGGAGTAGACTATCTAATTGATAACAAAGAAAAAATGATTGTTCTCTTTGACAACATTGAAGGAACAGTAACAAAAAAACTTAGAAGCGAAATTTCTTAATTATTCAGCAGACAAATCCCAGTAATTGGCATCTTCTTGTTTTTCAGTAGGTTTTTCAAGATTTTTCCATTCCTTGAATGAACGAACATACAATTTTGCGTTTGGTAATCCAGTTGATTTTAGAGCATAATATGCCAATCCAGAGAGAGTACCCACACTTCCACAATAGGTAATGATTTCAGAATTACCAGTCACGCCTCGATTTTCCAATAATCTCTTCATATCTTCTTTTGAGCGCAATATTTTGTCATTTGAGGCCAATGTTCGATAAGGCAAACTGATGGCACCAGGAATATGTTGTTCAAGGAAATTGAGACGTTCTCGATTATCAATTAAAATTACATCATCTCTAGATTTTGCAGTTTCTAAATAATCCGAAGTTGCTAAAATATCAGATTGTAAATTCATAGAATGTTCTTTTGCTTGAATGTCGGGAGTTTCAGAATCATTTTCCAACCCAAGGGATTTCCAATTACCGTATGTAGTTTCAAGTAAAGTTACATCAGAATGACCAAGGTATTCCAGAGTCCATGCCACTCTTGATGCCAATGCACCAAATGTATCATCATAAACAACTACGGGGGTTTCATCATCAATCCCCATAGAGTTTACTAGTTTCAAAACTCTCTCTGGACTATCATCAGATAATAGATTAGCAAGGGGCAAATTTACAGCAGACGGAATATGATCTTGTTTGTAATCTGCCTCTCGTCTAACATCAATTACTCGAACACTTTTGTCTCTTATTTCTGAGCGTAAAGAGTCTACATCAGTTGTGACATTACTTGAATCTGTCAAGCAGCACATTCACCTTTTCCAGTCTTTGTATGGTAACTAGAATCACTTCCATAGTCCAAGTAAAAGTCAGGATCTTCTTCAATTGTTGGCGGAACAATTAACGGCTCCAATATTTTTTTAATCTCAGCAATAGATTTGATGGCAGAATCTTCATTTCCATTAACAACTCTATGAATCCATGTTTTCAAAGTATCATCAGATTTTTTATGTTCTTTGAAAATTTCAATTACTTTTAGAATTACAGGAATTACTCGCTTTGCGGGGACTCTAAGAAGTGTTTGACCAAGCATAGTGTCTCCATCAGAGCGTCCACCAATAGACATTTGATAATTAGCATACATGTCTTTTCCAACACGACCACCACCACCAAAGAATCCAAGAGTTGCAATACCATGTTGTCCACAAGAGTTTGGACATCCACTAATTTTGATGGTAGAATCACTGAGATCATCATCTTCATCTAGTTTTAATTCGAGGAATTTTCTTTGGATTTCTTTTGCCAACCTATGAGAATTGGTTAGTGCAAGATTACACGAAGTAGTTCCAGAACAGCCTATCGGAGCAGTCATTGTTAAAGCGCCAGATTTTGCCAATCCCACTTCAAGAAGCTTGGAATATAGGCGTGGTAAATCATCTTCATGGACATATCGTAAAGCAATATCTTGAGTAAAACCAGCTCTGCCTTTACCTTCCGAAGAAAAGTTACGAATAATATCAGCTAATGCATGAAGTTGACTAGCAGTAATATCACCAGCTTCAAGAGTAAGAAATACAGAACGATAATTAGATTGAGTTTGTTTTACAGTATTTGTTTTTAGCCATCTAGCATATCCATCAGGAGTTGTATCTCCTCCATTTTCATCAGAAATTCTAATTGGTCGTTTAATTTTATTTGGAGTATGATCAACATCTAATTGTGTAATCACGGATTGTGTAGCTCTAACAATAGCTCTTTCTTTCAAAACAAGGTTTTGGAATTTTTCCCAACCCATATCATTTACAAGATATCGCATTCTGTTTCTTGCAAGGTTTTTTCTATCACCTAGTCTATCAAATATTCTCACAACAGCAATAGAGGTGTAAAGTAAATCTTCTTCAGGAGTAAAGTCTTCTAATGAATGTCCTACAAAAGATTTGTTTCCTAATCCACCACCGAGGAAAATTTTGAATCCTCTTTGAGGAGTACCATCAACTTCTCTAATATGAGGAATTAATCCCACATCAACCATTCTTACCATCCCATGTTTTTCACAACAAGTGAAATTGAATTTAAATTTTCTAGGCAAGTTTTGAGCCATAGGGTTTCTCAAAAAGAATTTTGCAGTTGCAAGAGCATAAGGAGTTGCATCGAATTCTTCATCAGGGCAAACTCCAGATAGAGGACTACACATTACATTTCTAACAGAATTACCACATGCTTCTCTAGATGTCAAACCAACTTCAGCAAGACCTCGGAATATTTCAGAAACATCCTCAAGAATTACCCAGTGAAGTTGAATATTTTCCCTAGTAGAGAAATGAGCACTTCCTATAGAGTACTGTTCACTAAGTTGGGATATTTTTTCAATTTGATCAGGGTAAATTTCTCCAGCAGGAAGTTTAACTCTCACCATTGCATAATCACCAGTCATTCTAGTACCATATGCTCCATGTTGCAGTCTAAATCGTCTAAAACTATCTTCGTCATACTTTCCCTGACGGAATAATTTCACAGTTTTAGCAAAATTATCAGCCTCCTCAATTCTAGCCCAATTTATTTTGGATTTTACAGAATCAGGAGAGGTTTGTTTAAGATCAGATATGGTCAATACAAAGAAATTCCATTTAGTTTGGATATAAATTTTTGATATTTGGAGTTTTTAGGAGAAATATTTTCCTCAAAGTACAAAATTTTCCTATATCTATGAAGAACTAGGAACCAAAAATAATTAGCATCACCTAATTTTTTGAAAAAAATATGTGGCAAAGTATTAATTGTTAACAGAATTCATGATTTTCATGCAAGAAGCAACTGTTGCAGAAAAAACAGAGAAAATTTTTACCGATGTACGTGAAGTTGAAATCACACGTGCAATTGCAAATGAATTTCATGATGTATTAATTGACAGAGCAGAATCAGATGTCATCATTATTGGTGCAGGTCCTGCAGGATTAACAGCTAGTAGAGAACTATCCAACATGGGTTACAAAGTTTTGGTAATTGAACAAAACAACTACCTTGGAGGAGGTTATTGGTTAGGAGGATACATGATGAATCCAGTTACAGTTAGAGAACCAGCCCAAAAAATTTGGGATGAATTGGGAGTTCCGTATAAAAAAGTTCAAGAGGGATTATACATGACACCAGGACCACATGCAGTTTCAAAATTAATCGCAGGTGCATGTGATGCAGGAGTGAAATTTTTACAATTAACAAAGTTTGATGATTTAGTACTAAAAGGCGGAAGAGTTGCAGGAATTGTTGTAAACTGGATGCCAGTTTCAGCATTACCACGAAACATTACATGTGTAGATCCAGTTGCTTTTGAAGCTAAAGTGATCATTGATGCATCAGGTCATGATTCTGTTGCAGTAAAAAGACTAGTAGATAGAGGATTAGCAGAATGGAAAGGTATGGAACCAATGTATGTTAATGATGGAGAAGAACACGTTGTACACAAGACAGGTGAGATTTATCCAGGATTAATTGCAGCAGGAATGTCAGTCACTGAAACTCATGGATTAGCAAGAATGGGACCAACATTTGGTTCTATGTTATACTCTGGAAAGAAAGCAGCACAAATTGCAGCAGATAAAATCAAAGAGTTAGAAAGATAAACAAACAATACATTTCACACATAGTGAAAATATCTAAAATTATTCTATATGATGAACCCACAGTTCCTGAAATTCAATTAAAGCGACTAGAGAAATACATTTCAGATACATTTTCAGTTAAAACAGAGACAAGAAGTAATTTCTTTCAGAATTCAAATCAAAACATGTATGAAAAAATTGCAGGCACCAGGATTTTTGATTTAAAAAAACCGTTTAAAACACATGTGCCATCAACAGATGAAATTCAAATTGAAACACAGAACTTAGACATGTCAAACAAAAAAGAGATGACTTTGTATGACGGATTTGAATTTCAAAAAATAACTTCAGAGTTTATTTCAACAGATGAAAACAATCAGAATACACTACATGTAATTTTTACAAACAAATTGACATGTACATTTGATGAAAATGATTTCAGATATCATGCAAGAGCATTGATTGGTTCAAATCCTACAATAATATCCACCACAGGCATAATAGAAGCACCTGCAAAACCAAAACAGTACTATCTTGATCTGATGACAGATTTTACCAAAGAAAAAATTGACGAAATCAAAGAAAAATACAAGGGAGAATTTTTAGAATATAATGATTCAAGAACATCTGAAATTATAGAAGGATATGTTTTACAAGCCATCATGTATTATGAAACAGGAGAGGGATTTTGTGAAAACAAAGAATGCCGACTATACAATGCCCATTGGCAAAAAGATCTTTTCTACTCACAATTAGAAAACAAAAAACTTTGTAGCAAACATCAAGAAGAATTCAAAAAGTTAACAAATCAAGTATGAATGGATTGAATATCATTACGAATCTTTACAGAAGATTTTTTCAGAGAAGATGATTCAGTGTCATCAAGTTTTATTTTTTGAATTTCAGATATACCATTTTGATTAATTTTTACAGGTACGCCCATGGCAACATCACTTTCGCCATATTCACCTTGAAGAACTACAGACGCAGGGATGATGATTTCTTTTTTGTGTACAATAGAATCAATGACATCAAAGGTATTTTTAGCAATACCAAATTGAGATCTACTCTTAAAATTCCTCAATTTTTTCCAATAATTTCGAACACCGTCAGTGATTGTATCTCTATTATCAATCATAGAAAAAAGAGGATTGCCCCCTACAGTAACTCTAGAAAACACAGGAACCATAGAATCACCATGTTCCCCTAAAACAATAGCATTAGAAATTGAAGATTGTGGAACTGATAGAGTTTCAGATATGAGATAACGGAATCTACTTGTATCAAGGCTAGATGCAATTCCAATGACTTTGAATCTAGGAATAGTGGATTCTTTTTGAAAAAAATAAGTCAAAACATCAAGAGGGTTAGAAACTATCAAAACAACTGCAGAAGGACAATACTGTTTGATTTTTTGTGCAATTTCTTTTATCATCCTCACCTGAAGTACAATATTTTCAGTTCTATCTTTCATGTAAACACCAACACTTGCAGTAATCACAACAATATCAGAACCAGATATTTGTGAATAATCATCAGTTCCTCGAATAGTAAATTTAGAGTTTTCAGGAATTGCACTTGCAACATCTAATGCCTCACCAATTGCTTTTCTTTTATCACGGTTAACAAGTAAAACATCATCTAATCCATTAGACACACAAAGAAATCCTATAGACGTACCAACACGACCACTACCAACAATTGAAATCAACTATTACACATCCTAATTATTTTACAATCAATACAGGGCATCTAGTTTTTTGAGAAACACCATTTGCGACACTACCTAAAAGTAATTTATCAAAGCCAGTTCTACCATGAGAGCCAATAACTATCAAATCGTATTTTCTAGATTTTGCAAAATTTACAATATCATTAACGACAGATTTTGATGTCAGTATTTGTGATTTTACAGAAACATTGTTTTTTTCTGCCAATGATTCTAATTTTTCAAGATGTTTTTTTGAAACTTCTTTCTGTTTTTTAATAAGTTCAGAATCAGCTCTTGCATCATAATACTTGTGATGCCATGCATCACCTTCAAGGCAAGTAAGTAGGGTTATTTTTGAATCACGACACTTTGCAATATCTAATGCAATTTTGAAGGCTCTGGTGGATTGAGTGGAAAGATCAAATGGAACAAGAATATTTTGAAACAATCTCAATACTCCCTTTTTCGAATACTTTCTCTTTGTCGATTATTATCATGTTTAGATAATTCGCCCTCTAATTTTCTACACAAATCATCAGCAATTTTTAGTATATCCCATCCAGATTCAGTATAAACAAGTTGATTTTGAGAGGTTGTAACAGTGGCAGTGGCATCATAATGAGTTCTAGAACCTTCTGGGTTTTGAGTCTCTACGGAAATTTTGGCCTCTATTATGTGAGACAAAACTTGTTGGACTTTATCTAAAGAACTACCAAATTTTGATGAAAGAGTTTCATTTGCAGGGTCATCTTTAGGCAAACCAATTACAAACAAAGGGATTTTTTCAGTCATATTCAAACAAATCAATCAAAACTAAATAAGTTTCTAGTAATTACCAATCATGATTTTCAGAAATGATTTTGTTGAAAGACATTTATCAAAATGTTAGATAGAATATCTTTATGGATGTAAAAAATTTAACATTAACAGAGTTTATTACAAAACCCATCACAGTTGGTCCCAACACATCATTAATGAAAACAAGAGAATCAATATTAAAAAATAAAGTAAAACGAGTTATAATCGTAGACAAGAAAAAACCTATCGGAATAATAACTGAAAAAGATCTAGCAAAAAAAATTTATGAATTAGGAACAAAGCCAATAACATCTGTAAAAGCAAAGGATTTCAAACCAAGAAAATTATTTGTCTTAACAAAAGAGAACAATGTAAAAGAATGTGCAAAATTGATGAAAAAACATAGAATTAGTGTAGTAATCATTCTAAATAAAGACAAAACCCTAAAAGGAATTGTAACAAAAACAAATCTTGTAAAGGCATTCCTTACAAAAGGTTCAGATGCAAGAAAAGTTTCAGAAATAATGAAATCAAAGATAATCACATCTGCTCCAAGTGATCCAATATTACATGTTGAAAGTTTGCTGTTAAAATATGGGATTTCGAGAATCATAATCAAACGAAATCAAAAGCCAGTAGGCATCATAACATTTAGAGATTTTGTGCCTGCAAAAATCCCACAATGGATTGCAGAATCAGCTGATCCTAAAGAAGTTCAAGAATACAAATTCAAAAAAGGATTAGAAGAAAAGCATTCAAATCAAATGAGTTATCTTTTCCCATTTCATGCAACAGACATTATGGCAACAAATCCAATTACAGTTGAGGCAGATAAAGATGTTAAATTTGCCATTACAAAAATGATCAAGTATGACATTAGTGGATTACCAGTAGTTAAAAATGGAAAATTAGTGGGAATTATTACAAAATCAGATATAGTAAACACATTAGCAAATTAATTTTATTTTACAATTAGAACAGAACATGTACAGGATTGTGAAATTTTATTTGAAACACTACCCAACAACAACCTAGCTACTGACCCAAGACCTTTGTTGCCAACAATAACAAGATCACATTTTTCTTTTTTTACAACTTTTTCGATTTCATTGAAGATATTTCCTTCCTTTAGCAATAGTTTTGCAGAAATTCCATTTTTTGATAGGATAATATTTGCTTTCTCTAAAGTTTTATTTCCAAACTTTCTTAGAATTTCAAGGTACTCCTTATGATCTAGTAAATTTATTGGGATTGATTTCTCTACAACATAAATCAAAATTATTTTAGAATCAAACACTTGTGCAAGTTCAGATGCACGTGTTAATGCTTTTTCAGAATATGGGGAACCATCAACAGGGACAAGAATTTTCTGAAAATTATTCCGAGTCATTTTACAACCAAAACAGGTTTTTTTGATTTATGTAAAACATGATTTGATACACTTCCTAAGAAAAGCTCTTTTGCAGAACCTCTACCACGGGCACCAATAACTACCAAATCAATTTTATTTTTTGAATTATTTGCAAATCGTGCAATATCATATCCAGGATCTCCTGCAATAGCTTTTCCTGTTAGCATAATTCCTTTTTTTGCGGCTCGTAGCTTAGCATCTCCAAGTAATTTTTTTACTTCCTTCATAGAGTTAAAATCTAAAAATCCAAGAGGATGAATTGCATATATTCCAGGCACGGATTTTACAGCCAAAGCAGTTATGGTTCCTTGAGATTGCCTAGCTAGATGGATTGCCATATCCAACCCACGTAAGGAATTTTTGGATCCATCAAGAGGGACAAGAATTTTCTTGGTTTTAATTGCCATATACTAATGAAATGCAAATCATAGTTTAAACACTTATGTGATTATCTTTATTGATTTTCAATCTTGGGAATTTAGAAATTATATCATATAATTGAAAGTAAACGTAGAGGTATGAATAGTACATTTGTAAATGAAGTAATGAGTAAAGATGTACTAACGTTAGACAAATCAACATCACTACAAGAAGCTGCAGAAAATATGAAAAAATTAAGGGTTGGATGCGTCATTGTAACAGAAGAGAACAATCCAATAGGGATTATTACAGAGAGGGATTTTGTAACAAAAATTGCAGCAGAAGGAAGGCCCCTTTTTACAGAAATTAAAGAAGTAATGTCCACACCTTTGATTACAGTAGATGCAGAAGACACGATCTGGGAAGCATCGGAGTTAATGAAGGAGAAGTTAATCCACAAACTTCCAGTAAAGGAAGATGGCAACATTACAGGAATCATCACTACTTCAGACATTGTAAGAATTTCCAGTGTTGGATCAGATTCAGAAATGCGTAGAATATGTGATCAAATTCTTTTGAGAATGGAAAAAGAGTAATCAATAAGGATATTCACTTAAATTATTGAAACTAAGACCAGAAGCATCATGATGGCTGGAGATACAGCAGGGGAAGCAGTTCTTGAATCACGAGACAGTGAACCAAAAATTCCAGATAAAAGTAAAACAAAATACGATGTAATAATTATTGGTGCAGGACCATCAGGATATACGGCAGGGATTTATTGTTCAAGGGCAGGTTATGACACTCTAATATTATCAGGACTTTTGCCTGGAGGACAACTAGTAAACACTACAGAAGTCGAAAATTATCCAGGATTTGAAAATGGCATAATGGGTCCAGATTTGATGATTGATATGAGAAAACAATCTCAAAGGATGGGAACAACCATTGTTGATGACGTAGTAGTAGATGTAGATTTTAGACGTAAACCATTCAAAGTTTTAACAGCTTCTGAAGAATATGAAGGACGTGCAGTAATTATTGCAACAGGTGCAAATCCAAGAAAACTAGGTGTTGAAGGCGAGGAAACATTCAGTGGAAAAGGAGTATCTTATTGTGCAACATGTGATGGACCGTTCTTTAGAAATCAAGAAATAGTTGTAGTTGGAGGAGGAGATTCAGCAATTGAAGAGGCAACATTTCTTACCAAATTTGCAACAAATGTACATCTGATTCACAGACGAGCAGAGTTACGAGCAAGTAAAATTATGCAAGAAAGAGCATTTAACAATGAAAAAATAAAATTCCATTTTGATTCTGCAGTTACAAAAATTACAGGAGATCAAAAAATACAACAAGCAGTTTTAAAAAACCTAAAAACAAATGAAGAGACCATACTTGATGCAGGAGGATTGTTTGTTGCTATCGGACATGAGCCAAATACTCAACTTTTCAAAGGTCAAATTGATTTAGATGATGAAGGATATGTTGTTTTAAAAAATAAAACACATACAAACATCGAAGGTGTTTTTGCAGCAGGAGATGTACATGATAGAAGTTACAGACAAGCAATTACAGCAGCAGGATTTGGATGTATGTCAGCAATTGATGTGGACAAATATCTCACAGAAAATGCAGACACTCAACAATGAAGAATGCTCAATGCAAGAAATGCTTGAATAATTTTTATGAAAAGGAAATCTACACAATTCAACAATTTCAATATAGAAAAGAGCCGCCTTACAAGTGGTCAGTAGAATATTTTAAAAAATTAGGAATTACAGAATGGGATTCATTCTGTGAAAAGTGCATATCGGACCATTCAAAAGTATCAGAGAGAGAATGGAAAGATTTGAAAATCTAAACTCTTTATTGTGAGAAAAAACACTGAGAATAATGAGCCAAGATCCAGAAAATCTAAAAAAATCAGCTAAAGAGCATAGTGACAAGCTGGCAAAATTAGGAATGGAATTAGGAGAAATTCAGTTCAGTTACAGAATCGAAGAAAAAGTAACCAAAGAATACTGGCAAAAGAGAATGGATGATTTGAAAAAATATAATGAAAAAGGCTTAGAATATTACAATCAAGTACATGCCATGATGAATTTAGTTAACAAAGAAGAAGCACAAATGTTTCTTTTACGAGTAAGTAAATTCAGACAGTTAAGCAATACATTGTCTGAAACAATGGAGAAAATCAAAGATAATCCCTCAATTATAGATTCAAAAGATAAACAACAAAGTCAATGGAGTAAAGAAATTAAAAATCAAATTACAGAGCAAAGTAACCAATGTTTACGACATGAAATGGATATGAATGGATCATTTAGAGAATTTTATGACAAACATTTGAAAAAAATTCTTGAGCAATAATCAGTAAGCTAACTCTGACATGTATTTTGCATCTTTTAGGGAATTATCAAATTCTTCTTCAGACATTACATTTTGAGATGCATATACACTCTTGAATTTTCGTCCATCGTCAGCAAAAATTCCTACTACACATGCATTACCATCAATAGGATATTTTTTCATACATGCATACACAGCTGCAGATGAAGGACTGATTAGTAATTTGTCTTTTGCATAGACTTCTTTTACAACTGAAAATGCCTCGTCATTATCAGCAGAAACCCAATCATCTACTACGTTTTCTCGCTTTAAGAATAAATCAGGTTTTGCAGATTCTTCAAAATTTCTCCAACCTTGAATCAGATGATTTTGTTGCGGTTGACAACCAATAATTTTAACATCAGGATTTTTTTCTTTAAGAAAAGATCCAATGCCAGTTATAGTTCCACCAGTACCAACCCCAGTAAAGAAATGAGTAACTTTACCCTCAGTTTGTTTCCAAATCTCAGGTCCTGTTCCAACATAATGCCCTTTGAAATTTGCTTCATTAGCATATTGGTTAGGAGAATAATATGTGTCAGGTCTCGATGATGCAATTGAAGTAGCAAGTGCAATACTTTGATCAGTTCCAGCACCAACCTTGGGACATAAGTCATCACTAGTCTCAAACACTTTTGCTCCCAATTTTCTGATGATATCTTTAGTTTCATTACTTGCTTTTTCTGGAATAACAATCTCAACTTTGTAACCAAGTACATTTGCAATTCCAGTTAATGCAATTCCAGTATTACCAGAAGTAGGTTCAATGATTATGCTTTTGCCTTTTGTTAAAATTCCTCTTTCTTCACCATCTTTAATCATCCAATATGCAGCCCTATCTTTTACAGACCCAAATGGATTATGGCCTTCTAATTTTACAAAATATTCTATATTATCATGAGATAGAGAATCCAAATGTACTAGAGGAGTGTTACCCACACGATTCAAAACATCTGTATCAGTAACAGTAGTCATGTTTTTGATTATTTCACCTTTTTAATTTTGAATGTAATGGTCTCGCCATCTTTTGACATATCTAATAATTCGTGACCATTTCTTGTCACCCATCTAGAAATATCATCTTCAGCTGCAGGATCATCAGCAGATACAATTATGATTTCTCCAACTTGCATTCTTTCAATTTCAATTTTTGTTCTAAATACAGGCTCTGGACAAAATAATCCAGTTGCATCTAATTTTTTTTCAGGAGATTCAGACATTGTAACTATTTCCTAAAGTCGGATTTGTCATATTAAAAGCTATTTGAGTTTTAGAAAGATGGAACTGAAAAGAAGGAGTGTTTTCACAGTTCATCAGAAAGGCGTTTAATGTGAGAGGTACTATTTGCAAATGCTGCATCAATTGAGCGTTGCATTTCATCCTCATATTCCTTCATCTCATCTTGATTTCTTTTGAGTATAGTTAATTCTTCAATAGTAGGTAATTCTTTGAAATTGACGTATTGTGAATGAGTCATGTAACAAGTGTAAGATTCGTCTTCATCAAAAAACTTGTACATTACTTTAAAAACCATAGAAAATTTTTTGCAAGAGTTAGAATATAACATTAACTCATAATTTCATAAAGAGGCCACTAGGATTTTATCTGAAAAGATCTTCAGATTCAGGACGAATTAGTTCAGTGATTGAACTTCCCTTATCATCAAAAGAATAACCACGAATTATTGCTACAGGGCATTTCAAAGACTTGCCCATAACTAATTCAGAAGCAGATGAAAGCTCATCAGCAATAGCAATTGCAGTTACACGCAATATTCTATTAAAAGAATCAAGAGTTCCTTCATAATCCAAAATAGGATTTAATCCAGAGACACCAATTGCATGATTGGTTTGCCCCATCCTAAATGGACGTCCAAAAGTATCAGAAATAATCACTGCGACATTTTTGTTTGACTGTTCTAAGATTTTCTTTCTAATTCTCTGCGCAGAGGCATCAGAATTGACAGGTAACAAAGTTGCATAGCCTTCTTCTATATTACTTTCATCTATACCGGCATTGGCACAAATGAAACCATGATTTGTTTCAACTATCAGAATACCATTATTCATACGTACAATTCGTTTTGATTCAGATAAGATCAATTCAGTAATTTTAGGATCTTTATTGTATTGAGAACCAATGCCTTCAGCCAATAAAGAAGGAGTCACAGTAGATAGATCAACTAATCGCCCTTCTTGTTTAGAGATTATTTTTTGAGCAACAACTACAATGTCGCCATCTTGTAATTTTTCAGATTCTAAAATAATTTCAGAGATATCATCAGAGGGACTGATCTCTTTTTCAAAATGGATGGGAATTATTTGCAAGTATAATGTCTGAAATAATGTACTAAAAAATTGTTTATGCAGGAGTTGCAGCTTCTAACTCAAGTTTGTAATGTTTGTTGATAATATCTATGATTTTAGAAAGATCTTTTTCTTCCAAAGTTGTAGTTGCCAAATCTTTTACTAAATCTTGGGCACGATAAGCAATTCCCAGTCCACAAATATCAAATAATTTGATATCATTAGCACCATCTACCACACAAACAATATCTTCTTTTTTCTCACCCCATTCTTCAATTTTTACTCTAGCAGATTTTGATTTATCCGAATCAACATTTATTGTGACACCATCTAATTTCCCATCCTTGAAAATCAGATCATTAGAATAAACATAATCTAAATCCAATTCTTTTTGCAACCTATGCATCATCAAAGTAAATCCACCAGATACAGCCATAAGTTTCCATCCGGCAGCCTTTAATGCCCTACATGCTTCTTTTGCACCAGTCATAATTGGTAATGCATCAGAAACTTCTTGACATGTTTTTTGATCAAGGCCCTTTAGTGCTGCAACTCTAGTTCGCAATCCTTCTTCCCAGTTAATTTTTCCTTGAATTCCCTGTTTGGTAATTTCCCAAATTTCATCTTGTTTGTTGAGTTTTTCTGCAAGAATTGGAAGATACTCTTCATCATACAAAACACCTTCAACATCAAAAATCACTAACAATGGTTTTCTGATTTGGAAAAAAATCGCTAATTATATTAAAGTTTAAACTGTTTTTAGATCTAAAAAACGCTAGTAATAAATCACCGAATGTTTTCTAAATGATATGGCTGAATTAGACCGCAAATATGAAGTAGAAATTCTAGAAAGAGAAGGCAGACAAAAACTCCCTGATCCTGTCAAAGAGGAATTAAAAGCATCAGGAATGATGGATGAAAAAGGAAAATTAAAACTAAAAGGAGTCAGCCCAAAAATGCTCAAAAGAATGAAACAAGAGTATGTTGAATGTCCAGTTCTAAAAGAAGATATTCACTTCATCCAGTGTTTTGTGTGTCCAAATTTCCAAAGTAGAGTAATGGGAAAAGTACTTTGTAAAGGCGAAAAACTATAATCATCTTAATTTAAAATTCTCACGAAAGGCTCATTAGTTAATTTAATTCAATGAATTCTAGTTTGGGAAAAGAAGACGTAGGAATCACAGTTTCAAAAAATGATGATTTTAGTGAATGGTATACTCAAGTAGTACTCAAGGCCAAATTAGCAGATTATGCACCTGTAAAAGGACTAATTGTCCTCAGACCAGATGGATATTCAATTTGGGAATCACTAAGAAGCACATTTGATAAGAAATTTGCTAAAAATGGAATCAGAAACGGATTCTTGCCAATATTGATTCCAGAATCACTACTGGGAAAAGAACAAAAACATTTTGCAGGATTTAATCCAGAAGTATTTTGGGTAACACATTCAGGAACTAATGAGATAGGGGACAGACTAGCATTAAGACCAACATCTGAGACATTAGCATATACACTATATTCAAAATGGATCCAAAGTTGGAGAGATTTACCATTAAAGATCAATTTTTGGAATACAGCTTTGAGAGCTGAAATTAAAGCAACAAAACCATTTCTTAGAACTTCAGAATTTTTGTGGCAAGAAGGTCACACAGTACATGTCACACAAGAAGAAGCAGAGAAAGAAGTAATGAAAATTTTAGATATTTACAAAAATACAGTAGAAGAAGAACTTGCAATCCCAGTAAGTACGGGAAAGAAAAGTGAGAAAGAAAAATTTGTTGGCGCAGTATATACAACAACCATGGAATCAATAATGCCAGACGGTAAAGCACTACAAATGGGCACATCACATTTCTTGGGACAAAATTTTTCAAAACCATTTGAAGTCAAATTTGCAGACAAAGATAACGTAGAACATTTTGCATGGCAAACATCATGGGGGGTGTCATGGAGATTAATTGGTGCAATGATAATGGCTCATGGAGATGATAAAGGATTAGTATTACCACCAAAAGTAGCTCCAATGCAAGTAGTAATTGTACCTATTTACAGAAATGACGAAGGTAAAAATGCTGTATTACCAAAAGTTGAAGAAATCAAAAATACACTAGAATCTAAAGATATCAGAGTACATGTAGATGAAAGAGAAGGATTATCTCCAGGATACAAATTCAACGATTGGGAAATGAAAGGTGTGCCATTAAGGATTGAGATTGGACCCAAAGACATTGAAAAAGAAAGCATAGTTGTTGCAAAACGTTACAATTTAGAGAAAATTAATTTGAATTTCAAAGAGATAGAAAAAATCCCCACAATATTAGAGGAAATTCAAGTTGAGATGTTAAAAAAAGCCAAAGCAGAAGCGAAAAATAACACATTAGATATTTCAGATTATTCAGAATTCAAATTAAAAATAGAGAAAGGAGGTTTCTTCAACTCTCCATGGTGTGGAAAATTAGAATGTGAAGATAAAATTAAAGAGGAAACAGGCGCTGAAATAAGAGTAATTCCATTTGGAAGTGAAGATACAAATCAAAAATGCATTTACTGTCAAGAACAAAGTGCATCAAGACCAATCTTTGCTAGAGGATATTAGAAAATAATACCCACAAATATAATAATAGAAAAAAATAATTTTTCAATATTGACATCAAATCCAGAACTTGATTCAAGAAATGCACTACTAGAGCAGTTTAAAGAAACACGTAGTAGAACATTGGAACTTGTTAAAACTTTGGAAAAAGATGATTTTGTTGTACAAACCGCATTTTTCATGAGTCCACCAAAATGGCACATAGGTCATGTAAGTTGGATTTATGAAGCAATAATGAGTAAAATTGATAAGAATTATGAATTTTATTCAAAAGAATTTTCAGAATATCTCAATTCATACTATCAACAGTTTGGAGTTCCACATGATAAAGGATTACGCGGAGTAGTATCAAGACCAACAACGGATCAAATTTTCCAGTACTTTAACACAATAAACCAGAGAGTGGAGAAATTTATTGGCTCTCAAACATTAAGTGAAGATGCCACAAAAATGATAGTGATGGGATTCCATCATGAATGTCAACATCAAGAGCTTTTAGTTTATGATTTACAACATTTACTTGCAGAGCAATATAGACCTGTAAAGAAAAATCAAATTCCAAAACCAATTAACATTGAAACTGAATCAAAACAAATCAGGGGAGGAATATACACAATGGGTAACAATGGCAAAGAATTTTGCTATGACATCGAATTACCAGAACACAAAGTTTTCTTAAATGATTACAAAATAGATGTATTTCCAATTACGAATAAGCAGTATCTAGAATTTATCGAAGCCGGAGGATATGAGACATACAAATATTGGTTATCAGATGGCTGGGAAAAAGTCAAATCAAACAAATGGAATTCCCCAATGTACTGGGAAAAAATTGACGGCATTTGGCATGTAAGGGATTTTGCAGGAATCAGAAAAATAAATCCAAATGAACCGGTATGTCATGTAAGTTACTACGAAGCAGATGCATATTGTAAGTGGGCAGGAAAAAGACTTCCAAATGAGGCAGAATGGGAAAAAGCAGCTTGTTGGAATGAAGAAAAACAAGAAAAAACAACATTCCCATGGGGAAATGAAAGACCCACATCAGACAAATGTAATTTGCTTGAATCATACAATTGGAGTTGTTCAGAAGTGGGATCTTATCCAGAAGGAGCAAGTCATTCAGGTTGTCAGCAAATGATTGGAGATGTTTGGGAATGGACCACATCAGAATTTACAGGCTATCCAGGGTTCAAGTCAGGATTTGATGAGTATAACGACAAGTGGTTTACCAATCAAAAAGTTTTACGAGGAGGGTCATTTGGGACTCCAAAAATGTCAATTAGAGGAAGTTATAGGAACTTCTTCAGATTAGATGAGCGATGGTTGTTTTCAGGATTTAGATGTGTAGAAGACGTCTAGATTTTAGTTACTAAACTAAGCGAAAAATGCTTTTTCTCATCAAGCCAAGTATGTTTTAATTCAAATCCAGCATCATCAAGAAGATCATGAATTTCAGATAAACGATATTTATGAGAATACTCAGTATGGATTAATTCATCTTTTTTTAGTTTTAATTCTAAATTAGATTTTGAAATTATTACCGATTGGTCATGGATTGATTTAAGATACATTTCAATTCGTTGATCTTTTTCATTGTAAATTGCATGATGTAAAAAATTATTTAGATCAAAATCAGCATCAAGTTCATCATTGATTCGAGACAATACATTGAGATTAAATTTGGCAGTGACTTTTTGTGAATCATCATATGCAGATTCAAGTATTTCTTTTTCTTTAACAAGATCAAGACCAATCAAAAATAAATCACCGGGTTTCATTGCCGAATAAACTTTTTCTAGGAATTTGTAACCATCGATTGGAGAAAAATTACCATAACTAGAACCTAGAAAAATTATCAAGTTTTTCTTTTTATCATATGTTTTAAGAAATTCCAAACCACCTTCATACGTATCAATAATTCCAGTAATAGTCAGATTATCATAATCACGAAGTAATTGTTCAGAGCTTTCAGCAAGAATTTCAGAGATATCAATTGGAAGATATTCTATGTTTTTTTGAGAGGTTAGAATATCTAACAATAATCGGGTTTTGACTGAAGAACCACTTCCCAACTCAACTAATCGAAAATCATCATCTAGAAAAGGAGGTAATTCATTTTTTAGTTGTTTTAGGATAGAAATCTCTGTTCTTGTCGGATAATATTCAGAGGTTGAGCAGATTTTCTCGAATAATTCAGAACCATTTTTGTCATAAAAGAATTTTGGAGAGATGAACTTGGAATTGCGATTCAAACTGGATGAAATCTCTTCTGCAAAAGTTTTCTCAATTTGCGTTGCATGGGGTTTGAAATACTGTAGATTAGAATCAACTACATATTTTTTGTAATCAAGATTTTTTTGGATAATATCGGTCAAGTATTAACCCGGCCATTATTTGACATAAATGCTTTATCCCAATTCTTTATGCGTAAATCATATTTCTTGATATACCTCTTAATGTAACAATAATTGTTGAATGAAATCCTAAAAGTTGAACATTTGAAAAAATACTTTACAAAAAAAGGAATGTTTGGAGCCAAATCAACTACAGTTAGGGCAACAGATGATGTTTCATTCTCATTAAAAGAAGGAGAAGTTTTTGTTTTAGCTGGGGAATCAGGTTCAGGTAAATCAACTATTGCAAAATTAATTTTAAAGTCAATTGAATTAGATTCAGGTAAAATATTTTTTGAAGATCAAGAGATTGACAATCAAAAAGAAAACTTGGCAAAAATTAGAATGAATTGTCAAATGATTCATCAAGATCCATATGATTCAATAAATCCAAGAATGAAGATTGGAGATATTGTATCAGAGCCGCTAGAAATTCACAAAATAGGCAATAAAGAAGACAGGTACAAAAGAGTTATCGAGGTATTGCAAGAAGTAAAGCTTGAACCAGCAGAAGATATTGTGAAAAGATATCCACATATGTTATCTGGAGGACAAAGGCAAAGAGTTGTTTTAGCAAGAGCACTTGCACTAAAACCAAAAATAATTCTTGCAGATGAACCAGTCTCAATGTTAGATGTATCCATCAGAGCAGAAATGTTAGAATTGATGCATGAATTACAAAAAAAATACAATATTTCATTTATCTATATTACACATGATTTAGCCACTGCCAGGTATTTTGGTCAAAGAATAGGGATTTTGTATATGGGCAAAATTGTAGAGATTGGTCCAGTCAACAAAGTGTTGGTAAACCCCAAACACCCTTACACGCAGGCATTAATTGATGCAATTTCAGAGCCAGACCCAGAAAATTTACACAGAGAAAGAAAAATCAGAATCAAGGAAGCTCTAGATATTGATGTGTATCAAGGATGCCGCTTCAGAGCAAGATGCCCATATGTCATTGACAAATGTACTGTAGAGCCAGAATTAGAAATGACAAGTGATGAACATTACTCTGCTTGTTTTGTAAAATTAGATTAGGAAGTTTTCACAGATGGCATTCGTTTGTCTTTGTATGTAACAACATTGGATACACCATTCTTTGGAAATACACCATAGATCAGTTTTGCCTTTTGTATGACAGAATCTTTTAAGGACACCATGATAAATTGACTTTCTTTGGATCTTTCTTCTAAAATTTTTGCTAGTCTTTCAGAGTTTGGAGCATCAAGATGTGCATCAACTTCATCAAACAAGTAAAATGGTGAAGGTTTTAGTTTTTGCAAAGCCAAAACAAATACAATTGCAGCTAGTGTTTTCTCACCTCCACTAATTGATGTAGATTCTCGTTTTGGTTTATTTGGGAATTGAATCAAGTAAGAAATTCCAGAATTAAATATATCATCTTCATTTTGCAATTCTAACCAAGCATTTCCATCAGTCATTTTATTGAAAATTAAACGAATTTCTTTATCGACCTTGTCAAAAGCATCCAAGAAAGTTTGACGTTTGTCTTTTTCAATGTCTTCGATGAATTTTACAATGGAATTTCTTTCTTCTTCAAGAGAATTCTTTCTAGTCGACATTGAACGATAACCATAAGATACTTCAAGATATGTTTCAGGTGCTTTTGCATTTAATGCATTAAGAGAATTCAATTCAGTTGTTAATCCATGTACAATAGATTCAACATCAAATGTCTCCATGTCTTTATCAAATCCAAATGCAGATAGCAATTGTTGTAATTTGGTCTCTTTTTCAGTCAATTCATGCAGATCACGTTTCAAAGCATCAGATTGTCTTTCAATAGTATTGATTTGCTTTGTAAGTTCTTTATCTTTTTCAATTAGAATATTTAATTTGTCATCATATTCTTTTAATTGACCAATAGAAGAACCAGATGAGGAAATCAATTCTTGTTCTTTTTCTCTGAGTTTTACAAGTACTTCATTTTTAGATTCTTTTTGAGTTTCTAATTCTTTAATTTTTGTTTCCAATTCTTGTTGTTCTGTTTTCAAAGAATTTTCTTCATCATGAAGACGGTTAGATTGAGATTTTTCTCTATTATCCTGTGTCTCCATAGTTGTAAGTTGTGAGGATTTATCACGATATTCATTCATGAGAGTAGTATGTAATTTTTCAATCTCTGTTTTTTTAAGATTAATTCTTTGTAATTCACTTGCGATTCTAGTTTGTTCTCCACTAGCATAGTTTTGTTCCATAATTGAAATTCTATCATTTAGGGAATCAATGTGAGATTCATCAGTACTAACTTGAGATTCAATGAGGTTATTTCTTGTAGTTAAATCAGAAATTCTCGTTGTCAGTTGTTCTTTCATTTTAAGTGCAGATGAAATTCTGGATTTTAGATTAGAATAATTTTCAGTCGCAGAGGATAGAGATTTTTCAGATAATGAAAGTCTATCAGTGTTTAATTGAATAGCATTATCCAATTTTTTTATTTCTTGTTTTTTATTTAGCATTACTTTTTTAACCAAACTTATAGATTGAAACAAACCTTCAATATCGCTACTTAGAGAAATCAATTTTGTGAGTTTTGAAATTTTGGAATTATTATCAATTGTGACAGTGCTGCCTTTAGATTCAAAGAACTCACCATCAATTGTTACTGCTTTGTAGCCAGATTGTGATAGATTGTAGGCAGATTCTCGAGTTTCAGTGAGGATAATATTGCCAAATAGGAAGGTTTTGAGGGCAGAGTAGGCAGGATTGCATCTCACATTATCAGATAAGACACCCAAAATTCCAGGTTCTTTTGGAAGAGTTAGTTTGAATTTTGGAATAGCATCAAGGGGAATGATTTTTAGTTTTGGAAGTTTCTTGTTTCGTGCAACTTCAGCAATTCCAAGTAGAGTTGCAAAGTCTTTGACAACGATTGCTTTAATCCAATCAGAGCTTGCTGCTAAAACAGAACGCTCGTATTTTTTATCCCAAGAAATCATTTCGTATACTAAACCTTCAATACCAAGTCTTTCTGCATCTTCCTTTAATTTTGCAACAGTATAATCTTCATGCATAAATCCTTTGACAGTTTTAATTTTAGATTCATAACGTGTTGCTTGTTGATCTGATTTTTCAATAATTTGTGCCCATTCATCTAAATCATTAAGAGTGCGAGATTTTTTTGTTTGGTGTTTTTTTATTCTAGATTTTAATTCAGTGATGGTATCATTGTTATTTTGCATTAAAGATTCCAGTTGAGTTTGTGCTTTACTTAATTCTTCAATTCCAGATTCCATGTCAGATAATTTCAAAGAGTTTATTTCAATAATTTTTTTAGATTGTTCTTTTTCATGTTGTGCCTTGGAGAATTTTAATTTTGCATTGTTTAGTTGTTCGTTTAGTGTTTTGATTTTTTCATCAATTTCAGATTTTTTAGCAGCAGCCTCTGATTGTTCAGATAGTACTTTTTGTCTTTCAGAGTCTACAATTTCTAATTCTTTACTAATGTTATTTTTCTTTTCATTTGTTTCTTGTATAGATTCTTTGATCTTTTGAATTTGAATATCGATGTCAGTTCTAGCATTATCAATAGATTCCAATTCCATTTTAAGCTCAGGGAGTCTTGCAGAAATTCTTTCAATTCTTTTTTGAGATGCAGAGATTGCACTGTTATCAATTTCGTATTGTTCCATAGCAGTAGAAATTTCAGAGTCTAATGCAGATTTTGTTTGGTTGTATGCATTGGCCTCCCCCATCAATTTTGATTTTTCAGTTTGCAGCGTTTCAATTTCAGTTTTTAAAAGAGTGCTTTCTTCTTCAAATTTTGTGACTTCAGCAGTCAAAGTGTGTAAAGTGGTCTCTTTGGAGACTTTTTTGCCAGAAATATCCTTCATTTTGTTGGCTGCATCAATAGCTTTGTACCTGTTTAGTTCTCTTTCAAGAATATCATGGCGTAATTTTTGATTTCGTTCTTCTTCAAGTTCATCAATTCGTTTTTTAATTTCACCCATTTTGGCCAGAGCAATCTCTAATCTTCGGTCTGCCTCATCAAGTTGCTTTACAGATTCTAATTTTTTTTCATCAAAATACGATAGACCGATTAAATCTTCAATTGTTTTTCTTTTTTCTTCAGAAGTAAACTCAGAGATTCTAGTGACAGTTCCTTGCTGTACTGCATTTAATTGTCCTAATCCAGCATTTGCCATATCAAGCAAATCAAGAACTTGGTTTCTTTGTACTTTCTTTTTGTTTAGATAGTATGTGTTCTCACCTTCACCATTCATCTCTCGGGTAATTTCAACAACATCGGAATCTACAGGAATTTTTCTATCAGAATTATCAAAGTGAACACTTGATCTTGCCATTTTTGGTCCACGTCTATTTCCTTCAATATCATGAATCAGTGATCGTAGTTTATCAACCCTCATAACTTTGGGTTTGTTTTCACCCATTGCAAAAATAATTGCATCCAAGATGTTACTTTTACCAGAACCATTTGGTCCAGAAATTGAAACTAGTCCAGGTTCAAACTGGACTGTAGTATTCTTAAATCCAAATGACTTGAAACCAAAGATCTCAACTTTTTTAACATGAACCAATGATAATAATTTCTCAATACGTAGGATAATCGATGGTTAACAAGTTTAGTTGACATAATTGCATAATTTTTCTTGTTGTGTTATGATATTTTTCGTAGCGGTGCAAGTATATTGATTATTTTTTTATGAATTGATCGCACGTTTACGCCTACTATAATTACTGAGAAAGAATTGTAAATGTATGGTAAAGCTTGGATTAATTCAAACTAAATCACAAAGTACAAATCAAAAAGGAATTGCACAGGTTTCAAATATTTTAAAAAAATTAGGAAGGACTGGCACGGATGTAGTATGCCTGCCAGAACAATGGCTCAAAAATAATGAGATCAGTGATTTTGATGCAGAGTTTTCAGAGTTTAAGAAAATAGCAAAGGAATTTTCCATGACTGTTATTCCAGGGGCATTTTATGAAATTACTAAAACCAAGACATCGATAGTTTCCCCAATAATAGGACCAAAAGGGGAAATCATAGGAAAACAGGAGAAAATCCACCCATTTGACTATGAACGTGATAATGTCAAGCCTGGAAAAGAGGCTAAAATCTTCGATACAGCATGTAAGTTTGGAGTGATAATTTGCTATGACATGGTATTTCCCAAAGTCGCCAACACATTTGTGAAAAAAGGAGCCCAAGTACTGTTTTCACCAAGTAGAATAGTCAGACGAGGGATTGAGCCATGGCAAATGTATGTTCAAGTACGTGCATTAGAAAATAGAATTCCAATTTTGGCCGCAAATGTTGAAAATCATAGATATGGAGGAAATAGTCTCATCATAGACTTGACTGAAAATAACAAAGTAATGACAACCAAAATTATGAAATTAAATGGTGAATGTGGGACAAGTAAAGAATTTGATTTAAAGAAATATGAAAAGAGTAGAGAGATAAGATTTTCAGATTCAAATAAATTTCAGTGACACTAGTCACCTGCAACAAATTTTTCACAAGCAGCTTTTGCTTTAACATCAGAAGTCTGCTCAATCGGATGTTTCATCAAATAAGCACTAGCAGGTTTTATTGGACCGCCTATTCCTCTATCTAGTGCAATTCTTGCTAATCTAATGGCATCAATTACAATACCTGCAGAATTTGCTTTGTCATCAACTTCTAAACGTACTTCCATATTGTAAGGAATATTTGCCCATTGACGACCTTCAATTCTCATAAACATGAGTTTTGTATTGCCTAAGAACGGAATAAAGTCTGAAGGACCAACATAGATTTGATCATCATCTAATCTTTCTTTAAGTTGACTTTGAACACTTTCTGTTTTAGAGATTCTCTTTGATGCTAATCTATCTTGTTCTTTCATGTTTAAGAAATCAGTGTTACCTCCCACGTTGATTTGGTATGTTTTTTCAATTTTTGTTCCCCTATCACTACAAAGTTTAGCCAAAGTTCTATGAACAATTGTTGCACCAACCTGACCTTTGATGTCATCGCCAATACAAGGAATATTTTTCTCTTCAAACTTTTTAGCCCATTTTTCATCAGATGCGATAAAAGAGGGAATACAATTTACAAATGCAGTATTAGTATCAAGACAAATTTGAGCCCAAAATTCAGTTACCTTGTCAGAACCTACTGGTAAATAAGATACAATAATTTCCACACCTCTTTCTTTGATGATTTGTTTCACCTCATCGGCAATTTGTTCAGGTGTTTTTGTGCTGGTGATAGGTTTGATTCTATTTTCAACCCATACTCCGACACCATCTAAAATAGGACTTTCATAGACTAAAGCATCATTTTTTGGTAAATCATCTTTAGCAATCCAATCTACCATGTTTGGATATTCATAAATTGCCTCATGCAAAAGTTTGCCAACTTTATTTTCACCAACATCAAAGCCACAAACAAAATCAATATCATGAATTCCATATCCTGCTAATTTATCATGAATAATTCCAGTGACTTCTTGAGAAGGATTTTTTCTATAGTATTCAATCCCCTGAATAAGTCCGGAAAAACAATTTCCAATACCAACTAAACCAACTTTAATTTTATCAGACATTTAAAATCCGTTGTCGTTAGGGAGGTTTAAAGTTTCCTTAGAAATATAATAAAATGATAACATCGAAGGCAGAATTTTATACTTGACACAGACAAACAGTTCATGGTAGAACCAGGTCGTCCAGTAAAAGACATAGAAATCGATGCAAACACATCGTTAGAAGGAATTTTTGACGAATTGTCCCAATCAGGAGGATTTGAATCAGTGAATCTATCAGACGGATTAGAAATTTTATCAGAAATGATTTCAGACAAACAATGTTTGAAATTTGTTTCATTTGTAGGAGCAGTGGTATCTACAGGTCTAAGAGGGATAATCAAAGACATGATCAAAAACAAATGGTTTGATGTAGCAATTACTACCTGTGGAGCATTAGACCATGACATTGCAAGACATTTTTCACATTACAAAGAGGGTTCATTTACAATGGACGATATGGAGCTAGCAAATCAAAATATTCACAGGCTAGGCAACGTTCTAGTTCCAATGGATAGTTACGGACCACTAATTGAAGAAAAAATGCAATCATTCCTAGAAGAAGAATATCAAAATGGAAATAAAGAAATGAGTACTGCAGAACTATGCAAAATGATTGGAAAGCATTTAGGAGAAGATTCATTTCTTTATTGGGCATACAAAAATGATATTGACATAGTAGTTCCAGGAATAATGGATGGAGCTGTAGGGAGTCAAATTTGGTTATTTACACAAAAACATAGTGATTTTAGATTAAACATGGCAGGAGATGCAAACTTACTTTCAGGATTAATTTTCAAAGCTGAAAAATCAGGAGCATTCATGATAGGGGGAGGAATTTCTAAACATCATACATTGTGGTGGAATCAATACAGAGAAGGATTAGATTATGCATTTTACATCACAACTGCACAAGAGTTTGACGGAAGTTTAAGTGGTGCATTAGTTAGAGAAGCAATTTCATGGGGAAAAGTAACACAAATAGCAAAACAATCAACACTACACGCAGAGGTAACAACCATACTTCCATTCATTTATGCGGCATTACTTTCGAAATTACAAAAAAAGAATTAGATAAAAGCTATTATTTGATCAATACTCAAAATATTTAGTGTTCCCAAAAATCAAAATTAGAGAATTAAAGAAAATAAATTTAGAAGAAGGATATCTTATTGACGGATTTCCATCAATGGGATTTAGCAGTGCAATTGCAACTGAATCGATGATTCATACTTCAGAATTTGAATTAAGTGGTGTAATTTCTTCAGAAAGTTTTCCACCAATAAGCGTAATAAAAGAGGGAAAACCAAATTTCCCAACCAGAATATTTGTTAATGAAAATTTGAAAGTAGGAATTTTTCTTTCTTACTTAACTTTAGAACAATCTCTACACAGAATTATTGCCAAAACAATGCTATCATGGGCAAAAAAACACAAGATCAAATTAATTCTTAGCAGTGTTGCAGTAAAATCACCCAATGGGGAAGGAGAGACAATAGGAGTTGGAAGTACAGAGTCAGCTAGAAATAAAATAAAGGATGCAGGTTTGAAAGTGTTAGAACATGGAACTGTTCCAGGAATTCCCGGGATATTACTAAATGAAGGAAGTATATCAGGACAAGATGTAATTGTGATAATTTTTCATACAGACGGACAAGGTCCAGATTTTAAATCAAGTGCAGATCTATGCATGGCAATGACAAAATTAATTCCTGGTGCAACATGCGACATTTCATTATTACAAAAAGAAGCTGAAAAAGCCGAGAAAATCATTAAAGAGGCAGAAGAAGAGTCAGTGCAAATGAAAGATTCCATGTATAGATAAAATTCAATCAAGTTTATTTCATGATCAGATAGTAAAAACATAGATTGATTCAAATTTTTGAATTTGCAGTTATTGTAATAGCCATTTCAGCATCAGGAGTAATGGCACCAGGCCCACTATTTGCAGCCAATGTCTCATATGGATTACGCGGCGGAGTAAAGTCAGGAATTAAAATGGCCATGGGACATACCATCGTAGAATTTCCTCTAGTAATTTTGTTAGGAGTAGGAGTATTTTCTTTAGAAATATTTCCAGAATTTAGAACATTGATTTCAGTTTTTGGAGCAATCACATTATTTGTATTTGCAATATTGCAAATTAGGACAGTTTTACAGAAAAAAGAAAACATCACAACAAAACCAAAACATGGTCCATTAATTACAGGAATTGCATTAAGTGCATTAAATCCATTTTTTATCATTTGGTGGATAACAATAGGATTCAAATTAATTTCAGATGCGATGTTAATTTGGGCATTTTCAGGCATACTAGTAATGTTTTTTCTTCATATTTGGATGGATTTTGTGTGGTTGGGAGGAGTTGCATTCCTTGCATCAAAAAGCTCGCGTATCCTTTCAAATAGAAATTACAAAATTTTGATGATAGGATTAAGTTTGATGTTAGTTTACTTTGGAATAACTTTTTTGACAGATTTGTTTTCTTAACCACAATCCAAAATTTCTATTTTGGATTGACATTGATCATTATACAAATCAATTCTTTCAAGGATATTTTCACAGTATTCAGGGTCTAATGATTTTTCATACGAATTAATATCATTTGAAATTAAAATATGATCAACACTACAAGAGTTATTTGTAAATATAGAAATCCCCACCAAAATTGAAAATCCAAACAGAATTAAGAATAAATATTTTAAATTAGTTTTTTGAAATATCAATTTCCATAGTAGAAACATTACGCTGTTTTCCATCTTGAGATGTTAAAGAATCAGATGAGATTCTAACATCACTAATTACATATCCTACAGAATCCATTCGTTTTACTATCATTTGTGAAACATCAACAGCTTGTGTAATACGTTTACCTCTAGCTTTAATGGTAACGGTTGGTCTTGTAGAAAGTTGAGTTAAAGTTGCCGATACATATGTCATGATAGGTTTTGTTCCAACGAAAATTACATCACGTTCCTCAGGAACTTTTTTTGTTTCAGTAGAATCATTTGCCGGTTCTGGTGTTGGTTCAGGTTCTGGTGTTGGTTCAGGTTCTGGTGTTGGTTCAGGTTCTGGTGTTGGTTCAGGTTCTGGTGTTGGTTCAGGTTCTGGTGTTGGTTCAGGTTCTGGTGTTGGTTCAGGTTCTGGTGTTGGTTCAGGTTCTGGTGTTGGTTCAGGTTCTGGTGTTGGTTCAGGTTCTGGTGTTGGTTCAGGTTCTGGTGTTGGTTCAGGTTCTGGTGTTGGTTCAGGTTCTGGTGTTGGTTCAGGTTCTGGTGTTGGTTCAGGTTCTGGTGTTGGTTCAGGTTCTGGTGTTGGTTCAGGTTCTGGTGTTGGTTCAGGTTTAATTCTTGAATCGAATTCAGATAAGATGTCTTCTGCGTCTTTAGATTTTTTATTGCTGCTCAATTTTAAATTCCTGTTATAACAAATTTCTCTCTCGCTTTTATTTAATTTTTCAGGTATTTCCTTTCAAATAGTCTTCAAATAATTTTTCAAGATCGTCATCATTGTCAATTTTCTTAATTTGGTCGACTAGATCTGTTTCTTCGATTTCATAGCAATTTAGAACATCTTGAGAATCTTTGAAAATTAACATTGCTTTATTCTTAAAAATACAATGATAGAGTTTTTCTTTCTCCATTTTTTCAGGTTTTAGATTTACTCCATTTTCATCTACAGATAAGGGATATTCCATGAAAAGACTTTCTTTTTTTGTTATTTAGATTGTTCTAAATATTACAGCAAAATTTTGTATTAATATCTTTTAAAACAACATCAAGATTCAATTTTTGGAGTTTGTGAAATCTGTGATTCTCTATCATTTAATGGCAACATTATTGTGAATCTAGTAAATTCACCAACTTTTGATTCTACAGTTATTGTTCCGCCATGCATATCAACGATTCCTTTTGTAATAGACAATCCTAAACCAGTCCCACCATACTCTCTTCTTAACGAGGAATCAACTTGATAATATTTTTGGAATATATGTTCAAGTTTATCTTCAGGAATTCCCGAACCATTATCCTCTACAAACAATTTTGCAAACTTACCTTCTTTAGATAATGAAATAATTATTTCTCCATCGGAAGAAGGAGTAAAATCTATAGAATTTGTAAGTAAATTTAAGACAACTTGAGAGATTCTAGATTTATCACAAAAACATCCTACATGATTTAATTGCAAATTTATTTTAATTCCTTTTTTATTAAAATCAGGCTCGAGTTTGATTACAGTTTCATTGATGATATCAGATAATGAATTGATTTCCCTATGCATCTTCATGTTTCCTGTATCTAATTTTTGAACATCAGATAAATCATCAATGAGTTTATTCAGAGATTCTGCGCTTGAACGAACAATTTCCAATTTCTCTATTTGTTGTGGTGTGAGTTGACCAATTTTCCCTGAAATTATCATATCTAAATAACTCTTTATTGGAACCAAAGGAGTTTTTAGCTCATGGGCAATCATAGATGAAAATTCATCTTTTCTAGTTTCTGTTTGTTTAAGTTCAACTATCTCTTTAGATTTAGTTTCAACTTTTGCTTTAGAATAAACAATGATTGCGATGGCAAGTGTACCGATTGCAATAATTACAGGTACAACATTATGATACAAATCATGAATTCTTTTTTGGGTCTCGGCCTTTTGAACCAAAATCTTTTGAGAAAATTCAGAAGGACCATCCCAAGCATCTAAAATTGGAACTTTTTGATTATCAATTATTGCATAATCTGTAAACCTTTCTGTAAACGATACTTCGATTCCAGTTTTGGGTTCAATGAAATTGGTAGCAGAATAATCTTCATAAATTGGGACATCAAAATCAGGATAGATATAAGAAACTTCAAAAGTTGTTTCACCTGAAAATTCATAAACTTCCAACCCTTCAATTTCGGTCACACCTACAAAATTATAATTCAATACGGAGCCACCAACATCATAAACTTGATAGTTTTTTTGTTCTAAATCACTTGGGAACATAAAATGGCCAGGCTTGTCAATATACTTTCGAGTAGTTGCATCTACAGTTTCATCAAGAGTGGTTTCCCAAAGAATTTCGTCAGTAAGTATATCTCTGTATGTATATGATGTTTGCATTTTTATTTCATTTCCAATTCTTTCAACTACATTTCCATTCCAAACAAAAACCATTTTGATAGGATCAGATAAGGGGGAACCAATATCATCAGCAATCTGAATCATGCCAATATTTTCAGCTGAAACTTCGAATACTTCAGGAGAGGTTGACAACTCAGGTACGGCATAAAAGAACCAAATCAACATGACAACAACACCAGATGTTAAAATTCCACCCAGAGTGATTTTGCCCATAAAAATAAACAAAATTTGATTGAATATAACCGATCAGTTGTAAAAAATTGTACTTACCATCAAACTAGCCTCAAAAAGAAAATACACAATCTAGTAATAATCAAAGTATCTTCAAAGAACATTGGAAACAAGAATAGTTTTCCACATAGATTTTGATTATTTTTATGCACAATGTGAAGAGACAAGGGCCCCAGAATTAAAATCAAAACCAGTATGTGTTTGTGTTTTTTCAGACAGGGGAGGAGATAGCGGAGCGATTGCAACTGCAAATTATACGGCAAGAAAATACGGAGTAAAGTCAGGAATACCAATTGCTTTTGCAAAAAAAAGATTAGAAGAAAGAAAAGATGCAGTGTTTTTACCCGTTGATTTTGATTTCTATTCAGATATTTCTGAAAAAGCAATGGAAATCATGAAAGAAAATGCAGATATTTTTGAATATGTCGGTCGAGATGAAGCATATTTGGATGTAACAGAAAGAGTTGAAAGAGATTTTGAGAAAGCAAGTCATCTTGCTCAACAAATTAAAAATTCCATAAGAGATAAAATAAAACTTAGTTGTTCAATAGGGATTTCACCTAACAAACTTATTTCAAAAATAGCATCAGATTTTCAAAAACCAGACGGATTAACAATAGTTTCACCTGAAAAAGTTGAAGCATTTTTAGAGCCATTAAAAATTAGAACGATACCAGGTATAGGTAAAAAAACTGAAGATAAATTTTCAGAGATGAAATTAGAAACAATTCAAGATTTAAAAAAAATTGATATATTTACATTAAACAAATTTTTTGGAAGAAAAACAGGAGCTTATATTCATAACGCAGCAAGAGGATTAGATAACGAACCAGTAAAAAAACGAGAAGCGCGTATTCAATATAGTAAAATTACCACATTAAAACAAGATTCGAAAGATTATGAATTTTTATCAGAAAATATTTCAGAATTATGTAAAGAAGTTCATAGTGTAGTTAAGAAAAATAATCAAATGTTCAAGTCAGTTGGAATACATTTTGTCCAGTCAGATTTGTCAAATAAATCAAAATCTAGAATGTTAAGAAACCCAACATCAGGTATTGAAGAATTAGAAAAAACATCTGATCAATTACTAAAAGAAGCATTAGAAAATCAAACCATTACAATTAGGAGATTAGGCGTAAAGGTTTCAGAACTTTCAGATGTGCAAGGCCAAAGCGATATCACTTCTTATTTTTAGAAAAAGTTATTTTTCAGATTTTTTGAGTCGCCTTGATTCTATCAAAATTACTACCAAAATGAATGCAAATAGCCACGGCAAGAACATTATTTCACCGGCTATTTTGTGATATTCTTCCCATGCAACAGGATCAGTTGTTACTTTGAGAGCATACCAAGACAAGGAGAAAATACGGATCAAATTAACAATAATCGTACCGATAATTCCCAATACAAAATAGATGATTTTTCTATTTCTCGGAATGTTTAGTTTTAACATGAATGCCCCAATGACCAATGAAAAAATTATGATACTATGTACACCAGCTGAAGGCCAAAATACTTGAAGAGCCATTGAACCGTGTTCTCCTCGCAAAAACATTACATTGTCACGTGCAACTGCAGTTCCAAGATCAAGTGCAGTTACCAACCAAACATTTGCTTGAACAAAGTACGGGACAACATATTGTAATGGGCCAAGTGTATCATATGGGAAAAATGCATCAAGTGAAAGGATTATCGCAGTACCAGTTAGAAATATTGGACCAGCTGGAGCAATTCTAATCCAACGTTTTCCAAAGAATATACTTAATGCTGCAACGACAAAGATTGCCATTACAACAAAGTCCCACATCCAAGTCCAAGAATAAATTAATTGTACATCAAATTGTTCTGCAGATGAAATAATGTATTCTCTTAAACCATATTCTAAAGAAACCAAGTATACAATAGTTGCAAGAGCCATTGGAATGACTGCAAGTAATTTTTTCTTTGAAATTACAATTTTTAATCCAATTAATTCAGCGACAATAAAGATAAGAGCAAAAAAGTAACCACCACGCCCCTCATTCCAACTCCAAGCTATAGAATCAGGAAATGCAATCATTGAAAATAGAATCGGACTTGAAATGATCAGAATTCCAAAAATTAAATTCCAATTCTGCATTAAATTAGATCTAAAAAAGGCAAATAAATATCTCGACTTTAATTAATTCAAAATTTATCAAATTGTAATAGAAATTTGGGAGTGATGCTAGTCTTCAGCATCTTCAATTTCATCAGCTTCTGGATCTCTCCTACTAGGTCTGATTGGCACATAGATGAATGTCACAATAATACATGAAAAGGCTGGAAGATACATTCCAAGGTTGCAAAAGTTTGCCTAATTGGTAATTTCTTATCCATTATGAATTGGGATCAAACTTGCATTCTATTTTCAAGGATTTTACAGTTGTAAAGTAAGTAATAGCAAGAATTCCAATGGCAATTATTCTAATTGGAATTTCATAGTTTGTTAGAAATGCTGTTGCAGTAGCTCCAACTGAGCCAAATGTAGAGATCACAGCAAAACCTATTGGACCACAACTACATGCTCCTGCAGCTGCACCAATAATAGAACCAAAAATACCTCCACCCATTTTCTGTTTTGATTTTTTTAGAATATTTATACGAAAAATATTCATCGGCAAGACCAATGCAGAAAGTGCAGATATAGTTACAATCAGCACAAACCCAAATTCAGTTCCAGAAGGAAGATGACTAACAACATATGGTTCCAAAAAGATGTATTCAGATAAAATTAGCAATCCAACTAGCATAGAGGAAAAGATTACCAGTGAAAGTATCAGATATTTGAGATTTGAAAAAACGAGACTAATTACAGATGTCATCTAAACCATAGAATCCAATACTTGTTTGAACACAGAAAATGGTTGTGCACCACCAAGTTGTTGTTGTCCATCAGGGCCAACTACAATGAAATTAGGAGTTCCACGAACATTGTGATCTCTAGCTTGTTGTGTATTGTATTGAACACGTTTAGTATATTTCCCAGAATCAAGACAACTCTCAAACAAATCAGAGTTTAGACCTAAATCAAGTGCAATAGCTTTGAGTCTTTCAGAGTTTGCCCAACCACCATCAATTTTGTCTTCTTGTAAAGTGTAAAGCATATCATGATATTCCCAATACATTCCTTGTTCTTCTGCACAATATGTTGCTTGAGCAGCCTTTGGAGAATCACGTCCTAAAAATGCCATGTCGACAAAAACTAAATTAACTTTTCCAGTTGCAATGTAATCTTCAAAGATTGCAGGTTTTGTATTATGAAACCAATTGTAGCATTGGTGGCATTGGTAATCTCCAAACTCAATAATAGTGATTGGTGCTGAAGGATCACCTAAGATAGGAGAGCCCATAGCAGTAGAAATTGTACCATGAGTCCTACTCATGTCCAAATTAACAGTTTCGGAAGGAGATGAAGATACAGATGCAGCAATTCCAGATATAATTGCAATTGCAATCACGCCTAAAATTACTCCTTTTTTATTCATAATTCAAAACAGATAGAGTAGGTTAAAAAAACTTATTCCAAATTATGTGAAGATTTTCGTCTGAAGAGATTCACAAATTTGGCAATGGCTGTATCAATTGGACAAACCTCGCATGTAACAGTAGAAGAATGACCATCAAGATGTTTTTCAAATTTTTCACGAGACTCTAAAATGAGATCACATTTTTCACAATACACTTTTGCAATGTTATTTTTAGGGGATTTTGTCACAATCATTTTGAGTAATTAGTGCTTATAAAGATCCTGTTGAAAATCAAAATATGAGAAAAATTGCAGATAAAATAGTAACAATATTTTTTATAATTTTACTAGGAACATTGTGGTATTGTACAAAATGCTTTGTCAAACCCACAAAGTACAAAATAATCATTTATGATATTTTAGGAAATCAAGTAAATGTTGATGGGGTTAGAACAAGTTTCAACACACCAAAAGTTGCAAATAATTACATTTCAGAATACCAAAACAGATTTTCACAATATAGCTTTTCAATGGCGTCAGATATGCCAATCATTAAAAGAAATTGGTTGTTAGAAAAACTAAAAATTCAAAGATAGTGTATTCTCATATGAACATTTAGTTCAACCTGATACTGAGTAACATATCCACAGTGAGTACATGAAAACAATCCAGATTGTGATTCAGTTTCTGTTTTCTCTATCACTCTACCAGAAATAGATGTAATGTTAATTACATCATTATTTGAAATTACAGCAAAATTACGACCTTCATCTATAGAATCTAAATATTCCTTAATTGCAGAAATGACTTTAGTAGTATCAAGAATTTCGTCATCATCCAATGATGATAAAGTAAATTGGTTATTCTTCAAAGTAGGAATTGCAGCCACCTGATCAGCCACATACACAAGCAAATCATTTTTTACTGAAATTACATCTTTACAGTCAATAGTAAGCATAAGATAATGTGGTTGAATCAATATTTTAGTTTAACAATCATAGAAAATGATTATTATGGATTAAGATGGTGAATGAGATGACATGGGAGATTCAGAGACATTTGGAGTTGAAAAAGATCATGGTGAAGAAGTTGTTTCATGGTTAAATGAACAAGCTAAAGCACAATCCAAGAAATTAGAAGCCAGATTATACGGATATACTGTAACAACGGAAAATTTCGGGGATTTTGAAATGTTTTCATGGATTGGCGATGTACAAAATGCAAGAAAAATGATTATCAAAGCAAGTAAGAGATTCAAAGTAAAAGTTATCGAAGGAGGATACAAACCTAAAGAAAAAATGATCAAAATGAAAAAATTTGATTTTGCCAAAGTCAAAAAAGGAGATAAAACAATTGGGCAAATACAATTTGTAGCATCAAGATTCGGTAACAAAAATTGGGAAATTCAAGATGAAGAGCGTCATTAAAAATAAAATATTGGATATGGTTCAATGAAAAAAATTGGAATTATAGGATTAGGGATGTTAGGCAATGCAGTTGCATTACATTTGTTGAATTCAGATTTTGAAATAATTGCATACAATAGAACTAAAGAAAAAACAAATGAATTAAGAGAGAAGGGAGCCATAATAGCATCAACACCAAAAGAAGTTGCAGAAAAATCAGAATTGGTGATCATCGTAGTAAAGGATGCAGATGCAGTAAAACAAGTTTCATTTGAAGGAAATGGAATTATCAAAGGAATTCATGAGAAATTAATTGTGGCAGATATGAGTACAATTGACCCATCAGAATCAAAAAATATCACAAAAAAATTTCTTGAATACAACATAAACAAACTAGACATTCCAGTAATGGGAGGGCCCAATGTTGCAATTACAGGAAATTTGGTCATGATGGCATCTGGAAATAAAAATAGTTTTGAGGAGTGTAAAATAGTCTTTGACACTATTGCAAGCAAAGTTTTCCACCTGGGTGAAAGTGGAGTGGCCCACTCAGTGAAACTGGCAATGAATCTTCAAATCACCATGTTAGCATTGGCATTATCTGAAGGTATCACTCTTGTCAAAAAAGCAGATGTCGATCCCAAAATATTTCTCGAAATTTTAAACTCTACATATTTCAAAACAGGAATGAGTGAAAAAAAGGCATACAAGATGATCGATGGCAAATACAATACAACGTTCACTCTAGCTAATTTGAAAAAAGATATCACCACGATTACAAATACTGCAAAAACTCTAGGAATTGAACTACCTATGATTAGCAAAGCTGAAGAAGTATATGAAAATGCAATCAAAGAAGGTCTTGGAGATATAGATTATACAGGAATTATCGAGTATCTTAAAAAAATTAATAGATAAAATAAGCAAAAATCACGAATAGAATTCAACAAAAATTCTATAAGTTATGAATACAGCATAGTATTATGCGATTAAATGAAAAAGTTGCCATAGTCACAGGAGCATCTAGTGACATTGGAAAAGGTATTGCAAAGAGATTTGCAGAAGAAGGTGCAAAAGTAATCCTAGTTGCAAGAAATTTGGAACGATTGGAAGCAACTAGAAAAGAAATTGGCAATGAAGAGTCCACAGCATCAATTTCATGTGATTTGACAGATGAATCCCAAGTATTGCAAGCTGTAAATCAAATTATGGATACATATGGAAAAATCGATATTTTGGTAAATAATGCCGGAGCAATTAATGACCCAATACATTTTCACGAAATGCAAGATGCAGATATTAAAAAATTAATTGACGTAAACTTGTTAGGAGTGTTTCATATGACAAAAGCAGCTTTAACAAAAATGTCAGATGTTAAAAATGGTGCAATAGTTAATGTGGGCTCAATTTCTAGTGAAAGAGCAATTCCAAGAGTTCACTTGGCAGTATATTCATCTACAAAAGCTGCAATTTCGATGTTTACAAAATCAATTGCAGTTGAATATGCAAGAAGAAACATCAGATGTAATTGTGTAAATCCAGGAATTATTAATTCTGGAATGATAAAACCATATCTTGATGATCCTCAAGCAAGAAAAGTTCTTGAAGAAAGATTGCCACTTGCAAGAGTTGGAGAACCAGAAGATGTTGCAAATGCTGTACTTTACTTGGCTTCAGATGAAGCAAACTGGGTTACAGGAACCATTCTAAATGTAGATGGCGGCAAAACAGCTTCAGAAGGATGAAAATCTTAAATTTGAAATTCACATACCTTATTTGTGGCAACTAGAGATGATCTAAAAAACGATATTCTAAAAGCTACAGAAGAACAGGAAAAATTAATGGCCCTAAGAAAACCATATCTCGGGTCTAAAGACAACGAAGATCAAATGAATGCATTTAGAATAACAACTCAGATTATGAAATATGAGGATTTTATTCGAGATACAGAAAAACAACTTAGAACAATGAAATAATTTTATACAAACGGATCAAGATGAAGAGATCTTATTTTTTTTAGAGTAAGCACGATAACTAACTCCAGTTACTAGCATTACAACCCCTGTGATTACAGACCATATCAAAAAAGATACAAGTTCAGATTCATCCATAGTTTCCTATGAAATGATAAACATCTAAAGTTTAGGTTGAGAACAAATTTTTCTCTCAAAGCATGAAACATCTAAATAGATTTGAAACTGACGGAATTTATGCCTGAATTTACATGTCCAGACTGCGGAAAACGACTATTTCATGAAAATGAAACAACATTAAAAGTCGAAGAGACAATTCATTCAAAATTCTGCAGAAAGGCAGAAGGAGAAACTCACAGTTTCATGCATAGAGATCCAGCACATATGGAAACTTTTGATTCAGAAAGAGAAAACGATTCCACAGGCACACCGGTATTAAAAAAATAACTAAACGACCTCAAAATTATATCCTAGGTAATCATCATTGAAATTAATTGTCTGAAGAACATAATTATGATTTAGTAGTTGTTGGGGGAGGACCTGCAGGATCGTCAGCCGCATTTGCAGCTGCAACAAATGGAATCAAAGTTGCGCTACTTGAAAAAGAAGAATCCATTGCAGAAACAGTGAGAACTAGCGGAGTCACATGGATTCAAAATATTAAAGAATTTGGAATTCCAGATGATTGTTTTAATCCAATCAAAAATTTTTCATTTTGTTCACCAAATAATGAAGTTACAATTAGCGATGTTGTTCCAAGAGCTGCAGTATTGGATGTCAGAAAAACATACAGATGGTTAGCTAATGAAGCAAAAAAACAAGGAGTGGATATTTTTGTAAAGATGAATATCAAAAATATAATCAAAAATAAAAACGGAGACATTATAGGAGTTAAAGGAATAGGTTCCAACGGAGAAACAACATTTCATTCCAAAGTGGTAATTGATGCAACAGGATTTCCTTCAACAGTTTGTAAAGCAATGGGATTTGCAACTCAATGGGAAAGGTTTGGCGCAGGTGCAGAATATGAAGTAAAAGCTGAAAATGTTGATGAAGATACATGGTGGTTAATGGTAGGGCAAGAATATTCCCCAGCTGGATATGCGTGGATTTTCCCATTAGGGAATAATATCGTAAGAATCGGTGTAGGGGTAGGAAAGCCTGAATCAAATGTCGACCCCACACAAAGACTCAAAGAAATCATGGAGAAAAAATTAGGCCCAATAAAAAAACTAGGAGAATTAACTGAGATAGAATTTCACTATGGGTTAATTCCCAATGACGGATTGTCTAGAAAAACAGTTTTCAATAATTTGATTCTGGTTGGAGATTCAGCAGGACAAGCAAATCCATTGGTATTGGAAGGAATCAGATATGCAATAAAATTCGGAAGAGTTGCAGGAAAAGTAGTAGCAGATGCAGTAAAGTCAGGAAAAACAGATGAAAAATCACTTTATCCTTATGAGGAGAATTGGAGAAAAGAGATTGAATCAAAAATTAATTCAGCAGGAAAAGTTCAAGATAGATGGATAGGGTTAACAGATGATGAATGGGACAAAGAGCTAGACATCATTAAAGAATTAAAATCTGAAGAATTCATTGATTTTATCAAAGCAGATTTTGGATTATCCAACATGATCAAACTAGCAACTCACCATCCAAAACTTGCGGTAAGACAGCTCTTTAATTTAGTAAAAGGGAAAAAATAATTATTTTACATTAAAGAAATCAGTGACTACTACATCATGATATTGTAATTGTGTAACATATACACCTGGTTCAAATGCTCTAGAAACAGTTTCAGTGAATAATCCCGAAGAATTATCTTTTAATGAAATCTCTTCAATCAAAGTTCCTCGTTGATCATAGACATCCACAAACAAATCCTCTCTAAAGGCAAGAGTCTTTTGAACAGCACCAGATACAATCAACTTGTCATCATCATAAATGGCTTCAACTACTGCCACACGAGAACGTACTGGAAGATATCTTTCTATGATAGTTTTTAATTCATTTAGATTGTCATCAACATCCTCAGCATCTTTATCTTTGAATGCAAATTCGATTTCATTAATTACAGAAGCAAATCGAGGATTTTCAAAATAACTCTCACCACCAAATGCTTCAGCAAATGATTCTAATTCTTCAAATTCACGTGCAAGTTCAACCATACTCAAATCAGTAGCATTGTATTCATAGTCAAATTCTTCTTCAATATGCACGATTTGTGAAGCCTTTGAATCCTTATATTGCAACATTACAACATATAGTCCAGGATCAGCAGGAGCAATCCATTGTGTGAAAAAGTTGCCTTGTTTAGTATCAGTGAATTCAAGACTACTGTGTTTTGTTCCATCCATATTATAGACAGTGACATAGAGATTTTCTCGTCTATCAAAGGCAGATTTTTCTGTAGCCCCATTAATTACCCAAATACTTTTTTCAGCATCAAAGGAAATATCGTAAATAATACTAGAGTTATCTAATACAAGATATTTACTAAGATAATCTCCAATTTCAGAGATTTTTGATTCTGCATCAACAAAGTTTGCTAGTTCAATCATCTGATTGGCATCTGCCATTTTTTGATTATATTCATCCACATATTCTGAAAATCCTGTATTGTAAAATGAAGAAACCATGTTTGAGAAAGCATCTAGCTTTTTGCGGAATTCAATACGCTTGATTTCATCAGCAGTGTAACCCACTTCAGATCCTAATGGATCATCAGTGTATGCTTTTGAAACTTGACTCCATTCATCAAACAAATCACGAACTAATTCATCTGCCTGATCAAGATCATTTTTAATCACAAGATCTCTCACATTATCAATTTTTTCATTGAATGTTTCTGTAAATTCAATATAATTTGGCAAGAATCTGTTTTTAGTTAAACTCAACTCAACTAAATTTTCAAGAGATTTTGCACGTTGTAAAATATCACTGGCTCTTACTTTGTATGCATCTTTATTGTAAGCATCCAAATCTTCTTGTATTTTTGGAGACATTTCACTAACCCAACTTAGTAAAACTTCAATTCTATCAATTCTAGTAATAGATGGATTTCCAGATTCCATTTGTTTGGCAGTATCCAAAATTCTCAAAGCATTATCAATCAAAAATAAATTTTCATAATCTGCTTGCAATTCAGCCTTTTCTTTCATTGTTTTGTACTGAAACTCCAAAACTACCAAAGGATTTCTTTTCTCACGTAGTTCGGTCATAGATTCATCAAACTCTAAAACAATTTCTAAAATATCATCAACTGAATCCGCATTTTCAACTCGTTCTAAAAGAGATTTCCAGTCTTCAACAAGAGAAGAGTCAATCCCACTCATTTGAGAAATTTCTACACTCTTACTGATTCGTGATGAAATATCTATAATCTGCACCATTTGGTGGATTTGGGATTCAGATTCCAAAATATCCTCAACTGAAGAGGCTAAAGCCAAATCCCGTTCCAAGGCACTCCAATCAGGTTGAATTAGATTGGCAAGATCCCCATTTTCTTCAGAATCAGAGGAAATGAACCTATCAACACTATCAAGTTCTCGTAGCAAAATAGCTGCTTGATGTAATTCCGTAACTCGTATAGATGAGGCAATTAATTCATCAATGGATTCTTTGCCCATCAGAGAAGGCTTTAGAGACTCCCAGTCATTTTGAACCAATTTGTAAAGGTCACTTTGTTTTCTTGAAACCACGTCAAGATAGCGGGATTTTGAGAGAACATCAATTAGTTCTCCAATTTCATCAGAATAAACAGGAGCAGTACCTCTTGCAAAAATAAATCCAACTTCGTTTTTGACAGATTTGCTCATCACAGTGTCAGATTTTTTCATTAAATTTAACAGAGTTTCTTCTAATTCATCAAAAGTTGGAGCTCTTTGATTGGATACTTTTTCAGGATTTACGTTTCTTACATCTACAAAGGCATCAGTTAGCAAATCAATGGCTTTTGTTTTATCTCCTATCTCATAATAAAATACAGATGCAAAGATAATTTCATCAATAGATTTTGCAATTTCAAAAGAAATTTCATCGTCATCTAATAATTGTTGTACAGAATCTAACGATGAAGATACAGCAGGTCTAATTAACGGATTAATTTCTGTAATTAAATCATCTACAAAGAATTCATTCCAAAGTGAAACATACTCAGATTCTAATTCAGATAAATTGCTAGATGTTTGATTTGATACAGGGGAAGGAATGTCATACAAATTGCCAATAACAGATCCTTGTTCAGATAACAAATTTTTGGCAGATGAAATCATTTGATCTTTTGTTGGTTCAGAGAAAGAACCAGATGAGACACTAAATGTTGTAGATGTAGAGTAATCCCCATAGAATAATTTAATTTCATATTCACCAGGAATTCCACAAATTCTTCCCTTTAGAGGGATTACATCTGTGATAAATGCACCATTAGACAGAGGCATCAATTGTTGAATTTGGCATATGTCACCTTGGGGATTAAAAATCTGCATAATTAGAAAAGAATCATCAACTATACTTGCAATCTGTCCATAAACAAATAACGGCTCACCGCTTTCGTAATTTCCAAAATTCTCCAAGAGAGTAATTCTATCTGGAGTCTGAGCAGATGCATATACAGGCATCAAAAGAACAACAAACAGGCTCAATACTACTGGAATTCGGCTCACAAGGATCCAAATCGAGGCTCATACTACTTAAAACTTGAGCAGCTATGATATCATAGATTTTTGTTTATTTCGTAAATTAAGCCATGGCAACTACCATCGAGTAGTTACCAGACTCAATTGTTGGCACAGCGTTGGTTTGGTTGGTCTGGTAAGACATACAAAATGAATGGAATTGCACTTGAGTACATTTTTCACAGTGATTACAAATCATACTAGTTGGCTTGAAGCATTGAGAGCACTTTGTATTCTCAGATAAATTTCCACCACAATTTCGGCATGATTCATCAGGCAATTCTCTTCAGAATTAATTAAAAGAAATTGAATATAAGAGACACTGAGAAGTTGTTCATACTAAAGCTCAGTGAAAAGAAGATTATAATTGAAAGAAAAAAGATTTGAAAATATGGATGGAGTGAGAAAAACTTTTGATGAATGGGCTCAAAATGGAAGAGCCGAATTAATGGAGATGGAGCATGGCAAAAATGTTTTAAAATTTTTAAAAACAATATCTTTTGAAAAACCATTTACCTTTCTAGATGTAGGGTGTGGTAATGGATGGGTAGTTAGAAAAATTGCCAGTGAAAAAGAGTGTAAAAAAGCAGTCGGAATTGACAAGAGTAAGAAAATGGTCATTCAATCTAAAAAAAAGATTGAAAGTAAAAAAGAAGAGTATATTCACACAGACATTGAATCAATGAAATACAAAGGGAAATTTGACTTTATTTTTTCAATGGAGTCATTGTATTATGCAGACTCTATAGAAATAGCACTAGAAAAAATATACAAATTATTAAAACCAGGGGGACAATTTTTCTGCGGTACAGATTTCTATACAGATAATAAATCAACAGCTAGGTGGGCAGGAATTATGAAAATACAGATGCACCTTCATTCAAAAAAAGAATGGAGGAGTTTTTTCAAAAATGTAGGATTCGATGTAAAAACAAAACACATCAAAGATTTGAAAAATAAGAAAAAATGGAAAAGAGAATACGGTACATTGTTCATCATAGGCACAAAACCTGCAAAGTAATACTCAAATTCAATGAGAGGTATGAGTTTTCATGTGAGCTGGAGCACGACACGCTGCTACGGCAGAGGAAACTCCTCCCTCCAAACAGGAAATGTGATCTGGAGATAGATAATCAGAGATGGTTGGCAACGGAGCAGAAAAGAATCCAATATGGCGCACAATGATGGCAAAACCTGAGGTTTCCATAAAAGGAATGAAACAGACGACCCACATGGAGCAAAGCCAAACAGAACTAATAGTTCCTGTACTAAGTTCAGGTAGGCTGCAAAGCGAAATATCGTGAAAACAGAAGGAGGGTTACTCCCAGCACACATTTTTAATATTTTACAATAGTTAATATATGAATTTCATAAAAAGTATGAATATAAGATGGTGAAACGAATTCAATGCCCCCATTGTAAAAAACATCTAGCTGGAGAAGGTCATCTCAAAAGACATATCATGACAATTCACAAAATAAAAATATCAAAAAAAGAATAATTCTATTTTAATCCTTTTTCTAAGACTTCATTTACAATTCTTGAAAAACTAACTGTTGAAGAAGATTCTTTGATTTTCTTTGCTTGAAGGGCTCTAAGCTTTTTTGCAATATCGCTGTTTAGCATTATTGTGAGTCTCTCAGACATTACTAATCATGGTATTTACTAGTATTTTGAATAATGAGAAAATGATTTTTTAACAAAAACATTAAACATCGTGAATATTCCCATTTGTGGAAATATTAAGAGTAGAAAATTACGGTAAGAATTAACTCATAGAGTTAGCTTGTTCTTTACAAATATCTGCACCACATCTACATGTAGCATCACATAGACAAGCACCTTGCATTGCACAATCACATTCTGAGCCCATTTCAGCAGAAGCTGCACAGCCACATGCTGCTTCTTCTTCAGTTGAAGGAGTTGCTTGTGGAGGAGGACTTTGAGTAGAATCACCCTCATATACGCTTCGGGTTTGCTGATAATCAGTATCATCTTTGAGTTGAGCCTCACCTCTATTGGTTTGATAACCACCAGAAGAAGCACTTGTTTGGTAACCTACCAATCTTTCAGGGTCAATTCCTTGCTGGCCTTGTTTCTCATTTTTGAGTGATCTGCTACTCACAAAGAAAAATGCAATACCTGCAACAGCTGCTATTCCAGCCATTCCATAAACTATCATTACTGGGAAATCACCAGTTGAGGTAGTCATATAATCCTCAGGAGGAGTTGGAGTAACACCGGCAATTTCAATTCCATCCAAATTATCTAAAGCACCAAAACCAATTGTTGACAAGTTTGCAGTATCAGTTGATTGAACACTTCTAACAATGTATGTTTGATCAGAAGTTACTGAAGCCTCAAAAACTCTTTCAACTTGTCTTCCTTCTCTGATACTACTTTCACCCATGGTCCAAGATGAAACTACAAATCCTGCAATTTCATCATCCAATCCAAAAGTTCCAGCATCTACATTGATACCAGTGGGATCAAATAGAAAGTGCCAGTTAGTTAATGGTTGTTCTAAAATAAAATCAGCATTAATGAGATGTTTACCTAAAACATTTTCTGCTTCAGTACCAGCAAAGAAAGTATAAACTTCAGGTTCTTGGTCTCTCAGAATATTAATTGGAATGTTAATTTCGACTCCATCAATTACAATTTCTTTATCAGTAGACATTGCTCTCCATCCTAAATCAACTAGAGTTCTTTGTCCATCATCAGTAATTACATAATCAGCTAAAGTTCCCTCTAAGATTACACGATAATCAATTGAAGTGTTGATGTTTCTTGCTTTAAGGTGAATTTCATAATCTACAACTAAATCATCGATTTGAGCTTGACTTCCATCATTTGCAATACCACGATTTAGTTCATTTTTTAATTGTTGAACTCCAGGATTTGATATATCTGCAGTTCCAGAAATGGTCCATTCTTTTCCTTTAAGTTCATCAAAGAGATTTCCACCATTTGGATATTCAATAAAGACAGTTTTCAGATAAGTCATCTTAAACGGAGATGTTTCAGTATTAGGATTAATTCGAGCATCTAATTGAGCAGCCCACACAGGAGTGCTTGTACCTACAACGATGAGAGTTGCTAACAAAACAGACAATAATACAGCCCGAGACACGAGTAAAATCCATGAAATTACCGTAATAAACTTATCCTAAATAACTAGATCGGCATTTTTTGAAAAAGTAATATTGAGTAACAAAGTCAGTAACTTCAGTTTTAGAGGAATATGATATGATTACAGTTTTAGCAGGAGGAACAGGGTCGGTGAAACTAGTTAGAGGGCTAGTTGCACAAGAATCCAAAGTCAACGTAATTAGCAATGTTGGAGATAATTATTGGCTATACGGACTTTACGTATGCCCAGATATCGATACAATCGTGTATGGATTAGCAGATTTACTTGATCAAGAGCGAGGATGGGGAATGAAAAAAGACACATTCAACTTTTTACGTCAAATGGAAGTCTTTGGAGAAGAGACATGGTTTAGAGTGGGAGATAGAGATGCTGCCACTCATTTGATTAGAACAAACATGCTAAAAAATGGAAAAAATCTAAGTGACATTACAAAATGGATGTGTGAGAAATTTGCAGTTAGTGCAAATATCATTCCAGTTACAGACAACAGTATTGAAACAAGAATTACTACAGACAAAGGTGAATTACACTTACAAGAATATTGGGTAAAACATAGAGGAAAAGATCCTGTCGAGGGGATTCAATATATCGGAGCAGACAAAGCCCGTCCAAATCCTGAAGCAGTGAATGCAATTCATGATGCAGACATGGTAATATTGGCACCAGGGAATCCACTAACGTCAATTGGCCCAATGTTGCAAATCAAAGGCATTAGAAAGGAATTATCAAAAATAAAGAAAAAAGTTGTTGCAATTAGTCCATTAATAGGAGATAATGCAATTAGCGGACCTGCTGCAAAATATATGCAAGCTGCAGGTATAGAATCAAATGCTTATGGATTAGCAAAGATGTATTCTGATGTATGCTCAAACATAATTGTAGATACAAAAGATAGGATGCTAGTAAATAAAATTCAAAGTTTAGATATGAAAGTTTTTGAAACAAAAATCACCATGAAAAATAAACTTGCTGAAGACGCATTGGCAAATTTCATTTTAAAACAAGTACACGTATAATTTGAAAATAGCGGCAATCATTCCTGTAAAGACATTTTCAAATGCTAAAACACGTTTAGATTTATCACAAAAACAAGTTGAAGAATTATGCATTGTCATGTTAGAGGAAATTTTGCATACATTATCAATATCCCCTCAAATTGAAAAAACAATCATGGTGACAAAAGAAGCAAAAGCAATAGAGATTGGAAAAAAATTCAACACTGAAACAATAATAGATGAAAAAGAAGAAAGTGTCAACAGTGCAGTTGCGTTGGCTGACAAGTATTTACTTGATAATAATTTTGATGCATCAATTGTTTTTCCTCAAGATATTCCATTTATCAAAACTCAAGATATCGATTTTATGTTAAACTACAAAATGCATCCAAATTTTGCAATCATTGTTCCATCAAGAAGATTTGATGGCACTAATGCCCTAGCTAGAATGCCAATAGATTTGATGAAAACCCATTATGATGAAGATAGTTACAAAATACACATGAATACTGCAAAAGAGCATACACTCAATGTCGCCATGGTTTTTGTAAAAAGAATAATGTGGGATGTAGACAATGCAGAAGATTTGAAATTTTTACTTGAACAAAATGAGAAACCAGAAATTTCTAAAAAAATTAAAAAAATACTAGAGTATAATTAAACAAAAAACTCTCAAACCATAAAAAAATTCCCATTTTAGGTATGAAATTACAGACATACTTATATATGATAAATTAGAAAATGTTAAATATTATCATAAAAGGTTTTGAAAAATGGTTAAATCAACGAATCCAAAAGACAAATGCCCCAGATGTGGAAAGGGAACACTAGTTACAGATGCAAATACGGGTGAAAATTTTTGTGGAAAATGTGGATTTGTGATCACTGACAAAGTAGAAGAATCAGGACCAGAGTGGAGATCCTTTTCAAATGAAGGGGAAAACAAAAGCAGGGCAGGAGTTCCAACATCACTTGCCATGCACGATATGGGATTGGCCACAGTAATTAATCCACAAAATAGAGATGCGACAGGCAAACCATTAACTGCTGCAATGAAAAGCACCATTGAAAGATTAAGAACATGGGATAGTAGAAGTCAGGTTCATGAACCTGTTGATAGAAACTTTAGACAAGCATTTAGTGAATTAGACAGATTAAAAGACAAACTTGCTGTTGGAGATTCAGTAATTGAAAAAGCAGCTTATATTTACAGAAAAGCACTTGAAAAAGGTCTGGTTAGAGGTCGCTCTATTTCAGCATTAATTGCATCAGCATTGTATGCAGCATGCAGAGATACAGAAACTCCTAGAACGTTAAAAGACATTGGTCAAGCAAGCAATATTAAACGAAAAGACATTGCAAGATGTTATCGATTATTACTAAGAGAGTTAAATTTGAAAATGCCAGTAGTAGATCCAGTAAAATGTATTTCAAGAATTGCAAGTAAAGCAGGACTATCTGAAAAAACAAAAAGAAAAGCAACTAAAATATTACAAACAGCAGAAGAGCAAAAAATATCAGCAGGCAAAGATCCAATGGGATTAGCAGCTGCAGCATTGTATGTTGCATGCGTGACAAATGGTGAAAATAAAACTCAAAGAGATGTTGCAGAAGCCGCAGGGGTAACAGAAGTTACAATTAGAAATAGATACAAAGGTTTGAAAGTAGCATTAAATTTGTAAGTTATTTGTTTATAGTAAGAGATTTAATTTCTTTTAGTAATTCAGAGTCATCAATTATAAGATGTTCAGGATAACAGTTTAACATTTTTCCATTAGATATAGAATAAAATTCCCAATTCAAACATTCAATATCAAATTCGTATGGATGTGTATTTTCATTTTTCCAATTAAATCCATTTTGGATATTTTCATCAGGATAACCATGACCTGAAATTAGTGAAATGGTATCATCAGAATAATTAACTGAAATATGCCCATATAGTGAATTGGGATACAAATGCAATACATGAGGATGAGTCGTAATTGCATCAAATTCATTTTGGGTCACATATTCATTATGAAGAACAATTACTGAATCAAATTCACTTAAAATTTCAGGATTTTGATCAACATCAATATCATAAACAAATGGATACCCAAGTAATGATAAAATTTTTACAGCATTATCAGATGCATTGAAACCAAAAAATTTGGAAAATTCAATATTTGTAGTTAGACATTCAATACCACATTCGCCTCTAAAAAAATTATAAAAACCAGGCTCCCAATAAGCACTGGAAGTAAAAATTGGGATTATAACCACAACATTTTGTTTTGTGGAATCATAGGTGATTTCTTCAAGATCAAAATAATCTGATTTTAATTCAAATTGGATATCTTTAGGAATTGGAACATCATTATCAAAGTAAAAATCTTTTTCATAAGCATATATTTTAAAAATTTCATTAGTTCCAGAAAATCGATGTTCTTTGTAATCAGATATAGATATACTGCGTTGAATTGAAATTATATTTTGATCAAGTAGATATTGTAATCCATCTATGAATTCAACATTAGAAATTAAATCATTTGTCCAATAAGATGCAACATTTTTGAACCAATGAGGGATGTTATTTTTTGAAGAGACCGAAGAAGACTCCAAGAGAGTATCAAATAACAACCAATCAACACCATGAGCAAATTCATCATCATTTATTTTATCTAAAGACCACCAATGAGCATTATTTTGGATCCAAAAAGGAATATCATTATCAGCATATACATACGACATACTTCCAAAACAAAACAAAAATAATAAAAATAGAAATGATTTCATTTTAGGAACCCACACTCAGGGTTTCTTTTTTGGAATAAAATCTATTTACAAATAAAATACAAACAGAAAATATGCCAGCAGCTAAAAGTAGAATTTCTAATGTAAACATCAAAGAATGAGAGAATGCATCTTCAATAGAAATCACATTAATTTGAGAAATAAAAGTAGCATATGAAAATACAAAATAATTTGCAGCCCAATGAATCAAAAGAGATGCCACAAATCCATATCGAAGATAAACCCAACCTAGAATAATTCCACTAGCAGTAGCTTGGGCAAATTTCCCACTACTCCAAGAATCCCCAAAGGCAATATGAGAAAAACCAAAAAGAATTCCAACAAAAATTATCAATAAAAATGCCTTTTTCGAATCATGAATGTTCAGAGTATCAGGAGTCCACAAGCACCTTAGAAAATATTTCACAGAAGACCTTCCAGAATGAAGAGCAAACAAGGGTATGCCTAGTAAAATCAATCGAAAGCCAAATTCTTCAATCAAAGGAGCAAGACTAACATAGAAAAACTGAATCAGATCATTGTCATCTAGTGGGGGAATAATTTCGATTCCAATTCCCTCTTGAACAAAGTTAATCACGGCAGAAATTAAAATCAAAATTGAAAACCATTTTGTGATTCCAATCATATAATTTGCACGAGTGTCATATCGACCAAATGAGATAATTGGAGAAAGAGTTTTCAGAAAATCATGTTTAGGACCTAAAATAGCAATTACAAATAGTATAAGATAGAAAATCCACAGTATTACAAATGCATCACCCAAACTCACATCAGTCGAGGCTTGATAGAAATCAGTATTTTCAAATAATTTTAGATGAGTGATAGGATATTCATAATTGATATCTCCCCCAACATCAGTTTCAAAAACAACAAAGATACCAATAGGGAATGATACAAGTAGTAACCCAAAAATTACTGATAATAATGCAGTGAATGGAATTCCAAGTGATTGGAGAAATTTATTTGAATTTTGCAATTCACTCTAGTGTAATTCTATAGTGTCTTCTGCAAACCCAAGGTGGATCAATGTATCTTTAATCGTATCTCTATGATCACCCTGTAAGAAGATATAACCTTCTTTGGCAGTTCCACCACACGCATATTTATTTTTGAGTTCTTTTGCAACAGTTTCCAGATTATTTAGTTTAGGATCTAATCCTTCTATCATAGTACCCTTTTTCTTAAATCGTCTAGTTTCTAATCGAATAATTATTTTAGTACTATCTTTGGCAAGTTCACCACATGCGCATAAATCTTCTGGAAGACCACAAGTATTACAAATTACTGCCATACGTTCGAAATCAATTCAATTATTCGCACTATTAAGCCTTGTTTGAATATGAAGAAAAAATAGAAAACAAACTAATTTTTAGATAGAAAATATACAAAAAGTAATGCCAGAAGAATTAACTAAAAAAGCAGCAGAAATGTTACTAAAAGGAGCAACATTACTAAGCGAACCATGTCCATATTGTAAAGGAGTTAGAGTCATGAAGGAAGGTCAGGCTTTGTGTATTGGGTGCGGTCGTCAACCAGAGAAAAAGGAGGTTCCAAAACCAGAATTATCAAAAGATCCTACATTGATAGAGAAAACATTTGAGAAAAAATTGGAATCACTCTCAAAAGAATTAGAAAATGAAAAGGATCATGAAAAACAGCAAAGTATACTCAAAACGATCAATTCGCTATTGGAAACAATAGACAAAATGAAAGGGAAACAATAAAGAAAAACTAGACAAAACGGGGTATAACCATCAGGCATGTACTGTACACATTGTCTTTAATTCGTGAAAATGACTTTAATTCATTGCAACGAAGTCTACTTCTCTTTGAAAACGCCATTCATTCAGATGCTACAATGAAACTCTACACAAAAGGCTTGCAGAACTTTATGCAATTTGTTGGATACGAGAATAAACATGATGAGTATGCCAGTTTACATTCCAAAGTTATCGACAAACATCTAGAAGATTATGTGTTGTATCAAAGTCATAGAAAAATCAAAGGAATAACAGTTAGGAATTATCTAAAACCAATCTATCTTTTCTTGGATGTGAATCGAATCCAGTATTTTCCTAAAGCAATTAATCGATTAATTCCCAGAGACAAAACAAAGAAAGGAAGTTCCAAACCATTTACAGATAAAGATATTCAAGATATGCTAGATTACACAAATAGTTCACGTAACAAAGCATTGGTCTTATTTTTTAGCTCTATTGGAGGTCGTCCTGCAGTGTTAACTGATCCTATCTTGTGTTTCAAACATCTTCATGTAATGCCACATGGTTGTAAGGCAGTCTTGATGTATGAAAATTCAGATGAAGAGTATTGGGGATTTTTAACACCTGAAGCATCAAATGCTCTTGAAGTGTACAGAGATGAAAGAATCAGAAATGGGGAAATCATTTCACAAGAATCACCATTGTTTGCAATTCAAAAGAAAAACAGATTCAAAGAGGAATTGTATCTGAGCATACCTGCACTGAATTCAATTTTTGAAAACTTGGAGAGAAAGGCAAACATTGAGAAAATCAAAACAGGTTATCGCTATGACAAGGCTTTGATGTATGGGTTCAGGAAGAGATTCAACACTATCTTGAAGATTGAATCTACAGTGAACAGTAACATTGCAGAAAAATTACTTGCTCACAAAAATGGACTTGATGGAGTATATCTCAAACCAACAAGAGAGGAATGTTTTGAAGAATTTCTAAAGGCGGTACCAGAGTTGACAGTTTCAAAAGCCGAGAAATTAAGCCTGAAATTAGAGAAATCAGAGTCTGAAAAAGACAAAAAGATTTTGAAATTAGAATTAGAGATGAAAGAAGTCTACAAATTATTAGAGCAGATTAGAAATTGATGAAAATCACTTGTGTCTAAAATAAGAGCTTTGAAAATACGAAATATGTCTAAAATGTGACTAAAATTGAATAATTAAGCAGTATGTTAAGAGTCTAAATTCTTACCTGTTGAACTTCTTTCGTATATCTTTACGAAATAAGAATACATTTACAATTATTCCAGAAATTACAAAAATAAGCATACTTGTAATTTGATCATCAGATAATCCCTTTTCTCGAATTTCTCCAAAAAATTCCCAACGTTGACCATTCACATCATCTACAAGTGTAGGTAATGTAAACAAACCAAATATTATTGCGATAATAATTACAGGTTTCATCTAATCCAGTATTTTACTAAAAGTAATAAAATGATTATGCCTAAAAGCCATGTTTTAGGATAGGTTTTGGAGTTTGAAATCTTTAGGAAGTGGATAATGTCCAACTCTTCTTCTATAACCTAGACTATCGTATTCTAGGGATTTTTTTAGTTTGATGCTAGGAATTTGTTTTATCGTTCTTCGTTTATCTTTAGGAACTACTGTAATGATTTCATATTTACCAATTCTATGATGCTTTCCATCTTTGTGATTATACCTTAACCAACGTTCTGGTTTTCTTTTACGAATAACGTTTCCTTTGAAATCTTTAATGATGTCACTTGCTCTTTTAGTTTCAACAATTATCGGATTGCCAACTTTGCCACAGTCAGGACATTTTTTTGGTAAGTCTATTGTTAAAGGAGTCCATTTGATATGGGTCAGTCTTTCTTTTTTCAAATCTGCAATTGCTCTCTCTAAATTCTCTGCATGAATAATGTGAGACGTTCTAATATTCATGGTGTTTTTCTTTACTTGTTTGTCTTTGATGTGTCTAGTTGATGGCTGATATTCTATCTTAAACCATTCAACATACATCAAATTACCAGTGATGGTTTCTTGAGATAATTTTTTCATTGTTTAACTCTCAGGCATACATTGTACACACTCGGCTAAAAGGGTTAACGAGAAACCTTTCTTCAAACATGTCGGAAAAGATTCAAGCAAATCTAAAACCTGAAACAGTACAACGAATTGCAAAGATTGCAGACAAACCAGTTACTCGCGGAATAGACAAGATGATCAATCTATGCATCGATGAATTAGAACATCGAAACAGCAGTCAAGAAATAACAGTCGAGGGTGAAAGCAATGTCGAGTAACTCTTTTTTTCCTAATGATAATTCAATACCAGACAAGCCGGAGCCAATAGAAGATGATTGGAGTATAGACGATATTTCTGAAAAATGCTCTAATTGTGGTCAAATTTACGCCTACCATTCATCAAATCAGGCTCTTTTTTGTGCTAAACTAATAATTGAAAATTCAATCAATCATGGAGCCGGTGCTGTATGAGCTGGTGCAATCTCTGCAAAATGGAACTAGGAGATATTTCAGCATCTAGAAAATATATTCATGACATTATTTATCATCAAGGAAATTTTGAAAATCAAATAGTTGATTTATCAAAGGAACAAATTATCATTATTCTCTGTAATGTTACAAAGACGTTTTACTTTGATGAAAATTGAATCAAGAAACGTATCCTGCAAAGACGCAAAGTAAATTTTCTGATTGGTATGATCAAACAAACTATGCTAGTATAGAATGGGATGGATGGAATCTACCAAAGTCAGGTGAATCAAAAGATGATTGCGGTCAATGGGCATGGCGTGGATGTCTTGATTACAAAAAACATTCAGATGGAATGATTCAAGCTCAGACTTACAAACTTTGTTGTTTCAGAGCAAGTTGTCCTAAATGTGCAGGACAATGGGCAAGTCGTTCCACTGCAAGAATACTAGACAGATTAAAAGCATCAAAGAAGAATCTAAAATATCTAAAACATGTTGTAGTATCCCCACCAACCTGGCTACAGCACAAACCAATTGAGTTCTTGAGAAAAGAAGCAAGAAAAATGGCAAAGCGTGCAGGGATACAAGGAGGACTAGACATTGTACATCCATTTAGAAAGAAAGGTAAACAGTGGTATCTATCACCGCACTTTCATTATCTGGCATTTGGTTGGGTAACACTTACTGATGAAATCTTTCAGAAAAACGGATGGTTGGTAAAAAACATTGGAATACGTGAGAATCCAATTGGCACTGTAATGTATTTGCTAAGTCATGCAGGAGTAAAGAAACGTCGTCACACAATTACTTGGTTTGGTATTTTATCATATAGCAAATTGAAAATCGAAAAGTTGGATTTTCATATCAAATGTCCTGAATGTGAGGCTAATTTTCAGAGATTGATATGTTTTAGGGAAGGATGGGCAGTAAAACCACCTCCAATCAGCATGGAAATTAGTGATGAACCAAAGGGATGGAAGTATTGGTTAGATCATCTTAGAGGATTCTAAAATAAGTATTTGTTTGACAATATACAGAAAAGATAAACTAAGATGTGATATGATTTAATAATGATAATAAGATATTATGAAATTTAAAAGATCATGGTTAAATATTTAGAGTGCTTCACGATGTTATGGAAACTGATAGTCCTGAAGAATACAATATCTTAATCAAATTATTAAAAAAATATCCACAAGATACTGAAATGTACAATCCATGTAATACTAGAGATTTGCAGTTAGAAGCAGGTCGCTTAACTGTAAATCGCACATGGGATGAATTATCCAATTTAGGTAACAGATTAAGAGCTCGTAGTAATTCAGATTGGAATTTATTTCTTGGAGAATATGAAGTAAGAAAAACATTAAGGGAATTTGGATGTAATATATGCGGCACCGGTGGTCCGTATGATAAATTATCATCAAATTTAAAAGATGAAGAATTTAGAGCTAAAGTAGCTGCAGAATTAGAAAAACAAGGTAAACCACCAGAATTAATTGATAAAGTAATTTCTGCTGTGGATGGTGAATTTAAAAATAAATTAAAGGATATTTTGAGATATCCAATGCATTTCATTTCTCTAAGGAGTCAGTTTTCTATTGCTTTGGGATATACGGGATTATTATCAGGGTTTCATAGTGTATTTAACAAACATTTTTCTGTAATTGACATTCCAACATTTGAAAGGAAGGAAATTGATTTTATTAAAAAACTCATTGATGAATTTCAAGAAAAAAATATTTTAGGATTATTAGAAATTCACTCTGCCTTTTCGTTAGGTGATCGCGAAAAAATTCGAAATATATCCACATCTGTTTTTAATGAACAGGAATCTACGATGAAATGGTATGCCATAGTGTCAGCTACAATTGCAAAAGCAGTAACAAGTTATATTTCAGAAGATCCATCGTTGGCAAGAGCATTTGGAAAATTAGAACATTTATTGAGTCACGCTGTAAGAAGTTGGATTTTAACTAGCGTAGTTGCTATGTATGGAAAACGTATAGCATTACTTCGAGATGACGATGATGAATTCGAAGATGAAATAAAAATGGCAAGAAAGTTAGCATTTAATTCAAAAATACCAAATGGAAAAAATATTACTATTCGTGAATTATATAATAATAGTGATGAAAATGATGGGAAATATTTGGAGATAAATGGTTTCGTAAAAGATATTGCGATTCAAAGAGAAGGTGAAAAACTCCTTACAGTTTTTAAAATTTATGAGCCAGGAAAAGATGAAGAAATTCCAGGAGTGGTAATTTTTGAAAATATGCCACGCCATGGGATGGTAAATAATGGTTTTATCAAAATGCATGGAACTTGGAAAAAAGATTCCAACGTGGTAGATTATCCTGTTTTTCAAGTTGAGAGAATCAATTTAACAGAGTTATCTAAAGAAAGTTGGTATGATTATATTCTAATGAAAGTTAGACCGTGGTTTGATTTCTATCCAAATTCAAATCATGTTGAATGGTCAATTAGACCACAAGAAGAGTGGAATCCGGACGTAGAGAATCTCAATACAGGTGCGGGCGAACTTATTTTTATAAAACCTTTTACTCAAAACAAGGTGATACCATGAGTGAAAGTTGTGAAGATTACCGCGAATCGTGTATAGAAAATTGTGAGGCAATTGTTGACAGAAATGCAGAATGTGAAGATATGCAATGGGATACAGCAGAAGATTGTGCATTTGCTGCAGGGGAATGTGCTCTTTTAGCTGCTGCTACAGGTGCAACTGGGGGCGCCGCGGGAGTAATAGCAACTGCATTGTGCGTCGGTCGAGTAGCGTCTTGTTGGGACAGTGTAATGGATATTTGGGATTGTGAAGCAGAAATGGGTGATATGGAAGATGTATGTTTAGAGTCATGTGATGAATATCATTCATGTTTACATAGAGCTGAATATGAGCATCATCCAGATGATCCATAGATTTTAAATATTTGTTTTGTCAAAATACAATTTTTATTTTAATCTAGGTCGTTCAACTTACAATGCACGAATTAATGGATTTGTAAATCCTGATGGTTATTTGTTATCTGTTCATCGATACACTCCTCAAAGAATTAAATTTTGTTTAGAATTAGGATTGGAGTTTGATGAACTTATTTTTGCAGATAATGGTTTTTTTAAACATATCAATTTACTAAAAAAAGAATTCAATAATTTATCAACCCCCCTTTTAAAACAAATTACAGATATTGAAAGATCCTTAGATCATAGCATATATCCTAATGAGGTTCCAACTGAGTTACGAGAAAAATATAGAATTCTCATCAACAATATCAAGAACAAATTATCATCGATAGAAAAAGAAATAATTCCAGAAAATACAGTATCTGAGCAAAATAAAATCAACCCAAAACGATTAATCTGTAGAGAAGACATCCTTTTGGCATCCCTAATTGGTCTCAGTATTGAACCAGAATATGTAAAAAAATATAGTTCATTTTACACATATCGAAACAAACGTTCAGCCCGATTCTATAATAATACAATTTCAAAAAAATATGGAAAATATTTTGGTAAACCTTATGGAGTTATTTCAGCAGTTGATTATGATAGTGCATTTAATGCTGGAAAAGAGATGGCAAAAAACAATGTAAGGAATTTAGCGCTTGGTGTAGGGGCTTCAATGGCAGATAATAATTGGACTGATTATTACATTAAACAAAAAAAAATTGTTGAATTACCTAGAAAAGTTCCCAGAAGATCTTTGCGAACTCCTTTAATTGTTAAGGGTATATGTGACGGATATTATTCTTGGAATAAAAAATACCCATCAAAATTCCATTTTCTGGGGCTAGGCTCTCAAATTATGATTTTAATTTGTTCATTAATAATGCATAAAACTAGAGAAGTGAGTTTTGATGCCACTAGTCCCATAAAAGATGGTTTTATGGGTTTGATTTATTTCAATAAACCTGCCGAAAAGAAAGTTTCTGCAAGAACATTATCGTTGATGTTTTGTAAAAACCCTGATTCAGAATGGGGGTGTAACTGTAAATATTGTAAGCATTACTTGCCAAATTATCCTTTTGATTATGAGCAAGCAGTAGAATGGTATGAACAAAACGATCGACCTAAAAAAATTCTTGCAAAACATCTAAAAGGAAATATTGGACTGCCCGAGTCTCTACCAATGTTCAGTGAACCAGATAAAGGCCAAAGACGGACAGATATAAGAGATTGGAGAATGGGCCATAATCACATTATGATAAAAAATTTAGTAAAGGAAATTGAAAAAAACGATAAAGAAATGAATCTAAAAACATTCACAAAAAATAAAGTTATTGAATACGCCGATTCAACTACAGCACCTCATGCTTATGGTGCATCATTAGGTTATTCCATTGCAATCGGACAATTTTAAAAATAAAAAATTAGAATTTGTAATCAAATGTCCTGAATGTGAGGCTAATTTTCAGAGATTGATTTGTTTTAGAGAGGGATGGGTAGTAAAACCGCCTCCAGTAGGCATGGAAATTTCTGACAATCCAGAAGGATGGAAGTATTGGGTAGAGCATCTTAGAGGATTCTAAGGAGAATTTGCAGAAAGCATAAACTTAGGCAGGATATGATATGAAAATATGAATAAACAAAGTATTGGGATTTTTTTAATTGTATTAGGGTGTGTTTTGGTCACGACAGGATTGATGGTAGTTTTGACATCAACAAATTATGCTCAAACAACAAATGCTGAATCTTCAGAAAACATCAGACCAATTGAATTTACAACTTTAGAATATGTTTCAGGAGATCCTGAAAATCCAACTAAAATTCAATTAAAAGTTGTTTTTTCAACATTATATGATTTTGCGGTTAATAATAAAATTGATTATGTCTTCCAAGCAAAGGTTTCTGGACCAGAAGCAATAGAACGAATTCTAATATTTTTTATGATTCCCAAGGGGGATTATTCAGGTATTAATGAATCAAACATCATTGCTACTTTTGAACAAGAAAAAGAAGAAGATAGTGCAGTAGAGCTTTTTGAAAAAGGTTCAATGAATGATGGTTCAATTCTTTTTGAAAGGACTGGATTTATCACATTCCCAATTGAACATGGATTATCATTATATCCTATCACGATTGGAACGCACGGAGAGTTTGCCCCATTGGATAAAATGGAAAATATTGTTGAAATTAAACCTTCAACGGTTATTAAAAATGCAGAAGCCAATGAAATGATTGTAGAATCATTCTCACAACAAAATATTTTTTCTATACAGCAAATTGGGTTGGCTGTCTTAGGGTTATCAGGAGTTCCATTTGGAATAGGCACGTCATTAATTTTATCTGTAAAAAATCAAAAACATATTGAATTAGTGATGGATGATCTAGCAAGCAAAATTGTTGAAAAAGTAAATAATTCTAAAAACTTTTGAGTATAGACAATACGCTTAAGTTCATAGTTCTTTGAAAAGGCATATGGAAAATAGATGGTCATTAATTAAATCAATTTCAGATGAACCTACAGGAGAAACAAAATATCTTGGAATTGGTGACGTTTGTAATACTCTTGTAAATTATATTCAATCAGAAAAAATTGTAACGCCCATGTCTATTGCCATTCATGGTCAATGGGGCAGTGGTAAAACTAATCTGTTAAAGGCTTTACAAAAAAATCTACATGAAAATAAAACTAAAGTAGTTTATTTTGATGCATGGAAACATGAATCAGGCAACCCTTCTGTGGCATTAGTTGGAAAAATCATGAAAGAATTATCAGGAGATACCACCATGATAAAAAATGTTGTCAAATTAGCAGCTGATGCATTGATTAGAAAAACATTAGACATGCAATTAGATGAAGTGGCAAATAGATTATCTGAAGGAATGGAAGCATCAGAATCATTATCTGAAGTATTAGAAAAAAAAATTAATCGAGAAATTGGAGATGATAAAAAATTGATAGTCCTAATAGATGATTTAGATAGATGTGATATTGAAAATACATTACAAATTTTATCGTTGTTGAAATTATTTTTAGATATTAAGAATTGTGTTTGTATTGCTGCAATTGATTTTCATAGAGTAGAGCAAGCTTGGTTTTCAAAATATGGTATTAAAGAAGCAGAAGAATCTGAATTAAAAAAAGAGGGAAGACAGTATTTAGAAAAAATATTTCAAATACGCGTACCCATCCCTCATCCAAGAAATGAACAAAAATTTGAATATATTGAAAATTTAATGAAAGATGTACCTAGAGAGTATCTCGACTTGTTTGTAAAATTTGGTCCTTCAAATCCTAGAGCAATAAAACGTACAATAAATCTGATTTCGTATAGAAGTATTTTATGCACATCAGATGATAAAGAAATGACAGCTTTCATTTGGACATTGTTAGATGAGAATTTTGGATCTAAAGAACTGATTAAAGTATATGATAAATTTGAATCCGAAGGAGGATTCATTCAAGTGATTGATGGAATACAAACAGATGGCAATAGATTTCAAAATACAATGAGCTCAGTACATAGACCTCAAAATTGTAAAATAAAATTTCAGAGCATGGGAAACATTTTGGAGTTTTTCAAGACAACTTCAGGTATGTTTAGAGAGATGACATCACCTAAGGGTTCCATAGTGAAAGATTTTAGCAAATTGTATTCATCTACTAAACAATTGCAAGATTAGATTCAAATCTCTTTTGAAAACAGCCAACATGCTTAAGTCAATTAATTTTTTAAAATAGTCATGGGAAAATGTCAATGCCAAGAATGCCGATGTGAAGAAAAAATAGACATCCTTGATGAACATAGACATGGACAAGAAATCAATTTAGCAAAGTTAAGAGGCAAACCTGAACCTCAACATTTGTGTTGTCAAAGATGTAAAGCAGGTCAGCATTGGAAACAGGAATTTAAAAAATGAGATTTATAATAATTATTGCAATAGCATTTGTTTTGTTAATTCCATTATTTGCAATTCCTACATTTCAACAAGAAGCATTTGCAAAGGCAGATTATGGTCTTAGTTATTCACAACATAAATTTTCAAACCAACCTATAGTGTGCATCTATGAACCAAATGTTCCTAATGCCAGAGATGTAATTGTGGAATCTTGGATTAAAGAAACAGTTCTAGGAGTTGAAAGTTGGCAACATGATTTAGCAGCATCAGAATACAATCTTAAAGACAGATGGAATATTCACACACAAGTAATTTCATTAGAAGACCAAGTCTTCTTTGATAACAAAGATTGCGATGTTGAGATTAGATTTGTAAAACTAGACCCAAACTATACAGCAGCAGGATGGCACATATTTCAAAATGGTAAAAGTCAGATTAGTCTAGTATATACTGAAACTGAAGTTTGCAGGACATGGATTGAAGGAAACATCAGATATACTGAATGGTGTTACAAAGATGATCTAGTTCGCTCTAAAGCATTAGGCAATACTGCAACACATGAATTTGGTCATGCAATTAGTTTAGGACATTACACATCTGATAATCCATATGAAAATGCAGAGTGGAGTTCAGATCCTGTACGCAGTCCATCTGTAATGACTGAAGCAGTTCATTACAATGAAGAAAAAAACAAAATTCGCCCCATTGATATTAACAAAGTCAAAGAAATCTATGGAGGAGAAGGATTTGGAGAACCAAAACAAACAACTCCTCAAAATAGCCCTGTTTTTGAAAGTAAAACTCTAGGAGGATTTGAATCCCTATTCACTTTAGAATCTACATACTACAAAGAACCAGGAAATACATACTATCTTACAATAAGTGGCAAAGTAACAGAAAAGGCATATTCCAAAGGACAAAACATTCTACTAACAACTACATTTCCAGACGGACATGATGAAGAACAAAAAGTTCTAGCTGTTGGCAGTAGAAACTTTGCAACTCAGATGAGAGTAGATTCTTCTGCTGAAACTGGTAAGTATACAATTTCTGCAAGATACATGGGATATGATAGTGAGACCATAACTTTTAGCATTCTTGATGCATCTGAAAAACCAATTCCAAAGGCAATTCCCAAAGTAACACCAGAGCCAAAAGAAATCAAATCACTACCCACATGGTTAAAAAATAATGTAAAGTGGTGGTCTCAAGGCTCAATTGATGACCAATCATTTACTCAAGGAATTGAATATCTAATTTCAGATGGAATAATCAACGTTCCAATTACTGAAAAAACAGTTAGTCAAACAGATGAAATTCCATTATGGGTTAGAACAAATGCCAATTGGTGGGCAGAAGGAATGATTACAGATTCTGATTTTGTTAAAGGGATTGAATATTTAGTGAACAGTGGAATAATTCAGGTAAAATAATGAAGTTTGAAATAATTATTGTAAAAATAGAGTGTGAAAAATAATGGGAATTTTTTCAAGAAAGAAAAAACCAACAAAAGATGAGGAAAAAGAACTTGAATTAGCACATGAAGAATTAAAAAAATACAAACAGAAAATTAAAGAAAATGAGGACGAGGAAAAAATTACTCTAAAAAGAAAACCTAAAGAAAAAAACACAATAAAAAAGGAATCTCAAGACAGTGGGAAAAGTACAGATGAGGTAGCAGCAGCGTACAAGCCAGAACATCCTCTCAAAAAATTTCAATATGCGTTAACTTTAGAAAGATGGCAAAAATATCAACAGTCCTTAGAGTTATTTTTAGAATTAGAAGACACGCTTGAACAATCCAAAATTGAAGGGATTGATTTGTGGGAAGTTAAAATGAAAATCCCCGTACTGCATTCTAAAATGGGCAATGATCAAAAAGCATTAACACGGATTTTCTCATATTGTAATTCCATGAACAATTACACGATTGAAGATAAAATGAAAATAAAAAAACTAATTCAAACAGAAAAAGAATTTAAAAAATTTTATACAAATTCTGATTTTCAAAATTCAGTACACATACTAAAATCCATTATACCTGAATCTGAATTTTCTGAAGAAGAGCAAGTAGAAGAGCAAGTAGAAGAGCAAGTTCGTGTAAATCTAGATTCATGGGCATATCATTGCCTAGAAGATGCAAAATACATCATAAGAAAACATCATACAGATTACGATACTGCAGAATTTTTTTCAAATACAACATATAGATTGTTTCCACAAACAGATAGACCAAATGCGTATGGATATATCGAACTTGAACCAAATTCAAATCATTTCAACATTGGAATTCACGAAATTCTCTTGGAACAAAACTCACAAAATGAAAGAATGCTTGTGATTGTTTTAGTTCATGAGTTACTTCACGCAATTCACGATAGAGAAGGTTGGGAACACGATAAAATCAATCCACTTGAGAGAAAACTTGCAAATTTGGCAGGTTATTTTGATGCATTAATTGAGATGGAGAATCTAGCAATTAGTGGAAGAATGCATTTCTGTAACGAATAGACTGATTTCAAATTACAATACGCTTAAGTTCATAGAGAATTGTGATAATTATTCATGAAAACCATGTTCGTAGGAGTAATCGTAGTTGCAATAATCATGCTAGTTGTTCTTTTGATTGTAGTGGCTTCACAACAAATGCAAATTAATGAAATTAACAGACAAGATATTCTAGAAGTAGAATTGACCAAATGTAGTTTCATTATCGCTAATTCTAATCCATTTAGCATGGATTCACAAAATCAAGCAGAAATTGAATGGGAGAATTGTTTTACTGCCGCAATAGAGGAACATGGTAATGATGAACAAAAATTACAATGGGAAAATTCACAGGTGGAAAAACAACAAAACCAAGAAAACAAAAATGAAATGGCAATATTGATGATTCAGGATTGTAGACAAAAATACATTGGTCAAATTCAGGAAATGAATGATTGTCTTGATGATGTGGAATTTTTTAGATATATGCCTTGAGCCTTTATCAACTTTGAAAACTCCTTAGATTCTAAACGCTAATCATACACAATTCTAACATTTTCTAATTCAGGGATAACCTCGATTGTAGGCTTTACATCTTCAACCTTAATCTCTAGATCTTCTTCATTTTCCTCCAATTCACAGACATTTTCAATCAAATCTCGAAGCATTTCGGACTGACATTTACCCTCATTATTACAGACTTTGAGGAATAATTCTGCTGTTTTAGAGTCTAGTTTGGTGGATATGGTCCTCATATTCTCGAATAGACTTGAGTAGACTGGATCAAATGGTTTATGGGCAAAAAGTCTTAGCTTACAATAAAGTTTTTATGTTAAAATCCGTGTTGTCGAATTATGAGCAGCAATAAGAAATCAGCACCACTTCCAGCATCAAGTGGAGGTCTCATGAGGTTCTTTGAAGATGAGACGAAAGGATTCAAAATAGATCCAAAAATTGTAGTGTCAATTCCAATTAGCTTAATTGCTGTTTCATGGATAATCGATTTATTTTTTGCTCCGTGAAGAAACAATGGAAAAAGATCCAGACGATGTTTCAAATATACATAATAGATTTTCTCTTACTTTAGTCAACCCATCATCACATTATTTTTCATTAGTTGTATCATTAGTAGTTGCAACAGTAACAGTTCTTGCAACATATTTTGGGTATTTATTTAATTTTGGTTTTGATGAAAACTGGTATAGACTTCCTTTAGTTTTAGGAGTATTAGTCTTAACACAATTACTAGATACACAATTTACAAAGAAAAAAGAATATTCAAAGTCTCTCCATTCTTCACTTTTTGGAAATATGTTATGGACGGTGACTCTATTGATGGGAATTCTATCAAGCATAGTATTATCAAAAGAAATAGAATTATTTTTCATCGTATTTGGATTGCTATTATTTGCAAGTTTTAGAATTGGAATCTATACTACAACATTAGGAGTAAGTCTGAAAAAAGCATGGGCCATTTGTTTAATCCAACCTATGGCAATGTATTTGGTATTAATTCCACAAGAAATGTGGATTTCAGTACTAAGTGAACCTATTGGACTTGGATACGGTATATCATTTTTGATAATTGCTAGCATATGGTCATTTGTAACAGATAGGGCAGGAAGACCGGCAATGGAAAGTACACATAAAACAATTCAAGCATATTTGGCATCTCAAGGAAATGATTTTGCAGATGCAGAGGAACTTATGGAACAACGTTCAAGTGAAACCAAAGTATCTACAGCACAAATAAAATTTTCAGCACAAAATGGGCAAAAAGAATTCAGGATGGTATTACCAGAAATTCATCCAGGTCCATATCACCCAGTAGGAGGAAGCAACATTCCATATCTGATTTACAAAAATTTGTCATCTTCAGCAATGGTCATGCACAGTATTTCAGATCATGCATTAAATTTGCCATCAAGAAATGAGGTTAAAAAATATTTAAAAAATTTAGAAAATAGCAAAGTTACAGAAGAAGGAGTGAAATGTACAGAGCCAGTAACAGTTCAAATTAACAAAACTAGAGTTACAGGATTACTTTTTGGAAATAATCCATTATTGTTTTTGTCACGATCTCCACACGGAATGGAAGATATTCCAAGTTATATGAAAACGGAAATTGTTCAATATGCCAATAATAGAAACTATGGAAGAACAATGATTGTAGATTGTCATAATGCAATGGGGGAAGAAATTTCAAAAGAAGATGGTGAAGACATGCTAAAAGCAGCTAAATCATGTTTAGATACTCTGATTTCCAAAGAAAGTTTCCCAATTGAATTAGGTTATGCAAATACAGATGAGATGGATGTTTGGACAGAAGACTTAGGAATGGGAGGATTGGGAATTATTTGTCTAAAACTCAATGATAAAAAATATTTTCTTGGATGGGCAGATGCAAACAATATGGAAAATGGAGTTAGGGAAAAAATTATAGAGATTTTTGCAAAAAAAGATTATCAACTATTAGAAATTTGTACATCAGATACACACTATGCTCCAGTTAAAGCAAGAAATAGAAATGGATACTATCAGTTGGGCCTAATTACTAGTGCAGAAAAACTTGCAAAATGGTTCTTTGAAATTGCAAAAAATGCAGAAGCAAATACCATATCAACAAAATTTGAGATTTTAGAAAATGAAACTAATGTAAAAGTAATGGGACAGGGAATTTATGAAGATTATTCAAAGGCACTAGACAATTCATTAAAAATTACCAAGGGATTTGTGATTGGAGGAGTAGTGTTTTTTGTCACTAGTCTGTTCCTATAGTCTTCATTTGATCTATATTTCCATAAAATTCATCAATAAATGAAGCAAATTGGAAAATTGGGACTATTGGCACATTATCAATAAAATCAATTTTGTCCTGATATAATGTCACAATTACAGGTACAGCCATGGCTCCAGGAGTCTTTGAAACATAATGTTTTGTTCTCTCAACCTGTTTTTTGACAGCAGTAGATAGAGAAGACGCACTGTAGCGTTTCCAGTGTTTACAATCAATCAAGATTGCAATTCCAAGTCTAATTCCCACAACATCAATTTCCATCCTGGGTTTTGTAAGCATCATATTTTTTATTACTGCAAAATTCTTTTCAGACAAAATTGCTCCAGTCAATCCCTCAAAATCACGCCAGTCTAATGCAATTGAAATTTCATCTATAGGAAAACCTTTTTCCAGTAAAGCAACAGCAATTTTTAGTTTGTCTCCATCTTCAAAATAATAAAAATCATTTTCTAAATTTCCAATACCATTTTTAACAAATTCATCTAAAATTGTTTTAGAATCAGTAGAACTCATTTTTGTAACGACTGAGAAATCTTGCACAGATACACCACCAGGAATAATTCCTTGTAAACCAATTGTCATTTTTGGATGAATTTTCAATTGTAAGTTTTGAATCATATTAGAAATATAGGTTTTAGGAAATAATAACAATCAAGGTATTATGATATAGGTTTTATTACATGGCCTGAAAAGAATGATTATGAAAAAAATGCTAGTAATACTACTAGCTGTTTCAGCAATACCATTTTTACATAATGAATCATTTGGAGAGAGAAACACATTTTTTGATTCAGTAAAATTCATTCAATATCTAGATGAAAATACAGCATTAGAAGAAATAAGGAATGGAAATCTTGATGCGTATTATTATACAATTTCTCCAGACAGATTAGAAAACAATCAAGGAAGAGAAGGACTCCAAGTATTTGACTCTACAGGAGGCTCATATAGTATTCTAGTAAATCCATCAGAATCAGAAAATTTTAATCCATTTTCAGAAAAAGAGATAAGATTTGCTTTGAACTATTTGGTGGATAGAAAATTAATCGTAAATGAATTGATGGGAGGTTATGGGTCTCCAATCGTATCTTACTATAGTCCATCAGATCCAGAATTTCTTACAGTAGTCGAACAGCTTGAGACATTTAATTTCAAATACAATCCTTCATTTGCAGAAGAAACCATATCAAGAGTTCTAAAAGATAAAGGAGCAATCAAAAATGATGGAAAATGGGAAATCAACGGAAAATTAATTGAAATCACGATTTTTATCAGAAGTGATGATCCAGTAAGAAAATCAATTGGTGAAATCTTATCGGTAGAATTAGAAAATATTGGATTTACAGTTAAGAAAGATTTTGGGGATTTGAACAAAGCATTTGTTGTAGTTTATGGTTCAAACCCAGCAGAACAAAAATGGAGTCTTTACACAGAAGGATGGGGGCGCTCAGCATTTGTAAAATATGATTCAGTGGGTTTAGGACAAATGTATTCTCCGTGGTTTTCAAACATGCCAGGATTTAACGATCCTTCATACTGGAATTATGAAAATGAAAAGTTAGATGATTTAACTCAGAAAATTTACACCGGGGATTTTGAAACGTCTCTACAAAGAACTGAATTGATTCAAGACGCAGTTGTTGAAGGAGTAAATGAGTCAGTTAGGATTTTTTTGGCAAGTAAAGTTGATCAGTATGTAGTAAATGAAAAAGTCAGTGGAGTTGTAAATGATTTTGGAGCAGGAGTACCCAGTAGATTTACACCAATCAATGCACAAAATGACAATAATGAGTTAGTAATAGGAGTCAAACAAATCTACCAAGGGGCATGGAATCCAATTATGGGATTAACAGATAGTTATAGTAGGCATATTTGGGGAATCATATCAGATCCTGCAACATTCAAACATCCTTTTACAGGTGAAACTTTTCCAGTTAGAGCAGAATGGATAGTTGAAACAGACGGTCCAAATGAGAAAATAAACATTCCAAAAGAGGCTAAAATTTGGAATCCCAAATCACAGAAATGGGAAAACATTGGAAATAATTCTCAAGCAACTAGTAAAGTGATATTTGATTTTAAATTCAGTAACTGGCATAATGGAGAAAAAATGGATCTCAATGACATTTTACATTCATTATATTTTACAATTGAATGGGGAACACAAACAGATGATAACGATAAAACTTTTGACACCGAATTTACCCCAAGAGCTGCTCAAAGCATACAAACAATCAGAGGAATCAACATAGTTGATGAAAATACCATTGAGGTGTATGTGGACTATTGGCATTTTGATGAAGGGGAAATTGCAGAATGGGCAGCATTATGGAGTGTAGTCCCATGGGAAATTACTTCTGCAATGGAAAAAGCAGTTACAGATGGTAAAGTATCATTTTCAAGATCAGGCGCTACAAACAAGAATGTGAATTGGTTATCACTAATTATCCCTAATGATGCAAATACGATCAAAAGCAATTTGGAAGAATTCAAAAAAAATAATCACATCCCTAATTCATTAAAAGAAGAAAATCTAACATCAGAATATTATCAAAAAAGATATGATGCATCAATAGAATGGATTCAAAAAAATCAACATGCAGTCATTAGCAACGGTCCATTTTATTTAGAATCATATTCCCCAGAATCACGAACCATCAAAGTATCAGCATTTGAAGATAGCACTTATCCATACAAAAAAGGAGACTGGAACACATTTGAAAACGCAGAATTTCCAATTATTGATAAAATTACTATGAAAAAATCAATGCAACAAGGTGAAGAAATTAGCATAAAAATTGAAACAGTAAATGCAGATGAAATATTATATTTTTTGACAAATAGTCTTGGAGAAAAGATAGTATCAGAAACCAAAAAAGTGAATGAAGATAATGTAATCATTAAGATTTCAGCACAAGATTCTAAAAATCTAGGCATAGGTGCAAATAATATCAAAATATTTGCAATTTCAAACTCAGTATTGAAACCCGATTTTTATGAATCAACATTTATCATCACAGATAACAAAGTAGAGTTGCCAATTGCCAGCAATGAAAGTGTAGAATTTACTACAAACCAAATAAACTATTGGTTTTGGGCAATTCCAATTTCAATAATTATTGGAATCGTAATATACCTAAAGAAGAAAAATTAAACCAATCCATAATCTTTTAAAATTAATTCTATTTGTGATTCATTTTCTAGTTTAGAATATTCATCTAAAAGATTTTGATTAAGTTCATAGAATGTATGACCCCATTTGAATTTGTTAAGTAATTCTAAAGACTGTTCTTGAGAACCCAAAATGAATAATGATGCTGCTAGAGCCTCAACAGTAGTCAACTTGTTTAATTTAGAATAATTCACAGGGTTTCCAGCTAATAATGGAGGAAGTTTTCTTTTGATTCCAGCAAATTTTTTTGAAAAGGCTTGATCTGCAAGATTCCATGAACAATCAATTCCAATTATAGAATGGATTTTAGATTTGTCTTTTGGAAGTAATGTTTTTTCAGAAAATGGATCTAATACTAACCCTTTAGAGCCAATTTTTTTGATGTTTTGTGCAAGACCGAATTTGACCATTTTAGCAGCTGTACATTTTTTTGGGTCATCTTGATAGAACATTAAAACTTGTAATTTCATTTCAATTAAGAGAAAGTTGGGAAGTATTTTGAATTTACTCTAATGTCTTGTAGGTAACTTTATAATAAAATCTTGAAACTTGGTCGTCTTTTATCACTTCAACATTCCAATTTGCATCAGGTAGAAATTCTATTGAAGATTCTGGCAATATACTGAATTTCTCAAGACGTACATCAGGACCACTATATCTCACATTTAGACTAAGTCCATCAACTTCTACAACATCATAAATTTGTCCTTGTTTTCGAGTAGATTCACTAACTAAGCAGTCAGCATCAGGTCCAATAATGCAAATTCCAGTCACAGTTGATACTTTAAGATTAACTGCAGATTCATCCCCACGGATTGGGGTTACTAATGAACCAGAAATTACTCTAGGAGCAAGTTCCACATCATCAGTTTTTTTCTCTTCGGTGAATATCGGAATTACTTTTTCTGCGATTCTATTTTCTTTTTCAATTACAGTTTCTAATTTTGGAGTATATGGTTTTTCAATTACATTGAATTTCACTGAACTAGTTTCAAAATCGGCATCAACAGTAACTTCATAGGATCCAATTGCAGTCAATTTATCAGGAATTACATATTGATGTGTAAATGAACCAGAAGGACTAGGACGTATTGTTTTTACAGGTCCAGTGTTAGTTCCACAATAAAAAGAGCCACAAGTTATTTCAGTTTCTGCTTTTTTAATTACACTTACCTCAAATTTTTCTAAATACACAAGCTTTGAGGGTTTTCCAGAGATTACTACAACATCGCCAGGATAATATTCAGATTTGTCAGTACTCAATAGTAATGTCAAATCTATATCGCCGCCAAATGAAAAGTCATTGGCAACACTGAATCTAGATTCAGTTTGAGTATTCACATAATTGGCACGAATAATGTATTCACCTTCTTTGAAAAGAGTTGCAGGTAATTCGAATAGACTAGAAAAATCCCCACCTTGTTTTGGGTACACTGAAGATTGATGAATTTGCTTGTATGGCCAAGTACCATCAAGTACTTTGATGCTCACTCGTTCAGGTACAACTAATCCTTCATCACCTTGAATTCGTTTGATGACATTACCAACTACTTTGAGTTTTTCACCAGCCTTATACAGTGATTTTTCAGTAGTAACAAACAAAGGATTTGCAGATAGCGTATCATGTTCAGGATCTTTAGAAACCTTAAAGAAAAGATCAACATTATTGGAAGCGATTGCAACTTTGATCTTGTAAATACCATAATTGGATAATCTTACATCTCTACCTTCATCTACCTTTAATTTTTGTGGTTTTTCATAAATTGGCAATTTCCAATCCCATGAAAAACGTTGGTTTTCCACAGTAGCACCAGAGTCATATCTAGTGCCGCTAGGATTTGTTACTGTAATAGATACAGAATTATCACCAGTTGGGGGAAGTAATCCAGTTACATGTACAGTCTCACCTAGACCATACACTTCTTTATCAGTAGAAATTATTGCACTAGTTACATCAAGAGAATCCACAATAGTGAAAGTTTCAGTTTTCATATGAGAGCCATATTGTGATTTTACAACATAGTTTCCAGCAGTGAAAATATTTTTGCTTACATCCACATCCACAGAATATAATCCAGATGTTTCAGGAATAGCTGAAAAAGTATAACCAGTAACTACACCACCAGATGACAAACCACTATTTTTTCCTTGTGTAATAATTTCTAATGGTTGTCCATTTTCATGAGAGATGGAGACTTTGACTCCAGCACCAGTACCATAGCTTGAATTAGAATAAGGGTCTTCTACAAAACCAGCAATCCTGATAGTTTCTCCAAATTCATAAGTATCTTTGTCAGTTCTAACAGTCAGAGGTTCACTAACCTTGATGAAATTTTTAGGATCTTCTACGACAGGAATGACAACCTTTGCTGTACCAACATCTTGAGATACAGTAATTTTGTAAGTACCTAATCTATTCTTATGATCAGGTATAGTGAAAGTGTATTTGAATGAACCATCCCCTAAAATAGTAACACCATCAAGAATTTTAAAACCAGCATCACTGCCGGAGCCAGAAATAGTAGAAGTTTGTTTTGTTTGAAGAATTTCCAAGTTCAAATTACTAACAAAAACATGATTTAGTCTACCGTTGATAGTAACTTTATCGCCTAATCCATAAGCTTCTTTGTCAACCCATAGAGAAATTGGAACATCTTCTTTGAAATCCTCAACTACTTCAAATACAGTAATGGCAGATTTGTCAAAATACTCTGCAACAATTTCATATGTACCAAATTTAGGATCGACAGTTGTGAGAAAAACACTAGTGCTAAATTTACCATTTGTAGGATACAAGTTCCCATTAGAAATCAAATTGCCGCTAGAATCAGTTACAGTGAATTTCATTCCTTCAAATGGAATTATGTCTGTTGCAAATCCAGTTATCGATACAGTCTGTCCCGGTATGTATTGGGATCTATCAGTGATTACAGAAAATTCTTCATCTTGCATAATTGCTTGTTCAATTATTTCATATCCGACTGAAAAACTAGTACTAGTTGTTGTTCCAGCATAACTTACAGAAACATCATAAGTTCCTTCATTAATTCCAAGGACTTGATGTAAACTAAGAGTTGTTTTATAATTTAATTTAAGATCAGGATAAAGTGTTACAATTTTATCAAAATTGGGTCCATGAATCTCAACAACAATCTGTGCGGGTTGAAAGAAAGGTTTTTCAACAAATATTTTTTCAGAAACAGTTCCAGAAATTACAGCAACCTCACCAAACAAATATGCAGGTTTTTCAGATGAAACAGTTACATCTATTGTTTTAGATTCTTGAGTCTCTACCAACTTACCATTTGAAGAGCCAGCTGTAGATGTTACAAATTTCCAATCATCTACATTGTCAAAGTCATATCCATCATAGAGTCTCTGCCATGAAGTAAAATCATTTTTGATATCAGAGATAATAGGAGTTTTATCAATTACAATATTATTTGCATCTCGTAGTTCAACTGATTCATTTGCATCAGTGAACCAAACATTTTGATATGAATATGTCATAAATTGTCCAGGTTTTATTACAGTACCAAGTGGAATAGTCATTGTTTTCTTTAGAACGGTAGTAGATGCTATCTTCCATCCACTCATATCAATATCAGAATCAGTTGGATTGTACAGTTCAACCCATTCAGAAATAGATGTTGAATCATCTCCAGGAGGATTAATGTCGACTTCGTTAATTACAACATTGTCAGACGTCTGTGCATATGCAGGTATCAAAATTCCTGCAAATAGAAGTACAGAAAATACTAGCAATATGTTACGATTCATCGTGATTCCTGATTTGATTGCCTAATAGACTCATTTTAGAATGGGATTGAGGAAAAGTTGAGCTAATTGTTAAAGTCATATATCTTAAAACCATCAAAAGATATTACGACTTTTTAGTATTAAGGGGCACGAAGGAATTATTCTTCCAAATAGTCACATTTTGGGCATTTTTTATCAGTAATTTTAGAACCACATTCAACACATATTCCTTCAGGGAGGGCATTTGTGATGGATTGACGTCTTTTTTCAACATACAATTTGACTCCAAAAAATAACAACACCCCAATCAAAGCAGAATAATGAAACGGAACATACTGAGTAATTCCAAGCACAACTAGGAAAATACCTACAATTAAAACAATGTCACGTCTCTCAAATTTCATTAATCCCCAGCAGCCAAATTATTCATAAAAACATGCCGGAGCTCAGACTCAATTAGTTTACTTCATTTCAAAGTCATTACTCTAACTCTTCCTCATTGCTCGGCAGTTAGATTATGCAATGATTTGTTAATAAGATAATGAATGGTGGGATCGGCGAAATTTGAATTCGCGACCTCTGCGTCCCAAACGCAGAATCATACCAAGCTAGACCACGATCCCAGTAAAACCAAAGAATTGCCCAATTTAAGCTTCACAGATAATCATTTTAAAGGCAAATTTAGGATCGAAATTGTGCAGACAGAACAATACATCAAAGCTGGAAAAATTGCAGCTGAAGTCAGAGAAATGGTCAGAGTCAAAGACTGGATTGGTAAAACAGTTTTTGAGATATGTGAAGAAGTAGAAGGCGAAATAAAAAAACGAGGGGCAAAATGTGCATTTCCAGTAAATGCAAGTATAAATGAAATTGCAGCTCACTACACTGCAGAACCAGATGATCCTATCACGATTAAAGATACAGATTTAGTAAAAATTGATCTTGGTGCACAAATTGATGGGTACATTGCAGATACGGCAGTAACAGTATGTTATGATGCACAGTATGATGGACTAGTACAAGCTGCAGAAGAAGCATTAGGAAATGCAATGTCTATGATAAAGTCAGGGGTTAAAGCAAGTGACATTGGACGAACTATTGAAACAACAATTAAAAAAATGGGATTCAAACCAATTGCAAATCTCAGTGGTCATTCTTTAGAACAATATACAATACATGCAGGAAAATCAATTCCAAATATTTGGTCAATTGGCGGATTTTCACTTTCGGAAAATTCAGCATATGCTTGTGAACCATTTGTAACTACAGAGCAAGGAGGCGGTTTTGTTAGAAATGGGCAAATCAAAAACATTTTTGCAATAAATTCACGAAAGAAAACAAAGAATGCCGAAGCTGACAAACTCTTAGACTTCATTTGGGAGAATTGTAACATGCTTCCATTTGCATTAAGATGGCTTACAAAAGAATTGGAAGTAAAAGAAGCAAGAGAATTATTGGATTTTCTAGTAAAGAAAAAAGCAGTACAAGCATATCCAGTTCTAATAGAGGTAAACGAGCAAAGAGTTGCACAAGCAGAACACACGTTCATTCCAAATGAAACAGGTGTAACTGTCACAACAAAGGCCGAATGAAAATTTTCAGGAATGGTAAAATTTGAGTGAAGAAGTCAGTCCTTGCCCCAAATGCAAAGGATTCATGTTCAGAGAGCAAGGAGAAGCAGTATCATGGTTTTGTCCAACCTGTAATGTGAAATACAAAACAGAGTAAGATTATTGTTCTATAGTTTCGCCAAAGATTTTTTCAATTCTTGTCAACCCATCACAGGAATTACACTTTGAATTTTCTGCAAATAACACATCACCATCTTTGAATTTTCTCCTAGTCAGAGTACCACATTTAGTGCATTGCTCTACAGTATATTCAGTAGTAATTTTTTTCTTTGAAAATATCATTGTGGCACTCCTGATGTATTCCCTACTCCAATAATGACTACAGATTGACCTTCAGCGGTATTTTCACGAATCATTTCATGTACTTGTGAACGAACATCATCAGCAATGTCAGCAATTTCTTTAGTCATCAGTGTAATTGCCTCTTTAACAGATTGTTTAATGACAATAGAGAAAATTGGAATTTCTTTACTAGCAGCGATTGCTTCAATTTGGAATCGTTCTGTACCAATGCCACCTATTGCTGCACCAAATCCTTGAGCAATAGTTGCAGAATCCTCACCTTCCATTTTCAATGCAGCATCAATCATAATTATTGCATCAATTTTGTTTTCTGTGATGATTTTTTCTAATCCATCTGCAGGTCTTCCTACAGTTGAGCCAGGACCTTCAGCTTTTAAAAGATGCAAATGTCTATTTTCAAACTCAGTTTTCGCCCAAGATGTTTCCAGTGCAACTGTTTCTTTATTACAATCCAACATCATTTTTCCAACAATCATTGGACCAATTCCATCACCCACAGGTTGACCTGCTTTAAATGCAGGAATTGCTTCTTTCATTGCTTCTGCCTGCTCCATTATAAAAGGCAGAATCATTTGTAAAGGTAAAATCAACGGATAGTTGTTTTGTTTTTTCGCAGTCAAGAACATGTGATTGATGATTTTGTAAATCATTTGTAGCGAGGATGCAATTTCAAGTAATGTTTGGACTTTGGTTAATTCTATATCAGACATTTCAGGAGATAATGACTTTACATGATTTCTAGTATAGTCTTCTCTAGACCTAACTGTATGTCGTACTTTGTCAACAATCCCATTAGGATCCATATCAACTGGCATGATTGTAAAATAATCTAAAAATTTATCAATTTTTTTTACAGGATCTTCTTTTGGATTTAAATTATTTTTAATGTAATTGATTAGTTCAGTTCTGGATTCTTCTCTAAAACTATCTAATTTTTTGAGTCCTTTTTTGATTTCTCGTGAAGTAACAAACAATTGAATTTGTTGTCCATAAAACACAAAGAGGATTATCGGAAGAATCCAAACTAACATCATAAGCGGATTTGAATCATCACTCATCGAAAACAGCTGATCAAAATCAAAATTTGTAAAATTCACTAGAATCAAGATTTCTTAGAACCAAATTAAAGCATTCGTCCCAATTTTAGAGATCAGTGGACTAGTCAAAGTGTAGAAAATGTGTATTTGAGAGTGAATAATGGCGAGTGCTTTTATTATAGTTAAAATACAAAAAAAGCCGAATATGCCACAAACAAAACCTATCGTAAGTGTAGAAAATGTTGTAGCTTCAGCAGACGTAATGCAGAAGATGGATTTGAATGAAATTACTAGAACATTCCCAGATGTTGAATATCATCCGGATCAATTTCCAGGTCTAGTTTTCAGATTAAAAACTCCAAAGACAGCAACTTTGATTTTCACATCTGGTAAAATGGTATGTACTGGTTCAAAATCTGAAGAAATGGCCAGAAAAGCAGTAAAAACTGTAGTCCAGAAACTTCGAAAAGGAGGGATTAAAGTCAAAAAAGACGCAGTAGTAACAATCCAAAATATTGTTGCATCAATCAACCTAGGTGGAAAAATCCATTTAGAGCAAGCTGCAAGAACCCTACCAAGAAGTATGTATGAGCCAGAACAATTTCCAGGCCTCATTCACAGAATGCTAGATCCTAAGACAGTGATTTTGTTATTTTCATCAGGAAAACTTGTCTGTACGGGTGCTAAACAAGAACCAGATGTATATCGTTCTGTAAACAACTTACATGCATTACTAGAAGAGAAAGAATTAATGATTTATGACTAAATCATAAATCTAAAATCTATTTCCATTAATTTTTAATTTTAAAAAACTAGTTATTTTATTGGACTTCCCAATGGAATGTCTTCAGTTACAGTCAACCAAAAGGGTTTGTCATCAACATCAGCAGCTAACAGCATTGCATTTGATTCTACTCCAGCCATTTTTTTGGGTTCAAGATTTGCAAGTACAATAACTGTTTTTCCTACAATGTCTTCAGGTTGAAAATATTGTGCACCGCCAATAATTACTTCGCGCTGATCATCATTTCCCAAATCAATTTTACCTTTGATGATTCGTGATTTTCCCTCAATTGGTTCAGTTGCAATAATTTTTGCAACTCGAATATCTAACTTTGCAAAGTCATCATATGATACTGTAGACATGATTAATCGTAATTACTCCTGTTAAAATGAATTTCGAATGTCATTGTAAATCTTTTTTGTTTATCCCACTAGTTTCAATTTCATATCTTAATGCAGCAGGAATCTCCATGTATTTTTTATTCACCATTTCAATAATTTGATCTTCAGGGACATTTACTTTTTTCAATAATTTTCCTCGTTGATGCGCATATGCATTTTTCCAAAAACCAGCACCATCTAATGTTTCAATTTTTGGCATGTATTTTGTCGGTTTCATTTTCTTTTTAAATTTTAAGTGACTGTGACGGAAGAATGGCAAACGCCATTGGAACTGGAGTTAATGTTCCGGATTTTAGGCATGTTACCCATCACAGTCTATTTCAAATGTTGTTGGAATCTAATATATTTAATGCGGACTAAATGATTCTAGAGCATGGCTACAATCGAAGTAGAAGTTGAAATTGATGCAAGTATTGACAAAGTATGGGACGTTGTCTCAGATATAGACAATGAACCAAAATTTTGGAAGGGAACTAAAGAAGTCAGAAATATTTCAAAAGAAGGAGACACAGTTAACAGAGAAGTTACAATTGCTTTTAGAGATCAAAAATGTTTGCAACAAGTGAAAATCTTTCCTAAAGAGAAAATTCATGCAAAATTCACAAAAGGTATCATTGACGGTGAAAAAATAGTCTCATTGTCAGAGAAAAACGATAAAACTACACTTACCACGTTTTGGGACATTAGGTTAACTGGCATGATGGGGATGTTTACAGGCATGATTAAGAAGCATATCAAAAGTGGAACCGAGCAAGCCATGCAAAGCATCAAAGAAGAAATCGAGAGATAGGTTTCATGGATTTACTTGTAGACATTTTCAATTATTCATTAGCAGCAATTTTAATTGGAATTTGTGGGGCTTGGATATTTCTTATCAAATCAATGGTTGATTCTTTTAGATTGACACCATATTTGGATAAATTTGAAAACACATCAAAAACAAATCCCAAAGTCTCAATAATTCTTCCAGCAAGAAATGAAGAAGAATTTATCGGTAAATGCTTAGATTCTCTAACCAATCAAGATTATGAAAATTATGAAATCATCGTAATTGATGATTCATCAGTAGATGACACATGGAAAATAATTTCTGAATATGCAAAAAAACATTCCAATGTAATTCCAGTTTCTGCAAGACCTAAACCTGATGGATGGATGGGCAAAAACTGGGCATGCATGGAAGGTTACAATAAAGCAACGGGGGAATTGTTACTATTCACTGATGCAGATACCACTCATGCAAAAAATGTCATAACACTTGCTGTAACTCATTTGAACTCTTTTAATTTAGATGCATTGTCATCGATTCCAAAAATGCTAACATTTGATTTTTGGACAAACATCACACTGCCAATGATTTCTACATTTTTGCATACAAGATTTTCTGCATTAAATGTAAACAATCCAGCAAAAAAGACAGGGTATTTTTTTGGAAGTTTCTTTATTTTGAAAAAAACTACATATGAAGAAATTGGCATGCATGAAGGAGTAAAACACGAAATTATTGAAGATGGTGCATTAGGAAAAAAAGTCAAAGAGTCAGGATATAAAATGAAGATGGTTCGCGGTGAACACCTTATTGAGGCTATTTGGGCACGTGATAAGAGTACTTTGTGGAATGCGCTAAAGCGTCTAATGGTTCCATTGTATCTGCAAAGTGGAAAAATTGCAATTGGGATATTTTTTGCAATAGTATTTTTGTTATTTGTCCCATTTCCAATATTTGCATTTTCTGCCTCACTACCAATAGAATCTATTTCTGGAAAAGTAGTTTGTATCACATCAGCAATTGCATCAATTTTGATTTACATTGGTGCAATAATCGAAGTCAAAGTAGGACTAAAGTTAAAGTTGGCATATGCATTATTTGCACCACTAGGTAGTTTTGTAGTAGTATTGGGTTTTCTAAGTGGATTACTCCAAGCAAAGAGAACATCATCAGTCACTTGGAGAGGTAGAAGTTATTCCATGAAAGATCATTCTCAAAGTTCAATCAGTGTATAGCAAGCCTTTTAGATAGAAAATAGCGAATAAAAAATCTCATGGACAAATCAGGTGTGTTTGTAGGTGGGGTCATAGGAGCTGCCATAGTAATTGCCATTGTTGCAGTGTTGTTTATTCCTCCACCAGAATCACTAAAGCCAGAAATTTCTGTAACTAACGGACATTCGACTAACACAGTAGGGGAAGTAACTCCAATGTTTTCAAAGAGTTTGTCATTAATTGAAATTTTTGAAAAATCAGAGCCAGGTGTTGTCAGAGTGAATGTTCAAAGAGGCGAAACTGAAGACACATCAGGAGGAGTGGGTTCAGGATTTGTTTTTGATAAGAAAGGACACATAATTACAAATGCACATGTTGTCAAAAATGCAAACAAAGTAGTAGTTACTTTTCTTGATGGCAGATCATACAATGCAGACATTATTGGTACTGACGAGTATACAGATATTGCAGTAATCAAGGTTAACGCAGATTTAGTTTTACTTAATCCGTTATTAATCGGGGATTCTTCTAATCTCAAAGTGGGGGAAGGAATTGCAGCTATTGGAAATCCATTTGGGTTATCAGGCTCTATGACTTCAGGTATTGTTAGTCAACTAGGGAGATTACTCCCTTCAGGTTCAGGTTATCAAATACCTGACGTAATTCAAACAGATGCTGCAATCAACCCAGGTAATTCAGGAGGACCACTACTAAACATGCGCGGAGAAATTGTAGGAATTAATACAGCAATACAATCAGCAACAGGGGAATTTACAGGTGTAGGGTTTGCAATTCCATCACAAACAGTTGCGAAAATTGTTCCGACATTAGTTGAAACAGGAGAATACAAACACCCATGGATTGGAATTGCCGGCAGGGATATTGATCCAGACATGGCAAATGTCCTAAACCTAAAAGATGCAATTGGATTTCTAGTGATTACAGTTGTAGAGGACAGTCCAGCATTTAATGCAGGATTAATTGGTTCAAACAAAACAACTACAGTTGATGGAGTAAACTATCCAGTAGGAGGAGATGTGATTTTAGCAGTAGACGGCAATGAAGTTAGAAAAATTGACGATATTTTGATTCATCTGCAAAGGGTAAAATCAGTAGGAGATGAAATGGTTTTGGAAATTCTAAGGGACGGTAGAACAACAAATGTCACAATCATACTTGATGAAAGACCAAATGGAAATTAATCCAATACAAGCATAAATACTTCTTATCTAGAAATCCTTCTGTTGAACAATCTTGTCTTTGACTCTGAGAGTTTAAACAACATTTTAGAGAACAAAGAAGTATCTCGCCAAGAAGTAACTGAGATTTATCAAAAAGCAATGAACAATCCAAATGATCTATTTTCAGTCTCACAAAATTTAAGAAAAAAATTCAAAAAAGATTCAGTGACATTTTCTAAAAAAGCATTTTTCAATATTGTTAATTTATGTAAAGATACTTGTTCTTACTGTACTTACAAATCAGAGCCAGGAGAAGCAAAACTTTCTTTGATGTCAAAGCAGCAAATATCAGAATTATTACAACTTGCAAAGAAATACAGATGTACAGAAGCACTTTTTGTAACAGGAGAAGCACCTGAACAAAAATACCAAGAAGCAAGAGATTGGTTAAAAGAAAATGGATTCAAATCAACTGTAGAATATCTAATTCATTCCTCAGAGTTGGCATTAGAGACAGGATTATTCCCACACACAAACGCAGGAAATCTAAATTATGACGAGATGAAGGAATTAAAAAAAACCAATGTATCAATGGGAGTGATGCTTGAAAATGTTAGTGAAAGACTAACTGAAAAAGGAATGCCACATCATTTAGCAGCAAGTAAGAGACCAAAAGCAAGATTAGAAATTTTAGAAAACTCTGGGAAACTTGGAATTCCAATGACCACAGGCATTCTTGTAGGAATTGGAGAAACAATGGAGGAAATTATTGATTCATTATTAGCAATTAAACAACTAAACGACAAACATGGAAATATTCAGGAAGTAATTTTGCAAAACTTTCAACCAAAACCAGATACAAAGATGAAAGATGAGCCATCTGCAGATGAAAAATATTTCAAACTAGTTGTCGCATTATCTAGAATCATCATGCCACAAATGAATATTCAAATCCCTCCAAACCTATCACCAAAATCATATCAGAGTTTCTTAACTGTAGGAATTAATGACTGGGGAGGAATCTCCCCGTTAACACCTGATTTTGTAAATCCAGAATTTGCTTGGCCAGAAATTAAAAAAGTTGATGAATATTCCAAAAATGCAGGCTATGATTTAAAATGTAGATTCCCAGTATACCCAGAATACTTTTCTTTTATTAGCAAAGAGTTAAGAGATAAGATATCAATCATTGAAGATGAGGAAGGATTCGTAAAAGAGGAATATTGGAGATGACAATCAACATAGATTCACTTTTCAAAAATGCCGATCCTGTAGTAGCAAATATTCTCAATAACGCATTATCTGAAAAAGAGATATCATCTGAGGAAGGATTAGAATTATTCAAAGTCAACGGAATTGATTTCCACCTAGTAGGTCTAGTTGCAGACGAACTAAGAAGAAGAAGGGTAGGAGACACAGTATCATATGTAGTTAATAGAAATATCAATTTCACAAATGTCTGCATCAAACAATGTGGTTTTTGTGCATTTAGTAGAGACTTTAGAGAAGAAGAAGGATATTTCCTACCTAATGAAGAGATTGTACGCAGAGCAAAAGAGGCGCATCAGTTAGGAGCAACTGAAGTCTGCATTCAAGCAGGACTCCCACCAGACATGGAAGGAGATTTGTATGAGAAAATTTGCAGTGACATCAAAAAAGAGATTCCAGATATTCACATTCATGGATTTTCCCCTGAAGAAATTCTATATGGTGCCACTCGCTCCAATGTTTCAATTCCAGAATTTTTGAAAAGAATGAAAGAAGCAGGAGTCGATACACTTCCAGGAACATCAGCTGAGATTCTAGATCAAAAATTAAGAGACAAGATTTCGCCAGGAAGGATTAGCGTAGAGGATTGGGAGACAGTTATCAAAAGTGCCCACAAAATGGGAATCAATACAACCTCAACTATGATGTTTGGACATTTAGAAACACTGGAAGATAGAGTAAAACACATTGCAAGACTAAGGGAAATTCAGAAAGAAACAGGAGGATTTACAGAATTTGTTCCGTTGAACTTCATCCATACTGAAGCACCAATGTACAAACATGAACTACATGAAGGAATAAGACAAGGTGGAAGTGGAAATGATGTTTTACTTACCCACGCAGTCTCTAGAATAATGCTGAACAATTCCATAGATAATTTACAAATGTCATGGGTTAAGGAAGGGCAAAAAATGTCACAGCTTTTGCTAATGTGGGGTGCAAATGACTTTGGAGGAACTCTAATCAACGAAAGCATCTCAACTTCTGCGGGTTCAGAATACGGTCAATTACTAAAGCCTAAAGAAATTAGAAGAATGGTAAAAGAAATCGGAAGGGTACCAGCTGAGAGAAACACACACTATGAAATTCTAAAAAGATTTGATGGCGATGAAGAAGTCGAAGACAAGCTTGATACAGTTACAAATTCACAGTTTGGATCATATGTAGAATTGATAAAAATAAACAAATTCAATTATACAAATCCTAGGAAACAATAATTTGTCAGCCTTAGAAAAGGCACTCAGTCATTCAAAGAAAATAGGAATAGATGAATGCGATATTGTTAATGTAAAGAAAAAAATCACAACTGTAAGAATAACAGATTCAGAAATTGCAGAAATTAAACAGAATTTTGATGAGAGTTTTGGAATTAGATTAATTCAAAATAAAAAAATCACATCATTGGAAACAACAAACGAAGAAGAGATAGAGCAAACAATCGATAATGCGGCAAAGGCATTGATGAATCTTAAACCAAGAGAGTTTTGGGGAGGATTGCCACACAAAGTAGAACAAAAAACTCTAGAAGGCACGTTTGATGAGAAGCTAGATCAGATTTCAGGCTCCAAGAGTATGGATATCGCACAAAGTATGATTAATTCAGCCAATAATGAAAAAATCAATACGATTACAGGATCGCTAAATATTGTATCAGAGAATTTTGAGTTGGTGAATTCAAATGGATTAAATTTCAATGATAAAGCCACATACATTTCAGGAATAATTAATGCAGAATCCGAACTAGGAGAAATCTCCGTATCAGGAATAGGACATGCAAGTGGACGAACATTGGCAAACTTTTCTTCAGAACAAATAGGAATTGACGCTAAAACAATGTGTGTAGAATCAATAAACCCACAAAAAATAGATTCAGATACATATTCTATAATTTTTGAACCATATTCAGTTGGAGAATTATTGGCATTTGTAGTTGCTGCAAATTTCAATTTTAAAACATTTAGAGAAAAGAAAAGTTGCTTTTCAAATAATTTTGAAAAAAAGATTGCAGTAAATGAATTTAGTTTGGTTGATGACCCACATACTCCAGAAGGAATTGGAACAAAGTCAATAGATGACGAAGGAATTGAAACTAGGAAAAAGAGTCTAATAGAGAAAGGCGTTTTCAAAAATACGTATTCTAATCTCTTTGATAGTTACAAAGAAAGTGCAGAGTCAACAGGCAATGCATCACGACCAGGTTCACCAATGGGAAGAAGTGCAGAACCAATTCCAATGTCAGCCCCACACAATCTCAAAGTTATTCCAGGAGACCAATCTCAAGACGAGATGATAAAAAATACAAAACACGGAATATTGGTGGGGAGATTATGGTATACGTATGCGGTAAATCCAATCAGAGGGGATTTTTCATGTACTGCAAGAAGTGGGATTAGAATTATCAAAAACGGAGAGATAATTGGTCCAGGCAAATCAGTTAGAATAATTCATAACTTGCCAACAATGATGAAAAATATTTCAGCCATTGGAAATAATCAAAGAAACGTCATCCAGTGGGCATCTCTGCCATCAATTACACCATCAATAAAGGCAGAAAATATTGCAGTAAATTCCATCTAAACCTGGAATTCAGGCACAAATTACTTGAAAAACGTGACTATCAAGTATGAAACATAGCCTATCGTCAGAGCAATGCCCATGGCTCTGCCAATAATTCCAGTTTTCATCGCAATCAATAAGGATAGACTGAAAACAATCATGATTGCATAATCTACATAGACATCAGCACCAACCATCACTCCACCTAGCGCCGCACCAACTCCCATGATCATCAAAATATTGTAAATGTTACTTCCAATAATATTTCCAACTCCAATATCTGCATGGCCTTTTCTAATTGCAATAATTGATGTAATTAATTCTGGAAGGGAGGTTCCAATTGCAATTACAGTTAAGCCAATTATTTTTTCTGACAATCCAAACTCTTTTGCTAAAACTACTGCATTGTCAACTGTAAGTATTGCACCAACATACAACAAAACAATACCAATTCCAATTAGTCCTGCAGATTTTAGATAGAGATTATTATTCCCTTGTTCAATTTCTACATTATTTTCTTTCTTGTTTTTGGCTCTTTGTTTCATTGCGTCCCTTAATGTATAATATGCAAATACACCCAAACCAGCAAGTAGTATTATGCCATCATATTGAGAAATTTCTCCATCAAGAGATAACAAAACCAGTAAAAATGAAACGCCAAGCATAATTGGAATGTCTTTTCGTAATGTAGACTTGCTTACTGCAAGTGGAACCATAATTGCTGCAACGCCAATAACCATTCCAACATTTGCAATGTTGCTTCCAATAATATTTCCAAGAATTATTGCACTATGCTCTCCAGCTGCTGCAACACTTGCTGCAAGTTCAGGAGTTGATGTACCATATGCTACAATAGTCATTCCAATTACCAAGTTACTGATACGAAACTTTCTTGCAATTGCCACACCGCCGCTAACTAGCCAGTTACCACCAAAACACAACATAACTAATCCAACTACAGTCAATACAGCACTTATTGCAATTTCCACAAATTGAATTTGGATTTTGGTTGTTTAAATCAGGTGATATACTATAATTTCACAATTCAAACAATTCAAGCTAATTTTGAAAATATCCGATCTAGGCACGATCAGGTGTAAAAAAATCAGCTGAGAAGATCAACAAATCTCATGTCAAACACTAATAAGGTAATGTACCGTACTATACGGTATGATGCGAGCAAGACTAACATACGTACCACTAGAAGTGGCAGACCAATTCGATGATTTTATCATCCACAGAGATGAGCAAGTTCTCGATGCAGTAAAAGCAAGAACAAAAGATTACAGCACGTTATCTTTATTGAAATTACTATACCAATTGAGAGGCAACCCTATGACATTCTCTGATTTGTATTCAAAGTCAAAGATTAGAATGAAAAAATCATTTCTAAACTATTTGCACTTGTGTGTGGATTACAAATTCATAGAAAAAGAAGCAAAGGGTTCAAACGTGATCTATACAATTACAGACAAGGGAAGAGTAATGCTGAATCTATTCATGCAAAAAAACGACTACATATGTTGATTTGATCAAAGAGATTTTGTTGTTAAAAGATGACAGTGTGATTTGTGATGAATCACATTTATGATATCATCAAACAAAGTAATTTCTTCCATAGATAATTTTGGATAATCCACAATTAACAAGTCAATCTTGTTATCTTTTACATAATCAATTACCCAATGTGAGATATTGTCAGTTAATGCCAATTTTGTTTTAATTGGAACTCCTTGTTTTTGGGCAAGATTCTTCCAAGTCTCCAATTCTGCTTTGAGTTTGGCCGTCTGATTTTGGGTAGTTTTTTTATCAGACTTTGTTTCAAAGAAATAAAATTTTGGGGGTGTCTTATACATACATTCTATAACAGTTAATTCAGAGTCAAATTTCTTAGCCATCTCAAGACCAAGGTCAAAAGAAGTCTTGGTATGTCTAGGAGTGATAATTGCGACAGCAACTTTACGAAAGGGCATTTACTTCATCATATCATAGTAAATTACACTATTTAGATGAATCTGAAAAAGAAAAAGAGGAATTTTAAATTATTATTGAAATAGAGGGTCAAAATGGCTCTAAGCCTTGTTTTTTTCTCCATTCTTTTTCAAAATTTTCTTTACATGAAACATGACATCTTTTGTTATCAAATTCTGTCAGCCCTTCAGACAAATGCATTTCTTTTTTACAAATAGAGCAAATCATCAGGAATGTTTATTTTAAAAAATATTTAAAAAAACTAGTACATCTATCGAACAAATATCCAATATTTCAAAAAATCATAAATTAAACAAAAGTAATTAATCAGAACAAATCGACGTAAGCAGTGCAAAAAGAATTTCCCGAAGCTGAAGTCTTTGAAATTAAAAAGACAGAATTAAAGAGTCCGATAATATTTGCAGGATTTGTAGGAGCAGGATTGGTCGGACCAGTTTCAATCAATCATATTATTTCAGAATTAGAGATGGGAGAAATTGCAGTCATGAGATCAAAATATCTTCCACCGTCAACTGTTTTCATGAGAGGCAGATTACGACATCCTTTCCGATTTTATGCAAACAAGGAAGGAACAGTTTGCGCAATTATTTGTGAGATAACATTGAGAATGGAGGGACTGTACTCATTGGTATCTTCCATTTTAGACTGGGCAGCACAAAAGGGCTCTAAAGAAATTGTGATTTTAGATGGAGTTGCAAGTACTGAACATGATGACAAAGCATACTGTGCAGCTGAAGAAGACCTAGTTAGAACAATGGCGGACAAAGACATCAGCATGATTCCCCAGGGATTCATCACAGGTATTCCTGGAGGCATACTAAATGAATGCCTGGTTAGAGAAATTCAAGGATTAACACTGTTGGCCAAAGCAAACAAAGAAGCTCCAGATTCGGCAGCTGCTGCCACATTGATTGAGGCATTAAATCGATTTTATGACATGAAGATAGACACAACTGAACTCAAAAAAGAAAGTGATAGGATTCATTCGGAATTCAGTGAATTATCTCAGAAATATGCAGAGCATAGAGAAGAGATAACTGGCATGTACATGTGATCGAAAAACAGGGCAAATTCTTTTATTCACATCAGATGAGCAACAAACTATGGCCTTAACCTACAAAAAAGCAGGTGTAGACATTTCTAAAATTAAACAAAGTCAAAAAGCAATTGGAAAATTAATTTCATCAACTCACAAGCTGCAAAAGAAAGCCAAGATGACACATGGATTTGGTCATTATGCAGGAATTGTAGAAATCCCAGGAGGAAAACTTTTAGCTACACACACTGATGGTGTTGGAACCAAAGTTGTGATTGCAAATATGATGAAAAAATACAACACAATAGGAATTGATTGTGTTGCAATGAATGTTAATGATATAATCTGTATTGGTGCAACACCAATTTCATTTGTAGATTACATTGCTGCAAACAAAAATGATGTGTTGATTTTCAAAAAAATTGTGGAAGGTTTGGTAACAGGTGCAAAAAAATCAGCAATGCCAATTGTTGGCGGGGAAACTGCCATCATGCCAGATGTAATTGAAGGTAAAGGATTTGCATTTGATTTGGCAGGAATGGTTGTAGGGATGTTAGAGAAAAAAGAAATGGTTTTAGGAAATAAAATCAAAGCAGGTGATATAATCATTGGAGTAAACAGTTCAGGAATCCATTCAAACGGATATTCTCTTGCAAGAAAGGCATTATTAACAAAATATTCTGTCAAAGACAAAGTCAAAGGTGTAGGAGTAATAGGCGACGCATTACTCAAACCAACTGAAATTTATACAAAACCAGTTCTAGAGATTAATCAAAAATGTAAGATCAACGGATTTGCCCACATTACAGGGGGAGCATTTACCAAATTATTACGCCTGAAAAACATAGGATACGATATTGATTCACTTCCAAAAATCCCACCAATCATGGGACTAGTAGAGGAACAAGGAGTAAAGCCTGAAGAAATGTACAAGACGTTTAACATGGGTGTAGGATTCTGCGTGGTTGCACCTAAAGATCAAGCAACAAGAATCAAATCAATTTTCAAAAAGCACAAGATCTCAAGTCAGGAAATAGGACAGATCATTTCCAAGAAAGGAGTTTTTGTAAATTCTACAAAAATTGCTTAAATTAACAATAGCAAAATTATTTTCGACTCGATATCACCTTATATGACAGAATTTTTAGGAGTAAACAGGAAAAGATGGCAGCAGAAGCACATTTCATTGAAACAATCATAGGAGTAGGCATTCTTCTATTTGCAGCAAAGCTGATGGCAGAGCTTTTCCTTAGATTAAAACTTCCAATTGTTTTAGGAGAATTATTAGCTGGAATGATTGTAGGTCCATTTGCATTAGGACAATTTTTCATACTAGATGGGAAACAGCTTTTACACATTAACGATGAAATTAAAATTTTAGGAGAGATGGGTGCAATTGTCATTTTGTTTATGGCAGGGTTAGAAATGACACCAAAGGAATTTCTCAGAGGAGGTAAAGCGTCATTTACTGTTGGAGCGTTAGGAGTAATAGTTCCATTCTTTGCAGGTCTTGTAGTATTCCAAATGTTTGGATTTGATGCATTACAATCGATGTTAATTGCGACAGCACTTACTGCAACAAGTATTGCAATTTCAATTCAAGTGTTAAGTGAATTTGGTAAAATCAAAACACCAGAAGCTAGACTCATCATTGGAGCAGCAGTGGTAGATGATATTTTAGCAATTGCAGTATTATCAGTCGTATCATCAATTGCAGGTTCAGATGGAGGGGTTGACAATATCGACATTACAGAAGTCACAATCACAATTTTGAAAGTATTAGGATTCTTTGCAATAATGCTAGTTGTTGCAGTAGTGGTAATTCCAAAAATCATTACACCAAGACTATGGAAGGCAAAGGGAAGTGTGGAAGGAATAGCGACTGCGTCGTTCTTTGGCGCGGCAGCACTAGCAGGCTTAATTGGACTATCACCGATTGTAGGAGCGTTTGCGGTAGGAATGGCATTATCAACTACCAAAGTATTTGAAAAAATTGAAAACTATATTGGAAAAATAGGATTAATTTTTGCACCATTGTTCTTTGCAATCATAGGTGCACAAGTAGACCTAAGAGCAGTTAACTTTGAAATATTAATGATAAGTGCCGTAGTTATCTTAGTTGCAGTTGTAACAAAATTAGGCGGTTGTGGATTACCAGCAATGTTCTTTTTGAAAAGTAAGGCACAAGGAATGAGAGTAGGTATTGGAATGATTTCAAGAGGTGAAGTAGGATTGATTGTTGCAGGAGTTGGAGTGACAGCAGGAATTCTAACATCAGAAGTATACTCTACGATTGTAATCATGGTTGCAGTTACTACAATCATTACACCAATCTGGCTTAAAATGGAATATAGAAAAGAGCAAAGAAAAGGAAATGGGGATGATATAGCATCTGGAAAAAGCATAGAGCAAAAACCAGAATAAATCATCAACAAGTCTTAAATTACATAGAAAATTCTTCAGGTCAACTCATGTCAGAGGCAAACAACGATTCATTTAGATCAGAAATAATTGCGGAAATTAAAAGAATGCAATCAGAATTAAACCAACTAAAAGATATCAAAAAAAGTATTGTAAAAAAAGCAAAGAGAAAACCAGCTAGAAAGACTGCAGCAAAGAAAAAGGTTGCAAAGAGAAAACCAGCTAGAAAGACTGCAGCAAAGAAAAAGGTTGCAAAGAGAAAACCAGCTAGAAAGACTGCAGCAAAGAAAAAGGTTGCAAAGAGAAAACCAGCTAGAAAGACTGCAGCAAAGAAAAAGGTTGCAAAGAGAAAACCAGCTAGAAAGACTGCAGCAAAGAAAAAGGTTGCAAAAAGAAAACCAGCTAGAAAGGTTTCCAAGCCTAAAAGAAAGACAACTAGGCGTAGATAGACGTCAAGTATCCCAAATTATTTAACGAATTTATGTCCAGATCAGTGTGAATATTCATGAATAAGTTAGATCCTGTCTTATCCAAAGCATGTAATGAGATTACTCAGAATTTGCTAACAATTCAAGAACCAAGTAAAAAACAGGTTAAAGAAGAAATTATAAAAATTTGTACAAAATATGCATTAGAGAGAATTCCAAGAAATTATGAGATTCTATCTATGGCTAAAGAATCAGATTTTGATAAATTAAAAAAAGTATTACTTAGAAAACCTGCAAAGACTGCATCAGGAGTATCAGTAGTTGCATTGATGCCAAAACCATATGCATGCCCACATGGTCGTTGTACATATTGTCCAGGAGGAATTGAATTTAATTCTCCAAATAGTTACACAGGTAAAGAACCATCATCTCTTAACGCAATTGAAAATGAATTTGATCCTAAATTACAAATTACATCAAAGATTGAAAAATTAATTGCATTTGGGCATGACCCATCAAAAATGGAAATCGTCATTGTCGGTGGAACATTTTTGTTCATGCCAAAAGACTATCAAAAAGATTTCATCAAATCATGTTATGATGCCCTAAACGATACAGATTCAAAAGATTTGGAAGAAGCAAAATCAAACAATGAACATGCAGCAATAAGAAATGTAGGATTTACAATTGAAACAAAACCAGATTATTGTAAACAAGAACATGTTGATTTAATGTTAAGTTATGGAATAACAAGAATTGAAATCGGAGTTCAGTCATTACAAGAGAGAGTTTACAAAATAGTAAACAGAGGACACAACTATAATGACGTAGTAGAATCATTTCAGATTTCAAAAGATGCAGGATACAAAATTGTTGCACATATGATGCCAGGGCTACCCACAATGACGCCAGAAGGAGACATTGCAGATTTTAAGAAATTATTTTCAGATCCCCAATTACGTCCAGACATGTTGAAAATTTATCCTTCATTAGTAATTGAAAATACTCCACTGTATGAAGAACACAAACAAGGAAAATACATACCATATTCAGATGAAGATATGATCAAAGTTCTAACTGAAGCTAAAAAGGACATTCCAAAATGGGTCAGAATCATGAGAGTTCAGAGAGAGATTTCGCCAAAAGAAATCATTGCAGGCCCAAAATCAGGGAATTTGAGACAAATCGTGCACCAAAATCTTGCAAAACAGGGACTATCTTGCAAATGTATCAGATGTAGAGAGGCAGGGCTTTCAAACAAGAAAACAGACGGAGGAGACGTAAAATTAAACAGAATTAATTATGATTCCTCAGGAGGAAAGGAAGTTTTCTTGTCATATGAGGACAAAAACGAATCAATTTATGGATTTTTGAGATTAAGGAAACCAAGCATTGATGCACACAGAGATGAAATTGATCAAGACACATGTATTGTTAGGGAAATTCACGTGTATGGAAAATCATTAAAGCTTGGAGAGAAAGGTGGAGATGAAATACAGCATTCAGGATTAGGAAAGAATTTGATGAAAGAAGCTGAAAAAATATCCAGAGAAGAATTTGATGCAAAGAAAATTTTAGTAATCAGTGCAGTTGGCACAAGAGAGTATTATCAAAAATTAGGGTATTCGTTATATGGGCCATACATGTCCAAGACATTGAACTAGTGAAAAGAAATGGTAGAGCAAGAAACAATCGGCAAAGGAACTTGGATTGATAAATTAGCATCAGAGTTACTTGAACGTGAAAAAGCACTTGGAAGAAATACTGATCTTCTAAGAGTTGAAAGCGGTCTTGGAGCATCAGGAATTCCACATATTGGTAGTTTGGGGGATGCAGTCAGGGCATACGGTGTAAAATTAGCATTAGAGAATTTAGGATACAAATCAGAATTAATCGCTTATTCAGATGATCTTGATGGATTGAGAAAAATTCCAGAAGGCATGCAAAAGTTTGGTTTAGAAGAACACATTGCAAAACCTGTTTCACTCATTCCAGATCCTTACGGATGTCACGACTCTTATGGAATGCACATGAGTAGTATTCTTTTAGAAGGATTAGACAAAGTTGGAATAAAATACGAATTCAGAAGGGCAGTTGATACTTACAAACAAGGATTACTAAAAGATCAAATCCACACAATATTACAAAACAGTACCAAAATTGGAGATAAAATTTCAGAACTAGTAGGTCAGGAAAAATATCAAAAATATCTACCATATTTCCCCGTATGTGCAAATTGTAATCGTCTCTATACAGCAGAAGCTACTGAATACATTGCAGATGAAAGGAAAGTAAAGTACACTTGTCATGATGCGGAAATAGGTGGAAAAATGGTCAAAGGATGTGGCCACATAGGAGAAGCAGATATTGGAAAGGATCTTGGAAAATTAGCCTGGAAAGTAGAATTTGCAGCAAGATGGACTGCTTTTGACATTAGATTTGAAGCATATGGAAAAGACATTATGGATTCAGTCAAAGTCAATGATTGGGTAGCAGATGAAATTTTAGGATTTCCACATCCTCATCATGTAAAATATGAAATGTTCCTAGACAAGGGAGGAAAAAAGATTTCAAAATCATTAGGCAATGTAATCACTGCACAAAAATGGTTAGAATTTGGTTCTCCAAAATCAATTCTATTATTACTATACAAAAGAATTACAGGTGCAAGAGAGTTAGGATTTGATGACATTCCAGGGTTAATGGCAGAATATAATGAATTAGAAGATATTTACTTTGGTAGAATCAAAGTAGACAACCAAGCAAAATTAACAAAATCAAAAGGATTGTTTGAATATGTGAATCTCCTAAACCCTCCAAAACAATCAAGCACACATGTAAACTATAGGCTAGTTATTGAATTGGCAAAAATTTTCAAAGAAAACAGAGCAGAGAGAGTAATGAAAAAATTATTAGATTATGGTGTAATCAAAAATCCAGAACCAGAAATAGAAAAACTCATTGAACTTGCTGGAAATTATTCTGATGAGTTCGATGAACAAGAAAAAACAGAAGTGGAATTAGATGATACTGCAAAAAAGGCATTAAAATTACTAGTTGATGAATTAGGAGGAGATAAAGAACTAGAGGATATTCAAAATACAATATACCAAATTGCAAAATCAAATGATGTACAACCTAAAGATTTCTTTAAAATATTATATCAAATAATTCTTGGAACTTCAAGAGGTCCAAAGATAGGGCCATTCATTTCAGACATTGGAAGAAAACAAGTAGCAAAAACACTTTCAGAGTATACATAATCATGGTTCACGGAGAACATAATAGATCAAAAAATAGTGGAGGATTTGCACTAATCATTCTAGGAGCATTATTGCTGTTTCTTGCCCCTCAGGAGGTCACCACAGCCACAGGATTAGGTCCAATTGCATGGATTGCAGGAATTGTTATTGGAAGTGTAGGATTTTATCTGAAATTCTTCAGATGGCGAAAGAAAGGATAAGAAAGGTTCATCTTTTGGAGAAAGACGACTAGAGATATGGGATTTTTCGGTAAGAAAAAGGTAGAAGAAGAAACCATAGAGGATAACGAAGAAGCAGTTCTAAAAACAGAACTTGAATCAGAAGTTGAAAAATTACAAAATAATTTCAGAGAAAAACAGGAGGAATTAGACCAAATTACTCAGAGAATCACCACTGTAAAAGAAGAATATGATTCAACAGTTGGCAGTTTGATGTTAGTAAAGAAAGAACTTAATCAGAAAAAAATGGAATTAGACATCATTAAACGAGAATACAGAGAAACAAGAGAGAGAAGTAAAAAATCAGAATTAATTAAAGATACAGAGTCAATTGACAAATTCAAGAAAACCCAAGGAGACCATTCAAAAATTAAAGAAGAATTAGTTGAGGTTACAAAAAAACATGAAGAAATTAAAGAGCAAATTGCAAAAGAAGAGAAAAAACTGCACAACATTAGAAAACAACAAGTCGAAGTGGGTAAAGAACTAGAAGAGGCAAATTCAAGACTATACAATGCAAAACAAGAATTAGATAAAAAAGACACGTTTGAGGATACCAGCATCCTAACACCATCTGAAAAAGAGCAAATTGGAATTTCGGGTGAAAATCCAAAAAGTTCTGAAGGAATTATAGAGGCTGCAAGTGCAGTTGTAGGCTCGTTAAAATCAAAACTCAACACTACACAAAAAGAACTTGATGCAATGCAAACACTTTTGGAAAAAGAAAGAGAAGAGCATGAAAGTACCAAAAAAGAATTAGAAAAACTAAAGCAAATTACAAATCAACCAGACGAATCATAAATCTGTAAAATGTTTTTTCCATTTTGATTTTATTTCTTCTTCAGAAATTCCCAGGTCATACAGCGGAGAAGTTACAAGGGAAACACTTGATACATCAATTAATACGATAGAATCAATTGGACTTTTTATTCCACTTGTCCTATAATGATTTATAATTTCATCATATAGAATTCCTTCATGAAGAATTCTTGCCTTTCCTTGAAACAAGTATCCTTTTCTAAGTAGAGGATCAATTACATTGATTTCAACAAAGGGATTACCATTAAGATTTTTCATAGTATCAGGAGAGCGAATATCTGCAAAAGCCAACGTCTCGTCATTCCAACCAATTACAGTACCTTTTGGAGAAATGTTTGGTTTCCCATCAGATGTCACAGTTGCGACATAAGCAAGTTTTTGTAAATTTAGAAAGTTTTTGATTTCCTCAGTAATCATAATGATAATTTTAGAATAGAATGTATTTAGTTTTCACAGTTAACGCATGAATTCAGCCATCTCAATAGAGAAGAAGAAAAACCCTATTCCACCACCAATAATTGCTATCCAGGCAGCAATTTGTTTAATTTTAGACATCTAATTGGAAATTCTCAAACTCATTATTGAATCTAATTGCTTATCTTAGGCAATTATAATTAGACAGTAGGAGAGAAAACGGTGTGTCTAGTATCAAAGATGTCGGGAAATTATTTTTATTTGTAATTACAGGATTGGTAGCCATAATTGTAGGCTCATTTATGGTCAGGGGTACAATGCACATGTGGGATAATCCAGGCGATAACAAAAAAGACAAAAAGAAAAAGGACTAAAATGCAAGGGATTGCAATTTACACTTGAGTTGCTACAAGATTCTACAATTAGAAAATCATTAGATCAATACATTCAAAGAAGAATTTTAGAAATCCCAACAGAAATTAAACAAACATTTCCAGCAATAAAACAAATTTGGAAATGTGAAAACGAAATAGATTTTCTATATGGATATTATGTAGGGAAAATCGAAGAAGGATCTTTGCATTACTTGCTTAAAGCAACAAGAGCATCAGCTGGAGGTTATGTGGACACTTTTGAAATCAGAGGAATCATTGAAACACAAAAGCAAGATTTGCAAAAGGCAATAAAATCAGCAATCAATTAGTGAAGTAGAAATAGAACCTCAATGCAGTAAATACATGGTAGGACCACAAGATGGGGGTTTTGGATTTGATCAATCTAAAAAATACACCAGCGTAGAGAACATTGAAGAAATTTGTGTTCAATGCCAAGCAGGTCAACACAAAAAATGTCTAAAGAAATCAAAAGAGCAAGAAGTTTGTGAATGCGAACACTGTATGATTTATGGTTAAAATTAAAGGGCAGATAATTTATTTTCTAATTCTTGAATTTCTTTCTGATATGAATCAGAAACATGTTGTGCAAATTCCTTATGTGCCGATATAATAGCAATCAATGCTTCCTTGTATTCTGAATGACCTTTCTTTAACACATCACAGGATTCAAGTTCAGTAATATGTCCAGTGACAGTCGCTATTGCATTTTTTTGATTGAATTTTACAATTCCCCCAAAGGCCTCAATGAGCATGTATGCAGATTCGGCCTTACACTTGTAAGTAACTCTACCAGTTTCAGTGTTAAATAATTGAGTAACACCACCTGGTTTTCTAGTTACAGTAACGGTCATAGTATGCCTGAAAATTATGAGGTATTAATTATTTTAGAAAAATTATGCTACAGGATCTGCAGGTGCAGTAGCCTCTGTAGCAAGAAACTTGTCAATCTCATTAATGCCCAGTTTATCTCTACCAAGAAGATCAAACTTTTGTAAAATTGTTTCAAACTTTGTTTCTTCTTGTACTTGTTCGTTTACAAACCATTCTAGGAAAACATATGTTGAATGATCTTTTTCTTTTTGAGCAATCTCAACCATATGATGAATTGCTTTTGTTACAGCTTGTTCATTTTTCAAAGCAGTTTTGATTAACAGTTCAAGAGACTTGTAAGAGCCAGACGGAGCTTTTGTTGCAGGAATTGTTGCAATGCTTCCAAGTGAATTAAGATAACGAACTATTTTTAGCATATGTGTTCGCTCCTCATCGGACTGGGCATAGAAATAATCTGCAGCCCCCTGATATCCAGTAACTTCACACCAAGATGCCATTGCCAGATAGCTATTTGCAGCAGAGGCTTCAAGAGTCACTTGATCATTTAGGGCTTTTTTCATTTTAGTAGATAGTTTCATGACTTCTCATTAACGTAGATTCGTTCTATTAAAAAAACTTACTAAATAGAACTCAAGGGGTTTCTAAAGAAACACCAGTACATGAGAAATTTGTTCTATCTCTGATTTCAGTGTCCTGAATTCCAGAATATGAATAAATGAAAGTAGTGTCATGAAGATAAGTTCCATAGCCGGTTATCTCACATTTCGTAAAGGCCCAGGTTTGAATAACAATTCCATAGCCATCAATAACCTCAACATCAATATCAAATTCATTAAGGGAGGCACCTTTATCCATCCAATCTGAAATAAAATTATAATAATTTATTTTGCCACTACTTGGAAGAGATTCTAAATAAAATTGAGGGTTAGAATCACGAAAATCATATACTCTTCCACGGGGATCGTTTGGATCTGCTGAATCAGCACTAGCAAATGCAAATTTTTCAAAAAAATGAACAGAGAAAGGTTCTACAATATTTGAAATCACAATTCTAAAAGACTGAGCGTTTTCTTCGTTAGGATACATTGTTTGTGCAGCAGTAACTTCAGTGAGTGGAGATGGAATTTCAATTATTTTATTTTCTATCAAATATTCTAATGATGAAATATAATCAGTTTCTGAAATTGAACCTTCTGACCACCATTTTGCATTATTTTTTACCCAATCAGGGATACTCGAATCAGAAGCTGAAACAGTTAATGATAAACCAAGAATGGAAATAATAGAAATTGTAAAAATTATTGTCAATCTAAAATTCATAAAAAATGTTGAAGAGTGTAGAATTTAAATGATTTAGAAGATAGGTCCAAATTTCAAGAATGCAAATATGACTGCAAATCCAATCAAGAAAATAATTCCAGACACACTTATTATTTTTAATCCAAGTGAAGGCTGATGTTCTTTATCAAGGAATTTTCCTGTAACTAGTCTAAAATTAAAAATTGCAATTATTGGTGCAATAACAAATGACAAAACAGTTGCAAAGTCAACTAGTTCTTTGAGGTTGTTTCCAAACTGAAATACAACTACAAGAGACCCAGTGGAAATAACAAGTAAGAAAATCACATAAAAAGTGCGGAATTTTGTGCGTATTTTTTCCTCTTTTTTAGTAAAAATGAGTTCAATAGTTCGTTGCAATGATCTAGAATAACCATCTAAAACTGCAATGATTGTACCAAACATCACAGTAAAAGCAGAAGCTGCAATGATGATATAGCTCCAATCACCAATAGTATGTGTGTATAGTTGAACTATTTCATTTGCAAATTGAGAATTACTATTTGGTAATTCTTCTCCAGAACCATGAAAAATAAAGGCACCAAGTGTAACAAACATTATTGCAAGAATTCCAGTGATAAGATAAGATAGTCGAAATTCAAACAGAGTTTCTTTAAGTGTTGGTTTGTATTTTGTTTGTTTTATTCTCTCCAATGTCCACAAGCTATTCCAGCTTGAAAGATCAACTGCGGTTGGCATCCATCCCATCAATGCAAGTAAGAAAAAGATTCCAGAGATATCCCATAGATCTTTTGGTTCAAAACCTGCAACAGGTTCTAGTGGACCGTTATACAATGTAAGCAAGAATGCAGAAACTGTAGATACGACTAGAACAATTGCAATAATTTTGATAAGACTATCAAGTACATTGTATTTTCCAATAGCCAAAACAGATACACAAACTGCAAATAAAATGATTACAGTCCATTCTCCAAGATAATCAATTCCAAACAAGTTTTCAAAAAAACCTGCAGTGACAAATCCTACTGCACCTGTAACAAAAAACATTGAACTAATCGTTAATAGAAAATACAACCACAGGGCAGGCTTGCCAAGTGTTTTGTAACCATCAATAATACTTGTTTGTGTAGAATTTGCATATCGCGAACCATATTCAAAGAAAGGGTACTTTAGTAGAGTTACCAATATCACAAACCCCACAATGAATAAACCATAATCCGCTCCAGCCCGAGTAGACTGTACAAGATGAGATACACCAATTGCAGTACATGCAAACAATATTCCAGGTCCGGCAGTCTTTGAGAAACGAGATAGATTCAGATTCATGCTCAAAAAATTATGAAAAATCCTGCATATAACCTAAAATTCTTTGAATTTCAACCAGAAGCACAATTCTAATTTTCCATAGCCTAGAAAACTAGACAGGGTTAACATTCCAAGAACCATCTACCCAAACACCAATTACTTTGGCATTCAAATTCCATGATGAAATAACTTCAACTGCATTTTTTATTTGAGATATGTGTTCCTCATCAGATACAGGATTTGCTGCACAGTCATAGTGTCCAGATACAACAACTAGTTCAGATTTGTGCGCATTTATGGAGATTCCAACTTTGGTTTTAACTGATTCAGCAACATCAGTGATTTTTTTGTCAACACCAGGTTCAGTTATAGTATCAACAAAATCTGCAGAATAGTTTTCTTTAATCCATTTGTTCAGGTGGATTTGAATTCGTCCATCCATACAAGATACAGATGTTGCAAATTTTCCTTCAGCCATACCAAAATGAAAACAAACTTCCTTAAAAATTATTTTTTATACATAAAGCAATCAGATGTATGATCATTTACCATTCCTACTGCCTGCATCAAGGCATAACAAATTGTAGGACCTATGAAATTAAAGCCACGTTTTTTTAGATCTTTGCTCAATTTTTCTGAAATATCGCTGGTTGCAGGTAAATCAGATTGTTTTTTGAATTTATTTTTGATTGGCTTGTAATTTACAAAACCCCAAAGATATTTGTCAAATGAGCCAAATTCATCCTGAACTTTTAAGAATAATTTTGCATTATTTATTGCAGAATTAATTTTCAGTTTATTTCGGATAATTGATTCATCTTGGAGTAGTCTTTCTACGTGTTTTTGAGTGTATTTTGAGACTTTTTTAACATCGAAATTAGAAAATGCCTTCCGATATCCTTCCCTACGATTAAGTATTGTAGTCCAAGATAGTCCAGCTTGCGCGCCCTCCAATATCAAAAATTCAAATAATTTTTCATCATCATGTTGCGGCGTTCCCCATTCATTATCATGGTATGTGGTGTTGGGTTCATCTTTTGCCCACAAACATCTCTTTTTCACAGTTTAGTTTATGAAATGATTCAAAATAACAGTTACCAAAGAATAACCATGAAATTAAATCCACAACTATTACAAATCAATAGGAATTTTCTCATATGCTTTATCATTTCAGCCTCATTATCTGCAGTTGCCGCTCAACTATTAGGGGATCAAGAAAATTATATTAATACAACAATTACAATAATTATCGGATACATTATTTATTTTGGAATATTTTCCATTCTGTTTTATTTTGATAACAAAGATAGATACAAATCTATGAAATCAAAATTAATCAAAAAAGAATTACTAGCTTTGATTTCATCATTTGGAGTAGGGGAGATTATTTATCTTGGAATAAGATGGCCCACACTCTACTATTTTCTTGAAATTGGAATTGAACCATACTTGGCATCATTAATTTCAGAAGTAATTGCTACAGGATGCTATATGGCATCAGTAACAGTTTTTCTTAGAAAAACAAAAACGTTCTAGTTATTTTGCTAATTGTGTAACTAAATCAGTAGAAGTTATTATTCCAACTATTTTTCCATTTTCAGTAACAGCTAATTTCCTAATCTTTTTTGTAGTCATTCTTTCAGCAGCAGCTGAAATTGGTTCATTGTGATTTATTGTGATTAATGGAGAAGACATTATATTTTCTACAGCAGTGTTAAGGGGAAGATCATTTGCTGCAATCCGTGTTGCATAGTCTCTATCAGTTACAATACCTACAGGATTATTATTATCTTGAACCAATATTGCACCAATTCCACCTTGTTCCATCATTTTTGCTACTTGTAGAGCAGTAGTAGAACGATTAACAGTAATTAATGCTCTAGTCATTATGTCTTGAATCAAGATAGAAGAAGAATTGAAATCCTCACGACCCATTACTTGCGTGAGGAATTGTAATATTTAAGATCTTCATAATTAAATATTTTAAAACATGCTTGAGATTACCATCAAAACGAATCCAAAACATATCAAATGTTTTTATATTAACTTTGAAAAATCAATTTACAATGGGTGACGAAGACAAATCAGCACCTCTAAAACAAGAAATTCTAGATAAAATAGCAGCACTAGTTACTGCAGCCTTTGGTTTAGTTGCAGCTCTTGCATGGAATGATACAATCAAGGCAGTCTTCAAAGAAATTTTTGGTACTGCGGATGCAATTGGTCCGATGTTGATTTATGCCATCATGGTTACAATTATCGCAGTGATTCTAACAATTATTGTAGCACGTGCAGCATCAAGGGCAAAAAGTTCGTGAGTGCGTTGAGTACAGAAAAGTCATCATTATACAAAGAGATTTTAGATAAAATAGCAGCACTAGTTACTGCAGCCTTTGGTTTAGTTGCAGCTCTTGCATGGAATGATGCAATCAAGGCAGTCTTCAAAGAAATTTTCGGTACTGCGGATGCAATTGGTCCGATGTTGATTTATGCCATCATGGTTACAATTATCGCAGTGATTCTAACAATTATTGTAGCACGTGCAGCATCAAGGGCAAAATCAATGATGAGACAAGAAATTTTTCAATGCAAGTTGTGTGAATTTACAACAAAGATTGAATCTGAATTCATAGAACACACTATGAAAGAGCATGCTGCAAGTCAAGACAAATTCTTATCAAAATAGATTAGACCAGTGATGGTCTGTCATAAAAAAAGATAAAAATTACACCGCCTAAAATTACAAAGGAGGCCATAAAGTAGATTAACACATGTAAAATCCCTAAAATTTTACTATAGTAACTTCCGACAAAAATTATTACAACACCTATCAATACAAGAAAAATTCCAATGCCCAGATTTACAAAATCCACAAGTAAAAGAAAACCAAGTAAGGATAAGTAGATTTCATTTTTCTAAAAATATGAACAATCCAAAAAATGCATGGCATTGCAGTCTCATTTCTTAAATAAATTTACAAATAATTTTGAATATATCACAAGGGGAAGTTGAATATGACCAATTTCTATGAGCAACAGCACAGAAAATCATAAACACAGATGTCAATATGCTAGTCAAAGTAATGTTTTTGGAAAGATAACTTCTAGATGTACACTAATCTACACAACAGAATTTCATGAGAATTTTTTCTTAGTTTCCTTATACGCAATATAGGAAAGAAAATCAGAGACGGTTTGAAAAGGAGTATTTCCACTCAGGTTTTTCTCAATATATGCAGAAACTTTTTTAGCTAATTTTTGACTATCAGTCATTTTGATACTCCTTTTGAAGTAATTCAATAGTTTCAGGAGTTAATTTGGCAAAACATTTGTTTAATTCATCTTCATCAAGTTCTTCATCATGAAATAGCATGCTGAATTAAAATTGGAATTCAATATTCATTACATTAGTTAGTAAGAAACATGTACAAAATACTCAAAAATATAGCAGTTTTTAACTAAATGATATATCAATTTAGAATATACGTGCGTGACTCACCACCAATAAATAATTCCTAGTTAAAGGCTGATCATGCAAACTATTTCAATAAATTATATTTTAGAATCCATGAATGACGGAAAAAATTATTTTGGCGACATGTGGGAAACTTGCTTAAACAATAACAAAAGATTCAACAGAACTAAATTAAAAGAAATCTTGAAAAAAATGGAAGAGTTAGGACACATCAAAAAACACGGATACAAAAATGATGCATATTATGAAAAACATTATCACTATTCTCTTGAAGAAAACATAGGATTCGTTAATAATTTGATTTTCACATATGAATCTAAAATAAATTCAGCATTAAGAAAATTAGAAAGTAAGAAAATATTTTTAGACATATCAAAAAATTTGACTTCCTATAAATTCAGCAAATATACAAAAACAGATTATGAGTCATTGTTAATTGCCATGACAAGTATGTTTGAATTAGCATCATCTATTTTATGGACAAAAGAAAATAGTGAAGATGCAGAGCTAAAAAAAGAATTGAAAAATTGCTTTAAGCAAATTAATGATTTCATGGATGAAACAAATCAAAAATTGTTAGAAGGAAGAAAAACTCAAGAAAGAATTTTACTACAAAAAGACTTTAGCAGTAAAATTCCAAAAGCAGGATATCTCAAAATTTAGAATAAGATTGACAAATGTCACTAGAGACACTTACTAGATCCTCATCATAGTGCCCCTAGCAACAGATTATTTCAAATTCTGTGATATATACAATAATCCACTATAAGTTTAGATTTCAAAATAAATTATAGAGTAAAAACTAAAATCACAGAAAAATTTAGCAACATAGTCATGATTGAAGAAAAACTTGAATCGATGGGAATTAAACTTCCAAATCCACCTACACCTGCAGGATCATATGTACCTGCAATAAAAACAGGAAATCTGTTGTTTATTTCGGGACAAATTCCAATGGAAGATGGCAAAGTGTTATTCACAGGCAAAGTGACTGACGATAATTTAGAGACTGCACAAAAATCAGCAAGAATGTGTGCAATTAACCTTCTAGCTCAAATGAAGAGAGAATTAGGAAATCTAGATAAAGTAACACGAATTGTAAAGGTTTCAGGATTTGTAAACTCAGATTCAGAATTTTACCAACACCCAAAAGTCATCAATCCAGCATCAGATTTGTTCTTTGAAGTGTTTGGAGAAAAAGGAAAACATGCCAGAATTGCATTAGGTGCTGCTTGTTTGCCACTTAATTCAATGACAGAAATTGATGCAATTGTAGAATTTTCAAATTAATCAATTTGGAAATTTTCTTAAATAGATTTTTTCATTTATTCAGTCATGGTACAAATGTGTCGAGGTTTATGTGAACGCCTAAAATCAACTTCGTTTACAAATAATTTACGATACAAAATTGGACAAAAGTGGTGTTCATTGTGTGCATTGTTTTTCTTCACTGAAGAAAATACATGTCCATGTTGTAAAACAAGATTACGAACAAAAGCTAGGAGTAAAAAACATGAATTGCCCCGAATGTAAACATGAAAAAGGCAAATGCGAATGTCTATGTTGTTGCTCAATTTCACAAATTGGTTGTGTTTATTGCATATTGCCAGTACTAGGATTAAGGCAAATTAAGAAATTCCTAAGAAAAAGAAAATCAAATAAAAAAATCCAAAGTTAAGAAGATTACTATACATAAAGAGAAACAATTCATATACCGTAATGATTCAGTGAAAAAATGCTAAAAATTTCATTGTTTATGTTAATGGCAGTTTCAATGTTTTCGACTTTGGCTTTTGCAGAATCAACTTTAGAATTAGAAGTATCTTCAGATGAAATTAAGGCTCTTGATTCAATATGGATTTCAGGGGAAATTACAGACGTATCTCAATTCAAACCAGTAAAACTCAAAATAATTGGTCCAGACGGAGCCCTAGTATTTGCTCCTCAGGTTGCAATTGAAGACAATGGTGAATTTAAAAAATTACTAAATCCACCAATTCCAAGTTTCAAAGCAGGAACATACCTAGTTACTGCAAGTCATGATGATTCAGAAGTTACGGCTTCAGTAGAATTTACGGTCATAGCCCAAGAAATTCCTAGAAATCCAGATGCAGTTCTAATTCAAGAAGAAATAATTGAAAAAGAAATTCCAGTACCTGTAAGCAGTATTGCAATGTCAGCAGATGCCATTAATGGCTCAGATGTCATCACCATAACAGGCAATACCAGTTTTAGAGGAACAGATATCACATTAATTGTCAATTCTCCTGTTGGTAATTTAGTAACAATTGCACAAGTAACGCCTGGAATTTATGGAGACTTTGAAATAGAAATCAAAACAGGAGGCCCAATGTGGAAAGAAGATGGAATGTATACCATTACTGCAAACCAAGGGGCTTCATCTGAGCATAAAGAATCAATTCAAGTTGAAATAAAAGATGGAGTAGTTGTGCCGGAGTTTGGAGTTATTGCATCACTAGTATTAGCCATATCAATAATTTCAATCATAGCTGTTTCAGCAAAATCAAAACTTGCCATACTACCTAGATATTAATTCTAGAGTAACATAACGATATCATGTTTAATCCAAATGAGATTAAATCAGAAAAATGCATCTCACTTGAAACATATAGGAAAAACAATAATTCTGTGAAAACTCCAGTGTGGTTTATAGTTAAAAATAATTTGATTTATGTTGTCACACGAAGTAAAACAGGGAAAGTAAAACGATTACAAAATAATTTAAAAGTAAAATTTGCAACATGTACAGCTAGAGGGAAAATAACAGGTAAGTGGATTTCAGGTACTGCTAAAATTATCACAGATGATCAGACCAAAGAAATTGTCAAATTGCGAGATAAGAAATATGGATTCATGGCAAAGATTGCAAAATTTTTTAGCAAAAGCAAAGGAGAATTTTTTGGATTCTCAATTAAAATAGATTAAACAGTATTAGATAATTTCATTTCTTTTTTTAGTTTGTATGCAGTTAATCCTGCAAATCCAAAAATTATTGCCAAACCCAAATAAGCTAAAACTTGACTATATTCAATTAATACAGCAGATACTCCGGTCCCAACTATTCCAGGAAGTAATGATAATGCATAGAGCCACCAACCACAGCAACCTAGAGGCACCAAAGAGAAAAACGAAAAAAATGAGGTCGTAGCAACACTCCCAGAATTACCTCCAAATGCTTTTTTCTTTATAGATAATCTACATCCAAGCAATTTGCTTTTCTCAGAAAGAAAAACTTGTAATCCAATTCCAACCCCCATTCCAATAATTACTATAGAGTTTAGTTGAAATGCAGCGCTAATTGCATCAAGAGGATCAAGAGCAGGAGTGGTAATTACAACAACTACAAGATAAAGAACTATAGTAACTATTCCAATTAGTATTGCTTTTTGAAGAGGTTTCATTATTCATCACCATAGACTAAAGTTTGAGGATGAAATGCAACCCATTCAAACCAAAATCCAGGCTCAATAGGCAATCTTTCTAATTGGATTCCATCATAATTCCCAGATATAGACAATCCATCATAATTCCATTCAGATAAGGTTTGAGAATCAAAAATTTTAGCATCACGATATACAAAATCCAAAGTTTCATTATCAACAATTCTCAAAAATGCACGAGAATTTTCTGGAAATAAAGACACTAGCATTAGTGGAACATCCCCAATTGAATCATTGATTAAAATTTCTTTTTCAATGTCATTCTGTTTGTAGGCTTTATAGACACCATCATGATTAAATCCAATGATGATTTCTTTTGGATGTAATCTTTCATCATTATGTTCTACAGGGAACATTATTCTTGGTTCAGTGTAATAATTTCCATATGGATCTGTTGCGTAGGATCTAATGTGTCCTGTATCGGTAGTTAGAACTTTGGTTTCAGGATGAAGTTGTTTCCAATCACCCCAAGTAATTACATCAAATGGGATTAAATTCAATTCATATCCTGTCAATTCTCCTTTGACTGCAATTCCAAGAGCCTGACTCCAATAGGATTCAGTGTATCTATCATACATCAACAAATTACTGTTGTATAATTTCCCCGAAGTTCCAAACTCCACTTCTTGTCCATCAATTACTCTCTCAAAGACTTGATTAGTATAACAAAGAGGGCAATATGTTACAGATACAGGAGTACCACCCACATTATCATTTACAATTTCATGCCAAACTAAAATAAAAATAGGATATGCTCTAGCATCACCATTAATTTCTAATCCAATAACAGTATCAGAATCAGACATAAAACGAGAATCATCAACATTAGTAAATTTGGGATTGTCAATTGAAGGGATTCCATCTTTAGGAGGTCCTCCACCTTTGATTTTATCAAGAGGTATGCTGTGTTTGACGCCATCGGTTTCCATGACAGTCATTAAAGTAGGCTCAAAAACATCATTTGGTGAATTTGAAAATGCAGAATCATTTGAAAAGGCAGAATCGGTTTGTACAGAAATAGTGAAAAACGCAATTATAGCACCAACGACAATAATTGGTACAACTACCTTAGAATTCAATTTTGAATAATTTTAGTCATTAAATTATTAAAAAATTGTTCCAACTTTGATTCGGATTTGGACAAATCCTTTTAATAAATTTCTAAAGCGTTAATCCATGAATACAGAAGCAAGCCTAAAGGAAAATGTATTACATGACATCACACATTGGGGCATTAGTGCATCAATAGGAGTCATATTCATTGTACATAGTTTGAAAAAATTTGATCCCAGCTGGCAAGAATGGCTAATCAGCATAGGTATTCCACCAGAATTACAACTCCCAATAGCGTTAGCAGAATTCATTGGAGGTATTTTCTTAGTTACAGGAGTACTTACTAGAATTACAAGTTCAGTATTTGCAGGGATTTTACTTGGTGCTATATTTCACATTAGATGGGAAAATGGATTTTTTGTTTCCAAAGGAGGATGGGAATGGGATCTTGTAATGCTAGCTGCAGTTCTTGCAATTATAGTTGCAGGGCCAGGAAGAATTTCAATTGCTCACGTAGTGAAAAAAATTCCCAGATTCTTACAATAATTATTTAATTTGTTTATTTAATTCTGTAAGGAATTTTTTTATTTTTGGTTTTGGAACAACTGCACCGCATGCTTTATCATGTCCACCACCAGAACCACCAAGACTTGTTGCTAAAAGATTGACAATTTTCCCCAAGTGAACTTTACAATTTTTAGAACCCCTCACAGATACAGCATAAATTCCATGGTCCACTCTTTCTTTGTATGCAACACCTACATCCTTACCAGATAAACCCATAACAAAATTCACTGCACCACTTGCTCCAGCATCTAAAATTTCCATATGACCCAGATTTTTCATAGTTTTCATACCTTTCTTTACTTTAGCAATCATTTGAGATAGTTTTTCTACTTGAATCTGTGCAAATTCAAAAGTATTTGGGATATCATGAGGGAATTTAGATTCAGCTAATTCTTCAACTAAGTATTGTAGATAATCTGGTTCTTTTTGGTGTCCTACAATATTGTAAGTCATTACAGTGGCACTGATCAATGCAAATTGTCTATCATAGATTTGTAATAATTTGGAACCAATCGGTCTGTCTTCCATGTAATCGGTAATAGCAGCACAAGTTGCAACAAAGGATGCATGATCATTAAGTTTTGAAGTATAAGCATTGTAAACTTGAACAGTAGTACATTCATTGATATCATGAATAACTTTAACTTTGATCTTTTCTAGTGCCTTTACAACATTAGGATCAATATCGTGATGATCAATGTAGGTGACTGAAACTTTGTTTTTTCTCAAAGTTGTTAAAATGTCAATAAATTCATCTTGTGTTTTTTTACTTAATCCTAAATCACAAATAAATAATGACTTTAACTTTTCATCTGAAACTACTTGGTTTAATGCTTCCATTTGTCCAGGGTAATCAACTAAGATTGCATCTCCACCAAATGCTTGACGGATAAGAGCTGCAGAGCTAATACCATCACAGTCTTCTTTATGTGAAATGCAGATAACTTTAGTTCGTTTTGATTTTACTGCTTTTTTAGTTGGTTTTTTGGTTGTAATTTTTCTAGTTACTTTTTTTATGGTTGTTTTTTTAGTTGGTTTTTTGGCAGCTGTTTTTTTAGTTACTTTTTTTCCAGTTGTTTTTTTAGTTGCTTTTTTTGCAGTTGTTTTTTTAGTTTTAGTGGCTGCCAATACAAATTGAAAAATCACCAACCCTCATTTAAATGAAGAAAGTAAAACTAGGATTTCTTTGAAGGTTTTTTGATGCTTTGATTTACCAATGAACTTGAATCAAGATAAACGTCATAAAATGACAAACCATCCATCTGAGTTTGATGATCAATTTCTTGAATTTTCTTCAACTCTTCAGATGATGCGTTTAAGACCATATCATCTAATTTTTTCAAATGTTCTCGCTCTTTAGGAGTCACTAAATTTTGATTAAAAATTCTCATTTATGACCAAAAGTTGCCATATTAGACTAATTACTAAACTTCATAGACATAATTTTAGCGAAAATATAATAGAAGATTTCCTTGTAGGCTCATTATGGAGACAAAAAACATAGGTCTGCGAGGAATTGAAGTTGCAGATACCAGAATTTCCAACATTGATGGGGAAAAAGGCAAACTAATCTATCGAGGATTCGATATTTTAGATCTTACTAAAAATTCAACATTCGAGGAAACAGCATATCTCTTACTATATGATCAATTACCAAACAAACTACAATTAGATGAATTTAATTCAAAATTAGTCGATGCCAGATACATTCCAAAACAGATGCAAAAGAATATGGGAAATTGGAGAAAAGACGCAGACCCAATGGACATGCTTCAAGCTTTTGTGTCTGCTCTTGCAGGATACTATGATGAAGAATTTTCAAATAAAGATGCAAGTTATGATAAAGCTATCAATCTAATTGCCAAAGTTCCAACAATTGTTGCAAGCTGGCAAAGAATAAGAAATGGGTTAGAGCCAGTGGAACCTGATTCATCACTTGGTCATGCTGCAAATTTCCTATACATGATGTTTGGAGAAAAACCAGACCCCGAAGTTGAAAGAATATTCGATGTTTGTTTAATTCTTCATGCAGACCATACTTTCAATGCATCAACTTTTACAGCTAGGCAAGTTGCATCTACAAGAGCACACATGTATTCAGCAGCTAGTGCTGCAATAGGTGCACTTAGTGGAGAATTACATGGAGGAGCAAATACAGAAGTCATGAAAATGCTCTTAGAAATTGGAGATATAAACAAAGTAGAACCCTGGATTAAAGAAAAAATGTCGGAAGGAGATAGAATTATGGGGATGGGTCATGCAGTTTACAAAACATATGATCCTAGAGCACAAGTACTAAAAGAATTATCATGTAAACTTGCCGAAAAAACTAAAGAGCCATGGTTTGACATTACAGAAAAAGTGGAAACTACAACAATTTCTGAAATGAAATCACAAAAAGACAGAGACATTTATCCAAACGTAGACTTGTACAGTGCATCATTATATTACATGTTAAAAATTCCAATGGACCTCAATACTCCAATCTTTGCAATTTCAAGAGTAGTAGGATGGGCAGCTCACATTATCGAAGAAAAGTTTGCAGAAGCTGCACCTAAACCAGCACTATACAGACCAAAGGCAACATATGTCGGAAAATACTGTGGACCCGAAGGTTGTGAATATCAAACACTAGACTTGAGAAAATAGATTTAGTTTCTTGTACTTAGCCAATCTTTAGCTTTTGAGTTTACATCGTGTTTGTACAACACTTCAAAAACCATATCATAAAATGTGATACCTTTTTTCTGAGCCTGATCATCAAGCCACTTGATTCCGTCAGCTAATTCTGGATCATATTCTGAAAATTCCACTAATTCATCTACCATTTTTGAGAAGAATGCGTGAGATTCAAGCATGAATACATCTTTCAAACTATGATCATAAGTAAGGTATTCAAATTATATAGACAAAAGACCCCTTTTTGGTTGACAATTGCACCATGTTTTCTACCTAGATGGAAATGCAAGGAAAACTTCATGGGTTATTCAGACAAACGAATCAATTTCTGAACAAAGCCGTGAACATATAGAAATGTATAAAGATAAAATTTCAAATTTACAATCAAAATATGTTGCATTACACATTGGCTTGTTTTGGGGGATTGGAGTATTCATAATAAAAAATGATGATCATGTCAAGGTAAAATTAGATGATGAAAAACTGTTTGAACAACTTACAGTAAATCAAAATATCAATAATGAGTTCATTGTAAAGAGAATTAAATTTATCAATCAATTAATCGCTCAAAGGAAATTAAAGGTAGAATATGAGTTAATTCAACAAGAAAACAACCTAGCAAAAAAAACACTTGATGCAAAAGAGCTTAAGACCAAAAACGATTAGTTACTTGGTGAGAGCTCATTTGCAGTTTGTAATCATATTTAGTACTAGATTGATAAAAGAAATATCTGTTCATTAACATTGACAACACTTTGTCTTCAATTAGAGCGATCTTATGAGATTTTCAAAGGATTGATAAGAATGCTGTAAATATTTCATAGAATTAAAGAAGATTAAGAATAGAGTCAGATTTTGACGATTAGATTTATTTAGATCTTAGCAAGTCATGGATCAATTATGGCAGGTATAGACAAAGCAGCTGTAGTATTCTCAATTGCAATAGCCCTAGCAGGTGTAGGAATTGCAGTTGCAGGAGACGCTGCACAGAACAATCCAACATATTCTGCTCCTGTAGAGGCAACTCCAAAAGTTTCAACTGAAACTTCAAAGTCAGAACCTCAAGCAGATCCATTTGCAGGAATTGCTGAAAAAGTAAAATCAGGAGATAGTATGAAGGAAGAAAAAGCTGTAAAACTGGAAGAAAAAGTCATCATGAAAGATCCTAAGGTTGAAAAACCAATGGTGAAAGAAGAGAAACCAATGGTGAAAGAACCAACAGGACCAACAACTCACACAGTTGATATCCCAGTAGGTACTTCAGTTCCAGGATGTGAAGAAAGTAATGCATGTTACTTACCAGCAGACATCACAATCAATGCTGGCGATACAGTAGAATGGATTAATGTCGACACAGCAGCACACACAGTAACTGGCGGAAGTCCAGCCGATGGACCATCTGGCGTATTTGATAGTAGCCTAGTCATGGCAGATGCAGTTTATGCATTTACATTTGATGACGCAGGTAGCTACGATTACTTCTGTATGGTACATCCATGGATGGTCGGCAGTGTCACAGTGAACTAACCAAGAAAAAATTCTTTTTTTCTTATTTTATTTGATTCTTCCTTATTGTTCTGTTGTATGCCACACCAAATCTGTGAGTTTCATCACGAGCATATTGTAAAATTTTCAAAGATGATTTGTATTTTGGAATAATTATTGGATTTTTGTTTTTAGGTACATAGACTTCTTCATTTTCTTTTGCCAATGAAATACAAGATAAATCTAATCCGAGGGATTTTAGAGAATTTATTGCAGCACTGAGTTGACCTTTACCGCCATCAATTACAATCAAATCAGGTAATTCTGAATTTTCTTCAAGCAATCTATAATATCTTCGTTTAATTATTTCACCAATCATTGCAAAATCATCTCTGCCAGAAACAGTTTTAATTTTGAATTTTCTGTATCCAGATTTATTTGGGATGCCACCAACAAATCTAGCCATTGACCCTACAGCAAAGTCTTCACCATGGTTAGAAATATCAAAACATTCAATGATGTTAGGAATTACAGACAGATTCAAAATTTCTTTTAGTTCAACCAATCCAGGATCCCCACCCTTAGAATGAACTAACTTGATATTTTTTAAAATTAAATTAATAATATCTTTTTTCTTGCCTTTTGTAGGAATAGAAATTTTTACATTTAATCCAGATTGTTCAGAAAGTAGAGATTCTAGCAATTTTTTATTTTCTGGAAGTTCACTTACAAGAACGAGTTTTGGAATTTTATGTGTGGAATAATATTGAAACAAAAAATTTGAAAAGGAATTATCACCAACTAAATCAAAAAAGAATTTGTCACTATCTCGAATAACGCCATTAATCATTCTAAAATTCATCACGATTGCAGATTGTTCTTGAATTCCAATCCCAAAATATTCCTCATCAGAGTTTTCAACATATTCCATTTTTTGTTTAGTTTGAAGACTTCCAAGCCTAATCAGAGTGTCACGGATGTCTTTTGCACGCTCAAATTGTTGTAATTTTGCAGCCTGTTGCATTTCTTCTTCTAATTTTTTAGTGAAAATTTTGGTTTGATTTTTACCTTTTAGAACATCTTGTAAAGCTGCAACATGTTTTGGATATCGTTCCTGAGCATCTTTAAATTCACAGGGCCCCTCACAATTTCCTAAATGATATTCCAAACAGACTTTTTTTGGAAGTGTTTTACAAATTCTAATTTGGAATGCTTTTCGCAATGCACCTATAGTAAGTAATTTTGAACTACCTTGAGTGAAAGGTCCAAAAGTTTTTCCCTTACCTAAAAATTTACCATCCCTAGTTCTTCTAGAAACTAATAGTCGAGGATATTTTTCATCTGAAATTCTTAGGTAGGTGTATCTTTGTTGATCTTTTAATTCAATGTTGAATCGTGGGCGATATTTTTTGATCATGTTTGATTCTAAAAGAAAAGCTTCACTTTCATTATCAGTTAAAACAAATTCAATTTCAGAAATATTTTCAACTAGTTTTTGAGTTTTGTAATTTTGATTTTTGTTAAAATATGATCTTACTCTGTTTTTCAAATTTTTGGCTTTACCAATATAGATAATTTTTCCATCAATATCCTTCATCAAATAGATTCCAGGATCGGTAGGAATCGTGATTTTAGATATATCAAAAGTCATTTTTTTAGTAATTTCTTAAGATACTTTCCAGTATAACTTCCAGGAGCTTTTGAAATTTCTTTAGGAGTACCAGTGGCTACAACTTTGCCACCTTCATCCCCACCTTCTGGACCTAAATCAATTAGCCAATCAGAATTTTTGATAACATCCATGTTATGCTCAATAACAACTACAGAATTTCCCAAGTTTACCAAGCGGTTAAGAACATCTAATAATTTTTGAACATCTGCAAAATGCAAACCTGTTGTAGGCTCATCTAAGATGTAAAGGGTTTTTCCAGTTCCTCTTTTTGATAATTCAGATGCAAGTTTTACTCTTTGAGCTTCTCCCCCAGATAATGTTGTAGAAGATTGTCCAAGTTTGATATAACCTAATCCAACATCATATACTGTTTGTAATTTACGTTTTATTGCAGGGATATTTTCAAAGAAATTTAATGCTTCATAAACAGTCATGCTCAATACATCTGAAATATTTTTGCCCTTGTACAATACAGACAAAGTTTCAGTGTTGTATCTTTTGCCTTTACATTCATCGCATTTAACATAAACATCAGATAAGAATTGCATTTCAATTTGTTTTACACCATCACCATCACATGCAAAACACCTACCATCAGCTACATTGAAAGAAAATTGTCCAGGTGCATATCCACGTTCTTTTGATAATGCAGTATTTGCATATAGTTCTCGTATTGGAGTAAACGCACCAATGTAGGTTGCAGGATTTGAACGTGGAGTTCTTCCAATAGGGGATTGATCAATGGCAATGACTTTATCAATATTTTCCAAACCAGATATTTCTTTATGTGCACCAGACCTGACATTAGATTTGTAAAAGTGATTTTCTAATGATTTTAATAAAATATCATTTATCAGAGTTGATTTTCCAGAACCAGATACGCCAGTAACTGAGACAAATAATCCAAGAGGTATTTCTACATCAATATCTTTTAAATTATTTTCAGAAGCTTTCTTTATTATAATAGAACCTGATGGATTACGAATTTTCTCATCTAAATTTATCAAAGAATTGTCTTTCAAATATGAGCCGGTAACAGATTTCGTATCTTTTAGAATTTGATTAACCGTACCTTCAAAGACAACATTTCCCCCATGAACTCCCGCTCCCGGACCCAAATCCACCATCCAGTCTGAATTTCGTATAACTTCTTCGTCATGCTCTACAACAATAACAGTATTTCCCAGATTTCGTAGCTTATTTAGCGTTTTAATGAGTCGAGTATTATCTCTTTGATGTAAACCAATAGTAGGTTCATCTAGTACATACAAGACACCAGTCAAATTAGAACCAATTTGAGTAGCAAGTCTAATTCGTTGTGATTCACCACCAGATAATGTTGAACTTAGTCGGTTCAAGGTTAAATAATTTAATCCAACGTTCATCAAAAATTCAAGGCGTTCCTTAATTTCTTTTAGGACATCTCGTGCAATGTATTGCTCATTTGCAGTTAGTTTCAATGAAGAAAAGAAATCATAGCAATGATCAATTGACATATCACAAACATCCATTATACCCTTTTCATTTATTTTCACAGCAAGTGATTCTGGTTTAAGTTTTTTACCATCACAAGTATTACATGGAGTGTCTCTCATGAATTGTTTCAACCACTCTCTTTTTGATTCAGAATCAGTTTCCATAAATGTACGTTGAAGATTTGATAATACACCCTCAAACGTATTTGTTGATTGCCAAGACGAATCGCCAGATTTTGAACGATATGTAAAATCAATTAATGCATCCGTGCCATGCAATATAATTTGTAGATGTTTGGGTTTTATTTTATCAAAAGGAGTCATCAAGTCAAACCCAAATTTTTTACCAACTGCTCTTAGTGCTTGTCGTCGGAATGCAGAGAATCTTCCACTCCAAGGAACTATAGCCCCATCTAAAATGGATTTTGATTTATCTGGAACAACCAAATCAGCATCAAACTCCATTTTTACACCCAACCCATTACATGTTTTACACATTCCAAATGGAGAATTAAATGAAAAAGATCTTGGTTCTAACTCACCTACAGTTAATCCACAATATGGGCATGCATTATTTTGTGAGAAAATTTTTTCTGATTTATCAGTGGCAATCATCACATCACCTTTGGATGCTTTGATAGCAGTTTGCATTGCTTCAAAAAGTCGTGATCTTTCAGATTTGTCAGTAGTTATTCTATCAACTACAATCTCAATATTGTGCCACTTTTGCCTGTCAAGGGGTGGAATATCATCATCTAGGCTCAAAATTTCACCATTTAGGCGTATTCTAGAATATCCATCTTTTTTGATCTGCTCAAATAATTTTTCATATGTGCCTTTTTTCCTCTGCACAATAGGGGCCAAAATTAGAATTTTTTTCCCTGCAAAATCTTTCAATACAGAATCACATATTCTTTCTACTGATTGAGTTGAAACTTTCCGACCACAATTTGTACAATAAGGAATTCCAATTCTAGCAAACAATAATCTCATGTAATCATAGATTTCAGTTGTAGTACCAACTGTAGAACGTGGATTTTTACTAGTTGTTTTTTGTTGTATTGAAATTGCAGGAGATAAACCTTCAATTGAATCCACATCAGGTTTATCCATCATTTCTAAAAATTGACGTGCATAAGCTGAAAGGGATTCAACATACCTTCTCTGACCTTCAGCATAAATTGTGTCAAATGCCAAAGTAGATTTTCCTGAACCAGATAATCCACTAATTACTACAAGTTTGTTTTTTGGAATATCAATATCTAAATTTTTTAAATTATGATGACGAGCACCACGAATTTTTAATTTATTTTCGGTCATTTTTAAATTCAATCTCCTTTTCTAGTCTTTTTATTCTATCTCTGCATTCAATTGCACGCTCAAAATCTAATTCTTCAGAATATTTTTTCATTTGTGCATCTAGATCAATAACTTCTGTTGCAAGATCATGTACAGATTTTAGTTTTGAATCATCTAGTGATACTTCTTGTTCAGGTACAGATTTGATAATTGTTTTAGGAATAATGTTATTTTCTTTATTGTATTGCATTTGTTTTTCTCTACGACGTTTAGTTTCATTCACTGCATTTTTCATTGATTGGGTAGTGTTATCAGCATACATTATGACGGTTCCATTAGAATTTCTTGCAGCACGCCCACAAGTTTGAATCAAGCTAGTAAAATTTCTCAAAAATCCTTCCTTGTCAGCATCCAAAATAGCAACTAAAGACACTTCAGGGATGTCAAGGCCTTCTCTGAGAAGATTAATTCCCACTAGAACATCAAATTCACCTAGACGTAATTGCCTAATTATCTCAGTTCTCTGTAATCCTTCAATTTCAGAATGCATGTATCTTACTCTAACCTGTTTTTTGGAAAGATATTCAGCCAAATCTTCAGCCATTCGTTTGGTCAAAGTAGTAACTAAAACACGTTCAGAATTAGCAACTCTTTTGTTAATTTCGTGAATTAAATCATCCATCTGGTCTTTGCTAGGCCTAATCTCAACTTGAGGGTCTAACAATCCAGTGGGTCGTACCAGTTGTTCAGCAATATGAGATGAAATTTTTTTCTCATAATCTGAAGGAGTTGCTGAAACAAAGATGGTATTTTGAATATATTTTTCAAATTCTTCAAACTTTAATGGACGATTATCAAATGCACTTGGCAATCGAAATCCATATGTTATTAGTTCATTTTTTCTTGAATGATCACCCTTGTACATCCCATGCAATTGAGGCAACGTAACATGAGATTCATCAATAACTAAAAGATAATCATCTCCAAAGAAATCCATTAAACAAAATGCTTGTTCACCTGCTTTTCTCCCATCAAAATGTCTTGAATAATTTTCAATTCCAGAACAATATCCCAATTCTTCAATCATTTCTAAATCATATTTTGTTCTCATCTCCAATCTTTGTTTTTCTAATTCATTTAATTCAGGTAAACGATGTTTCAATTCGTCTCTAATTGACTTGACAGCTTTTTTTCTAACATCTTTTGCAATAAGATAGTGTTTTGCAGGATAAATTTTCATTTGACTGATTTTCTTTTTTTCTTTTAGAGACACATGATCTAAAAGGGCAATTTTTTCTACCTCATCTCCAAACATGGAGATACGTACTAAGTCTTCAGAATATGCAGGTGTGATGTCAATGGTATCACCCTTTACTCTAAAATTTCCAGGTGCAACCTCAGTGTCATTTCTTTCATATCTAGCATCTACAAATCGATGAATTAGATCACTTCTTTTAATTTCATCTCCAGAGTTTATTGTAATTGCCAAGTCCTCCCAATCCTGAGGATTACCAAGAGAGTAGATACACGAAACGGTAGATACAATAATTGTCGGTTCTCCTGAGAGCAACATTGCAGTAGCTTCTAATCTTAATTTTTCAATTTTTTCATTAACTTGAGTATCTTTTTCTATATACGTATCAGTTTGTGGAAGATAGCTTTCAGGTTGATAATAATCATAATAAGAAACAAAATACCCAACATTGTTTTTTGGAAAAAATTGTTTTAATTCAGAATAGAGTTGTGCTGCCAAAGTTTTGTTGTGAGATATAACAAGTGTGTTTTTTCCAGTTCTTGCGATGACATTTGCAACAGAAAATGTCTTTCCACTTCCAGTTACCCCAAGTAGAGTTTGAACAGATCCTTTCTTTACACCTTTTACTAGTGCATCAATAGCTTGAGGTTGATCTCCTGTAGGAGTATAATCAGATGCCAATTCAAATTTAGAGACTTGTTCCAACAGAGACAATACTTGAAAACTGAACTTATAGCTAACGTTTACACAATAAGAACAACAAGTCAATAAAGTACTAAATTTGGGAAATTTGATGAAATTTTAAATGTAAATATTTCAGAATCGAAATAGTGCTCTAAATGGAAAAGGATTCAAAAAAAGAGCTAAAAGACACTCAGCAAGAAGTCATGATAGAATTAAAGATCAAGACAAGCGAATTTCTTAAAAAATTAAAAGAATCTCAAGAAAAGAGTAGAGTTAAAATGGACAATATCTAAATTAATCAAAAATTACCATATAGGCTCATCAACCATTTTCAAACCAGAATCAGTTATCTCAAACCCCATAATTTTTAGCGTTTCAATAGCAGAGGGAGAATTTTTCTTTAGAATTTTTTGAGCCAAAACCATTCTATCATCAGGCCTCATGTGTTGACCAATTTTGTATTTACCGTGAAGGGTTTGTGGAGTTACTTTGATAACACTAACAGCATCTAAAACACGCATATCAGATTGTATAGGATCATACTGTCCTTCTGGTTGATATTTTTTCATTAGACCATTTAGTGCAAGTGTTTTTTCTTCTCTATCAGATACAAAAGTTCCCACACCTTTGATTACAATACTGATGTACAAGGTATCAGCAAGAGAGGCATTATGAGGATCCTCAAAATACGATGGTAAAAATTCTAATTCCCTGTCAGCTTCAAACCCTACTTTATCATTTCTAGAAATATTTTCTAATTTTTCACCCTTTACATGAGAATGCATGTAAACTGCATCATTTAAAAAAACAAAATTCATAGGAATTATTTGTGGAAATCCATTCTCATCAATACTTGCTACACGACCAACATGTTCTTCATTTAGAAATTCTTTAACTTTTTCATAAGAGCGGATTTGGAGTATTCCAGTTAATTGCATAAATTAATTTGGTAAAATAATATTATAAATCCAGATCATAGATACCACTAAAATACATGACAAATGAAAAATTATCATGGATGATCCGTATCTAAATGAATTACGAGATGACTTTAAAGGATATTCCAATCAACTAAAAAAATTAAAAAAGAAATTATTAAAAACAAATTCTCCAGAAATGCAAGCCAAAATCATAAAGCATATTGATTCGATAGCTAACAAGATGGAAAATAATCAAAAACAATCAGTAAAGGTGACAAAATCAAGAATCAGGGAAAGAAAAGCAAAAGCAAAGAAATAGAATTATTCTTCTTCATCCATTTCTTTAGCCATTGCTTTAATTTCTAAAATTCTACATTCTAATTTGTTACATTCAGTTTTAAATTCTGTGTCCATAGGACAGAATTACAAAAATAATCAAAAACAAACAACATTCTAAAACTTGACTTTTTTCATCCAAATTCTTCATTAATGTAAATTGCTAAATTTAGGACCAATGTAACACAAGAAAATGAGTGAAATTGATGAAGAACGTGAAGAAGCCACTAAGATTGTTTTGAAACTTTTAGAAGAATGGGGGTCAGATTCAAGGTTCATCTGGTTTAGAGAAGTGCATAGAATTACGGATATTGACAAAGGTTTGCTTAGAAATATTCTAAATGATTTGAAAAAATCAAAGGAAGTTAAAGAAATGCATGGCACAAACAATAGAATATTTTTTTGTCTAAGAAGATATTACATTAAATGCAGAGATGTGGAATTTCGATTCAAAGGTAAAGAGATAATGCTAAGAGACGGAAGTAAAACGAAAATCATTCAAGGTGAAACAAAAGCAACTGAGCGCACAAGGAAAAGATTAGAGAAACAAAGAAACAAGCGCAAAGCTAAATCACTTACAAAAACAAAGACCAGCAGACATTAAATTATAAAGAATCTTCTGCTTGTCTTCGTGTAAAATTAGATTCTGCACGTTTTAGTTTTGCAGATTCTGCAACATCTTCAGTCATATCATACAAGTTGTGTAATTCCATGTCATGGGTAAGTTCATCTTCCTTTTCCTCATCTAAATCAAATTCCAGGTTTGCCAAAATTTCTACATTTTCTTCTAGAATATCTAGACATTTTTTTACAGATTCAGGAAGATCTTCATCCATTACATATAGAATAAGACGCTTAACTAAATGATTTGCTGTATGTTATTGTAAAGAACGTCTTATTGTTGTGCTTTTTTACGTAATGCAGGCATTACATGGCTTGCAAATTTATCAATTGAACCAAAGTAGTTCTTACCCCAGAATCTTATGACAAAGTGATTTACACCAGCTTCCATAAATCTCTCAAATACTGGAATCATATCTTCAGGAGTTCCAACTGCAGTTGATGAACGTGCAACAGCGTCAGGGATTTTTGTTGCAGCTTCTCTCATCTTTACAATCCAACTCTGATCAGACATTGAATATTCTGTAAAGTATTTTACGAAATCAAATCCTTCAATTTCTTTTAATCCGTGAACTCTCAAAATCTCAGGCTTGAATAAACTAACTTTTACTGCTTCCTTCATTTTAGCCCAAGAAGCTTCAGCATCATCAGAAAAGTAAACATCAATATCCAAAGCCATTTGGAAATTGTCTTTTTCTTCTTGGGTTCTGTTGTTTGTATCCATTGAAACTTCAATTTGCTTTCTGTGATCTTCAAACAATTCTGGAGTATAACCAATTGGTAACCAACCATCTCCAAGTTTTCCAGTTAATGCTAATGTTCGTTTACCACCAGATGCCATGTATGTTGGTGGACGTGGTTTTCTAATTGGAGGAGCTTGCAAACATGCGCCTTCAAGTTGATAATATTTTCCCTTGTAATCTACAGTGTTATCAGGAGTTGAAGTGTATAATTTATGAATAGTTTCAATTTGTTCTTCCCATTTTGAAACAGGTTTTTCAAATGGAATACAAAATTCTTTTAGATTTTGTGCTTCACCTGCACCAATACCCAAAATTGCTCTACCTTTTGAAACTCTATCAAGAGTAATTGCAGCTAGTGCAATGTTGGAAGGATGTCTTCGGATAGCATCAGTTACACATGTTCCTAGTTCAACATTACTTGTTACTGCTGCAATTGCAGATAACATTACCCAAGGATCAAGAACTGTTGCATTTTTCCATTGAGGGACATTTGTGTGGTCCATATAGAAAATAGAATCATATCCAGTTTTGTCAGCAAGTATACATGCTGTTAAAATTTGGTCTTCAGTATAACCAGCTCTTGCTACATTTAGTCCATTTTGAATACCAAATTTGAGTTCTTTTGAAGCCAAGTACAATTACGTTAAATTATTAGAATAAAAAGTTTCATCAAGCTGCCAATTTCGCAGTTTATCAATAAAATAGAAAAAAAGTAAAAAATATTGAATTTTTTACAAATTACCTGCTTTGATATCTTCAAGACATTTTACAACATCGTCTTTGACTATTGGTATTGGATTTGGATCCAAATGTCCTTTATCAGTCATTACGGTGTCAGCGGCTTCTGAAACATCAGCTTTGAGTTCTAGTTTATCAAAACCGAGTTTATCCATTGCCTCTTTGAATCTATCATAGAAGATTGACTTGTTATGCTTGTGTGCAACGGTGGTACATGAGGATAATGAATATCCGTGTGGTACACCCTCATTTGAAAACACATAGGACAATGCATGTCCTAAAGTTGTAGAACAATTACCAAATCCCATTCCAGACAACATTGATCCGTAAGGATAGTTTTCTGGTTTGTCATTCATAATTGCATCATACAGAATATCAAATGCTTGTTTGCATAGAGTTCTTGTCAAGTCGTTACCGAGTTTGCTATCATAGCCTTCGGTTGCTTGAGCACATGCATCACAGACAGAATTTTTCAAGACTTGTTCTGGAGTGCCATCCATAAAGTATGAATCCACTACAGCCATGTCAGCTAAAAATTTGTCTTCGCGTAACAATTTCTTTTTACCGTCAAATTTCAGAACACAATAAGTTGTCATTTCAGCTCCAGTTCCAAATGTTGTTGGAATTAAGATTTTCTCTTTTTTCATCTCAGGTGCAGCATATTTTACTACATCCATTGAACTTCCACCACCAAGTCCGATTAGACATGATGGATCTTTGTCCTTGAATTGTGAAATAACAGTATTGACATCTTCAATTGATGGTTCAGGTTTTACTTGATCATACAACATGTAATCCTGGATACCCATTTTTGCTAACCATTTGTCAGATAGTGCTGGCGGAACGGTTGTGACAACTAGGGCATTTTTTGGATACTCTGTTTCACCAAGTGCATTTTCTCCAAAGTTGATAACTTTTGGAATGCGTACTGTTTGCATAAATCTGAGGCATCATTGATTATTATTATATCTTGCATTGTTGAGTGACAGTATGATTATTCAGAATTTTGATGATTTAGCAACTACTACTAAGAAAAAAGAATGTTTAGAAATTCTAGAGACAGGACTACAAGCAGCAAATCCTGAAAACATCATTCAAAATTTTGTCAGACCAAATGAAATCAAAATAGATGGAAAAACTATCAATCTTGAGAAATATTCCAACATATACTCAGTTGCTTTTGGAAAAGCAGGAGATTCCATGACTAGGGCACTAAATGCCATTATTCCAATCAAAAGTGGAATTATCGTCATCCCCAAAGGCTCAAAATCAATAATCAAGGGTAAAAAATTTCAAATTTTCAATGCCAGACATCCTAAACCAGACCAAACAAGTGTAAAAGCAGCAAAAGAAGTCATGAAATTTGTTCAAAACAAGCGCAGTGATGAACTGATAATTTTTCTAGTTTCTGGAGGAGGTTCATCATTACTTGCAATGCCAGACGATATTACTTTGGAAGATAAGGTCCACGTGACAAATGTATTGCTCAAATCAGGAGCTACAATTCAAGAGTTTAACTGCATACGAAAGCATCTCTCCAAAATCAAAGGAGGAAAACTAGTAGAAAACATGAAGTGTGAAGGAGTTAGTTTAGTAATGTCAGATGTGGAAGGAGATGATCTTTCATCCATTGCTTCGGGAACTACATACATGGATGACACCACATATGCAAATGCCTTAGAAATTATTGACAAATACAAAATCCGTTGGAAAATGCCACAGGAAGTTTTAGATCTTTTAGAAAAAAGAAAAAATGAAAATATAGAAACTCCAAAAAAAGCTAAAATTGAAAATTTTGTTATTGCAAGTAATAAGGATTGTTTACAAGCAATGAAAGAAAAAGCTCAAGAAAAAGGTTACAAAGTTTGTATGATGCAACTTTTTGGAGACATTAAAGAAGCAGTAACAAAAACCCTAGAAAAAATTTCAGTAGAGGAAAAAACATGTATAATTTTTGGAGGCGAAACCACAGTCAAAGTTTTAGGAAAAGGAATGGGAGGACGAAATCAAGAATTAGTTTTAAGATTATTAAAAAATACTCAAAAACTAGAAAAAATGGTTATTGCATCAATTGGTACTGATGGAATAGATGGTAATTCAGTTTTTGCAGGGGCAATTACAGAAAATGTCAAAATAGATTTGGATGTAATGAAAGAATTTCTAAAAAATAGCGATTCAGGACGATTCTTTCAAAAACAAAAAGGCAATGTAATTACCAATGCCACTCACACAAATTTGATGGATATAGGCATGATTTTAAGATAATTTTTTGAAATAATCTAAAAAATATCAAATTTTAGAATGCAAATTAAACAAATGCCAACTCAAAAAGAAGAGTCCTTCAAATATCATAAATGCCCAATTATAATATGTTAGAAAATAATCATGGGTTTTGCAACGATGAATTCTGTAAATGTGACTGCCATGAGGGATCAAGTTTTAGAAGAGGGAACAGGAAGAGACAATATTGTTAGAAAAACAATTCAACCCAGAGAAGATTTACAATAGAGTAGTTCATTTCTATATTGATAAAAAAGGATACACGAAAGACAAAGCAAATGAAATTGCCCAATCAATAGTACAAAAAGAAGCTCAAAGAAGAATATGTAAAAATGAAGATTGCAAACATTTCTCACATGATCATATCAGAAATTCAGAAACTTGTCTAGTAGAAGATTGTAAATGTAATGAATTTACTAAGTAAAGTCATCTAGTGAATTTTCCAATAAAGGCTGTGCACTAATTCCTCTCTTTCTCAAATCCTCTGCAAATTCATCAACAAATCCATGTATAGTGTAAACTTGTTCTGCTCCAGACTGTATCACCATATCAATTAGTTCATTGTAATCACAGTGATCACTCATTGGAATAGAATAATCTGTTCGTCGTCCAAAAGAGAATTTTGTAGATTGTGCCCATCCACTAAATCCAATTGTTACAGCACCATATTTTGATTTCATATCTTGAACAAATTTATTTTTGCTAGATAACATAGGGGCAACCATAATCCACGGCTTTTTATCAAGTAGACCATTTTGCTCTGCTTCAGTATGTCCAATTCCATCAGTTAATGGAACCCCAAATTTTTGATGAAGTGAATTCATATCTTTTACAGAGTCATGAAGGTATAGCGGACCCCAATGCCCAAAGAATTGAGTGATAGTTTGGGCTTTGCCCAATTGATATCCCATCAAAATTACAGGAATTCCTTTTCCATAAAGTTCAGAAATTAATTCATTTACTTGTTTGAGAGTATCCTCAAGTTTAGGAAAAACAAATTCAGGCAAACCAAATGTACATTCAGTAATCAGAGTTTTGCATTTTGGAACTTTTGCACCTTTAAGAAATCCGCGGTCTCTTGTGCAAATATCTCCAGTATAGAAAATATCATCAAAGAGCAATCCTTTGGCACCTAAAATATGACCACTATCAATTAAAGAGAAATTATCTAGTGAATCAATGTGATTTTCCATCTTGAATCCTCTTAGATTGGCTATCTCGTTTGTCTCAATAGATGAGAGAATAGTTCCACCATTTTTTGAAGGAAGATGATCAGAATGAGCGTGAGATACAAAATTGATTCCCATAGAATCGCTATTTTTTGGATCCAAACAAACTCGTTTGTCAGCAACTTCACACAGGATTCCATTTTTTGTCATCCTGACTTTTCTAGGCAATGAGAATGATGCTTGTTGGATTTGATATAAATTGCAGGTTTGATCTACTATTGACTAGTTGCTAAATCTAGGAATTCTAATCTCAGGACGCGGGAGCAACATGGAATCCATCTTAAAGGCAATTAAGAAAAAAAAGATCCCAATCAATCCAGCAGTAGTTATTTCTAACAAACAAGATGCAAAGGGACTAAAAATTGCACAGAAACTAGGAGTACCTGTAGAAGTAATTGAAAGTAATGGATTCAAAGGTACAAGGGCAGAATATGATAAAAAAATTATTTCAATTTTAACAAAATACAGAGTCACACAAAAAAATGGCCTAGTATGTCTTGCAGGATTTATGAGAATAATTAGCCCAGAATTTGTAAAAAAATACAAGAATAGAATCATCAATATTCATCCAGCATTACTTCCTGCATTTCCAGGATTAAATTCTCAAAAACAGGCATTAGATTATGGTGCCAAAGTATCAGGATGCTCAGTACATTTTGTTGATGCTGGAATGGATACAGGACCAGTAATTATTCAAGCAGTTGTCAAAGTAAATGAGAAAGATACAGAAGAATCACTATCAAAAAAAATACTAAAAGAAGAACATAGGATTTATCCTGAAGCTGTTAATCTTTTTGCAAGAAAGAAAATCAAAGTTTCAGGTAGACGAACAATAATCAGTTAAGAATCAGGACCGCCAAAAAAATACAAGACTTTTAGTTCCTTTGTATTTCCATGGAAATAATGCTCCACATCTTTTGCTACAAAAAATAGTTTGTCTTTAGATAATTTGTAATCTTTATCTTTAATTTTCAGATATCCGTTGCCAGAAATAACACAATACACTTCATCACTATCATGAGGTGTTTGAGTATCTTCTTCTCCAGGTTTTAAGACTAAAACACCAACAGCTAAACTGTCTTTATTGATAAAAGTATGAAAGTAAGAGTCGCTGTTTTTGATTTTTCCAAGGTATGCATCTAAATCATACTCTAGTTTCAATTTTATTCAGCAGCTACTGTGTATGTTTTTCTTTGAGGATCAGCACTCATGAAAGAATGTCCAGTAGGGTGAACTTTTTCATGTTCAGGACTTTGATGCATTTTGATAAATGTCTCTTTGCTCTCATGTTCTACGAGAATCCTATAGCTTCCATCAGAAGATTTTAAGAATTTTCTTGAGATAAATCCTGGAAAATTACACAATACCTTGTTTGATTCTGCAAACCAGTTTTTGAAATCCTCTTCTGCGCCATCTTTGAGTTGAATATCTGCAATCATCACAAACATGATATGACTAGGAAAATAACCATTTAATTTCTTTTCTAAGATTTCCATCAAAGAATTCCAAGAATTAAATATCTACAAATCAAAAACAGAGCATGGTAGGAGTAAAAATTGATGGTAAAATTATCGCTCAATCAGTTAAAGACAGGGTCAAAAAAGCAGCTGCAGAGTTGAAAAATCAAGGAATTTCACCTTGTTTAGCCACGGTTTTGATTGGAGATAATCCAGCATCTGCAACATATGTGAGAAATAAGCACAAGGCATGTGAGGAGGTTGGAATTACAACTAAAGACCACAAACTAGATGCAAATATCACACAGATAGAATTGACAAAAATTATCGATGAGTTAAATTCAGATAATTCAGTTCATGGAATTCTAGTTCAACTTCCATTGCCAAAACAATTAGACGAATTTGCAACTACATCAAGAATATCACCAATAAAAGATGTGGATGGTCTAACACCACATAATGCAGGACTACTTGCAATGAAAAAAGCAGCCCTTGTTGCTTGCACACCTTCGGGAGTAATGGAAATGTTTGATTACCATGGAATTCATTTGGAAGGCAAAAATATCGTATTAATTAATCGAAGTAATTTGGTTGGAAAGCCACTGTATCATTTACTCTTAGAAAAAAATGCCACGGTACTAACATGTCATTCTAAAACCAAAAACTTGACAGAACTGTGTCAAGCAGCTGATATTGTAATTACCGCAGTTGGAGACAGGACCAAATTCAAATTAACATCAGATATGATCAAAGAAGGAGCAATAGTTATCGATGTTGCAATTTCAAGATTTGAAGAAAAACTAGTAGGTGATTCAGATTACGACGATATTATACAAAAAGCATCTTTTGCAACACCAGTTCCAGGAGGAGTCGGACCCATGACAGTTGCCATGCTATTAAAAAATACAATCACAGCCGCATCATTGAGCAGTCAAATTGGAAAATAATCCCGAAAAAGAATCACTTCGAAATCGTCTATTAGAGCAAAGAGATAACACATCGTTTGATTTAATGAAGATCATAAGTGGAAAAATTCAAAAGAAATTAAAGAAAATTTTTGCCTTCAAAAACGCTCAAAAAATTGGAGTGTATTATCCAATAGGAAGTGAAGTATTCACCCAAGATATTATCCAAGAATTAATCAGTCAAGGAAAAGATGTATTTCTCCCCAAAGTCATTGGTGAAAAAATGGAATTTAGAAAAATTGTTGATTTTTCGAGCCTAGAGCAAGGAAGTTTTGACATCATGGAACCAAAAGACGACTGTCCAGTAGATAACAACCTGGATGTTATTTTGGTTCCAACTGTAGGAATATCCCCATCAGGAATTCGACTCGGATATGGTCATGGATTTTATGATAAATTTTTAGCAGAAAATAAAACTACGACAATTTCTCTCACATATGAAAAACAAATAATTAAAAATATTCCAAAATCAGATCACGATATCCCAATAGATTGGATTGTAACTGAAGATAGTACTATACAAACTCAGAGATAAGCAAGTCCTTTTTTACCAATGTCTTTTCGATTGAACTTTTGGGACCATGAAATTTTCTCAGTTGCAGCATAAGCATTTTTGATTGCAGAATTCAATGTATCACCCAATGCAGTAACCCCCAGTACTCTGCCACCATTAGAAAGAATTTTTCCATCAGATTTTTTCGTACCAGCATGAAAAACAAATGCACCTTCTGGAACAGAATCAAATCCAGAAATTTCATCATTTTTAGAATAAGATTCAGGATATCCTTTTGATGCCAAGACAACACATACGGCAGATTGGGATTTCCATGAAGCTTTGGGCATGGAAGATAATGTTCCATCTATACTTGCAACAAAATAATCATACAAATCAAAATCCATTCTCATAGTTATTGGCTGACATTCTGGATCACCCATTCGGACATTATATTCTAAAACATAGGGTTTGCCATCACGTATCATTATTCCAGCATACAAAAATCCCTTGAAGGTTATTCCTTCATTTTTCATAGCATGAATCGTTTTCTCAATAATTTCTTCTTGGATGATTTTTGCTAAAGCATCATCTATTATCGGCGTAGGAGAATATGCACCCATTCCTCCGGTGTTTGGACCCTCATCATTATCAAAAATTCGTTTATGATCCTGGCTAGTGGCCATAGGAATTGCAACATCGCCATCGGAAAGTGCAATGTAAGAGGCTTCAATCCCATCAATTCTCTCCTCAATAATTATTCGATTTCCAGCATCGCCAAATGTCTTTTTTACCAAAATTGTTTGAATTGCAGAAATTGCCTCATCGTTTCCATTACAAACAATAACTCCTTTTCCAGCTGCCAATCCATCTGCTTTTACAACTACATTGTAATCAAGGGATTTTACATAATCTTGAGCTTGCTGAACATCATCAAATATTTCAAAACGAGCAGTTGGAATATTATTTCTCTTCATAAAGTCTTTAGCCCATATCTTACTTGATTCAAGCTGAGCAGCTTTCTGAGAAGGTCCAAATACTTTGAGATTTAATTTGTTAAATTTATCAACAATTCCTGCTGCAAGGGGATCTTCAGGTCCAACTACAGTAAAGCAATTATTTTTTTGAGCAAATTCAGCTAGGGCATCCAAATCAAATATATCTATTGGGACGTTGTTTAGAGTTCCGCCATTTCCAGGAGCTGTAAAAACAATTTCTACTTTACTGCTTTGAGATAATTTCCAAGATAGTGCATGTTCTCGCCCACCTGAACCAATCACTAATACATTTACCAACAAAAATTATCTTTCACCCAATTATATAATCCAAGTCTCAGAAAATCAATTTAGCTTTATAATGCCACAAACATACCAAAATCCAGATGGAACTTTCCACTAAATTTGACGCAAAAGCAATAGAATCTCAAGTTAAAGAATACATCAAATCCATTGATTTAGAAAAACAAATTTTTGCATCAGACAAACCTGAGAAAATTAGATTTATCGAGGGGCCACCGACCATGAACGGTATTCCTCACGCAGGTCATCTTAGAGGCCGAGTCATCAAAGATTTGTGGTACAGATTCAATACATTGCAAGGTAAAAAAATTGAATTTAACGGAGGATGGGATACACAGGGACTTCCAGTGGAATTACAGGTTGAAAAAGAGCTTGGGGTTTCAGGAGGAAAAACTGAAGCAATCAAAGAGTTTGGAGTAGAGAGAATTGTTGCAGAATGTAAAAAAGTTGTAGAGAAATTCAACAAGACATGGGTAGAAGTTGATGATTTACTTGGAATGTCATTTAATCATGAAAAAGCATATTGGACTTTTAGAGATGAATTTATTGAAAGAGAATGGCAAGTTCTCAAAAAAGCATATGAAAATAAAATTTTAGAAGAAGACTTTACAGTTATTGCATATTGTCCTAGTTGCCAAACATCACTTAGTCATGCAGAAGTAAATCAAGGATATGAAGAAGTCAAAGACCCATCATTATACTATAAAGTAAAACTAGTAGATGAAGATGCATTTTTGATAGTTTGGACTACGATGCCATTTACACTGGTTACAGATGCAATGGTAGGACTACAACCAGAAGAAGAATATGCATATGTCAAAGTTGAAAGTGAAACATGGGTAATTGGAAAAACAAGATTAGAAGAATTGATGATAGAACTAAAAATTGAAGAATACCAAATTGAGAAAACTGCAAAAGGCTCAGAATTTGAAGGGAAAAAATACATCCACCCACTATTAGATTTGATTCCAGAATTAAATGAAATTTCAAAATTAGAGAATTATCACGTTGCAGTATCTGAAACTTTTGTAGATGCAAGCACAGGTAGTGGACTAGTACATCTTTCACCAGCAAACGGTGAGGAAGATATCAAAATTGCAAACAAAAGAAAAGTCAAAATTTTTAGTCCAATTAACGACGAGGTGAAATTTACAGATAAGGCAGGTAAATACCAAGGAATGTTTGTCAGAGATGCAGACAGACCAATTGTAGAGGATCTCAAAGAGCACAATGCTCTGGTAAAAATAGGTAAAATCAAACACAAATATCCACTATGCTGGAGATCACACCATCCAATCGTATGGCTTGCTAGAAGAGGTTGGTTTTACAAATTAGATAGACTAGAAAACAAAGCAATTGATGCTGCTGAAAGTGTAGAATACTTTTTTGAGCAACCAAAGAATAGATTTCTCGGAATTATCAAAGAAAGGCATCCATGGTGTATTTCGCGTGAAAGAATTTGGGGATGTCCATTACCTGTTTGGAATTGTGGAGATTGTGGTGAGAAGAGCTGGTTCTTTACAAGAAAAGACATTGTAGAGTCAGCAGACAAGTTACCTGATGGCCCAGACTTTGAATTGCACAGACCATGGATTGACAACATTACAGTAAAATGCAAAAAATGTAATGGAGTCAATACAAAAAGAGAAGAATATGTTTTAGATACATGGCACAACAGTGGTTCTGCACCATATTCATCATTAACAGATGAAGAATATTCTAATGAAATTCCAGCTCCTTTCTTTACAGAAGGGATTGATCAAACTAGAGGATGGGCATATACTCTATTAATTGAAAATGTGATTTTAAACAACTCTGCAATCCCTCCCTACAAAGCATTCTTGTTTCAAGGACATGTACTTGATGAAAAAGGAGGCAAAATGAGTAAGAGTAAAGGAAATGTTTTGGAAGGAGCAGAATTATTACAAAAATATCCAGCAGATTTGATTAGATTCTATTTCATGTGGAAAGCAAGTCCAATTGAACCCCTTAGTTTCAGCACAGATGAATTAATGTCAAGACCATACCAAGTGATAAACACATTATTCAATTTACACCTGTACTTTCAACAAAATAGTCAATACGATAATTTTGATAATACAAACACAATTGAATGGGCAAAACAAAACGATTTGCTCACATCACCAGACATTTGGCTATTATCAAAACTTCAAAAACTAATTCAAATCTTGACTGAAAAGAATGAGACATGCAAGTTCCACGAAGGAGCAAAGGCAATGGATGATTTTATAATTAACAATCTTAGTCAGATATACATTCCAATTACAAGAGGAGAGTTGTGGGATGAGGATGAAGAAAAGAAAAACAGAAGGCTTTCAATTTATGCAGTACTAAGTGAGGTGCTCAAAACACTAGATATTTTGATTCATCCATTTTGCCCATTTACTAGTGAACATCTGTATCAATCAGTGTTTTCAGGAAAACAAAGCATACTGCTTGACAAATGGCCAACATATCAAGAGTCACTAGTCAATGAAGAAATTGAAGAATCATTTGACATTATGAAAGATGTGGTATCTATCTCATCAGCTGCCAGGATGAAAGGAAAATTAAAGAGAAGATGGCCATTAAATGAAGCACAAATTTGTGTTCAGAAAGGTCAAAAGGTAAAACTTGAATCATTATCTGAATTATTACAATCACAGCTCAACGTGGAAAAATTTACCATTACTGAAACAGAAAAAGAATCAGGTCTTGAACAAATTTTAGAATTAAAGCAGTTAGGATTACCAGTAAAAGGAATTGTAGAATTAGAAAGAAAAAGAATTGGACCAAAAGCAAAACAACACATGGGAAAATTGGTTTCAACATTTAATGAAACAGATCCTGAAGAAATTATTTCATCGCTACAAAAAGAATCAAAATATGATTTTGATATTGATGGTGAAAAAATATCATTAGACAATGAAGATTTTATCATAGACTTTGATGCAAGTGAGAATTTTGCAGTTGCAAAAAGAGACAATTACACTGTACTAATTTCAACATCAAGAAACAGAGAGATGATGGCAAGAGGATTAGTCAAAGACATTGCTCGAAGACTGCAAACTCTAAGAAAAGAAAGAGGATACACACCAACGGATGTTTTAGAGGTAGCATCAATTTTGGAATTAGATGAAGAATCACTTGAGATGATGAAAGAAAAAGCAAAAGAATTGGCATTTTTGGTCAGAGTAAAACAAGTCAACTTTACAGAGTCTTGTAAAGAATACAAAGAAGATGACATTGATGGTCAAAAAATCAAGATTTCTGTAGAATAGATTTTGATTGCTGATGCAATATTTTTATTAGAATCAAAAAGTCCATAAGCAAATGTCCGAATCAAATCCAAATGTTGTTGGAATTAACGTTCTAAAACAAAATGGCCTAGATGTTGATGAATTGGTTAAAGAACTAATCAAAAATGCAGCAGTTGAATTTACTGCATACTATTACTTTACCAATCTCAGAGCACATTGTACAGGCATAGAAGGTGAAGGATTGAAAGGAATTATCGAAGATGCAAGACTAGAAGATCTTAGTCACTTTGAATCATGCCTTGAGAGAATCTACCAATTAGGTGGAGCACTCCCAAATGACGCAACTGAATTTATCAAAATTTCAGGTTGTGGATTCTTACAACTTCCAGAAAATCCAACAGATCATAATGCGATTCTAGAAAAATGTCTCAAAGCAGAACAAGGAGCAATTGTCAACTGGAATAAAATTTGTCAGATGACATTAGGAAAAGATCCTGCCACATATGATATTGCAAAAGATATCTTGGCTGAAGAGATTGAACATGAGTCTTGGTTCCTAGAGCTAATCTATGGAAGACCATCAGGACACATGAGAAGAAAGTATGCAGGTGAAAGACCACATACAAGAAAACATTCTAGAGCATTAGATATGGCCTAAGTGCCAAATCATTTTCTTTTTAAAATTCACACTCAAGGTGACTTTAATGACGACAAATTGTGAAGATGCGTTGTTTTATCACGGTTAAATAGAAAAATCACGTAATCATATCATGGTAAAACAGATTAGTCTAGATGCATGGCAAATTCAGCATTTATCAGATCTGTTAGAAAAAGGCTCAAACATTGTTGCAAAAACAAACAGGCCAATTGTCCTGTATAGACAAACTCTAGAAGAAGAAGAAGAATCCTATGAAGAGATTGTATGTACACTTACCAAAGGATATGTAATTGAGCAGATGGTGACATCAGGAGGAATTCTAGTTCCAAGTTTCCACCAACAGTTTGTATTTACAATTGAAGAATATCCTCAAGAGTTATTGAGAAAAAGCAAAGATCGCTTTTTAGAAATGATTGATTTTCTTGATGAGCAATTAAAATAGTATCATAGTTAATAAAGACCGTAAAATTCATGATTCTTGCATGCAATTACTAGAATTTCAGGCTAAGGAACTATTCCGAGAGTATGGAATTAATCTTCTTCATAGTATCTCATCTACCAATATTGAAGAGGGCAGAAAACATGCAAAAGAATTAGGATATCCATTTGTAATTAAAATTCAAGTTCCAGTAGGTGGCAGAGGCAAAGCAGGCGGCATTCAAAAATGCCAAAATGATGACGAATTTGAGCTAAAATACCCCCAAGTCATGGACTTGACAATTAAAGGTGAAAAAGCAAGAGCAATCTTACTTGAAAAAATGGCAGATATCAAAAAGGAATTATATCTTTCAATATTTTTGAATCGTTCAAAAAGATGTTACACTATTATCGCATCAGCTGAAGGCGGCGTAGAAATTGAATCAGTAAAAAATCAAATTATTAAAGAAGTTGGACTAGGAGATGTTTCAGATGAACTTGCAAGAGAAGTTGCAAAAGAAATGGAGTTGGAGGGAAACACCGCAGAACAATTTGTTGACACTTTGAAGAAATTATCAAAACTTACAATTGAAAAAGAAGCAGAACTTGTAGAGATTAATCCATTAGCCATTATGCAAGATGATTCAATCATGGCACTTGATGGTAAGTTTGTAACAGATGATAACAGTAACTTTAGACATCCAGAACTACAAAAATACCAAGAAAAAACTGCAATTGAAGAGCAAGCTGAAAAAAGTGGTTTCTCTCTAGTCGAATTAGATGGAGATATTGCAGTAGTTGGAAATGGTGCAGGATTAGTAATGTCAACATTGGATATGTTATCAGACAATGGCGGAAAGCCTGCATGTTTCTTAGATGTAGGTGGTGGTGCAACTACAGAATCAGTGTATGAAGCATTAACTTTGATTAGTAAATTAGATAGAGTGAAAGGAATTCTTGTGAATCTCTATGGAGGAATTGTAAAAACAACTGTTGTTGCAGAAGCATTTCTCAAAGCATATGAAAATAATCTAATTGATTTGCCAGTATTCTCAAGACTAAAGGGGACAGAATCTGAAAAAGCAAAAGAAATGCTCAAAGGGTCTAGAACTAACATCTTTGATTCAGTAGAAGAGGCAATTAATGCAGCAGTAATGGGAGTAAAGAAATGACAGACATCTTTGGATTACTAAAAGGAAAACCAGAGGATTCTGATTATGAAAATAAAGGAGTCATTGTTCAAGGTATTACTGGAGCATATGGTTCACTACATGCAAAGCAAATGATGGCATACGGAACCAATGTTGTTGCCGGAGTAACACCAGGTAAAGGAGGTCAAAAATTTGAAGACAAAGTTCCAATTTACAATACAATGCAAGAAGCAGTAGATGCAACTCATGCAAAAATTTCAATTGTATATGTCCCAGCAAAATTCTTCCTGAGTGCTGCCAAAGATGCACTAAATGCAGGTATCAAATTACTAGTTGCTATCCCAGAACATGTTCCAATTAGAGACACCATGGAAGCATTAGATTTAGCAAAGAAAAAAGGAGCAGTGATCATTGGACCAAACACCCCAGGAATTATGATTCCAGAATTAATCAAAGTAGGAATCATGCCACCAATGCCATTCAAGGCAGGAAAGATTGCAGTATTATCTAAAAGCGGAACATTACTTTATGAAATTTCAGATGCCCTTACAAATTCAGGATTCGGACAATCAATTACAATTGGAATAGGAGGAGATCCTGTAAACGGTACAAGATTAATTGACGCATTTGAAATGGTAAAAGATATTCCAGATATGGAAGGTCTAGTAGTTGTTGGAGAGATTGGAGGAGATTCAGAAGAAATTTTGGCGCAAAGAATTATTGATAGTGGATTTAACAAACCAACTGTAGCATACATTGCAGGCAGAGCAGCACCTAAAGAAAAGAGAATGGGTCATGCAGGGGCAATTGTAATGGGAACATATGGTTCAGCTGAATCCAAAGTTTCAATGTTTAACAAGGCAAACATTCCAGTAGCAAAAAGACCAGCAGAAGTACCAGTATTATTAGCAGGAAAGATGGAAAAATCCGATTAGAATAAAAGAGAGAGATTAAGGAGACAATCAAATGCCAATCACAGACCCAGAAAAGAAAAGAATTGCACAACAAGCACGACTTGTTATGAGAATTTGCTTCAAATGTGGATGTAGAAATGATATTGGCGCAACAAGATGCAGAAAATGCAGAAACCCATACTTGAGATTAAAGAACAGAAATCTCGGTGTTAAGAAATAGAATTAAGAAACCATCAATCTTTGCCTATAATCAACAATTGCAAGTTTTAATTCAGTATAATATTGTTTGACAAAGGATTTTGCAGCTTCAGGATCATCTAATTCATCAAATGTTAACTGTAAATCATCAGGAAGTTGATCATTCATTTGATACAAAACTTTAGCAGCTTCCACATATTGTCCCAAATTATCAGCATATTCAAATGCCAATTTCATCCTGTCAATTAATGCATCAAATTCTTGTAAAGACATGAAGATTATCTTTTAGAGTTACTAAAAAAGGCCAGGGTAATTGTGACATAATGATATAGCAAAGACAAAAAAACCACTCTCAAAGTAATTTAGTTGGACCGGTCGTCTAGTTTGGTTTGGATGACGCACTCACACTGCGTAAGAGAAATTACTTCTCCGCAAAGGTCGTGGGTTCAAATCCCATCCGGTCCATTACATCACTTTGTCAAATCGCAGAAGGTTTGTAATCTCACATTTTACAACATAGTTGAAAATGTGTATACGGTAATACCTACTAACATTAACAAACTCACCATTATTGCTTTTTTATCATTTCGAGGTAGTTTCAATACGATTCAGAATACGTCATGGACTTAAGCGTATTGGCAATTAGACTATAATCTACCCACAAAATTCCTTCATTGATCAAATATTTTATTGCATTTACTATCTCTTCTCTAGCTTTTTCAAATTCTTGATTTGCAAAATACCAAATTATTTCACTTATTACAAATACTGATGCTATTGAAATTCCAACTACCATTATGATAGTTATTACCAGTTTCATTTATCCAAGAATACAAGAATTTGATTCTTCATCAAAGATAGTGCCAGGACCACATTTTGAATCAGTTTCATCAGAACTTGTAGTTTTCACTTCACCAATTCTACATGCATTTGTTTCAGGATCTAAGACAGTTCCTGTACCACATTTTGAATCATATTCACCATAGAAAATATCTTCATTCTCAATTTCAGGAACAGAATTTACAACCGGAGTTTTATCAAAAGCACTATCAAAATAACCTTGAGAATATCCAGCCCCAAGGATTATCAAAAGGATAACAGGAATGCCAACAATAATTGGGAATTTTAACGGAATAGATTTTGAAACTTTAGCAGAAGATTTTGTTCCAGGTATTGGTTGTGGTTCTGCACCTACTTCAAAAAGAGAAGTTCCACAAATCATACAAAAATTTGCACTTAGAGGAGTCTGCTTTCCACATTTCCAACAGTGAATTGTTTCTTTATTTTCAGGTTCATTTTCAAAAACAATTTCATCATCAGTCTCGATTGCTTGTTTTACCAGATATTTTTCTCTTAAACGCTTTAGATAATTCTCATCAGTGACCCAGATATTCTTATTTTGAATAAAGGATTGTTTAATGTGCTCTAACCTATACGCATCACCCACACCTAATTTCAGCAAGGCGTTTACTTCATCAACAACATCTATTGAATCCATATTGTATCCAGAAGGGCCATATCACATTAAATACTAACTGAAAAATTCCATTCTAACTAGGACTAAATTCACAGTATTTTGTCCAAAATGATTAGATACAATCAAGATGGAAATAATAGTAATTATTAAAATCTAGAAAACAAACAAATCCTGTGAATGTAATTCAGAGGAAATTAGAGGTTGAAACATCTAAAGAAATAATATTACAGACAATTTTAAAAAATAAAGAGAATTTGGATACGAATTTGATTGCTGACGCAATAAAAGATTATGTGAAAAATCATGAAAATTATGATTTTGAGAAAAAAGACTTTTGGAAGTCATTTCAGAAAAATGAAAAAATTGTAAAGTTTAGACCAGAGCCATCAATAGTTGGGTGTGACTAGTATCTTTTCTAAAACAGGCATCCAATCTAGATTGTAAAACTTTGAGATAACAATCAGTCGAACAGCATCCCTTGTGACCTACATGGTATGATTTTAAACACATTTCACAGATATTCAAGAGTACATCTCCTGTGTCTGTTGTTTGATTTTTGAAATTACAGTATTGGTCATTTTGAGTAATTCATCCATTTGTGGATCCTGGACATATTGTAGAGTCAAAGGTAAGACTCCTTTACAGATAATTTGACTTTCAAAAGTACTTCATTTGTCATTTGTAAGAGATTTGCCATTTCAGCATCTAGAAAATAGTCTGAATTGGAATCAAACATTGTGGTTTTTTGTGATGTGTTCATCTTTTCTTCAATATACTATTAGTTACAATGAATATAACCAAGGATTTCGATTAGTCATGAACAAAGTATCGAAGGTGTCGAACCTCACGGTAAATATGTGAATTTTAAAAACTAGCAAGGATGTTCTGAAAAGTCTTTAGAGTTTTCAGAGGTTTCATCTAAAATTTTGAGATGAAATAGTATTGCTTTATTGTAATTTGACTTGGGAGTTTTTGTATTAAGCAATTTTTTCAATGGATAAGATTAATTCTTCATCACCAAAACAATGCTTGTTTTCAACACAGTTAGAGCAAACCATCCATTTAGGAGTGTATTGACCGCCAGGGGCAGGCCTATAAGTAATCATAAATTTTTTCTCATGTCTATCTTCGCATCGATTCATCGTCAATCTCCTTTGATAGTTGTTCTACTTGGCCAGTGAGTAGTAAGTAGAATTTCCTCAATGTATTCACCAAGATATCTCCTCAGATAATTCCTCTACCTGACCAGTGAGTAACAAATAGAATTGTTTTAAGAAGTTCAATACGTATTCTCCTGTGTTGCTTGTTTGATTTTTTGAACCACATCATAAGTCATTTTGATTAAATGTTCAACTTCAAGATCATTTAGATCCTCACGACCTTCATCATACGAATGTTGAGCGATAAAAGAAACTTCATTTTGAAGACTTTGAAGAGCTAATACAGTACTCAATATAATGATCCTCCTTTTTCCCAAGATAGTTCAAATAATGAACTCATCATATCGACAAGAGTTTCAGAATCAGACCACCATGCAAAAACCTGTCTAGTAGGATGTGTTGCATTGCGCATAAAGATGAGAACCTCTTTTTTGTCATTTACAATGAAACACTTGTTTTCAGAATTTGATGGCATTGCTCTAATAGAATCAGAATTCATTTCAGATAGAAATTCAGGAGTTTTGTTTAGTGGAGATACCACTAATTTGAGGTTGGTTGGAGATTCATCTATCCAATCAAACACATCTGAATGATACATTCTGAGCAAATCAGATACGCTTCCATAGATTCTCAAATCTTCAGCGCTAGAACCAACCATCTCTCTGATCTTGTTTGTGATCGGACCATTTCCATGCAACAATTGCATTTTTTCTGATTTTGATTCATCTGTCTCTACGGCAAAAAATGGAATTTCTTTCCACATCTCAGATAGAGATTCTTCCTTATTTGCCAAGACATCGATTCTATCTTGTTCCTGTTTTACCAGGGTTGCAACTGCTTCTCTCATATCCATGGCAGTGTATTTGGTAGGATGTGCTAATTCTGCTACAACCAAACCCATGTTTTGGAGAGAATTGACCAGATGGTATGTTTCAGTTCTTGGCAATTGTAGTGCTTTTGCTATCTCAGAAGCAGTCTTCGATCCATACTTGCCGAGATAAATGAACACCTTTGCCTGACTTTTGGTTAGGCCAAAATTGATTAATTCATTCCTGATTTTCTCAAGAGTGAGTTTATGCTTATACATTGCAGTATCTGATTCATTATCAAACAGACTGATTTGATCTGAATTCAACATGAAATCTCCATTGTTTGTTTTTTGATCTTGAAAAGGACATCATTTGTCATTTTTAGAATATGATTCATTGAGGAATCTTCAGGAAATTGATAGGTCAAAGGGAAATCTCCAGAGAATTTTGTTTAATCTTCATCATGACATCATTTGTCATTTTTAATAATGACTCCATTCCTGCATCCAAAATCACAGAATTTGAGTTAAATGCGGGTGTTTGTTGTTCTATGTTCATTGTTCTTCAGAGATTAGAGTGGTTACAATCAATATAACCAAGGATCTCGATTAGGCACAAAATATGGTTCGAACCATGCGAACCTGTCATAATTTGCGTACCAGAAGTGGGATTACATACTATTGCTTATAAAGGAAAATTGGGCATTTAGTCTATTGGATAACAGGCAAATAGCCATCATATCGATTACATCTGTAGCAGTATTGCTAACGTTTTCTACAATTTATTCCAATTTTGATATTTTACAAGCATATGCAGGTGTCACGCTCAGCAGTGACAATGTAGCAAAATCCATTCAAGTTAGAGTCACACCTTCAGGAACATTAGAAGAAAGAGCATATGATTCATTTTCAAGAGTTGGTTTTGTGGATGGAGAGAATAATTTCCTATTAGAATCAGTTCCTAGCAAAGACAAAAGATCATACTATGAATTACTAAAGCGATCAATTGAAGACAAACGAGCAGAGAGTTCAGATAACAGAATTCATGTTTCAATAGATCTGTTTTCAGGAGATGGTGAAATCATACAATCATTAGAATACAGAGATTGCAAGGTAACAGAATATTTTGTTCACGGAGTAGATTCCAAAGGAAAGATTTTCTTTACTGAAGAAGATGGTACCGTTGAGATCAGAGAGGTTAGTAAATTTTCATGTGTCTCATTTACACTAAATCTAGAACCACGAAATGCAGGATTAGTAATTGATAAGATAATTGATAGATTTGTAGATGAAGATTCTGACGAATTTAAATTCGAATATCATGGAGATGATCCTTATTTCAGTGTAAACCCATTAAACTCGACTGAAGGAGAATTATTCTATAATAGTATGACCAACACACTGCAGAAATTTGTAAATGGTGAATGGGTAGATATTTCAGGAAAGGGCGGACCACCATCACCTAGAAGATAGAACAATGAAATTACAAATCATTGTCATTCTGCTATTAACAGTTGGAATTACTGCAGGTTTGGCCCAACTAGGAAGTGAGCAGATATTCATCACAGTCACCTCTGAAGGTAAAGCAAAGGTTTCACAATCATTATTCCCAGAGACATTTGTATCAACAGTAGACGTAAAGGTCATTTCTGAAAACATTTCAAATTTGTTAGCAATTGATGAAGAGAATATACTTCTCGGAACATCTCAAAATGAAGATTTACTAAAAATTGCGACTCTAGGTGCGTCGTCAGTGGATTTAAAATATAATGCAGATATCCTATCCTACGAATCAGGTGTTTTCAGGCTCAAATACAATAGCAATGTTGAATCCAGAGTTAACCTACCCCCACTCTCAAAACTTGTATCTCTAAATACAATCCCAATTGAAATTTCAGATGGTGAATATACTCTCCCTCCAGGAGACATTTCCCTGAGTTTCTCAATCAGACCAGTCACATCAAAGGAGTTTTTTGTTCCAGTTGAGAATACAGAATACAAAATAGAGACAATAACTGCAGCAAAAATAGAAGAGTTTTCTGCAAATGCAGATGAAATTCAATTTATCATCAAAGACAAGGCAATTGTTTTGACAATCATTCCTACAGAAATAATGACAAACCCAAATGACGCATTACTAAACGGTGAAAAAGTGGATTTTAGTCAATTTCATAAAAATTCAACACACTCATGGATTAGAATAGATCCTCATGAGAAGGGTTTAGTAAAAATTCTCGATACATCTGAAAAAACAGAAGAGGGCGGAGGTTGTCTGATTGCAACTGCAACATATGGAACAGAGATGGCACCTCAAGTTCAATTGTTAAGAGAAATTAGAGATAATCAGTTGATGAATACTAATTCAGGAGTATCATTTATGACAGGATTCAATTCGTTCTACTATTCATTCTCACCACATGTAGCAGATCTGCAAAGAGAAAACCAATTGTTTAAAGAAATTGTAAAAATTGGAATTACTCCATTGTTATCATCTCTTTTTGTAATGGAATATGCAGAAACGGATGAAGAAATTTTAGGATTAGGCATCAGTGTCATCCTAATGAACATTGGAATGTATTTTGTTTTCCCATTTGTAATATGTTATCAAGGTATGAGGATTCTTCGAACCAAAGGCGTGAAGAAATCGAACTGGTCGGTTATATCCAATTGTAACTATAATTCAGTATTGAAAATCGGTCTTCTCGGCCTAATTGCACTTTTCGTATTAACAGTTAGTTTACCTTCAGCTTTTGCCCAAACAGATTCTGAATCTGAATCACCACTCAGAATGGTTCTTGATATCACCTATGAAAATATTGTAGAATCAATAACTGATTCAGGATTAGACCAGGAAGAGATCACAGTCAGATTAATCCAGGTAGATGAGGAATATCAGGAAGCAGTTGATCTAATTAATGGGGATGATGTAGTTGCTGCCAAACAAAATGTGGTTCAAACCATGGCATTTTTCGAACTGCAAGCAGAAGAAATTTCTGAATCTAGCCCCACACCAGGCCAATTAACACCTGGTTTTGGAGCAGGAATTGGTAGTGCTTCAGATTCCGGAATAGAGAATGGCCAAGGATTAGGAGTAGGAGGAGTACCACCAGGAATTTTCAAGCAAATTTCAGCTGCTAATACATTTGCAGTTTCAGAAGCAATCACATCAATTGATGAAGAGGTAGGACAATATCGTGAATTAGCCAAATTGAATAATTTAGAGGGTATTGATTTTGGAGAATTTGATGAATCAGTCAATTTAGCAAAAACACTTTTGGCAAATGGAGTTGTTCCTGATGCACAAGTAAAATTAGAATTAGCAAATCAAATCAAAGATGATCTTTTACAAAAAATTCAAGATGCTGCAAATGAAAACAGTGCAGTATTAATTGAAGAATACGTAGAGGAACAAAAGAATCTAGGTCAAACTAAAAAAGACATTAGAGAATTAGAAGAAATTTTAGAAGATATTACAACTGACAATAATGAAGAAACAGGTGATGGTGAGACACCAGAAGATGGCGTTAATGAAGCACCAGGAAACAGTGCAAATGCACCAGGACAAAACAAAGCAGACAGTGGAGATGAAGCACCAGGAAACAGTGCAAATGCACCAGGACAAAACAAAGAAAATGACAATACTGAAGATAACAAATTTGAATCACCTGAGGATATTCCAGGATTTGACAGTGCATCAGATATTGGCAAAGCAAATGGTCAGGGTAATGGATTAGGATTAGGAAGTATTCCACCAGGATTAGCTAAATTATTTGGAACAGACGAAGGGGAAATCTTAGAAGATTTACCACCAGGATTAGCTAACATTCCACCAGGTCAAGCAAAGAAATTTGAAGATTATTCAGCCAGCTTTGAGCAAAGTATGGATGACTTCTATGAAAATTCCTATGAAGCACAAATTGACGATGTATTTGAAATGAACTTTGATGGAACTAACAAAGGTAATGGAGATGGTAAAGGTAAGATGGGCGCATATCCAGGAAAGAGTGGAGAAGCACCAGGAAAGATCAAAGCAGCTACCAAGGAAGGAGGCAATCCTAACTGTGGAACCAAAGGAATTACCGATGGCAACTCTACTGCATCACTTATTGTAGGTCAAGAGCATTTCATTGATGATTTCACTGCAATAGGAAACAATTGTAAAGACATCTCAAGTCAGATTAAATTTAACTTGATTGCACCAAACGGTACAGTCTACTTTGGATCAAACGCAAATGTATTCCAAGGAACACAACCGGATAGTTTCACACCAGATGTGAATGGGTCATGGGAAATTCAGACCAAGGTTCAGTCATTTAGACTGGATAGAGTCATGACAGCTACTGGTGGAGATGAAATTCCAACAGTTACAGGAGGAGGCATCCCAGACGATAGTACAGGTGAAGGAGTTGATTATGTAATTAATGTTGCAGCATACTTTGATGATGTGGAAGATCTTGATTCAGAAATGACATACACTGGAACAGACTCAAAGGTATCAGGTCAAGGTAATTTGGTAAATGCCATAACTAGTGATGGCAATACTACAATAACAGTAGATGTCAATGCTGGAAAAACAGGAGTCTACGATATCACTATCAGAGCTACTGACACAGCAGGCGGATTTGTAGAAGATACGTTTAGACTTACAGTATCATAGAAAGAAAGTAAAAATTACAAATCACCTAAGTAATTTTTGAATATTTTGAATCAGATATAATTTCAGAAGAATGCATTTCATCTAGTTTTGATTTGGTTTGTTCAGATAGATAATCAGATAGTTTCTTGTCATATCCATCTTCATATTTTTTCTCAGGTTCCTCTACTCTTTCAATGACTTTTTCTACAATTCGCTCTACAGGTTTTTCCTCTACAACTACAGGTACTTTATTCTTGAATTTTCTAAAGCCGATTGCACCAATAATCAAAATGGGAATTATAATCAATCCAATTACTAGAGAATAGTTTTTCTCTACTTTGGCTGAAACTGTGACAGGACCATCAATGAATACTTGAGCAGTATTTCCATCATATGTAACATCTGCACCTTCCCATCCAGAAACTGAATTTAGAATTACTCCATCACTTCCTGCATCAATGCCAATTGGCACGGTTTCTCCCTGTTCATACCACCCACTTCCAGTAGTTTCCCCAGAGTCAGAAATTACATTGAGTTTGTATTGATATGCAGTAAAAAAGTCCACTTGATGATACTCATTTAGGGTTATTGGTGGAGTTGTAAATGATGTAGAACCATCATCATCTACATTCCAAAATTCTGCCTTGTCTAAAGACCAACCAGTGATTTCTTGTCGAACCTTGTTTGGTTCAATTTCAGTTGTCTTTTGAACATTCACTGAAACTTCAGTTCCTGCATCAAACCAGTTGTCATTTGTTGGTGAAGAAGGAAGAAAAGAAAAATCATTTGTTCCCTCTACACTTAGGGCATATTGAGTGACTGCTGAAAATACAAGATTATGGGAAGAATCAGTAGGGATTGTCAGGGTAAAATCACCTCTAGCAGTTCTTGAAAGCTTTACAGTCTCACCATCCAAAGTATAAGACACAAGATTAAACCGACTGGTTTCATCTTGAACCCAGGAATGATTCTGTGAGAGAGTGTATGTTTGTCCAGAAACTAATGGAACTTCATATGATGGAAGAAGGTTATTTTCAAAACTTACCTTTAGAGTATTTTGATTTGAAAATTGACCATATGAAAAATCACTTGTAAGACTAGCAAAAATTATAGTTAAAACTAAACCTGAAATAATCAATAGTTTCATGATTCAGATACCACCAATGCTTCTAATCCAGAATATTTTGAATCTAATTTTTCATTAATTTGATCAAGGGATTTTTTGTAATCACTGTTTAGTGTTTCATATTTTCCACGGGGAATCACATCAGAGTCAAAATCAGAATGCAGTTTTTTTAATGATTGTTCATATCCGTATTTTTTTGCTAATAATAAATAAAATTCATCAGAGATAGGCCAAGTATTTTTTGGTAATTCAAAGACATCACCAATAGGCTGTGAGCTCTCACCTCTAAAGCTGTCAATCTCTTTGATTTTTTGAAATCGGTATGCAGTCAAAATGTATCTAACATCATTTGATGCATATTTTAGCTTCTCAGCTAATCCACATTTTAAAAGAGACTTCTCTATGGTTAATCGAACCAAATCTTGTTTTGATTTGTCATGAGCTCCTGTTGTTTTTTCTGCTATTTCAGATAGTTTTACAGGTCCCATTTTTTCAGCACTTAATTCAGCTATTGCAAAAAGGATTTTTTGCGTCAGTAATTCCTTTGACACGTCTTCAAGATATTTGAAGCAATTTTCCTTTAGACTCTTAACTTTCATTATTCGGGCTATAAGATCCTCTTCACTAAGCAATTACAATCACCATTTCTCTTTACAACTGACTCTAAAGGGAATAGACATATTATTTTTGATAAAATCTCGATATTTTTTTGGGCGATTTTGCCTAAATTATACAATGAGGCTGGTTTAAAGGGGCCAAAATCAAAGAATACCAATGAAAGCCAGATTTAACGGCAAATGTGTAGAATGCGGAGATACAATCAAGACAGGGAAAGAGATTCTAAAAAACTCCAAAGATCAATGGGTTCACAAAGCATGTTGCGATTTAGAGGAAGAATTGCCCTAATCAAAATTGGTATAAATTAGTAATAAATTTTTTAAATGACTTTGAAAAACGAGTAATGAAATGAATGCAAAAACAAATCTTTTGTTAATGGCGTCTATTATGACAGTATTTGGAGCCCTAATGATTCCAGGAAGTATTTCTGCCGAATCAAGCCAAGTTACTGTAACTCCAATTAACGAAGAAGTTAGTTTAGAAAAGACAGTTACCACAATGAATGTTCCTGAAGATAATGAATTACCATGGGGAACGATCAGGGGAGGAGCATCAGATGTTGCTGAAAGATACCCAATCATCATTCAGTTTTACAAAGGAGAAGATCCAATTCACTTTGCCCAAGTAGACGCAAAAGGAGATGGTTCTTATGAATACAAGTTCAGAGTTAGAAATCTCGATTTGAATACAAATGAATTTGTCAATGTCTTCCAAGGAGAATATACTGTCAAAATCTACAAAGTAATTCCCAATACTAATGATTTAGTATAATCAATACGGAGTCCCAGACTCTCTCTTTTTTGATAATGCAGATACATACCATTCAAATTCATCTAAAAATCTAGAAATTCTTTGCTCATAATTATTATCCAATAACTTTCCATCATCATCAAATACTTCATGAACTTTAGAAATTGGGAATTGTGAAGAAATAGCTAAAGTGCCCATTTCAGCTAAAACCTGTCGGAGATGATTTCCTGCAGTAACACCTCCAAATGAACCCACAGAATAAGAAACAATTGCTGAAGGTTTGAAAAAATATTCTTCTAGAAAATAATCTAATGTATTTTTTAATGCTGATGAAATACTGTGATTGTATTCTGGAGTAATTGGCATATATCCATCAGCTTCTTTGATAATTTTTTGTAGTTGTTGTAATTTTTCTGACGGGGACTCCATCTCTTTGTACATTTTATCAAGCAAGGGTAAATCTAACTCCACAGGATCAACAAGAGATACAGAATGGCCTTTCTCTTCAAGTTTAGATACAATCCATTTTGCCACTTTGATTCCATTTCTCTCAGATCTAACAGAGCCCACAATAACTACAATTTTTGCCATGAAAAAATCACAATTACACATGATAAAAGATTTTTACTAAATTAAAAAGACCCAAATTCTTTCATAGAATTCATATACTGAATATCCAAACGAAGAGCTAGAAAATGAGTAAGAATTTTTGGCACGATATAGAATCAGGCACTGATGTTCCTGAAATTATCAATGCAATTGTAGAAATTCCAAAAGGTTCCATGAACAAGTACGAATATGACAAAAAACATAACATGATAAAATTAGATAGAGTTTTGTTTTCACCTTTTCACTATCCAGGAGATTATGGTCTAATTCCTCAAACATTATCTGATGACGGAGACCCACTTGATGCACTAGTTCTAGTAACAAATCCAACATACCCAGGAATTTTAATTGAAGCAAGACCTATTGGCCTACTCCAAATGAAAGATGATGGAAAATTAGATGACAAGATCATCTGTGTTGCAACAAATGACCCAAGATACCTGCACACTGCAGATATTACAGACATTGAAGACCATTATCGTTCAGAAATAGCACACTTTTTCCAAGTGTACAAAGATTTGGAAGGAAAAAAAGTGGAAATACTAGGGTGGAAATCAGCCAAAGAAGCCAAAGTTGTAATTATAGAATCTATCAAAAGATATAGAGACACTTTGAAAAAATATTAGCATGGCCAAAGAGTGCGACCATTTTTCTCAAGAAAACAAAGTTTCTCCAAATACTAAAAATTGTCAAGAGTGTGAGCAAGAACATTTACCAGTAGTTGCACTTCGAATGTGTCTTACATGCGGACATGTAGGATGTTGTGATTCATCGATTGGAAAACATGCCACTAAACACTTTGAAGAAACTGGCCATCCAGTAATGCAAGCAGTTCCAGAAAAAATCTGGAAGTGGTGTTACATTCATGAAGAATATTATTGATAAAAATTAAAAATTTAATTTAAGATTCTAATCGTAAACCATTAGTCCCTTTTCTTCAAGGAGAGCATGAATTTGGTTAACTGAACGATGAACATCTTTTTCAAGTTTTGCACCAACACACACCAATTTGCCTGATGCAAAAATTAGAATGACAGTTTTTGGATCAAGCATTCTATGAATCAATCCTGGGAATTGTTCGGGTTCATACATACTTCTAGGAAGTGTTCTTGCAGCTTGCTCCAAGTTTACCTTTCCTCCAAGATTGATTGAAGATACAATATTTTGAATTGAAACTATAGGATCATTTTTGATTTTGATTTTTCCTTTTCGTAAGATTTTCACCACTTCAAATACAGCAGTTTCTGCTAATTCCTGAGATTTTGCGCCTGTACATACCATTTTTCCTGAACCAAAGAGAAGTGTTGCAGTCTTTGGGTTTTTTAATCTGAAAACAGCCCCTGGGAATTGTTCTGGGTGATATTCTACAGCAGGGAATTTTTTAGTAATATCTACAAGGTCTAATTTTTGCTCAATTGTTGCAGAAGCTACAACATTTACAATTGCAATTACAGGTTTAGTTTGAGTCATTTTCTTATTTTCCTCCCATCATATCCATATTTTGGTCTAATCTCAAGCCTTTGTATCTATTTCTAATTGTTACTTCTGTAACATTTGCTGCCTCTGCAATGTCTCTTTGAGTTTTATCCTCACCATTTTTAACACAAGACAAGTATAGTGCTGCTGCAGCTAATCCCATTGGATCTTTTCCTGCAGATTCTTCATGAGCTTGAGCATCTTTGAGAACTTTAACTGCATATCGTTTTGTTTTTTCTGTAATTCCAATAGAGCTTGCAATTCTTGCAACACATTGTACAGGGTCTACAACAGGCATCTTTAGTTCTAATTCTTGGTGTAAAATTCTATAGCATCTTGAAATATCTTTTTTCTTTATGTTACCTGCATCTGAAACATCTTTTAGAGTTCTAGGAGTTTCTGTGTCTCTACATGCAGCATAAAGAGATGCAGCAATTAATGCAGAAATAGAACGACCCTTAACAAGTCCTTTCTCTAATGCTTTTCTGTAAATGTAAGATGCTTTTTCAATAACTGCGTCAGATAATGATAATTTGTCTTTTAATGTAGATAATTCACTTAATGCTTGTCTGAGATTTTTATCAGATGAAGCATTTACTTTACTTCTACTATCCCAAGTTCGTAGTCTTTCAATAGTACTCTTCATTGTAGAGGTTAATGGTTTTCCTGAGGAGTCTTTGTTCATTGGACTGATAATAGTTGCAAGACCTCGGTCATGCATTGCAAGTGATGTAGGGGCTCCTGTTCGAGTCGGATCTGCGCCACCTTCTTTTGAAAATGATCTCCATTCAGGTCCTGAATCCTGTAATGTTTCAGTAATCACATAACCGCATTTACCACAGAATCGTTCTCCGGTAACATTGTCAGTTAGCATGGAATTTTTTCCACAACGACCACAGGTCGAATCTGCATTGATTGTTTCTTGAACCATAAAGATTACTCCTTTTGTGCTATTCATTTCCTATATAAACGACTTATTTCAGGATTTTCAAGAAAAAGATCGAGCCTATTTTTTAGGAATGAATCTTTAAAAAATTCAAATTTTAACAAATTTCTCAAAAAATTCTAAAAATAAGAAAATATGAAAAGAATTCAAATCAGATATTCATTTTTTAATAGTTAGAAATCACCAGACTCAGATGTCATCATATCAATTAGGTAAATGGGATCTATCAGAATTAGCAAAAAATCCAAAAAGTCCTGCATTTCAAAAACAAATTCAAGAACTTGAACAATTAGCAAAAAAGTTTGAGAAAATTAAATCTAAACTTAATCCAAAAATGTCATCAAAACAATTTATGAATATTCTTAAACAAGTAGAAGAAATTTCTGAAAAAATGAGTAAGATTGGCGGTTATGCATCTCTATCATATTCTTCAGATACCCAGTCAGATGAAGCAACATCATTAATGACAACAATGTCAAAACTTGGTTCTGAAATTTCAAACAAGATTTTATTTTTTGATTTATGGTGGAAAACACAAGTTGATGATAAAAATGCAAAAAGGCTCATGAAAGATGCTGGAGAAATTACCGAATACCTATCTCATAAAAGACTATTTGCAAAATATGCACTTAGTGAACCTGAAGAAAGAATCATCAATACCTTGGATGTGACAGGAATTTCTGCACTAGTAAAACTGTATGACAAGATAACAAATTCTTTTGAATATAAAATGAAAGTTGGAAACAAATCAAAAATTATGACCAGAGAAGAACTAACAAACTATGTCAGAAGCACAAATCCAAAAATTCGAGAGACAGCATACAAAACAATTCTTTCAAAATATTCAGAAAATAAAGGAGTTGTTGGAGAGATTTATCAAAATATTGTTCTTAATTGGAAAGATGAAGGTATCGAGATTAGGGGATATAAATCTCCAATATCAATGAGTAATATTGGGAATGATGTAGATGACAAAACAATAGATTCCCTCCTCTCAGTATGTAAGAAAAATTCTCCAGTTTTTCAAAAATTCTTTGCTCAAAAAGCAAAGATGCTAAAAATGAAAAAACTTCGCAGATATGATTTGTATGCTCCATCTGCTGCTAACATTAAAGAGAAAAATTATTCATATGATAAATCAGTAAAATTAGTTTTTGAATCACTAGGAAAATTCAGCAGTACTCTAGAAGGATATGCAAGAAAAGTATTTGATGAAAATCACATAGATTCAGGAATAAGACAAGGAAAGCGAGATGGAGCATTTTGTAGTACTCTGACTCCAAAAATTACGCCATATGTCCTAGTAAATTTTACCGGTAAATCTAGAGACGTATTCACACTAGCCCATGAATTAGGTCATGCTGTTCATAGTCAAGCTGCACAAGATAGATCCATCCTTGTTCAAGATGCACCATTGCCCCTAGCTGAAACAGCATCAACTTTTTCAGAATTACTCCTGTATGATAATTTATCAAACAAAATTTCAGATGATGAGAAAAAAACCATGCTATCAGAAAAAATAGATGATCTATATGCAACAATTCTAAGACAATCATTTTTCACAATCTTTGAAGTCGATGTCCATAAACAAATCGGAGATGGAACTACAATAGATAAGATATCAAAAACATATTTGAATAACCTCAAAATGCAATTTGGGAATTCTGTAAGCTTGACAGATGATTTTGCAATAGAATGGAGTTGTATTCCTCATTTTTACCATACTCCGTTTTACTGCTATGCATATTCTTTTGGCAATTTACTAGCTTTGTCTTTATTTCAGAGATACAAAAAAGAAGGTAAAGACTTTGTTCCAGCATATATCAGCATTCTTGCAGCAGGAGGTTCTAAAAAACCAGAAAAATTACTTGCAGAATATGGATTTGACATTACCAGTCCCAAATTCTGGCAAGAAGGATTTGATTATGTCAAAAACCAAGTAAAGACATTATCATCATTAAACTAGATTTTTAGAATAAATGGGGCCGACAGTCCAACGCATGGACTGCCGGCTTGTTCCCCGAACGGTTTGAATTCGATGTCAATTCAAAGACAATGATAATCCGATTTAAACCTTTGAAATTATTTTAAATCTAATTTTTTAGGTTTGATCTTTCTAATAGAGCCCATCAAAATTCCAATGGTAATGCCTAGTTGATACAGGAAGTATAGTAAGACCTCAAAGGTACTAGGAGTAAGATCAGTAAATCTACTGACAGCAGTCAATATCAAAATTAATGCACTGAAAACAAAAACAAATCCTTTGGTAATTCCATTAAGATTTGTAAATTTCAACAAAACAAAACTCATTACAGTTACAGAAATTGCCAACACAGTTAGAAATCCCGTATTCATCCCAAAAATCAAGAAGAGAGATGATGCAACTTCTCCAGGACTATTTGCAGAGAGAGTAGACAAACTAATTTTTTCTGGAGAGGCAAAACGAGGAACACTCAAAATTGCATTTATCAAAAATAGAACAAACATGGTAACAGATACTGTTTTGACGTGGTTTTGTAGACGAGGAAATCTAACTAGAATTGCCCTTCCAAGTATAATTCCTTGGAATAACCCAATTCCAAATGCACACAATACCGCAATTAGTTGAATTACAGGATGTAGGAAAAGATCAACTAAAAATGGAATTAGTGCCATATCATATGGATATCACATTCATAGTGATATTAGTTACGAGATAAGGCATTCTTATTAAGAAATTAAAAAAAGATATCCAAAACAGAGTCGTTATAACAAAATAAGAGTAAATTTAATAATTTCATTTTTAGAATGGTACACATGCAAAAAATGATTTTCTCATTAGTTGTTTTAGTAACTATGATTGGAATTACAACAAATTTTGCATATTCTCAAGAAATTAGTCATTCCACATTTCAAGAAACTGCACAGATAGTGATAGACAAAACAATTTCACAAAATGTTACAGCATCAATAACATTGCAAAGTACAAGTATTCAAGAAATAAAAATTCCTGCAGAATTAGAACAAGAAATTAGAACAGATCCTAGAATCAAAGCAATCATCTTGACAAACCAAGATCAATGTGTATTAGGAGTGGTTGATGAATCATGCATAATGATTAATGTAATTAGAAATCCTGATGATAAAGGAATTATTGCAATTCAAGATTCAACAAAAGAAATTTCTAGCATATACATAGATAAGATTAATCAGGTTTTTGATACCAATGCCAAATTTCATTCAGTTTTTCTACATAGTGATGATGTATCAAACCTAGCACTAGAAACATCAGGAATTATTTCAGGAAGAGGTATGATTTCTGCAGTGTACACATTGCCAATGGAAGATACAAGTTCCATGTATGAAAAAATCTCAGGAATCCTACTGCCAAAAATAATTAGAGAGAGTGGAGGATTTTATGATGTTGCTAAAAAATTATCATCAGATGAAAATTCAAAAATGACCTTTTCATGGATTCCATTAGATTCAAAATCACTATTACAACTAAAATTATCAGTAGACTATCCAAACAAAGCATCAGACATTTCAAATATCAAACCATTAGAATTTCTCAATATAGAAAATCTACAAAGATCAGATTATTTCAGTACTGGATTTTATCCACTAAACTCAATCATCCAAGTTGTCATTTTATCCTCTGAAAACACCAATGTTTCAGATGTCAGAGGCAACATTGTACCAACACAAACCATAGATAATGAAGAAATCCCAACAGACATTACAAAAGAAGGGTGGGTTTTTGATCCTCAAGAAGGACAAAGAATACAAGGCAAATATATTTTTGGTGAAAAATTATCTGTGAGTAATCAAGAACTAGAATTTTCTTTAGGTGGAATTAATCTACAAAAAGAGAAACAAGAATTTGATGAATCAATTGTAGTTGTAGTAATTATCACCATAGTTGCAATAGCAGCATCACTGTTTTATCTAAAAGGATACAAAAAATAATTACAATAACAAAACTGCAGCAGCAAAGACAGTAGTCCATTTTCCATCTTTATCGCCTTTTGTAGCTTGAGTAATGTTATGAGTGTTGTAAATTTCTCCTGAAATTGACCATTGTTGTCTTTTTTCATTCCATGCTTTATCAGCATCAAAAGGAATTCCTAAAGATGATGCAAGCATTTGTGCTGCAATATCCTCAGCATAATCACCAGCTTGAATTTCATTTTGTCCAAAGGCCTCATATTCAGAAAGATACCCATATCGTGTAGTATCCTTTGGTTGAGCAAGACCTACAGATGCAGAACAAACTCTATGAGGTTCATTTGTTTGATTTTTTGAATAAATTGTAAATAGAATTTGTCCAGGAGAAATTTTTTTCAGTCCTTCTTTTCTAGAAATTAATTTTGCTTTAGGTGGGAATATACTTGAAATCAATACAAGATTAGTACCTGCAATACCAGCATCTCTAAGAGCATATTCAAAACTAGTCAATCTATCTTCGTGAACGCCCTTTCCTTTGGTAAGAAACAAATTTTTTGCAACTAAATCTAACATTTCTGAATTGTTGATAGATAATTATTATTTATACTTTAATTGAAACATAGGCTGAATTTTTAAAATTAGATTTTTAAGATTGATCAATTTTTCCTTTTTTTCTTTCTTTTGTCAGGATCCTTTTTGACTTGTGTCAAATAGATAAATGCGAAAAATGCACCTAATCCAATATTTATGACACCCATGAAAGTGATCATTAGAGTCTGTTGAGGTCCGGCAACAGGAGACAATCCAATAATAATACCAAGAGACCCAGTTGCAAAAAACATTATCATCAAAAACTTGACCCTAGTAGGTTCGATGTATCTCAATACAAGTATCAAAAGACAGGAATATTATAAACTGACGGTGAATTTAGCGATTTTCGAATAAATTTATTTTCAAACCAACCACAGGTAACACTTTAAACCTTCAAAAATTTCATTTTACTTCGTGCCAATGTAGCTCAGCCTGGTAGAGCAATTGATTTGTAATCAATAGGTCATGGGTTCAGATCCCGTCATTGGCTTTTAATTTTATAAAATTTTAATTCAAGATTTGGCAATACGAATAAGTATGCTGGATTTTGAATAAATGAAAATGAGTTCTGATGAAGTTAGCAATCAAAAAGTTACAGTCAAAAAATCAACATTTAATGGATTGATTTTAGGAGTTATCATATTAGTAGGAATTGCTTCATTCTTTGCAGGATCATATACATCAAATTTAAATTCTGACCAAATTTCAGAGCAAGATCTTGAAAAGGCATTATCAAAATTAGAATTGAAACTCTTACAAAATCAATTACATACAAAACAAGCAGTAGCGCCAGTAAAAATTTCAGCAGATGATGATCCAATCATAGGAGATTCAAATGCACCTATCACAATAATAGAATTTTCAGATTTTCAATGTCCATTCTGTGCAAGATTCAACTCCCAAACATTACCCGCAATTCTTGATGAATATATTGAACAAGGCAAAGTGAAATTAGTTTTCAGAGATTTCCCCATTCAGAGTATTCATCCAAATGCATTACCAGCATCAGTTGCAGCAGAATGTGCAAATGATCAAAACAAATTCAAAGAAATGCATGACATATTGTTTGAAAAACAAAGTGAATGGAATAAAATGGAAACAGCAGCAGTATTATCATTGTTTAGTCAATATGCATCTAAGATGAATTTAGACCAAGAAGTATTTGACTCGTGTTTAACAAGTGGCAAACACATTGAAGAAATCAAAAAAGATCTTGAAGATGGAAGAGATTATGGAGTCACTGGAACGCCAGGATTTTTCATCGGTAATGATCATATAGGATTTGTAGAATTGAAAGGAGCCCAACCATTTGAGAGTTTCAAAAAAGTAATTGACGCTCAATTAGATGCATAAAAAAATAACAAGCGTTTATTAGACCACAAACGGCATTGAGCATCAGAATAATGACGAGTGGGCAATGAGCTTTTTCGTCATTGCCAAAGAGAAAAAAACAAAATGACAAAATTTCAAGATTTAGGATTAAGCGACGATGTGCTGAAAGGAATTACTGATCAAGGTTTCGAAGAAGCATTTCCAATTCAAGAAGCAGTTATCCCAGTACTACTTTCAGGAAGAGATGTTGTAGGACAAGCACATACAGGTTCAGGAAAAACCGCAGCGTTTGCACTATCCATGTTAGAAGAGATTCAACCAAAACAAGGAATTCAAGGTTTGATCATGGCACCAACAAGAGAACTTGCTATGCAAATTACCGATGAAATCAAAAAATTTGGAAAACATACAGGAATCAGAATAGCTACAGTGTACGGCGGACAAGGAATGGGAATTCAATTAGATGCCTTGCACAGAGGAGTTGAAATTGTTGTTGCAACTCCAGGCAGATTAATTGACCATCTCAAAAGAGGTTCAATTGAACTGAGAGATATTTCTCACATTGTTCTTGATGAAGCAGATACCATGTTAGATATGGGATTCGTTGATGATATTTCATTTATTTTAGATTTAGCACCCGAACAAAGAGTAATGTCATTGTTTTCTGCAACAATGCCAACAGAGATTTTAAGACTTTCAGAAGAATATTTGAATAATCCAAAACAATTCTTGTTAGATGCAGATGATCTCAGTGGTGAAGGAATTGACCAATCATATTTAGTAATCAAAGACAGAGACAAATTCAAGTATCTGATTGACTTTATCAAGCCAATTAAAGGACAAATTATTGTATTTTGTTCAACTAAATATAGAACTAGAGATGTTGCAAAGTTTCTCCATCAAGAAAAATACAATGCAGTAGCTATTGAAGGAGACATGTCACAACACAGAAGAGAGCAATCCATGGGTAAATTTAGAAGCGGTAAAGCAGACATTCTTGTTGCAACAGATGTAGCATCAAGAGGAATTGATGTACCAAGAGTAGAACTAGTAGTAAATTACGATGTACCAAATCAAGAAATGGCATACTTCCACAGAATTGGAAGAACTGCAAGAGCAGGTGCAAAAGGAAGAGCAATAACATTTGTTTCATATTCATCAGTAGGAGATTGGAATCTAGTCAAACGTCAAATCAAAGTTCCAATTACCGATTTAAATAAAGAAATGGGAATTCAAATCTCAATTCCAGACCCACTAAAAAGACAAACACCTTCAAGAAGATATGGCGGACAATCAAGATCCAACTATTCCAGAGGAGGACGTTCTGGTGGATATGGAGGTTCTAGAAGAGGAGGAAATCCAAGAGACGACAGAGGGGGTAGAAGAAGAAATGATAGAGAAGGAAATAGAAACAGCTACGGCGGACGTAGTAGATGGTAATACTGTAAAACTTAAAGACCTGAACAACGTAATTAATTCAAGATAAACCAATGCACAAAGGATTCATTTTATTAAATTGTGACTTAGGGGCCGAAGAATACATTGTAGATGAATTAAAACAAATGCAAGATATTACCAACGCATATCTTACTTTTGGGGCATATGATGTAATTGCAGAGATTCAAACTGAAAATCAAGATGGATTTGAAAAAGTAATTGCAACCATTAGAAAACTTTCAAGAGTGGTCAGTACAATGACACTAAATGTCATAGTTCCCGAATAATTGTTATATGAGTAAATTCAGGATTGTTTCAAATTGCAGAAAATTGATTATGAAGGAAAAGTTTGGGTACTAAACTATAACAATCCAGAACCCCTACTAAATCACGCCATTCACATGCTTGAAAGACACGGAGTAAAACGTGAAGATATGGAAATTACAGAAACACCAACTGCAAAAGTAGGCGCAATCGTAGTAGAAATTTGGCCATATGAACTTGTTATCGGAAGAGTCAGAACAACTAGAAATGACTCTTTTATCAGTGGTACAGAATTTTTAATTGAATTAAAATTAGATGAAGATGGGAATTACATAGATTATCTTTGAAGAAAAATAAAATACAGAATATTTCAATTGTTGCAATAGGAGTTATCATCATAATTGCAATCATAGCATACAATTATTCGGCAGATCAAACAAAACAGAAAGGATTTCAATTTGGAAATGAGCTTGCACAGATCCAAATAGATGTTGCAGAATTACAAACCAAATTTTATTCTGAAAAAACCAAATGGGATGAAGGAGACATTACTAAAGAAGAATTGTTAAATTATTATGAAAAACACATAGCAGAATTTGAAAAAATAATATCAAGATACGATGTATTAGACACACCAGAATTGTTTGAAAGTTCAGTTGAATTATTCAAGATTTCATCTGAAACACAATTGGATAGCGATATTGAATATATCAAATGGATTACAACAGGAGATGAATCAGCAAAAGTAAGATCAGACACACAGATTCAAGAAGCATATGAATATGAAAATCTAGGATTGGTAGAATTTCAACTAGCTAAAGCTGGAATTATAGAATTTGATGAGGCAGATAAATTTTCACCTCCAGATAATGTACTAAAACAAAAAGTGCTTCAAATATCAGAAAATAAAAAATCAAAGTGTGATTTAGAATTCAAAAATGAATTGAATGAATTTGATTCAGATGAACTTGAAGTAGAGTGGTTTAACTGCTTTAATGAGGCTGAAAAGTGGAAGAAAGACCATCTACCATAAATTAAAAATCAAAGTAACTCAGAATTTTTTAATTTTTCCAATATTTCAAAGAGTTCTTTTTCTAAAGCCTTCTTTTCAAGAGGAGTAGGAGTTGAAAAAGTAATAGGAAATGCAATTGTTAGCATATCTTGATCAGTATGAGAAATTCTTACTGAATGAGCATCATGATTAGTATCATTCATGAATTTTTTCCATTTTTGTAAATGGGTGTTTACTCTAGTAACTTGTTCTTCAACGTTAGTTAACGAAGTATCCAAATCGGTATCAAATAGTCTAAACTTTACAAGCGGAACCATCATCACCCCACCTGAAATTTTATCATGGTTTTTCAGCATAGATTCTATAATTTCTTCAGATTTTTCTTTAGGGAAAATTTTGCCATAATCAGGATCAAAATATCCAGCAACCAGTTTTTTGGAATCATATATTCGAAAAAAATCTTCATCAGAATCTAATTTCCACAACAATTTGAAAATAATTCATGAATAAATAAACGATTAATCAAAGACAATTAAATAAACTAGAAAATTAAGAAAAAACAGATGGCAATTTCTAAAGAGAACAAAGATTTCATCGATAGTTTGATTGATTATTACATTAGTGAATCAGAATCATACAAACAGATTGCAGAGAATTTTGTTCCAGAAATTGAATCAGTTCCAGATACAGCATTTGGAATAATTACAGGATGTGTATATTCAGGATTTTTGCAGGCATGCCAAAATCAGCAACAAACACCGAGTTTAGATGATATGAGAGAATTTAATGAAATAATTAAAGAAAGAGCCGCATTAATCAAAAAAGCAATCCTGGATCCCGCAAAATCAGATACAGTTAATCAAGATACTAAAACCGAGCCTGAAAAGCCAGACTCGGAAAATAATTAAAAAGAGTGCCCAAATGGGCACCCATTATGACTCCTGTTGGACTGGTCGTACTATCGCAGGTGTATGAATACAGTTAGTATGCGATAACAAACAGTAGTAATTTTGTATTAAAACACTTACGTAGAAATCATCAGTAAGTTGATTTCAAAAAGATGAAAATTAGCACAGTTTAATTCCAACTATCAAAAATAACCACTATGAATGTAGATGGAAGTAAAATTATCTTTTTTTTAGGAGTGGCTTCAGCAGTTGTAACAGCAGTTGTTGCATTGTATTTTTCAATTCGTTAAAGATAAATCATCATTAAACCTGAGCAACATCATGTCAGATACAAATGAATTCAAAATTACACAAATTGTTGATAATGGTCAAATAGTACAACTATCACTAGTTGAAAATATTTCAACTGAACCTATCTCCCAAAAACAGATGATCATAGAGAATGTTTCAAACAAACTTGATGCAGAAACCAAAGAGCAAGTAATGCCATTATTAGAAGCAATTTTACAAGCACAGCCAACAGTTAATGTAAAAACATATCAACAAACTCAAATTACAATCGGAATGCCAAAAGGAAGATATGACAACATGGGAAGACCTCAAGTTGGGAATATTATAGAAGTAGATTTAAAGAAAGTCTAAAGATTTGAATTTATTTCTTCAATAGTGCGTAATGGTAAAGAGCAAGTAAAATCTTTACAAACAAAAACCGAAGTTTTGTCTTCAAATAATTTTCCTGCAAAGAAAGGATATTTTGAAAGAGAATCTAGTTGAGAAGGATTTTTTATTGTAATTAAAATTGAATTTGGTAAATAATCTAAATTAAGAGACTCGCAGATTTGAGAATTTTCAGAATTGATAACCGTAATTTCTGTAGGTTTTTGAATATACATTGTAATTGTATTTAGTAGATATCCAAATCCAAACGGATTTTCAGCAGCCATTTGTGCCTGAGATTCCATTATTTTTGTAGTAATTTCAAGAAAACTTTGTTCTTGTGAGAGATGATATAATCTGAGCATCACAAATGCTGATACAGAATTTCCCGAAGGCAAAGACAAGTCATAATTACTCTTAGGTCGAATAATCAGTTTTTCATGATCATCAGAAGTCATAAAGAAACTATTATTTTCAGAATCCCAAAAGTGATCAACTAAATGATGGCCCAATTTTATAGAGAGTTTGAGATATTTCTCATCAGGTTCAATTTCAAATACATCCAATAAGGCATTGATAAAATAAGAATAATCTTCCAAATAACCATCAATTTTTGCCACATCATTTTTGTAAGTTCGTAATAGTTTTTCATTTACAATTAAATTATTTTCAATAAAAGAGATACAATCTTTTGCAGCATTTAGATACCTAGCATCACCAGTAACACGGTAGCCCTTTGCAAAAGCAGTAATCATCAAAGAATTCCAAGACACTAAGACCTTATCATCTAAACCAGGAGGAACTCGAGTGGAACGGACTTTGAGTAATTTTTCAGAGCATGAATGTATTGTTTTTTTAACCTCAGATTCAGACACACCAAAATTAAATGCAACTGTAGAGATATTGAGATTGTTACATAGAATGTTATTTCCTTCCCAATTTCCACCATCAGTTACATCATAGTACAAACAAAATAGATCTGCATCGCCTCCAAGAATTTCTTTAATCTCACTTTTCTTCCAAACATAGTACTTTCCTTCTATCCCTTCTGAATCAGCATCATATGCAGAATAGAATCCATTTTCTGGAGAAGTCATTTCACGTAAAACAAAATCAAGTGTTTTTTGTAAAACTTCAAGGTAAAAAGGATCTTTTGTTATTTGATAAGCTTCAGCATAGTTTACTGGAATCAACGCATTGTCATAAAGCATTTTTTCAAAGTGAGGAACAAGCCATTTTGCATCAGTTGAATATCTAGAAAAACCTCCTCCAATTTGATCAAAAATACCACCATTTGCCATTTTTTTCAGTGTTTTAAGCGCAAATTCATTGAATTTATTCAAACCAGAAAGTTTTGCATATCTAAAAAGAAATGACACATTTGCCGCGTTTGGAAATTTCGGAGCAGAACCAAAACCACCATACGTTGCATCTCCCAATTGGAATAGATTCATGGCAGCCTCATCTAGAATTGTCCTCTCTAACTTTGAAGGAATTTGAATTGCTTCTGCTTTGTTTAATGCACCAAGAAATCTTTCTGCAGAATTTTCAATGTCTTTAGGTTTTTCTTTCCAAGCTTGTGAAAGTTGTCTGCAAATACTTCCAAATCCGGGACGGCCATAAGAATCCAAAACTGGAAAATATGTTCCAGCATAGAATGGTTTTTGATCAGGAGTTAGAAAAATGCTTAATGGCCAACCACCTTGACCTGTTGCTATTTGACAAACTTTTTGATAAATGTCATCAATGTCAGGTCTTTCTTCTCGGTCAACTTTGATATTAATAAAATTCTCATTCATAAACTCTGCAACATCATCGTTTTCAAAGGATTCATGAGCCATTACATGGCACCAATGGCACGAGCTGTATCCGATACTAAGAAAGATAGGTTTGTTTTCATCTCTTGCTTTTTTTAATGATTCATCATTCCAACCATACCAATTAACTGGATTGTTTGCATGTTGAAGTAAGTAAGGACTACTTTCATTGATGAGATTATTTTCAACCATAATTTTTCAGATTTGTTTCAATATTAGTACCTAATTAGGAAATTAACTCCAAATCCCTTTGCCTTCAGTTAGTTCATAAATTCGGACATTGATTTTTCCAAGTAATTTTACTTTTGATTTATGAGCCTTTTTGTCATGACTGTAATCTTTTTTCTCAACTAATTCTTGTAGTCGTTTTAATTGTTCCAAAGAGAGTTTTTTGAATTCATGTTTTGAACTAGTGACAATTTGTAACAATTTCACTCTTTCACGATCCTCATCAGTGATTTCAGGCATATTTTTGATATTATCAATTTTGCAAATAAATCTTAGCGTAAAAACAAGATAGGCCTATTGCTTAGGATAAACCAATAAAATCTAAATAATTTAACGAATCTTAAAATTTCGTGACGAATCTACCAGATCATGGAAAAGATGCGAGCCATGGTATTAGATGAATGTGCGAAAATAGAAACAAACCCATTGAAATTAACTGAAATAGATAAACATGAAATTAAAAGATCAAACGAGATTTTATTAGAAATTGAGGCCTGTGGAGTGTGTCATTCACAACTTCATGGAATAGAAGGAGATTGGAAAGATATTGGCATCCCTCCAACATTACCAACAGTTCCAGGTCACGAAGTTGTAGGTAAAGTAGTACAGATAGGAGACAGTGTCACAAAATTCAAAGTGGGAGACAGGGCAGGAATTACTCCATTACTAGAAGCTTGCAAAGAATGTCAGTATTGTAAAGAAGGAAAAGAATACCTTTGTGAATCATCAATCATTACAGGAGAATCTTTCAAAGGAGGATATACAGAATACATCACAGTGGTTGAAGATTTTGCAACCAAAGTTCCTGAAAACATGAAAGCAGCATATGCTGCTCCATTATTTTGTGCAGGAATTACAGCATACAAAGCAGTGAAAGCAGCAGAACCAAAACAAAATAAAAAAATTGGAATTTATGGAATTGGCGGTGTAGGACACATGGCAATACAGTTTGCAAAAGTAGAAAATTGTGACGTGATTGCATTTTCTAGATCTCAAAATCATCTTGATGTTGCAAAGAGATTAGGGGCATCTGATGCAATGGTATTTTCTGAGAATCAGCAAGAATTTCTAGATAAATTAAAAGAAACACACGGGTTATTGGATGCTGCCATAGTATTTGCCCCAGCAGATATTGTAACTGATACTGCCATCAAATCAGTAAAGAAAGGAGGATTAATCGTCATCGCCACAGTAGGAGAAAATCCAACATTTATGGCATTTGAAGAAAAAACTATTCGTGGAACACTTATTGGTTCTACAAAAGATATGGAAGAAGTAATCAAAATATGCGATAAAGAAAATATCGAGGTTATTTTTCAAACATTCCCATTAGAAAAAGCAAATGAAGCTCTCAAGAAATTAAAAGATTCAGAAATAGAAGCAAGAGCAGTATTGATTCCTTAATCCTTGGCTTAAATATTAGAACAATATGTTTTTTGTATGAATTGTAACAGATGCCATCATACTGATGAAGCCCATAGTAAAAGTGAAAATAACAATTCACTAATGAGGGCAGGAAAATGTCAAATCCCAACATGCACGTGTCAGCAATATTTAGATCCTATTCAAGAAATTGATGAAGACCTTTTGTAACAATTCATATATCAAAAAAATTTTAGATAATCATGGACAAGCACAAACCATCAGAAGAAATGATAAAAGATTTAGATAATTTACTATCAAAGCTAAACGCTATGGAAATTATTGCATCAGATGAATTCCAAAAAAATTCAATAAAAATACAAAGAGCTCTAGTTGAAGGTCAAATTCATACAATCAATGAATTTCAACATATGAAAAAGGCATTAGATTTACTAACACTACAATTATTTGAGGTTCAAAACAAAGTTAAGAATTAATTTTTGTGTCACTCAATCCACAACCCGTACATCTAAACAATGTTGATTTCTCAAGAACTTTTTCAGGTTTCATTTCAGCACCACAGCAAAGACAGGAGATTTTTTCAGAATCTGTACTTTCAGATGATCTTACAACATAATCAGGTTTTGTTTCAGGAATATCAGCAGCATTGCAAAGAGGTTTGTAATGAGTTAAAATTTTGCTAAATACGTTTTGTCTTTTTTCTGCACTAGATTCGAATAATGGCAAAATAGCCAAATAGAGAGATTTCTCTGAGCCAGATTTTTCAACCCAGCATTTGTAGTTAGGATTTTGTTCAAAAAATGCCTTGTCTTCAGTCTTTTCGCAGTCACCAATATAGATAATATTGAATTTGTCTTTATCCCTAGAGAGGATCAAATAGACTAATTTTTCCATTGGAGGCCCCCATTCTTTTAGAGGAATTGGCCCTAGAAACTCATATTGAAGAATTTGAATGCTCATTATAGGTATTTTTGACTACTTTCTTTTCATCTTTTCTCAAAAAAATCCCTAGTGCCACAAATTTGATCGCAAAAGTTCAACTTGAAAAGATTAAATTCAAGAGTTATGGATTTTCCGTAAATGAAAGACCCTCACAATTATGCCAAAGTGGGATACTCCATGATTGCAGTAGCTGGAAGTTTAGCAGCGATAGGTATCATAGCACTATTTACTGCAGATGATGTGTTATTATCAGATAATATTTCAAGAGATAAAACAGCTCATTTTGATGCATGCAAAGAAAATGATTTCAAAACAGATGGTTGTGAAAAATACTGGGACAGAATTAATAACAAAGCTTCAGGAATTTACGTAGATCTTCCAGAATAAATTAAAAACCACGACTAAAGTCTTCAAGCATATTTTGATTTTTAGTAAGGCGATTCATAGCAAAAAATGCTCCTCCAACAATTCCTGCTTGGTAAAAAGTATACAATAAAACTCCAGATGAGGTAGGATCTGATTTTGTAAAACTTAGTACAAGCATTGTGAAAAAAACAAAAGTTCCAACGAATGTAACAATTCTATTAATTATTCCAGTATTCATCCCTACAATTCGTTTTGATGCACCTGCCATCAAACCAATACTGGTTATAATTAGAAAAGTTGCACCACCGTTTGCAGAAATAAAACTATCAACCCATGGAATTAATCCATCCTCTAAAATTGCAATATCAGGCATTATACTACCTCCATTAATTGCAAAGTTTACAGAGCTGAACATCCCACCTATAACAAAAAAGAATAAGAATATTTTTACAATTGATCTTTTCAATGGACTTCTAATTTCTGATGGACTAACAGCTCTTTCGGTAATTCGAACACCATAAAGGAAACCTACAGCCATTGCTGGGATAAACATGATATTGATGAGAATTGGAGATTCTCGGTTAATTTCCTCAATTTGTGGATGAAAAATCAGAAATAGAATAATTGCTAGTAATGCTGCTGAACCAAATAGAATCAAGCCTAAATGACTATGAACACTTGATTCTTCATAATCATTCCAATTAGACATTTTATCACATCAAAAGAAAATAATTAAAAACCAAATCCGAAAATCATTTGGTCAAATTATCAATTCTGTTTACCCTTTTTTAGGGCAAATAAGGAGATAAACTATGAAGGGAGGGAAAACCCTAATAATCATAGGAGTCATTGTAGGAATTTTTGGCTTTATTTTTCATTTACAGGGTCAGTCAATATTAGGACCAGAATCGTCATTCATGTATTCTAATCCAGATTGGATTACATATGGAATTCAAATTATAATTGTAGGAATAATAATTTTAGCCGCAGGGTTTTTGGTAATTAAAAAAAATTAGTTTGTCACTCTAAGTGTGATGGTACTTCTAATTTTTTCTAATTTTCTAATTTTGGATGTAATTATTTCATTTATTTGAGAAGGGGAATCAGTTACAAATTCTGCTACAATATCATAGCTGCCATAAGTTATCAAACAATTTTTAATTTCAGGAATTTCTTTTAATTGAGAATAAAGAGATTGCTCTTCTCCAATTTCACAACTAATCAACATGTAAGCTTTTTCCAACTAAATCATATTTTCTTAAAAAAACACCAACTTAAAGACACCGAAGAAATGATTCTCTAAGAGATCTAAAATCCGGCAAGAATTGGATCTGTAGGTTTCATAATTTCTCGTAACAAAATTGTAGCAAATGAGCCTCTAGACAATGAAAAATCTACAACATTACCATGTGCAGAGTAATCTGTACAATGAATTGCAGCTTGTCTAAAACCACCTTCGCTACTTACTTCTTGCATTTCTTTAATGAAGAAATCTTTTGGAGTAATTTCTTCTTGTCTCAAGATTTTAGAGATTTGAAAATCAAATCTTGTTTTTTTGTAATATGAATAGCCTACAAAGGGCAATGCCAAATTTTGATCCATTCCTTTAACATATTTCCCAATTATGCTATGATTATCAAAACAAACATCTCCAGATTCAGCCTCAAACAAATTTTCACCATCTTGAAATGCAGAACTCAAAGACTGATTAAAAATAAAAGACTGGTAAGCTTGTATGTAAAACCGTCGCAACGAGACAGGGATTGCTCTAATTGCACGGATAGATTCACCATGTTCAATCATTTCTTTTAGTACAATTCTTTCAATATCCATTTGAACTGGAACTTGATCAAAATATTGCTTATAGTTATTCTTATCAGACAATTTTTCACGAATTTCGGTATTTTCTTTGGAATCATATGAAGATGTAAAAGACAAGATTAAATCGATGACTTTATCAAAATCCCTATGCAATATGGCCTTACCAATTAGATGAGTAACAGGTCTTTGAGAACCAAATCTTTGGTATCCATAAAAATTGAGAATTTTATCATGCTCTGTAAAAGATTCCAATCTATTTTGACATTCAGAGATTTTTAAAGTGAAATGATTGCCAACCATATCTTTTTTTGATAATTGTTTTTTTACAAACCCAATTTTTTCAAGGGAATATTTATCACTAGAAAAATCATCTACAGGTTTACCTTTGTGTCCGGAGCAAACGAATTGTTCTGTAATAGCTGATGCATCTTTTAACCCAAGAGATTTTAGGCGGACTCCGGTTTTTCTAAAAATTCCAGATAATGCATGGTTTGTATCAATCTTTTTCTTTTTTAGTTTGTATACAGCATATCCATCTTTATCATTGATTGATTTTGTTGCTTTATCTGAAAGTAATTCAGTTACTTTGAAATCTTCAGGTTCAACTCTAATCTTCCCTCCAATCCCATCAAACTTTGTACTGTATACAGAAATGCCAATTTTAGAATCTATGTTAGGTATCACTCTATTGTCACTGTAACATATTTGCTGATTGCAACATCAGATAATTGAGCCCCAAGTAGAACTTTGTATGTACCGGGTACTGCATCTTCAGATGCATATATTGTAAGAGAGATTGGACGGGGAGCATCAAAATCTAATTGGAATGATTCAGGATAATTCTCATTCAATTCAACATTCAAAAAGTCATGAGTGGAGGATAGAATTAACGAAACACCCATTAGATCTTTTTGAGACGTGGATGAAACTACAAAGTCAAAGTCTTTGGAATCCCCAGAAGTTAGCATCAGAACGTTTGAATCCAATTGGATTTCCAGTGGCAAAGGAATAGAAGTATCAACTACACCAATATTATTTTCAACCCATTCAGTAAACCAGATTTTGTCACCATCAACAGTGAAATCAAAGATTTGTGCAAGACCACAATCAGCCAACATCATTCCTGTTCCAGGATCACAGTCACCCCAGTTAGGATTCTTTGAAGGTACATGGTATTCTACTAGAGATTGAGAGACAGGATCCATTACAGAGATATTATTTGCTGTTTGTTCGTTGAAAACAATTCTTCCTTGATCATCAGATTCAATCCAATAAGGTCTAGAAATAGGAGTCTTTACAATACCAGTTTGATTTCCATAGGTACTCAACAAAGGATCAGCCGTCACATATTGAATAAATTTTTCAGTCATAGGATCAAAGCTAAAGAATGATGATGAAGTAGTGTCTGCCAACCAAACAGTTCCATCTTTTCCTACAACTGCACCATTAGGAGTAAGAAGAGACACGGGTAATTGGTAGAGTTCGATAAAATCAATTAATGGAAGATATTGTTCGCCAGAAGTTGCAACAGTATTACGATATCCGTTTTGATCAAACTTTACTAAAACTCCTCCTTGTTGAAATAGCCAATTTGTAAACCATACATTGTCGTCTTCATCTATTGCAAAGTCTGCAGTAACAGAATCATCTACAGGAGAAGGAATACTAAGATAATTTACATCCTCACCAGATTGGTTAGGATCTAAGAAAGTGAGTTTGTTTCCAGTAAAGTCATTTACAATAATTTGAGAACCATCAATTCGTAGTTTTTGAGGTAAAGAATCACCACCCTCTGAAGGATATGCTATTCTATCATACTTTTCATCTAAAGTAGAAAACTTCCAAACAGAATCAAAAGATTCATCAGTATACCAAATTGAGCCATCAGGAGCATAATCAATTCCCCACATCATAGAACGACCTCCAGGAGGCCACAATGGATTTTCATATTCAGTAAAGGACTCAAAGTTTGGATCAAATTTTACTATTTTACCAGTATTAGTTTCTGCAAACCAAACATTCCCATCATAATCAGTAGTGATTGCTAACGGATTGGTACATTCTGTAGGAATCGAATATTCTTGAACATACTTTGTAGACTTTGCATCACCTGAACCGCAGAATTGAGCTCGTTGTTCATCTGGGAAATTATCAGCAGGAGTTCCAGTAACCGAAACTTCAGGAGAATCAGAATTAGGATCCATACCAGGCATTACTAGCATAATGGTTGATGAAAGTAAAATAAATCCAAAAAATATAGTTACGATAACTCCCTTTTTCTTCATATTACAAAAAATATGAAGCCTTGTTATATCTTATTCCAAGAATCAGATTATAGTAATTTAAGATCTCCAGTAATTTTATCAATTAAATTTTCTGGGGCAGGTCCTATAGAGATGCAAGTTGTGGTTCCAGGAGCTAACTGAGTGTGGCCAGCATCAGAAACTTCAGACCAAGGTAGATTAAGTTCAATTGCACCTCTTTTCACTTCTTGTAATTCTTTAATTCCAGAAACTTTGACAACTACTTTTTCTTGTCCTCCCCACCATTGACTGAACCATTCAGGGTGTGATTTTCTCACATGTTCTGCACCAAGAACACAAGCATGACCTACTTGTGCAGCAATCTTCCCTTTACCCATATCAAGATCAGTTCTAACGACTATCACTTGTTTGATGTCCCCCATAATATAATCAAAAATAGGCTTAATGAAAAACTTTTGAATTAAATAATTGACAAAGAAACAAAATCTGTGAACTTTGACGTAGTGGTTGCTGGAGGAAGTGTTGCAGGATTACTCTGTGCCAGAGAAATTGCAGGAAAAGGCTTCACCGTTCTAGTAATTGAAGAAGATTATGAAATTGGAACTCCAGAACATTGTGGTGGATTAGTAAGCTTATCAGGACTAGAAGAACTTGGAGTGATACCTTTTAGAAAGACTTTTGATCACATGATAGAGTCAGCAGAAATCAGTTCTCCAAATGGCAAGAGTTTTACAATTAATTCAAAAAATCAAAAAGTAATCGAAATTAGTAGAAGAGAATTAGATAAACAGATTGCATTTCAAGCTCAAAAAAATGGTGCAGTCATTAAAGTCAGAACAAGTTTTCAAGAAATTACAGATTCAGGGATTAGAACTAATGAAGAAAAAATTGATTGTAAATTATTTGTAGATGCAAGAGGAGTATCATCATTAATTCACAAAGATAGAACAGGGATTTTATCATCTGCTCAATATGAAATCTATGCAAATTGGATTAAGAAAGGTAAAGTTGAAGTAATTTTTGACCAAGAAAAATATCCAAGTTTTTTTGCCTGGATCATTCCATCAGGAGAAGGTAAAGGAAAGGTAGGAGTTGCAGGAAGAGGAATCAAAGTTGCAAACACATTAGATAATATTCTAAATGAACGTGGAGGATTTTCAACGATAAGAAAGATTTTTGCTCCAATTTGGATTAAAGGTCCTATCAAAAATTTTGTTGAAGGTAAAACAATAATCATAGGAGATGCAGCAGGGCAAGCAAAACCAACTACTGCAGGAGGTATATTCACTAGTGGGATGGGCGGAGTATATGCAGGACAAGCAATTTCAGAATTTTTGAAATCCAACAAGAGAGAAGATTTGGAACAATATCAAAAAAAATGGACTGCAAGATTTGGAAAAGAATTTGAGAAACAAGTACTAGCAAGAAAAATTTTAGAAAGAATTGATAACAATACAATCAATAAATTATTTGAAACAATAACTCCCGATATCATAAATGAGATTTCAGAAAAAGATGATTTTGATTTTCACACAGGTTCAATTGTAAAATTATTGGGATTGAAAGGATCTATCAAAACTGCTCAAACCCTAATTGGCGGAGAAATTAAAAAATTACTTAGTTAGATTGTGCTTAATTTCTAAGGAAGGTATAAATGATGTTTACAGAAAATCGGGGTATGTCTTCTACTATTTCATTACCGACATGTAGTTGCTGTCACAGACATATTATGCCTAATGATAAATGTGTAAAATTCAATTGCCCTAGTTGTGGCGCAGATTTGATGTGGAGATGTCAAAGTTGCAGAGAAGCAGCAAGAAACTATACTTGTTCTTCATGTAACTTTACAGGACCTTAGAAAATGACTCAATTACTATTCATAACAAAAATTCTACCTGAAGGAATGGAAGTAGATTTAGATAAATTAGCTGAGACAATAAAATCTTCATTACCTGCAGATATGTCAATGAAAAGACATGCAAAAGAGCCACTTGCATTTGGATTAGAATGCATCAAAGCAGAATTTGTAATAGAAGATAAAGAAGGTCAAAGTGATGCTCTAGAGAACGCAATAAGAGGAACTGACGGTGTAAGTGAGTTTGAAGTTCTCAACATGAGTAGAATGTCAGTTGACATGAAATAGGTGATTTTTTGGCACGCAAAGAAGAACCTTTGCAAATGAGAATTGGAGAAGCAAAACAACGAGACGTAGGAAAGAAACGTGCTCGAATTGGTCCAGAAGCCATGGATTTTCTCAAGGTTACACCAGGAGACATTATTGAAGTGATGGGTTCAAGATCAAGTTGTGCAGTTGTTTGGCCAGTTGATGAAGATGAAAAATTACCAGACATCATTAGAGTCGATGGACAAACAAGAAAAAATGTGGGGGCATCACTAAATGATTTTGTTAAAATTAGAAAAGTGACATCAAAGTTTGCAAAAACAGTTTCCTTAACTCCAGTAAATGATTCAGTTACTGTCGATAAAGAATTTACAGATTTTGTTAAAAATAGATTGAAAGGATTACCAATTACACATGGGGATGAAATTTCAGTTATGATTTTAGGAAATTCCATGGACTTTAAGATATCCAAGACAACGCCCAAAGGAGTTGTAAAAATAGATCGTACAACAAATCTTAACATTTCAACTGAAACATCAGTCGATAGAAAAGTTCGAGTAACCTATGAGGAAGTTGGAGGATTGAGACAAGAAGTTAAAGCAATGCGAGAAATTGTAGAGTTGCCATTAAAACATCCAGAGTTATTTGCAAGACTTGGAATCGAACCACATAGTGGAATTTTACTTTACGGGCCACCAGGATGTGGAAAAACACTACTTGCAAAAGTTATGGCAAGCGAATCAGAAGCAAACATGTTCCCAATTAACGGTCCAGAAATAATGAACAAGTATTATGGAGAAACAGAAGCTAAACTTAGAGATATTTTCAAAGAAGCAAAAGACAATTCTCCAAGTATAATTTTCATAGATGAAATTGATGCTATTGCACCAAAAAGAGAAGAAGCATACGGAGATGTAGAAAAAAGAGTTGTTGCACAACTATTAGCATTAATGGACGGTCTAAATGATAGAGGAAACGTAATAGTTCTTGGAGCTACAAACAGACCAGACAGTGTAGATCCAGCACTTAGAAGGCCAGGAAGATTCGATAGAGAGTTTGAGATTTCAGTACCTAATGAAGATGGAAGGTTAGAGATTCTTGAAATTCATACAAGAGGAATGCCAATTAGTGAAGATATTGATTTGAAAGACTTGTCATCAGAATTGCACGGATATACTGGTGCAGACATCAAGTCACTTTGTAGAGAAGCTGCTCTAAAATCAATAAGAAGATATCTTCCAGAAATTGATTTAGAAACTGAAAAAATTCCTTCAGAAGTTTTACAATCAATGCAAATCAAATTAATCGATTTTTACGATGCAATGCACGAAGTGGTCCCTACAGCAATGAGGGAATTTTATGTTGAAAGACCAAAAGTATGGTGGCAAGATGTGGGAGGACTAGAGGAGATAAAAAAATCATTGACAGATAATCTAATCATGGCAATGAAAGAGCCATCAAAATTTACCAAAATGGGAATTAAACCACCAAAAGGAGCTTTGATTTACGGGCCACCAGGATGTGGAAAAACGTTGCTTGGTAGAGCCTTAGCTACAGAAACAGGTGCAAATATGATTTTAGTTAGAGGTCCCGAAATTCTTTCAAAATGGCTGGGCGAATCTGAAAAAGGAATCAGAGAGATTTTCAGAAAAGCAAAAGCATCCTCTCCATGTGTTGTAATTTTTGATGAATTAGATTCCATAGCAAAATCAAAATCAGGTGAAGGAGGATCTAGTGAGACGATTCTCAGTCAACTACTTACAGAGATAGAAGAAGGAATCTCATCACGAGTAGTCGTTATAGGAATCACAAATAGACCAGATGTTTTAGATAATTCCCTTCTAAGAACAGGAAGATTAGATTTAGTGTTGTATGTAGCCCCTCCAGATGAAAAAGGTAGATTAGAGATTATCAAAATTCTTACAAGAAAGATGCCATTAGCTAGTGATGTGAAATTGCAAGAGATTGCAGTAGCAACACAGAATTATAGTGGATCTGATTTAGCAGCACTTTGTAGAGAAGCAGCAGTTGAAGCAATGAGAAACAATTCTGCAAAAATATCTAGTCATGACTTTGCAAATAGTTTGAAACAAGTCAGACCATCCATCACAAAAGAGGTAGACCAGTGGTACAATACAGTGAAGGAAAGTATATCTAACGTTGTGCCAAAGTCAGGGGATAAAACATTCTACGGATAAAAATGGCAATACCAATCAGAAACACTGTATTTGATAAGATAAAAGAAGCAAATCGCTTGACGGACGTTGAACTTTTCAAAAGTTTAGTCAAAGATGGACATGTAATTGCAGAAGATAGATTTAACAAAATTCTGTTAGATTTAGAAATTTTGGGCCTCATAACTGTCTCATGGGTTACCAAAGATGAACGTAGAATTGAAATCGTAGTGGTTGAAAAACCAGTTGATGAAATCAAAGAACAAGTAAAGGAAACTGAAGAAAGAGATTATGAAGCTAGTTTCCCTGGTGCGGATAAATAATTCCTAAAACAAAGGAAAATGAAATGCTGCATCTAATGCAACAGCTACAAAAATTATTGTGAGATAAGGAGCAGTTACTTTGTATGCTTTCCATGCAAATTCAGATGTAGGGTTCTTTGTAAGTTTGTAATGATAAACAAGCATCAATCCTCCAGAAACAATTGCAATCACAGTATAAACAACTCCCATTCCATCTGGAATAAATGAAAGTATCAAAGAATACGGAATTAAAATTAATGTATTTCCTAAAATGAATTTGGATGTTTTTTGCATTCCAATAACTACTGGAAGCATTGGAACTTCAGCTTGTGCATATTCATCTTTGATTTTCATTGCAAGACACCAAAAATGAGATGGAGTCCATACAAACACCAAGAAACCAACTAGAAATCCTAACAAGTCCATACTACCAGTTGCTGCTGCCCATCCTGCCCAAGCAGCTGCACTACCAGCAATACCACCAATTACAATGTTTGAAGTATTTCTTCTTTTGAGCCAAACGGTGTAAATTATAACATATGAAAAAATACCAACTGCAATAAAAAATGCAGATACTGCGTTTAATGCAAAGAATCCGTAGATTACAGAAATACAGCTTACAGCAATACCATAAATTAACACATTAGATGCGGCCATACGTCCAGAAGGGATTGGTCTAGTGCTGGTCCTAGTCATTTTAGGATCAATATCTTTATCATAATAGTGATTTAGAGCACTTGAACCTGCAGATGCCAATGCACCTGCGACGATAATATGCAAATAAAACCAATAATCAAGTTCAGGAGCGCCTGGAACTAGTTTACTTGCAGCATACATGGATGTAACTGCAGTGATTACTAACAGAACAACAATTCGGGGTTTGGATATCTCCAATATTTCATTAAATCCCAATTCAATCTATCCTATTCCAAAGCCATTTAATTTCTTCGTCCATGTGATCTCATGTATTTCGCAAGGAATAAGTATCTCAGTCCTATCAGCTATCTTAAATGAGTAATTGGGACCTCATGATGCCGGGAATGGGACTAACCTCTATAGGGTTAGCTGGTCTTGTATTATCCTATGCAGGCATCGCACACACATTCATTGATGGCATGCATGCTCTAACAGGCCTTACAATGTTTGTAGGGTTGATTTTCCTAGCAGCAGGTATTCTAGATGGAGGGGTTTCAACCAGTAATAGAGCCAAAGCTACGACTTTGGTAATTTTGTCCATATCCTTAGGATTCGGAATGTATGCTATGGTAATGAACACATCAAACTATACAGTAACTATTGCAGGAATTTTAATGGCAATTGCCTTCCCTGCAATTATAATTTCATATCTATACATGAAACATCCAACAGTAGCAAAACCAATTGGAGCAATTGTTTCACTGGCAGCTGCTACAGGTATTATCATGTGGGTATCATTTGGTATTTTCTCAGCGCCTGACACATACATGATTCCTCAAGCAGTAGTTGATGAACCAGCAGAAGATCTTACACCATCAGGACCAATATTTGTAATTGAAATTCTTGCGGACTCAACAATAGAAGGAAATCCAGATTATGATCCAGATGTTGCAACGGTATCACAAGGGCATGTAATAGAATGGACTAACGCAGATACACTTCCACACACTGTTACAAGTTCTGTAGATGTTGGAGATACTTTTGACTCAGGAATGATTGGAGCAGGTGAAGTTTACACTTTAGATACAAATGATTTGGAAGCAGGTGAATACGAATACTTTTGTGTAGTCCATCCATGGATGGTTGCAACATTAATCATTGAAGCACCAACAGAACCAATTAAAGTTTTGATTCCAGAAGGAGCAGCAATTCCAGCAGATGATCAATTATACTATGACCCAACAGTTCTAGATATTTCAGTTGGAACTACAGTAATTTGGGATAATGTAGACAACACAATGCACACAGCATCATCAGGTACACCTGACGCAGGATTGGATGGAGTGTTTGACTCAGATATAATGTCTGCAGGAGATACTTTTGAATTTACATTTAATAACGCAGGAAGTTACGATTACTATTGTATTTTACATCCTTGGATGGTCGGAACAGTTAACGTAGAATAGATTTGCAGAAAATCAAACTATCTCAAACACATAAAAAAATTCTAACTGAACATGCTCAAAAAGATGAACCAAATGAATCATGTGCAATACTATTTGGAAAAGACAATACAGTGTCAGAGATTTTCTTAACAGAGAACATTGAGAAATCTCCAGTGAATTTTACTATATCAAATGATGAATTAATTGAGGCATACAAAATAGCTGAAGAGAAAAAAATGGAAGTCATGGGTATTTTTCACTCACATCCAAATTCTGAAGCATATCCATCAAATACAGATAAAAAATTCATGCAGGGGAATCCAGTGGTTTGGATAATCTATTCAGGAACAAATGAAGATTTTAGAGGATATACTCTTGAATCAGACATTCAGGAAATTTTAGTAGAATTTAGTTAATTCAAGATTTTAAGCTAAAGGTGGCGTGTTCACTATGTGCATTTTCTAAAATAGATTTGTCTGGAGAAATTATTTTTCCAATTATATTTACAGGTGATGCAGGAGTAATTTCCCCAGGATTTCCAATAGGAGTAGGACCATAAAACAAGCAGATTGCTTTTCCCGTTGGCCAGTATGCCACATCATTTAATTCGACAGGAGACTTTGCATTTTCCTCAGGTTGTGAGACAGGGGATTTTGAAGTGTAAATTTCATCTCCCCACACATTAAGTTCAACAGTGAAAGGCAACTTTTCAATAAACTCATGCACGGTATTTGGAGAATCTTTATCATCTAATTCTAATGATATGTTTGAAGAGTGTGAGATTTCTATAATTACAGAATATTTCATGATTTACCATGATCTTTGAATTAAATATCCCTTTTTTTAATTACAATCATGGAAATTCACGTATACGACACTTATGTCAAAGCAGCAGATGGTCATACCATGCACTTTGATGTAATTACTGGTGAAAAAGACCACGATAAAGCCATCACATATGGTAAAGAATGGTTACAATCCGTCGGTGAAGGAGAAGCAGAGATGACTACAAACGAATGTCAATTCTGCCATTCACAAGGAGCACCAGAGCCTGTTGAACAGGCAATTAAGGAAAAAGGCTACTTTATCCAAAAGATGGAAGGCTGTCCTTAATCATTTTTACTTTTTCTTAAAGACATATTTTTTAGATCAATCAATATAGAATTAACATGTCTGAAAACAAATATTCAAAGTGGACTGTAGAGGGAGATAAGAAAACAAAATGGATTTGTGGATGTTTTCAAACATCTGATAACTATTTCAAATTCTGTGAAAAACACACCCCAACTTTACAAAAAGCAATTCAAGCTCAGATTGATGAATTGGATATGACATTGATTGTAGAAGAGTAGAACATTGTCAAGTTCTTATCAAAAAATCAGTGTTATGAGAAATGAATTATTAAATTGCAATAATTGCGACAAATGCAGATACGAATACGATTGCAATTGTGTTTAGTAATTTGATTACGGTGTTGAGTGCAGGACCTGCAGTATCTTTGTAAGGATCACCAATAATATCTCCGACTACTGCAACTTTGTGTACTTCAGAACCTTTCTCTCCTTTCATTTCAACTAGTTTCTTTGCATTATCCCATGCACCACCAGTATTTGCCAAGTGGTATGCTAGCAAAATTCCAGTGACAACTGAACCCATTAGTAATCCAGCAACTGCTGTTGGACCTAGTAAAATACCTAAAATGATTGGAGAAATGATTGCTACAAGTGCTGGTTTCCATAGTTCTTTGATTGATGCAACAGTGGCAATATCTACACATTTAGCATAATCAGGTTTTGAGGTTCCTGCAAGTATTCCATCATCTGCTTTGAACTGACGTCTTACCTCATCAACCATTTTTCCTGCTGCACGAGATACACCATTGATTAATTGGCCTGTAATGATAAATGGAATCAAACCACCAATGAGTAATCCAACAATGATTGCAGGATTTGTTAAACTGTAATCTAAATCTAAAACACCTTCAAACACATGTGCTGCTTCGAATTGGAATGCTTGAATCATTGCCAAGGCAGCTAAAGCGGCACTTGCAATTGCAAAGCCTTTGGTGACGGCTTTGGTCGTATTTCCAACTGCATCAATTTCATCAGTGACTTTACGATTTTCTTCTCCCATTCCAGTCATCTCAACTATTCCACCTGCATTATCTGCAATTGGACCAAATGCATCAATACTAAGAACAATTCCTGCTAAACTCAACATGGCCATTGCAGTCAATGCTGTTCCAAAGATTCCATAAAGTACGGGGTCTGCACCTTCAGGTGCGGCTGCAGATGCAATACTGTAAGATACGATGATTGCGACAACTAATGCAATCATGAATGGACCTGTTGATTGCATACCTTTGATAATTCCCATCAAAGTTAATGATGCATATCCCCATTTTGCAGAGTCTGCAATTTCAATAACGGGTTTTTGTTTGTAACTAGTATAATAATCGGTAATTTTCTGAATAACTGGAACAAGAATTACACCAATAACAGTAGAACCAAATAATGCATATGATGCTGCAGAATCTCCAATAAACTGAGTGATGAACACATAGTTTAATCCAATTGCAATTGCAGCTGATACATAGAATGAGCGATTCAGAGGTTTCATTACATCAGTGATATTCTTGGAACCTACAATAACAACACCAATGATTGATGCTATCATTCCAGATGAACCAATTAGAATAGGATAAAGGAAAAAGTTTGGTGCGCCAATTAGTGCTGCAATAAGTAATGCTGCAAGGATTGTTACAATATATGATTCATAAACATCAGAGCCCATTCCTGCTGCATCACCAACATTGTCTCCCACATTATCTGCAATAGTTGCAGGGTTTCTAGGATCATCTTCTGGAATGTTTGCTTCAACTTTTCCTACCAAGTCAGCACCCATATCTGCTGCCTTTGTGAAAATACCACCACCAATTCTAATGAATAATGCAATTAGACTAGCTCCAATACCAACACCTGCAATCGTGATTGGATCTGGATAAATCAAATAAAGTCCAGTAATTGCCAATAGAGCCATTGCTGGAACTGCTAAACCTACTGTTGCTCCACCTCTAAAGGCCATGGCAAATGTCTGTCCAAGACCACTGCCACTAAGATTTGCAGCTCTAACTGCGGCTTTTACTGTAATTTTTAATGAAATAATTCCTGCAACTGCTGAAAGTGCTGCACCTACTGCAAATGCAATTCCATTTGAAGGAGTCAAGAAAATACCAATAATCAAAGATAATGCAATAGCAACTGGAATGATAATTTTCATCTCTCTTTTTAAAAATGCAGAAGCACCTTCTTTGACGGCGTTGGAAATATCCATCATTTCTTTTGTTCCTGCAGGTTGTTTGACAATCCATGCAACCAAGCCACCTGCAACTAAAAATGATGCAATACCTGCGATAAAGGGCAGAATTTCAGCTATTTCCATGTTATACTCGGATGCCAAATCCTAGTAAATATAAATCAAATAGCAGAGATCTTGCTTCTTTTTCTATATGGCGGAAATGTTTTTCCTCCAAGTCCTCGTCTCACTAGTTTGTTGAATCTTTTCCCATGAGCAAGATATGGGAATCTCATATGGATCAATTCATGAACCAATGTATTCTCCAGAGTTTTTTCATCAGGAATTTTTCTAACATTGATGAAAACAAGATTGTGTAAAAGATATGAGACTCCATAATACTTGTATGCAGAAGTTCGTCTGCCCTCAGTCATTTCTTTTGGGGCATCTAATACTTCCTTAGTAGTCAACAGAATTTGCGGTTCAGGAATTGAGAAACGATTTGAGTAAATACCAACTTTTTCTAAAATTTGTAATTTAAGATCAGGATCTAATTTCACAATTAGTAGTATTGGAATCTGTGTTTATCATGAAATGTCAATTCTTGTATGGAATTTGGTGTATTTTGATTCGATAAATTATGAATTAATAGGGTCAGAGGTTATGTGGAGTAATCATCAATCATACAGCCACCGTCTCATCACACCCCGATTATTCCATTAAATCAAGTAGGCTTTGTGCTTTATTTCTAATTTCGGTAGTAATACTGACTATTACCAGCCCCTCATGTGGTTGACCATACATTACAATAGAATTTTCAGGAGCATGAACACACACTGGAAGAACTAAAAGATCTTCTTCACCATTAACAAAAATCCTCACTGGAGATTTCATAGTGAACGCCTTTTTGATTGTCGAGACACTTTGAGATGTAATTTCAGCTGCAGGATTATCAACAGTCAGTTCAATTGCATTATCTAATTTGGGAGGATCTCTCTTTTCTCGTTTCTCTTGACCATCAATAATTTGCAAAGAAGGAATCAGACCAAAATTTATCATTTTTTCTGTAGTTCTATCACCAACCGTAATTAGATACGAATTTTCTGAAAGAAATTTTTGAATATCACTTTTTTGGGTTTGATTTTCAGGTAAAAGTATCCCTAAAGGAATTTTCATTTGTTCTCTAAGAGATTCAGGTAATTTCACAGGAATCGAGATTAATTTGTGCTGGCCTCTGGTGTTGGTTCTTCACCAGAACTTTCAGATTCCATCTCTTCTTGAAGCTTTGCTGCAATAATACTACATTGTGCTGCAATATTTTTTGCGCTAACTCTAAATGCTTCAGCACTTGGAGAATCAGGATTTGTAATCATAATTGGTTTACCCAAGTCAGAACCGGCCATGATTCCAGAATTCAATGGAATTTCACCTAAGAAAGGCATGTTAAATCGTTCACTAATTTTCTTTGCACCACCTTCACCAAAGATGTAATGTTTGTCATCACAGTTTGGACAAATAAAATGACTCATGTTTTCAACAACTCCAATAATTGGAACATTTAGTTTTTCAAACATTGAAACTGCTTTAACTGCAACATCACTTGCTACATCTTGAGGAGTTGTAACTACAAGAATTCCTGTGATAGGAATTGTTTGTGCAAGAGTTAATGGGATATCACCAGTTCCAGGAGGTAAGTCTACAATCAAATAATCTAGTTCAGACCAATTTGTGTCTACTAGAAATTGTTTTAAAATTCCAGATATAATTGGGCCACGATAAATTGCTGCTTGGTTTGATTGATCAGCAAAGAAACCAAATGATACAACTTTTAATCCGTTTGAATCAGCTGGCTGTAATTTATTATCTTCAACTTCCATAAAACCATCTTTCATTCCAAGCATTAGTGGAATACTAGGTCCATAGATATCTGCATCAAGTAAACCTACTTTAGCTCCAGACTGAGATAATGCAAGAGCCAAGTTTAATGAAACAGTTGATTTGCCGACACCGCCCTTTCCACTTGCAACACCAATAATGTTTTTGACAGTTTTCATTCCAGTGTCATCATCAAGTGAACGACCTTCCATGACTTTGGCAGTCACATTCAAATCAAAATTCTTCAAATCAGATAATTCAGCAACTGCTTTTCTAACATCATCTTCAATTTCGACATTGAAAGGACATGCAGGAGTTGTTAATTCTAAAGTAAATTTGAGATTACCATCATTTAGTTCTAAATCTTTAATCATACCCATAGATACGATATCTTTTTTCAAATCAGGATCAATCACGGTACTAAGTTTTTCAAGAACTTGATCGATTCCAACCATTGCGTCAAAAAGTCAGTCTACTTTATTTAAACATAATTCAGACATTTATAGAAATTGGCATTAATTTCAAAAATAAGAAAAAACTTTGGATTTTCAAGCCTAAAATCACCTAAACATTCATAAATTGAAATTCGAGAAAAACTGTACATTTGTTTTCTATATCTACCCTAGTTGATGTTGTTAGGATTCCTCCAAGCTTATTTGGAACTACACTCAAAAAGGCTGCAGTAAACATTCTCAAAGAAAAGTACGAGAGTATGATTAATGCAGATTTAGGATATATCATTATGATTTTAGATGCTAAAGTTGACGAAATGGGAAAGATGATTGCAGGAGACGGTGGAACTTTCCATAAAGTTGAATTTGAAGCATTGACATTTTATCCAAAATTACAAGAAATTGTTCAAGGTGAAATTGTAGATATTACTGACTTTGGGGCATTTGTAAGAATTGGTCCAACTGATGCTTTACTGCACTTGTCACAAGTGATGGACGATTATCTAAAGAGTGATGTTAAATCTGGAATGATTTTAGCAAATCAAAGTGGTAGAACACTAAAAGTTGGCTCTACACTTCGTGCAAGAATCACTGCAGTATCATTAGGAAAAGCTGCTGCAATGGGTAAGATTGGAATCACATGTAGACAACCATTCCTTGGTGCAGATGAATGGATTGTAGAAGAAATTAAGAAAGCCAGTGGTGGCAAAGAAGAGCCAGCAAAGGAAGAAAAAGTAGAGGCAAGTTAGAATGGCACGAGAAATGGCATGCCGCAAATGTAAACATGTAACAACTCTAAAGGTATGTCCAAATTGTAAATCATCAGACTTGACACCAGATTGGAATGGAGTTGTACTAGTAGTTGATCCAACAAATTCTGAAATCTCAAAAACATTAGGAATTACTACAAAAGGCAAATACGCAATTAAAGTAACATAAAATCTTTAAAATCACATTAACATTTCATCATTATATTGACATTCAATTCAAAAAAACAATTATCACAATTCCTTGCTGAAGATATTGGTAAAGGAGACATTACCAGTAATTTATTACCCAAGAAAAAAATTTCAGTAAAAATTATCTCAAGAGAAAATGCTATTGTTGCAGGTACATCATATGCAAAAGAGATTTTCAAATTAAAAGGGTGCAATGCTAAAATTTTGAAAAAAGATGGTTCAAAAGTAAAACCAAATCAAACTATAATGGCAATCACTGGGAATGCAGGGAATATTTTGACATGTGAGAGGACAGCACTTAATCTCTTAACAAGAATGAGTGGGATTGCTACTCAAACAAATCAACTTGTTAAAAAAATTCCAAAGAAAACAAAATTGTATGCTACTAGAAAAACAGCCCCAGGATTAAGATATTTTGATAAAGAAGCAGTTGAAATCGGTGGAGGTAAAAAGCACAGGCTCACATTAGATGAAATGGTTATGATTAAAGATAATCACATTGCAATTGGAAATTCTCTATTATCTCTGATTAAAAAAACAAAGAAAAAACATAGGAAATTTGAAGTGGAAGTTGAAAATACACCAGATGCAGTGTTAGCAGCAGAAGAAGGGGCTACAATAATTATGCTAGATAATTTTACACCATCTCAAATTAAAAAAACAATTCAAATACTAAAAAATCATAAATTGAGAAACAAAGTCATGCTTGAAGCATCAGGAGGAATTAATTCTAAAAATATCACAAAATATGGTCAAACAGGTGTAGATATCATTTCTGTAGGAAGTATTACAAATTCTGTAAAAGGAATTGATATGAGTTTAGAGATTTAATTTAATTCTTCTAACAAATTTGCTACGGATTTATTTTTTGGATCTATCTCTTTAATTTTGTCACAGCATTGAAGGATTTGTTTATTTTCCCCTAATTTTTGATGAGAATATGCCTTTAATAATAATACATCAACATCATATGTTCCAATTTCAAGTGCTTTGTCAAAATATGAAATAGCAGTTTTGTATTTTTTTTTCAAATAGTAAATTCCACCTACAGTAAACAAGACATCATGATTGTTAGGAACTTTTTGTAAATATTCCGTGCCTAATTTTAAAGCCTCAGCATATTTTTTGTCCTTGACTAGTTTTTTTATTTCCTTTAGTTTTTGGGCATTTTTTTTCTTTTGAGGATCTTTTGGCTCTCTAGAAAACAGTCCAGTCATAATTTTATAGATTAGCTTATTGCAAGCATTCTATCTATTGCTAAACGGGCTTTATCTGCAATTTCTTTTGGAACTGTTACAATGTTTTTTTCATTTATCAATGCATCATACACTTTTTCAAGAGTGATCATTTTCATATATTGACATTCTGCTTTTTCAGATGCAGGAATGAAAGTTTTGTCAGGATTTTGTTGTCGCATTCTATACAAGATTCCAGTTTCGGTTGCAACAACGAAATTTTTTGCTTTAGATTTAGTTACATGATTTAGCATTCCTTCAGTTGAAAGAATTGAGACTTTTTGATCATCATAACTTCCATCAGCAACATCATACATCATTGGAGTAGTACAACTACATTCAGGATGAATTACAAATTCAGCATCTTTCATTGATTCTAATTTTTTAGTAACATCTTCAGGAGTAATTCCAGCATGAACATGGCATTCACCAGCCCAGATATGCATATTTTTCCTTCCTGTCATTTTTGCAACATAGGAACCTAGGAACATATCAGGTAAAAACAAAATTTCTTTATCTTCAGGAATTGCTTTAACTACATTTACAGCATTTGAAGAAGTGCAACAATAATCCAGTTCTGCTTTAATTTCAGCCGTAGTATTTACGTATCCAACTGCAATAGCATCAGGATGCTGTTTTTTCCAATTTCTTAATTCATCTACAGTTATTGAATCAGATAATGAACAACCAGCTTCTAAATCTGGTAGAAGTACTTTTTTCTCAGGACTGATAATTGCGGCAGTTTCTGCCATAAAATTTACACCACAAAAGAGAATTGTTTTTTGTGGAACCGTTGCTGCTTGTCTAGATAATCCTAATGAATCACCAGTAAAATCAGCTATATCTTGTACATCTGGAATCTGATAATTGTGTGCTAAAATTACCACGTCTTTTTCTTTTTTGAGTTTCAAAATCTCTTCTTTGAGTTCCGAGGATTGTTGTACGAGCATAAACTATAGAAAATTGATATGGTGGGGATTTAAAGAATGGGAAATAGTCTATAATTCTCTGAAAAGTTAGCAAATGTGGCAATTATTGCCATATTACGTGCCAATCTGAATATCATTTGAGCAGTATTTTTTCAAGGTCTCAATTGCAGATAAAATTGCCAATCTACTTGTTTTGGGATTATTTTCATCAGGATAATTTTCAATAGTATATGTCATCTTTCCAAATTTTCCTTCAGCTTCAATATGATGCGTATTTTTGTCAGTGTTTGGATCTGCAACTATTTTGACATGAGTTTTTTCACTTCCAATTCCAGTTAAAGAAAGTAATGCTGCTACATTGATGTTTGCAGGGAATAAAGAAACAGCTTCTTTTGCAATTCCTTCAAAGATCACAGTTGATGAATTAATTTCATCTAAGTTGATTTCAGAGTTTTCAAAAAACTTGGCGCCTTTTAATGAACGAGGGTGTTTTGTAGTAGTTATAGAAATGGATTCTAATTCACCCTTGACTGATTTAATTCCATCAAGACCTGCAATTGCACCGGAGGGGAGATAGATTGTTTTTTTAAAATCCTTACAAGCATCAGATAAAATGTCATAAATTGATTCATCTAACAATGCTCCAACACTCATTATCATCAGATCTTTTTTGTTTTGCAAAACACTTAATCCTGCATCCCTTACAGCATCTTGAGATGCAGCTTCTACAACAATATCAATAGGATTAGAGGATAGTAAGTGGGAATTTTCAACAATTTCAGGTTTGTGTGTTAATTTTTCAACTAATAATTTGGATTTTTCTTTTGAATCATCAAACACGTGTGTGAGGGTTGCAGGAACTTTTCCAGAATCAATTGCAAGTGCAATTTGAGTTCCCATAGCACCACATCCTAACAAACCTATTCTTTTCAACTAGACATTCTAGAAGTTATCACTTAATTAATTCTAGGCAAAGAGTTTCCAAATGAGAATTTATGAGTAAAGTAAACCAAGCCTAGAATTGTAATACCTAAAATCAAAACAGAGTAGGCTCCAAATTCAGGAATTACTCTAGTTCCAATGATTTCAATATTTTTTGTATCTTCAGAAATAACAAAACCTACGACATAGTCATTAGGAAACTTCATCAGATCATATCTTGTATCAACTCCATCAACCAACACTTTGAATTTCTCACCATCAGCATACAGAACATCTTCAGGAGTTCTCACCCAAAAATCAGTTTTTTCAGGAACATCTTCCATTACAATTTCAATAGATTTTCTTTCCTCATTGATATTCATCGAAGACAAAATTGGATATTGTTCATCAGAGCCCATAGAGTCCAAACTACCACGATATCCATAATAGATATCATATGATTTCTCATCAAATGTGAAAGTGACTTTTTTAGATTCTATTTGAGAAATATCAAGATATTGTGCATATGCTTCAGAGTTAAAGATGTGTTCAGCAAAAACAAAACTAGATGTTGGAATTATTAAAAGTAAAAATATTGCAAGTGAGATTTTGATCATCAATAACATAGTTAATTTCTCAAATATAACCAAGTATCAGATTCTCAAGATTGGTTATCCAGAGATATCAGAATTTTTACGATTAATTCATCCTCAATACTTTTAAGAAAAAAATTCAAAGAATATCAATGAGACGAGATCAAAAAAACATTATTTTCATGGTATTATTTTCAATTTTAGTTTTAGCTACAACATCACCAGCAAGTGCAGAAACAGAATCACCAAAAAAGCAGATGGCCCGAGGAATTTCTGCCGAAAATATAATTTGTAAGGCAGAATTAGAACTAGTAATCAGAACGAACGGGGCTCCTGCTTGCGTAAAACCAGAAACTGCCGAAAAGATGCAAAAAATAGGCATATTATTTACTCCAATAAAATTTACAGATTTGAGTGACGTAACAAGATCTTTTCAAGCTAGTGAAAAAGAAATTGTAACAGTTCCTGCATCATCAATGTCTGTTGTGAATTTTTACATAACTGATCATGACTTGAATATTGCACACAGTGGTGTAGAAGTTATTCCTACGGAAGGATTGTTTGAATTTACAATTAATGGAATTTTGATTGAAGGTCCAAAAAACATGATTGAGACCGGACCTAATACAGGGCAATTTTACATTAAACTAGAATTGCCTGAAACAATAAATGGAAATCCACTAAGTCAAGATGACATTGTCTTGATAAAATATCTGGATGAATCAGATTACTCTGGAGAAGAAAGAATACTTGTGAAATCAGTTCCACTTACCAAAACATTTGCAAAAGTGCAAACAGTTGGTGGAGGTTCAAGAATCGGTCATGATTTTACAGTTAGAATTTACGAACCTGATGCAAACAGAGATTCTAAAAATGAAGACAAGATTCCATTGAGAGAATTAGAATACAGAGGGGATGGCGGGATTAGAATCACTTTAGATAATCCAAGTTTTGATGCAAATTCAGGATACCTTGTAGAAACAGGACCAAATTCAAATATTTTTGAAGTTATAATTAAAATTCCACGTCAATTAGACGGAAAAACAATCCATATTGGTGATGAGTATGAAATCAGATACATTGACAAATCAACACCATCAAACACAAATGAAAAAATTATTCTCAAAGGCAGAATAGGATAAGGGATTACATGGATCAGTTTTGTCAAAGTTTAACATAACCTAAAGATTTTATTCGAACCTACAAAGTATTGTTGTGCTCAATACAGTCTACAAAGATGCCATAATTAACAGAGATAAGATGCTCTCCATTCTAAAAGGGCCTAAATTTGACCAAATTCTGCAAAAAGCACGGGATAACTGGATAGAATTTATGCCTACAAAAGAAGAAGTAGTTACAGCAGGAATCGATAGTAGTTTTAACAATACAAAATTTCAAGGAATTGAATTATGGGCTACAACTGCAGTCTCAGTCAAATCCAACGGGGAAATTTTAGTTGATCTTCATAAATCAGGATTAGGTTCGGCAGATGACATATCAAGTGTTGCCAGTAAAATGGAGATTGAAGCATGTGAAAAAACAGTAGATGAAGTAGACATGGTTTTGATGGATGGTTCACTACATTCTCAATTAATGACTAGACAGGCAAATTTAGGATCAACAATTGTTAGAATAATGAAAAAAAAAGATAACGTAGTTTTCATTGCCAAGACATCAAACACAAAAAAACAATTTGAAAAATTAGGATCCCTTGCAGGAGATATTTTCTATTATAATCATGTAACAAACAATCCAGGATTTAGTAAAATTTTTGTAGAAAAAAAATATGGTTCAGATAAAATTATCTCATCTACATTTGTAAGATTAAGTGATTCTACTCCAATTATAAAATTAGAATTTTTAGGAGATCATCATGATGAATCGGAAATTAAATCAATCATGAATAAATTATACAAAACCAGTGTTGGCGGATATCCGTATGCCTTAAAGCTAGCACATAATAACTGTAAAATATCTGATAAAGAACTTGCAAAGATGGTAAGTTTGTTAGGTTTGAGTAATGAAATAGGTTCACGGGAGGTTCTAGGATGAGTTTAGGGTTTGTAATTGGAGAATCAAAACCGACATTTGTTACAGCAATTACTTCAAGAGCATTATCTGTAGGAGAATATATCAAAATCAGTTCAGATGAAGGAGAAATTCTAGGATTAGTAGAAAGGTCTGCAGTGTCAAGTGCAGCATTTACAGATGTAAAGAATTTTGACGAAGCATCTGAAAGTACAGAAATTGCAGAATTAAACAAAAGAGATAAAACATTTACTGCACATATTGGAATTTTGGGATTCTTAGAAAACCTAAGAAGAGGACAATCAATAATACCTGCAATACCACCTATTCCAGGCACGGAAATCACTTTACCCACCAAGCAAGATCTAGAGGAAATTTTTAGTCCTAAAAAAGAAGGATGGGTTAGCATCGGAAATCTATTACGAAATAAATCAATTGATGCCAAAGTGAATTTAGATAAAATAGTTTCCAGACATTTAGGAATTTTAGCGATGACAGGAATGGGGAAAAGTAATCTAGTATCGTTAGTTACAAAACAAATTTCAAAACTAAAAGGCACTGTGATAATTTTTGATTACCATAATGATTACACTAGTCTAAACATTCCACGAATTAATGTAATCGATGCAAAAATAAATCCAAGATTGTTAGATTCTGAACAACTCTCAGATGTATTAGAAATTAGAGAAAGTGCAACTGTTCAACAAAGAGTATTGAGAATGGCATTTACAGAAAATGTAAAAAAATCAAGTGAATTTTGGAAGAAATTAGAAAGTGAAGTGGATTTTATTATTAATTCAGATGACAATAAACTAAAGGAAATTAGATCATCAGCATATAGAGTTCAAGACATAGTAGAAGATGCTCAAAGAAGATTTGAGGATATTCTAGATCCAGACATGGGAGATCCAATTAGCTTTATCAAAGAAGGATGTGCCAATGTACTAAACATTTCAGAGTTGTCTGAAAAACAAGCAAACGTGGCTTTGGCATTCTATTTACAACAGTTACTCAAAGATAGAAAAGATGCAAGTATTGCACAACATGGAAAAACAAAGAGGGAGAGAAATTTCAAATTTAATTCGCCAGTATTTGTCATTATTGAAGAAGCTCATGTCTTTATTCCAAAAGATCACGACACCAGTGCAAAGTATTGGGCTGCAAAAATTGCCAGAGAAGGAAGAAAGTTCGGGTTGGGTCTAGGAATTGTTTCACAAAGACCACGCAGTGTAGACCTGAACGTATTAAGTCAAATGGGCTCATTTGCAATTATGAAAATTATTCAAGAAGATGATCAAAGGCAAATTGCCTCAGCTACAGAGTCAACTAGTCGTGAATTAATCTCTCAATTGACATCTCTAAACGTTGGAGATGCCGTACTTGTAGGGCAATGGAGCAATCTACCATCACTGGTTCACGTTGAAGAAGTCAAAGAAAAGATAATGGGAGCAGATCAAAGTGCAATTAATGCCTGGGCCAAGGCAGATAAAATGAAAGGAATTGCAGTGGAATCAACACAAGGATTGGTACAGAAAGATTTGTTATTAGACTAATGTTATTTTCACATATTTCAGACACGCATTTGGGATTAGTACAATATGGTTCAGAGGAACGTGAACAAGATGTCTATGATGTTTTCAATCAGGCAATAGATACATCAATTGCAGATAAAGTAGATTTTGTTATTTTTGCAGGGGATATTTTTCATGTGCCAAACCCTAATGGTACTGCAATAATTCAAATGGCAAATGGATTAAAACGACTAAAACAAAATAATATTGATTCATTTTTTATTTTAGGAGAACACGACATTAGTAGGATTAGAACGACACCAATCCCATATGTTTATCATAATTTAGAATTTTCAAAATATATTGGTCAAGGAAAACCAATTGAATACAAAGGAATACTTCTTGCAGGATTTGACAAAATAAGAAAAACAGAAATTCCACAATATGAAGAAAAATTTGCAGAAATAGATAAAGTTGCAGAAAAATTTTCAGGACATAAAATTTTAGTATTACATCAAGGAATAACTGAATTCAATAAATTTGCAGGAGAAATACAATCAACAGATCTTCCAAAAAATTTCACTTACTATGCAATGGGACATCTTCATGATACAGAAGTTAAACAATTTAATCATCTAAATGGACCAATTGCATATCCAGGTTCTATTGAACTAACAACTAGTGAAGGAATTAAAGAAACAAAAAAAGGATTCTTCGAAGTAGATATTTCAGATAAAGAAGCAAAACCAAAATGGATAGAGCTTGGTACAAGACCTCAATTTTCATTTAAGACAAAATATGAAGAATTATCAAAAACAATAGATGAGATTTCTGAAAAAATTACTGGATTGGCAAAAAAACCAATGGTAGAGATTAACATCCAGGGCGAAAATGTTGAAACAGATCAAATTCAGGCACAGATTGCTAGACTTAATTCACTGGTGTTAAGGTGCTTTTGGAGAATTAGTACAAAAAAAATCTCAGATTCATCAGTATTCTTAGACAGACCAAACATCATAGATGATGAGATGTTTAGGTTGTCAATAGATGCATTAGGTTCAGAACAAGCTGCCAGTTTTGCAATCAAAGAATTGCTCCCAGTATTAGCATCAGGGGAAATCAAAGAAGCTTCTGAAATAATAATTGAAAATTTTGAGAAATTTAAAAAGGAGAAAAAACAATGATCACATCAATTGAATTAGGGGATTTTTTAGCACATTCAGATACTAAACTAAATTTTGACAATGGGGTTACAGTTTTTGTAGGACATAATGGTGCTGGAAAATCAAGCATTATTGATGCAATCACATTTGCATTATTTGGGCATCATACAAGAAAGTCAAACAAGGGCCTTATCAAACGTGGAGCAAACCAAGGATATGCAAAAGTAAATTTTTCAGTAAATGAAAAAAAATACGAGGCAGTAAGAAAAATTGATAGTAAAGGAACTCTTTCAGCAAAATTCTCAGAAGTAACAGGAAACGAAATAGTGGAAATAGCTGCAGGAGAAAGAAAGCAATTTGGGGAATCAATGACTCAAGAAGTTGAAAAGAAAATAGGTCTTGATTTTGAAAAATTAAAAGTTGCATCAATTGTCCAACAAGGAGAATTAAATGCAATAATCAATGCAAAACCAAAAGAATTCAAAGAATTGCTCAATGCAATAATAGGAATTGATAAGCTGGATGTTGCTTCTGAATCAATGAAAATTGTGAATAAAGAATTTCGTGAAAACATTAGAGAGAAAATTGGATATGATGATACACACATTGAAATCCTATCAAGAGATTTAGAAAAATATCAGAAAGAGATTAACGAATCCACACCTCAAAAAAACCAGTTACAAACAAAACAAGAAAAATTACAAAAGGAAGTTGAAGAGTTAAGGAAAAAAGTTGAAACAGAGGCTCCAAAAATTGATAAAATTAATCAATTAGAATTAAGGAAAAAAGAACTCATAGAATATGCAAAAGAAGCAATTCGTGAAATTCAACGTGAAATCAATGAAAATGAGCGAAAAATACGTGATTGTGAAGGATGTTTTGAGCCTGCGAGTCTAAAAGAAGATTTTGAATCTAAAATTCAAAAAGTAGAGCAGGCAGTAGATGAAACACTAAACACAATACAGGAGATGAAAAGTAAGACAGCATCTCTAAATGAGAAACAATTACTTGCATCAAAACTCCAACTAAAAGATAACAAATGTCCCGTTTGTGATTCAAGTGTAGAAAAACTAAATCCGTTATTCCAAGAAGAACATCTAAATCAAGAGTTAAGATCATTACATGAACAAATCGCATCAAAAGAAAAAGAGCATCAGATGTATAATCAAAAAAGAAAAGAGTTTTCTGAAAAGTTACAATCTTCAAGAGATGCAGAAGCCACACTTAGAGCATATTCTATTAATTCAAAAGAAGAATTAGTTAAAATTCAAGAAGATGTTGAAATAAAAAAACAAAATATACAAAAAATTCCAGGAATTAGTAATACAAATCTTGTTGAAATATCACAGATAGATTCTCATGCAAAAATGGTTTTTGAAAATATTTCAAAATTAGAAGCAGAAACTAAAGGATTTGATGAACAAGAATTTTTGAATCTAAAAAAATCTGTTAATGAAAAGCAGATGGAACTTTCAGGTATTGATCAACAGATAGGAGCTATTTTAGAAAAAATATCCAAAGGTAGTGAACAAATCAAAATAATTGAAAATGCAATTTCAGAATTGCGGGTTGTTAAAGAATACGTAACAAATCTTGATGAGATTCAAAATAATATTTTTAGCAGAGATGGTCCTGTTGCTACAAGCTTGAGATCATGGGCACTCAATGCAATTTCTGCTAAAGCATCAGAGTATCTTTCACTATTAAATACAAAAATTCAGAGAATTCAATTGACAGAAAAAGCCAGAGATATTTCTATAATTTGTAATTCAAAAACAGAGGAATTGGATTTGGAATCACTTAGTGGAGGTGAAAAAGTTAGTGTAGCATTAGCCTTAAGATTAGGCATGGCAAGTCTTCTAGGAGCATCAAATCTCAATTTGATGATACTTGATGAACCTACAACACATCTTGATGCTGAGAGAAAAAAATCCCTCGTAGGAGTTTTATCTCAATTATCAAACATTTCAAATTCAGATACACCAATGCAATTTCTAATTATTACTCATGATGCAGAAATTTTTGAGGATTCTACAGTAGAGCAAATTTACAAATTTGAATCATCAGAGCAAGGAAGTAAAGTTACTACACTCTAGTTAACATTAACAATACCAGTCATCCAAGGATGAACCATACAGAAATAATCATAAGTTCCTGCTTCATCAAAAGTAAATTCGTAAACATCTCCAGCCATAAATAAACTAGAATCAAATACACCAGTTGTTCCCGCAGTTACACTTCCACTTGTAACAGTATGAGCTGCGGAATCATCATTACTCCAAGAAACAGTTGCACCTATTGCAACGTTAATTTCATATGGTAAATAACATTCATTGGTATCTTCACATCCTGGAACTGCAGATCCTGGGGGTAGTGAAACAATAGCAGTCATTGGAGATGATTCTGGTGTTGGTTCAGGTTCTGGTGTTGGTTCAGGTTCTGGTGTTGGTTCAGGTTCTGGTGTTGGTTCAGGTTCTGGTGTTGGTTCAGGTTCTGGTGTTGGTTCAGGTTCTGGTGTTGGTTCAGGTTCTGGAATAATACATTCACCTTCATAATCTAATTTAGCATTGGCAGCATCTAACTGACACATATTTCCATAAGTTTCTCCATCAACACCACACATAGGATCCCATTGCATTGTACATGCAACCATGTTTTCTTCACTTTCAACTATTCTAGGTTCAATAATCGCATTAGGTTCCATAGATATAAAACCAATAGAAATTGCTGCTAGAATTCCAACTGCTGCTATAACACCATAAGAAAAATTCATCTCATCCACCTGTTAACTTTGCAAACTTCTCGTTCTTACTTAACTTTTCCATAAATTCAATATTAGATAATGCAACTACAGCAGATTCCACAACTGGTTTTTCAGAATCGTTTAATGCTTTTTGAAGGGATTCTTTAGCTTCTTTTGAACCAACTACACCTAAAGCGATAGCAGCTTCATGACGGACAAACATACTAGGATCATTTAGTGTTGCATCAGTTAATGGAGGAATTGCACTTGAATAGGACATTTGTCCTAATGCAAATGCTGCTTCATGTCGAACTAATTCATTGTCATCATTTTTCAAAACTTTAGCAATATGAGGAACCTTATCTTCTCCTCCAAAATCAACCAAGATACATGCAACTCTGGTTCTTACCACATAATCAGGATGATCTAAAAGAGAAACAAAGTATTCAGTATCTTTTTGTTCATATTTTGATTCCATCTCAGCAAAAAGTGCCATTCTATCTTCAGTAATTACCTGCATTTTGTTTTAGAACTTTCTGAGTCATATATTAGGTTACTTGAGAAAAATCAAAAATCAGAGTAGTTATGTATTTAATGGAAAAAATTAGTTAATCAACTATGAGTGCAAAAATAGGCGAAAAAGCACCAAATTTTGGAGTATCAGAATGGGTACAAGGTGCTCCAACAAATTTTGATCAGGAAAAAGATCACATTGTATTGTTAGAAGTTTTTCAAGTAAATTGCCCAGGATGTTTCATGCATGCAATCCCTGAAGCAATTAACATCTATAGCAAATACAAAGATGAAGGTGTATGTGTTTTAGGTCTAGCAACAGCTTTTGAAGATTTTGATAAAAATACATTAGATAATTTGAAAATGCTTGCAGAAACAGGAGAGGTCATTGGTGAAACAAAAGATGCGCTTTCATCATATGGTCAATTACAAGAAGGAAACAAACTATCTTTTAAAATTCCGTTTCCATTAGGAATGGATAATTTAACAAAAACATCCGGAGAAATCAGTCAAGAGAAAATTATGGAGTTTATCTATCCACAAATTCCAGAATTTGATTCACAGCCAGAAGAATACAAAAATCAGATCATTGAACGAGTAAAAAGTTACATGAAATCAAAAGAGTATTCTGCGGAAACATTTGAGAAATTTGCTCTACAGGGAACACCTTCCACGATATTAGTAGATAGAAAAGGAATACTCAGAGATGTTTCATTTGGTCAAACAGGTCACGTTGATGCCATGATCCAAAAATTATTAAATGAAAATTAGTTTATTTAGCCAAAACTAGTACTACTGACAATACCACAACTATTACAAATCCAGTTACAAGAGCAATTTTTGCATTATCCATATTGCTTCCAATAATTCAAAAAATCAACAGTTCTATTATGTTCTTCTTCTCTTAATTGTAAAAATAATTATCCCGATAATACCACCAACAATCAAAACTATGATGAGTATCAACACATAGATCATACTATAATCATAATCAAGGGAAGGAGAAACATCAGGCTTAGGAAGTTCAGTGGAGATTTCAGTCAAGCCTGAAAGATACGTAGTCCCAACAATTTCTAATTTATTTTCACCAGAACCTGTAAAATTCAAGGTTACAAAAGAAATTTTATCATTAGAGTTTATCTCTGGAAAATATTCTTTATCATTGAGATAAAATGTAAGGTTTCCACCTAGAAGATTTTGAGGTATTATAATTTCACTCAAATTATTTTCCAATCCACTACTAATGAAGAGAGTTAGTTGTTTCTCATCTTTATCAAATTTGAAATCAGATATAGCAAAATTAGAAACAGTCTTTATTTCAAAAGAATGGCCACCAGTTTGTATATCCAATCTATTTACCAATCCAGTTGCATCTGAAAGTAGACCACCATAAGCAGGAGTGATAACAAATAGTAACGCTATAGAGAATAGAAATATAATTTTCAATTTATGCAGTTCGAGGAATTCTTTTTGTTAATTCTTTATCCTGAGCAATTCTAGGATGGTCTGGATCTGCCAAAATGACTTCAAACCAATAATGTTTTCCGTCCTTGTAGACAAAATAAGAACCTAAAACTTTCATGTTTGGATATCTTTGTTGAACTCTTCTATCTGCAACAGTTTTCATATCATCATCAGCTTTGATTCTAGTGACACCAAGATGTTTTGGTCTTCTACCACCAGTTGGTCTTTGTTTTCTCATACCACCAGTACCAACTCTCATTCTAACAACAACAATTCCTTGTTTTGCTTTGTAGCCTAATCTTCTTGCCCTTTGTAATCTACTAGGTTTATCAATTCGAGTAACTGCATTTTGTTTACGCCATCCAACTACACGTTCACGGATCTCAGGTGAGTTTTCTTTCCAGAGTCTGATCCATGTTTGGTCTTGATAACTAGGCATATCGAGATTAGAAAAATCCCCTTTAATAACTGTAAATCGAAAAACAAACCTAAGCAACGCTAATCAGTTAAAATTTCCTTGAGTGGGGTTTCACAAGCCACGCACCCAAAGAGTTTGCTCCCGCAGAAAACTCGATAAATCAAGTAGGCCAAAGTTATTAAAAAAGATTCCTCAGTATTGCTTTGAGATTTTTATTGAACGTTAAGAATTTGAAGGAAAGATGAAAGTTTCAATTTTTTCAATTATTTTTGTAATTGGAATTACATTGTTTTTGCCCCAAGTTCAAGCTCAGCCAACAATCTCAATAATTATGGAAAAAACCACATACAGTTATTGTGAAAAATTATTCTATACTATCGAAGTTTCCGAAGTAACAGGAGATCCAGCCATAATTCACATCAGTGATGAATCTGGAAAAGGAAGCAGTGCAATTCCAATAGCAATAACAGAATTACAAAATCCCATTCCATCATTAATTCCATTTGATGCAGAGATTTTTCCACTAGGGAAATATTTCATTGATGTTCAATATTCAGGAGCAGAAGCGAATGCAGAATTTGAATTAATAGACTCAGATTCAATTTGTATTCCTGAATTAATCAAACCAATTATGGCCAACTGGCTTTCAGGAAACATATCAGATGGATTTCTTTTGGATGCATTTCAAAAATATGTAGACAGTAAATTAGTTAACGTTCCATTTGAAATTAATGAAAAAAATGTTTACGATGTAGAAGTGCCTGAATGGGTAAAAAATATCGGATACTGGTGGTTAGAAGGAGTAATTTCAGATGATGATTTATCAAATGCAATGAATAACTTGTTAGAAAGAAACATCATTGGATTTCCAATAACTGTGGATAATGAAATATGAATAAACATTCAATCATCACCATAATTGCAATCATTGTAATCATTACACCGTTTGCATATTCAGGATTGAGCATTTTTGGAATGCAACAACTTGAATACAGATGGAATAATCCAGGGCAATTTACTTTTTTTACAATGTCTAATCACGGAGATGTAGAATTATGTAATCCGATGCCATTTTGGATAAGTTTTGAGAATTTACAAATCATTACATTTTATGACACAAATCAAAGAGGAGTGTTTACGATAAATCCTACAACCATCAACCCACTATCCTCAACAGTACAAGAAGGAACATTTTCATCAGAAGATTTGTCTGCATCTCAGCATATTTTCATGACATTGGATTTTGAGTTTGATGGAGGAGATATCAGACTTGATCCAAACAAGCTCATAGTTGTAGTACAAGCAGATATACCAATTTTAGGAATAATTCCTTATTCTACTACAACACAAATTTCAGGATTCGACTTTGATCAAGAAATGAATTCATTAGATTTGTCTTGTGATTAGTTACTCTTGCTGGCTTTGGAGATTAGAGCGAAAACAATCCCCACAATTCCTGCACCAACAAATGCAACTATTACTCCCATCAACATGTCCTTACCCATTCCTTTGATAGAGGAACTTGATGGTTGAGGAGTCGAATCAAGAACACATGCTCCATCTTTGAGAACAGTTCCAGGTCCACATCTTTCATCTAAAACACATGCTCCATCTTGGAGAATAGTTCCAGGTCCACATTGAGTTAATGGAGTATTATCTACAGGGGTTTCTTCAACTGGTGTTTCCTCTACAGGGGTTTCTTCAACTGGTGTTTCCTCTACAGGGGTTTCTTCAACTGGTGTTTCCTCTACAGGAGTTTCTTCAACTGGTGTTTCCTCTACAGATTGTCCAAATACAGATCCGATAATTTCAATTTCCTCAGTACCTACAGGTAACTCAATACTCAAAGTTCTATTTTGATCAGAGGTATCAATTTCTGAGAAATTTGGTTCATCACCATCTGCTAAAATAATAAAGTCATCATCTAATCCTTCAAAGGTTGAATCAAAAAAAGAACGTTCCAATGTTATATCTAATGTACCATTAGATTCAGTCACATCTACTGTCAAAATTAAGGAAATGAAATCAGTATCAGCTTCAATTCCTAAAACAGTCATTCCAGTGACATCATATTCAACATCATATGAAGTTCCATCAACATCAACAGACATGGTTTCTGCATATACTAGTGCAGTTGAAATCATGGTAAACAAGATTAATCCAAGTGAGATTTTCAATAAGGAATTCACACTAGGTAGTGGAGAATGTCTTTCTGAGTATAATTCCTTTACAGCTAAATTATTCATTTGTATATTTTGACCTCCGAATTGACGTTAAAAATGAAGAGACGATAATAAATCACGTAAAAGTCAAGCTTTTTTACTTATTTTTAAAGTTCAGGCAGAAATTGTACTAAATTACGCCACGCAATATCTGGATAATCTTTTCAGCAATCACATTTGCTGCTAGAGATTGAGCCTCTTTAGTTTGTGCACCTATATGAGGTGTTAAAATCACATTGTCTAGTTCTGCAAGTTTAGTTCCGATTGCAGGTTCTTTTTCAAATACATCCAAAGCAGCGCCACCTAAAGTACCATTTTTGAGTGCATTGTACAATGCATCCTCGTCAACAACTCCACCTCTAGATGTATTGATAATTTTTGCAGTCTTTTTCATTGTAGACATTTTTTCCGCATCTAAAAGATGATATGTAGAATCCAAAAGGGGTACGTGTATGGAGATATAATCAGAACTTTGTAACAAAGTATTCAGATCAGCTTTCATCAAACCAACTTCTTTTGCAAACTCTTCATCAATTGGTATTACATCATATCCAATAATGTTCATGTTTAATGCACGAGCAAGTCGTCCTAATCTTTTTCCGATATTACCTAAACCAATAATTCCTAAATATTTCCCACGAAGTTCAGTACCCTTTAGTTCTTTTTTGAGCCATTGTTCATTTCTAATTGCTCTATCACCTCTTGCAGTTTGTCTTGCAAGGGACAACATCAATCCAAGAACCAATTCAGCTACAGCATTCATTGCTCCTTCAACGGCATTAATTACACGGATATCTTTTGCTTTAGCAGCATCTTGATCAACATTATCCAATCCAACTCCAACACGAGCGATGATTTTACAATTATCAGCTTTCTCAATCATTTCTTTTGTAATAGTAGTTCTACTTCGAACAATTACGATGTTAAAATTGGAAATCTTTTCAATAATTTGCTCTTTAGTAATTTCAGGTTCATATGAAACCTTTAAGCCATTATCAACTAAAATTTTATTCAAAATAGGATCGACTTCATCACAAATTAGTACAGAATCTTCAAATCCCATATCTGAAGAAAATGACATGCGGAATATAATTCAATAAGAAAATAAAAAGAAAAAAAGATGTTAAAAGATCAAGAAGTAAGGATTTCTGCTACTACAGGAATTACTTCCCATAATGCGACATAATCGCCACTTGCTTGCATTTCAGAAGCTACTTCATCAGTCATTAAACCGTGAATGTTTAGTGCAGGATGGGCAATACTGTTCATTCCCATTGGTGGGACAGCATCACTTGGATTGCCTAAAGCATATGCATAAGATGCTACTGGTGCTGGGATAACTCCTTTCTCAACTAGAACTGGGTTCAAGCCGAATGGGTCACCTGCTACAAAGACTGTAGCTGCGCCAGTGTAAATTGCTGCATAATCATGGTTTACTGCTGCATATGCACCTGGTTCATCAAAGACCAAGTCAACAATCATGTTTTGTGAACCTCCGAGTAACCATGTTTCAGTTGCTGCGGATTGTACTCTGTTACCTTGGGTAACTCTGTCCAAAATTTCTCCAACAATGTGGAAATATAGTGGTTCATTACCGTGGTTTTCAACAAAGAGTCTCACGTGTTGATCATTTTCAACAAACAAGAGTTGTGATTGGTATTGCTTGTGTTCAAGTCCGTTCCAAGGTTGTGCAACAAAGATGTTCTTGTTTACATCGCCATTGACGAGTAAGTTATGAGCCATGTTTGGTACATAACCAAATTGCATTCCGTTAACAACTGATGCGGTATTATGATGTTTGAACATTGCTCCTGCATCATAGTTACCTTCAGGTGTTAGGTACATTTGGTTGTATTGGAGTTGGAACTCTAATGCATCTGCATCGTAGAATTGTCTATCTAATGAAACTTCGCTACCACTAACTGAGGTTTTCTCTACCATTAGTTTCTTGTATCCATTGATTGGATCAACGATTGCAATTCCGTACATGCCGGAAAGTACGTGTTGGTCCATACCAATTAGTTTGACACCAGAACAGTGGTATTTGAAAACACCAGCAGATTCAGCAATGTAGCAGTATTGACTTGTTTCACCCGGATTAACGGATTCAAAGTTTCCTGCTGACATTTGTGATGCATGCATGTCGTTACCGTGTCCAGTAACTTCATCATCTGGAATTGTTAGAGTCATTTTTACAACGTCACCTTGTGTAACTCTTAATGTTGGTCCTGGGACCTGTCCATCAAAAGTCATGGCGTTGAAAGTTTTACCACCCATAATTGGGAGTTCAACACTATAACCTTCCAAATTAAACTCAACGACAGTGCGTCCAGTTTGTTCCAGTGCACCACAATCAGTTTCTGCGAATGCTTGAGGCATTACAAGCTGTAAACCGCCCATTTGATGGATTTGTTCAATTACATCGACATCCATTTTGTTGATATCAAGTGATTGTCCAGCAATCTGGGTTTGTGTGTATGTGCTTCCGAATAAGGTTGCTCCCATTACAGCTACTGCTGCAATTGTGAAGAGCATACTAACACGCTTATTCATAAAGCAACGACCTTACAATTCCTATATAATAATTCCCATTATTGGCACGTGATTTTTGGCTCATTTCTGAAAAAGAATGAATAATGGGGAAATTTCAGTAAAGTCATCATGAAATTCAGATTAGATCAAGATTCACTTGGAAAAGTTAAGATCCCAGCCGACGCATACTATGGGGCATTTACTGGTAGAGCTATCAAACAGTATCACGTAACTGGAAACAAAAGCCATGAGAATTTGATAAAGTCATTTGTGATGATAAAACGCTCTGCTGCAGTTGCAAATATGAAGACTAAAGCAATTGACACAAAGCGAGGAAAAGCAATAGTTTCAGCATGTGATAAAATTCTGTCAGGAAAACATGTTGACCAATTTGTAGTAGATATGATAAATTCCGGAGCAGGAACTGCATTCAACATGAATTCCAATGAAGTCATTTCAAATGTTGCATTAGAAGTACTTCATAAAAAGAAAGGACAGTACGAATTCTTACATCCAAACGACCACGTTAACATGTCACAATCAAGTAATGACACATATCCGACTGCAATGCATGTTGCAATTTTGATGAATCTTAAAGAAACAATCCCTGCAATTGATATTTTAATAAAATCACTTTCCAAAAAAGCAAAACAATTTTCATCATTTAAGAAAATCGGAAGAACTCATCTAATGGATGCATTACCAGTAACATTAGGTAGTGAATTTGAAGCATATGTTACATCAATTACTAAAGCAAAAAAAGAAATCATAGATGCTCAAAAAGAATTACAAAATGTTGCACTGGGTGGAACCGCGGTAGGTTCTGGTGCAAACACACCAAAAGGTTATAGAAAAATTGCCATAACAGAACTTGGAAAAATTTCAAAGTTATCATTGAAACCAGAAAAAGATATGCAACATAGTTTACAAAGTAAATTTGCAGTTGCAAATCTATCTAGTGCCTTACGAAACTTGGCATTGGAAATTGGAAAAATTGCTAATGACATCAGATTAATGGCATCAGGTCCAATTGCAGGATTAGCAGAATTAGGAATTCCTGCAGTACATGCAGGCTCTTCAATTATGCCTGGAAAAGTAAACCCATCTTTAGCTGAATGTATGAACATGATTTGTTTCAACATCATTGGAAATGATACATCTGTTTCTTATGCAGCACAAGGCGGGCAGTTTGAGCTAAATGTAATGCTTCCAGGAATGCTAAAGTGTATGTTAGAATCAACAGACATGCTGAAAAACTTCTTACCAATATTTTCTGCAAATCTAATTGATGGGCTAACAGCTAACAAAGACAAATTACGTGCAGACATTGAAAATAGTCCAGTAATTGTGACATTGTTAACTCCAAAAATTGGATATCTAAAATCTGCAGAACTTTTCAAAGAATCTCTAAAGACAGGAAAGACTATCAGAGAACTTGTAGTTTCAAAGAAACTAATGAGTAACAAAGAGATCGATTCTCTGTTCGGATAAGTCATGGCAAAGATTTTCGTAGAAGCTTACGGATGCTCTGCGAGCTTTGCAGATTCAGAAATGATTTCGGGATTAATTCTAAACGGAGGCCATACTTTGGCTGAAAATTCTTCAGAATCAGATCTAAATATTGTAGTAACGTGTTCTGTCAAAGATTCTACTGCAAACAAAATGATGTATAGGATAAATTCTCTGAAAACAAAACCCCTAATCGTAGCAGGTTGTCTTCCAAAAGCAGAAAAAGAAAATGTGGAAAAATTCTCTGAAAATGCTAGTCTGTTAGGACCAAATTCATTAGGAAAGACACTCCAAGTGATTAATTCCACATTAGGAGGACAAAAACAAATTGCATTAGAAGATTCAGACTTGTCAAAAGTTGGATTGCCCAAAGTCAGATTAAATCCAACTGTAGGAATCGTAGAAATTGCAAGTGGTTGTATGAGTGAATGTACCTTTTGTCAGACTAAACTATCCAAAGGAGATCTATCTAGTTACAGATTAGGAGACATTGTAAGACAAGTTCAAACTGAAATCAAAGAAGGGTGTAAGGAAGTATGGTTAACATCTACGGATAATGGATGTTATGGATTTGACATTGGAACTGACTTACCAACGTTAGTAAACACAGTTTCAGAAATTCCAGAGGACTTTATGATAAGAGTTGGCATGATGAACCCAATGTACATGCCAAGAATTAAGGAAAAACTAATCGATTCTTTTGATAATGACAAAGTGTTCAAATTTTTACATATTCCAGTTCAGAGTGGAAGTGATAAAGTTCTAAACGATATGAAACGTGGACACACCTCTGGAACATATAGAGAAATTGCCAACAAGGTCAAAGAAAGATTTAGAGACTTTACAATATCTACAGATATCATCGTAGGTTTCCCCACAGAAACTGAAGAAGAGTTTCAAAAAACAATCACATTACTTGAGGAAACAAAACCAGATACGGTGAATCTATCAAAGTATAGTGCAAGACCTGGAACAGATGCTGCAGAGTGGGAACAAATTGATGCTGCAGAAGTAAAACGAAGAAGTAAGATAATTTTTGAACAGATCAGTAAATTATCTATTGAAAGCAACCAAAAATGGATCGGTTGGAAAGGTAAAGTCCTTTTTGATGAAATGACAGATGAGGGAATAAAGGGCAGAAACTTTGCCTACAAGCCTATAGCTGTTGAAGATGATGTAAAATTGGGACAATCACATATTGTTGAAATCACAGATGCTACTGTAAAAAGACTGATTGGTAAGATCGCAAGCTAATTTTTTTCGATCTAAAATTTGATTAAAAAAACGTAAGAAGGTTTTTTATGTAAATCAGGAAATAGGATTAGAAATGAGTTTTCAAGTCAAAGAACCAATTTTAGTCATAGGTCTAGGAGGTGTAGGCTCAAAATTGGCAATAGAGGCAAAAAAGTCCCTAAACTCAGATTGCCTAGTAATTAGTAATGACAAAAATGATTTCTCATCAGATAATCCATCGGTACATGTAACAACTGATTCAGTAGTTAATCCATCTGTGCAATTAATCAGAGGTTCAACTTACAATGTTGCAGAAGAAGTAAAATCAAAGGTTTCAGGCTATTCAACAGTTATCTTAATGAGTAATTTAGCAGGTAAAGCAGGCTCAGCCATGGCACCTGTAATATCAGAAATATGCAAAGAAGCAGATACAGGATTACTTTCCTTTGCCATTATGCCCTTCAAGTATGAAAAAGATAGAATTTTCAATTCAGGTGTATCTCTCAAAAGAGTAAGAAAAAATTCTGAATGTACAGTAGTTCTCGATAACGATTCATTATTAGAAAGTAATCCAGATTTGAGTCCTAAAGCATGCTATGACATTGCAAATTCTGCAATGATGCATGTTGTAGAATCACTAGGCACATCAGATATTACATCTGAGACAAATATTCTATCTACAAGTAAAGATGGTCAAGACATTGAAGATTCTCTAAGAGATTCTCTAAAGATGCTATATGGCAATGCACCACCAAATTCAGTTAAACGTTCAATGTTGTATGTTGTTGGAGGAAGTAATATTCCAGTAGGAGTAATTAATTCAATCACAAATCTTTCAGCAGGAATTGTTAATGAGAGTAATTCACAAATTGATATGACTTCAAATGCTGAAGATTCCAAAGTTGTAATGCTATCATCAATTCAAGGAATGACAAAATTTGATAATTATGATCCTTTAGGAATGATTCCACAAGAAGATACACTTGACTGGTCAACACCTGATTGCAGTATTGATTGTGAATTAGATTTGTATCAATTAGAATAAATCGATTTTTTAAAATTATAATTTTTTGAAAAGAATTAATCTTTCTTTGGTGCTTCTTTAGCTGGTTCTTCTTTCTTTGGTGCTTCTTTAGCTGGTTCTTCTTTCTTTGGTGCTTCTTTAGCTGGTTCTTCTTTCTTTGGTGCTTCTTTAGATGGTTCTTCTTTCTTTGGTGCTTCTTTAGATGGTTCTTCTTTCTTTGGTGCTTCTTTAGATGGTTCTTCTTTCTTTGGTGCTTCTTTAGCTGGTTCTTCTACCTTATCAGAAACTTTTTTGGTTTCTTTTTCAGGAGTTACTTTAGCTTCAGCATCTTCATCATATCTTGTTACAAGAACATAACCTTCATCAGTTTTACTCATTCTAACTCTAACTTTTCTTGGAGGATTTCTGACGCCTCTAGCCCAAATTTCATGAGCTAATTCTTCTTCAATTTTGATAGTCTCAACTTTCATGTGATGTTGAGCAAATTCTCTAATCATGTTAATTGCTCTGACGGCTCTGTGTTGAGATTGTGAAATCTTTACTTTACCCAGATTAATTGTATAAACTCGTTCTAATTCTTGAGACATCTATCCTACCTCCACATCAGTTGATCTCCAAGCCCTACGCTTTGGATTAGTTCTAACACTTCTCTTAGTTCTGAGAATAATCCATGCAGGTACTGCTGATGTCTGTTTAGTCTTTTTGAGTAGACGGATTTTCCTTGGAGAGGACTTACGTGCAGCCATAGATTTTCAGGCGCGCGGAGCTCTTTTTAAATGAATCTCAGGATTTGAGGCAATCTCGAATCTGTTTTAATATTCTAGCAGATGCACCCCACACAATTTGGTTTTCATATTCAAAAGTATACATTTCTTGGATTAGATTATGGGATGGATCAGGATCCTTTGCCTGAGTTTTTAAAAATGATTCTAAAGGAATACGGAATATTTTTTCCACTTCAGCATTTGCAGATAGTGTTGGAATTTCTTTTACTACAGAAACAAATGGTAAAATCATAAAACCAGAATTCAGAGTTATAACAGGTTCTAGTTGACCAATCACTTGTGATGGAGCAATTGTCAATCCTATCTCCTCACTAGTTTCACGTAATGCTGTTTCCAATAGATTAGAATCATTAGAATCTAATTTTCCACCAGGGAATGAAATTTCACCAGCATGGAATGTCATGTGTTTAGGTTTTTCAGTCATTATGACAATTGGCTCATCACCATAAATCACTACAAGTATGGATGCCAGACGATATTTTCCATTTGACTTGATTGAAGGATTTAGAGAGCTAGAAAGGTGAGATTTTAATTCATCTAAGTGCATCGTGGTTCTTTCCTACTATTCCATATGGGTTTTGGTATTCAAAGGTTTTAACCGAGGAGAAAAGAAAATGAATTATGACCATAAGGTATGAAGCAAATCCACCTAAAATTTTACCAGAGATTGATCCAAATGAATCAATTCAAAAATTTGTAGAAAAGATAAAAATTATTTCAAAAAAATGTGATGCAATTCATCTAACAGAAAATGTATTAGGATTTCAAAGAGTTTCACCTATTGAGGCAGGGAAAATTATTAAAAAAGAAATTCCAAATTTACCAATTACCGTTAGTCTTAGAGTTAGAGACAAAACCGAAAAAGAGATTTCAGAGTTTGTAGATAATTGTATTTCCACAGGATTTTCAGGGATTTTGATATTAATGGGAGACCCTTCTCAAACAGGAAAAGAAGATTCAGGTCAAATTCCTAGTGCAGTAGCAAAGAGACTAAAAAAACAAGGAATTGATGCAAAAATTGATTTGTATTTGTCGATTTCAAACAAGCCAAATTTTTCAAAAATTGGAAAAAAAGTTGATGCAAAACCTAAAGGATTCATGACTCAAGTAATTCAAAATATTTCTCAAGTTCAAGATTTGTATGAAAATCTCAAGGAATTTTCAATTATCCCTATTCTTTTGTACCCATCACCAAAAAATGAAAAATCTGCAAAATTTTTGAATTTAGATTTAGTAACATATAGTCAAGGATTTGAAGAACTGTTAAAGAAAACACATGAAATTACAGGAGATGTTTTACTTACATCTCCTAGTGATTTTAACGGATTAAATGAATTTCTAGAAAAATCAAATAATTAAAGTACAAAATATTTTGCATCAGGGTGATGAACAACTATTGCTGCAGTAGATTGTTCAGGAATAATTTGACCAGATTCAGTTAAAGTCATACCAGATTTTTCTGGTTTTAATAATTTCCAGACCAGATGGTGCTGACTTACATCAGGACAACTTGGAAATCCCCAACTGTATCTCAAACCACCTTTTTCCAGATTCAATTCAGATTTTATTTTTTGATTTACCCATTCAGCTAATGCTTCAGCTACTTCAACTGCCAATCCATGAAGATAGTATGCATCAGTATACTTGTCTTCCTGGTTCCATTGCTCAATAATTTCAGCCACTTTATTGCCTACAGTGACAGATTGAAATGCAACAATATCATTATCTCCAAAATAGTCTGTCAAACACAAATGTTCGGGTTTAGTAGAACGTGGAAATTCTAATTCAACGTCATCGCCATCAGGATTTTCTACAAGTAATTTTCTATCTTTATTATGACATTTGAAATAACCATAAACGACTTCAGGTTCAAATAATTTATCACGAATAATTCGTATTTTCCACTCAGATAGTAATTGTTCATGTTCTTCTTCAGATTCAGAACCTGCCTTTCCTCTTAATCCCCAAGATAATTTGAATAGAGATTTTTTATCAATCATTGTCCAAACTTCGGCCATATTGATTTGATCGAATTTTAAGCGAATAGGTTCCCCAATACATTCAGGAGTGGGGGCAGTTACAGGTATTGTTTCACTTTTTGGAAGAGTGTCAGGATCAATTGATGTAGTTGATTTTTCTTTCCAGTTTTCTAATTTTTCTTTCCAATCAGCTAAAAGTTTTGGTTTTTCATCTGAAATTAAAACATCCATGGTTTTTAGACCTTCAAACATAGTATTACAATAAAATACTCCTGGCTCGTAAATTCCATCTTCCTTTGCAATTCTGTTAATGTAATTACTGTTAATCGCAGCACCCCCACAAAGAATAGGAATGTGCATATTGTTTTTTCTTGCATGTTCTACAAAGAACTTCATTTGTTTTGAAGTAGAGACCAATAATGCAGACAGACCTATTGCGTCAGGTTTTGTTTCATCGATTTTTTCAAGGAATTTTTGTAGTGGAACTTGTTTTCCTAAATCATGTACAGTGTAACCATTGTTTTGGAAAATTGTTTTTACTAAATTCTTACCAATATCATGTACATCTCCATAAACAGTACCTAAAACAAGAATACCCTTGCTTGTTCCTTCTTCTTTGACTAAATATTTCTCTAGTTCACCGACTGCTGCCTTCATACATTCAGCAGATTTTAGAACAAATGGAAGAATTAATTCACCTGCACCAAATTTGTCACCTACTTCTTTCATTGCAGGAAGTAAATCCTCATTCAGAGTTTTAATTGCAGCATCATGAGTCACTTCCTTTGATTCATCAAGGGACAAAATTCCTTCAGTCTCTTTGACAATGTCCAATTTTCCAAGTTTTTCCGCAATTGCAGAAACAACATCATTTTGAATTCCATCTTTGAGTCTATTTACAATTCTAAAATTTGCACGTTTTCCTGCAGGCCATGAAGGATCTACATCGACTTTCTTTGAAGCAGTACCACTCTGAGGTCCTGCATTCTCAAAATATGTAATCAAATCAGATAAAGCATTAGAATGAGTGTTAAAGATTAGATCTTCTGCAAGTTTTTTCTCTTTCTCATCTATTTCCCCATATGGAATAATCTCTTTTGCATTTACAATTGCTGAATCAAGACCAGTTTTTACAGCATGGTACAAAAATACAGAATTTAGAATTTTTCTAGCATAAGGAGCCAAGCCAAAGCTAATGTTACTTAATCCCAAAGTTGTAAAAGAGTTAGGAAATTTTTCTTTGACTAGTTTTATTCCTTCAAGAGTATTTTTCCCTGCATCAAGGAATTCATCCTCCCCGGTTGCCAAAGTAAACGTAAGAACATCAAAAATGAATTGTTCAATTTTTAATCCATATTTTTTTCCTGTTTCATATAGTAATTCAGCAGTATCAACTTTTTGTTGAGGAGTTTTTGCCATACCCTCAGGACCTATACATAATGCAATAGAAGGCAAGCCATACTTTGCCATGATAGGTGCCAATTTTTCAAATCTACTTCCGTCACCTTCAAGATTAATTGAATTGATTATAGGCCTTCCAGGGATTTGAGTCACAGATGATTCAATAACTTCAGGATCTGTAGAGTCAATTACTAGAGGAGCATCAATTTCTAAGCTTAATCTTTTTACTAAATTTAGCATAAACTCTTTTTCATCAGCACGTTCTGTAGTTGCAACACAAACATCAAGGCAATGGGCACCATCTTCAACTTGGATTCTTCCCAAATCAACTAGTCCTTCATAATCATCAGCAAGAACCAGTTTCTTTGCTTTACGAGAACCCTGAGTATTGATTCTCTCACCAATGATTAGAGGTGCAGGAATTTGTTTTAGATCAACTGCTTTTAACGCGGAACTAACTCGGGGGACTGTCAATGTAGAGAAGTCACATCTGTTTTTCTAAATACTTAACCCTCGATAGAGTTGGCTTTTTCGTCAATTACTTTCCTTAAGGCTTTGATATGTTCAGGATTTGTCCCACAACAACCGCCAATAATTCGAACTTTTTTGTATTCATTAAGAAAATCACCTAATGCTTCACCCATTTTCTCTGGAGTCATCTTGTATACGGCTTGACCTCCATCATTTTCAGGCATACCAGCATTTGGAACTACCAACACATTATGCTCATTTTGCTCATCTAACCATCTTACACTAGGAGTCATCTCGATGGGGCCAGTAGAGCAGTTCAATCCGAACACATCAATTCCCATATCAGATACAGTTGTGTATGCAGCTTGGATATTTGTTCCAAGTAGCATCTTACCATATTGATCTAAAGTAGTATTTGCAATAATTGGGACTTTTTTCCCAGTTTTTGCAATTGCATTATGACATGCTTCAATTACTAATTTAACTTCCAAGATATCTTGACTGGTTTCAATTAGTAATGCATCAACACCTCCAAGGATTAATCCTTCAGCTTGTAGCTCAAATGCTTCTCTAATTTCATCGAGAGGTTTTTGCCCCAAATCAGGATCATTAGAACTTGGAAGATATCCTGTTGGACCCATGGAGCCAATTACATATCGTGGTTTGTCGGTATACTCAGCACATACTTCAGATGCAAGTGTAGCAATTTTTTTGTTAAACTCAACTGTTTGATCACCAAATCCATATTCATCAAGTTTAATTTTATTTGAACCAAAAGAATTGGTCTCTATACAATCAGCACCAGCATCTAAATAATTTCTATGGATTTGTTTTATCCATTCAGGATGTGTTTCAACTAATCCATCATTAAAACCATCTTGATTATTTGGAAAATCTTCAGGTTTTGGATCATGTCTTTGAATTTCAGTTCCCATTGCACCATCAAATAATAGAATTCTATTTTGCATGGCATCAAGAAATGGTTCTTTTTCTACCAATTTAATTTCAAAATGTTCTAGGACAGTTTAACTCTTTTCAGAAAAAACCACAAAGATAGGTAGTATTGATACGTATGTTGAAATTAGGTGCAAGAGAATTTTATGTACATTTATGCAAAAGTCTCAAGTCAATAATCTAGTTCGTAGTGCCACATTTTTTCAACATGCTGGAATTTCCATAATCTTTGTTTTTATGCCTATTATTGCAAAAGGAGTAACAGAATCTATTTTTGAAATTGGACTTTTAGTGGCATCATTTAGTTTTGCTCAGATTTTATCTGAAATCTATTTTGGAAGGCACTCAGATAAGAAAGGAACTAGGCTCAAATTCATTAGAATTGGCTTCATCGGGTGCGCTATAGCATTTGGATTGCATTATTTTGCAGATGATCTTGGCATGTTTTTCTTGGTAAGAATTGCAGCAGGTGTTGCAAGTGGAATAATGATTCCAGCAATGATTGCATATACCTATGAGGCAAATATTGATAAGAAAAGAGCAGCGACAGTAATCTCTTTTCATGCTTTAGGATGGCTTGCAGGAATTGCAGCAGCAGGAATTGCAAATGATTTGAAATTAATTTTCATATTAAGTGCAGCATCATTTCTTATCGGATTACTTTTTACAATAAGACTTCCCAATCCCGAACAAGTAAAAGAAATAACCCCAGGAACAACTAAAAAAGTTATTTTAAAAAATAAATTCCTATTTTTATCGCTATTACTAAGACATATTGGTGCAGCAGCAGTGTGGGTCATTCTTCCCATAATGATTGTTGAAAAGTTAGGGGGAGAACTTTATCATATTTCAATAGTATATGTGGCAAACACATTGACTGCATTTATTTTTATGAATGTGATGGCAAGTAAAATTCATCTATCAAATGTCACCAAGTTTAAAATTGGAATTGGGTGCACAACATTTGTTTTTGTTGGACTGTCTGTAGTTACAGAGTGGTGGATGGCAATGCCATTTATGGCATTAGTAGGTGCAACATGGGCATTTTTGTTTATTGGTGGAAACTTTCACCTGATGGAAAATAATCCACGTTCAACATCAACAGGAATTTTTAGTTCAACATTGTCTATTGCAACAGTAATCGGACCAGTTGTGGCAGGAGCCATTGCATTTGCATTTGATTATGTTGCTGTAATGTATTTTGCAATTGCAATTATCATATGTGCATTTGTAGTGTCACTAAAAATAAAAAATGGATGAAAATTAAACAGTAGGCAATGTTATGGTAAAGGTTGTAGGGTTATTTTTAACTGAAATAGTTCCACGATGTTGCTCGATAATGGATTTACAACTTGCAAGTCCCAATCCAGTTCCTTCTTGTTTTGTAGTGTATAGAGGCTCAAAAATTTTATTTAATTTGTCCTCGGGGATTCCAGGACCTGAATCTTCAATTTTGATAAGAGTATTTACGCCTATAATTTCAGATGAAATCTTAATTTTTCCTTTCTTGCCAAGGGATTGAATTGCATTATAAAATAAATTGATAAAGACCACTTTCAGCGCCTCATAGTCACAATGAATTTTTGTATTACTTACAGTAGATTCAATTTCTATTCCATCGTGTTCAGGCAGATCATGTATAGATGAATCCAAGATTTCTTTTAGAGAGTTAGTTTTTAGAATCAATGGTTGTCCTTTAATGTAATCTAAAACATTGTTTACCTGATGTGAAATTCGATATATTTGATTATCAAGTTTTTTTAGTTTTTCAAGTTCATCAGAAGACAAATTTTTATTTTTTGTTTTAAGAAGATCCAAAGTTGTTTTAATTACAGTCAAAGGATTTCTAATATCATGTGCCATACGTGAAGAAAGATTTCCTATACTTGCAAATTTTTCTTGTTCTATTGTTTTGTTAGATGAACGAATTGTGAATATTGAGAAAATAATAATTCCAGATACGATTATGGAGATGAAAATGACCGTGTTAATTATTGTGATTAATTGAGTTTCAGCTATTGTGTCATTAATTGAATCCATGTTATAGTAGAGTTCAATCACACCTAATGGAGTTGTAGAATCCAATGTAATAGGAATGTATATTTCCATCATTTGACCATAACCCATTTCTGAAATATTTTCTGGATCAACAGGATTTTTTATTTCAGATGTAATTTCACCTGCAATTGAATGTTGAAATCTTAAATTATCATTAAAATTCTTTCCAACAATCAATTGATCATCTGAACAAATGATTGTACCATCACTACTCCAAACTTTAATTCGTAACATTTCATCTGTTTTTATTTGTTGGAAAAAATTATCAAAAATTTGTTGTTTGTTATCTAAATCATTCAAATCAAAATCAGTGGGTACTAGTTGACGAGATGCAGATTCAGAAATTATCGTAGAATAGAAATTTTCAGTTCTTTGAATTGTGTTATTTTGGATTTCAGTCACAAGAATAGACATGAATGTGAATCCAACTACGAGAGTAATTAAAATCAAAATACTTCCACTTAGAATAATTTTTTGGTGAATTTTCAGAATAAATTACCTTGGAGAAGAGATTGAAAAGTATTTTTTAATTAATTTTAGGAAATTACAGGAATAAATCAAATTTTGAGCGTGGATTTTGGTAAAAATTCAATGCAAAAAGAATTTTCTTGAATGAACGAAGCTACAATCAGATGAGCAAAAACTAGTCTTCTTTAAAACAAAATCATCTTCACAATTTCTACATTTAGGCATATTATTCATACTTGAGTAACTTCATAAGAAATTGTATGTTCAATTTACACAACACAACATGTCAATAATATTCGGAGTTTGAATTATTTTCTGAGATTATCTTAAGCCCCAACGAGACATTACTTTGTTTTCCAATCTCTTGAAAATTACGCCATCAACAACAAGACCTATTGCCATAATCACAATCATAATTCCAATTACTTGTGAAACGTCATTTAGGGAACGGCCTGCATTAAGCAAGAATCCTAATCCTAGGAACGAAAAGAGTATTTCAGCACCAATTACACCCCTCCAAGCAAAAGCCCAACCTTGTTTAAAGCCAGAAATCATGTATGGAAAAGCTGCTGGAATTAATACGGCGGTAATCAACTGACTTCCTTTTGCACCCATATTTCGAGCAGCTTCAATAAAGTGAGGATTGATATTTTTGACTCCGGTGTATGTGTTGATTGTAACTGCAAAGATTGCACCTATCGCCGTAACAAAAATTATTCCCCCATCAGTCAATCCAAACCAAAGTATTGCCAAAGGCACCCAAGCAATAGAAGGAATTGATTGCAAACCTAAAACTAGAGAACCAACAGTTTGATTGATTACTTCAACTCTTGCCATAAATATTCCAAGTACAATTCCTCCACCAATTGCAATGGCCAATCCAATAGATAATCTCCACATACTAGTTGCTATTCCATACAACAAACTACCATCTGCTGCACCATAAGCTAAATCTTCAGCCACTTCATATGGAGAAGGGAAAATATTGTCAGGCCAAATTCCAACCATGGCAATGATTTGCCAAACTACAACAATTCCAATGTAAAATGCAATTCTATAAGGAGTATAATTTTTTGCCAAAATAATCACTCTTTACTTTTCTTTACCTCAGGTCTTAGTTCTGCCAAAATATCTTGTTGAAATTTTAGTAGAGATTCATCTTCAGTGATTCTAGGTCGTGGGAAATCATTATCAACTTCTTTTTTAATTACAGATGGACGATTACTGAAAATTGCTACTTTGGTTCCAAGAACTGCAGCTTCAGATACACTGTGAGTAACAAACAAAATTGTCTTTTTTGTTTTCTCCCAAATTAATTGCATTTCAACTAAAAGTAAATCACGTGTCTGCGCATCAAGTGCAGCAAAAGGTTCATCCATCAGTAACACATCAGGATCCATTACAAGAGCTCTTGCTATAGCTACACGTTGTTTCATTCCAGTAGATAATTGGTAAACATAAGAATCTGCAAATTTGGTTAATTGCATCATATCCAAATATCTATGAGATATTTTGGCTCGTTCTTCTTTTGGGATTCCAGCCATCTTTAATCCAAATTCTACATTATCTTGGACCTTTAGCCATGGAAATAGTGCACCTTCCTGAAATACCATAATTCTTTCAGGACCAGTTTCAGTGACGTTGTGACCATCAAACAAGATTTGCCCTTCATCAGGTTTTTCCAAACCTGCAACTATACGCAAAAAGGTAGATTTTCCACATCCAGAAGGCCCCACTAGGCATACAAAATCTCCTGCTTCAACTTTGAGATTGATGCCGCCAAGAGCTTTGAGTTTGTGAGAATCATGACTGAAATATTTAACAATATTTTTAGCCTCAAGTTTTGTCATGAGTTATTTTCTCCTTCAATGGAATTTGTATCAAAGTAGTAAAAAATACCAGACAAATCATATCCATTTCTTCCAAGATATCCTAGCGTATCTGCCTTTTCTGCAAATGAATGAATAGAATCATGTAAAGGATCACCAGTAATTACAAGATTAGATAATGCAATATCAACAACATCATCAGATAAAGATTGACCTAAATGAGAATTTAAAAAATTATTAAAAAGAATTCTAGTATCCACAGGGTTTTGATTAATCCAAGTTACTGTTTCATAATGAGAACTTAGAAAATTAGAAATTACATCAGGATTTTTTTTCACATAATCTGCATTTGCAATCAAAAGAACGGATGCAAATTCTTGATTTGGCCACAACTCTTCTTCATGAAATAATCGTTTTCCATCCAATTCAGTTACCAAAATAGTAGCCCAAGGTTCTGCAATCCATGCACCATCAATATCGCCCTTAACAAATAATGTGTAAATATCAGGATTCGGAATATTGTAAACTACTACAGAACCACCTTTGTCAGCAGTTTTTAATCCATTTTCAGACAAATAATGACGTAAGGATACATCCTGAGTGTTTCCAATCTGAGGCGCTGCAATTTTTTTTCCTGCAAAATCAGATGCAATATTGATTTCAGATTCAGGATGAACTATGAAACTTGCTCCACCACTTGCAGCTCCTGCAAGAATTTTTACATTGTTATTTTCAGAATTTAAAAATCCATTAATTGCAGGACCTGGTCCAACATATGCCAAGTCAACAGAATTTGCAAATAGTGATTCTATAGCTTGAGGACCACTGTCAAAAACACGAGTCTCAATTTTAGTTGTATTTCCCATACTTGTTTCAAAAAATCCTTTTTCTATTCCTACAATCGGAATAGCATGACCAATATTTGGAAAATATGCAATACGGATTTTATTGTCATGTGACTCTTCCGAAGAATTAAAGAAGAATCCTAAGACAGACAGTAAGATAATTCCTCCAATACCTGCAGAAAGCACCGATCGAGTTTTCATAAAACAGCGTTATATCTGGCGGTTAAATAATCATCGAATTTTAGCTCAAGCTAGTCAGAAATTTATTGAAAATAATTGATTTTGAGCCTATCACAAAAGATAAATTCCAAAATACGACGGAAAAGATGTTTTATGACTCAAAAAGGAATTCTTGCATTTTCTGGAGGACTAGATACGTCAGTTGTTGTAAAGTATCTACAAGACGAACACGACATGGATGTCATTACAGTTACTGTAGATGTTGGACAAGGCGATGATTGGAAAAAAATTGCTGCAAAAGCAAAAAAACTTGGTGTTAAAAAACATTACAATATTGATGCAAGAAAAGAATTTGTCAAAGATTACATTTTTCCATCAATTAAAGCAAATGCTCTTTATCAAAAAAAATATTGTCTTGCAACAGCACTAGCTAGACCATTAATTGCAGAAAAAGTGTTAGAGATTGCAAAAAAAGAAAAAGTTACATCACTAGCACATGGTTGTTCCGGAAAAGGTAATGACCAAGTAAGATTTGATATCACATTACGTTCAGGTTCTGACCTTCCAATCATAGCTCCGATAAGAGATAAAAATTTGGATAGAGATACGGAATTAAAATTTGCAAAAAAACATGGGATTGAAATTGATACTGTAGCAAAAAAATTCAGCATTGATCAAAATTTATGGGGACGTGCAATCGAAGGAGGAGTTTTAGAAGATCCTTACAATGAACCGCCTGATGATGCATTCATTTGGGTTAAAACTAAAAACTTGCCAGACAAACCAGCATATTTGGAAATTAAATTCAATAAAGGAATTCCAGTTGCAGTTGACGGCAAATCAATGGAACCATTAAAGCTAATTGAATACATCAACAAAAAAGCAGGCAATGCAGGTGTAGGAATAGTTGATCATATTGAAGACAGAGTTGTGGGAATCAAGTCTCGAGAAGTTTATGAAACTCCAGCAGCTACTTGTTTAATTGAAGCTCATTCAGATTTAGAAAAGATGGTCCACACCAAACATGAAAACAAGTTCAAATCAATAATTGATGACGAATGGGCATATTTGGTCTATTCAGGACTTTGGCAAGATCCTCTAAAAACAGATCTTGATGGATTTATCGAAGCTGCACAAAAACCAGTCTCTGGAACCGTGAAATTAAAGATGTACAAAGGAAGTCTAAGAGTAGTTGGAAGAAAATCAAATAATTCATTGTACAGTCACGATATTGCAACTTATGGAGTAGAATCAACATTTGATCAAAGACTAGCCAAAGGATTTGTGGAATTGTGGGGAATGCAGTCAACAGAAGCTAATAAATTACAAAAGAAAAGGTCAACAAAAACATGAACTGCCCAGAATGTGATGCAACATTAAACATCCCAGACGATGCCTCAGTAGGAGAAATTGTCTCCTGTCCTGATTGTGGCGCTGACTTTGAAATCTCAAAAAAAGATGGATCAAATGTCGAGCTTAAACAAGCAGAAACCGTAGGCGAAGACTGGGGAGAGTAATGTCAAAAGTTTGTATTGTTTTTGACCGCTTAAGAGCGGAAGAAAAGATGCTTCAAAAGGAAGCAGCTGCACTAGGACATGATGCATTGATGTTAGATGCAAAAATCACTCAAATCAATACAGATAGTAAAAAAGAAGATTTTGATTTGGGGGATGTTGTTTTAGAAAGATGTGTTAGTTATTTTAGAGGACTTCATTTTACTGCAAGTCTAGAATTCATGGATATTCCAGTATTGAATAAATTCGAAGTTGCAAATACTTGTGGGAATAAAATGTTCATGACATTACTTTTGAAAAAAAATAATATTCCAACACCAAAAACATATTTTTCATTTTCAAGTGATAGCGCTGCTGAGAACTTGGAAAAAGTAGGATTTCCATTAGTGATTAAACCAGTTATAGGTAGTTGGGGAAGAGGAGTAATGCCATTAAAAGATAAAGATACTATGGAAGCAGTTTTTGAAATAAGAGACATTACAGATAGCCCACATGACCGTATTTACTATTTACAGGAATTAATCAAAAGACCACCAAGAGACATTAGAGTAATTACAGTAGGGGACGAGCCTATTGCAGCAATGTATAGAAAATCCTCAGGTGGATTTAAAACAAATATCGCTTTAGGGGCAGATCCAGAACTTTGTGAGATCACAAAAGAGATGGAAGATATGGCAGTAAAAGCATCAAAAGCCATGGGTGGTGGAATTTTAGGAATTGATATGATGGAAGATGAAGAAAAAGGCCTAGTAGTCCATGAAGTCAATAATACAGTAGAATTCAAAGGATTAGCAAGAGTTGCACAACGAAATATACCAAAAGAAATGGTAGAATTTGCGCTAAACTACGTAAGAAAATAAATTATACTCCTTTAGGAGGTGTCTTATCATGAAAGTGGGAGTTGTAGGAGCATCAGGATATGTAGGCGGAGAGACACTTCGTCTTCTTGTAAACCATCCAGATGTAGAGATCTCAATGGTCACATCAAGACAACATGTAGGAGAATATCTGCATAGAATTCAGCCAAGTTTGAAGGGATTTACCGATCTTACTTTCTCAGAATTAGACTATGATAAATTAACAGACAAGTGTGATGTAGTTTTTACTGCAGTACCACATGGAACAGCTACTGAAATTGTAAAAGCACTCTACGATAGAGGAGTCAAAGTAATTGATTTGAGTGCAGATTATAGATTACACAATCAAGATGCTTATGACAAATGGTATGGTTGGGAACATCCACATCCAGATTATTTAGAAAAATCAGTTTTTGGTGTTCCAGAATTACACAGAGAAGAAATTAAAAAAGCACAACTAGTTTCTTGCCCAGGATGCATGGCAGTTACATCAATGCTTGCACTAGCACCATTAATCAAAAATGACCTTATTGATACTGATCATATTATTGTTGATTCAAAAATTGGTTCATCAGGTGCAGGTTCTGGTTCAGGAACTGCTCATGCAATGAGAGCAGGTGTAATTAGACCATACAAACCAGCAAAACATAGACACACTGGTGAAATTGAACAAGAGTTAAGTGAAATTGCAGGAAGTAAAATTCGTGTATCAATGAGTCCACATGCAGTAGACGTAGTTCGAGGAATTTTATGTACAAACCATACATTCTTGAAAAAAGATATTGAAGAAAAAGAATTATGGAAAATATATCGTCAAGCATATGGAGAAGAAAGATTTGTCAGACTGATCAGAGATAAAAAAGGATTGTATAAATTCCCAGATCCAAAATTCCTAGTAGGTTCAAACTTTTGTGATATTGGATTTGATTTAGATGAAGATAACAATAGATTGATTGCATTATCAGCATCAGATAATTTGATGAAAGGTGCAGCAGGTTCTGCCATTCAAAACATGAATGTAATGTGTGGTTTTGATGAAATGGATGGACTAAGATATACCCCATTAACTCCGGTTTAGAAATGATCACAATCAAAATTGGTGGAAGTGTAGTAGATGATTTACACCCATCAACAATTTTAGATATTAAAAAAACTGCAGAAACTGAAGGGGTAATTATCGTTCACGGTGGTGGAAAAGAAGTTACCAAAGTATGCGAACAACTTGGAAAAGAACCAAAATTTGTTACATCTCCAAGTGGCATCAAAAGTAGATACACAGACAAAGAAACCGCAGAAATTTTCACCATGGTCATGTCAGGTAGAATTAACAAAACAATTGTTCAAATGCTTCAAAAAAATGGCATTAATGCAATCGGTCTATCAGGGGTAGATGCAAAGGTTATCGAAGCTGACAGAAAAAAGAAATTACTAATTGTTAATGAAAAAGGTAGAAAACAAGCAATTGATGGCGGATATACAGGAAAAATTAGAGAAGTAAATTCTAAATTTATCAAATCACTTTTAGATCAAGGCCTAACACCGGTAATTTCACCCATAGCAATAAGTGAGGAATCAGAATTTCTTAATATTGATGGAGACAGAGCAGCAGCATATGTTGCAGGCAAAGTTGGTTGTGATAAGGTATTATTCATCACAAACGTTGATGGATTATTAATGGATGACAAACTTGTACCAAAACTAACATTGGCAGAAGCAAAAGAAATTAGACCAAAAATAGGACCTGGAATGGAAAAGAAAATTTTGGCATCTACTGAAGCATTAGATATGGGAGTTAAAGTGGCATTAATTGGAAATGGTCAGAGAGAAAATCCTATTTCATCAGCTATTGCACATGATAATTGCACGGTGATTGAACATGAGTGAAGACCAATTTATGGGAAACCTCTATCAGAGATTTCCAGTTACAATTGAAAAAGGTGTAGGGGCACATGTTTGGGATACTGATGGAAAAGAATACATCGACTGTATGGGAGGATACGGAGTAGCTTTAGTAGGTCACAAAAATGAAAGAGTAAACAATGCAATCAAAGAACAGATAGATAAAATCATTACAGTACATAGTTCATTATACAATAAAACAAGAGAAGAATTTTTGACTACATTAATTGGATTAGCACCAAAAGAATTGACACAAGTTCATCTAAACAACAGTGGAGCTGAAGCAATTGAAGCTGCCATGAAATTTGCAAGAAAGTTTACAGGGAAAAAAGGAATGGTTGCAATGAAAGGATCTTATCATGGAAAATCATTTGGAGCATTATCATTAACATTTAATCCAAAATACAGAAAAGCATTTGCTCCACTAGTTGAAAAAGTATCATTTGCATCTTACGGAGATATTGAATCATTACGTTCAGTTATTGATGAGGATACAGCATTTGTGATTTTAGAACCAATACAAGGAGAAAGCGGAATCATTGTTGCACCTGAAGGATTTTTACAGGATGTGAGAAAGCTTTGCGATGAAAAAGGAATTGTGTTAATTTTTGACGAAATACAAGCTGGTTTAGGTAGAACAGGACGATTATGGGCTTGTGATCATTGGAATACTGCTCCAGATATTTTATGTTTAGCAAAAGGGATTGCAGGAGGAGTGCCAATGGGTGCAACTCTTGTAAGACCAGATATTCTAGCTTCAATAAGTAAGGGTGAGCATTCATCAACATTTGGAGGAAATCCAATATCTTGTGCAGCAGGAACTGCAGCCCTTAAGGCAATCACAGAAGATGGATTGATTGAAAATTCTGAGAAAATGGGGAAATTATTTAGAGAAGGATTAGAAAAACTAAAAGAAAATCATCAGATGATTAGAGAAGTTAGAGGAAAAGGCCTCATGATAGGAATAGAGATGAAATTTGAAGTAAAAGATATTCTATTTGGTTTAATCAAAAAAGGAGTTCTAATGCTTTATTCTGGAAGGAATATTCTCAGAATTCTTCCTCCATTAGTAATATCTGAAGATGACGTAACAAAAGTTTTACATGCTCTTGATTTAGTACTTACTGAAGAGGAAGAAAAAAGAAATGTACAAGGATAAAGTAGACGAAAAAATCATTGGTTATCTAAAAGAAGATTCTAGAGAATCATTTGTAGATATAGGTAAAAAACTAAAACTATCAGAATCAGCAGTTAGAAGACGGGTAAAAAATCTAGTTGATAGTGGAACAATCAAAAAATTTACTTTAGAATTAGGTGAAGAGAATACAACTAGTGCAATCGTTCTAGTTTCAGTAGATTCTGCAACAGATACTTCAAAAGTATCACTAAAGTTAGCAAAACTAGATGGTGTAAAAACAGTTTATGAAATTACAGGACAGTATGACATTACAACAATTATGAGTGCCACAAGCATTACAGAAATTAACAATAGTATTGATGCATTAAGAAAGATTCCAGGTGTAGTGGATACCAACACGGTAATAATTTTAAGAAAAATAATCTAAAAACGACTTTCGTTTCAAAATTTAATTTCAAAACTAAATTAGGATCATAATCATAGTTTTTCAACGAAGATAGTACGAATATGTTTATATCATCAATTTATGGTAACGATTTCAGTAATGAAAGATCCGAATCACTATGCAAACTTGTATAACGCATATGACAAAAATCCAAAAAAAATTAGGGTGTTAGATAGTACCTTAAGAGAAGGTGAACAACACCCAGGTGTTTCATTTACAAACAAACAAAGAATCCAAATCGCTTGGATGTTAGATTATTTCGGTGTTGATCAAATTGAGATTTCACCAGTAGTATCAAATGATCATAAAGAAGCAACTAAAACAATTATCAAGCAAGGATTAAATGCAGACATTGTATCTCATGGACGTGCATTAAAACAAGATATTGATACTTCGTTAGATGTTGATGCCAAATGGTGTGCAGCATATTTAGGAATTTCAGATATTCATCTCAAAGATAAATTACGAATTTCAAGAGAAGAAGCACTTGAAAGAGCAGTTGAGACGGTAGAGTATGCAAAATCCCATGGACTAAAAATTAGATTCACTGTAGAAGATGGAAGTAGAGCTGAGCCAGAATTTTTACTTAAAGTATGTAAAGCAATTGAAGAAGCTGGTGTAGACAGAATTAGTTTGCCAGATACCGTAGGAATCCTACGTCCAATTGGAATGTATAATTTTGTTAAAAAAGTAAGAGAAGTGGTAGATGTTCCATTAGATGCACATGTTCACAATGATATCGGGTTTGCAGTTGCTAACGCATTTTCAGCATGTGATGCAGGAGTTGATCAAATTCATACTACAATTGACGGTATCGGTGAAAGGACAGGAATTCCGCCATTAGCAGAAGTTGCAGTAGCATTAACTTACCTATACAAATCTCCAAATGACTTCAGATTAGATATGTTACTAGATTTATCCAGATTGATTGAAGAATACACATCAATTAAACCATATGATTCAAAACCAATTGTTGGGTCTTCAGCTTACAAACACAAAGCAGGAACTCATCTTGCAGCAATTCTTCGAAATCCTGCAGCCTATGAGCCTATTCCACCTAGAACAGTAGGAAACAGAAGAAGAATAGTATTTGGAGAATTAGCTGGTAAAACAGGTGCGGCATATTTGATGTCATTATTAGGATTAGAGAAAGATGATGAAGGTGCAAAAGCTGTTGCAGCAGGACTAAAAGGCCTCAGAATGGGAGATCTAATAGAGATTCCATTAGAAGACAGACTTGAAAAAAAGATAATTAATGATAAATAAAGAGGAGTAATGAAGAGAAAATATGTCAAAATGTGAAGAATGTGATGCAGATATTTCCATACCAAGTGATGCACTTGAAGGAGAAATCGTAACATGTCCGGAATGTGGCGCAAGTTTTGAATTAGCTAAAGGTTCAAACGGTTTCGATCTAAAGCCGGCCCAAACGGTTGGTGAGGATTGGGGACAGTGAATCCTGACGTTACCATTCTTTACGATACCATCCGTTGGGAAGAAAAAGCTCTACTAGAAGCCGGTAAAAAAAAGAACATCAACATCCAGATGGTCGATTGTAAAAAATTGGCAATTGATTTAGAAAAAAAACCTGAAGATTATGGAGTAGTTATTCAAAGATGTGTGAGTTATTATAGAAATCTACATTCAACTGCAGCTCTTGAAGGAATTGGTGTCAAAGTAATCAATTGTCTCAATACAGGAGTTTTTGCTGGAAATAAATTATTTACACATATGTTATTAAAAAAATTTGGAGTTCCTACACCAGATGCAACTGTAGCATTTTCAAAAGATGCAGCTTTGGAAGCATTAGATTCCCAAGGATACCCAAAAGTGATTAAACCAACTGTTGGTAGTTGGGGAAGATTAATTTCCAAATTAAACGATAGAGATGCAGCTGAAGGAATTATTGAGAGTAGAGAAAACATGTATCCAATTTACCAAGTTCATTACTTAGAAGAATTTGTAAAAAGACCACCAAGAGACATTAGAGCAATAATGGTGGGGGACAAAATTGTAGCAGCAATTTATCGTTCTTCTAAACATTGGAAAACCAACATGGCCTTGGGAGGAACTGCAGAACCATGCAAAGTTACACAAGAAATGGAAGAAATGTGTATTAAGGCAAAACATGCTATTGAAGGAGATATCGTAGGTGTAGATTTGATGGAAAGTAATGAGAAAGGACTTGTTGTACATGAGGTAAATAATACAACTGAATACAAAAACACAGTAAGAGTCTGTGATGTAGACATTCCTTCCTTAATGCTAGATTATGCACTGAAGATAAAAAAGTAAGAATTGGACACTCATTTTACAGTTACACCAAGATTTGCAGTGAAGATGTTAGAGAAAGCACTAAGATTGTACACTCCATCCCTCAGTGAAAAACCAATGGCAGAATTTTTAGCTGACAAATGTGATGATTTAGGGTTTGAAGATATTCAGATTGATGAAGTGGGAAACGTCATAGCCAAGAAAGGTTCAGGTTCACCAAAAATTATGCTGTGTGGACACATGGATGTTGTTCCAGGTAAAGTCAAAGTAAGAAAAGAAGGGGATGCATTGTATGGCAGAGGAGCATCAGATGCAAAAGCACCATTAATGGCAATGTTATTTGCTGCAGCATCAATCCAAAATAATAATGGAACAGTAATTTTTGTCGGAGCAGTTGATGAAGAAGGAAATGCAACAGGGATTAAGAATTTAGTTAAAAAGAAAATGGATATAGATTATGCAGTATTTGGGGAACCAAGTGGAATTAAAAAAGTTACAATAGCATACAAAGGAAGATTAGCAATTAATCTCAAAATTAGTGTTCCAGACAGTTCTCATGCTAGTGCACCATGGTTATCAAAGAATGCAATTTTAGAATCAATGATTTTTGCAAGAGAACTAAAAGAAAAATTAGAAGCAAATCAAGAAGACAAAACTAAAGGAATGTTATTGACTGCAACCATGACAGAAGTTAAAGGAGGAACAAGTCATAATGTTACACCAAAAGATTGTGAGACAACTTTTGATATCAGAATACCTGTAGATATGAATTGTAAATCAATTGAACAAAAAATTTCAACTTTGGTTAAAGAAATTTCTCAAGAGAGAGAAGTAGAGGCATTTTATTCAATTCTTGACGAGACTGAACCATTTGAAGCATCACATAATTCACCACTAGTTAGAGCATTTACTCTTGGAATTAGAGAAGTAGAGGAATCAGCACCAACTTTGATCAGAAAAACAGGTACAGGAGACATGAATGTTCTCGGGAATCAATGGGGAATTCCAGTTGTAACATATGGTCCAGGTGATCCTCACGAAGCTCATACAATTGATGAGAAGGTATCAGTAGATGAGTATCTTAGAGGAATAGAAATTCTCAAGAAAACACTACAGCATTTAAAAAGACTTCACGATAGAAAAATGCAATAATGCTCTGGTTTGTAGGTCTAGGAATTTCAGGATTCAAATCAATTCCTAGTGAGGCATTGGATGTTTTATCAAAAGCAGATATTGTATATTTGGAACAATTTACAAGTCCAATTGGAAAATCAGATTTAACAAAAATCAAGAATGCTACAAAAGGAGAATTCATTCTTGCAAAAAGATGGCTTGTTGAAGATGGTAGTGAAATATTAAAAAATGCAAAGAAAAAGAAAGTTGCATTATTAGCATATGGGGATCCATACATTGCTACTACACATATTGAATTAAGAACCAGAGCAATAGAAGAAAAAATAAAGACACATTCCATTCATGCATCTTCATCACTTACCTCAATGATTGGAGAATGTGGTTTGCATTTTTACAAAGTTGGAAGAATTGCAACAATAATGAGTGAAATGAAATCATTAACAACACCATACTATGTAATTTACAAAAACATCATAGAAGGAAATCACACAGTACTTCTTTTAGAATATAATCAAGACAAAGATTTTTTCTTAGATCCAAAAGATGCATTGGATGAGCTTTTGGAGACTGAAAAAGGACAAATTAGAAATGTCATCAGTTCATCCACATATGTAATAGTTGCATCAAGAATAGGATTCAAAGATCAAAGCATTATTTCAGGAAAAATATCAAGCTTAAAGAAAACAGATTTTGGCAAACCACCTCACACAGTAATTATTCCAGGAAGATTACATTTTACAGAATCAGATGCATTGAAAATATTGGGTCAATGTATTGATGAACCATTTGACAATTCAGAAAAAACAAAGAAAATTTCCATCCAAATGATGAAAAAATATGTTCCAATGGTCAGAGAAGCTCTTGAAGAGGTAGAGCCACTATACAAAAACCAGAAAGAATTTCATGGAATTTTAGAAAATGCAGAATTATACGTAAAGGATGCAGAAAAATTTCTAGAAGATGGTCAAGACGAAGTTGCCATCTTGAGTATCGGGTATGCGGATGGTCTTGTTGATGCATTAAGATTAGCAAAAGGCCTTGATCCAAAAATGTAATTTTTAGCGATGAATTAAAGAGAGGGTCAAAAATAGAAAGAACGATGGAACAAAGTGAAAAAACCATATTATCCATAATGTATGTCGCACAAATTCAAGAAAAGAATGCATTTGAGGAAATAAAGAAAAAAACTTTGCTTGAAGAAAATATTATCAAATCAAATATAGAAAATTTGATTAAAAAACAATTTGTAAATGAAGATAATACCCTAACAGAGTCCGGTAGGAATTCATTAATTGTAGTTTTAGCTGGAGGAGTTTTTGACATTATTCATCCAGGTCATATTCATACGTTAAATGCTGCAAAAGAATTAGGAGATGTTCTCGTAGTGGTAGTTGCAACTGATAATACAGCAATGAAAATGAAGAAAAGAAGGCCACTTCACGTACAAGAGCAGAGACAAGAATTAGTAAATTCATTATCAATGGTAGACCTTTGTTTAATTGGTCAAGAAGATGATATTTTCAAAACAGTGAATCATGTCAAACCACAAATTATAGCTCTTGGATATGACCAAGTTCATCAAGAGAAATTCATTACAGAAGGATGTAAAAAAATAGAATTAGATGCAAAGGTTGCAAGATTGCAATCACCCATTCCTGAAAGTTCTAGTTCTAAAATTCAAAAAGAATACGGTGAATCAATTCACGGAATTTAGGAATTTATTGGAATTTTAATTGAAACTTTTGAACCATCTTTTAATTTAGCAGTTTTTCTTAAGCAAGATTTTGAAATTAATTCTATAATTGAATCATCATGATGTGTACGCTCTAGAATAATTAATTCACAGTTTGTAGAATTGTTAAGTTTGGCACTAAAGCACTTTACCCATCCATAGGTACGCTTTCCATCTGAAAAACTCTTAATTTTAGTACCATTCAGAGTTTCAAACTGTTTAATTGCTTCTTGATGAATTTTTTGATCTAATCTGACATTTAGAGTTCCAGGGTATGGAACATAACCGATTTTTGATTGGAATTGTTTTGTGTATCCTTTTAATCCCATGTAATATGCACCCTCACCCATTCCAGAAACCAAGGTACCTTTCAATTCAACATGAGAGGGTGAAGAATCAAGACTTTTTTGTAAAATTGCCGATAATTTTACCATTTCAGAAAATCCTTTTGATGTAATTTTTACTGAGATATTGCGTCCACTAATTATTCTCTCAATGAACTGATTTTGTTCTAATTCAAGAAGATGTTTTGAAGCAGCTTGTTGTGATTTCTTTATGTTTTTTCCAAGGGATGAAGTGGTTATAGAAACATAATTGTATTTTGCTCCTTTGGAAAGTAAATAGGAAAGAGTTAGGAGATGCTGAATCTTTAGTTCAGTCATCTATTCTAAGATACGCCTAAGTCACCGAATGTTTTTAGTGTCATTCCATCAGAATTGGATAATTTTGCAACTCTGTGTCCAATTACACATTCAATACCTGCATTTTTGGCACCTTCTAAAAGTCTCTGAGTAATAATTCCGTCTAGTAGAAGGTATTTGATTCCAGATTGTGATGATAGTTTACTAACAACTTCACTGATTGGAACTTTGAAAATTTCATTTTGATCTCCATCTAATGCTACGGCTTCAAGAGTTTCATTCAGATTTGGAAATACTTTTGCTGCCATCTCTGCTACTGGTTTATCATCTTCACTTTTTAGTTCAGGAGCTGGTTTTCCATTTTTAATCTCATCAGCAATTGGTCTTAGAATTTCATCAATTCTTTGAGGAGTTAACTCTTCAACTTCAACACCACTGTCTGCTTGAATTTCGTAATCTAATGGAACAAGTGATTTTAGTTCTTTGAGAATAAATCCTCCTGCTCTATCACCATCAAGGAAAGCAACTACAGTGTCTTTAGTATTACATAGTTCTTTGATAGATTCATCAATTTTTGCACCTTCAATTGCAAGTACATTGTCATATCCTGCTCTAAGAAGATTGATTACATCAGCTCTTCCTTCAACTAGAATTACCCAATTAGAATCAGATAGACCAGAACTACAAGTTAATTTTGATGGTCCATATGTTGTTAGTTTTCCTGCATCACCTTGGTGAACATCATTTAACATGCTTTCACCTTCACTGACGGTCTTAGTTGCCCATTTTTGTTTGATTTCTTTAGCTCGTTTTACAATATCATCTTTCTTGGCAGCTCGTACATCATCTATGGCTTCTAATTTGAATGCACAATCAAATGGCCCTACTTTGTCGATGCTCTCAATACCTGCAGCAATTAATGCACAAGTATCAATATCAGTACTCATTGGGATTAATGCATCACCATTAGTAGTGTTTGATGTAGATTTGGCATTGACTTCAATACGACCTACTTTAGAAACTCGTTGCAGTTCATTCAGATTCATCTCTGGGCCTAACAGTCCTTCTGTTTGGCCAAAGATTGCTCCGATTATATCTGCTCTTTCAACAAGTCCATCGACTTCATAGGAAAGTTTAACGTGATATTTGACAATTCCTGATTGAGGCATAAACTATTCATCTCCTTTATTATCATAATTTGAGTTTCTACCTGCAATATATGAGGGTATCGCAAAAATTTGTTAAAATTATGAATTTTTTCAAAAATTCTGAGATAGCAAACGCTAGGAGAAACTAAAAATGAAAAATAATGAATTTGTTTATTCTGTGCTAAATGAGTGACCGCATGAACAGGATTTTGTAACATTTGGATTGTTAATTTTAAATCCAGAACCCATTAGGCTTTCAATATAGTCTACGTTTGCACCTTGCAGATGATCAACGCTGTAGCTGTCAACTAGGAGTTTGACTCCATTTTCTTCCAAGACAATGTCATCTTCTTCTGGTGCTTTTTCAAAGCCCATTCCATAAGATAGACCAGAACAACCGCCACCTTGAACATATACTCTAAGGTATTCAGGGGCTTCTGCTTCTTCTTTCATAAATTCTTGGATTTTTTCAGCTGCTTTTGAGGTAACTGTGACCATCTTTTGTGTTTGCTCAGTTGCCATTATGAAGAAAAATGATGATTCAAAATATAAGAAGCTTTTCCCACCTGACACACTAGTAATTTAAGAAATGAGAGAAATCTCAACCTCAAAGCTAGTGATCAGCAATATGTTTGACTAAATCACTTGAAGTTAAAATGCCAACAACCTTATCGTCATCAATAACAGGTAATTTCCTAACATTTCTAGAAGACATCAAATCAGATGCAATCCACAAATCAGAATTTGAGTCAATTGAGATCAGAGGAGATGACATTATTCTTCTGACCGGAGTATCAATAGGATACGAATGTGCAGTGATTTTAATTGCAAAATCTCTATCAGTGACAATGCCAACAGGTAAATTATTTTCTAAAACTACTACAGCTCCCACCCCAGTATCTTCCATCATTTTTGCAGCATTAGTTGCAGTAACAGATGAATCAACAGAGACTATAGAATTACTCATTATTTGCTTAACCCAAGTTTTCTTTTGGATAGAGTCAGGAGAACTCATCAATAGATTTTATGAAAAGTGATATTTCAAAGGGTTAATTGAATTTCAATTATGATAATCATGTTCATTGAAGTCTGAACCCAATGATACAGATAAGATAACTGTAGTATCAGTAGTCTGAAATTTTAATTCTTTTTCAGGTAAGAAACTACGAAATACTTGAGTAAGCAATTGTTCTGTAAAGACAGACCATTTCAATCCCAAATCATGTTGAATTAAAAATATGTGCATGTCACCTTCTACTCTATGATCAGAATTCATTCCAGATGCACGCATATAGTCTTCTAATGTTTCAACACAACGTTTTAGATCATATCCACCTTTGATAAACAAAACAGTATCCTTTATCATAGGAAACATCAATGTGATAATTTCATCAATATCTTTTCCATCTAATTCTCCACCTAATGCTTCAAGTATCCCTTTAGGAACTGGAATCATTCCAATTTTACTTGAAAAACGATCCCATTGGACATATTTTTCTAAAATCTGTCTCACCAAAACATTTTGGGAAATACCTTTCTGAGTAGATTCTGTTTCTAATTCTGAGACCAATTTTTCTGGAAGTCTATAGGTAATACTACGAGTAGATTCCTTTTTTGAAGAATGTATTTGTCGTTTTGTAGAAGTAAGGTTATTGTCCATCATTTTACTCTACAAAGACCCTCAAAGATTAACTTCCGCGTGAAGTATTTGGTACTAGTTCAACAGTAGTTACTTCTAAATCACATTTTAGAGAAATGGATTTTACTCTACTCTTGTATAGAAAATATTTTTTTCCATCTTGATTTATTGAACCAGAGATAGCAAGTAATTTTGCATCATATAGGGTTTGTAAACGTCGATATACAGTACTAATAGGAATTTTCTTTTCACCAGAAATTTCCATTGCAGACTTTGGTTTTTCCAGAGTATTATGGAGGATTAATTTACAATACTTGTCAGCAAGGATTTCCAAAATTACTTGCTTTCTTTCATCATCCATTATTTTTTGAGATTGAACTAATTCTTGCATGAAAAAATAGGTTCAAAATTAGTTATAACAGATTTGACCGCAGTGCAAGACAATGTGTACTCATGTGATAAATCATCCAAAAGGCATTTTTGACTATGAAACACAGATCAATGAAAATATCAATAATTACAATGGTGTTTTCAATTCTATTAGTTTCAGTTACAGCTAATCAAGCAGCTGCAGAATCAGTTCCAGAATGGGTTAAAAATAATGCATTATGGTATGGCCAGGGAGATATTTCTGAAACAGAATTTCTCAATGCAATTAAATTTTTGATCGAAAATGGAGTAATTGTGATTGAGTCTGCTGAAGAAGTTGTATCAGAAGCAATGGAAGCACAAATAATCATTCCTAATGGAAATTTTGATGTATCAGGTAGTGGGGTTTACTTGCCATTGAATCTCGAAATTACCACAAACACCAAAGTAACATGGGTAAATGATGATTCTGTTCCACATAACATCCAAAGCCAAGATGAGCTTGGAAATGTGATTGATTTGTTCAATAGTCCTCCATTAAACACCGGAGACAGATTTGAGTTTACATTTGAAGAAGCAGGTGTATACAATTACTATTGTTCATTCCATCCTTGGAGAGTGGGAGTAGTTTCAGTAAAGTAGAGTTTTAGAAACTCTAACTTTTTTTAATAAATAAAATAAGAAAGAAATTAGAAATAGCTATTTCTTTGATTTGTTTACAAATGCTGTCATGCGTTCTTCCCGGTCTGGATGAGTAAAGCAATTTCTCCAAGCAAGTAATTCTAGTGCAAGACCAGTATCAAGATCTGCATTTCTTCCTTTGTTGATTGCAACTTTAGACATCTGAACGCCCATGGTTGAGTTTCCAGCAATTTGTTGTGCCATTTTCAAAGCTTCTTCTTCTAATGATGCAAGAGGAACTACATGGTTTACTAAACCAATTTCTTTTGCTTCTTCTGCTTTGACCATCTTACCTGTGTAAACAAGTTCTTTTGCTTTTGCTATTCCCACAATTCTCATTAATCTTTGAGTGCCACCCCATCCTGGAGGGACACCAATTGTTACTTCTGGTTGACCTAGTCTAGCAGTATCTGCTGCTATTCTAATATCACAAGACATTGCAAGTTCACAACCTCCACCTAAAGCAAAGCCGTTTACTGCTGCAATAGTTGGTTGTTTTACCAATTCAACAGTTGCAGTAACAAGTTGACCTGTCTTGGCATATTCCACTGATTCATCTGCAGAGATTTTAGACATATATTCAATATCTGCACCAGCAGAAAATGCCTTTTCTCCTTCACCAGTCAAAATAATTACTTTGACATTGTCATTTTGGCTTAGTTCTTCAAAAGTTTTGATTAGTTCTTTTGCAACATCAGTATTCATAGCATTGAGTTTGTCAGGTCTGTTAATTTTGACAGTACAAATGCCATCAGAAGTAGATGTGGTAACTAGTGACATAATAATTTGCCAAGAGATATGGGAATTAAATGTTCTCTATTTTCCACGTACTTTGCCCCATTGAGCTAAAGCAGAAGCGGCTGCCACCCAAGTTCTAAGGTCTTGGTAAACTGGAACATTGTGTTTCTCAATTAATTTAATCATTTTTTCAGTATATGGACCTCCATTTCCACCGGCAAGAATTGGTTTCTTCTTTTTCTTTGAAAGATCAGCTAGATAACCAACGATTGTTTCTTCAAGAGGATCATCCTGGAAAACAAACCAAGGCATTGCAATATCAATATTATTTTCATCCAAGAATTGTTGGATGACAAATCTATAGTCATCTGCAGTAGCACCACCACCAACATCTGCAGGATTACCATTATGAATTGGAACAGTTGGTGGGAAATGATCCTTAATCTTTTTCATAATTTTTGGAGATAATTTTCCAATTGTAAGACCTAATCGTTCTAATTGATCAATACCACCAATCATCGGTCCAGCACCATTACTGGTCATAGCAACTTTGTTACCCTTTGCAGGAGGTTGCCAGGCTAGTGCCTTTAACACTCCAACTAATTCTTGATAACTGTCAACTGAAATTATTCCTGCTTGTTTGAATGCACCCATAATCATTGCATTTGAACCTCCAAGTGAGCCTGTGTGTGATGCAGCTTGTTTTGCACCTGCAGCAGTTCTACCACTCTTCCAAATTACAATAGGTTTCTTTTTCTCTTTCATTACTCGTTTAGCAGTATTGATGAATTTTCTACCATCACCAAATCCTTCAACGTATAATCCAATAACTTTGGTTTGAGGATCATTTGCAGCATACCATATCATATCTGCCTCATCAACATCAGAACGATTACCAAAACTAATCATCTTAGACAAACCAAACAAATCAGCACTTTCTAACATACTAATTCCCATTGTTCCACTTTGTGAAAAGAATGCAACATTTCCTAATTTAGAACGTACCATTCTTTCTTGTCCTTGGAATGCACAATCAAGACGATTTGCTGCATTAAACATTCCAATACAATTAGGACCAACTACACGAATTTTGTGTTTTATTGATAACTCTTTTACTTCAGCTTCCATTGCGGCTCTATCACCACCAAGTTCTTTTCCTCCACCTGAAACAATTACAACATTATGGATTCCTTTCTTTGCACATGTCTTCATAATCGGTCCACATAAAGACAAGTCAATACAAACAACAACAAGATCAACCTTTGCAGGTATATCTTCTAATGAAGGATAACATTTGATTCCAAGAATTGATTTTTGTTTAGGATTAATTGGATATACTTTACCTTTGTAATCTTGTTTTCCTAGTGCATCTAATACAGAATTACCAATTTTGCCAGGGGTCGCAGATGCTCCAACTAATGCAACAGACTTTGGAGTGAAGAAAGACTCCATTGATGTAATGTTTGGTTTTGCTTTTGAGATTGAATTTTTAGTTAATTTGTTATTTAGAATAATTTTTGCATCAACAACATAGTGGGATTTTGGATAAACGATTACTGGATTAAAGTCAATGCTGTTAATGTAATCAGCATTTTCTACACCCAATTTTCCAATTTGAACTAACATTTTTGCCATCATATTAAGATCAATTGGTGCACTTCCTCTGAAACCTTTGAAAAGTTTGGAACCCTTGAGTTCGTTAATCATTGATTTTGCATCAGATGTTGAAATTGGTAACATTCTAAATGCAACATCTTTGAAAACTTCAGTCATTACACCACCTAATCCAGCCATAATCATTGGACCAAATTGTGGATCATTTTGAATACCTACAATAATTTCAACGCCTTTTGGAACCATTTTTTCCAAAAGAATTCCTTTAACTTCAACACCTTTCTTTTTTGATAAACGACCATACATGTCATTGAATGTTTTTTTAACATCATTGACATTATCAATTCCAACTTTCACTCCACCAACATCAGTCTTGTGTAAAATTTGTGGAGATACAACTTTCATTACAAGAGGAAATCCAATTTTCTTTGCTTGTTTTGCAGCTTCTTCGGCAGAAGTAGCAAGTGCATAAGGTGGAACCTTCACTCCATAAGTTTTGAGAATAGATTTTGATAATTCTTCAGTAATGACTTTGTGATCTGTTTGAATAGTTTCTTCAAAAATTTTCTTAACAGTGGCCATCTTTCGATCGATAAAATTAGAATTAACTATATTAAACTTTGGTCAAAGTTGAAATGTTAATTTGAAATTATTGTAAAAATTCTTCATATTTGATTTTACAGTTGAAATATTTTCAACAATATCTGAACGGATTTTTTGTGGATCGATATATGGAATTTCTCGGAGTTTATCTTCAGTATTATCAAGCCAGAGGTTGATCATCTCTTCATTTACCTCAAGATGAAATTGTAGACCAACTGCACTCTTGAATTGAAATGCCTGATTGGAGTAATGTTCAGACGAGGCTAATTGGATAGCCCCAGAGGGTAAATCAAAGGTATCACCATGCCAATGAAATACAGTAAATGGATTTTTGAAGTTAGTAAAAAGTGGAGAATTTCCAGTGGTTTTCAAATCATCATAAAATCCAATTTCTTTTCGTGGTCCACGATAAACTTTGGCACCAAAGGTTTTGGCAATTAACTGCGAACCTAAACAAATACCAAGTACAGGAGTATTATTCTCAACAGATTTTTTGATTAAATCTTGTTCTGCTTGGAGATAAGGTAAATCATCATTTGCACTTTCGGGTGCACCTAAAATTACAACTAGAGAAAAATCTTTGTCGGGAAGTTTGTCATGTTTTGCATTTACAGATGTAATATCAAATCCATCTTTTTGTAACAATTCACCCAAATATCCTGAACCTTCAATTCTTGTGTTTTGTACAAGTAATACTCTAGACATTTTTCTAAACGTCTTTCCCTGTAACTACCCACTCAAGACTTCGGAGAACACCTTGATAGTATTTCATGGCATCCATAGATTCAGTTTTAATCAACCTCTCTTCAATTTCTTTTCTATATTCTGCAATTTCTATTTCAGTTTTCATTAAACATGGTGAAAAGAAAGTACTGAATTAACTTATTGGTAAAATTCAGATTGTATTTTAATATGATTGAATGGATTCAGTATTATGTTAGTTACTGAACAAGAGATTTTAGAATTAAAAAAATTTGTTTTTGAATTAAATTCTATAGAAAAAAGTGCGGTCATAGTAGAAGGGAAACGAGATTCTAATGCTTTAAGAAAATTAGGTTTTTCAGGCAAAGTTTTAGAATATCATAGATTTGGAGGGATGAATAATTTTGCAGATTCTGTTGCAAAATACGATAGACTGATTATTCTTTTTGATAGAGACAAAAAGGGTAGAACCTTAACTGGAAAAACAATTCAATTGTTACAAAGAAGAACTAGAGTGGATCTTTCTTTCAAAAGAAAACTACGAATTATCACAAAAGGGAAAATTATGTTTATAGAACAACTAGTGAGTTACGAATCTTTTCTAGCCTAAGATTATGGCCAGATGCCTTTTTGGTTAAAGGCCTCAAGAACTCTTTCTACTGCCAAAACCATGGTTGCTTTTCTCATGTCAATTTTGTGCTTTTTAGATAAAGCGTAAGCATCTTTGAAGCCCTTTGTGATATTTTTCTCCATCTTATTTGCAACCTCATCAAATGACCAATAGTATCCAGTGTTATTTTGAACCCATTCCAAGTATGAAATACATACACCACCAGAGTTTGCCAAGATATCAGGAATTACTAAAATTTTCTTTTTGAGGATAATTGGATCTGCTTCAGGTAAAGTTGGACCATTAGCAGCTTCTGCAATAATCTTACATTGAAGTTTATTTGCAATTTTTGCATTGATTTGATTTTCTAATGCACCTGGAACTAGAACATCACATTTCGTTGTAAGTAGTTCTTCAGTTGAGATTTTTTTGCTTCCAGGAAATCCTACTACAGAGCCTTTCTTTTCTTTGTGTTCAAGGATTTTGCTGACCTTTGCACCTTTTGGAATTGAAATAGAGCCTTTAGAATCACTAACTGCAATAACCTTTGCGCCCATTTTTTCAAGATATTCTCCTGCAAACGTTGATGCATTACCAAATCCTTGTAAGACGACTTTGGCACCTTTAAGATTTAGTTTAATTGCTTTTGCAGCTTCTCTTACTGTATATGCTGCTCCTAATCCAGTTGCAACATTTCTTGCAAGTGAGCCTCCCATAGAAATGGGCTTGCCAGTAATTACACCTGGAGAATATTTGTTGCCGTTTAGTTTGCTAAATGTATCCATAATTTGTGTCATCTCTCTACCTGTTGTGTAAACATCTGGTGCTGGGATATCTTTTTCAGGTCCAATAATTTCAGAAATTTTGTATGCAAATTGTCTTGTTAGTCTCTCCATTTCACCATCACTGAGTTTCTCAGTTTTTGGATTAACATAGATTGCACCTTTACCTCCGCCAAGAGGAATATCTACAATTGCACATTTCCAAGTCATCCATGAAGAAAGTGCCATGACTTCGCGTTCCATATATTCAACACCACCTTCTGGGTTAAAGTAACGAATACCTCCTTTGTATGGACCTCTGTCATTGTTATGTTGACTTCTAAAACCTGTGAAAACTCTAATTTTTCCATTATCCATTTTTACTGGAATTTTTACTCTCATCATTTTATTTGGCATTGCCAAATATTCACGTAATTCTTTGTCTTTGATTCCTAAAATATCACATGCATCATTAACTTGTTTTGTTGCATTTGCAAATGGATCGTGTTTGACCAAGATGATTTTGAAAACGGTGTATATTATATTAAGTTTAGTTCAAAATTTCAGATCGCAAATCCTGAATTGTCACAGATAGACTTTGGTATGATTCATCTTTCTATCAAGTTTGTCAATTGCTTCATCAAGTGCACCAATATTCATCTCAAGGAAATTTGAAAGATGGAAGATTGCACCGTATTTCTCTCCAATTTTTGAAACCATGTTATTTTTCTCGAGGACTTTCATGTGATGTTGAACTGCCTTGTAGTCAAGATCAAGTTCTTTTGCCAACTGATGAGTATTGTATGGTTGATCCAGAAGATGAATGATTATTCGTAATCGTGTAAATCCACCCCTAGTACTAGTAAACAAATACAACAAAAGCTTTCTAGTCTGCTTGTCAGTCTTTCTTTGATCTGGATTTTGTTTAGACTTTATGATTTCTTTGAATTCTAGGAGTTGGTTAGGCATATTTCTTGAATTGGTTTTGTCATTTTTACTTAAAACCCTATTTCCAGATCTTTTCCATATTCAGGCAAGACAATTACCCTTAAATTGACTGAGGATGAACTCGTGATATTATGATGGCATCAAGAGGTTACGATATGACCCCTACCATGTATTCTCCAGACGGTAGAATTTACCAAGTCGAATATGCCATTGAGACAGTGAAAAGAGGAACTTTAGCAATAGGTATTGCAACCAAACAAGGAGTAATCATGGCAGTTGAAGAAAAGCCTCGTACTTTACAAACTAGTAATATTACACAGAAAATTTTTCAAGTAGATTACCACATTGGTGTAGCAGCAGCAGGATACATTCCAGATGCACGTGTTCAAGTAGATGGTGCAAGATTTTTCTCACAAGGAAATAGAATGACATATGATGAATCTGTTGAAGTTGCAACAGTTGCTAAACATCTAGCAGACCAAGCCCATCAATTTACACAATATGGTGGAGTACGACCAAATGGTGTCTCTATGATAATTGCAGGAATTGATCAAAAAGGTGAATCAATCTATGTCACTGATCCAAGTGGAACATATGTTCAATTTGCAGCAATTGCAATTGGAGCAGGTTCTGATGACGTAAATGCATTTTTGGAAAAACATTACAAAGATGATTTGAGTTTAGACGATGCAGCATCATTAGCTATTGCAGCAATTAATCTAAAAGCAGAAGCAAAAGATGGAGTCAATAATATCAAAATGGCCAAAGTTACATCTGAAGCAAAAATCTTTGAAAAAGTTTCAGAATCTGATTTACAAAATTATTCTCAAAACGCATCAAAGTTTGCTGCACAGTAAACTCTTTGATTTGAAAACTATTCAAACAAGTATACAGAGACGATAGATTATGGGTTTAGGAAGTTATTGGGGAGAAGTAATGGAAGTACTTCGAGAAATTATTCCAATTTACGATAAAGTCAATTCAATTATTTCATTAGGCAAAGATAAGGAACATCGAATTCGCGGAATTTCAAAAAGAGTGCTCCCAGGAAACAAAATTCTTGATGCAGGCTCTGGTTTTGGAAACATGTCAAAGACTGCAATGAAATTAACTGATGGAAAAATCTCAATCACACTCTATGATCCACTTGTTCCAATGTTAAAAAATACAGGGACTTTTTTTGAAGAAACTCCAGATATGGCAAATGGTGTTTTTGAGCACATACCATTCAAAGATGAAGAGTTTGATGCAGTATTATGCGGATATTCCCTACGAGATGCAATTAATCTAAGAATAGCAATTTCTGAAATACACAGAGTGCTAAAAAAAGATGGAAGATTTGTAATCGTAGATTTAGGGAAACCTGATGAAGCATTTTTCAGAGCAGGAGTTTCGTTTTATTTGAGATGTATTCTACCCATTTTGGCATTTGCTGCAGGAGGCAGATTGGGATTAAAATTTGGAACATTATATGGAACTTACAAAAGATGGCCACAAAACAAAAAACTAGAAGGATTAATTCTAGAAAAATTTTCCAGAGTAGAGTTTGAGAAAGATCTTATGGGCGGAGCAATAATGGTTGCCGCATACAAATGAATAGAGTTCTCATACTAGTCAACATCACTGGTTTAATCATAGGTATTTCATATGGATTACACGGTCCAATCTTACCAGTATTTGCAAAAAACATCATTGGTGCATCATATTCTGAATTGGGATTAATCGGATTAACAAATTTCATCCCTTACATGTTCATCCCTCTTTTTGTAGGAATTTTACTTGACAGAATTAACAATGGCTATTTGTTATCATTAGGTGCTGCGATAAATTCTGCATCAGTCTATCTATTATCCATTGCACAATCCGTTCCAGAAATAATGGGTTTTAGAATAATGACGGGCGTTGCACATGCATTTTTCTGGCCCCCATGTGAAGCAATTATTTCAAATGAAAGTTCAGAGAAAAACAGAGTAAAACACATTTCATGGTTTACAATGTTTTTTGTAATTGGGTTCATGGTAGGACCATTGCTGGGAACAGCATTACTAGAAGGCCTTGATGTTACATACAGAATATTATTCCAAATTGCAGCATTTATTCTGGCAGCTGCCATAATTACTTCACTTTTAGCCTCAAGAAAGAGTGTCAAAAAGCATCATGAACGATTTTCATTTTCATCAATAAAGGAAATGAAAAGATTTCCTGAAGTTATCATATTATTGATTTTTTGTACATCTTCGTTTGGAATAATCCTCACAATTTATCCAGCATTTCTAAACGATAATGGAATGTCTGCTACAGACATTTTGTTATTGTTCTTTGTTTTTGGAATATCTAGAGTTGTATCTCTTGCATTAGCAGGAAAGTTTGCAAGAAAAACAAGTCAGACGTTGATTGCAGGAACTATTGCAGTATCAGCAGGATTGGCAATATCTGTTGTTGCAGATTCAATCATTACTTTTGGAATTGCCTTAGTTCTGATGGGGTTTGGATTTAGTATATTTTTCCCACTAACATTGGAGATTATTTTAAGTAAAACTCGAAAAGGAATTTCAGGTAAAATTATTGGCGCATATGAAACAGTTTTCGGTATGGGATGGGCAATAGGACCAACAATAGGAGGTCCAATTACTCAGTCATTTGGAAACGAAACACCATACATAGTATTTTGTATAATAGGAATTGGAGTTGCGCTATTTGCAATTAGTGCTAGAAAGAAACTAGAACCGCAGAGATTTTCCAATTAGATGTCCATTGTTCCACGTTTTTTGGTGCAGATATCAAGTGCATCAACTATTTCAGTTACAAAGACCTTACCATCACCTTTCGTTCCAGTACAAGCAACATGTGCAATTGCATCAATAACCTCATCTAGTTTAGGATCATCTACAACACAAATGATCATATCTCTACTGAAATATTGTCCAACTAACGGAGGATCTTGTGATCCTTGTCCTTGAACTTGATGAGTAGTTACGCCGCCAACGCCAATCTTTTTGATTGCAGCAATTACTGCATCTTTTGCTCCAGATTGAACGATTGCTTCAATTTTTTTCATAAATTTTCTCTATTTTGAATTTCTTTAAATCAATACGTGCATTCTCATATGTGATATTCAATGATGAAATTGATAATTCACGCATAAATCAAGACATTAGGTTTAATTTTAAACTAAAAAATACCAAGACATGTTTGGGGATTTGCTAAATATTGGTGGCAGTGAATGGATGATAATTATTTTTGTAGCACTAGTATTGATTTTAGGAACTGGAAAACTTCCAGGAGCTGCAAAGAAAATGGGAAAAGCAGTCAACGAATACAATAAAGCTAAAAATGAAATTCAAGAACAGATGAAAGAAGTTACTGAAGAAGTGCCAAAAATTTCAGGGCCTGTTGAAACAGAACGAGAAAAATTAGAAATGATTGCAAAATCAGCAGGAGTCAAAATTGAAGGGAAAACAGATGACGAATTAAGAGAAAGTATTGCTTCAAAAATGGGTCAAAAAAGAACAGACGTAACTGAAAAAAACGAATAAATTATTTTGATTTTTTTATTCGATAAGTATCAGTGTCAAGTCGTTTTTTAGCAAATTTGTAATAATCTGGAACAATCTCAAATCCCAAGTATTTTCTTTTAAGCGATTTACTAACTACAGCAACTTGGCCAGAACCAAGAAATGGATCAAATACAGTATCATTTTTTTCACTTGAATATTCTAATAATTTTTTAATAATTTCAGAAGGAAGTTTAGTAGGAGTTTTTTCATCCCCCGTCCAATATTCTCTTTTGATATCCCATACATCTTCCTTGTCTTTGTAATGAAGACTTCGACCATCTTCATTTTTATCATCTTTTTTGAACCTAGAGAAGGGGAAAAATTTTCTTTTCTTATCGTCCTTACAAACGTAAAGACAATGATAATGAGAAGTGACAAATTTTCTTTTAGTTACTACTCCAAATTGATATTTCCAAATCACATGATTTACAGTAGTAAATCCAATATCATCTAATGCACGTAAAATATCTTTTAGGTTATTCCATCCTGAAAAAATATACATGCTTCCAGAGTCTTTTAAAATTCTGTAAACTTCACTCATCCAAGCAAATGTAAAATCATAATAATCTTCAGGTTTTATCTCATTATAGCCAGATAATACTCTTGATGATGTTCTGTTATAATTTGCCTTTTTTGCCTTAAAATTTATGGCAAATGGAGGATCAGTTATGACAAGATCAATTTTGTTTTTAGGAATTAATTTCATTCCTTCAATACAGTTTTGATTGTAAATTTTGTTAATTTCTATTTTTTTCATTTTTAAATTCAAGACTCTGTTCTATCTTAATAATGTCATGGGTCAAAACACCTATCAAACAATAAATCATCAATAGTTTCTAAGATAACAGATCTTGAAGTTTTCATGTCCTAAATGCAAGTCAAAAATTGAAATTCAAAAAACATTCAACAAAAAAATGCATGTTTCTTGTGAAAAATGTGGAATTGAGGATCTATTAGAATTCTCAAAGAATGTTGATGAGGTATTTTTAGAATTTTTATCCAGATTTGATAAAGGTCTAGTTACAGAAAGGGGGTTATCTGAAGGTCTCAAAGATGAGGGAATAGTCAGGGGAGAAAACGAAATCAAAGAGATGATTGGAAATAACAAGCCAGATAAAATCACAGAAGAGATACTATATTCAAAAAAAGATTACGTTTCTCAATACAAGGTTTTGAGCAATCCCGAGCCTAAAATGGGCTGTAAAGTAGAAGATTTGGGACTAGATGAATCAATCACAGCACATCTCAAAGAATTAAAAATTGAACAATTTTACAAATTTCAAGAAGAGGCAATTGGAGAAATTACCTTTGGAGAAAATGTAGTAATTGAGGCACCAACTGCCTCAGGAAAAACTGAAGCATTTTTAATTCCAGTAATTCAAAGAATAAAAAAAGATGCAAATGACGGAAATGTTTTTGCTATTTTTGTTTATCCTACCAAAGCATTATCTAGAGATCAGTATCCAAAAATCCAAAAATTCGCAGAAAAGATTGGTGTTAAAGTAAAGGTCTTTGATGGAGATACAAAATTAGATGAGAGAAGGGAAATTATAGATAATCCACCTCAAATTCTAATTACAAACTTTGATGTTTTACATTATCACATGTGGCACCAAACAAAATTTTCATCATTACTATCATCAACTAGGATTCTTGTAACAGATGAGGCCCACGTATATTCAGGAATTTTTGGAACTAATGTTCATTACATTATCAAGAGATTAAAGAGAATTTGTACTAACAAATTGCAATTTGTTGCAGCATCAGCTACACTTGATGATGCAAAAGAATTCTGCCAAAAATTGTTTGGGGAAGAGATGCAAAAAATTCGAGGTTCAGGTAAAAAAGGACAAACAGATTTTGCAATGTTATTTCCATCACTTCGAACACAAAGAGCCCTAATGGTGGAATTGACAAAAAAACTAACTCAAAAAAATCATAAAACAATGGTGTTTAATAATTCTCATCTAAATTCAGAATTACTAGCAATTCAGGCAAAAAAACAAAAGGTGAATATCAAAGTTCACAGAGCAGGATTGATGGCAAATTATCGAGCATCAGTTGAGAGACAATTCAAGGAAGATAGTCTACAGGCCATTTCATGTACTCCCACGCTTGAATTAGGCATAGATGTGGGTAATGTTGATTGTGTCATATCATCTACAATACCAGTCAATAGATTAATTCAAAGAATAGGAAGGGCTGCTCGAAAAGGTCAGCGAGGATACGCATTTTTAGCTTTAGGAAATGATCCCATTTCGCAGTATTACAAAAATCACCCTGATGATTATTTTGAAGACATTGAAAAAACATACATCGATCCAAAAAATCCGTTTGTAGAAGAATTTCAAGTTTTAGCAATGGCATGTGATAGACCAATTTCAAAACATGAATTAAAGGAACATCAAGAAATTATTGAACATCATATTAGTAATGAAAATCTAAAAGAATTCAATAATAGAATCATTCCAAATTTTGATAAAATCAATTCCATGCTAAGTGAATATAGCATCAGAGGAATTGGTAATTCAGTTGATATTTTTTTGGATGGAAAAAAAGCAGGAGACAGAGTATTGCCAATTGCACTAGAAGAACTGCATAAAGATGCAATCTATTTTCTAGCAGGTATTCGTTACAAGGTAAAGGAATTTGATTATCCAAAAAATAATTATGCAAAATTGGAAAGAATTCCAAGAGATTATCCATATTATACAAAATCATTAACAGAAGAATGGCCAACAATAGAAACAGTTTACGAAAGGCGAAAAGCAAATGGCATTGAAATTGCATTTTGTAAATTGCATATTGAAAAAAAGGTGTATGGTTATGTCAATATTGAATTAGGACAAGAAATAACACAAGGAGAAAAAGTTGAGCTGGATACACCATTAGAGTATGATTTTGTCACAAAAGGGATTGTATTTCATGCACCACGACCACTGAAAATAATTGATGAATCTGAAGATGAAGAATATGCAGAAGCAAGTGGATACCATGCAACAGAGCATGTTGTGATTGAAGGGAGTAATATGATCACAGGAGGAGTTTCTCAGGATTTAGGAGGCATATCACTAGGCACATCAGGCTTGATTTTCATCTATGATGGGGCCATAGGTGGAAGTGGTGCAAGTAAAGCCCTCTATGACAGATTTGAAAAAGCACTTGAAAGGAGCATGTTCATAGTAAAAGAATGCCCGTGCAAAAATGAATCTGGGTGTCCCAGATGTACTTTCTCATATAGATGTGGAAACAACAATGAATATCTCCACAAACATTCAGCATTGGAGATTCTTGAGAGAATCAATGATGGGGAGGAGACTGAGCTAATTGATCCTACTGAAGGTGATAGACCACTAGTATAACTAATCAAAATGGGATAAATATAACAAGAATTTAGAATCATCATGGAAAAAATAGCTCTTGTTACAGGTAGTTCATCAGGAATAGGGTTGGAGACTGCCTTGTCATTAGCACGAGATGGATATCATACATTTGCCAGTATGCGAAATCTTGGAAAAGCAGGAGAATTAGAACATGCTGTAAAAAAAGAGAATCTTCCAATTGAAATTATAGAATTGAATGTGGATAAAGAAGAATCAATCATTTCTGCAATCAAAAAAGTTGTTACAAAAAATGGAAGACTAGATGTACTAGTAAATAATGCAGGATATGGTCAATTTGGATGTACAGAGGATGTATCAGTTGAAGAGTTTAGAAAACAATTTGAGACAAATTTTTTCAGTGTGGTAAGAATTATTCAAGAAGTAGCACCGATAATGAGAAAACAAAATTCTGGAAATATTATCAATATTAGTTCAGTTGCAGGACGAATCGGATTTCCGGGTTCTCCAGCTTACATTAGTTCAAAGTTTGCATTGGAAGGATTAGGAGAATGTCTAAGATATGAGCTTGGCCAATTTGGAATTAAAACAACATTGATAGAACCAGGAGTTATCAAAACAGATTTTTTTAATTCAATGAAAGTTTCTGAATCAAAATCAGACCCCAAATACAAAGCATTAACTGAAAATATTTTGGCAGGTCTAAAAATGATGGTTGAAATGGGAACCGCACCATCTCAAGTTGCAGAGGTAGTAATGAAGGCAATTCATGATGACGAAATGCAGCCTCGATATGTTGTAGGTACAGATGCTGCCATGTTCATGGAGGCTAAAAAGATGAAAACGGACCTAGAATTTGAGAAATACATGAGTAAAGAGCTATTTTCAAGCTGACATCGTACTTGTACGCTAAATTGATATACAGATAAAGTAGAATTTTATCAAAGTCCACAATTTTATGGTGAAATGATATGAAATGGAAAACTCTACAACACAATGGAATCTTGTTCCCACCTGCATATGAGGCTCAGGGAATTAAAATAAAGATCAAAGGAGAAACAGTAAATCTCAATCTCAATCAGGAAGAAATGGTGTATCAATGGGCAAAAAAGAAAGATACCCCATATGCTCAAGACAAAGTTTTTCAGAAAAATTTTACTGCGGATTTAGCTAAAGAACTAAAAATTAAAAAATTATCTTATGATGATATTGATTTTTCAAATGCTTACAAAATAGTTGACAAGGAAAAAGATCTCAAAGAGATGATGAGTAAAGAAGAAAAGAAATCTCTTGCTACTAAAAGAAAAGAACTACGAGAAAAGCTGAAAGCAAAATACGGAATTGCAATCATGGATGGAAAGGAAGTTGAAGTTGGAAACTATATGGCAGAACCCCCAGGAATATTCATTGGAAGAGGAGAACACCCACTCAGAGGAAAATGGAAACCTCCAGTTACTGCAAAAGATGTCACATTAAACCTTGGAAAAAATGCAAAAGTACCAGATGGGAAATGGGGAAAAATAATTCATGATCAAGATTCGATGTGGCTTGCAAGTTGGATGGATTTTCTTACTCAGAAAAGAAAATATGTGTGGCTTTCAGACAGTTCTGACCTAAAACAAGGTAGAGATAAAGAAAAGTATGAAAAAGCTGTAAAGCTTGAAAAAGAAATTGAAAAAATCAGAAAAGCAATGGTCAAAGATATGAAGGATTCAAAAAAGAGTAATGTTGCTACTGCATGTTATTTGATTTACAAAACAGCAATGAGGGTAGGGGACGAAAAGGATGAAGATGAAGCTGATACTGTAGGTGCTACAACCCTAAGAAAAGAACATATCAAGATTACTGCAGATGCAATAGAGTTTGACTTTTTAGGAAAAGATAGTGTAAGATGGCAAGAAACTCTAAAGATAGTTGGAGACGATAAACAATTTCAAGAAAATCTTAAAAAATTAATTGAAAAGAAAAAACCAAAAGATGAAATTTTCCACAACATCACATCAAGAGATGTGAACAAATATTTTTCAGGAATTGTAAAAGGATTAACTGCCAAGGTGTTCAGAACATTCCAAGCAACAACAGTCGTCAAAGACTATCTTGTAAAACACGATAATATGAAGGGAAAATCTGCAACTGAAAAACTATACCATGCAAAATTGGCAAATCTCGAAGCTGCAATTATGTGTAATCACAAAAGAACCATTCCCAAAACATTTGAACAATCACTACAAAAGAAGAGAGAGACTCTCAAAAAGGTAGAAAAAGAGAAGGCATGGAAAAAAACCCAAGAGACTCTCAAAAAGGTAGAAGATAAAGAACCAAAGACAGACATCCAAAAGAAAGCCAAAGTAAAAAGGATCAAGACATTAAATGAACAAATTAAAAAACAAAAAGTCAAACAAAAAGAAAGAGTTGAAAAACTAGAATTACAGATTGATTTATCTGAAAAAACTAAAGACTACAACATTGGAACATCATTAAGAAATTATATCGATCCACGTGTTTTCAAGGCCTGGACTGACGAAGTGGGTGCAGAATGGGAAAAATTGTACACATCAGCACTACAAAAGAAATTCCTCTGGGTCAAAAATGAAAACACATCTTGGAAGGATATAAAAAATTAGGACACTCTAAAGTTAGGTCCCCAAGAAGATCTTTGTTTTGAATCATAATCGTTGGTTGATTCAGTCCCAGAACTTTGTGGAATACTAAACATTTCAGAATAGTGTGCGTTAACTGGAGCATATCCTAGACACTCAAAGTGGAATTCATTGGTTAATGCAAACCCTTTGTAAAAACTCTCTTCAAGATCATGCTCGGTTTTTAACACATAGTCAACAATACGGCATTTTGTATAATCGAAACTTCGTACAGTATGCTCACCATTTATCATAGTGATATTAACATCAAACAAATCCCTTAGTGAATTGACACCAGTAATTTTTGATTGGCTTTGTTTAGCCTTATCTACTGCATTATACAACAAAGGAGTCACACCGGGAACTCCTACGAGATCAAATGTTGGATTTGCCCTTGAAATCAAATTACCTTGATTGAATTCAGGGAAATCAATCACTTCTGTTTGACCATCAAAATCAAAAGTAGCAATGACATGTGGACCAGTTCCCATATTGTAAGAATGTAGTACAGGAGTTTTTGAAGATTCTTTGCTATGTGATAATTTATCAAAATTAGGATTAATTGGTGTTAAACCAGAGCAATCAACATCAAGTATTTCAGCAGTTGCAAACCCTCGCTTTCCAGTATAACCTTCTTCTTTATCTCTCAGAGTAAGTACGTCATATCCACTTACAATACAGTCATTAAAATCAAGAGCACGTAATGTTTCATCAGGATTTACAATTTCTACATAGACGTTAAAATCTTCATTATAGCTAGATTGCATTCCAGAGAGTTTTTGAGATTTTGATATTGCATTGTCTATCAACGGATGAGGCAACACGGCTGTGATAATCTGAAAGCCTGCACCGGCATTATCGGTTTCATCAAATCCTGAAGTTAATGTAAATATTACAGATTCTATTTTTTCTGCCCCATGATCAAAGTCAAAAGTTAGAAAAGTGCGAACATCTTCAGCAAGAGGAAAAGGTAATGGACCATAATCAGTCAATTCCATTTCCATATGGATTGGAATAGAAGAATTATTTTCTAAATTAATATGAACACCACTACATCTAAACTCTATAGAGTTAACAACAGCAAATCCAGTATTGGATGCTAAATAAGACTCATAATCATCTGTGAGAGTGGATACGCTATTTGATGATATTTCACAATTATTGTATTCAAATGATTTTAGAATAGTTTCATTTTGAACGACATTAACATCTACATCAAAATATCTATGTTCATAATCAAAAACACCAGTTCCAGATAAAACAGCTATTCTATAGAGATATGCGTCATCTAGTGCCTTGTGTAGATGGGGACTATTTCCAATTACTCCTTCAACTTCAAAACTAGTTCCAACGTTAGCCACAATATCAGAAGTTGTTGAAAATACAGGGAAATTCACAGTTTCAATACCATTTCTAAATTCAAAAGTAACTTCATTATGTATTCCTGCTACAAAATCATATTCTTCTGTAAAACCTTTGATTGCATCATGAGCACCATATGCAGGGGTCAACATGCCTTGAGAAGCAAAAATTACTGTAAACATTACAATGAATGTAAAGATAGAAAATTGTTGAAAACTTTGTTTCATGTACTTGCAATCAGAAAAAGAGGGATAAGCAGTGAGTATGCACTGCAATGCAATGAAGCAATCATGCTCAATAAGATGCCAAATTATCTAAAAAAAGGCAAAATGTACTTTAGAATCATTTAATTTCCCAAATTTTTGACATTATATCATGCCGGGGTAGCTCAGCCTGGTTAGAGTGCCAGTTAATTTGGTAAACTCTAACGGTTCTCCAACTAAGGCAATACTCATAATCTGGAGGTCGCGAGTTCGAAACTCGCCCCCGGCACACATTATTCTACAACATAAAGTGCAGGATCCCACATTACAGGTTCAAAACTATGCCAAACTATGCCATTTTTGAAAAAGATATAGTGTGAAACCCAATCATTAGAACTATGCAGAACTAGGCAATTTTTTACAATATCACACAGTTTGATTCCACAGCGGAGTTACAATTTGAAGAGGGTTTGTAATGTTAAATTTTTTCTTTACAGTCTTTTTTATGTTTTCTCAAATCCTCAGTAGAATGAAATTCAGAACCACATGCTCTACATGTCTCCTTTTTCTTATTATGTGCAATTTCTTTATGTTTTTTTAGTCTTTCAGGATACTTGAATCTTGATCCACATTTATCACATTTTAAATTCCTGCCAAAATCTGTTGATGACATACTTTGCTTGATATCTCATAGTACTAAAATCAATTTTTTAACAAATGTTAATATCTGAAATGCAGTTACGGTCTTATCAAAATTAATCAATAATAGTTGAATTTGTAGAGATTTGTATTTCTGAGGGGTTATCTAAATACTAGGTGGTTTCACTTTATCCCAACAAACAACACAAAGATACCCATAACAAATAATCTGACCTTTGCTCAAATCATCCCCACATGTTTTACATGTAATTTGACAAGTCATTCTAGAATTTTATGACATATTACGCATTCTCGTTTGCCATTCAAATTATCCATCACAATTGATGGGAAATGAACGCAGTTTTTTTGTTTTAGTATTTGAAATGTCAATTTTACCTATAGATGTATTTTCAAATCCATAATTAAATAAGACAAGAATTGTGTCCATTCTGAATGAAAACAACTAGACTTGTGATCAAAATAGAAAATACTATATTTTTATTCTAGGAAAAAAACAGTAATTCATGCAAGTTGAAACAATTCAAACTGAAGAACTATCAGAATTAGATTCATTAGTTAATGAAATTGTAAAACAAAGACGAATCATAGATGTGAAACTAACAACCACAGTAGTTCAAGAAAGGATCATTTACACAGCTCTTGTAATTCTTGATGATTGATTATTTATTCATCTATTCCTGAAAGACCTGAAACAGCCCCAAACTGAAAACCATGGCTGCTAAAGATTTGGGACATGTCTCTAGGTCTTATTGGTATTTGGGCTTTGAATTCATCTACCAATATTTTTCACTAAATATCTCAATATCAAATCATATTTCAGATGTAAAAAAATTGTTCTCAGCCAATACAAAGTCAACTAGATGACTTGGTAGTGAATTTAATCAAATGAGGTATTTGTTAAATTTCCCTATTCAAAATAATATTTGCAAATATTGAAGATTCGTAAACCATTATTTTCATCAGATAAAGAAATAATCAAAACATGTTCTATATGTGGTAATAAATTCAAAGATCAAGATAGTGATTTTTGTTCATCAAAATGTGCTTCACAACATCAAGGGATTTAAAAAGTTAGAATGAAAAATCAAAAATGCCTTTGTTGTGGAAGACAGTCAATGACAGATATGGGATTTTATTGTTCTTATCAATGTGAATTTATTGCATCAATCACTAGAAAGAAATTTTATAATAAAAAAGAACTACAGTAAAATTGTGATTGAAGGTTTTTCTTTCCGTATGGGTTTTACCAACTAGGTTTTGCCTACAAACCTTGTGACGGCAAATCAGAATTAAAATTCATTAATTTAAACTTGATGAACAATTTACATTCAAAATAACAAGTTGACTTTATTCTAAATGAAATCAAAATGATATATCTTTAATATCAAAATCAACAATACCTATCTCGTGCGACATTGACATAGCATGTCAGAGAGATGCCTTCGTATCCAGACAGCATAGTCATTTGACGCACTAATAATTTCATTAATCTAGTTGATATCATTGAGATTGAAGTCAACTTCTCCATCATTTATTATTAAAAATAATCTTAGCATGTTGGATAAAAAATGAAATATAATTGTCGAGAATGCAAATTCAAATGGGAAGGAAATTCTGACACATTTTATACAGTGTTAGAACATGAAAAAATTCACGTGACAGAATAAAACCACATTAAGGAAATACGATGTCATCTAAAATACCAACACAAGCAAATTGCTCACATGAAGCCAAAGTAATGATGCCTGGTCACAAGAGTCGATACGAGTGTACCACGTGTCATAAATTTTTAGAAATATCCACATAGATTCAGAAAAATGAACCTAGACCTAGCAATAATGCAAGAAAAACAGTTATTCAACAATCACATTTTTAGATAATTTTTCCAGTTACAGCATCCACTCGGGCAACTACAACCTTGTTTTTCTCATCATAACATTTTGTCTCATAAATTGGAACAAAAATCTCCTGAAATTTAGTCACAACGTATTCCTCATGATTGATTATCAAATCATGTTTTAGACTTTCTTTTAATTTATGAAATAGTTTTGAAAAAAGCTCATTGTTAGTCATCTTGATTTTTCGAGTATGGCTTTTGTTTACATCAAGTACATTTTGGACGAAATTTTCTACTGCATCAGAATCAGTACTATAATCAAAAGTAGTTTCCAATCCATTATGATCAAAATACATAGAATCAGTCATACTTTTGACTGCATTTTCAGTTACATTGAGTTCCAAATCTTGTTTAGTAATTCCAACACCTTGTTTCATTTTTTTACCAAATTTCTTCCACACGCCTGATTCATTTAAGACAGGAAATTTTTTAGTTCCAATTGCAACTTCGACAACATCAGGGTCAACCTTAATCATGTATGAAGCATTCCTATCAAAATCAATTTCATAGTGACCTAAAATGAAAACATATTGTTCCAAATACAATTGTGGAGTTTCAACTGTTATCTCATCTGATTTTGGACGTCTTAATGCAGAACCAAAAAACGATGTTTTCTTTTTATCTAAAATTTCAATAATGTCTTGAGGTAATAGTTTAGTCCTAAGCACAATAGTTTCTTTTGTTGGAATATTACTAGGTTTTAGATTTCTTTCATCTGTCAATTTTATTTCAAATCCTTTCTGTCCATTCAAATTCTATCTAAGATCTTTTTCTTTTTCTCATTGAATTCTTTCTCAGTAATGATTCCTAATTCTTTGAGTTTAGCTAATTTTTCTAGAATTTCAAGACTTGAAGCACCATATTGTGTACCAAGTTTGATCCTACCCACAATTAATTCAAAAAAGTAAAAAAAAGCATTGGAAATTTTTTTATAAAATTTAGGGCTTTTCTTTATGAACATACTTTTTTGCTCTAAACCTTTTTCTCTAATTTTTAATGAATTGATTTTTAATGATTTTAGATATTCTTGGGATTTTAGAAAATCCGTAGTATTGTTAGTGATTTGGTTTATTTTTTCTAGGGATTCTTTACCTATCTGCTTTCCTTGTTCAACAGTTTGAGCATAATTCTTTGTAACATCTTCTATAATGTGCTCTTGTTTTTTCTTGAGGTTTTTTCCAAAATTCTGCGATTTTTCTTTTTTATTGACCATGCATTCTACCATATGCCTGAATTATTAATCCGAATACAAGTTGATTCCATTATGAATCAAGTCAATTATCCCCTATCTTAATAGTTTGAAAGTGATATACTATCCAAGTGAATTCGTGATAAGACAGCTGTACACTCCCTTCGGTACAGGTCTGCCTTCACGTAAATTCACTATAAAAGAATGAAAATTAAATTGAAACTTGAAAATAAACATAAGCAAATGCCTCAATTACTGTACAATAGAGTGGAGAAGTGTTGATGACTCTAAATCTTAATTATTTGGGAACAGTGGTATAGATATTATGTATAAAACGATACTTGTACCTCATGCAGGAACTGCTGCTGGAGATGAGGCATTAAAGCATGCAATACACATAGCAAAAATGAGTTCATCAAAAATTATTATTCTTAATGTGATCAAGCCTTGGTCAAACCCATTATTTGAAGAAATTGGCGATGATGATGCCACAACTCATGTACAAATAGAATCAATTATGACAAATATGCAAGATCATGTTAGGAAGTTTTTAGCCAAACGAGTAGCGCAGTGTAGAGAAAGCGGTATAGAATGTGACGGTATTTTCAGAACAGGTAATCCAGCCAATTCCATAGTCAAATATGCAAATGACGAAAAAATAAATCTCATAGTTATGGCCAAAATGAAAAAATCTGAAGAGTATAAATCATTTTTTAAAATTGGAGGGACTGCAAAAAAAGTCCAAGACAAATCAGACTGTTCAATTTTGCTAGTTGAAACATAACGTGTACTGAAAATTTTCTTTTTACACTTTAACTAGACTTTGTCTCAAAAAAATAAAACTTGTATTTTTGAAGGTGTGGCTAGTTTTATGATAAAATATGTGATTAGTTTGTTAGGACTTGCTCTAAAATTGTAATTTGAATATTTGCGACATTGTTAGCATGAATTTGTGTTACATATGTTCTGCATACATTTGAAGGAATGTCCTTGTCGGAGCCTACTTGAATAGATTCAATTTTAGATTTTACCAATACTTTGGCTTTGTCAATTTTCTGGTCTCCTGCACATATGTTAAATTTCACATCAAACTTGTCTTTTCCAATATTTGTAGTTGATAAAATTTTCACAGTAGGTTCAAAAGATAGTTTAGGAGCCTCGTTTTTGGCTTTTTGATTAAACTCTAAGAACTTTTCATTTAATTTTTCTAATCTGTCATCCCCTTGATATTTCCAAACAGGATCTTGGTAAAGTTTCACACAAATATTGATGAAATTGACATGATCATATTTAGCGACGAATTGAGGTTTTCCGATATTCTTGTAGGATTGATACAATATTGAACATTGATTAATTCTAGGTTTTGTAACAGTTACATCTGTTGATGTGATTGTAGGATCAAGAAGAGCATTTTTTTCCTGCTCATCTAGAAATATTATTTTATTATTTATCAAATATTTGAGGGATTCAAGATATTCTTGTTCCGTAATTATTCCCTGACCATACCAAAGTGCAGTATTTTTTACCCAATCTGGAATAAGGGATTCTGCATAAGTAAATGATACTCCAAAGAACAAAATCAAAACAAATGGAATTAGTAAAAATACTTTATTCAATAATTATTGAAATACAAACTTCAATAAATCATTTGACTTTTAATAAAAAAGAAAAAAATAGAAAATTATCCATGAATTATGAACAATAGTCTATAATATTCTGCTCTTGCATCTTTGAGTTCCTTTCGTAATTCAACGATTTCACTAGATAGTTTAACCAGTTTTGAAGTGTTTTCTGGACTATCAGGTGATTTTACAAGTTTTTGTAGTGCAGTGTTTCTTTCACTAAGCAATACCTTGATGTCACCTAATCGCTTTTCAGCGGTGTTTGCCATTTTGGTCACTGTATCTTTTGTGAAGAGTTTTCCTTTGATGGTGTCAGGGCTTGCTGCTTTGATTTGAGTAGCAGAAACTTGACATGCATTTGGACTCAAGTCTATTGCAAGTTTTACAGATCTTACTTCGCTGTCAGAGCTAACTACAACTTCTGGAGAGCGAATTGGTTTATCACCAGCACATGCTTCAAAGACATAGGTATAGGCGATAGTTCTACTCTCTGATTGGAATATTGGTGCTTGGCCTGCAACGTTTGCAATTTTTACTTTTTTGACTGTCGGATTTAGTTGGGCATCTACTGCAGGTAAATTAAAACCTGAAATTAGCAAAATCGAAGCCAATGCAATAGCAGCAAACATGATTGTTTGGTTATTCATTAATGTCAATCTAAAGAATCATGCATATCAATAAAGTAGACATTTGCCACCAGTGACAATTTATCGAATATCAAAATCAAGTTAAACAACAGTTTGATACAAAGTAAAATAATCAGAGCAAAAGACAAAAAATATTTCAACACACATAGTTACACTAGAGAATATTAAAAAAGAAAAGAAAAGACTAGTTTCTAAGTACAAATAATAGATTATAGTATTCGTTTCTTGAATCTTTAAGGTCTTTTCTTAATTCAGTCAATTTTTCACTAAGATCATTGATCTTTGCAATATTTTCTCTCTTTGTAGGATCATTACCTTCTATAGATGAAATTATTTTTTCAAGTTCGGTATTTGTATTAGAGATTTCAGATTTTATTTTAATCAGCCTCTTTTCAGCCTCATTAATCATTGAGTTGATCTTTGATTTGTCAACTTTCTTTAGTTGAATTGTATCTTTATCAAATGCTTTGATTGTAGATGAAGTAATTTTGCATGTATTAGAATATAGTGCCTTGTTCAGTTTGACTGTTTTTACTTGACTGTCAGAGGTGATTATAACTTCAGGGGATCTCATAATGATGTCCTTTGCACATACTTGGAAAACTACACTATGAGTTCCTAGTGAAGACGAAGTAATCAATTTGATCTCGGTATTTTTGCTTGTTTGAGCACTAGCTGAAGATAATCCAAATCCAGATATTAGTAGAATTGATGCCATAGCTATTGCAGCAAACATGATTGTCTTATTATTCATTATTATCAATCCAAGGAATCATGCATATCAATAAAACAGATATTTGTCACCAGTGACAAAATCTATCTACCATAAAATATCAGAATCAAGTTAAACAACAGTTTGATACAAAGTAAAATAATCAGAGCAAAAGACATCATGGATATCGATTCATTATGTGTTGAGTCTCAGTTATCAAACAAAGAAGTTGCAAGAAAAATGATAGAGTTGAACAAAAGTGCAGTCATAGTCATTAAAAAAGACACACCTGTTGGAATTATAACATACAAAGATTTAGTCATGAACAATGTTGTTTCAGAAAATTCAGTAAATAGACCTATTTTAGAAACTATGTCATCCCCACTAATTCATTGTGGTCCAGAACAATCAATTTGGGAAGTAATGGATTTAATGTATAGTAGAAACCTTAAAAAAATTGCAATAATTGATGAGTATGATAAATTATTAGGAATAGTAAATTCAACAGATATAGTAAAAGTATTCTCAAATTTAAAAAACTAATTATGAGAAAAAATTTAAAAAAATCCAACTAATTTTTGATTATATTCACTATCAATTCTTTTGGATGATATGATATACTGATACTTCTAACTTTGCTTTTATACAAAAAGTATTTTTTTCCACTATCTGTAACAGTTCCAGAAATTTTTAGCAATTTTGAATCATGGAATAATTGGATTTTTCTATATACTGTGCGCAATGGTACTTGAGTTTCATCACTAATTTCCAAAATAGATTTTGCTGTATCTATTATACTATCTAATATCATCCTAGATGAATTATCAGATATTATGTTCAAGAATGTTTGTCTTATTTCTTCATCATCAATACCCGGACTAAAAGACGTTATTGCGGATTCATCATTTCCAGTGTATTTTTCATTTTTCACTTTATTTTCCATAAATGTATAATGTGGATTATGCTATTAAGACATGAAATCTACAACTAATTTCAATCTTAAGTTATCTAGTTGTGTTAATCTACGGTTAAAGTCAACTGGATGTCAAAGAATATTATGTTAATTTGAGTTTATTGTCCTGTTGCTACAGAATAACTTACAGTGAAAGGCGTATCTTTCATAGTGTGAAGGGCAACTGCATTTCCAGTAAACTGCCAAGTGCCCATTGCAGATTCTTTATCTACAAAAGTTAATGCATAGAAGGTTTTGCCATCAGGAGACCAGATTGCTTGTCCATGTGCACTCTGTCCTGGTTGCAATGGACCATGTAGTGCTACAAGTTGAACATCTTCAGATGCTGAAAATCCCAAAGTTCCAAAATATGCATAAGGTCTTGGGGGTAAAATAATTGCTAGTTGATGATTCTCATGTCCTTGTCCAGGATCTTGTACAGATGTAATAGTTTCACTTTTTACAGTGTCAGTTAGAGTTCTTTCTCTATATGCAACAGAATATGAAACAGA